>NZ_CP064065.1:4800000-6106346 GCF_015654185.1 Rhodococcus sp. M8
CGCACAGGGCCGCGGCCCCGACACCGCCGCCGCGGCGGGCCAGTTCGAGCGCCAGGTGCAGCACGATCCGGGCCCCGGACATCCCCAGCGGGTGGCCCAGCGCGATGGCGCCGCCGTTGACGTTGATCCGGGCCGGGTCCAGCCCCAGCTCGCGGCCGGAGGCGATCCCGACCGCGGCGAACGCCTCGTTGATCTCCACCAGGTCCAGCCCGGCCGGGTCCAGGCCCTCCCGGGCGCAGGCCTTGGCGATCGCCCGGGCCGGCTGGGACTGCAGCGTCGAGTCCGGGCCGGCGACCACCCCGTGCGCGCCGATCTCGGCGAGCCAGGACAGACCCAACTGTTCGGCCCTGGCCCGGCTCATCACCACCACCGCGGCCGCCCCGTCGGAGATCTGCGAGGCCGACCCGGCGGTGACGGTGCCGTCCTTCGCGAACGCCGGCCGCAGCGCCGCCAGCGACTCGGCGGTGGTCTCCGGGCGGATGCCCTCGTCGGCGGTGACCACGACCGGCTCGCCGCGGCGCTGCGGGATCGACACCGGCACGATCTCCGCGTCGAACAGCCCGTCCTTCTGCGCGCGGGCCGCCCGCTGGTGGCTGGCGGCGGCGACGGCGTCCTGCTCGGCGCGGGAGACGAACCGGGTGCCGGTGTTGGCGGCCTCGGTGAGGTTGCCCATGGCCTGGTCGGTGAAGATGTCGTGCAGCCCGTCGAAGGCCATGTGGTCGCGCAGGGTCGCATCGCCGTACTTGAACCCGGCCCGGGAGTGCTCGAGCAGGTGCGGGGCCCGGCTCATCGACTCCTGGCCGCCGGCGACGACGATGTCGAACTCGCCGGCGCGGATGAGCTGGTCGGCCAGCGCGATCGCGTCGATGCCGGACAGGCACACCTTGTTCACGGTCAGGGCGGGCACGTCCATCGGGATGCCGGCGGCCACCGCGGCCTGCCGGGCCGGGATCTGGCCGGCGCCGGCGGTGAGCACCTGACCCATGATCACGTACTCGACCTGCTCCGGGGCCACCCCGGCCTTGGCGAGGGCACCGGCGATGGCGACCCCGCCGAGGTCCGAACCGGAGAGGTCCTTCAGGGCGCCCTGCAGACGCCCCATCGGGGTCCGGGCTCCGGCAACGATGACAGAACTGGTCACGATGGGGTCTCCGATCTTGTTGTCGAGCAGGGGTATTCGACTACTTCTCTCAGACGAGCTCGTCGATGCGGATCTCGAGCGGCGCCGCGGTGGCCGCAACGACGTGGTCGACGGTCACGCCCGGCGCGAGCTCGCGCAGCGCGAGGGTCCCGTCGCCGACGACGTCGATCACCGCGAGGTCGGTGATGATCCGGTCGACGACACCCTGGCCGGTGAGGGGCAGGGAGCACGTGTCGACGATCTTCGAATTGCCGTCGCGGTCGGTGTGTTCCATGACCACGATGACGCGGCTGGCGCCGTGCACCAGGTCCATGGCGCCGCCCATGCCCTTGACCATCTTGCCGGGAACCATCCAGTTGGCCAGGTCGCCGGTCCGGGAGACCTGCATGCCGCCGAGCACGGCGGTGTCGATGTGCCCGCCGCGGATCATGCCGAACGACAATGCCGAATCGAAGAATGCGGCACCGGGATTGACGGTGACCGTCTCCTTGCCCGCGTTGATCAGGTCCGGGTCGACGTTCTCCTCGGTCGGGTACGGGCCGGTGCCGAGGATGCCGTTCTCCGAGTGCAGCGTCACCTGCACGTCCGGCGGAAGATGACCGGGGATGAGCGTCGGCAGCCCGATACCCAGGTTGACGTACTCGCCGTCGATCATCTCCGCGGCCGCGCGGGCCGCCATCTGGTCTCGGGTCCATCCCTTGGTGCCGGTCATCGTGCCGCCCCTTCCGTTGCCTGGACTGTCCGCTTCTCGATCCGCTTGTCCTGCGGACCGGTTTCGACGATGCGCTGCACGAAGATTCCCGGCAGGTGCACCTGCGCGGGATCGAGCTCGCCGGGCTCGACGAGTTCCTCGACCTGCGCGATCGTGACCTTCCCGGCCATCGCGGCCAGCGGGTTGAAGTTCATCGCCGTCTTGTCGAAGATCAGGTTGCCGGCGGTGTCGCCCTTGACGGCGTGCACCAGCGCGAAGTCGGCGGTGATGCCCTCCTCCATCACGTACCGCTTGTCGCCGAAGGCCCGGGTCTCCTTCGGCGGGGAGGCCACGGCCACCGAGCCGTCGACGTGGTACCGCCACGGCAGTCCGCCGTCCGCGACGGGGGTGCCGACACCCGCCGGGGTGAAGAACGCGGGGATGCCGGCGCCACCGGCGCGCAGCCGCTCGGCGAGGGTGCCCTGCGGGGTGAGCTCGACCTCGAGCTCACCGGCGAGATACTGGCGGGCGAACTCCTTGTTCTCCCCGACGTAGGAGGCGGTGACCCGGCGGATCTGGCGCGCGTTCAGCAGCAGGCCCAGGCCGTGGTCGTCGACGCCGCAGTTGTTGGAGAACACCTCGAGATCGCCGACGCCGGACTCGACCAGCGCGCGGATCAAGGCGTCGGGGATGCCGCACAACCCGAACCCGCCGACGGCGATCGTCGCGCCGTCGGACACGTCCGCGACGGCGGCCGCGGGCGTGTCGAACACTTTCGTTCCCATCACAGACCCCTTCTCGAGACTTCGGTCCCTCCGGACCCCGGTGCAAGATGCGTTCATTCAATGGACGATGACGCATCGGTCGAGTACCACTACATGCTCTGTGTTTGCCGATTTCAAGGCCTTGCGAGCGGCGCATTCGAGATTGCTCGCCCATCGGAACGTCGATTTCGACGGCGTTCACTGAGTGGACGTATTCTCGTGTCATGGAGGAGGCACAGAGACCCCACGTGATCGGCCGCGTCAGCGCGCTGCTGCGCGCGATCGCCGGGCACGAGCCCACCGGCTCGTCGACCTCGGATCTGGCCCGGGCGACGAACCTCGCGCGCCCGACGGCGCACCGCCTGCTGACTTCGCTCACCGACGAGGGCCTCGTCGACCGCGACCCGAAGACCGGTCGATGGTCGCTGGGGCCCGAGCTGTACCTGCTCGGCTCGCTGGCGGCCGGCCGTTACGACATCACCGACCTCGCCCGCGACATCCTGCGCGACCTCGCACGGGAGACCGGCGAGAGCGCCTTCCTGTCCGCCCGGCGCGGGGACGAGACCGTGTGCCTCGCCAGCGAGGAGGGCAGTTTCCCGCTGCGTTCCCACGTCCTCCACGTCGGGATCCGGCTGCCCCTGGGTGTCGCGTCCGCGGGGCTCGTCATCCTGTCCCACCTGTCCGACCGCGACATCGACGAGTACCTGTCCCGCACCGACCTGACCGCCGGGTGGGGGCCGGACCACAGCCGGCAGGCCGTCGAGGAACGGATCGCCGCGACGCGCCTGGCCGGCTACTCCACCAATCCCGCCCTGCTCGTGGAGGGAAGCTGGGGGATGGGGGCCGCCGTCTTCGACCACCGGGACGCGCCGGCCTGGGCGCTGAGCATCACCGGGGTGGAGAGCCGTTTCCGCGCCGACCGTCGTCCCGAACTCGGGGAACTGCTGCTCCGGCAGGCGCATCGTCTCACCCAGTTGCTGCGCCACCGCCCCCGGCGATCCGGGTGAGGGACGATCGTCCGGACACGCACCCGGATCGGGCCGCCGCACCGCCCGCACTCGCGTCGCGTCAGCCCGGCCCTCGCCCCGTGAGCACCGCGCGGGCCATCTCGGCCAGCTGCGCCGGACGCTGTGCGAGGGCGTCGATGTCGACCTCCTGATCGCCCATCGCGCCGGCGCGGAACCTCGCCGCCACACCCTCCGCGATGGCTGCGAGCTTCCACAGCGCGAAGCCCTGGTGATACCGCAGGTCGTCGAGGTCACGGCCGGTCGTGTCGGCGTACCGGGAGACGACCGTCTCGACGTCGAGGAAACCGTCGGCGGGATCGGGCGCCCAGCCGATCACGTCGGCCGACGCCCAGGTGGCGGTGAGCCACCCGAGGTCGGCCATGACGTCGCCGATGGTCCACAGCTCCCAGTCCAGAACCGCGCGCACCTGCCCGTCGGTCCCGATCAGCAGGTTGCCCGGCCGGAAGTCGCCGTGCACCAACCCGGTCCACCGTTCGGCGGGCAGCTTCCGGGTCAGGAGCTCGTGGACGTCCCACACGGGCCCGGGACCGACACCGCCGGCGGTGAGCTGACGGCTCCAGCGCCGCAATTGGCGCTCGAGGTAGCTGCCCGGTTTGCGCAGTTGCGCCAGCGGTCCGGTCGTGGTGTCCACCGCGTGGATCACCGCGAGGGTGTCCACGATGCTGCGGGAGGCGGTCGGTCGGTTCGGCCGGGGGATCGCGGCGACCGTCTCGGCATCGCCGAGGACGATGCCCTCGACGTGCTTCATGACGTAGAAGTCCGCCCCCGTCACCGACCGGTCGGTGCAGCAGCCCGTCACCGGCGGCACCGGCACCGGGCCGCCGGCGAGCAGGTCGAGGATGCGCCACTCCCGCACGACGTCGTGGGCGGAGGAGAGCAGTTCCCCGGTCGGCGGCCGGCGCAGGACCCAACGCGTCCCCGCCTCGTCACGGACCTGGTAGGTGAGGTTGGACCGGCCTCCGGTGATCAGTTCGAAGTGCAACGGGGGTGCGACGTCCGGGAGGTGCTCGACGAACCACGCGGTGACGCGCGCTGCGTCGAGGCCGATCGGCTCGCTCGCGGCATCCACCTGAGCCATCGCGCCCTCTCTGCTCGTTCGGATCCGGTGCGGATCCCTCATGCTTACTCGCCTCGCGCACCGATCGGTACGTGCCGTGCCGGACCACCGGGGAAATTCGGGGCGCGGTCCACGCGCCCCAGACGCCGTTGGGCCTGACCGGGTCCTCCGCCCGCCGGCGACCCGGGACTCGGGGATCGGGCAAGCCTCGTCGAGCCCGCACCGACCGTGGCCCGGGCCGCCTGCCCCGGTCACATCCGGATGGCCCGAGCGATTGACATCACACCGCCTCGGGCGCAAACTATGCGAGCGCTCAGCAACTTGAATCTGACGTCAAGTTACGTGACTCCCTGCTGTGAAGGAGCACCCGGATGACCGACGCACCCGCCGCGGCGACCCGCGGCGTGGCCACCACCGACGACCTGGTCCTGACCGAGCGGCGCGGCCCCGTCGCCCTGCTCACCCTCAACCGGCCGGCCAAGCTCAACGCCTGGAGCAACGCGCTCGAGGACCGCTACTTCGACCTGCTCGCCGAGGCCGACGACGACCCGCAGGTGCGGGCCGTCGTCGTCACCGGTGCCGGCCGCGGATTCTGCTCCGGCGCCGACCTCGACGACCTGCGCCACGTCGCCGACGCGTCGGACGACGACCTGATGCGGCCACGCCCGCGCGACTTCCCGCTGCGGGTCCGCACACCGCTCGTCGCCGCGATCCGTGGACCCGTCGCGGGACTCGGCCTGGTCGAGGCTCTCTACTGCGACGTCCGCTTCGGCGACCCGACCGCCCGGTTCACCACCGCGTTCGCGCGCCGCGGGCTCATCGCCGAGTACGGCAGCAGCTGGCTGCTGCCCCGCCTCGTGGGCCACAGCCGCGCCACGGACCTGCTCCTGTCGAGCCGTATGGTCGACGCGGACGAGGCCCACCGGATCGGCCTGCTCGACCATCTCGTCACCACCGGCGACGTCGTCGACGCCGCCGTCGCCTACGCGACCGACCTCGCCGCGCACTGCTCGCCGCGGTCGATGGCGACGATCAAGCAGCAGCTGCGCGACGACGCCGACCGGTCCTACCCGGACGCGCTCGCCGCCGCGGACCGCCTGATGCGCGAGGCCTTCCGCGGTCCCGACGTCGCCGAGGGCGTCGCCAGTCACCTCGAGCGGCGCGCCCCCGCGTTCGCCGCCCTGCCCGGGAGTGCCCATGCCCCTGCGTGAAACCGTCGGCATCGACCCGGACGCGATCCTGCGCTGGTTCGGCGACCTCGGCATCGAGCACACCGCGCCGCTGACCTTCGACCGCATCGGGCTCGGACAGTCGAACCTGACCTACCTGGTGCAGGACGGCGACGGCCGCCGGTGGGTGCTGCGGCGACCGCCGCTCGGGCACCTACTGGCGTCCGCGCACGACGTCGCGCGCGAGGCCCGCATCCTCTCCGCGCTCGAGGGCACCGACGTGCCGACGCCGAAGGTGTTCGGGCTCACCGACGATCCGGCATTCAGTGACGTGCCGCTGGTGCTCATGGAGTTCGTCGACGGACAGGTGGTGGACCGGATGTCCGTCGCCGAATCCCTGACGCCGGAGCGCCGCCGCCGGATCGGGCTGTCGCTCGCGCGGACGCTCGGCCGGATCCATGCCGTGGACCTCGAACGTACGGGGCTCGACGCCCTCGCCCGCCCCAAGCCGTATGCGGAGCGGCAGCTGCACCGCTGGGCCGGCCAGTGGGAGAAGTCGAAGACCCGCGAGCTGCCCGAACTCGACGACCTGACCCGCCGGCTCCTGGCCGCCGTGCCGCCACAGCACGAAATCACCTTGGTGCACGGTGATTTCCACCTGCGCAACGTCATCACCTCGTGCGAGAGCGGTGACGTCGTCGCCGCGCTGGACTGGGAACTGTCCACCGTCGGCGACCCCCTCGCCGACGTCGGGTCGTTGTTCGCGTACTGGCCCGAGCCGGGGGAGGACACCGGCGGCGACTTCCCCGCCTCCACCCTCGAGGGCTTCCCGAGCCGCGCCGAACTCGCCGCCGTCTACCTGGACGAGACGGGCCGCGACCCGGCGGCGCTGAAGTTCTGGCACGCGCTGGGGCTGTGGAAGGTGGCGGTGATCGCGGAGGGTGTGATGCGCCGCGCCCTCGACGAACCGCAGAACAAGGCCGCGGCCGGCACTCCCACGGTCGCGCGCATCGACGCTCTCGTCCACAAGGCCCGCGAGATCGCCGACGAAGCCGGCATCTGACGCCCCCACCACCCTCGACACGCAGGAGACGACGATGTCCCCCGACGAGCAGACGACCTCGCGCGACCTCTCCGGGCGCGTGAAACATCTTCTGGACCAGTATGATCCGAGCACGACCGGGCCGGAGGACTTCCTCGGCGCTCGGTTCGACGCGGGTCTCGCCTGGGTGCACTTCCCGCCGGGCCACGGCGGACTCGGCCTGCCGCAGAGTCACCAGGCGCAGGTCGAGGCTGAACTGGCCGCCGCCGGAGCACCCCGGCCCGCCGCGGGCCGCAACGGCATCGGCCTGGGCATGGCCGCGCCCACCATCGCGGCGTTCGGCACCGAGGAGCAGAAACGCCGGTTCCTGCGTCCCCTCTACACCGGACGGCACATCTACTGCCAGCTGTTCAGCGAGCCCGGCGCCGGCTCCGACCTGGCCGCCGTCGCGACCCGCGCGGTCCGCGACGGCGACGACTGGATCGTCAACGGCCAGAAGGTGTGGACGTCGGGCGCGCAGAACGCGCAGATGGCGATCCTGGTGGCCCGCACCGACCCGAGCGTGCCCAAGCACGCCGGCCTGACGTACTTCCTGCTGGACATGAGCGATCCGGGCGTCGACGTGCGACCCCTGCGGCAGATCACCGGCGAGGCCGAGTTCAACGAGGTGTTCCTCACCGACGTGCGGGTACCCGACGCCAACCGGCTCGGCGACGAGGGGCAGGGCTGGCGCGTCGCCACGACCACCCTCAACAACGAACGCGTCGCGATCGGCTCCGGCGCGCCCCGCGAGGGCGGCATGATCGGCAAGGTCGCCGCGACGTGGCGCGAGCGTCCCGAGCTGCGCGACCCGGCGCGGCACGACCAGCTGATGCGGCTGTGGGTGGAGGCGGAGGTGACCCGGCTGACCGGAGAACGCCTGCGCCAGCAGCTCGCCGCGGGCCAGCCCGGTCCGGAGGGCTCCGGCATGAAGCTCGCGTTCGCCCGCCTCGCCCAGACCGTGTCGGGATTCGAGGTGGAGTTGCACGGCGAGGACGGCCTCCGGTACGACGACTGGACCCTGCGCCGGCCGGAGGCGGTGGACTTCACCGGCCGTGAACCCGGATACCGGTATCTGCGCGCCAAGGGCAACTCGATCGAGGGCGGCACGTCGGAGATCCTGCGCAACGTCGTCGCCGAGCGGGTGCTCGGGCTGCCTCCGGAACACCGTGTGGACAAGGACATTCCGTGGAAGGACCTGGCGCGATGACCGACCTGCTGTACTCCGACACCGAGGACGCCCTGCGGGACAGCGTCCGTCGCGTGCTCACCGATCGCTGCCCACCCTCCGTCGTGGTGACCGCGTACGACGCCGCGCCCGCCGACTTCTCGGGCGTGTGGAAGACGGTCGCCGCCGAACTCGGGCTGGCGGGGCTGCTGGTGCCCGAGTCGCTCGGCGGCGCCGGCGCGAGCACCCGCGAGGCCGCGGTCGTCATGGAGGAGATCGGCCGGGCCGCCGCGCCGGTGCCGTACCTGTCGAGCGCGGTGCTCGCCACCGTCGCGCTGCTGCGCGCCGGCGACACCGGGACCGTGCCGGCCCTCGCGGAGGGCGCCGCGACCGGCGCCCTCGTCGTGCCGTTGTCGACGGCGCCGGACGCCGCGATCATCGGGGTGCGTCGCACGGCCGACGGCCTGACCGGACGGGTCACCAGCGTCGCCGGGGCACACGAGGCCGACGTCCTCGTCGTCCCCGTCGCGGGGCCGGACGGCCTCGAACTGCACACCGTCCGGTCGGACGCCGCCGGCGTCACGGTGACCCCGGTGCTGTCGCTGGACATGACCCGGCCGATCGCCGACGTCGAGTTCGCCGGGGCCGCCTCCACCCGCGTCGACGGCGGCGACGCGGCCGCCGCGGTGACCGAGGCGCTGCAGTGCGGGGCGGTGCTGCTCGCCTCCGAGCAGCTCGGGGTGGCCCAGTGGTGCCTCGAGACCACCGTCGCCTACGTCAAGGAGCGCCGCCAGTTCGGCCGCGCCGTCGGTTCGTACCAGGCGATCAAGCACCGGCTCGCCGATCTGTGGCTCGAGGTGGGCGCAGCGCTGTCGGCCGCCCGGTACGCGGCCGACGCGTACGCACGCGGCGACGACGACACCGCGATCGCGGCGGCGGTCGCCCAGTCCTACTGCAGCGACGTCGCCGTCCACGCTGCCGAGGAGTGCATCCAGTTGCACGGCGGCCTCGGCATGACCTGGGAGTACCCGGCGCATCTCTACCTCAAGCGGGCCAAGGCCGATCAGCTCGCGCTCGGCGTCCCGTCCCGGCACCGCGCCCGGCTGGCGGACCTCGTCGGCCTGCCGGTCTCGTGACCGAAACGATTGCGCTGCAACAACACACGAAAGGACAGGTGCCGCCACGATGAGCTGGTACGACGACAGGCCCTGGATGGCCCAGTACGATCCCCGCGTGGCCGAGGTCGGACCCGTCCCGCGGCGGACCACGCTCGAGGTGTTCGCCGACGCCGTCGCCGCCGCGCCGGACGGGCCGGCGATCACGTATCTCGGTGCGACGCTGACCTATCGGGAAGTCGACGAGCTGACCGACGGCGTGGCGGCCTACCTGCTCGAACACGGCTTCCGCAGGGGCGACCGGCTGGCCGTGTACCTGCAGAACGTGCCGCAGTTCGTCCTCGCGCTGTTCGGCGCGTGGAAGGCCGGCGGCGCGGTGGTGCCGCTGAACCCGATGTACAAGGACGAACTCGACCACATCCTCACCGACGCCGGCGTCGTCGCCGTCGTGTGCGGCGAACAGGCGTGGGCGGACCGGGTGGCGGAGCAGGCCGCCGGGGCGGGCGTGACGATCGCGCTGACCGCGAGCGAACTGGACCTGCAGACCCGGAACGACGAGCGGCTCTTCGCGGGCGTCGAGCGCCGCCGTACGCCGGGCGTCCCCGACCTGCTCGAGGTCGCCCGCGAGTGGGCGGGCCGCCCCGTCCCCGATCCGGGCCTGGTCCCCGACGACATCGCGCTCGTCTCCTACACGTCCGGGACGAGCGGACTGCCCAAGGGCGCCACCAACACCCACGCGAACCTCACCGTCAACTGCGTACTGCTGCGCCTGTACGACGAGATTCCGGCGGGTTCGCCGATCTTCGCTCTCGCGCCGCTGTTCCACATCACCGGGATGGTCGTCCAGTTGCTCACCGCGGTGGATCTGGCCGGTCCGCTGGTGCTGGCCTACCGCTTCGACGCCGGGGTGGTGCTCGACGTCCTGAAGCGGGAGCGGCCCGCGTTCATGGTCGGCCCGTCGACCGCGTACATGGCGCTGCTGGCGCATCCGTCGTTCTCGTCGGACGCGTTCGAGTCGCTCCTGACCCTCAACTCCGGTGGCGCGCCGCTGCCACCGGCCATCGTCGAGCGCTTCCGCGAGCGGACCGGCCTCTACATCCGCAACGGTTACGGCCTGACGGAGACCAGCGCGCCCTGTGTCGTCGTGCCCTCCGGTCGCGAGGCGCCGGTGGATCCGGACTCGGGCACCCTGTCGATCGGCCTGCCGCTGCCCACCGCGATGGTGCGCATCGTCGACGAGGACGGCAAGGACCTCGGACCGGGCGAGGTCGGGGAGATCGCCGTCGAGGGTCCCATGGTCGTCCCCGCCTACTGGAACCTGCCCGAGGCCACCGCCGAATCCATCCCGGGCGGGCGGCTGCTGACCGGTGACGTCGGCTTCATGGACGCACAGGGCTGGGTGTACGTGGTCGACCGCAAGAAGGACATGATCAATGCCTCCGGGTTCAAGGTCTGGCCCCGCGAGGTGGAGGACGTGCTCTACCGGCATCCGGCGGTCCGCGAGGCCGCGGTCGTCGGCGTGCCCGACTCCTACCGCGGCGAGTCGGTCGCTGCGTTCGTGAGCCTGCGCCCGGACCAGGACGTCGACCCGGACGAGCTGGTGGCGTGGTGCCGCGACCGGCTGGCCACCTACAAGGCCCCGCGGTCGGTCGAGATCCTGGACGAGCTGCCCAAGACCACCAGCGGGAAGATCCTGCGCCGCGAGATGCGCAGGGTCGCGTCGTCCTGACCCGAGGAGGGAAACACGTGCCGAGCATCGACGAGGTTCTGGGCCTGCGCGAAATCGCCCCGGCGACGTTTCGCGCCGACCCGGTGCCGACCGAGATGGAGCGGACCTTCGGCGGCCAGGTCGCCGGGCAGGCGCTTTCCGCGGCGGCACGGACCGTGCCGCCCGAGTTCGGCGTGCACTCGGTGCACGGGCACTTCCTGCGCCCCGGCCGGCCGCTCGACCCCACCGACTATCGGGTGGACGCCGTGCGGGACGGCGGCAGCTTCCGCACCCGGTACGTCACCGCGGTCCAGGACGGCGAGACGGTGTTCACACTGACCGCCTCGTTCCACCGCGGCGACGACGGGTACACCCATCAGGCGGCCATGCCGGCGACGGCCGGACCGGAAGAGATCGCGGAGAACGGCCGCCCGTGGGCCGCGTGGTACGACTTCCCGGAATGGGACGACTGGGAGCGCCGCTGGCTCCCTGCGGACGAGGCCACGCCCGACGTGCCGTCGCGCCGGCGGTTGTGGATACGGCACCGCACCCCCCTGCCCGACGACCCGGTCCTGCACGCCTGCGCCCTGACGTACTGCAGCGACATGGCGCTGCTCGACATCGCCGTCCTACCGCATCCCGACAGGCCGATCCAGGGGGCGTCCCTCGATCACGCCGTGTGGTTCCTGCGGCCGTTCCGGGTGGACGAATGGCTGCTGTTCGATCAGGTGTCGCCGTCGTCCGAATCGGGGCGCGCCCTGATCCAGGGACAGATCTTCGACACGGCCGGACGACTGGTCGCCGCCGTCGCGCAGGAGGGCATGGTGCGGTTCCACACCGAGCGCGCCGCGGCGGTCGGCGCCGGACGCGCGGAAGGCCGGGCGGAATGAACCTCGCTGCACCCATCTCCGAACGCACCGCCGTCCTGGTCGACTTCGGCGGGGTGATCACCACGAGCGTGTTCGCCGCGTTCGAGGAGTTCGGCGCGACACTCGGCGATCCGGGACTGCCGCTGCGGCTGCTCGGCGGCGACCCGATCTCGCGCGGGCTGCTCGCCGAGCACGAGTCGGGGCGCATCGACGCGGAGGAGTTCGAGCAGGGCTTCGCCGAGCGGTTGCGCGCCCACGGGGCGGTCGTGACCGCGGAGGGACTCGCCGCCCGGATGCAGGCCGGGATGCGGCGCGACGACCGGACGGTGGCCCTCGTCGACGACCTCCGGGCGGCCGGCGTGCCGGTCGCATTGGTGTCGAACGCCTTCGGCCGGGACTGCTATGCCGGCTTCGACCTGGCCGCGCTCGCGGACGAGGTGGTGATCTCCGCCGAGATCGGCATCCGCAAGCCGTCGCGCCGCATCTACGCCCTCGCGTGCGAGCGGCTGGGGGTGGCGCCCGAGCAGGCCGTGATGGTCGACGACCTGCAGCAGAACCTCGACGGGGCGGCGCGGATCGGCATCGCCGGCGTGCTGCACACCGACGCCGACACCACGCGCCTCGAGCTCGCCGAGCGGTTCGGCTTCGTGACGGGACGAGTGCCCGGTCAGGTGTGAGCCGTCGGCGCGCGGGTACCCGCCACCCATGACCAACGCACAGCCCCACAGCCCCGACGCCGCGACGGTCGACGTCGCGGGTTCGCCGGACGAGTCGGTCAAGGAGACCCAGCTGCTGCAGGTGCTGACCAAGGCGGCGAACACCCTCAACGAAGCCGGGGTGCCGTTCGCGGTCGGCGGTGGATGCGCGGTGTACGCGCGCGGTGGGCCCGCGTCCGACCACGACGTGGACCTGTTCGTCCGCCCCCGGGACGTGGACGCCGCGCGGGAGGCGCTCGTCGCCGCCGGCATGCGTCCGGTCGATCCGCCCGAGAACTGGCTGAGCAAGGTCTACGAGGGGGAGCATCTCGTGGACCTGATCTTCCGCCCCAACGACCGGGACGTCGACGATTCGATGCTCGCCCGCGCCCAGTGGATGCGCATCGGCCCGACCGCGGCGCCGGTGATCAGCGGCACCGACCTGTTGAGCGACAAGCTCAATGTGCTCGACGCGCACCGCTGCGACTTCGCGCCGCTGCTGCGCATCGCCCGCGCCCTGCGCGAGCAGGTGGACTGGGCCCAGGTGGCCACCGCCACGGCGGCGTCGCCGTACGCCCGCGCCTTCCTCGGCCTGCTCGCCGACCTGGGCATCATCGAACCCGGCTCGGAGGTCCGGCGATGAGTCACGAACACCCGGAGCAGGATCACCCGCAGTATGTGGTGGCGCACCTGCACCGCGCCCTGGCCGAGGATCCCCGCACCGCCGAACAGGGCGTGCGCGTCACGATCCGCGGCACCGACGTGTACCTGACCGGCGAGGTCGCCAGCGCCGCACGCCGCGACGCGCTGACCGTGGTGGTGCAGGAACAGCTACCGGACGTCACCGTCCACAACGACGTGCACGTGGTCGACTCGCGCGACCCCGGAACCTCGGTGGAGGAACTGCGATGAGGATTGCCGCCGTCGGCGACGTACACCTGGCCGAGGACGCCCGCGGCCATCTGCGGCCCGCCCTCGAACACCTGCACGAGCATGCCGACGTGCTGCTGCTCGCCGGTGATCTCACCCGGCACGGCACCGTCGACGAGGCGCGCGTCGTCGCCGACGAGTTCGGCGACCTGCCGGTGCCCGTCGTCGGTGTACTCGGCAATCACGACTACCACAGCGACGCCGCGGACGAGATCACCGAACTGCTCCGCGACCGGGGCATCGTCATGCTCGAGGGTGAGTCGGTCGTCCTCGAGGTGGACGGGGCGCGGCTCGGTGTGGCGGGGACCAAGGGATTCGGCGGGGGTTTCGCGGGCAAGTGCGCGAGCGCGTTCGGTGAGCCGGAGATGAAGCAGTTCGCCGGGCACACCGTGGAACTGGCCGACAGGTTCCGCAGCGCCGTCGCCGAGCTCGACGGTGCCGACGTCCGCGTCGGGCTGCTGCACTACTCGCCGATCAGCGACACCCTGCGCGGCGAACCCGCCGAGATCTACCCGTTCCTCGGGTCGTATCTGCTCGGCGAACCGGTCGACGAGTTCCACCTGGACCTGGCCGTGCACGGGCACGCGCACGCCGGGTGCGAGCGCGGCACGACCCCGGGCGGCGTGCGGGTCCGCAACGTCGCGCAGCCGGTCATCCGCACCGCCTACGCGGTCTACCGGTTCGAGAACTGATCGCGCTGGGGGCCCGGTCGCGGGGTGGCGGGCCCGACACTCGACCACCCCGCGCGAGCCCTCAGGCGTCGTCGGTCATCTTCAGCACGAGCTTGCCGGTGTTCGCGCCGTCGAACAGCATGTTGAGCGTGCGCCCGAAGGCCTCGGCGCCGCCGCTCTCGACCTGCTCGCGGGTGACCAGTTCGCCGCGGCGGATCCACTCCGACACCGCGGCCATGCCCTCGGGGAAGCGGTCGAGGTAGTCGAAGACGATGAACCCGGCCATGGAGGCCCGGTTCACCAGCAGGGACAGGTAGCGTGACGGCCCCGGCTGCGGGTCGGTCGCGTTGTAGCCGGAGATGGCACCGCACAACACGACTCGCGCATTCTTGCGCAGCACGGCGAGCGCCGAGTCGAGCGTCTCACCGCCGACGTTGTCGAAGTAGATGTCGATCCCGTCCGGCGCGGCGGCGTGCAGCGCCCGGCCCACGGAACCGGCCTTGTAGTCGATGGCGGCGTCGAAGCCCAGTTCGTCGGTGAGCCACGCGCACTTGTCGGGCCCGCCGGCGATGCCGATGACGCGACACCCGCTCAGTTTGGCAATCTGCCCGGCGATGCTGCCGACGGCCCCGGCGGCGCCCGAGACGAGCACGGTGTCGCCCGGCTTCATCCGCCCAACGTCGACGAGGCCGAAATATGCTGTCATGCCAGGGAATCCGAGGGCGCCCAGCCACACCGGCGGGGCCGCGAGGGATTCGTCGACCGGGACGACGCCGCTACCGTCGGAGACGGCGTAGTCGCACACCCCGAAGTGTCCCGAGACGAGTTGCCCCTCCTTGTAGTCGTCGTGCCGGGATTCGTGTACCCGGCCGACGGCATGGGCGCGCATGATCTCGCCGATCGCGACCGGCGGGATGTACGAACGGACGTCGTTCAGCCACCCCCGCATGGCGGGGTCGAGGGAGACATACTCGACGCGGACGGTGAACTCGCCGTCGGCGGGCCGCGGAACGGGTGCGGTGGTGATGTCCCAGGTGGACTCGTCGGGGCGGCCGACCGGTCGTCGCGCCAATCGGACCTGCTTGTTCACGGACGCCATGCGTATTCCTTTCGGCAGCGGAACGTCTACTGCGGTGCGGTGATTCGGACTCCTCGCGGGAATTCCGGGCAGTTGAATCCGACACCGGATTCAACTATACATGGCGGGTGACCGGGATCACCCCGGCCGTCGCGGATGCCCCGAGAAACGGAAGGTCGACATGACACGCCAGCTCGACACGGTCCCCACCGATTCCGATGCGCTCGAGGCCGCGCTCGCCGAGATCCGGCGGGTGCAGGAGGTCCACTGGCCGCCGGAGGTGCCGCGCACGGTGGAGTACCCGATCGAGGGTCGCGGGCTCGTGGACTACCTGCGGCACTGGGCGAGCGTGCGTCCCCACGCCCCCGCGATCGAGTTCTACGGTCGCACCGTCGGCTATGCCGAGTACGACGACCTCTCCGACCGGTTCGCCGGCTGGCTGCTCGCCCGCGGCGCCCGGGCCGGCGACCGCGTCGGTGTCCACCTCGGCAACTGCCCGCAGTTCCACGTCGCGATGCTCGGGATCCTCAAGATCGGCGCCGTCCACGTGCCCGTGAACCCGATGCTGCGCGAGCACGAACTCGCCCACGAGCTCGCCGACGCCGGCGTCACGATCCTGCTCACGCAGCCCGAACTGCTCCCGCTCGTGGAAGCGGTCCGGCCGCGCACCCCTGTGCGGCACGTCGCCGTCACCGCCCTCGGCGACATGCTCGCCGGTGTGGCGCCGGGGGAGGTGCCACCGCCCTTCCCGGTCGCCGATCCCGCCGTCGGCGACTGGGCGGGCATCGTCGACAGCCCCCGCGCTCCTGTCGTCGCGACCGATCCGGACGCGCTCGCCGCGCTGAACTACACCGGTGGCACCACCGGCATGCCGAAGGGCTGTGAGCACACCCAGTGGCACATGGTCTACACCGCCGCCGCGGCCACCGTCGGCGGCGGCCGCCGGGTGGGGGAGACGACGGTGGTGCTCAACTACCTGCCCATGTTCTGGATCGCCGGCGAGGTCTTCGGCATCCTCAATCCCCTCGTCAACGGCAGCACCGTCGTGCTGATGACCCGGTGGGACGCGGACGCCGCGCTGGCCCTCGTCGAGCGGCACGGAGTCACCAGCACGGTCGGCACCGTCGACAACTACGTGGAGCTGATGGAGGCGCCCGGCTTCGACGGCAGCCGCGCCGCCAGCCTCGACAACGCCATGGCGGTGTCGTTCGTGCTGAAGCTGGATCCGGCGATCCGCCGGCGGTGGCGCGACGCGACCGGCCACACCCTGCGGGAGGCGAGCTACGGCATGACCGAGACGAACACCGCCGACACCTTCACCCTCGGCTTCCAGGACGGCGACGTCGACCTCGAGAGCGAGCCCGTGTTCTGCGGCCTGCCGGTGCCGGGCACCGACATCCTGATCGTCGACGAGACGGGCGTTCCGGTGCCGATCGGCGCGACCGGGCAGATCATCGTGCGCAGCCCCTCGGTGACGACCGGGTACTACCGCAACGCCGAGGCCACCGCGGACTCGTTCCAGGGCGCCTGGTTGTGCACCGGTGACGTCGGTCGGTTCGACGAGCGGGGCGCGCTGCACTACCTCGCCCGCAACAAGGAGATGATCAAGACCAACGGCATGAGCGTCTTCCCCGCCGAGGTCGAGGCGCTGCTGCGCATGCATCCGGACGTCGCGACGGTCGCGGTGGTCCCCAAGTCCGACCCGGACAGGGGACAGGTCGCGTTCGCGTTCGTCCAGCCGGTCCCCGGCGCGGCCGTCACGGCCGAGGGGCTCGTGGCGTGGGCGCGGGAGAACATGGCCGGCTACAAGGTGCCGATCGTCGAACTCGTGGCTGCGCTGCCCATGACCGCCACCGGCAAGATCCGCAAGGGCGACCTGTTCGCGCGGGCGGAGGAGCGCAACTAGGGCGGGCCGGAGCCGGGCCGGGAGGGGTGCAGCGCAGCCTCCCCAGCCGACCTCAATGATTGGTAGGCTAACCAAACCAAGGATAGCCTGAGCTATCTTCTTGTGCGATCGATCCATCCGCGGCTGCGGCCCCAGAGCACGGAAGAGCGACCAATGACCGACCGATCCTGCAACGACAGCGGTGACTCGCCGTCGCCGGACGGCGAACCACCGGAACTCCTCGACCTCGTCGGGATCGGATTCGGGCCCGCCAATCTCGCTTTGGCGATCGCCGTCGAAGAACACAATGCCGACGCCCCGCACGATCCCGTGCGGGCACGGTTCTTCGACCGGCAACCCGCCTTCGCGTGGCATCCCGGCATGCTCCTCGAGGGCGCCACCATGCAGATCGCCTTCCCGAAGGACCTGGTCACCTTCCGCAACCCCACGAGTCCCTACACCTTCTTCGCCTACCTGCACGACCGGGGCCGGCTCGTAGACTTCGTCAACCACCAGACGTTCTTCCCGACGCGGCACGAATTCCAGGACTACCTGCAGTGGGCAGCCGGCCGCGTCGACGCCGACGTGCGCTACGGCACCGAAGTCACCGCGGTCGAGGCCGTGCACGACGAGGCAGGCATTGCCGACCGCCTCGCCGTCCACACCGCCGACGGCACCGTCGTGCACGCCCGGAACGTCGTCGTTGGCGTGGGGTTGCGGCCCCGCATCCCCGCGTGGGCCACCGAGACCGCGCGCTGCTTCCACAACCACCGGTTCCTGTTCCATCTGGCCGAGATGCCCGCGCCCGTGCACCAGCGGTTCGTCGTCGTCGGCGCCGGCCAGAGCGCCGCCGAGGTGGTGCAGTACCTGCACAGCCACTATCCGCAGGCCGAAGTGCACAACGTCTTCGCCCGCTTCGGCTACAGCCCCGCCGACGACAGTCCGTACGCCAACCGCATCTTCGACCCGGCCACCGTCGACGAACTGCACGCCGCACCCGAGACCGAGCGGGCACGACTGCTTGCCCTGCACCGCGGCACCAACTACTCCGTCGTCGACCCCGACCTGATCACCGCGCTGTACGCGGCCGAGTACCGCGAACGCGTCAGCGGACGGCGGCGGCTGTTCATGCGGCGCGCCTCCGAGATCGCCGCGGTCACCGAGACGACCACCGGAATCGAGGTGGACGTGCGCAGCACGATCGACGGACTCACCGACACCCTGGTGTGCGACGCCGTCGTCCTCGCCACCGGGTTCGAGCCCGCCCCGCTGCCGCCCCTGCTCGGCGCCCTCGCTTCCGCGTCGTCGCCGCTGCGCACGGTCGACCGGGACTACCGCCTGCCCACCGCCGGCAACGTCCGTGCCGGGATCTATCTGCAGGGCGGCACCGAGAAGACCCACGGGTTGACGGCGTCGCTGCTGTCGAACGTGGCGATCCGGTCCGGGGAGATCCTCGGATCCGTCCTCGAGCGGCGCGGAGGAAAACTACCAGCGGGTCATGACCGGACCCCCGGGCTTGCTAGGGTACGAAAGCAGCACACCTATGCGACAAGTGAGGCGAGATGAGCACGAATCCTTTTGACGACGAAGACGGCCGCTTCTACGTCCTCGTGAACGACGAGGAGCAGTACTCGCTGTGGCCGACTTTCTCCGAGGTGCCGCAGGGGTGGCGCGTGGTGTTCGGGGAGGAGTCGCGTGCAGCATGCGTCGAGTACGTGGAGAAGAACTGGACCGACATGCGGCCGAAGAGCCTGCGTGACGCCATGGAGGCAGACGAGAAGGCCCGCAACGCGGGCGCCTGACCTGCCGCGGTAACCGCGTCGACCGAGAGTCACCCCGTGGGTGCACCACCCGCGGAGTGACTCTCGTGGCGTTTCGAGCCCCGGTACGGACGCACCCGCCGGACGCGGCGCAACTGCGGCCGGCGAAGCGACCCCGCCCGCAGCACGCTCCGCGGATGCCGGACCGTGCGGGCCAGCCACTCGCCGAGCGTCACCCCTGCCGCCAGCGCGCACCCGATGCCGAACGCCGAGAACAGCGCGGTCAGCCCGAGCAGCAGTTCGCTGCCGATCACCGCGTACAGGCCCCGATACAACGACAGGCCCGGCAGCAACGGGGTGATGCCGGCGACCGCCACCACCAGCGGCGGGGTCAGCGCCCGTCGCGCCATCAAGCCACCGGCGAAGCCGACCACCGTCGCGGCGGTCGCCGACGAGATGATCGGACCCACCGCGAACTCCATCGACATCAAGAACACGAGGCTGCCCACCGCACCACCGAGCGCGGCGGCCGTCAGCGCCCGTCGCTCGGCGTAGCACGCCAGCGCGTAGAACAACGCCGACGCCGCACCGGCGAGCACCTTCACCGGCAGCGCGGTCGCCGTCGGCAGCGCATCGTTGCTGATCACCGGCAGCTCCGCGCCGAGCGCCTCCATCACCTTCAGCGCCGTCGCCACGCCGGCGATGATTCCGCCGGTCATCATCACCAGCTCGAAGAACCGCGCCGACGCGGTGATCGGTGCCCCGGTGATCGCGTCCTGCACCGAACCGACCAGCGACAGTCCCGACAGCAGCACCGTCACGCCGGCCGCGATGATCAGGCCTGGCGGCACGTCGACACCCAACGGTTCGCGCAGGTTGAACAACAGGATCGCGGGCGTCGCGGCGATGATGCCGCCGACCACGTGCTGGAAGAAGAACGGCAGGCCCATGCCGTTGAGGACGCGGTTCGTCCGGTCGATGACCGCCGTCGACGCGAACGCCATCACTGCCACGAGCCCGCCACCGCCGAGCAGGACCGAGATCGACGCGGCCATCGCCGCCCACGCGAACGTCGCCACCCAGCGGTGATACGGGTGCGGCGCCGTCGTGATCGCCAGCAGATCCTCGCGGGCCTGCGCCGGCGAGATCGCCTCCCGTCGGATGCGCCGGGTCAGCCGGTCCACCGCGGCGAGCCGCGTGAAATCCATCGACCGGTACTGCACGACGCGCATCGTGCTCGCCGGCGGCATCGTCGGCCCCCGGTACGCCGAGAGCACGATCGAGTTGTAGGTGACGTCCACGTCGCACTGGGCCAGGCCGTACGTCGCGGCGACGAAACGGACCTGCTCGGAGGTGTCGATCGCACCCGTGCCCGCGGCCAGCAGCACCTCGCCGACGCGGACGGCGACGTCGAGCGCCTCGGCGACCGTCGCGTCGTCGGTCAGGTCGATCGGCTGCAGCGGCGCCGGCGCCTCGGTGATGGTGTCGAGGGTGGCGCGACGGTCGAGGACGAGCTTCCCAAAGGCGGTTGCCAGCGTCCCCACCGTTACGTGCTCCCGTCCGTCCGGTGTTCGGCGATGCGCGCGGTAACAGCAGCCATGGATCCACCGTAACGAACCCGGGCGGTCGCATGTGGAGCGGGCACTACCGATATGATGGGGCCGCTCGACTGCCTCCTTAGCTCAGTGGTAGAGCACTCGCCTTGTAAGCGAGCGGTCGTCAGTTCAATCCTGACAGGGGGCTCCACCAGCGGAAACGCTGCACGGCAGGTCAGGGGCCGGTTCCGGGAACGGGAGCCGGCCCTGTTCTGGTTCTTGCCCACATTCTCTCGCTCGACGCCGTCGTGGCCGGCCTGCAAGCCCGCGGGCGCGAAGCTCGTCGCGGCTCCCGTGGCGCCGCAGAGTGCGCGGTGTCAGGAGGATCGCCGGGAAATGTCGCGGTGGGATGTCGAGATCCCGAGCACGGCTCCGTCCCCGAGGTGAACACGGCCACAATGGGCTGTACCGCATCAAGGAGAACACGATGGCCAAGTACCTGCTGCTCAAGCACTACCGTGGCGCGCCGGCACCGGTCAACGACGTGCCGATGGACCAGTGGACGCCGGAGGAGATCTCCGCCCACATGCAGTACATGAACGACTTCGCCGCTCGGCTCGAGGGCACCGGAGAGTTCGTCGACGCGCAGGCGCTGTCCCCGGAGGGCGTGTTCGTCCGGTACGACGGCGAGGGGCGGCCGCCGGTCACCGACGGCCCTTTCGCCGAGACCAAGGATCTGATCGCCGGCTGGATGGTGATCGACGTCGACAGCTACGAGCGGGCGCTGGAGCTGGCCGGCGAGCTGTCTGCGGCTCCGGGGGCGGGTGGGAAGCCGATTCACGAGTGGCTCGAGGTGCGCCCGTTCCTGTCCGCGCCTCCGATGGTCACGGAGTGAGGCACGGTGGATGAGACCCTGCTGCGGACCCTCACCCCCACGGTGATCGGGATCCTCGTCCGCCGCGGAGCCGACTTCGCGGCGGCCGAGGACGCCGTGCAGGACGCCCTGGTCGAAGCGGTGCGCGTGTGGCCGGACGATCCGCCGCGGGATCCGAAGGGCTGGTTGGTCGCCGTGGCCTGGCGCAGGTTCCTCGACGCCACCCGCGCCGAGTCCTCCCGGCGGCGGCGCGAGGTGCTCGTCGAGGTCGAGCCCGGGCCCGGCCCGGCCGAGGCAGTGGACGACACGCTTGCGCTGTACTTTCTGTGCGCGCACCCGTCCCTGACGCCGGCCTCGGCGGTCGCGCTGACACTGCGCGCGGTCGGCGGTCTGACCACGCGACAGATTGCGCAGGCCTACCTCGTGCCCGAGGCAACCATGGCCCAGCGCATCAGCCGGGCCAAGCGGACCGTCTCGGGTGTCCGGTTCGACCGGCCCGGTGACGTCGCCACGGTGCTGCGCGTGCTCTACCTCGTCTTCAACGAGGGCTACTCCGGCGACGTCGACCTCGCCGTCGAGGCGATCCGGCTCACTCGCCAGCTGGCGGACGGCACCAGGCATGAGGAGGTGGCGGGCCTGCTCGCGCTCATGCTGCTCCACCACGCACGGCGCCCGGCGCGGACCCGTACCGACGGCAGCCTCGTGCCGCTGGCCGAGCAGGATCGCAGCCTGTGGGACACCCGTCTGATCGCCGAGGGCGTCGACGTGCTCCAGGCAGCTCTCGCCCGCGACCGACTGGGGGAGTTCCAGGCCCAGGCCGCCATCGCCGCGCTCCACGCCGATGCCCGCACGGCCGAGGAGACCGACTGGGTGCAGATCGTCGAGTGGTATGACGAGTTGCTGCGGTTCACCGACAACCCGGTGGCCCGCCTCAACCGCGCCGTCGCGGTCGGCGAGGCCGACGGCCCGCGGGCCGGTCTGGCCGCCCTGGCGGGACTCGACCCCACCCTGCCCCGCCACACCGCGGCCGCGGCGTACCTCCACGAGCGTGCCGGTGACCTGGTGACCGCAGCACGGCTCTACACCGAAGCGGCCCGATCGGCGCCCAACCTCCCCGAACGCGACCACCTCACGCGTCAGGCTGCACGGCTGGGCGCAGAGCTCCGCCGTTGAGGCGGCCGTTCGAATCCCGGAACAGGACCGCCAGGGTCCCCCACCACCGACACCGTGTATGCCTCTGATCGGTGCATATGGGCGCTGGAGGCATCGGCCCGCCGCGGCCCGGAGGGACGTGGTCGTGACGAGCATCACTGTCATATGTGCTTTCGGGCCCTAAAATTCCCGGCGTGCTTCCCGAACCGAACGATCGTATTCTCACGTCCGTCCGAAAAGGCGCCGTGCGGCTCGGCATCGTGTGTGGGTCGCTCGCCCTCGCAACCGGACTGGCACCTCTCGCTGACGCTGATCCGGGTACCGCTGACCCACATGCCCGCCCTGCCGGGCCCGAATTCGCTCCGATCCCGAGGATCGCGGCCTCGCCGCTCGCAGACACCGCCGACGAGAGGGGCGAGGACAACGACCGCGCACCGGCTCCGGCGACTCCCTTGGTGCTGCGTGCGGCCGACGACTTCGATCGTCCGGACGGCCCGCTCGGCCCGAACTGGATCACCTGGGGTGGAGGCACACTGAAGATCGTGAACGGTCATCTCGACGGCCGGGGGACTCCGTCGACTCCGTTGAGTCTTGCGTTCTGGAGTGAGCCGATGCCGAGCGAGACGCAGGTGATGCGGTGTGTGGTCCGCTGGAACGGACGCGAGCCGGAGCACTCGTCGATCGGTCCGGTGGTGCGCGCCAATCCCGGTGTCGACACCGGTGTGCAGTTCGCGTTCACCGACAGCATCATGGCGTTGTACCACGAAGATCCTGCCAACCCGAACGGGTTCACGCCGGTGACGGGGACTCCGCAGTACGCGTCCACGTCGAGGTTTCCCGAAGGCGCAGTGATCGAGCTGCGGGCTGAGGGAGACCTGTACACAGCCCGGGTCAACGGCAAGATCGTGCTGCAGGGGACCGTGGGGGCCGACAAGATCCCGTTCACGAATCGGTACGTCGGCACGGTGATCCAGGATGACAGCCGGGAACGCGGCGGTGGCCAGCCCCCCGCTCAGCTCGACGATTGTCGGGCATTGACCCCGTGACATCGCGAACCGGCAGAGCAGGACTCTGCCGGTTCGTGGCTCGGGGCTGACGGCACCGACAGGACCTTGCAGGGCACGTCACCGTTGTGGCGCCGAGGCACCCGCGCGCTTCCCGGTCGCCGCGCGGGTCGGCTCAGGTCTCGCTGTCCGGGTGGATCGGTGACGCGCGCAGCTCGCTCTCGTCGCCCTCGGAGACCTCGAACACCTGCAGGGGCGTGTTCGGGGGAGGGGTGCCCTCGTTCCGTCCGGGCGTTGCCGCCGCGGAGGGGGCCGTCGACGACTCGATCCGCCGGCGGAGCTCGGCGAGAAGCAAGTCGGTAGGCACCCGGGTGAGATCGGGCCCGGCACCGTCTTCCGGGATCTTTGTCACCGTGACCACCCCCGGCACGCTCGTGGAAACGTATCGACCGATGCGATTGTCTCAGAGCGCGCGACGGCGAGTCATCGGTTTGCGGGGTCGGTGCGACGCATCGCGCGCCGGGCCTGCTCCTCGGTGAAGTTCGGTGTCAGGCGCAATTCCTCCAGGGGGACTTCACGTTCGGTGCTGCGGACCTCGACGCGCACGGGATCGCCGGTGGCGTCGTCGGACAGGCCGAGGGGGCCGCCGCGCTCGCCCTGGAGGTACTTGTCGCCCCACTGCATCAGCGCGAGCACCGCAGGCAACAGGTCGCGGCCCTTCTCGGTGAGGATGTACTCGTACCGTGTCCGCTGCCCGGGCTTCTTGTAGGGCCGGCGCTCGAACAGGCCCTCGGCGGTCAGTTCGCGCAGGCGTGCGGCGGCGACGGCCTCGGTGATGCCGACGCGGCGCGCGAAGTCGTCGAACCGGGTGGTGCCGTAGTAGGCCTCGCGCAGGATCAGCATCGCCGAGCGGGTCCCCACCACGTCCATCGCCTTGGCGATCGAGCACTGGGCGGCCTGCCAGGCGTCGCGATCGGCGAGGAAACCGTCCAACCGTGCCGCATGCATGCCCCCATCCTATCTGACTTGCCAAGTCCATAGTCAGCTTCTAACCTATCTGACTATGGAAAGCCAAAGTCAGGCCTCGGTCCGGATCGGCCCGCTCCTCGCCGTCCTCTCGGGAGCGCCCTTCGTCGCGAGCCTCGATCTGTTCGTCCTCAACGTCGCACTGGGCGACATCGGGACCAGCTACCCCGGCAGCTCGCTGGGAGAGCTCAGCTGGGTGCTCAGCGGCTACGCGATCGTGTACGCGGCGCTGCTGGTCCCGCTCGGTCGCTGGGCCGACCGCATCGGCCGCCGGCGCGGCTTCCTCGCCGGCCTCGGGCTGTTCACCGTCGCGAGCGCGGCATGTGCGCTGAGTCCGTCGCTGTGGGTGCTCGTGATCTGCCGGCTGTTCCAGGCCGTCGGAGCCGCGGCGCTGACGCCGGCCAGCCTGGGGCTGCTCGTGAGCGCGGTGCCGGAGGCGCGACGTGCCGGTGCCGTGCGGATCTGGGCGGCCACGGGTGCTGCGGCGGCGGCGTTCGGCCCGGTGGTCGGCGGGCTTCTGGTCGAGGTCTCGTGGCGCTGGGCGTTCCTGATCAACGTCCCGATCGGGATCCTGCTCCTCGCCGTCGCGCGGCGTGTCGTGCCGGACATCCGGCCGGTCGATTCCGGCACCCGCCTCGACCTGGCCGGCGCCGCTCTGCTGACGCTGGGCATCGGTGCACTCGCGCTCGGACTCGTGCAGGGGCCGGAGTGGGGCTGGGCCGACGTCCGCATCCTCGCCGCGTTCGTCGTCGCCGCCGGGGCCCTGCTGCTGTTCGCGCACGTCAACGCCCGGCACCCCGCGCCGCTGATCGAGCCGAGTCTGCTTGCGGTGCGCTCCTTCTCCTGGTCGAACGTGACCGCCCTGATCTTCAGCGCGACGTTCGCGGCCGGCCTCCTGGCCAATGTGCTGTGGGTGCAACAGGTCTGGGGATACTCCGCGCTGCGGACGGGTCTGGCCGTGGCTCCCGGACCGCTGATGGTGCCGCTCTTCGCCGCCGTCGGGCAGATGCTCGCGCGACGTTTCACCCCCGGCACGATCGCCGCAGCGGGATGCGTGCTGTGGGGCGCAGGCGCCGGCCTGGTCCTCGCGACGGTGGGGCCGGAGCCGGAGTATGCGACCGCGCTGCTGCCCGGCTGGCTGATCGGCGGCGTCGGCGTGGGGCTGGCCTTGCCGACCATCCTCTCGGCCGCCACGGCGCAACTGCCCCCGGCACGCACCGCCACCGGCAGCGCGATCGTCACCATGAGCCGGCAGCTCGGCACCGTGCTCGGGGTCAGCGTGCTCGTCGCGATCCTCGGGGCCGGTGACGATGCGGTGTCCGCCTTCCGATTCTCCTGGTGGACGATCGCGGCGGTTGCCGTCGTCGCCGCCCTCGCCGCCGGAGGTATGACCCCCCGCCCGTCCACACCGGAAGTGAAGGTCCTGGCATGACCCATCTCGCCCCCGCCCCCTTCCCGATCGAATTCGATTCCAGCTGGCTGGGATTCGGTGGCGTGCACGGCGGACTCGTCGTCGCGGCCCTGATCCGCGCGGCCGCCGTGGAAACCGGCGCAACGCCGCTCGCCGTCTCGGCGCACTTCACCGGCCCTGTGCAGCCCGGCCCCGTCGACGTCGCGGTCGACGACGTCCGCGGCGGCCGGACCGTGAGCGCCCGGGCATCGATGCCGGACTCGGTCACCGCCCTCGTCCGGCTTGCCCGGACGGTGGGTGAAACGACCTGGCCGCGTACGGGAAGCGATTTCGGCGGCACGGATCCCGTGACGCTGCCGCCCCTGGAGATCCCGGTCGACTTCGTGCCGTTCTCGCAGTACCTCGACATCCGGCCGATCAATGCGGCCCGGCCCTTCGGCCGGGGCGACAACCCGGAATTCGAGGTGTGGATACGGCTGATGTCCGCGGTCGGGTTCGCTCCGGTCGAGCGCGCCGCGATCCTCCTCGATGCGCTGCCGCCGGGGTTGTTCGCGACGATGTCCGCACCCGTCCCAGTTCCCACGGTGGAGTTCGCGGCGCATTTCGCCCCGTCGCGTGCAGCTGCCGACGGTTGGTATCACCTGCGGCACCGAACGGTGTGGGCCACCGAGATGCTGTGCGTCGACGAGGCGGAGCTGACCGACGGCGACGGCCACCTCGTCGGTCAGGCCCGGCAGCTGCGCCGCATCCTCGGAGGCTGACGGAGGCGTCGGTGATGCACATCACGGAGTGGGATGGCGAACCGCGGGTAACACCTAGAACGTACCGCTCGATGATCTTGATGACGTCCCCCGTGGTGCAGCCTGCTGCTGCGGGAGCGTCGTTCGTCCCTGCTCATGCGAGGACGGAAGGATCGTCACTCGACACAACGGAGGTAAACATGGTTCTCGGTTCCCTCGCTGCAACGCTGTTCACGCTGCTCGCCGGTCTCGGCATCCTGCTCTGACCCACGCTCGACCCACGCCGCAAGCGCTCCCGCCTCGAAGCGGGAGCGCTTGCGGCGCGTGGTCCCGGCTCGCACCGTGCCGGGCCTGTCTCGACGGCCGACGGTCAGCGGCCGTTGCCGCCTCCATTGTTGCCGCCCCCATTGTTGCCGCCCCCGTTGTTTCCGCTGTTGCTGTTGTTTCCGCCGCCGTTTCCGTTGTCGTTGCTGGGCTTTTCGGGCTTGGGAGGCTTCTCCTCCGCCGGCGGTTGCGCCGGTGCCGGCGCCGGGGCCGGCACGGGAAGGGTGGTGAAGACGGGCCCGGTGTCCACGGCCGAGGGGGTGGGCGAACCCACGCTGCCGACCGGTGTCGGGGCGGTGGCGGGAACGCTGCTCGTCCCCGGCGTGGCGACCGGCGGTGTGTCGCCGCCCTGACCCCAGGCCAGCAGGAGGAGGGCGACCACCGCCGCGGCGGTGAGGCCGATTGCGAGCAGGATCCGGCGGCGACCGGAGTCGGGCGCCGCGTCGAACGTCGACAGCGTCGGGACGGGTGCCGGCACGGGCGGCCCGGCAACGGTGAACCCCCGGGTCGGCGCGTGGATCACCTCGGTCACCGGATCGGCGCGGTGCGGTTCCCGCCGTGTGGCCAGGTGCGGTTCCCGCAGTGTGGCCAGGTGCGGTTCCCGCAGTGCAGCGAGCATGTCCCGGGCGCTGCCGAAGCGGTGCTCCGGTTCGCGTGCCATCGCACGCTCGATCACGGCCACGAGTGCGGGGCCGACGTCCGGTCGCGCGGCGGCCAGCGGCGGCGGCGGCCCCTGCGTGATCGCCCGCGCCAGGGCCAGCAGGTTGTCGTAGTCGTAGGGTTTCCGCCCGGTCAGCGCCTCGTACCCCACGGCCCCGACGGCGTACAGATCGTCCGTCACGCTCGCCGGTGTGCCGGAGAGCCGATCGGGGCTCAGGTACGCGACGGTGCCGACGAGTTCACCGGTGCGGGTGTAGTCCTCGCCGGCGCTCTTGGCGATACCGAAGTCGGTCACCTTCACCGTTCCGGTCTCGGTGAAGAGGATGTTGCCGGGCTTGATGTCGCGGTGGAGAATCCCGGCGTCGTGCGCCGCGGCGACCGCAGCCACCACGGCGATCAGTATCGCGCGCACCCGGTCCTCCGGCATCGGGCCGAGGGCGATCTCGTCGGCGAGGGTGCGGCCGGGCAGGCGTTCCATCACGATGTACGGAACTCCGGCGTCCTCACCGCTGTCGTGCACCGCGACGATGTGCGGATCGGTGAGGTTCGCCGCGGCTCGCGCCTCGGCTTCGAAGCGCCGGCGCACGTCGGGCTGGCGGCCGAACTCGCCGCGCAGCACCTTCACCGCGACGGGCCGCCCCAGCCGCGTGTCCCAGCCGTCGTGGATCTCGCCCATGCCGCCGCAGCCGAGCAGGCCGCGCAACTCGTAGCGGCCGGCGAGCAGTTCGGGAACGGGCATGGTTCCAACGCTAGTGCGGTGCCGGGGGTGGTACCAGGCAAGCCTCGCCGGACGGCCGTCGTCATGCGGTCCGAGTCGTGTGGCGCGGCGGGACGCCGCCGTCCCGTGACCGGTCAGGTGGGGGTGCCGGCCGCGGCCGCGCCGCATCCGGCTGCTGCGGCGTCCCGCAGGTCGTCGACGGATACTCCCGCGACCGCCGCTGCGGCGGCCACCCCACCGAACAGGGTGCCGACCAGCCCGTGCGACGGGCGCACCCCCGCACCGGCGTGGAACAGGCCCTCGACCGGTCCCGTCGCGCCGAGGCGGGTGAACGTCTGGCTCGGGGTGAACGCCGGGCCGTACGACACGCCGCCGGTGCAGCGCATGAAGCGTTCGTCGGTGACGGGAGTCCCCGTCTCCTCGTGGACGATGGCGTCGGCCAGGCCGGGAACCGTGCGTTCGGCCGACCTCACGAGCCGGTCGCGAAGCTCGCGTCGTCTCGCGTCGTAGCGCGCTGTCGAACCGCTTCCCGGTGTTATTCCCCACCAGGTGTGCTGTGCCGGGGCCGGGCCGATCAGCTGAACGTTGGTCTGCCCGGGCGCGCACAGCCGGGGGTTCTCCGGGTCGGCGAGGCTCGCGATCCACAGGCCGGCGGACGTGGACGAGGGAAGCTCACCCGCACGGAGCGCGGCGTACTCCGCATCGAAGTCGTCCGTGTCGGTGACGAGACGGGTCGCGTTCGGATAGCCCTCGGCGGCGAGGTCCCGGTCGAGAATCAGATAGACGACGGCGAGCGGCAGGGCCAGTTCGTAGCTGCGTACCCGCCGGAGGAGCCGGGGAGGCACACGATCCGGCGGCAGCAGCGACAGGTAGGTCTGCTGAATGTCGACCGCCGACACGACCGCGGGGGCGAGAATCTCGCGTCCGGCCCCCGGAACGGTGTCGAGCGATGCGTCCTGTGTTCGTACGCCACGAACTCTGCCGTCGTCGACGAGAATCCGGCTCACCTCCGTGCCGAGCAGTACGTCGCCACCATGGCCACGCACCACCTCTGCCAGGCCCTCCGAGACGACCCGCGATCCGCCTTGCGGGTACGACAGGCCCTCGAGATAGGTGTGGATCATCCGGGCCGCCACCGGCAGCGACAGCCGCGACGGCGCCACGGCCAGACTGCCGGTCGTCCAGCCGAGAAGTGCGGTGGTGAGTTGCGGGGAGGCGTGCAGATGGCGCAGGTAGCCACCGGCGGTCGCGCGTCCGTAGCGCAGCAGGCCGCGTAGCCGCCACGGCAGCTGTGGCAGCTCACGCAGGTGCGGCCGCTCCGCGATCCGTCCCAGCTCCTCGGTGAGCAGCTCGACGGTGGTGAGGAATTCGTCGATCGTGTGACGCTCTGCCGGAAATGCCTCGTACAGAGTGGCTTTGAAGGCATCCATGCCCTTCGGGACCGCCAGTTCGCGGTCGCCGTTCAGCAGCCGGAACATTCCTGCGGGATCGAACTCCCGGAACGTCACGTCCACACCCAACGGTCCGAGTGCGTGTCGCACCGGCGCCTCGGAGGTGTAATGCAGCCCGATGTCGAACTCGTAGCCGTCGTGGGTGAAGGCGGACATGTGCCCACCCGGCTGGTTGCGGGCGTCGGCCACCAGTACCCGGCGCCCGGCGGCCGCCAGATATGCCGCGGCCGTGAGCCCACCGGGTCCGGCCCCGATGACGATCACGTCGTAGTCGTAACGCTCTTCCATGCTGACCTCCGGATTGCGGGAAATCGCCGGTTCGGGGCGCCGTTCAGTGCTGCCGGATCTCGCGGGTGGACGGGTGGCCCGCCACGTTGCGGACGAAGGTGACGAACGCGGCGACGATTCCGATGATGCTGCCCACGATTCCCAGTCCCAGCGCAATGCGCACCACGAGCGGCCAGTCGAACGAGGCGTCGCCGAAGTCGAACGGGAACACCTGCCAGATCCGCAGCAGCGCCAGCAGCGCGACCGCAGTGGTGACCACGTCTCCCAGCGCCTTGAACCAGACGGGATCCCACACGAAGTACAGGAGATTGGCGATCAAGCTCGCCAGGATCGAGGCATTGACGAAGCCGATGACCGACCGGGTGCCGTCGGTGAGGAATGGTACGGCTTCCCAGCCCGGCCACACGTTGGCGGCGTACAGCACCGCCGCATTGAGGAGCACCGCGACGAGATACCCGAATCGCCGGGCGGCGACCGGGGAGCGCGGACGGGTCGTGGTGGGTGTCATGGCGACCTCCCTCGGGCAGGACCGTCTTCCACGCTAGCCCCGGCGTCCGGATCCGCGTCAGGGAAGAAGGTCCCCGGCCGGCCGATGAGTTTGCCGTCGCTCGGCGGTCGGAACAGGTGCAGCATCGTTCGCAGCGGAGGAGTGAGCACCATGTTCGACCGTTCCCCAGCCTTTTCCGGCTTCGCCGTCGACGACGTTGCCGCGGCCGCGAAGTTCTACGGCGACGTCCTCGGCGTCTCCGTGTCCGAGGAGCACGGAATGCTCCACCTGCACCTCGACGGCGGCCGCGACACGTTGATCTATCCGAAGGAGGACCACACCCCGGCCACCTACACGATCCTCAACTTCCCGGTTCGCGACATCGAGAAGGCGGTGGACGAACTCGCCGCGCGCGGAATCCGGTTCGAGCGCTACGAGGGTGTCGACGGCAAGGGCATCTTCCGTCGGGTGGGCCCGCCGATCGCCTGGTTCCGGGACCCGGCGGGCAACATCCTCGCCGTCCTCGAGGTGGACGAGGCCCCGGCCGACGAACAGATCCGCGCGCTGATCGAGGAACACACCGCGGCCCGCAACGCCAAGGACGTCGATCGGCTCGCCGCGTGCTATATCCCCGGTGCGACGGTGTTCGATCTGGCGCCGCCGCTGCGCAAGTCCGCTCCCGACCCGCAGGCCTGGGCGTCGTGGTTCGCGGGGTTCGACGGCCCTCTCGACTGCGAAGTGCGGGATCTGCGCGTCGAGGCGGCCGGCGACGTCGCGTTCTGCCACGCGCTGTCGCGGCTGGGAGCGACACAGCTCGGTGGACCGCGATTCGACATGTGGTTCCGTGTCACGTTCGGTCTACGCCGCGTCGAGGGGTCGTGGCGGATCGCGCACGAGCACGAGTCCACCCCCTTCCATATGGACGGTTCCTTCCGGGCCGTCACGGACCTGCAGGAGTGACCGGCTCAGTCCGGTGGCTGCAGTTCGTGCCTGCCACTGTTGCCCGTGCCGCCCGAGTTGCTGCGCAGCCACCGACCGGGCAGCTTGCCCGCGAGGTCGCCCAGTGGGCCCACCGCCCCGCGGAGCAGTTCGACGGTCTCCTGCAGCACGTCGATGCTGGTGCTCATCCGCAGGATGCTGGGGGTGAGCTGCGCCAGCGTCTCGGACAGCGACACGATCTGATCGAGCGGACCGCCCTTGGCGAGGAGGCGCTCGAGGGCGCCCTGTTCGGCGAGGAGGGTGTCCAGCACTCCACCCCGCTCGAGGGCCCGCTCGAGCAGGCCGCCGGGCTGGAGGGCGATGTCGACGATGCCGCCGGGGGCGGTGAGGCGTTCGACGGGCCCGCTCTCGGCGAGCAGGCGCTCGAGCGGGCCGCTGGGTGCGGTGAGACGGTCGAGGAGGCCGCCGTTCGACAGCAGGCGGTCCAGCGCCCCGTCCTCGGCGAGGATCTTCTCGAGCGGACCGCCGGGGGCGGTGACGCGGTCGAGGGCGCCGCCGGGCTCGAGGAGGCGGTCGAGGGGGCCGCCGGGTGCGGTGAGCCGGTCCACCGGCCCGCCGGGGGCGAGGAGGCGGTCCAGCGGTCCGTCGGGGCGCAGCGCCTGGCCGAGAGGACGGTCGTCGGCGGCGAGCACGGAGACCTGTTGCAGCAAGCCCAGCGGTCCCCGCGGGTTCGCCACGCCGACCGCGCTCAACCCCGCGTACGTCCGGGGGGAAATAGCCAGGCGGACGGTGGCGATCGCGCCCTCCGCCACGCCCAGGGCCGAGTCCGCTGCGGCGAATCCGAGGCGGACGGGAAACGCGAGCGCGGACGCCAGACTCATGCCTGTCACTGTAACCGGCACAACAGTCCGGCTCGGCGGGACGAGCCGTTACCGAAGGTCGTCAGGAGACGCGGAGCGTTCCGACCCGTACGTACGTCTCGGTGCATCCGCAGCCGTGGGCGAGGTCGGAGCAGTCGACCACCAGCATGTGCCGCACGCGGGAGGTGTCGAAGCAGTCGGGTTCGGTGCATTCCACGGGCACCGTCGCGTGCACGACGAGGGTGCCGTGACAGTGGTCGAGATCGGATCGGCACGCCCGGCACGTCATGGGCGGGACCTCCTTCGCGGTGGCTGTCTTCGTCCCGTAATAGCATCACGCGCCGACAAGGTGGTGGACGTGCGGGGCGTGTTACGCCGGATCAGCGCCGCCTGCGCCGGGCGACGAGGGCGACGGCCAGCGCGCCGGCGATCACCCCGATCCCGGCTGCGACCCACCAGCCGGGTGTGCTGTCGGATCCGGGAACCGTCACGGCGACGGGTTCGGATGTCGCGCCCGCCGCGCCGGGCGCGCCCGAGTAGACCGCCGTGATCGTGTGGCTCCCGGCGCCGGAGACGCGGTGCTCGGTGGTGGCGCGGCCGTCGACGACCGCCACCGGTGGACCCAGGTCGGTGCCGCCGTCCCGGAACAGGATCGTGCCGCCGTCGACGTCCGGTGACACCGTCGCCGTGAGCGTGACGACCGTCCCGTCGTCGACCACGTCCGGGGCGTCGACGGTGACCGTGGCGGGCACCTCGGCGGTGTCGGAGATGGTGATGGTCGCCAGCGGGCCGGCGCCGGCGTTGAGCGGACCGGTCATGGTGTCCCGCGGCGAGCAGCGGGTCGGTCCCCACTGGTTGGTGCCGAGGAACGTGGCCTGGGTGAGCGAGGTGTTGTAGTTGGCGTCGTCGTCGACCAGGCCCGCGGCACCGGCCGTGCGGAGCATCGGCGTGATCACGCCCGCGTCGCCCGCGATCATGGTCACCTCCACCGCCGGCAGCCGGAACCAGCTGTCGCCGACGGGGCTGGGGGAGCCGTCGAGCTGCAGCTGCGTCTTCGGCGCCCGGATCCCGGCCTCGCTGTCGGCACCGGACGCGGGGCTGTTGCCGATGACCTCGTTGTTTCCGGACAGGCGCAGGATCGTGCCCGCCGGGTCGGGGACGCCGTCCTCGTTCACCCGCAGCACACCGGGCGGCACGTTGTCCAGGTTGAAGGCGGTGCCGGGTACGACAGCCGCGTCGACGAACGTCGCGTTGGCGGGAATGGCGAAGTCGTTCTTCAGGCGGGAGACGCTGCGGGTGGTGGCGCCGCGGCTCGAGTCGGGGTACGCGACGGGCGCCGTCTGGATGCGGTAGGTGAACCGCTCGCCGGGACGAACCCGGGCGGGCGCGTCCACCGTGGCCGACGACCCGAGCAGCTCGTCGACGTCGATCACCGACCGCACCCGGCACGCGATGCCGAACGAGACCTCGACCTCCTCCGCGGCCGCGGGCGGGCAGACCGCGATCAGGGACACGGCGACGGCTGCGGCCGACGCCGCCCCGCGGCGCACCCACTTCGGCGACACGGCGGCTCCTCCCGGTGCGGACACGTCCATGATCCCCGATCGCCGCACTCCGACGGCCCGAATTCGGCAGGGCCGGCATACAGGAAGTTCCCAGGATTCTCGCAGCGGCATGCCAGAGCTCTCCGGGAGAATCGACGCCGTGACCGACAAGACCCCCGAAGCGCGGATCCTGATCGTCGACGACGAGCCGAGCATCGTCGAACTGCTCTCGGTGAGCCTGAAGTTCCAGGGTTTCGAGGTCGAGACGGCGGGAAACGGCGCCGAGGGACTCGACCGGGCCCGGGCCTTCCGGCCGGACGCGGTGATCCTCGACGTCATGATGCCCGGGATGGACGGGTTCGGGATGCTGCGCCGGCTCCGGGCCGACGGTTCGGACGCGCCGGTGCTGTTCCTGACGGCGAAGGACGCCGTGGAGGACAAGGTGTCCGGCCTGACCCTGGGTGCGGACGACTACGTCACCAAGCCGTTCAGCCTCGAGGAGGTCATCGCCCGGCTGCGGGTGATCCTGCGGCGGGCCGGCAAGGTGTCCGAGGACGAACGCTCGTCCCGCATCACCTTCGCCGACATCGAACTCGACGACGACACCCACGAGGTGTGGAAGGCCGGCAGGCCGGTGTCGCTCTCACCCACCGAGTTCACCCTGCTGCGGTACTTCATGGTCAACGCGGGCACGGTGCTCAGCAAGCCGCGGATCCTCGACCACGTGTGGAGCTACGACTTCGGCGGGGAGGTCGGCGTCGTGGAGTCGTACGTCTCCTACCTCCGCCGCAAGGTCGACACCGGGGACAAGCCGCTGATCCACACCCTGCGCGGGGTCGGGTACGTCATGCGGGAACCCCGCGAGTGAGCCGCATGCGGGCGCTGCCGCTGCGGTTGGCGCTGGTCGCGGCGCTGGTGTCGTTGTCGGGGCTGGGGCTGCTGGCGTCCGGGGTGGCGGTGACGTCCGCGTTGCAGGGTTCGCTCCTCGCCCGCACCGATCAGGATCTGCACACCGCGGCGCAGACGTGGGCCAAGCCGCCCGGTGCCGGCCGCGAGCTGCCGCCGCCGGACGCCCCGAGTTCGAATCGCCCGCCGAGCCCGTTCTATGTGCGGGTCGTCGGCCCCGACGGGGTGGAGCGGTTCGTCGTCAACGACGAGTCCACGTCGCCGGCGCTGCCCGGCGAGCCGGCGGGGGAGCCGGTGACCGTGGGTTCCGTCGACGGTTCCGACGTGCGCTGGCGGGTGGTGTCGACCCGCAGCACCGCGGGCATCGTGACCACCGTCGGGGTCACGCTGACCTCGATCGAGGAGACCGTGGATCGGCTCGTCGTGCTGCAGGTCGGCATCGGCGCCGCGGTGCTGCTCGTTCTCGGGGTGGCCGGCTACTTCGTGGTGCGGCGCAGCCTGCGGCCCCTGGTGGAGGTCGAGCGCACCGCCGTGGCGATCGCGGGCGGGGATCTGCACCGGCGGGTTCCCGAACGGGATCCGCGCACCGAGGTCGGCCGGCTGTCGGTGGCGCTGAACGTCATGCTCAGCCAGATCCAGGCGGCGTTCGCGGCGACGGCGTCGTCGGAGGAATCCGCGCGCCGATCCGAGGAGAGGATGCGACGGTTCGTCGCCGACGCCAGCCACGAGCTGCGCACCCCGCTCACCACGATCCGAGGATTCGCCGAGCTCTACCGCCAGGGCGCGAGCAGCGACACCGCGATGCTGATGGACCGCATCGAGAGCGAGTCCCGGCGCATGGGGATCCTCGTCGAGGATCTGCTCATGCTGGCCCGCCTCGACGCGCAGCGGCCGCTCGAGCGGAAGCCGGTGGACCTGCTGGCCCTGGCCGCCGACGCGGTGCACGATGCGCGGGCCGTCGCGCCCGATCGCGCCGTCGGGCTCGAGGTGTTCGACGGTCCCGGTACCCCGGAGGTGCTCGGCGACGACGCGCGGCTGCGGCAGGTCCTCGGCAATCTCGTCACCAACGCCCTCACCCATACCCCGGCCGACGCCCGCATCACCGTACGGGTGGGCACGATCGGATCCGATGCGGTGCTCGAGGTTCTCGACACCGGCCCCGGCCTGAGCGAAGCCGACCGTGCCCGGGTCTTCGAGCGGTTCTATCGCGCCGACACGTCGCGCACCCGATCGTCGGGCGGCAGCGGTCTCGGACTGTCGATCGTCGCGGCGCTGGTGGCGGCCCACGGTGGCCGCGTGGAGGTGGAGTCGGCCGTGGGCGCCGGTTCCACGTTCCGGGTGCTCATCCCGCGGATGCCGGTGGAGTGACGATCCGGCCCTCGGCTACGGTGACGTAACTGACTTTCGAGTAAGGAGACGTCGTGGGACTGTCGGGGACGGCGCAGCGCGCCCTGCGCAACGCCTGGGCGCTGTTCGTCGGCGACGGAATCGAACCGCCGCACGCCACCGCGTCGGCCGTCGTCGCCGACGGACCGCACCGTACCCTGCGCCGCTACGGCGAGCCCGACGCGGGTGCCCCCGTCCTGCTCGTGCCCCCGCTCGCCGCGCCCGCACGCTGCTACGACCTGCGGCCCGGGCAGAGCCTCGTGCAGCACCTCGTCGACGCCGGCCGCAGCGTCCACGTCCTCGACTTCGGCACCATGGACCGTTCCGACCGGCACCTCGGCTTCGAGCACTGGGTCGACGACATCGTGCCCGAGGCGATCGCGCGGGTCTCCGAACTGTGCGGCGGCCGCGACGTCGACCTGGGCGCCTGGAGCCTCGGTGGGACCCTGTGCCTGCTCACCGCGGCCGCCCACCCCGGGCTGCCGATCCGCTCGATCACCGCGTTCGGCACGCCGATCGACTACGCGCGCATCCCCTTCCTGGGGCCGGCCCGCCACCTCGGACGCGCCCTGGGCGAGCCCGCCCTCACCGCCGTGACCCACCTGCTCGGCGGCGTGCCCGCCCCGCTGGTGCAGATCGGCTACCGGGCCACCGCCCTCGAACGCGAACTGACCCGGCCGTGGTTCGTCGCCTGCAACCTCGCCGACGCCGACACCCTGGCCCGGATGGAGGCGATCGACCGGTTCCAGGCCGACATGCCCGGCTACCCCGGCAGGCTGTTCCATCAGATGGCGATGCGCATCACGGTCGCGAACGATCTCGCGACGGGCCGGGTCCGCTTCGACGACCGGACGATCGACCTCGCCGACGTCTCCGTGCCCGTGCTCGCACTCGGCGGCAGCGACGACGTGCTCGCGCCCGTCCCGGCGGTCGAGGCGATCCGCCGGGTGCTGCCCGGCTCGCCCCACGTGCGGTTCGAGGTCGTGCCCGGCAGTCACCTCGGGCTGCTCGCCGGCCTCACCGCCCGCGGCACGTCGTGGGCGCACTTCACCGCGTTCCTCGACGACCCGTCGGCGCCGGTGCCGACGGGTCCCGGCGCGTCAGTCGGGGACGTTGTCCGCGTACCCGAGTTCTCGTAGCGCGGCCTTCAGCTTCGCCTGCGCCTCGTCGAGCGACTCCGGCGACGGGTCCTTCTCGGCCTTGCTGATGTCGAAGTCGCCGAGGTCGTACGCCGGGAAGACGTGCAGGTGCAGGTGCGGCACCTCGAGGCCCGCGACGAGCAGGCCCGCGCGTGGCGCGTCGAACGCCGAGCACACCGCCCGGCCCATGATGCGGGCGACGTCGCCGACCTTGCCCCACACGTCGGCGTCGACGCTCTGCCAGTGGTCCACCTCCTGACGCGGCACCACGAGCACGTGGCCCTGGTTCACGGGGTTGATGGTCAGGAAGACGACGACGTCGTCGTCCTGCCACACGAACCGGCCCGGCAGGTCGCCGGCGATGATCATGCTGAACACGGAAGCCATACCGGGGAGAATAGGCGGACCGCCGCGCGCGCCGCCTCTCGTATCCTCGTCGCATGTCGTCGCCGCAGCCGCCCCGGACGGGCCCGCTGCGCGCGCTCGTCGCCGACCTGATCGACCGGCACCTGCGCATCGTCGCGGCGGGGGAGCGGCGCGTGGTCGGGCTCTGCGGCCCACCCGGCGCCGGCAAGAGCACCGCCGCCGACCTGCTCGTCGGCCTCCTCCGCGACGCCGGCATACCCGCCGCGGCCGCGCCGATGGACGGCTTCCACCTGTCGAACCACCGGCTCGACGCCCGCGGCACCCGATCCCGTAAGGGTGCGCCGGAGACGTTCGACGTCGCCGGGTTCGCGGCGCTGCTGCGCCGCCTCCGCGACGACCGCACGGAGACCGTCCACGCCCCCGAGTACTCGCGCCGCCTCCACGAACCGATCGCCGCGTTCCACGAGATCACCCCCGAGACCCGCGTCGTCGTCACCGAGGGCAACTACCTGCTCCTCGGCGACGGCGGGTGGGAGCGGATCCGCCCGCTGCTCGACCTCGTCGTCTACCTCGACGCACCGGGCGACGAGCTCGCCGCCCGGCTCATCCGGCGCCATCGGGCCACCGGATCCACCGCCGAACAGGCCGCCGAGTGGGTCCGCACGGTGGATCTGCCCAATGCGCGCACCGTCGCGCGGACCCGCGACCGCGCCGACCTCGTGTGGTGCCCGGTGGAGGGGAACGACCGAGGCGCGGGAGCGGCCCGCTGGAGCCGCGCGGATGCGTCGGTCCGAGGCCCCGGACCGGTCCCGTAACCTGTGCTGCGTGCGCGTACTCGTTATCGGCTCCGGTGCCCGTGAACATGCCCTCGTCCTGGCCCTGACCCGCGATCCCGGCGTGACGGCCGTGCTGGCAGCCCCCGGCAACGCCGGCATCGGCCGGATCGCCGAGCAGTTCCCGGTCGACGCCGCCTCCGCCGAGGAGGTCGTCGCGCTCGCGAAGGAACAGAACGTCGACCTCGTGGTCATCGGCCCGGAGGTTCCGCTCGTCCTCGGTGTCGCCGACGCCGTCCGCGCCGCGGGCATCGCCTGCTTCGGCCCGTCCGCCGCGGCCGCCCGCATCGAGGGCTCGAAGGCCTTCGCCAAGGACGTCATGCAGACCGCCGGGGTCCGCACCGCGCACAGCGAGGTCGTCGACAATCCGGCCGAGCTCGACGAGAAGCTCGACCGCTTCGGACCCACCTGGGTGGTCAAGGACGACGGGCTCGCCGCCGGCAAGGGCGTCGTCGTCACCACCGACCGGGCCGCCGCCCGCGACCACGCGGCGGAGATCCTCGAGAACGGGCACCCGGTGCTGCTCGAATCGTTCCTCGACGGCCCCGAGGTCTCGCTGTTCTGCCTCGTCGACGGCGAGACCGTGGTGCCGCTGCTGCCCGCGCAGGACCACAAGCGTGTCGGCGACGGCGACACCGGCCCCAACACCGGCGGCATGGGCGCCTACACGCCGCTGCCGTGGCTGCCCGAAGGCATGGTCGACACGATCGTCGAGGACGTCGTCCGGCCCGTCGCCGCCGAGATGGTCCGCCGCGGATGCGGCTTCTCGGGCCTGCTCTACGCGGGCCTGGCCATCGGCAAGGACGGCCCGGCCGTCGTCGAATTCAACTGCCGCTTCGGCGATCCCGAAACCCAAGCCGTGCTCGCCCTGCTCGAGTCGCCGCTCGGGGAGGCGCTGAACGCGGTCGCGACCGGCACCCTGGCCGAGCTGCCGCCGCTGCGCTGGCGCGACGGCGCCGCCGTCACCGTGGTGCTGGCCGCCGAGTACTACCCGGCCAGCCCGCGCACGGGCGACGTCATCACCGGGGCCGACGCCGACGGGGTCCTCCACGCCGGCACCAGGCTCGCCGACGGATCGCTGGTCTCCGCCGGCGGCCGCGTGCTCAGCATCGTCGGCACCGGCGCCGACCTGACCGCCGCCCGCGACGAGGCCTACGCCACGCTCGCCGGCATCAAGCTGCCGGGGGGGCACTTCCGCAAGGACATCGGCCTCGCCGCCGTCGAGGGCCGGATCACCGTCTGACCGTCCCCGGCCGCCGGTCGCGCCCGGGCCCGCGACTACCGTCTGGTGACGTGCGGAGCGAATCGCAGCGATCCCGGATCCAGACCTTCCACGTCATGGACGTGTGGAAGGCCGCCACCGAGCGGCAGCGCACCCACGGCGACGTGCTGAGCCTGGCGGCGGGTCAGCCGTCCACGCCGGCACCCGCCCCGGTGCTGCGCGCCACCCACCGCGCGCTCGACGACGAGCTGCTCGGCTACACCGAGACGTTCGGGATCCTGCCGCTGCGCGCGGCGATCGCGGGCTACCACCGCGACCGCTACGGCATCGACGCCGACGCCGACGACGTGGTCGTCACCACCGGATCCTCCGGGGCGTTCACCCTGCTGTTCCTGGCCGCCTTCGACGTCGGCGACACGGTCGTCGTCGCCCGGCCCGGCTACCCCGCCTACCGCAACACCCTCGCCGCGCTCGGCTGCACGGTCGTCGAGCTGGACTGCGGGCCGCACACCCGCTACCAGCCGACCGTCGAGATGCTCGAGGCCCTCGACGGTCCGATCGCCGGACTCGTCGTCGCCAGCCCCGCCAACCCGACCGGCACCATGATCGAACCGGCCGAGCTGGCCGCGCTGGCCCGCTGGTGCGACGACCACGGCGCGCTGCTCATCTCCGACGAGATCTACCACGGCATCGAGTTCGGAACGCACGGTGCGCCCGCGACGAGCTGCGCGTGGGAGACCTCCCGCGAAGCCGTGGTGATCGGCTCCGTGTCCAAGTACTTCTCGATGACGGGATGGCGGCTCGGCTGGATGCTCGTGCCGGAGGGACTGCGCCAGCCGCTGCAGCGGCTGGCCTCCAACATGACGGTGTGCCCGCCGACGATCTCCCAGTACGCGGCCGTCGACGCGTTCGGCGCGGAGGCCCGGGCCGAACTCGACGGCCACGTCGCGCGGTACGCGGCCAACCGCGAGCTGCTGCTCCGGGGCCTGCCGGAGCTGGGGATCACCGAGCTTGCGCCCGCCGACGGCGCCTTCTACGTCTACGCCGACATCGGTCACCTGCTCCCGGCCGGCGAGAACTCCACCCGCTGGTGTGCCCGGCTGCTGCAGGAGACCGGAGTGGCGCTCGCGCCCGGCGTCGACTTCGACACCGTGCACGGCGACCGGACCGTCCGGCTGTCCTTCGCCGGTTCCACCGCGGACGTGCGGGCGGCGCTGGAACGGCTGCGCGCCTGGTTGCCCACACCGTGACGAAACCCGACAGATAGGTCCTACCTGCGAGTATTCGGGCCGTTTCCCTCAGGCGTGACCACCGGGACTGGCACCATGACAAAGGTGTCGATCGCAGCCACCCCGAAGGGCGAACGGCGCCGCCAGGCGCTCGTCGAGGCGGCGGCCGACCTGATCCTCGAGGGCGGGATCGATGCCGTCCGGCACCGCGCCGTCGCGCACCGCGCCGGACTTCCGCTCGCCTCGACCACCTACTACTTCCATTCCCTCGACGACCTGATCGCGAGCGCGGTGCAGCACAACGGGCGGCGCGAGCTCGACGCGATGCGCTCGCGGGTGCAGTGCGTCCCGCCGAGCGACCGCAGCCCCGAGTCCACCGCGGACCTGATCGTCGACCTGCTCGTCGGCCCCGGCGGGGTCGGCGAGATCGAACGCGAGCGCCTCATCGCCCGCTACGAACGGTGCGTCGCCACCGCCCGGCACCCCGAACTGCGCGACGTCCAGCATGAGTTGCGCGTGCAGATCGATCAGCTGCTCACGGACCTGCTGCAACGGTGCGGGCGCTCGGTGCACGAGCCGCAGCTGCGGCGGCTCGTCGCGGTCGTCGACGGGGCCGTGCTCGGCGCGCTCGGCGATCTCGAGCCCGATCCGCGGGCCCTCGCGCGGGGCATCCTGCCCGACGTCGTGGAGCGGGTGGCACCGCCTGCCGAACAGGAGGCGTGACGGGGCGCCGTAAACTGATGTCCTGTGAGTCGCATCCCGAACGTTCTTGCCACCCGTTATGCCAGCCCGGACCTGACAGCGCTGTGGTCGCCGGAGCACAAGATCGTGCTCGAGCGCCAGCTGTGGCTGGCGGTCCTCCGGGCGCAGGCGGAACTCGGGATCGACGTCCCGCAGGAGGCCCTGGCCGACTACGAGCGGGTGCTCGAGCAGGTCGACCTCGAGTCGATCGCGGCCCGCGAGCGCGTCACCCGCCACGACGTGAAGGCCCGCATCGAGGAGTTCAACGCCCTCGCCGGCCACGAGCACGTGCACAAGGGCATGACCAGCCGCGACCTCACCGAGAACGTCGAACAGCTGCAGATCCTGCGCTCCCTCGAGCACGTGCACGCCCACGGCGTCGCGATCGCCGCGCGGCTGGCCGACCGCGCCGCCGAGTACTCGGCGCTGGTGATGGCGGGCCGGTCGCACAACGTCGCCGCGCAGGCCACCACCCTCGGCAAGCGGTTCGCGTCCGCCGCCGACGAGCTGCTCATCGCGCTCACCCGGTTGCGCGAGCTGATCGCCCGGTACCCGCTGCGCGGCATCAAGGGCCCCATGGGCACCGCGCAGGACATGCTGGACCTGCTCGGCGGCGACGCCGACAAGCTCGCGCGTCTCGAGGCGACGGTCGCCGAGCACCTCGGGTTCGCGAACGTGCTCACCAGCGTCGGTCAGGTCTATCCGCGCTCGCTGGACCACGACGTGCTCTCCGCGCTCGTGCAGGTCGCGGCCGGGCCGTCGTCGTTCGCGCACACCGTCCGCCTGATGGCCGGGCACGAGCTCGTCACCGAGGGCTTCCAGCCGGGCCAGGTCGGCTCGTCCGCGATGCCGCACAAGATGAACACCCGTTCCTGCGAGCGTGTCAACGGCCTGCAGGTGGTGCTGCGCGGGTATGCGTCGATGGCCGCCGAGCTCGCCGGCGCGCAGTGGAACGAGGGCGACGTGTTCTGCTCGGTCGTGCGGCGCGTCGCACTGCCCGATGCCTTCTTCGCCCTCGACGGCCTGATGGAGACGTTCCTGACGGTCCTCGCCGAGTTCGGCGCGTACCCGGCGGTGATCGAGAAGGAGCTCAACCGCTACCTGCCGTTCCTGGCCACCACCAAGGTGCTCATGGCGGCGGTGCGCGCGGGCGTGGGCCGCGAGACGGCCCACGAGGTCATCAAGGAGCATGCGGTCGCCGTGGCGCTGGCGATGCGCGAGCAGGGCCGCGAGCCGGACCTGCTGGACCGGCTGGCCGCCGACGAGCGGCTGCCACTGGATCGAGCGGCTCTCGACGCCGCGCTGGCCGACCGGTCGGCGTTCGTCGGGGCCGCGGAGGCGCAGGTCGCCACCGTCGTTGCGGCGGTGCAGGACCTCGTCGAGCAGTACCCGGACGCCGCGAAGTACACGCCGGCGCCGATCCTGTAGGGATCGTCCGGAACAGGCTGCCGGGGGGATTTGTCAGATGGGGGTAGCCGAAGTGCAGGGGAGAAGATGTTGGCTGGGAAGCCGGGTAATGCCGTACGAATCCGCGATGCGGTGCGGACACGAGCCGCGCTGCTCGACGCCGCGACGGAGGTCTTCCTCCGCGACGGCTACGCCGCGGCGGCGACCGAGGAGATCGTCGCCGTCGCGGGCGTGACCCGTGGGGCGCTCTACCACCACTTCGCGAACAAGCGGGACCTGTTCCGCGGCGTCGTGGAACGGATGCAGGTGGAGACCGAGGAGACGCTCGCGGCGATCGAGGGGAACGATCCGTGGGACTCGTTCACCGCGGCGGTGCTCGCCTCGCTCGACGTCGTGTACGACCCGGCGATCCGCCGATTGCTGCTCATCGAGGCTCCCGCGGTGCTGGGCTGGGCGGAGGTGCGGGAGGGGCACCGCAAGAACACCATCATGATCACCGAGCGCGCGCTGCGGGCCATCGCGCGGCGCAGCGGTGAGCCGGCCCCGCAGTCCTCGGCGCTGGCGCACATGATCGTCGCGGCCGTCGAGGAGGCCATGCTCTACCTCGCCCACAGCGACGACCCGGTCCGCGAACGGCCGGAGGTGCAGGCGCAGCTGCTGCAGCTCCTCGAGGGCGTCCGGCGGCCGGCACCCGTCCAGGAGAGTGCGTGAGCGACTGCGTGTTCTGCGCGATCGTCGCCGGCACCGCGCCGGCGAGCATCGTGCTGGACGAACCGGACGTGTTGGCGTTCATGGACATTCGCCCGTTCACACCGGGACACCTGCTGGTGATCCCGAAGCGTCACGCGTCCGGTCTCGCGCACCTCGATCCGCAGGACGGTGCGCGGGTGTTCGACGCGGGCCGGCGCATCGCCACCGCACTGCGCGCGAGTTCGCTCCCGATCGAGGGGTCAACCTCTTCCTGGCCGACGGCGTCGCCGCCGGCCAGGAGGTGTTCCACGTGCACCTGCACGTCGTTCCGCGGCGTCGCGGCGACGGGTTCGGGCTGCGGGCGGTGCCGCGCACCCCGAACCGCACCGTGCTCGACGGGACCGCCGAGACGATCCGCGCGGCGCTGAGTGTGGGTTCCGATTGAGGCCGGGTGAATCCTCCGGACTCACCCGGCCAGATCGTCCGGGCCCACTTCGTCGTCACGCCACGCCGACGCGCTGACGCCCTGGCCCGACCGCAGCCACAGGATGCCAACGGTCAGGGCCGAGGCGAGCGAGCCGACGAGGACGACAGCGCGGCCGGAACGTCCGCGCCTGCGGAGCCGGCTCACCGGGGAACGGGAGGAATCGGTCACCGCACCATCCTCCCTCATCCCTGATGCGGCGGACATGTGCCCGATGGGCGCCTGCCCCGGCCGGCGACTGCATTGCCCTCGTCTCCCGGGCGCGGGAGACTGTCTGTGGACGGCGACCCGGCGAGTCGCAGGCGTTCGAGGAGGCGGTCGTGGAGTTGCAGATCGTGGCGGTCGACGAGCCGGACGACATGAACGTCGTCGTCGGACCGGCCGTCAAGACCGGTCGAGATCATCGTCGCCGAGACGGAACTCGGCCGGGAGATCGCCGGGATGATCGACGGGCGGCCGCCTGCCCGCGTGGAGTCGAGTTCCGACGTCGCCGACCGTAAAGCCCTGCTGCGCACGATCGGCTACAAGCTGTGAGCGGCCCCGTGCCGGACCGCCGGTAACCGGGTGCCGAGCCCGCGCGAGAGGAGACGACCGTGTCCGCTCGAAAGTCCGTACATCCGGGGATTCACGGATACGCGCGCAGCGACTTCGCGGCCGTACGGCAGGCGTTCGCCGAGAACTTCGCCCGCCGTGGGGAGTTGGGCGCTGCCTGCTGCGTCTACTACCGCGGCGAGAAGGTGGTCGATCTGTGGGGCGGGATACGGGACAAGGCGACCGGCGAACCCTGGGAACGGGACACCATGGCGCTGGTGTTCTCCGCCACGAAGGGGATGGCCGCCATGACCGTCGCGCTGGCCCATTCCCGTGGATGGCTCGATTTCGACGAGCGCGTCTGCACCTACTGGCCCGAGTTCGCGCAGAACGGCAAGGAACGGATCACCGTCCGCCAACTGCTGGCCCACCAGGCCGGGCTGTTCGGTTTCGACGAGCCGGTGGATGTCGGGGTCATCGCCGATCCGGACCGGCTGGCCGCGATCATGGCTCGCCAGAGACCGGAGTGGGAGCCGGGGGCGCGGCAGGCCTACCACGCGATCAGCCTCGGCTTCTATCAGGGTGAACTCGTTCGCCGGGTCGACCCGCAGCACCGCACGCTGGGGCAGGTCTTCCAGGACGAGATCGCGACCCCGCTGGGGCTGGAGTTCTACATCCGTCTCCCGGCCTCCGTTCCCGACGCCCGACTTGCCCCGCTGGTGATGCGGAACCCCTTCCTGAACCTCGCTGAGCTGTCGCCGCGGCTGTTTCCGGCGTTCCTGAACAAGCGGTCGGTGTTCTACCGCTCGCTGGTCGCCAACCCGGGAACGCTCGTGGCAATGGACGCGGACATGATCTACGCACGCGATCTGGAGGCACCGTCCGGCGGAGGCGTGGGCACGGCACGCGCCCTGGCGCACGCCTACGGCGTCCTGGCCACCGGCGGTGCGGAACTCGGCATGCGCCCGGACACGCTGCACGAACTGACGGCCCCGCCGGTGCCGCCCCGGAACGGATTCCACGACGCGTGCATGCTCGGGGACATCCGGTTCTCCCTCGGTTTCATGCGCCCGAGTCCCGACTGGTCTTTCGGCGGGCCCCGGTCGTTCGGCGCGCCCGGTGCCGGCGGCTCCTTCGGCTACGCCGATCCGGATGCCGGGATCGGCTACGGCTACGTCTGCAACCGCATGGGCAAGTCTCGAAACGATCCGCGCGACGTCGCTTTGCGTGCCGCGATGACCCGCGCCGTAACGTCGACCTGATCCGGGGCGGTCGCGTACCCGGCCCCGGGGAATCGATCGAAAGACCCCTCCGGAGAAGGTGTTCGGCGGATGTCAGGCCTTCGACAGCGCCGTCGGGTGGGGTTCGGTGTCGACGCCGGGGATGCCGCGCCCGCGCAGGGAAGCCCCGGCCGTCTCTGCCACGAAGTACAGCGCGACGAGGCCGACGACGCATGCCCCCATCATGTAGAAGGCGGGCACCAGGTCGTTGCCGGTCCGTTCCACCAGCCACTCGTTGACCGCCGGTGCGGTCCCGCCGAACAGCGACGTCGAGACGTTGTAGGCGATCGCGAAGCCGGCGAAGCGCACGTGGGTGGGGAACATGGCCGGGAATGTCGCCGAGATGGTCGACAGCTGCAGGACGTACAGCAGGCCGAGGACGGTGAACGCGACGATCGCCCACCCGAAGCTGATGCTCATGAGCTTGTACATGGGAACCGCGAAGAGCAGCAGGCCGCCCATCGAGATCGTCCACATCGGCTTGCGGCCGATCCGGTCGGACAGGGCGCCCGCGAACGGGATGACGGCCATCATCGCGAGCTGGCCGATCACGACGAGGAACAGCGACGCGGTGCTCGACAGGCCGATGCGGTTCTCGAGGTAGGTGGGCATGTAGCTCAGCAGGGTGTAGTTGCAGACGTTGAGGGCGACGACCAGGCCCATCAGGGTCAGGATGGGCCGCCGGTACTGCACGAGCAGGTCCTTGAACTGCGTGCCGGTGTCGTGCTCGACGGCGCCCTCGGCTTCGAGTTCCCGGAACACCGGGGTGTCGTCGAGCCTGGACCGCAGGTACAGGCCCACCAGGGCGAGCGGTCCGGCGACGAAGAACGGCAGACGCCAGCCCCACGTGCTCATGAACGCGTCGGTGGAGACCAGGTCGACGAACAACACGATGAGCGCGCCGAACGAAAACCCGCCGAGGGTGCCGAACTCCAGGAAGCTGCCGAAGAACCCGCGCTTGCGGTCGGGGGAGTACTCGGCCATGAACGTCGCGGCGCCGCCGTACTCGCCGCCGGTCGAGAAGCCCTGGATCATGCGCAGCAGAACCAGCAGCAGCGGCGCCCAGAACCCGATGGACGCGTACGACGGGACGGCGCCCAGCAGGACGGTCGCGGTGCCCATCAGGATGATCGTGAGCGCGAGCACCTGCCGGCGGCCGAGGCGGTCGCCGAGGGGGCCCCACACCAGCCCGCCGAGGGGACGGACGAGGAAGGACACGGCGAAGACGCCGAGGGTGAGCAGGGTTGCCGACTCGAGATCGGCGGGGAAGAACGCGTCGGCGATGTAGGTGGCGGTGTAGGCGTACACGCCGTAGTCGAACCACTCGGTGAAGTTCCCCATGGCAGAGGCGCTGATGGCGCGCCGTAGATGCCCCGGTGGGACCTCCTGGGGCTCACCCTTCCGGCCGGCGTTGGTGGTGCTCACGACACTTCCCTTCGTTCGGACAACCGTCCCTGCGTACCCACAGAGCGCACGCGGGATCCGGTCGATGCGACGATGGAGAGAGTTCGTTACTGTTCCGTAATTGTTCTTCTGGGGTTTCCCGCATGGTGGACGCCGCCGCGCGCACGGGGGTGGGTGGTGCGAGCGGTTCAGTCGTGGTCCAGCGCGCCGGCCTTCAGCGCCGCGGCGTTGATGCGGGTGAGCACGTCGTGCAGTTCCTCCAGCTCGGCCAGGCTCACGCCGAGCTTGCGGACGACCGTCTCCGGGACCGTCGCGGCCCGCGCCCGCAGGGCCCGGCCTTCGTCGGTCAGGTCGACGACGAGTTGCCGCTCGTCCAGCGGGCTGCGGGTGCGGGTGATCAACCCGGTCGACTCGAGCCGCTTGAGCAACGGCGACAGGGTGGGGGAGTCCAGCTGCAGGGCCCGGCCGATCTCCTTCACCGACATCGGGGCGTCGCCCCACAGGGCCAGCATCACCAGGTACTGCGGGTGGGTCAGGCCGAGCGGCTCGAGCACCGGCCGGTACACCGAGAGCACCGCCCGGTTGGCGACGGCGAGCGCGAAGCAGACCTGACGGTCCAGGGCGAGCGGGTCGTCCGTCGCCCTCGCCGACCCGGCTTCGACCCCGGCCGACTGCGGGCGGGCCTCCGTGCTCATGGTCTCGATGCTACCCAACCGGTGACCTGCCCATTGCCGTCGCCTCGCACCCGCTGCCGCGCCCCCTCCCGGCGGCGGTGTTACGCGGCGATGACGGGATTCCGGCCGATGTGAGCTCCACGAAATGCGGCGTTGTTCCAGGGGTGACCAACGCGAAATCGACTGCACGTCTACTGATTGCAGGCCGCAGCCGGGCGAGATCACCGGCGCGCCCGCCGAATCCACCGATCTCCGAGGAGAACTCAGTGACCGATATCGAGCAGACCATTGCCGACAACATCGCCAGGTCCCTGGCCGAGATCCCCCATCCGGCACTGCCCAAGGGCACCAACCTCTACGGCTCGACCAAGATCTTCCCCGACTATCGGGCCGAGGACGGCGAGTGCTACTTCACCCTCGTGCACGGCATCGCCCACGAGTCGTCGGTGAGCTTCGTCGCGGTCCTGCAGGCCACGCGCGCGCTGCGCAAGGGCTTCGAGTCGGCCATCTACTTCTACGGCACCGGAGCGATGAATGCCGTTGCCACACGCGGCTTCCCGACGACAGGTGACAACGGGTTCCCGGGTGAGCAGAACATCAACGACGCGCTGACCACTTTCATCACGGAGGGCGGCAAGGTCTTCGTGTGCCGGTTCGGCCTCGCGCTGCACGGGCACCGGGAGGAGGACCTGATCGAGGGCGCCATTCCCGCCCACCCCCTGGACGTGCAGGACGCGATCATCCACTACGCCCGCAAGGGCGCCATCATCAACTCCACCTACATGGTCTGAAGGGTGACACCATGAGCGGTCTCTCGACCCGGGTCGACCTGGCCGTCCGCGGCATCCGGTCCCTCGAGGCGCCGGTGCACAGGCGATCCGGCGCCGGCCCGAGCGACGACGGGCACGTCCTGATCGGCGGGGTGGGCGGCGCGATCCCGATCCGGTCCGACAGCCCGTACACGGTGGACGGCACCCGGCTGCTGCTGGACGGAACGGACACGGGCCTCGACGTCGAGCCGGTGCGCCGGCCCAGGTTCTACGACCTGCAGACCGCGGACGGCGTCTCCTACGAGAAGATCGCCCGCCTGCACGGCGCCGACGTCCTGGCCACCACCGTGGTGCAGACCTGTATCCGGTACGACCCCAACCAGCGCTGCCGCTTCTGCTCGATCGAGGCGTCGCTGGCGGCGGGTTCGACGGTCGCGGTCAAACGTCCCGAGCAGCTCGCCGAGGTCGCCGCGGCCGCGGTCCGCCTCGACGGGGTCACCCAGATGATCATGACCACGGGCACCTCCGCCGGGACGGACCGGGGCGCCCGCCACCTGGCCCGCTGCGTGCGCGCGGTCAAGGCGGCCGTGCCGCACCTCGCCGTCCAGGTGCAGTGCGAACCGCCCGGCGATCTCGCCACCCTCACCGACCTGCGCCGGGCGGGCGCCGACTCGATCGGCATCCACGTCGAATCCCTCGACGACGGCGTGCGCCGGCGCTGGATGCCGGGCAAGGCGACGGTTCCGCTCGCCGAGTACCGGGCGGCGTGGGCCGAGGCCGTGCGCGTCTTCGGGCGCAACCAGGTCTCCACCTACCTGCTCGTCGGACTCGGCGAGGACGCCGACGAACTCGTCGCCGGTGCAGCCGAACTCATCGCGATGGGGGTCTACCCGTTCGTGGTGCCGTTCCGGCCCCTCGCCGGCACCCTCGCCGTCGACGTCGACGGGGCGGCGGCCCCCGACGCGACGCTGCTCGAGGACGTCACCCGGCGCGTCGCCGCGCAGCTGCGGGCGGCGGGCATGGCCGGCTCCGACCAGAAGGCCGGATGCGCCGCGTGCGGCGCGTGCAGCGTGCTGCAGAACGCGGGAGGCTGACATGACATCCGAATCCGGTTCCCGGGCCACCGAACTGTTCGACCCCGCGGTGCTCGCCGGTCCCGCACCGGCGCCGCCGCCCGGCTTCCTCGTGCGCGCGGCGGCCCACGCCGGCGACGTGGCCGCCTACCACCGGCTGCGCCGCGAGACGTTCGTGCTCGAGCAGGGACTGTTCGCGGGCAGCGACCGGGACGACCTCGACGACGATCCCCGCACCGTCGTCCTGGTCGCTGCCGCACCCGACGGCGCCGTCCTCGGCGGGGTGCGGCTCGCCCCGGCCACCGACGGCGTGGACCTCGGCTGGTGGACTGGCAGCCGCCTGGTCGTCGACAGCCGCAGCCGCCACGGCGGCGGCATCGGCCGGGCCCTCGTCCGCGCGGCCTGCGCGTACGCCGAGTCCCACGGCGTGCTGCGCTTCGACGCGACCGTGCAGGCACCCAAAGAGCCGATGTTCACCCGACTCGGTTGGGTCCGCCGGGGCGACGTCGTCGTCGCCGGTGCCCCGCATGTGCTGATGCAGTGGCCGCTCGACCGCATCGAACGGCTCGTCCGGTCCACGAAATCGGTCCTGGCGCAGGTCTTGGCGCCGTTGGACCGGGGTCCGGACGGGCTCGGTGGCAACGGGTTTCGTGGCGACGACGGTGCGCCCGTCCCCGGCAGCGACCTCGTCGCGGCGTGCGACGCGATCGTGCCGGCGATGGTCCAGCGCGATCCCGAGTGGGCGGGCTGGTGCGCGGCCCTGGTCAACCTCAACGACCTGTCCGCGATGGGTGCGACGCCGGTCGGGATGCTCGACGCCGTCGGCGCCCCCAACCGCTCGGTGCTCACCCGCGTGCTCCGCGGGCTGGCGCACGCCGGCCGGATGTGGAACGTGCCGATCCTCGGTGGCCACACCCAGCTCGGCGTCCCCGCCGCGCTGTCGGTCACCGCGCTCGGCGCGGCGGCCGAGCCGATCCCGGCGGGCGGTGGCTCCGCGGGCCACGACCTCCGCCTCACCGTTGACCTGCGCGGCCGGTGGCGACCGGGATACACCGGACAGCAATGGGATTCCACCTCGACGTGCACGTCCGAGGAGCTCGCGCTGCTCGGGTCCTTCGTCCGCCGCGCGCGGCCGGCGGCGGCCAAGGACGTGAGCATGGCCGGACTCGCCGGCACCGTCGGGATGCTGGCCGAAGCGAGCGGCGTCGGCGCCGTCCTCGACGTCGCGAGGATTCCCCGGCCGGCGGGCGCGACGATGGGCGACTGGATGGCGTGCTTCCCGGGCTTCGCGATGGTGACCGCGGACCGGCCCGGACGCCCCACGCCGCCGAGCGGACCGGCCGTGTCCGCGGTGTGCGGGGAACTGACCACACGACCGGGGGTCGGCCTGCGCTGGCCCGACGGCATGATCACGAACGCGGTGCACGGCACCGTCACAGGATTGGGAAGAGCATGAGCGAGATCGGAATCTCGGTCGCGGCGGCGGAATTCGGCCGCGACATGGAGCAGTCCTACGCGACGATCGCGGCACTGATCGACCAGGCCCGCGCCCGCGGCAGCGACCTGCTGGTGCTGCCCGAAGCGTGCCTCGGCGGGTACCTGCCGAGCCTCGGCGGTGGCGACGAGAGCGAGGCGGCGCGGGAACGCCGCCTGCGCGCGCTGCCGCCGGCGCTCGCACTCGACGGACCGGAACTGCGGCGGGTCATGGACCTCGCCGGCGACCTCGTGGTGACCCTGGGCTTCTGCGAGGCCGACGGGCCGACCCGCTACAACGCGGCCGTGACGCTGCACGGCGATGGCATCCTCGGCTCCTACCGCAAGGTGCACCAGCCGCTGGGCGAGAACCTCTGCTACGACGCCGGCGACCGCTACGCGGCGTTCGACACGCCGATCGGCCGGATGGGCATGCAGATCTGCTACGACAAGGCGTTCCCCGAGGCGGCCCGCGCCCTGGCGCTCGACGGCGCGGAGATCGTCACGTCGCTGTCCGCCTGGCCGACGGCCCGGACCGCGCAGGCCGCCGCTCTCGCGGACGATCGGTGGACGCAGCGCTTCGACATCTACGACCGGGCCCGGGCCACCGAGAACCAGGTGGTGTGGGTGGCGTCCAACCAGGCCGGCACCTTCGGGTCGCTGCGGTTCGTGTGCAGCGCCAAGATCGTCGGGCCGGGTGGGGAGATCCTGGCGACCACCGGCACCGACCCCGGCCTCGCGTCCGCCCGGCTCGACGTGCGCGCCGAACTCGACGCGATCCGCGGCGGCGGCATGTACAACCTGCGGGACCGGCGGCCCGAGGTCTACGGCGACGTGGTGGCCCCCAACCTGGTGACCGGGACGCAGCTGAGCCGCGAGCAGCGGCCGTCGTCCCTCCGCGGGGCAGGGGTACCGGCCCATGCCTGAAATGACCTACACGGTGCGGTGGCCCGACGGCCGCGCCGGCGAGTACTACTCGCCGTCCCTGGTGATGCACGACCATCTGACCGCGGGCGCGGAGTACGCCGTCCGGGACTTCGTCGACCGCACTCGCCTGGCCCTCACCGAGGCGAGCGAACGCGTGCGCGCCAAGTTCGGCATGTACTGCACCTCCGCGGCCGCGACGCTCGCGGAGATCGAGGCGACGGCCGGTCGTTACGAACCCGATGCCGTCGTGCGGGTGCTGGCCCTGGATCCGCCCACCGTCGACGCCGCGCCGGGCGGCGCCGGCGCAGCCCACCGACCGGAAGGAACAGTCCGATGATCGAGAACCGTGACGTCGTCGTCGTGGGCGGGGGCCAGGCCGGTCTGTCCGTCAGCTGGCACCTCGTGCAGCGGGGCATCGACCATGTGGTGCTCGAACGGGACGGCATCGCCCACGAGTGGCGCGACAGCCGGTGGGACAACTTCACCCTCGTCACCCCCAACTGGCAATGCAACCTGCCCGGCTACAGCTACCGCGGCGACGATCCGGACGGGTTCATGACCCGCGACGAGACGTACGCGTTCGTCCGCGGCTACGCCGGCACCTTCCACCCGCCGGTGCGCGAGGGCGCCGCGGTCACGTCGGTGACGCAGGCCGCCGGCGGCGGCTTCGATGTGCAGACCACCGCAGGCCCGATCCGGGCGCGGCAGGTTGTCGTCGCCACCGGCGGCTACCACGAGCCCGTGGTGCCGCGGTACGCGGAGAAGCTGCCCGCGCACCTCACCCAGCTGCACTCCTCGCGGTACAGGTCGGCGTCCGCGCTGCCGGACGGTGCGGTGCTGGTGGTCGGCAACGGGCAGTCCGGCGCGCAGATCGCCGAGGACCTCATGCTCGCCGGCCGGCAGGTCCACCTGGTGACCGGGAGCGCACCGCGGGTGGCGCGGTTCTACCGCGGGCGGGACTGCGTGGCCTGGCTGCACGACATGGGCACCTATGACGTGCCCATCGCCGAACACCCCGGCGGAACCGCCAAGCGGGAGAACACCAATCACTACGTCACGGGCCGCGACGGCGGTCGCGACATCGACCTGCGGTCCTTCGCCCTCGAGGGGATGCGCCTCTACGGCAGGCTGCTCGGTGTGGACGACGGAGTGCTGCGTGTGGCGCCCACCCTCGGCGCGTCGCTCGACGCGGCCGACGCCGTCGCCGAGAGCATCAAGGACATGATCGACGACCACATCGCGCGGGAGGGCATCGACGCCCCGCCGGAGGAGCGGTACGTCCCGGTGTGGCGACCCGCCGAGGAACCCACCGGCCTGGACCTGGACACCGCCGGGATCGGCTCGGTGATCTGGTCGATCGGATTCCGGACGAACTACCGCTGGCTGCACGCCGGGGTCTTCGACGGTGCCGGTCTGCCGTGCCACAATCGGGGCGTGACTTCGGTGCCCGGCCTGTACTTCCTGGGCCTGCCCTGGCTGCACACGTGGGGATCGGGACGGTTCGCCGGAATCGCCCGCGACGCCGAACACCTCGCGGACCGGATCGAGCTCGAGGCCGGACTGCGGGCCTCGATCGGCGCCCCGGCCTGACGGGCGCCGCATGACGCGCATCGCCGCCCTGGCCGGTCACTTCGGACGCGACGTGCCGCGGGCCCTGCTCAAACTGGAGACCCTGATCGAGTCCGCGCGACGGGACCGCATCGAGCTGCTGGTGCTGCCCGACGCGTGCCTCGGCGGGTACATCTCGGACCTGCGCCGGCCCGACCCGGACGACCTGCCGCCCGCACTGTGGCGGGACGGACCCGAACTCGACGCGCTCGCCCGGATGGCGGGCGAGATGACCGTGTGCGTCGGCTACACCGAACGGGACGGGGATCAGCGGTACAACGCCGCCGCCTGCGTCACCGGCGACGGGATTCTCGGCACCCACCGCAAGGTGCACCAGCCGGCCGGGGAATTCCTCGCCTACGCGCCGGGCGACCGGTTCGAGGCCTTCGACACCCCGGTGGGTCGCATGGGGATGCTGATCGACTACGACAAGACGTTCCCCGAGTCCGCCCGCACGCTGGCGCTGGACGGCGCACGGATCGTCGCCGCGCTGTCGGCGTGGCCCGCGAGCGTCACCGACCGGGCGGCCCGGCTGCCGCAGGACCGGCAGTCCCGGCTGTTCGACCTGTACGACGCGGCCCGCGCCGCCGAGAACCAGGTCGTGCTCGTCTCGTCCAATCAGACCGGGATGCAGGGCGGCATGCGCTTCCTCGGGCAGGCGAAGATCGTCGGCCCGGGTGGCGAGGTGCTCGCCCGCACGGGCACCAAGGGCGGGCTCGCCGTCGTCGACATCGACGTCGAGGTCGAGGTGGAACGGGCCCGCCGGGTGCTGCACCACCTGGCCGAGCGGCGCGTGGACACCTATCGGGGACTGCTCGACGAGAAGGGGGACATCGGGTGAGGATCGCTCTGCTCACGTACTCCACCAAGCCGCGCGGCGGTGTCGTCCACACCCTCAATCTTGCCGAGGCCCTGGCCCGGACGGGCCACGACGTCGCCGTGTGGACGCTCGGGCGCGGCGGCGACGACGGGTTCTTCCGCGCCGTCGACCCGGCCGTGCGGGTGCGCGTCGTCCCGTTCGCCGGGGTGGAGGGGGAAGGGGTCGGGGAGCGCATCGTGCGTTCGATCGCCGCGCTCGGCGCGGCGTTCACCCCCGGAAGGTACGACGTGGTGCACGCGCAGGACTGCATCAGCGCCAACGCCGTCGGAAACCGGTGCATCCGCACGATCCACCACCTCGACCGGTTCACCACGCCGCAGCTCGCCGCCTGTCACGAACGGGCCGTCGTCGAACCGTATGCGCGGATCTGCGTCTCGCGTGCGGTCGCCGAGGAGGTCCGCGCGGGCTGGGGTTTCACGCCCACGGTCATCGCCAACGGCGTCGACGCGCACCGCTTCTCGCGCGCCGAGCACGACAGGGCGGCGCGGGCCCGGTGGCGGGCGCAGCTGGGGGAGTACGTGCTGGCCGTCGGTGGCATCGAGCCCCGCAAGGGCAGCATCGATCTGGTGGAGGCGTTCGCCCTGCTGCGCCGTGAGCGGCCCGGGATGCGGCTGGTGTTCGCCGGCGGCGAGACGTTGTTCGACTACCGGCCGTACCGAGCCGAATTCGACCGTCGCTGCACGGAACTGGACGTGGATCCGACGATCCTGGGGACGGTGGCCGAGGACGCGCTGCCGGCGTTGGTCGCGCAGGCGTCGGTGTTCGCGTTCCTGTCCACGAAGGAGGGCTTCGGGCTCGCCGCGATGGAGGCCCTGGCCGCCGGAGTGCCCGTGGTGGCGCGGGATCTGCCGGTGCTGCGCGAGGTGTTCGGCGACACCGTCCGGTTCGCGTCGACGCACCGGGGGATGGCCGGCGCCCTCACCGAGCCGCCCGTCGCCGCGCGGACACACCGGGGGCGGGCGCTCGCCGCGGCCCACACCTGGGACGACGCGGCGGCCGCGCACCTCGCGTTCTACCGCTCCGTCATGCACCTGCAACCCGCGGAGCACTCCCGGGATGCGGCCCGGGGTCAGTGCCCGGCGGGCCGGTAGCGGCGGACCGGTCGGCCGGTGCCGCCGTATTCGAGACGCAGTTCGAGCAGGCCTGCGTCCAGGTAGTGCTCGAGGTAGCGGCGCACGCTCACCCGCGACAACCCGGCCAGCTCCGCGCACTCGGTGGCGGACAGTTCGCCGCGGGTGCGGACCGTGTCGAGGATCAGCCGGCCGGTTTCGGCGCTCAGTCCCTTCGGCAGCCGTACGGGTTCGGCGGTCTTGCCGCCGGCACCGAACAGGGAGTCGATGAACGTCTGGTCGGCGCTCGTCTGGGTCGCGAGCTCGTGCGCTCGGCGCCGGAAGTGCTCGAGCTTCTCCCGGAGCTGCGCGTACTCGAACGGCTTGACCAGGTAGTCGGTCGCTCCGCCGTGCAGGGCGCGACCGACGGTGTCGATCTCCCGGGCGGCGGTGATCATGATGACGGCGACGGCGTCGCCCTCGGCGCGCAGCCGCTGAAGGACGTCGAGTCCCGACATGTCGGGCAGGTAGACGTCGAGCAGGAGGAGGTCGGGTGCGGTGGTCCGCGCGGCGTCGAGCGCCTCCGCGCCGCTGTGTGCCACCGCGACCGTGGTGAATCCCTTTGTCCGGTCCACGAATCGACGGTGAATCTCCGCGACCATGAAGTCGTCGTCCACGACGACGACCTTGTGCGTCGCCGCCTCGTCCGATCCTGGACGGTCGTGCATGGTCAGCCATCCTTACTGCGCGGGATGTGGACGGTGAACAAGGCGCCGCCGGTGACCGGGGCATCGGAGACGGTAGCCGATCCGCCGTGCTGGGCGCTGACCAGTCGCACCAGCGCCAGTCCGACCCCGCGTCCCCCGGGCGTGTCGGGTTTGGACGTGACGCCCCGGGCGAAGATCTCCTCCCGCAGGGAATCGGGCACGCCGGGACCCGAATCGGCGACCTCGACCGTGATGCCGTCGGAGTCGGTGATGCGGACGGAGATCCGCGCGTCCCGCCCGCCCTGCGACACGTCGACGGCGTTGTCGACGAGATTGCCGAGGACGGTGATGACGTCGGTGGCGAGTTCGGGGTCGAGGGCCCGCAGGCGCGAATCGGGCTCGAGGACCAGGGTCACTCCGGTCTCCGCGGCGAGCGATGTCTTCGCGATGAGCAGGGCGGCCACGGCGGGGTCGGAAATACGCTGCGTCACAGCGTCACTGATTTCCGCTCGGCGCCTGGTGAGAGTTCCGACGAAGTCGGTGACGGCGTCGTAGTCGCCGAGTTGGGTGAGCCCCGAGATGGTGTGGAGCTGATTGGCGAATTCGTGGGTCTGGGCCCGGAGGGTGTCGGTGACACTCTTGTGCGACGACAGCTGGCTCTGCAGCGACGCCAGCTCGGTGCTGTCGCGCATCGTGGTGACGGTGCCGATCCGCTGTCCCCGGCTCGTCGCGGTCCGGCGACTGAGCGCCAGCACCCGGGACGCCGTCGACAGCACGACGTCGCCGCTGTCGTCCCCGCTGAGCAGGTACTGACGGACCGCCGGTTCGAGGTCGACGTCGTCGACGCGGCGGCCGACGGCGTCCGCGGTGAGGTCGAGCAGCTCCTGTGCGCTGTCGTTGAGAACGGTGATGACGCCCTCGGTGTTCACCGCCACCACGCCCTCGCGGATGTTGTGCAGCAGCGCCTCGCGGTGGTCGGCGAGGTTGGCGATCTCGGCGATCTCGAGCCCCCGGGTGTGCGTCTTGATCCGTCGCGACAACAGCCACGAGCCGAGGAGCCCGAGCCCGGCGCCGATGCCGAGATACAGCAGCAACCGGGCTCCGGCGCTGCTGAGGAGGTCCCACAGGGACGGGTAGTCGTCGCTCACCGCCACGATCGCGAGCACGGTCCCGGCCGGTGACAGGATCGGGACGTGTCCCGCGATGGCGCGACGGCCGTCGACGACCACGTCACCGGACCAGGCCCGGCCGGTGGCCACGTCGCTGGCCCCGAGTTCCGCAGCCGCGCCGAGCCGGGTCGGGTCCGACGACACGAGGACCGTGCCGTCGGCGGTCACGATCTCGGCGAGCGTCGCCCCGGACAGGTTCACGGCGCGGTCCACTTCGGGCGCGAGAACCGTGCCGGCGGACGGTGCGGACAGCAGTTCCCGCACCACGGGCGTCGAGGCCACGTTCTCGGCGACCGCGATCATCCGCTGACCCTGCAGGTCGCGGAATCCGACGGTCGACTGGTGCACCGACACCGCGGCGACCGCCAGCAGCACCACCGCCACGACGGCGAGCTGAAGGAGCAGAACCTGCCCGGCGAGGCTGCGGATACGGAGGGGACGTGGTGACCACAATGAACTCAAGTTCCGTTTCGTACTCAAGAGTGACGTGACTCACTGACGGGTTCAGTATTGCCGAAGGTCACATTTTTCGGCGAAAGAAGGAACGATGTCCAGGACAGCCGGCGGAGGCCGCGTACGTGCGGTCCTACTGCTCGTGCTCGCGGGGATTCTCGTTGCCGGATGCGGCGTCACCCGCGGCGAGGACGAGGGTCTGCACCGGGTGCGGATGATGGTTCCCAACAGCCCCGGCGGAGGCTACGACCTCACCGCCCGGACGGCGGTGAAGATCATGGAGGACGACGGCATCACCGGCCGCGTGGAGGTCTTCAACGTCATCGGCGCAGGCGGAACGGTGGCGATGGCCCGGCTCATGAACGAGGCGGGCAACGACGACCTCATGATGATGATGGGCCTCGGGGTGGTCGGCGCCGGCTACACGAACGGCTCGACGGCCCGGGTGTCCGACGCCACGGCCCTGGCCAGGATGGTCGAGGAGCAGGAGGGCATTCTCGTCCCCGCGGACTCGCCGTTGCGCACCGTCGACGACTTCGTCGCCGCGTGGCGCGCCGACCCGTCGGCGATCACGATCGGCGGTGGATCGTCACCCGGAGGTCCCGACCACCTGTTCCCGATGGAGACGGCACGTGCGGTGGGAGTGGATCCGAAGGCAGTGAACTTCGTGTCCTACGACGGCGGCGGTGATCTGCTGACCGCGCTGCTCGGCGAGAAGATCACCGCGGGCACGTCGGGGCTCGGCGAGTACGTCGACCAGATCGAGGCGGGCCAGGTCCGGGTCCTCGCGGTGTCGGGCAACGAGCGCGTTCCCGGCATCGACGCACCGACGCTCCGTGAGGCGGGCATCGATCTGACCTTCACCAACTGGCGCGGAATCCTTGCGCCGCCCGGAATTTCGGACGACGCCAAGGCGGCAATGGTGGAGGCGCTGGCGAAGTTGCACGACACCCCGGCATGGAAGGAGGCTCTGGTGAAGAACGGGTGGAGCGACGCGTTCGCGACCGGACCGGAGTTCGAACGGTTCCTCGAAGAGCAGGACGAGCGGGTTTCATCCACGCTGTCCGAGCTGGGGCTGGCATGAGTACGCGGGCAGCGGCCGATGCGACGCCGGCCCGCCGGATGAAGGATCCGGCCCAGTTCGTCGTCTGCGGTGTGCTCGTGGCGGTGGGAGTCTTCCTGATCGTCGACGCGCTCACTCTGACCGCGGGTTTCGTCAAGGTCGACCCGGTGGGGCCTCGGCTGTTCCCGATGGTCGTCGGCACCGGACTCGTCGTCTGCGCGGTGGCGCTCGCAGCGGCGATCCTGTGGGGATCGACCGGCGAGGAGGACGGCGGAGAGGACGTGGACCTGTCGTCGCCCGGGGACTGGCGCACGGTCGGGCTGCTGGTCGCGTTGTTCGTCGCGACGATCGCCCTCGTCGGCCCGCTGGGGTGGGCGATCACCGGAACCCTGTTGTTCGCCGGCGCCGCGACGGTCCTGGGAAACAGGCGCTACGTGCGCAGTCTCGTGATCGGGGCGGTCCTCGGGTTCGGCAGCTTCTACGCATTCTACGTCGGGCTCGGAATACCGCTGCCCGCAGGCATTCTGGACGGAATTCTGTGACATGGACACATTGACCTGGCTGCTGCAGGGGTTCGAGCAGGCGGCGACCCCGATGAACCTGCTCTACGCGTGTCTCGGTGTCCTGCTGGGGACCGCGGTCGGAGTACTGCCGGGCATCGGGCCCGCGATGACTGTGGCACTGCTGCTGCCCGTCACCTACAACGTGAGCCCGAGCGCCGCGTTCATCATGTTCGCCGGCATCTACTACGGCGGAATGTACGGCGGGTCGACGACCTCGATCCTGCTCAACACCCCGGGGGAGTCGTCCTCCGTGATCACCGCGATCGAGGGCAACCGGATGGCGAGAGCCGGGCGCGCGGCGCAGGCCCTCGCCACCGCCGCCATCGGCTCGTTCGTCGCCGGATCGATCGGCACGATGCTGCTGGTGCTCTTCGCTCCCGCGGTGTCGCGCTTCGCCGTGACTCTCGGTGCGCCGTCGTATCTGGCGATCATGCTGCTCGCGCTGGTCGCCGTCACCGCCGTCCTCGGCAGTTCCAAGCTCCGGGGCTGCATCTCGCTGTTCCTGGGCCTCGCGATCGGACTGGTCGGAATCGACTTCCTCACCGGGCAGCCCCGCGCCACCTTCGGCATTCCGCAGCTGTCCGACGGCATCGACATCGTCGTCGTCGCGGTCGCGGTGTTCGCGGTCGGTGAGGCGCTGTGGGTGGCCGCGCACCTGCGCCGCCGCCCCGCCGAGGTCATCCCGGTCGGCCGTCCGTGGATGGGCCGCAGCGACTGGAAGCGGTCGTGGAAGCCGTGGTTGCGCGGCACCGCATACGGATTCCCGTTCGGCGCGCTGCCGGCGGGTGGTGCCGAGCTGCCGACCTTCCTCTCGTACATCACCGAGAAGAAGCTGTCGAAGCACAAGGACGAGTTCGGCAAGGGCGCCATCGAAGGCGTCGCGGGACCGGAGGCGGCGAACAACGCCTCCGCGGCGGGCACCCTCGTGCCGATGCTGTCGCTGGGTCTGCCGACCAATGCGACCGCCGCGGTGATGCTGACCGCCTTCGTGTCGTACGGAATCCAGCCCGGGCCGACGCTGTTCGAGAAGGAACCGCTGCTGATCTGGACGCTGATCGCGAGCCTGTTCATCGGCAACTTCCTCCTGCTCGTCCTCAACCTTCCCCTCGCCCCGCTGTGGGCCAAGCTGCTCCGCACGCCCCGGCCGTATCTGTACGCCGGCATCCTGTTCTTCGCCGCGCTCGGCGCGTTCGCCGTCAACCTGCAGTGGCTCGACCTCGCCCTGCTGCTGACGTTCGGCCTGCTCGGGCTCATGATGCGCCGGTTCGGTCTTCCGGTCCTGCCGTTGATCATCGGGGTGATCCTCGGGCCGCGCATCGAACGCCAACTTCGCCAGAGCTTGCAGCTCGGTGGCGGCGACTGGGGCAGTCTCGTCACCGAACCCGTCGCCATCGTCGTCTACATCGTCATCGCACTGCTGCTCGTCGCGCCGCTCGCCGCCCGGTTCGTCCACTCGCGACGGCCTGCCGTGATTCCGGCCGGCACCCCCGGTGACGACTCCAGCGAGACCCGAGAGAAGGCCCACGCATGATCGTCGTCGGATTCACCCCGGACCGGTACGGCGGAGCCGCCGTCGACCACGGCATCGCCGAGGCCCGGTTGCGCGGCACCTCACTGCTCGTGATCAACACCTCCAGGGGCGATGCCCTCGCCGACCGGTCGTTCGCCGCCCGGGCACAGCTCGAGGCGCTGGAGGAGAAGTTGTCCGGAAGCGGCGTCGAGCACGAGATCAGGCAGACGGTCGGCGACGAGACCGTCGACGTGATCCTGGACGCCATGGAGCCCGACGAGGCGCAACTGCTGGTGATCGGGGTCCGCGACCGCACACCCGTCGGCAAGTTGCTTCTCGGCAGTACCGCCCAGCGGCTGCTGCTGTCCTGCCGCAAACCGGTGCTGGCGGTCAAGCCCGAGGAGGGGTGAGGCTCCCCGCCGCTTCGGGGTAGCTCACCCGCCGAGCCCGGTGACCCGCATCGTGAGGTTGAGCCGGCCCCGCGTCATCCCCGACGCGGGGTCGGCCGTGCCGGGAAAGACTTTGGGCACACCGTGATACGCGAACCGCGACGGACCGCCGAACACGAACAGGTCGCCGGATTCGAGCCGGACGTCGCGGTGGGGCCGGCCGCGGCTCTCGGTGTTGCCGAACCGGAAGGTGCACGCGTCGCCGATGCTGAGCGACACGATGGGGGCGTCGCTGCGTTCGTCCTTGTCCTGATGCATGCCCATGCGGGCGTCGCCGTCGTAGAAGTTGATCAGCGCGGTGTCGGGGGTGTAATCGTTGCCGGCGTGCGGGTCGTCGTACGCGGCGACGAGGGCACGCCGCCCGAGGTCGCCCAGCCGGTCCGGGAAAGGGGCGACGGGAGCGTCGTTCACGTCCACCGCGGTGCGGGTGTAACGGTACGGCGACCAGTGCCACCCGAGGCAGACGGTCTGCACCGACATCCGGCCCCCGCCAGGCAGGGCGGTGTGACGGATCGGCACGGGCCCGCGCGCCCAGTCCCGGCAGGCGGCGACGAGGCGGCGCTGCTCGTCGACGTCGAGCCAGCCGGGCACGTGCACGGCGCCCGGGGCGATCTCGACGCGGGCGCGCGGCACGGGGAACAGGGCGTCGCTCACGGGTGCCGCCTCGTCTGCCATTCCCGGTAGCGCCCCGGAAGGCACACCGCGCACGGGCGGTATCCGGCTGCGACGGCATCGGATTCGTCGGCGAAGAAGACCCGGTCCCGGACGTACCCGCCGCGGGCGATCGCCCGCAGCGCCGCGCGGCAGTCGAGGCGACCGTAGATCCGGCCGCGCCGGTGCCCTCCGACGGACCCGGGGGTCGGGCTGCGGTAGGGACGGGCGTCCGCGCCGAGCAGCGTGTAGCCGGTCATCGGGCGTCGTGCAGGACGAGGCCGAGGGTGTGGCGGACGCCGGCGCGGACGGTGCTGACCCCGTGCCGGACGGGGGAGCGGGTCCAGCCGCGCGCGGAGGGGGTGGGCCGGTCGCGGGTGGTGAAGATCAGCCCGTGACCCTGCTGCAGCACGGTGACGGTGCCGCGGGACTGCGCGCGGGCGCGTTGCTCGACGAGGAGGAACTCGCCGCCGAGGTGGTCGTGGCCGGGCCGGTCGAGGCCGATCACCACCTGCAGCGGGAACACCAGGTCGCCGTAGAGGTCGCGGTGCAGGGCGTTCCAGTCGCCGGTCGTGTAGCGCAGCAGGATGGGCGTCGGCCTGGCCTGTCCGGCGGCGTGGCAGGCGTCGAGCCAGTCGCCGAAGTCGTCGGGCCAGGGCGCCGGGTCGCCGAGCCGCTGCGCCCAGTCCCGTGCGACGGGCAGCAGCCGGTGGTAGAACACCGCGCGCAACCGGGTGATGCCCTCGGGTACGGGAGCGCCGAAGTACCGGTAGGTGCCCTTGCCGAAGCGGTGCCGCTCCATGTCGATCGTGCTGCGGAAGCGGCGGTCGTCGTCCCACATCGCGGCGACGCGCGCGCACTCGTCCGCGGTGAGCAGCGGCCCGGTCTGCGCGCACCCCGTCGCGTCGAGTTCGGCGACGAGCGCCGGCCAGTCCTGAGCATCGACCCGCGCGGTGAGCGAGTCGGTCCGGTTCCCTGTGGTCATGGTTCCTCCTCCGCCCGGGCTGTCCCACCCGGCCCACCGGGTAGACGTCCGTCGGGCGGGGAACGTGAGATCCGAGCGAGAGGTTGTCGCGCCGAGGGGACGGTTGTCGGGCACGCCACTCGCACGTTGCCACAACAACCTCCCCCTCGTCGCGGGAGTCACCCGTCGGCGAGCTTGGTGAGGAGGCGGGCCAGTTCGGTGCGCTCGGGGCCGTCGAGGTGGGCGAAGAACTCGGTGGCCTCGGCGTCGCGGGCAGCGTCGAGTTCGGCGGCGATGCGACGGCCCTCGTCGGTGAGGTGGACGCACACGGCGCGACGGTCGGCGGGGTCGGCGACGCGACGGGTCAGGCCCCGGGCCTCGAGCCGGTCGATCACCTCGGTGGCCGATCGCGGCGCGATGCGCAGCGCCTTGGCGACGTCGCCGAGGCGCAGCGGCTGAGTGGAGTGGCCGACGACGTGCAGCGCGCGGTGCTCGTGCGGGGACAGTTCCCACGGGACGAGGGTGGCGTGCCAGCGGCGTCGCAGCGTGCGGGTGGCCGTCATCAGCAGGTCGCGCAGCGCCGGGTCGGTGGGGGCGTCGGACATGATGCGGATCATACCTCACTTGACGGCTGCCTCTTAGTGAGGCAACCTCAACAAGTACGTTTCGTGCCTCACGAAGGAGGTGATGGGCATGATGCAGCCTCCGCCCGGCGGCGGGCCGGGACCGATGCGGCACGCCAAGCCCGACCCGCGCGACCGCGCCCAGCTCGAGGAATCCCCCGTGAGCGTGCGCCGCATCGGCGCGCTCTTCGCGCCCTACCGCTGGCAGGTCGCGCTCGTCGTCGTGCTCATCGTGGTGTCGTCGGTGATCACGCTCGCCAACCCGTTCCTCGTCCGCACCCTCATCGACCACGCGATTCCCGACCAGGACGTGCCGTTGCTGCTCGGCGCCGTCGGCGCGATGCTCGCCGTCACCGTCGTCGCCTCGATCCTCGGGGTGGTGCAGACGTGGATCTCCACCACGGTGGGCCAGCACGTCATGCACGACCTGCGCACCCGCGTGTTCGACCACCTGCAACGGCAGTCCCTCGGCTTCTTCACCCGCACCCGCGGCGGGGAGATCCAGTCACGCCTGACCAACGACATCGGCGGCATGCAGAACGTCGTCACCTCCACCGCCACCTCGATCGCCGCCAACGTCACCACCGTCGTCGGCACGGCCGTCGCGATGGCGGTGCTCAGCTGGCGGCTGTCGCTGCTGTCCCTGCTGGTGCTGCCGCCGGCGATCTGGCTCACCCGCAAGGTCGCCCTGATGCGCCGCGAGATCACCGCCGTGCGCCAGCGTCGCCTCGCCGACATGCAGACCCAGATCGAGGAGAGTCTCTCGCTCAGCGGCGTCCTGCTCGGTAAGACCCTCGGCACCGGCCCGGCCATGTCGACACGCTTCGCCCGCACCTCCACCGAACTGGCCGACCTCGAGGTCCGTTCCCAGCTGTCCGGTCGCTGGCGCATGGCCACGATGAACATCGTCTTCGCCGCCATCCCCGCCCTGCTCTACCTCGTCGCCGGCCTGCCTGCGACGTCGGGCGGGATGACCATCGGCACCCTCGTCGCCTTCACCGGCCTGCAGGCCACCCTGTTCCGGCCGCTGATGAGCCTGCTCGACGTGGGCGTGTCGGTCACCGGTTCGCTGGCGCTGTTCAGCCGCATCTTCGAATACCTCGACCTGACCGTCGAGATCGGCGAACCCGCGAACCCGGTGCGGCTCGACCTCGACCGGATCGCCGGCGTCGTGCGGTTCGACAATGCCCGCTTCCGCTACGACGGCGCCGACCGGGACGCGCTGGCCGGCATCACCCTCGACGTGCCCGCCGGCTCACACGTCGCTCTCGTCGGCGAAACAGGTTCGGGAAAGACGACTCTCGGGTCGCTCGTCGCGCGGCTGTACGACCCCACCTCGGGGCGGGTGACGATCGACGGCGTCGACGTGCGCGACCTGCCGCTCGCCGACATCGCGAGCCTGGTCGGGGTCGTCTCCCAGGAGACGTACCTGCTGCACGCCACGGTCCGGGAGAACCTGCGCCACGCCAAGCCCGACGCGACGGACGCCGAGATCGAGCAGGCCGCCCGCGCCGCGCACATCCACGAGCTCCTGTCCTCGTTGCCGGACGGCTACGACACCGTCGTCGGGGCGCGCGGACACCGCTTCTCCGGCGGCGAGAAGCAGCGCCTCGCCATCGCCCGCACCCTGCTGCGTGACCCGCGCATCCTGGTGCTCGACGAGGCGACGAGCGCGCTCGACAACGAGACCGAACGCGCGGTGCAGCAGGCCCTGGACGCGGCCCGCCGCGGCCGCACGACCCTCACCGTCGCGCACCGCCTCTCGACGATCCGCGACGCCGACACGATCGTCGTCCTCGACCGCGGCCGCATCGTGGAGCAGGGCAGTCACGACGAACTGCTCGCCCGCGGCGGCAGATACGCCGCGCTCGCGGCCCGCACGGAACCGCAGGAAGTCGGCGTGTAAGCGGCGCCCCCCGCGGATCAGCCGGACACCGAGAGGACGCCGGTGCGCAGGCGCCGCACCGCGTCCGCCGCCGGCACCACGGCGGCGCACCGCGCCGCGAGGTAGTGCAGCGCCTCGGTGTGCTCGCGCCGGGAGAAGTCCGCGACGCCGTCCGCGACGACGAAGACCTGCACGTCCTGCATGAATCCGTCCAGCGCGGTGCTCAGGCACCCGATGTGGGCGTAGACGCCGGTGACGACGAGCTGGTCCCGGCCCCACGCGCGCATCCGCTCCCGCAGGTCGGTGCGGATGAACGCGCTGTAGCGCCACTTGGTGAGCTGCACGTCGCCCTCGCGCGGCGCGAGGTCGGCGACGACGGACGTCAGGGCCGGATCGTCGGCCAGGCCGGGACCCCAGAAATCGGTGAGCAGCGCCCGCTCGGCCGGATCCTGGTCGCCGGGCTGGGCGGTGTAGACGACGGGAATGCCCGCCTCGTACGCCGACCGCCGGATCGCGTCGATGTTCGGGACCACCGTCGCCAGCGGATCCGTTGCGCGGTCGAAGACCCGCACGAAGTACTCCTGCATGTCGTGCACGAGCAGTACCGCCCGCCGCGGGTCGATGGTCCAGTCGACGGTGTTGGCGGGCAGGTCGGTCGGCAGGGGATAGGACACGGACTTCGGCAGGGCCATCGCAGGATTCGCTTTCTGTGGTCGAGCGGAGTCGGGATCAGTGCTGCAGGGTGGCGGCGAGCGCGCGACGCAGTCCGGCGCGGCTGGTCTTGCCGACACCGGTGCGGGGGAAGGTGTCGACGAAGACCACCTTGTCGGGGATCTTGTACGCGGCCAGTCCCCGCTCGCGCAGGAAGGTCCTCAGCGCCGGGGCCTTCGGGGCCTCGCCGTCGGCGACGACGAACACACACGTGCGCTCCCCGAGGTAGGCGTCGGGCACGGCCACCACAGCGGCGTCCAGGACCCCGGGGTGGGCGAGCAGGTGGTTCTCCACCTCCTCGGCGGCGATCTTCTCGCCGCCCCGGTTGATCTGGTCCTTCGCGCGGCCCTCGACGACGACGTAGCCGTCCTCGGTCAGCCGCACGAGATCTCCGGTGCGGTAGAACCCGTCGGGGGTGAACGCCGACGCGTTGTGCCCGGGCGCGTCGTAGTAGCCGCGGATCGTGTAGGGACCGCGGGTGAGCAGGTGGCCCGTCGCGCCCGGGGCGACGGGACGGTCGGCGTCGTCGACCACCCGGATCTCGTCGTGCGGGCTGATGGGCCGGCCCTGGGTGCCGACGATGGTGGCCTCGGGGTCGTCGAGCCGGGTGTAGTTGACCAGGCCCTCGGCCATCCCGAACACCTGCTGCAGGGTGCAGCCGAGTTCGGGCGTCACGCGCGCGGCCGCCTCGGCGCCGAACTTCGCGCCCCCCACCTGCAGGACCTGCAGCGACGACAGGTCCCGGTCGATACGGGGCCGCGCCGACAGCCACGCCAGTGCGAGCGGGGGCACGAGCGACGCCATGGTGACCCGCTCGCGCTCGATCAGCGCGAAGGCGGTGTCGGGGCTCGGGTCCGGCGCCAGCACGATCGTGCCGCCCGCGTGCAGGACCCCGAGGATCCCCGGTGAGCTCATCGGGAAGTTGTGCGCCGCCGGCAGTACCACCAGCATCCGGGTGCCGGCGTCGACGCCGCAGATCCGGGCCGACTCGCGCACCGAGTACAGGTAGTCGGTGTGGGTGCGCGGGATCAGCTTCGGGGTTCCGGTGGTGCCGCCCGAGAGCTGCAGGAAGGCGACGGATTCCGCTTCGACATCGGCGAATTCGCCCGGCTCGTGCTCGCGCAGCGCGTCGAGCGGGGTGAACTCCTGGGCGTCGCCGGCGACGACCACGACCGGCGGACGGTCGAGGTCCGCGCACACCTGCCGGGCCAGGCCGCGGTAGTCGAATCCGCCGTGCTCGCCGGCGATCATGTACGCGGCGGCGTCGGTGAACCGGCAGAAGTACCCGATCTCGGCGCTGCGGTGCGCGGGCAGCGCGAACACCGGCAGCGCACCGAGCCGGAACACCGCGAAGACCACCTCGGTGTACTCGACGATGTTGGGCAGCTGCACCAGCACCCGGTCGCCCGGCCGGACGCCCGCGGCCGCGAGCCCGGTGGCGATCCGGTCCGCGGCGCCGGTGAGTTCGCGGTAGGTGAGGCGGCGTTCGGTGCCGCGGGCGTCACGGCCGACCACGGCGACGCGCTCGCCGTGGTGGTCGGCCCGCACGGACAGGAACCGGACGAACGTCTCGTCCGTCCAGTAGCCCGCGGCGCGGTAGAGTTCCGCGAACTCCTGGGGGTAGCCGGCGGTGGCAGCCAGGGGAGTCCGGGTGGCGGCGATCGTCACGGAGTTCCTTTCGATCCGGTTCAGGCGCGCAGCGTGGCGCCGCCGTCGACGTACAGGGTCTGCATGGTGATGTGGCGGGCACGGTCGGAGAGCAGGAACTCGACGGCGTCGGCGATGTCGGCAGGGTCGGCGATGCGGCCCAATGGAATTCCCACCTTGAACGAGGCGGCGTCGCCGTCGATCGCGGTGCGGGCGCCCGCGTCGTCGGCCGGATCCGGCCACAGGGACCGTTGCATCGCCGTGTCCGTGGAGCCCGGGGCGACGACGTTGGCGCGGACCCCGAACCGGGCCAGCTCGAGGCCGAGCACACGAACGATCATGTGGGCGGCGGACTTCGACGCGCCGTATGCACCCATCCCGGCGCGGGGCACACCCGCCGAATTGGAGCCGACCGTGACGATCGCCCCGCGGCGACGCTCGCGCATCCCGCGACCGACGACGCGCAGCACGTTGATCAGGCCGGTGACGTTGACGTCGAACATCCGCTGCCACTCGGCGGGATCGGAGTCGAGCACCGACCCGGTGGTGAAGACGCCCGCGACGTGGGCCAGTGCGTCGACCGGCCCGTGCTCGGCCTCCACTCGTGCGACCGCCTCGGCGACGCCGGCCGCGTCGCACACGTCGAGACCGTGCACGGGGGCGGCCACGTCGAGCAGCGCGGCGGTCTCGGCGAGGCCGTCGACATCCCGGTCGGCGAGGACGACGCGGTGCCCGGCCTTCGCGAGGGTCAGGGCGGTGGCGCGGCCGATGCCCTGGGCGGCGCCGACGACGAGGGTGACGGACCGGCTCACCGCCGCACCCCCAGCGCCTCGAGCACCGTGCCGAACTTCGTTGTGGTCTCCGCGAGTTCGTCGAGCGGATCCGACCCGGCGACGATGCCGCCGCCCGCGTGGGTCGTGAGCGTGGTGCCGTCGGCGTCGAGGACGGCGCCGCGGATCGTCACCATCCATTCGCCGTCGCCGTCCCGGTCGGCCCAGCCGACGGCGCCGGCGTAGAAGCCGCGGTCACCCTCCAGTTCCTGGATCAGCGCCCGGGCGGGGGCGGTCGGCGTGCCGCAGATCGCGGGGGTCGGATGCACGGCGAGGGCGAGGTCGAGGGCGGTGACCGACCGGTCCCGCAACCGGCCCGAGATCGGGGTGCCCAGGTGCCAGAGCTGCCGGGTGCTCGTCAGGGTCGGCGAACCGGGGATGTCGAGGTCGGTGCACAGCGGTTCGAGGCTCGCGCGCAGGGCGTCGACGACGTGGGCGTGCTCGGCGAGGTTCTTCTCCGACGCGGCGAGGCGCCGGCCGGTGCGCCGGTCGACCTCGGGGTCCGGGTGCCGGGGCGCCGAACCGGCGAGCGGATGACACGTGACGAGGTCGCCGCGGCGCCGGACGAGCACCTCGGGACTGGCCCCGACGAGGTGCCGGCCGGTCCACGGTCCCCCGGCGGCGGTGAGGTCGACGACGAATCCGTTGCCGGAGGGGTCGTTTCCGGCCAGGCGGGCGAGCAGCGACGCCGGGTCGACGGGTGCGTCCGCCCGCAGGAGCAGCGCGCGGGCCAGCACCACCTTCGCCAGGTCGTCGGCCGGGTCGCGCAGTTGCCGCAGCGCCGTGGCCACCCGGTCGAGATGTTCGTCCTCGGTGGGCAGCGTCGCGGCGATCCGCACCGGCGGCAGCGCGACGGTGACGTCCCCGACGGGGTCCGGCTGGTGCCGCAGCGCGACGGGCGCGGTGAGGGCGGCGTGGTGGTCTGGTGCGAACGGCAGCGCGCCGACGACGGCGGCCACCGAGCCGGCGCGCAGCGCTGCCGCGGCCTCGCCGGCCGAGTCGAACCGGGCGTCGACGCCCTCCGCCACGACGGTGCCGTGCGGACGCGACAGCACGAACGGGGCGGCGGACCCGATCTGCCGCGGGGCGGCGGTGCCGATCTGCCGCGGGGCGGCGGTGCCGATCTGCCGCGGGGCGGCGGTGCCGGGCGCGGCGACGGCCGGTGCTTGCATGTGCGCAGACCTCTCGTAGTGGTGACAGGGACGGTCGCGGTGCCGTGCACCCGACCCAGCAGAACATATACGGTTAGCCTAACCTTTGGTATCGTCACGTTTCGCGCCGGACCGGCTTCACCTCTCGTGATGCGATACGGCACAGTCGAATTCGACCGTAGAAAGGGGATCGATCGTGCCCACGTCCGGCCCGTCGACCTCGGCATTTCCGCTGACGCGGGCCCAGTCCGGCGTATGGTTCGCCCAGCAGCTCGACCCCGCGAACCCCGTCTTCAACACCGCGGAATGCGTCGAACTCCGCGGCGACGTCGACGTCGCCGCGGTGACGCGGGCGGTCCGGGAGGCCGTCGCCGAAGCCGAGGTGCTCACCGCGGCCTTCGCCGTGGAGGCCGACGGATCGGTCCTCATCCGTCCCGGCGCGCACGAGGCGCCGGAGCCCGCCGTCGTCGATCTGCGCCGCGAGCCCGACCCGGAGGCGGCCGCCCGGCGCTGGATGGCCGGCGACCACACGCGCGTGCTGGATCCCGCCCGCGAGCCGTGCCTGCGCGCCGCCGTGCTCCGCCTCGGCGACCGGCACGCCGTCCTCTACCTGTGCATCCACCACCTGGTGATCGATGCCTACGGATTCGGCCTGCTCACCCGGCGCATCGCCGAGCGCTACACCGCCGACGTGCTCGGGCTGCCGGTCCCACCGGCCAGGTTCGCCCCACTCGCCCCCGTCGTCGCCGAGGAAGCCGCCTACCGTGCGTCCGCGGACTTCGCCGCCGACCGGGACTTCTGGGCCGGCTACCTCGACGGCGCCGAGGACGCCGTGACCCTCGCCGACGGTCCCGGCGGCATCGCCGTCCGCTGCCGCGGCGTGCGCCTGACCCTGACCGCCGAACAGCAGCAAGGGCTCTCGCGGATCGGCAAGGCCACCGGCGCGAGCTGGGGCGACGTCGTCACCGCCGCCGTCGCCGCGTTCCTGCGCGCCGCGACGGGACGCGGCGACGTGATCGTGGGATTCCCGGTGATGAACCGGCTCGGCAGCGCCGCGACGACCGTGCCGATGTCCGCGGTCAACGTCGTGCCGCTGCGCCTGCGTCCCGACCCCGCCCGCACCCTCGCCGATCTCGTCGCCGAGGTGCGTGCCGCCGTGGCGGACTGCCGCCCGCACCACCGCTACCGCGGGGAGGACATCCAGAACGACCTGCGCCTGCCCGCGGGCTCCCGGGGCGTCGTCGGGCCGTCCGTCAACGTCAAACCGTTCGGCGACCGGCTGCGCTTCGCGGACCTGCACGCCGCGGTGCACTCCGTGGCCCGGGGCCCGCTGCAGGACTTCATGGTGACCGTGCGGCCGCTCGACCACACCGGCGGCCTCGAGGTCTGGGTGGACGCGGATGCCGACGCCTACACCGCCGACGACCTCGCGCGGCACGCCCGCCGCCTCGAACTGCTCCTCACCCAGGTCGCCGCGCTCGCCGATCCGCACCGGCCGCTGGCCCGGCTGCAGATCCTCGGCGCCGGCGAGCGCCGCCGCCTCCTCGTCGAGCGCAGCGGCGACGACCTGCCGGTGCCGACGGACCGCACGCTGCCGGACCTGCTGGCCGCGCAGGTGGCCCGTGACCCGGACGCACCCGCGGTGCGCGATGCCGCCACCGCCCTGACCTTCGGCGAACTGGCCGCGCGCTCGCGCCGCCTCGCCCGTCACCTCCTGAGCCGCGGGCTCGGCCCACAGCGGCGCGTCGCCGTCGCGCTGCCGCGCCGCGCCGACACGCTGGTTGCGCTGTTCGCCGTCCTCGAGGCCGGCGCCACGTGCGTTCCGCTGGACCCCGACCATCCCGCCGAGCGGCTCGCCCACGTGCTCGCCGAGACCGCACCCGGTGTCGTGCTCACCGGCGGCGACGGCGCCGCACGTATCGCCGAGATCTCCTGCACCGCAGGCCTTCCCGATCCGGTGAACCTCGACGGGCTGGACCTGTCCGGCTACGACGCCGAGCCGCTGACCCGCGCCGAACGCGGCCGCCTGCTGCACGAGCTCGATGTCGCCTACGTCATCCACACCTCCGGTTCGACCGGCCGGCCCAAGGGCGTGGAGGTCCCGCACCGCGGCGCCGTCAACCTGTTCCACAGCCACCGCGAGCGCGTCTTCTCCCGTGCCCGCGCCGAGGCCGGCCGCGACCGCCTGCGGGTCGGGCACGCCTGGTCGTTCGCGTTCGACGCCTCGTGGGGCCCGCACCTGTGGCTGCTCGACGGACACGAACTGCGCATCGTCGACGAGGCCACCCAGCGGGACCCGCACCGGCTCGCCGAACTCGCCGGCAGCGAGGGCTGGCACTTCGTCGAACTGTCGCCCGCGCAACTCGAGCAGATCGTCGAGGCCGACCTGCTGCCCGCCGGTACCGTGCCGACGCTCGGCTTCGGCGGCGACGCCGTCACCGACGCTCTGTGGCGGCGTCTGCGTGAGCGCGACCGCGCCGCGTTCAACTTCTACGGCCCCACGGAGGGCACCGTCGACGTCCTCGTCGCCGAGGTGGGGGACGCGGCGGAACCCGTGATCGGCCGGCCGGTGGCGAACCTGCGCGCCTACGTGCTCGACGCCGCGCTGAACCCGGTCCCGGAGGGCGTGGACGGCGAACTGTACGTCGCCGGCCCCGGCGTGGTGCGCGGCTACCTCGGCGCGCCCGGCGCGACCGCGGCGCGGTTCGTGGCGAACCCGTTCGGCGACAGCGAAAGCCGCATGTACCGCACCGGCGACGTGGTGCGGTGGACCGCGGCCGGCCACCTCGTCTACCGCGGCCGCCGGGACGACCAGGTCAAGATCCGCGGCTTCCGCGTCGAACTCGGCGAGGTCGAGGCGGCGCTGCAGGAGCTGCCCGGCGTCGCGCGGGCCGTCGCCGTGGCGCGTCCCGACGCGACCGGCACCGCGCGGCTCGTCGCCTACCTGGTGGGCGGCGACGGTGACCCCGCGACGGCCCGCGAGCTCGTGGCGCGGCGGCTGCCGGCGCACATGGTGCCGTCGGCGTTCGTGTTCCTCGACGCGCTGCCGCTCACCTCCAACGGGAAGGTGGACCGCACGTCGCTGCCGGAACCGGACTTCGGGGCCCTCGTCGGCGGCCGCGCGGCCGCCACCGAACGCGAACGCGTGCTGTGCGCGGTGTTCGCGGACGTCCTGGGCCTCGACACCGTCGGCGTCGACGACGACTTCTTCCTCCTCGGCGGTCACTCCCTCGCGGCGGCCAAGCTGATCGCGAAGGTCCGCGACGCGCTCGGCGTGGAACTGCCGATCCGCACCGTCTTCGACCACCCGACCGTCGAGGGGCTCGCCGCGCAGTGCCCCGACGATGCCGCGGCCCTGCGGATCCCGCTGCGTCCGGTCGAACGCGGCGACCGTGCACCGCTGTCGGCGGGGCAGCAGCGGCTGTGGTTCCAGTTCCGGCTCGAGGGCCCGAGCCCGACCTACAACGTCCCGCTGACGCTGCGCCTGCGCGGCGTCCCCGATCCGGCGGCGCTGCACGATGCGGTGCGCGCGGTGCTGGACCGGCACGAGGTCCTGCGCACCGTGCTCGAGGACCACGACGGCGTCGGCATGCAGCGCGTGCTCGCCGCACCCAGCGTGCCGTTCACCGCCCGCACCGTCGCGGGGGCCGACCTGGACGCGGCGGTGGCGGCCGCGGCGCGGCACGTGTTCGACCTCGAACGCGAGATCCCGATCAGGGTGATGCTTTTCGAGGGCGAATCCGCGGAGGCCGTGCTGCTGGTGCTCGTGCACCACGTCGCCGCCGACGAGTTGTCCGCCCCGATCCTGCTGCGCGAGCTCGGCGCGGCCTACGCCGCCGCGGCCGCCGGGAGGTCCTGGACGCCGGCGCCGCTGCCGGTGCAGTACGCCGACTTCGCGGTGTGGCACCGCGAGATCCTCGGCGACGGCGACGGACTCGCCGCCCGCCAGCTCGACTACTGGCGCGCCCGGCTCGACGGGATGCCGGAGGAACTCGACCTGCCCACCGACCGGCCCCGCGGCGCGACGGCCACGTTCGCGGGCGGCACGGTCGAACGGACGGTCCCGCCGCACGTCGCCGATGCGCTGCGGGCCGTCGCGCGCGGTGCGGGCGCCACGATGTTCATGCTCGTGCACACCGCGGTCGCCGTCGCCCTCGCGCGCAGCGGCGCGGGGGAGGACATCCCGATCGGCTCGCCCACCGCGGGCCGCCCCGCCGCCGAACTGGACGACCTCGTCGGGTTCTTCGTCAACATGGTGGTTCTGCGGACGGACCTGTCCGGCGATCCCACGCTCGCCGAACTGCTCGCCCGGATCCGCAGCACCGACCTCGACGCCTACGCGAACCAGGACCTGCCGTTCGACCGGCTCGTCGAGGCCCTGAACCCCTCCCGCAGCGCCGGCCGGCACCCGCTGTTCCAGGTGCTCGTGCAGCACCGCACCCCGCCGGTCGTCGACGCCTTCGCCGGCCTGGAGTCGCGGGTGTCCACCGTCGACACCGGCGCCGCCCTGTTCGACCTGACCTTCGACGTGGTCGAGGACGCGGGCGTCGGCCTGCGGGTGCGGGTGGAGTACGCGCGGGACCTGTTCGACGCGGCCACCGCCGATGCGCTCGCCGCCCGCGTGGTGCGCGCCTTCGCGGCGCTCGCGAGGGATCCGCGGACCCGGCTGTCCGCGCTCGACCTGCTCGCCGACAACGAGCGCGACCTTCTCTGCTCCGGCAGCCCATACGTATGTATGGACGACGTCGAAGACGTCGGCGTGGACACCCTGGGTGAGCTGTTCACCCGCCAGGCGCGGCGCACCCCGACCGCGACCGCGCTGGTCACCGCCACCGGGACGCTCACCTTCGAGGAACTGCACGCCCGTACTAGTCGGCTCGCGCGGCACCTGATCCGCCGCGGCGTGGGACCCGAGACGGTGGTCGGGCTGATGCTGCCGCGCGGCACCGACGCGATCGTCGCGGCCCTCGCGGTGTGGCAGGCCGGCGGCGCCTACGTCCCGATCGATCCCGGGTACCCGGCCGAGCGCATCGAACACATGCTCGCCGACTCGAGGCCCGTCCTCGTCCTCGACGAGGCCGCGCTCGCCGCGGTGGACCCCACGCTCCCGGACACCCCGCTCGAGCCGGGCGAGCATCTCGGCGCAGTCTCCGGCGACGGGGCCGCCTACGTCGTCTACACCTCCGGCTCGACCGGGCTCCCCAAGGGCGTCGTGGTGCCGCACCGCGGCGTCGTGAACCTGGTCGCGACCCAGCGGCGCCGGACCGTCGGCCGCGCGGAGGACCGGCCGCTGCGGGTGCTGCTGACCTACGCGCTGTCGTTCGACTCCTCGATCGACCCGCTGCTGTCCATGCTCGCCGGGCACACGCTGTACCTGCCGGACGCCGACCTGCTCGCCGACGCCGCCGCCACCGTCGCCTACGTGCGCACCCACCGCATCGACGCCGTCGACTGCGTACCGCTGCTCATGACCGAACTGCTCGCCGCCGGCCTGTGCGAGCCCGCGGCGCCGCACCGTCCCAGCCTGCTCGCCGTCGGCGGCGACGCCGTGTCCGCGGACCTGTGGTCGGCGCTCGGCGCGTTCGACGGGGTACGGGCGCTGAACATGTACGGCCCCACCGAATGCACGGTCGACGCCACGGTCGCCGAGATCCGCGGGGCGCGCCCGCACATCGGGGCGCCGATCGACGGCGCCCGGGTGTACGTGGTCGACGACCGTCTGCGCCTCGTCCCGGCGGGCGTGGCCGGGGAGTTGTACGTCGGCGGGCCCGGCGTCACCCGCGGCTACCTGAACCGCCCCGGGCCGAGTGCGGCCCGCTACGTGGCCGATCCGTTCGGCGCTGCGGGCGCCCGGCTCTACCGCACCGGAGATCGGGTGCGGTGGATCGACGCGGGCGGCGACCGTCCGGTGCTCGAGTACCTCGGCCGCAGCGACGATCAGGTCAAGATCCGCGGGTTCCGCATCGAGCTCGGCGAGAGCGAGGCCGCGTTGTCGGCGCACCCGGCGGTCGCGGGCTGCGTGGTCGTGGCCCGGGAGGACGAGCCGGGCCGCCGCCGGCTCGTCGGGTACGTCACCGGCGCCGGAGCAGATCCGGAAGTGTTGCGGCAGCACGTGTCCCGTAGTCTGCCCGAGCACATGGTGCCGGCCGCGATCGTGGTGCTCGACGAGTTCCCGGTCACCCCCAACGGTAAGGTCGACCGGCGGGCGCTGCCCGCCCCGGTCTTCGCGCCCGCCGGGGCGTCCCGGGCCCCGGCAAACGACCTCGAGCGGCGCCTGTGCGCGGTGGTGGCGGAGGTGCTGCGCCTGGACACGATCGGACCCGACGACGACTTCTTCTCCCTCGGTGGTGATTCCATCGTCTCGATCCAGCTCGTGTCGAGAGCCCGGGCGGCGGGACTGCGCTTCGCCGCCCGCGACGTCTTCGAGCACCGCACCCCGGCGGGCCTGGCCCGTATCGTGCAGGTGGACACGGCACCGGACGAGACGGAACGCACCGCCGCCCTGGGTCTCGTCCCGGCGACCCCGATCGTGCACGACCTCCTCGACCGCGGCGGCCCCTACCGGGGATTCGCCCAGTCCCGCCTCCTGCACGCGCCCGTCGGGCTCGACCTCGGCACCCTGGTCGGGGCGGTGGGCCGGGTGCTCGCGGTGCACGACGCCCTGCGCGCCGTGTTCGATCCGGCGGCAAGGACATTCGACGTCCGTGCCGCGGATGTCGTCGATCCGGCCACGCTCGTCACGCGGGTGGACGTCCGGGGACTCGACGAGCGGTCCCGCTCGTCGGTGCTGTCCGAGGAGGCCGACGTCGCCGGTGCAGCGCTGGATCCCGAGACCGGTGACATGATGCGGGTGGTCTTCTTCGACGCCGGCCCGGGCCGTCCGGGCCGGATCCTGATGGTGGTGCATCATCTGGTGATCGACGGGGTCTCGTGGCGGATCCTGGTCCCGGACCTGGCCGTCGCGTGCGAGGGCACCGAACCGGCCGGCGGGGGAACGCCGCTGCGGACGTGGGCGCGGGGGCTGCTCGACCAGGTTCCGGCGCGGCGCGGCGAACTGGGGTTGTGGCGCCGCGCCCTCGAACCGGCCGGGTGCGTGCGGATCGCGGGGCGGCGGGTGGATCCCGCGCGCGACACGATGGCGACGGTCTCGAGGGTGCAGGTGCAGGTCCCGGCGTCGGTGACCGAGGCGCTGCTGACGACGGTGCCGGAGCGCTTCCGCGCCGGCGTCGACGACGTGCTGCTCACCGCGCTGGCGCTGACGGTGGGCCGGGTGTGCGGCGGTGGGGCGGTCCCGGTGGACCGGGAGGGGCACGGACGCGAGGAGCAGGTGGTGCCCGGCGCCGACCTGTCCCGCACCGTCGGCTGGTTCACCAGCCTGTATCCGGTCCGCCTCGACGTCTCCGGGGTGGATCTCGCCGAGGCGTTCGCCGGCGGCGACTGCGCCGGGGTGGCGCTCAAGCTCGTCAAGGAGCAGTTGCGGGAGATCCCGGACAACGGAATCGGGTTCGGCATGCTCCGCCATCTCGATCCCGAGTCCGGGACCGAACTCGGGGCCGCACCGGCACCGGAGATCGGGTTCAACTATCTCGGCCGGCTGACCCTCGGCGAGGGGGACGGCGGACCGTGGACGGCCGCTCCGGAGGCCGGCGTGCTCGGCGGCACCACCGACGAGGCGATGCCGGTGAGCCACGCGATCGAGGTCGGCGCCGTCACCGAGGAGACGCCGGCCGGACCGGTGCTCCGCGCGACGTGGGGTTACGCCACCGGGGTCGTGCCGGCGTCCGTCGTCGCCGAGTTGGCGCACGGCTGGGTCGCGGCGCTGTGTGCGCTCGCCGACCACGCCGCGCGCGACGACGCCGGTGGCTTCACTCCCTCCGATCTGACGCTGAGCGACCTCGACCAGTCCGAAATCGACGATTTTGCCCTGGAATTCGGGTGAGTGCCTCTGCGCTGGGCCCGGAGGTGCGCCGCATCATCGATGCGGACCGTCGACAGCGGAGTAACGACGTGTTCTTCGATCGGGACGGACAGGACACCGTCCCTCCTGGGGCGTCAGTACGCTCCGGACCGCGTAGGCCACGGAGCAGTGGTCGGGGTCCTACAGGGGCAGGGGACGGTTGTCTACCACGCTTTTCATGACGAGAGTGGAGCTGAGGCGCCCGACGCCGGGGAGGGTGGCGAGGGATTCGTCGTAGAGCTTCTGGAAGGCGGGCAGGTCGCGGGTGATGACCCGCAGGAGGTAATCGGGGTCGCCGAACAGTCGTTGCGCTTGCAGGACATGGGGTATGGCGGCGACGGCCGGTTCGAATGCCTCGAGGGTATCGCGGTCGACGGTGCGCATGGTGACGAAGACGAGCGCCTCGAACGTCAGGCCCAGGGCGCCGGCGTCGAGCTGGGCGCGGTAGCCGGTGATCGCGCCGGAGCTCTCCAGCGCGCGTAGGCGGCGGTGGCAGGGCGAGATGCTGAGTTGGACCCGATCTGCGAGTTCGGTGACGGTGAGCCGCCCGTCTTGTTGGAGCTCGGCAAGGATCTTTTTGTCGACGTTGTCCATGTGGAAGATTTTCCCCCAATTACGCGGTTCTTGTGAAAACTATGGGAACGAATTCCAGGTCGATCTCCCTAATCTCTCTATCGGGAACCGCCAGGCGTCCTGGCGGTCCGAGAGTGTGAAGGATGAGTGAGGTCATGGCGGTCGGTACCGTTGCTGCGTTCTGGGCGGTGTCGTTTCTGTTCGTGCTGACGCCGGGGGCGGATTGGGCGTACGCGATCGCGGCGGGTCTGCGGCACCGCACCGTGGTGCCCGCGGTCGGTGGGATGTTGTCGGGGCATCTGGCAATGACCGCGGTGGTGGCGACCGGCGTCGCGGCGCTGGTGGCCCGTTCGCCGTTGGTGCTGACCGCGTTGACGGCGGTCGGGGCGGCGTACCTGGTGTGGCTGGGGATCGCGATGCTCGTCAAGCCCTCGGCTCTGCCGCAGACCGGGGCGGAGCAGGCACCGGAATCGTGGGTGCGGCAGGCGGTCAAGGGTATGGGGACCAGCGGGCTGAATCCGAAGGTGCTTCTGCTGTTCCTGGCGCTGCTGCCACAGTTTACCGACACGGACGCGCGGTGGCCCCTCGCGGTGCAGATCGTGCTGCTGGGTGTGGTGCACACGGTCAGCTGCGCGGTGGTCTACACGGGGGTGGGGACGGGGGCGCGGGTTGTGCTGCGCACCCGCCCCGCCGCGGCGCGGGTGGTGACCTGGATTTCCGGTGCCGCGATGATCGGAATCGGTGCGGTACTGCTGATCCAGCGGGTGGTCGGATAGGACTCGGCGACAGCACGCGTTCACGTGCGGTCCGGAACGGCGCGTGCGCGCAACGCCGACCATTTCCGGGGAAACGGCACCTGCAGCGTTCCCGGCGTGACCGGGATGTGTTCGGCGGCGGCATGTAGTCGATTGTTCCGCGCGACGACGGCGCCGCCGCGGATCATCGTCTCGACCAGTTCGGCGGCGAGCGCCTCGGGTGTGAGGCACAACAACCGTGCGGCGTCGGTCAGCCAGGCGCGTGCATGCAGGTAGGGCTCGACCTCGTCGGCGGGAATGCCGCCTCGAATCATCAACGCGAAGGCGAAGATTCGACGTGCGCCGTACCTCACCGCGCCGTCCGGGTCGTCGACGTGACGCTGGCCGCGACGCCGTGCACTGGCCAGTGCTCCGTCGGTGTCGGCGGGAATCGGTCCGTGCGCGGGCAGCAGCACCCGTGGCCGAAGGTCGGTCAACCGGTGCAGCGATTGCAGGGCCGTGCGGGCCGCGTCAGGGCCGTCGAGGGCACTGTCGACCCAGCCGACGTCGTAGTCGGACAGCGCGTCTCCGACCACCAGTAGTCGCTCCTCGGGGCTGCCACAGCGCCAGGTGGCCGGGTGTGTGGCCCGGGGTGCGGACCACCTCCCAGTCGGTGTCGCCGAGCCGGAGCACCTGCCCGTCGTCGAGCGGTTCGTCGACGGTGTACGGGGCGACCGGCTGGTCGAGGTATTCGGCGAGACAGCAGCCCGGGTCGCGTCGGGCGACGGCGTCGGCGTCCGGGGGCGCCGGCCGCAATACCGGCACCCCTCGCCTGCGGTAGCGCGTTGCCGCCGACGTGGTCGGCGTGCCAGTGCGTGTTCACGACCCGGGTGCGATTGTCGCTGTGCGCGTGCACCCATTCGGCTGTCTGCTGCGCATGGCCGACGAAACCGCTGTCGACGAGCGCCGCTTCCCGCCCGTCGAGCAGAAGCAGGTTGGTATCGGGAAACGGCCGCTGCCGCCAGATCACCCAGGCGGGCAACTGCTCGTCCGCGCCGCCGTCCACCCTGGTCACCATCCCGCGGGGCGGCCCTTGAGCTGTTCCCAGTACCGACGGTGGGCGCGCCGGGACGGCTCGCTCGTCATGCCGGCGGCCAGCTCCTTGCGGTCGAGCGGGTCGCACAGGTCCGCGATGTCGCGCAGGGCGGGGGCCTGCAGGGCGCGCTTGGTGTAGGCGTAGTTCTCGATGCAGTCTTCGGGGGTCAGTTCGGCGATGGCGACGGCGCGGCCGAGCAGTTCCTCCGCCGGTACCAGCTCGTGCACGATGCCCATGGCGTGCGCCTCGGCCGAGGTGAAGATCTCGCCCTGCAAACAGGTTCGCGAGGCCACCGGTTCACCCCAGGCGTAGGCCAGCATCCGCAGATATACCGCGGGCATCGGGATGCCGATCGGCACCTCGTTGATCCCGAACCGGGCCCCGTCGGGGACGGCGACCCGGCGGTCACACACGGCGGCGGTGATCAGGCCCCCGGCGAATGCGTGCCCGTTCACCGCGGCCACCGTCGGCCGTGGATAGGTGAACAACCGCATGTTCGTCGCCCGGTAGTCCTGGAACCACGACGCGACCTCTGCCTCGTCCCCGGCGAAGAGCGGAAAGTGCTCGGCGAGATCGAGTCCGGCCGAGAACCGGGTGCCGGTGCCGGTCAGCACGACCGGGGACTGTGGGTGGTCGCGTTCGAGTCGATCGAACGCCTCGTGCAGGTCGGCGAAGAAGGCGCGGTTCTGTGCGTTGACCGGATTGGTGTTCATCGTCACGACGGCGACGCGTCCGCGGCGTTCGATGGTCCAGCTCATGTCGGTTCCTCCGTATCGAATGTGAGTGTGTCTCGTGGTGTGGGTTTCAGGCTTCGAGCCCGAGCATGTCGATGGCGTGTTCTCGCATTTCCACCTTGCGGATCTTCCCGGTCACGGTCATGGGGAACTGGTCGACGCAGTGCACGTACCGGGGGATCTTGTAGTGCGCGAGCCGGCCTCTGCAGAATTCGCGGAGCGCCGCCGCGTCCCAAGGTGCGGCACCGTCACGCAGCCGCAGCCACACCATCAGCTCCTCGCCGTACTTGGCGTCGGGCACCCCGATCACCTGGGCGTCGAGAACGTCCGGATGGGTGTAGAGGAACTCTTCGATCTCCCGCGGGTGGATGTTCTCGCCGCCGCGGATCACCATGTCCTTGATCCGCCCGGTGATGGCGACGAAGCCCGCTTCGTCCATCACCGCCAGGTCACCGGTGTGGATCCAGCCGTCGGCATCGACCGTCTCGGCGGTCTTGTCGGGCTGGTTCCAGTAGCCGAGCATCACCGAGTAGCCCCGGACGCACAGCTCCCCGGGTTGCCCGGAGGGCACGGTCTCACCGGTTGCCGGGTCGACGATCTCGAGTTCCACGTGCGGGTGGGCCCGCCCGACGGTGGAGACCCGTCGGTCCAGGGAGTCGTTCGCCCTGGTCTGGGCGGAGGCGGGGGACGTCTCGGTCATCCCGTAGGCGATGGCCATCTCGGGGGCCCATTGGGTGACCTGCTTCATCACTTCCACCGGGCACGGCGAACCGGCCATCGCCCCGGTGCGGATCGAGGACAGGTCGTAGGAGTCGAAGCCCGGGGCATCGAGCAGGCTGATGAACATCGTCGGCACCCCGTACAGGGACGTGCATCGCTCCTCGGCACACGCGCGCAGCGTCGCCACCGGGTCGAACGCCGGGGCCGGGATGACGACACACGCGCCGTGCGTGCTGGCCCCGAGGTTCCCCATGACCATGCCGAAGCAGTGGTAGAACGGCACCGGCACGCAGATCCGGTCCTGTTCGGTATAGCCGAGGAGTTCACCGACGAAGAACCCGTTGTTGAGGATGTTGCGGTGGGAGAGGGTCGCGCCCTTGGGAAAACCGGTGGTCCCCGAGGTGTACTGGATGTTGATCGGATCGTCGGGGGTCAACCCGTCCTGCACCTCGGCGAGCCGGTCCGGCGAGGCCTGAGCGCCCCGGCGCAGCAGCGCCGCCCACTCCTCGCCGCCCAGGTGGACCACCTTCTCGAGACTCCGGCACCGGGGCGAGACCTGCACGATCATCGCCGCGTAGTCCGAAGTCTTGAACGACGGGACCGCGAACATCAGCCGGATCCCCGACTGGGTGAGGACGTACTCGAGTTCGTGGGCGCGATAGGCGGGGTTGACGGTCACGAGGATCGCGCCGACCTTCGCCGTGGCGAACTGCACGATCGTCCATTCGGCGCAGTTCGGGGCCCAGATCCCGACCCGGTCACCGAGGGTGATTCCCTCCTCGAGCAGCGCTCGTGCCAGAGCGTCGACGTCGGCCCGAAGGTCGGCGTACGTCCACCGCCGCCCGGTAGGGACGTCGACCAGAGCCTCGCGGTCGGGAAACCTCGCGACGGTCCGGTCGAAGTTGTCACCGATCGTCATCTCGAGCAGTGGCTGCTCAGCCGGACCGACGGTGTGGCTCAACCTGGTGTTCATGTGTGTTCCTCCGTTCTCGAGGAGGAATATGGCCTGGGAGAGGACCGGTGCGGGACCCCCGAAGGTAGGTCCGGCGGCCCGGCACCCACCTTCGGGGGTACGACGTTGCCACGGTGTGACGGCACTCACTAGCTTCAATGGCAGATGCGTAGTTGGAGGCCCACATGATCACGTCATTCGAATCAGGTACGCCGGTCGAACGGCGCATCCTCGCGCGCTCGCTGGAGACTCTCCGCAAGCACGCCGGAATGGACATGGTGTTCGGCGGGCCGGTGCAGCACGGCGCCGTGGCGATGGAGATCACCGACCTGACCGGCGTCCGCACCCGCTCGGCGGTGAACCTGGTGGTCCGCAACGGTGAGGGACTCGGCGGAAAGGCGCTGATGCTCGCCCGCCCGGTCTCGGTGGCCGACTACTTCTCGGCCCAGGGCATCACCCACGTGTACGACCACGCCGTGCGCCCGGAGGCGATCGAAACCCTGGCCGCCTTACCGATCATCGTCGACCGGATACCTCGCATCCTCATCTACCTGGCGGCCCGTACCCACGTGCGCCTGGGCGACCGCTGGTTCGACAGCTTCACCCCACTCGTCCGGCGACTCGAGCGCGACATCGCCGTCGAGGACGAGGTAGGGCGGCGTCTCAGCTTGATGCGGACCGATATCCAGGCCGACCGGCCGGCGCTCAGCCGCGCCGACCTGCACGACATCGCTCAGGAACTGGCGGACCTGGCCGGGCAGATCGAGGACGACGTCCTGCGTGCCCGGATCGAGGCGGTCGGGAACCGGTTCGCGCCCGTGCTGACGCCGGCTGCATCGCAGGAACCACCCACTGTGCTGCGGCCCCGCGAGATCGACGTGCTCGAACACGTTGCGCGGGGTCTGAGCAACCGGGAGATCGCCGAGACCCTCGGCCTGTTGCCCAACACGGTCAAGTCCTACCTCAAGAGCGCCATGCGCAAGCTGCACGCGAGCAACCGCGTGCAGGCGATCCTCGCCGCCCGCGAGCGCGGCCTCATCCGCTGACCCCTCTCCGCCCGCAGCCCCGCACCTCCAGCGGACATTCCCTGCCCACGACGTACCCACGAAAGCAGCTACCCGGCAACACAACCCACTTTGGGGGGTGTAGCGGTCGGTGTAACGGCGCTCACACTGCTCGTCGTACCCCAGCCCCTCCGCCAGCCGGACGGGCCCACCGAGCAGGAGATCACGATGTCCCGAACCGTCGACACGGTGACGAGCCCACCGACCACCCCGATGCGTCGCGTCGCCATTGCAAGCTGCACCGGCACCACCATCGAGTTCTACGACTTCTTCATCTATGGCACCGCGGCAGCGCTGGTCTTCCCGAAGGTCTTCTTCCCCGCCCTCGGTACCGCCGCCGGCACCGTCGCCTCCTTCGCCACCTTCGCCGTCGCGTTCGTCGCCCGCCCCCTCGGAGCCGCGATCTTCGGCCACTTCGGCGACCGGATCGGCCGCAAGAAAACGCTGGTCAGCACCCTGCTGCTGATGGGTATCAGCACCGTGCTCATCGGACTGCTCCCCGGCGCCGCCACGATCGGCGTAGCCGCACCGCTCGCGCTGATCGCACTGCGGATCACGCAAGGCCTCGCCGTCGGCGGTGAATGGGCCGGGGCGACCCTGCTGGCCACCGAATACGCCCCCACCGACAAACGGGGCCTGTACGCGGTATTCCCACAGCTGGGACCGTCACTGGCCTTCGCGTTGTCCAACGGCACCTTCCTGGCGGTCAACCTCTTCGTCGGCGAGACCTCGCAGGCGTTCCTCGACTACGGCTGGCGAATCCCCTTCATCGCCAGTGCCCTCCTCGTGCTGATCGGCCTCTACGTCCGGCTCGCGGTCGAGGAAACACCGATGTTCGCCCGGCGATCCACCCAGGCCCGCCGCGCCGGCGCCGGACCCCTCCTCGGAGTCTTCAAGAATCAGCCCCGTGAGCTGCTCCTCGCCGCCGGATCCTTGGCGATGATGTTCGCGTTCTTCTACATCGGCACCGCCTACCTCACCTCGTACGCCACTGCCACCCTCGGCCTGAGCCGCACCACAGTGCTCTCCCTCGGCCTCCTCGCCGCCGCCGTCTTCTGTGCCGCGATCATCCTGTCCGCCATCCACTCCGACCGCATCGGCCGCCGCAAAATGGTGCTCGCCTCCTGTCTCGTGGCCATCCCCGGAGGACTGGTGCTCTTCCCCCTCCTCGACACCGGCTCCCCGGTCGCGTTCCTCGCCGGCCTGGCCCTCACCCTGGCCATCATGGGCGTCTCCTACGGGCCCGCGGGCGCACTGCTGCCGGAGATGTTCCACACCGAGTACCGCTACACGGGCGCCGGCATGGCCTACGCCATCGCCGGGGTCATCGGCGGCGGCACCGCTCCCATGCTGGCCGCGCACCTCACCTCCCAGTACGGCAGCGCCGCCGTCGGGTGGATGCTCGCGGGCTTCGGTCTCCTGAGTCTGTTCTGCGCACTCATGCTGCCCGAAACCCGGCACCGCGACATGGAAGAGACCGGAACCGACGAGGACAGCCGAGCGGCCCACCCTGTTCCCGAAACCGCCTGATCCGACACCACCGACACGAGAAAGGGAAAACGATGACAGACACGATCGATGCCTGGATGCAGCACCCGACCCAGCGATGGCTGGACATGCTCTTCCTGGACTCCCTGCGCCGCTGGTCGAAGGGAACCATCCCCGAGGCCGAACCGCCGGTGTTGTGGACCCTCGACCGCATGGACGAAGCGGGCGTCGAACTGGCATGTTGAGCGCCCGGTACGCCCCGGCGGGACCGCTGATCAGCAACGACAAGGTCGGCGACATCGTCGAACGTCACCCGGGTCATCGTGGGTCACATCGGCGTGCCGTGGCCACATGAAGCCATTTCACTGGCCACGAAGTACCCGAACGTCTACATCGACACCTCCGCATACACGACCTCCCGCTATCCGGCGGAGATCGTCGACTACCTCCGCGGACACGGCCGGCACAAGGTGCTCTTCGGTTCCAACCACCTCGCCTGGCCGGCACCCGACTGCCTGTCCGGGTTGGACAAACTCGAGTTCGACGAGAAGACCCGTACGGCGTTCCTGCGCGAGAACGCGATTCGCGCATTCAATCTCCCGTCCTGACCGAAGCAGACATCGCTGAGCAGTCCGGTCATCCGCCAATCGGCGGTCAACCCACACCGAGGAAGCACTTGTTCACCAATATCTTCACCGAGACCTTCGGGATCGAGCACCCCATCGTGTGCGGCGGCATGACCGCCGTCGGCACCGCGGACCTGATCAGCGCGGTGGCCAACGCCGGAGCACTCGGGTTCCTCACCGCCCTGACCCAACCCACCCCTGAGGCGCTGGTCAAGGAGATCGCCCGCTGCCGCGACCTCACCGACAAGCCGTTCGGCGTCAACCTGACGATCCTGCCGACCATCCGGCCGGTGCCCTACGACGAGTACCGGGACGCCATCGTCGACAGCGGCATCACCATCGTCGAAACCGCAGGCGGCAACCCGCGACCGCACCTACCTGCGTTCAAGGCCGCCGGTGTGAAGGTGATCCACAAGGCGGTCTCGGTGAGGCACGCCCTCAAAGCCGAACAACTCGGCGTCGACGCGATCAGCATCGACGGCTTCGAGTGCGCAGGGCACCCCGGCGAGGACGACGTCCCCGGGCTCGTGCTGATCCCCGCCGCGGCCCGGGCACTGTCCATCCCGATCATCGCCAGCGGCGGAATCGCCACCGGCGCCGGTCTCGTCGCCGCCCTCGCGCTCGGCGCCTCCGCGGTGAACATGGGCACCCGTTTCATGGCGACCACCGAGGCACCCATCCACGACAACGTCAAACAGCAGATCGTCGACAACACCGAACGCGACACCGTCATCGTCTTCCGCGAGTTCCGCAACTCCGCCCGCGTCGCACGCAACTCGGTCTCCGAAGAAATCGCCACCATCTCACGCCGAACGGGTGCGACCTTCGACGACGTCGCCCACCTGGCCAGCGGTGTCCGTGGCCGCGAACAGGTGTACGGCAACGGCGACGTCGAAGGCGGACTCTGGTGGGCCAGCCAGGCCCAAGGCCTGATCCACGAGGTCGCCAGCTGTGAGGAAGTGCTCGGCTCGATACTCACCGAAGCCCGGCAGATCATCGCTGAGGAACTGCTCGGCCAGATCACCGGCTGAACCACCTTCACGATGGACCGAAGGGCGAGCGCGCCTTTCCGAAACTGCTACGAAGGCGCACGGACCGGCTACGGACCGTGCGCCTTCGTGGCCCCCTCATCCGGAGCGACGAAAGCTGTCCTCGCGTGCTGCCCCTCATGGGGCACGAGGATCGGCGCAGACAACTGTGCGCAGGACCGGGACGTAGCGCTTGGCGCCCGCACCGAGTTCGGTTAGCCTAACCAATCAGGTCCGGGCGGGTGCCCGGCGAACAGACATGTGGGAGTAAGCGATGCGGGTTGAGGGACGGGGCCGGTTGCGCCGCGCAGCGGTGTTCGGCGCGACGGCGGTGCTGGCCGTGGGCCTGGTGGGGTGCGGCAGCGACGGTGGCTCCGGCGAGGAACCGGCCGCGGACGCCACGCGCACGTTCGAGGCGCAGAACGGGCCGATCGAGATCCCGTCCGACCCGCAGCGCATCGTCGCCTGCGGCTACGCGGTGCTACCGCTGCTCCAGGCCGACGCGAATCTCGCCGCCGCCTGCGAATGGACCCGCGAGCTCGACAACATGGACGCGGAGACCAAGGCCGCGTACGAGGCGCTGCCCAAGGTGGCGCCGGACGGGGCCGTGAGCGAACTCGACTACGAGGCCGTCGCCGCCGCCGCGCCCGACCTGATCATCATGGGCGTGCCCGCGCGCGTGCAGTCGCAGCTCGACACGGCCAAGCTCGAGGCCCTCGCTCCGGTGGTCTTCCTCGGCCTGACCAACCCCGGTGACTGGCGCGGCCTCGGTGAGCAGTACGCCGACGCCGCGAACGTGTCCGACGCCTACGGCGAGTACAAGGAGCAGTACGAGGCACGCGCCGCGGAGATCGCCGGGAAGTACCGCGGCACCCTCGGGAACCTGACCTTCGCCGGCGTCTGCAACGTGTGCGGCACCGAGCCCGGTGAGTTCTTCCGGGAGTACGCCTCGTCGTACACCACCAACCTGTTCGAGGACCTCGACCTGCAGTTCCCCGGTCAGCCCGCCAACCCCGAGGACGTGCACGGCGAGTACCTCTCCGTCGAGGAGATCGGCCGGAACCTCGGGAACGTCGACGTCATCGTCTACGGCGTCGAGGCCGACGGCTCGGTCTCGCCCGAGCTGCAGGAGCTGATGGCCTCCCCGCTGTGGCAGTCCCTGCCCGCCGTGCAGGCCGGAAATCTGGTTCCGGTCAAACATTCCCACGCCGCGACCTACGAGACCGCGCTGCTCGCACTCGATTCCATCGACGAGGCGCTCGCCGCGCTGCCCGCGAACCGGCAGCAGTAGCCCTCCCGGCACCCACGGCCCCCGCGTCCGGCGACCCGGGGGCCGTGTTCGTCGCACCTCGCACCCGTTCGTTAGGCAGATATGACCCGCACCTCCGCGCTCGAAGACATCGTTCCCCTCTCGCCGCTGCAGCAAGGCCTGCTCTACCTCAGCACCGTCGCCGCGCCCGACGACACCGCCCGTGCCGCCGGAGCCGTCGAACCGGACGCCTACACCGTGCAGTCCGTGCTGCGCCTGACCGGGCGGGTGGACGAGGACACCCTGCGGACCTCCGCGCAGGCGCTGCTGGACCGGCACCCCGCCCTGCGCACGTGCTTCCGCCCCCGCAAGGACGGCCGCACCGCCGGCCTCGTCGTGCGCGGCACCGAAGCCCCCTGGCGCAGCGTCGATCTGACCGGTCTCGAGCCGGACGTCGCGGAGCGTCACCTCGCGGATCTGCTCGCCGAGGATCTACGCGACTGGTTCGACCTCACGCGGCCGCCGCTGATCCGCTGGCTGTTCGTGCGAATCGGGCCGGACGACGTGCGGCTCGTGCTCACCGCCCACCACATCGTCGTGGACGGCTGGTCCACCCCGATCCTGGTGCGCGAACTCCTCGAGATCTACGCCGCGGGCGGTGCCGCCACCGGCCTGCTTCCGGTCCGGCCCTACCGCGACTACCTCGCGTGGCTCGGCAGGCAGGACCACGACGCCGCCCGCGCGTTGTGGCGCGAATCCCTCGACGGACTCACCGAACCGAGCCTCGTCGCCCCGCCCGGCGCCACCCGGGCCACGACGCCGACCGCCGCCGTCGCCGTCGAGGTGCCGGCCGGACTCGGCGACCGGCTCACCGGCCTGGCCCGCGACGCCGGCGTCACCCTCAACACCGTCCTGCAGACCGGGTGGGCGCTGCTGCTGTCCGGGCTGCTCGGCCGCGACGACGTCGTCTTCGGCGCCACCGTCTCCGGGCGACCGCCGGAACTGGCCGGCGTCGAATCCATGGTCGGGTTGTTCATCAACACCGTGCCCGTGCGGGTGCGCCTGGATCCCCGCGCCATTGTCACCGAGCTGCTGCGGCGCGTGCAGCTGGCGCAGTCCCGCACCGTCGACCACCAGTACCTCGGCCTCGCCGAGGTACAGCGCGACGTGGGACTGGGGGAGCTGTTCGACACCCTCACCGTCTTCGAGAGCTATCCCGTGGACCGCGACGCGCTCGACCGTGCCCAGCGCGCCGGCGGGGTCACGATCGCCGCCGTCGAGGGCCGCGACGCCACCAACTATCCGCTCGTGCTCACCGCGGGCGTCGCCGACACCCTCGTCATGACCCTCGACTACCGGCCCGGCCTGTTCACCGCGGACGACGCCGCCGCCCTCGCCGGCCGCCTCGTCCACATCCTCGGCGCCCTCGCCGCCGCGCCGGACCGTCCGGCCGCCGCGCTGGACCTGCTCACCGGCACCGAACGCGGTCGCGTCCTCGGCACGTGGTCCGTCGCGCCGGCCGCGCCCTCGGACGGCACCGTCGCGGCGCTGCCCGCCTCGGCGGGTCCGGACACCCTCGCGGTGGTGTGCGGCGCCGAGGAGCGCACCTTCGCGGAGCTCGGGGCGAACTCGGCGCGGCTCGCGCGCCTGCTGATCGGGTTCGGTGTCGGACCCGACGTGCTCGTGGGCCTGGCCCTGCCACGCTCCGCCGCCACCGTGGAGGCCGTCCTCGCGGTGCTCGCCGCCGGGGGTGCCTACCTGCCGCTCGATCCGTCGTACCCGGCGGAGCGGTTGGCGCACATGGTCGCCGACGCCCGCCCCGGTGTCGTGCTCACCACCCGTGCCGTCGCCGACGAACTCGGAGCGACCCTCACCGGCAGCGGCGCGCGCCTCGTCGTGCTCGACGACCCGGACCTGCGCACCCGGCTCGCCGCGCTGCCCGCCGCCGCGGTGGCCGACGCCGATCGTCTCCGCCCGCTCCGCCCCGGTCACGCCGCGTACGTCGTCTACACCTCCGGCTCCACCGGCCTCCCCAAGGGTGTCACCGTCACCCACGCCAATCTCACCGATCTCGTTGCCGCGCAGCGAGAGACGATCATGCGGTCGGCGTCCGGCACGTGGCGGGTGCTGCTGACCTACCCGTTCGCCTTCGACTCGGCCGTCGCCGCCCTGACCTGGCTGCTGTCCGGGCACACCCTGCACGTGCTGCCCGACGAGCACCGCACCGACACCGCGTTCGTCGTCGACTACGTGCGGACCCACCGCATCGATCATGTCGACTGCGTGCCCGTGCTGATGAGCGGACTGCTCGACGCCGGTCTGCTCGACGGTGACCGCCACCGGCCCGCCAAGGTGACCGTCGGCGGCGAGGCCGTCGGATCGGCGCTGTGGCGGCGCCTCGGCGCCGCGGACGGCGTCGAGGCCTACAACTGCTACGGCCCCACCGAATGCACGGTCGACGCAACCTGTTCCCGTATCGAGGGAGACACCGTGACCATCGGCGGACCGACCCCCGGCACCCGGCTGTACGTGCTGGACCGGTGGCTGCGACCGGCACCGCCCGGCGTGGCCGGGGAACTGTACGTCGCCGGCGGGGGTGTCGCCCGCGGTTACCTGGGACAACCCGGCCGGACGGGGGAGCGGTTCGTCGCCGACCCGTTCACCGGCCGGGGCGAGCGGATGTACCGCACCGGCGACGTCGTGCGGTGGTTGCCGGACCCGGTCGACACCGAACGCGGTGCCCTCGAATACGTGGGCCGCGACGACGACCAGGTCAAGATCCGCGGGTTCCGCGTCGAACTCGGCGAGATCGAGGCCGCGCTGGGTGCCGTGCCGGGGGTGCGTGCCGCCGTCGTCGTCGCGCACACCGACGCCCGCGACGTGCGCCGCCTGGTCGGCTACGTCACCGGAACGGCCGAGCCCGTGACCGTCCGCCCCGCCGTCGCCGCCCACCTGCCCGAGTACCTGGTACCCGCCGCGATCCTGCGGGTCCCGGAACTGCCGACCACCGCGAACGGCAAGGTGGACCGGAAGGCCCTGCCGGAGCCGGACTTCGGGGCGCTCGCCGGATCCGGTGCGCCACGCACCGCGACGGAGTCGGCGCTGTGCTCCGCGTTCGCGGAGGTCCTCGGCCTCGACCGCGTCGGCGTCGACGACGACTTCTTCACCCTCGGCGGCGATTCCATCGTCTCGATTCAACTGGTGTCCCGCGCTCGCGCCGCCGACGTCCGGATCACCGCGCGCCAGGTGTTCGAACTGCGCACCGTCGCCGCGCTCGCCGCGGCCTGCGAGTCCGACACCGGTGACGAGCAGCCGGCGCGGCCCGCCGTCGTGGCCACCGGCCCGGTGCCGCTCACCCCGATCGTGCGCGAAACCCTCGACCACGGAGGGGATCTGCGGCGCTTCGCGCAAGCCCGCCTGCTGATCGCTCCGCCCGGGCTCACCGAGGCGCACCTCGTCGCGGCCGTCGACGCACTGCTGCGCACCCATCCCATGCTCCGCTCGCGCCTGACCGTCGCCGGCGGCGACGCGGACTGGGTGGTGCCCGAGGGTATTCCGGACGCGGCGATGGCGGTGCGCCGGGTCGACGCGGCAGGTCTCGACGACGCGCGGTGGCGCGCCCTGTTCGAGGCCGAACGCGACCGCGCGCTGGCGGACCTCGACCCCGCGGCCGGGCAGATGATCCGCGTGGTGCTCCTCGACGCCGGCCCCGACGCGGCGGGCCGCGTGTTCGTCGCCGTGCACCACCTCGTCGTCGACGGTGTGTCGTGGCGGATTCTCGTGCCCGACCTCGCGGCCGCCGTCGATCGGGCGCGACGTGGCGCCGCGCCGGATCTCGAGCCGGCCGGCACGTCCTTCCGGGACTGGGCGCTCGGGCTCACGGAAGCCGCCACGTCCGATCGCATTACGCACTCTCTGCCGCGCTGGCAGGAGATCGCCGAGACCACCGAACCGCCGCTGGGCGCCCGCCCGCTGGATCCGGCGCGCGACACCGTCGCCACCGCGCGGTCGCGCGAGGTGCGGGTACCCGTGGCGGTCACCGAGCAGATCCTCACCACCGTGCCCGCCGCGTACCGGGCGGGCGTCGCGGATGTGCTGCTCACCGCCCTCGCGCTGGCCGTGACGTCGGTGCGCGGCGGCGACGTGCTGCGCGTGCACCTCGAGGGCCACGGCCGCGCCGAGCACGCCGTGCCCGGCGCCGACCTCACCCGCACCGTCGGCTGGTTCACCACCCTGTACCCCGCCGTGCTCGACGTGTCCGGCATCGACCCGCACGAGGCCCTCGCCGGTACCGCGGCAGCCGGAACCGCTCTGGCCCAGGTCAAGGAGTCGCTGCGGGCCCTGCCCGACGACGGCCTCGGATTCGGGCTGCTGCGCCGCCTCGCTCCCGAAGGAACGCGGCACTTCCCGGGGTACCGGGCCCCCGACGTGATGTTCAACTACCTCGGCCGGATGACGCTCGGGGAGAACACAGGTCAGGCGTGGTCCGCCGCGGCGGAGGCGGGTGCCCTCGGCGGCGCCGTCGATCCCGGCACACCCCTCGACCACGTCCTCGACGTCAACGCCGTCACCGAGGACGGCCCCCGCGGCCCCGAGATCGTCTGCGAATTCACGGCGGCGGGCGTCCTCGACGAGGAGACCGTCGCCCTCGTCGCCGGCCGGTGGGTGGAGGCGCTCGCCGCGCTGGCCCGGCACGCCGGCACCCCCGGCGCCGGCGGACCCACCCCGTCGGACCTGACCTACCGGAGGCTGGCGCTGCCCGAACTCGCCTCGCTCACCACCGAACTCGGCCCGATCGACGACGTCGTACCGCTCACGCCGCTGCAGCGCGGCATGTTCTTCCTCGCCGGTCTCGACGACGGCACCGGCACCGACGTGTACTCGATGCAGACCGTCCTCGATCTGCGCGGCGACCTCGACCGGGACACGTTGCGGCGCAGCGTCGTCGCGCTGCTGGACCGGCACGCGACCCTGCGCACCGGATTCCGCACGACCACAGCCGGTGACCCCGTCGGCGTCGTTCTCCGGGACCCCGGCCTGCGGTGGACGGACGTCGACCTCACACACGACCCCACCCCCGTGACCGAATGTCACACCGCTTCGGTCAGATCGACGCGATGTGACATTCGGCCCGTCGAGGAGCGCAGCGACGACCTCGTCGCCGCGGACCGCGCCACCCGGTTCGACGTCGCGGCCGCGCCGCTGGTGCGGTTCACCCTCGTGCGCCTCGCACCGGACCGGCACCGGCTGATCTTCGCCGCCCACCACCTGCTGCTCGACGGCTGGTCGTCGCCGCTGCTGATGCAGGAACTGTTCACCCTCTACGGCGCGGGCGCCGACCCGGCGTCGCTGCCCGCGGTCCGCCCGTTCACCGACTACCTCGCGTGGCTGGGCGACCGCGACACCGACGAGGGCTTGCGCCGCTGGACCGAGGCGCTCACCGGCGTCGAGGAACCCACGCTGCTTGCCCCGGCCGGCTCGTCGCTCGACGCCACGCTGCCCGCCGAACTCTCGGTGCCGGTGCCGGCCGGTCTGGCCGCGCGGCTGCAGCGCCGCTGCCGCGACCTCGGCGTCACCGTGAACACCGCGGTGCAGACCGCGTGGGCGGTTCTCCTCGGCGCCCGGCTCGACCGCACCGACGTGACCTTCGGCGCCGTCGTGTCCGGCCGCGTCCCGGACGTTCCCGGCGTCGAGACGATGATCGGCCTGTTCATCAACACCGTGCCCGTGCGCGTCGTGCTGCGCCCCGGCGAGCCCGCCGCCGAACTGCTCCGGCGCGTCCAGGACGAGCAGAACCGGCTCCTGGATCACCAGTACGTCGGCCTCGCCGACATCCAGCGCGCCGTCGGCCTCGGCGAACTGTTCGACACCCTCATCGTGTTCGAGAGCTACCCGATCGACACCGACGCCCTCGCCCGCGCGCAGCGCTCCGGTGGTCTCGATGTCACCGACGTCCGCGGTCACGACGCCACCAACTTCCCGCTGGTGCTCGTCGCCGCACTCGACGACGAGCTCGCCCTCACCCTCGAGTACCAGCAGGCGTTGTTCACCGCCGCCGACGCCGGCGCACTCGGCCGGCAGCTCGTGCGCCTCCTCGACCAGCTCGCCGGGGAACAGTCGCTGCGCGTCGCCCAGCTCGACGTCCTCGGTCCGGCCGAGCGAGGACGGCTGCCCGGACTCTCGTCGACCGCCCCGGCACCGTCGAACGGGCACCGCACCGTGACCGACCTGCTCGCGGCGCAGATCGCCCGCACCCCGGACGCAGCGGCCGTCGTGTGCGGCGCCGTGCGGCTCACCTTCGCCCAGCTCGGCGCCGCGTCGGCACGTCTGGCACGACGGCTGATCGACGAGGGCGTCGGACCCGAGACGCTCGTGGGCCTGGCCCTGCCGCGCTCGGCGGACATGATGGTCGCGCTCTGCGCCGTGCACGCCGCCGGCGGCGCCTACGTGCCGATGGACCCGGCGTACCCCGCGGAGCGCCTCGCGCACATGGTCGGCGACGCGCGGCCGCGGGTCGTGGTCACGAACGGTGCCGTGGCGCAGACGCTGCGACCGGTGCTCGGTGGGGTGCCGGTGCTCGACCTCGACGACGAGACGGTCCGTGCCGACGTCGGGGCCCGCCCGGCCGCACCCGTCGCCGACCACGAGCGCACCGCACCGCTCCGACCGGAGCACCCCGTGTACGTCATCTACACGTCCGGCTCCACCGGGTTGCCGAAGGGCGTGGCGATCACCCACGCGAACCTGCTCAACCTGTTCGACAGCCACCGCGCCGACCTGTACGTGCCCACCGTGGCGGGGGCGGGCCGGACGAGCGTGGGCGTCGGGCACGCCTGGTCGTTCGGGTTCGACGCCTCGTGGCAGCCGATGCTGTGGCTGCTCGACGGCCACGCCGTGCACGTGTTCGACGAGGACACCCTGCGCGATCCCGAGGCGATGGTCGCGTACGTCGCCGAACACGAACTCGACTTCCTCGAGGTCACCCCGTCGTTCCTCGACCGCATGGTCGCCGCCGGGCTGTTCGACGGCGGACACCGGCCCGCCACGGTCGGGTTCGGGGGCGAGGCCGTCAACCCGGCGCTGTGGCGGCGGTTGCGGGAGCTGACCGACGGACGTGCGTTCAATCTCTACGGGCCCACCGAGTGCACCGTCGACTCGCTCGTCGGACAGGTCACCGACGCCGACACCCCGTGCCTGGGCCGGGCCGTGCACGGCGCCGCCGCCTACGTCCTCGACCGGATGCTGCGCCCCGTGCCGGTCGGCGTCGCGGGTGAGCTGTACGTCGCCGGATCCGGCGTGGCCCGCGGCTACCTCGGGCGCCCCGACCTGACCGGCACCCGCTTCCTGCCCGACCCGTTCGGTCCGCCGGGAACCCGCATGTACCGCACCGGCGACGTCGTGCGCCGGGCCCCGGCCGGCGACGGCCGTGTCACCCTCGAATTCCTCGGCCGCGGCGACGACCAGGTCAAGATCCGCGGCTTCCGGGTCGAGCTCGGCGAGGTCGAGGCGGCCCTGACCGCGGTGCGCGGGGTGCGCGACGCCGTCGCCGTCGCCCACACCGACGAACGCGGCGTGCGCCGGCTCGTCGGCTACGTCGTGCCCGACGGCGACGTGGACCCGGCCGTCGTGCGGGCCGTGCTCGCCGAGCGGCTCCCGGACTACATGGTGCCGGCCGCGGTGCTCGTGCTGGCCGCATTCCCCGTCACCGCCAACGGCAAGGTGGATCGGAAGGCGCTACCGGAGCCGGACTTCGGGGCACTCGTCGGCTCGGGTGCGCCGCGCACCGAGCGGGAGGCGGTGCTGGCGGAGGTGGCCGCCGAGGTGCTCGGCCTCGACCGGGTGGGCATCGACGACGACTTCTTCGCGCTCGGCGGTGACTCGATCGTCTCGATCCAGTTCGTCTCCCGCGCCCGGGCCGCCGGGCTCCGGCTCACGGCCCGGCAGGTGTTCGAGCTGCGCACCGTCGCGGCCCTGGCCGCGGTCGACGAGACGGACACGGCCCCGGCGGCGGTGCCCGCGGTCGCCGCGACGGGCGACGTGCCGATCACCCCGATCGTGTGGGAGGCCCTCGCGTGGGGCGGCGACCTCGCCCGGTTCTCGCAGGCGCGGTTGCTCGTCGCGCCCGTCGGCCTCACCGTGCACACGCTCGGGAAGGCCGTCGCGGCGCTGCTCGACACCCATCCGATGCTTCGGTCCCGGTTCGCCGTCGCCGGGGGCCGACCCCGCTGGACCGTCCCCGAGACCGCACCGGGCATCGAGACCCTGGTGCGCCGCGTCGAGGTCGGTGAGGTCGACGACGAGCAGTGGGCGGATCGGTTCGCTGCCGAACGCGAAATCGCCTACAGGGCACTCGATCCGGAATCCGGAGTGATGGTGCAGGCGATCTTGTTCGACTTCGGGCCGCACCGCCCCGGCCGCGTGTTCGTCGCCGTGCACCACCTGGTGATCGACGGTGTGTCGTGGCGCATCCTCGTGCCCGACCTCGCCGACGCCGTCGAACAGGCCCGACGCGGCGAGACCGTCGCGCTGACGTCACCCGGCACGTCCTTCCGGGCGTGGGCGACCGGCCTCGCCGAGGCCGCGCGCTCCGAGCGGATCAGGGCCTCGCTGCCCGCCTGGCAACTCGCGGTCGACGCGGTCGAACCACCCCTCGGCGTCCGGGCCCTCGACCCGGCACGCGACACGGTCTCGGCGCTGCGCTCGACGCACGTGCGGGTTCCCGTGCCGGTCACCGAGGACGTCCTCGCCTCCGGGGCCGTGAACGACGCGCTGCTCGCGGCGCTCGCCGTGGCGGTCGCCTCGGTCCGCGGCGGCGACGTCGTGCGCGTCGAACTCGAGGGTCACGGCCGCGAGGAACAGGTCGTGCCCGGAGCCGACGTCGCGCGCACCGTCGGGTGGTTCACGTCGATGTTCCCGGTCGCGCTGAACTTGGCCGGTATCGACCCCGAGGACGCCCTGACCGGCGCGGCCGCCGCGCGCGAGGCCCGCGCGCGAGTCGCGCACGCGCTGAACGCCGTGCCCGACAACGGCATCGGCTTCGGACTACTGCACCGCCTCGCGCCCGACCACGTCTTCGACCGCTATCGGCGGCCCCAGGTGGTGTTCAACTACCTCGGCCGGATGACGCTCGGCGAGGACACCGGCGCCCCGTGGTCGGGCGCACCCGAGGCCGTCGCGCTCGGCGGTTCCGTCGACCCGGCCACGCCGCTCGACCACGTCCTGCACGTCGACGCCGTCGTCGAGGACACCCCGGAGGGGCCCATGCTCGACTGCGAATTCGCCGCGCCCGACGAGGTGCTCGACGAGCGCACCGTCGCCGTCGTGGCCCGGCGCTGGGTCCAGGCCCTCACCGCGGCCGCCCGCATCCCCGCACCCGTTGCAACCGAGAAGGAGTGACCTCATGTCAGCACAGTCCGGCATCCTGGACCGCGAGACGATCCGCACCGATATCGCACGGCTCCTCGAGATCGAGGCCGACGAACTCGACCCCGCGCTCAGCCTCGTCGACCAGGGCCTCGACTCGGTGCGTCTGATGGCGCTCGTGGAGCAGTGGCGCGGCGCCGGCGCGGATGTCGACTTCGTCTCGCTGGCCACCGAACCGCGGCTCGAGGCGTGGTACGACCTGCTCGCCCCGCGGTGACCCGGCCGTGGCCCTGATCGACAAGCTGGTCCTCGACGTCGACCCCCTGCGCACCAGCCGCGAATTCCGCTACATCTTCACCGCCCGGGTCGTGTCGCTGTTCGGCCTCGGCTTCCTCGTCGTCGCCGTGCCGCTGCAGGTGTACCGGCTCACCGGGTCCACCGCGCAGGTCGCCGCCGTGTCGGCGGTGCTCGGCGTGACCACCTTCGCCGCCACGTTCGTCGGCGGGGTGCTCGCCGACCGCTACGATCGCCGGCGCGTCATCGCCGTCGCCCGGGGCACCGCGGGCGTGGCGTTCGCGGTGCTCGCACTCAACGCGTTTCTGCCCGACCCGAAGATGTGGGTCGTCTATGTGGCGGCCGTGATCGACGGCGCGTGCGGCGGCATCTCCGCGACCGCCCTTATGGCCGTCACCCCCAGCCTGCTGCCGCGGGAGAAGATGGCGGCGGCCGGTGCGCTCATGGCCCTCACCGGCGACCTGGGCGCGATGGTCGGACCCGCACTCGGCGGGGTCGTCATCGCCGCCGGCGGAGTCGGGGTGGCCTACGCTCTCGCGGCATCCACCACCGCCGTGACCACGTTCTGCATCACCCGGCTGCCGTCCCTGCCGCCGACGCACGTCGCCGACGAGTCGCCGCTGCGCTCGGTGCTCAGCGGCTTCCGCTACGCGTCGGGGAACCGTGTCATCAGCGGCGTGCTCGTCTGCGGATTCGTGACGATGCTGCTTGCCGGCTGGTCGGTGCTCGTCCCCGAGTACGCCACCGAGGTGCTCGGCGCGGGACCGTCGGTGGTGGGGCTGCTCTACACCGCCCCGGCCGTCGGCGCGGTGATCGGCTCGCTCACCAGCGGCTGGACCGGCCACCTCCGCCGATCCGGGCAGGTGGTCTTCCTGCTCATGGCCGTCTCCGCCGCCGGGCTCGTCGGGGCGGGCCTCACCGCGACCGTCGCGGTGGCGCTGCTGGGCCTGGCCGCGCACGGCTTCGGCGACGCGCTCACCGACATCGTCCGGTACGCGACGGTCCAGAAACACACCCCCGACGAGTACCGGGGGCGCATCGCCGCGGTGTGGGCGGCGCAGGTCACCGCCGGTGCCTCCGTCGGCGCGGTGGTCGCGGGCGCAGTGGCGGCGCTGGTGCCGATCTCGGCGGCGCTGCCCGCGTACGGTGCCGTCGGGCTGGTGATCACCGCGCTGCTGTGGGCCACCTTGCGCACGCTGCGCCGGCTCGACGAGGGGACCTCGCTCGAGCGCGTCGCCTGAGCCCGTCCTGCCGAACGCCGCTGCGCCGGCACCCGTGTGCGGGTGCCGGCGCGGGCCGGTTCCGCTCGGTCGAACACGATCACGCCGCGGATGTTCTTGCCGCCGTGCATGTCCTCGTATGCCTCGGCGACCTGGTCGAGGGTGTAGCGGGTGGTGATCAGCGCGCATACCCCCGAGATCGTGAGCTACGCGGTCCGAAGGCTCGCACCGGCGTGAGACCCGCCTCGTCGTACCGCTGTTTCCGGACTCCGGCGAGGGGAATCCCGACGGCATGTCCACCAACGAACCGTTCGGGCCGTTCGAGCGCACACCCGGAGAAGAGATCGATGCTGCGCACCCCTCTGCACGCTGGATGACGAGTGACGCAGCGCAGGCCCGGGACTACGACACCTGGTTCGCCACCCCGTGGGGCGCCCACGCCTGGGCCGTGGAGCGCGGCGCGATCGATGTGGCCCTGCCGGAGGTGGCAGGCCGCACCGTGGTCGAGATCGGCTGCGGGACCGGCCGGCTCGTGTGCCATCTTGTTCACCGTGGTGCCCGTGTGCTCGGTGTGGACCTGTCGGCGGGCATGCTGGCCGTCGCGGCCGCCCGGGCACCCGGCCGGGTCGTGCGCGCCGACGCCGCCCGCCTGCCGGTGCCGGACGCCGCGGCCGACGCGGCCGTCACCGTCGCGACCCTCGAGTTCACCGACGCCGCGGCGGTGCTCACCGAGATGGCCCGCATCACTCGTCCGGGCGGGCGCATCGTCGCACTCACCCTGAACCCGACCAGCCCTTGGGGGTGGCTCGATCGGCCCACCCGCCGAGCGCCGTACTCGGACGGACGCTTTGTCACGCGGCGAGAGCTGCGCCGTCTGGGCGCTCGACACGGCCGAGCCCGGGTGCAGGGCCGGTTGTTCACCGCGGCGCATCCGCGGTTCGGGCACCGGCTCGAGCCGGCGGCGGCCCTGATCGGCCGGATCGTCCCGCAGTTCGGTGCCGTCCAGGTGCTGGTCGTCGACCGGACGCGATGAGAGGTGAGTCGCCGTCGCGACGACCATATTTCTGCAACTGCGGGGTTGCAGTCGAGGAAGAAAGGTGCAACCCTGGAGTTGCACAACCCCTACCCGAACTGGAGGCGATCATGGCCCCGCTCGACATCACCCGCACCATCGACATCGCGGCACCGGCCACCAAGGTGTGGTCCGCCCTGACCGAACCCGCACTGATCGCGCAATGGTTCGGCGACAGAATCGAATTCGACGCATCGCCCGGCGGTGCCGGCACGTTCGGCTGGACGGGCCACGACGCCGGACCCTTCCGGGTACTGGTCGAACACGTGGACGAGCCGAAGACACTGATCTATCGCTGGGCACGCGACGCGAATGTGGACCCGGTACCGGGCAACTCCACGGTCGTGCGGTTCGACCTGGCCGAGATCGACGGCGGCACCCGGTTGACGATGGTGGAGACCGGCTTCGAGGAACTCGTCGACCCGCAGTCGGCCCACGACGGCAATGTCGACGGCTGGCGTGCCGAACTCGGCGATCTGGTGGAGTTCCTGGAATCCCGGTGAACGATGTGCCGAAGGGCGTTCCAGCGGTGCTCGCGGTACTGGCCGACGAGACCCGCTGGAACATCCTCGCCGCGATCGGCGCCGAGGACCTGTCCGCCAGTGCGCTCGCGGGGCGGCTGCCGGTCAGTCGTCAGGCGATCGCCAAGCACCTGACCGTGCTGGCCGCCGCCGGGCTCGTGGAGTCGGTTCGGGTCGGCCGGGAGATCCGCTACCGGGCGGTCGGTGCCCGGCTCGGCGAACTGGCCGGCGAGCTGGAATCGATCGGGCGGCAGTGGGACCGCCGGCTCGAAGCGATCAAGCGCATCGCCGAACGTCCCTAGCCGCACGGGCGGCCGGAGCGCGGCGAGGCCCGAGCGGCGACGCGCTCGGCGAGAACGGTGGAGCGCCGTCCCGAGGGGTTGTCCATCGACACCCTCGGGGTGGTGGTGCCGGTCGCCGCCGGCACCGACCCTGTAGTGGTCCGAGGAGAGATTCGCCTCTCCGATCGAGTACCACTGGAGGGCAGGTCGATTCATGGCGGCGAGTGGAGAGCGCAGGACCCGGGCCCGGGTCCTGCGGTTCGTGACCGCAGCGGGAGCGGCGACGGCACTGATCGTGGGCGGGTTCACGTCTCCGGTCGGCGCGGCCGGCTTCGCCTCGGCGGCGGGGGAGATCCCGCCGGGCCTCGAGCCCTTCTACACCCAGCAGCTCCAGTGGGGATCGTGCGACGGCTACAGCACCGACGGATCGGACCTGGCCGGGGCCGGGCTCGAGTGCGCGCGGGTGACCGTGCCGATCGATTACGAGAACCCCCAGGGCGATACCGCGCAGATCGCCCTGTCCCGATCACGGGCGACGGGGGAGAAGGTCGGGTCGCTGCTCGTCAACCCGGGTGGACCGGGAGCGTCCGGCCTCGGGATGGCCGTCGTCGGCGCCGGCACCGAGCTCGCCGAGCGGTTCGACGTCGTCGGATTCGACCCGCGCGGCATCGGTGCGTCGACACCGCAGATCGACTGCCTGACGCCCGAGGAGACCGACGCGTGGCGGCAGGACCCCGCGGTGGACATGACCCCCGAGGGGATCGCCCGGGCGGAGCAGAACCGCCGGGAGTACGCGGCGCGCTGCGCCGAACGCACGGGCACCGACGTGCTGGCGCACGTGGGCGCCCGCGACGTGGTGCGGGACATGGACGTCATCCGGGCCGTTCTCGGCGACCCGAAGCTGAACTACCTCGGCTACTCCTACGGAACCCGGCTCGGTTCGGCCTACGCGGAGGCGTTTCCCGGCAACGTGCGGGCGATGGTGCTCGACGGGGCGCTCGATCCTCAGCAGGACCCGGTCGAGGAAGCGGTGCGGCAGGCCGCCGGTTTCCAGCAGGCCTTCGACGCATTCGCCACGGAGTGCGCGACCCGCGAGGACTGCCCCCTCGGCACCGATCCCGCGGTCGCAGTCGAGCGGTTCCGCTCGCTGGTCGATCCCCTGATCGATCGGCCGGCCGCGACGGAGGATCCGCGGGGGCTGAGCTACGCGAACGCGATCAGCGGCGTCATCGCGACCCTGTACTCGCCGGAGGGCTGGGAATACCTGCGGGACGGGCTGGCCGAACTGGTGCAGGGGCGGGGCGACACACTGCTGGTGCTGTCCGACATGTACGAGGGCCGGTTCGCCGACGGTTCGTACTCGAACTCTGCCGAGGCGATGGCGGCGGTGCGGTGCGTCGACGACGCCGCCGTGACCGACCCCGCCGTGGCCGGTGAACTCGACACCCGGTCCCGGCAGGCGGCCCCGTTCCTCGACGACGGCCGCGGCACCGGCAACGCGCCGCTCGGTGCGTGCGCCTTCTGGCCCGTGCCGCCGACGGGAGATCGGCACGCCGTGGAGGTCGACGGTCTGCCCCCGATCGTCGTGGTCTCCACCACCGAGGATCCGGCGACGCCGTATCAGGCGGGTGTGGACCTGGCGAAGCAACTGGACGCGGTGCTCGTCACGTACCGCGGAACCCAGCACGGCGTGGTGCTGAGCGGCCAGTGGTGCGTCGACCTGCCCGTCGCGCGTTACCTCGTCGATCTGGCTGTGCCGGAAGGGGATACGACATGCTGAGCCGCACCGGAGCCGATCCGTCGTGACAGAGGTTCGGGGCGCCCGCGGTGGTCACCGCGGGCGCCCCGCGAATTCGGAGCCGAACGGCAGGGTTTCCCAAGGCTGCTGCCAGCTGCGCGGGTCAGTGTGGAGTCGTCCAACGGGCGGGGAACCACCTCGCCCCCGACGAGAGGACTGCGAAGTCGTGAAGGTTCTGAACACGAAGCTGGGCAAGGTCGCGGCGACGGGGACGATCGCGTTGGCCGCAGTGGGCGTCGGCGCCGGCGTCGCGAGCGCCGCACCCGGTTCGTCCCCGGTTCAGCAGCAGCCGGCGCCGCAGCACCAGCCGGCCCCGCAGCATCAGCAGCCCGGGCCGCAGGGGCACGGGTTCTGGCTGTTCGACCAGTGGGTGCCGCTGCCGTGGTGACGACTGCGCCCGTCCATCCCGGCTGAGGGTGCGCGGCGACCGTGCCGCTCCGGCGCGGTTGCCGCGTGCCGCCCTCACGCTCGTCACCGCGGCTCCGGGTCGGCGCCGGGCCGCACCCTCGGCCGACCTGGCAGACTCGATCGGGAAGGCGATGAGGAGACAGACGGTGACGGACACGGTGGACGGCGCTGACGACGTGCAGCTGAGGCAACCACGAGTCGAGCCGGCGCAGCTCAACCTGGACCCGCCGCAGATCGCGCTCCAACGGGAGTTCCGCCGCGTCCTGATGGTCTACAAGTTCGGTATCGACGAGATGATGACCAAGATCAACATCCTCCGGGAGGAGTTCGGCTTCGCCCACGACCACAACCCGATCGAGCACGTCAAGTCGCGGCTGAAGACACCGGAGTCGGTCGTCGAGAAGGCCGTCCGCAAGGACCTGCCGCTCACCCTCGACGCGATCCGCGAGAACATCTACGACATCGCCGGCATCCGCATCACCTGCAGTTTCATCTCCGACGTCTACCGGATCTTCGACTTGATCACCGGGCAGCGCGACGTCCGGGTCGTCCAGGTCAAGGACTACATCGCGCATCCGAAGCCCAACGGGTACCGGAGCCTGCACGCGATCGTCGAGGTCCCCGTGTTCATGTCCGACCGGGTGCAGCCGGTGTTCGTCGAACTGCAGATCCGCACCGTCGCGATGGACTTCTGGGCCAGTCTCGAACACAAGATCTTCTACAAGTACGACAAGGCGGTGCCCGTCGGACTGCTCGACGAACTCCGGGCAGCGGCCGCGACCGCCCGCGACCTCGACGTCCGGATGGAGGCCCTGCACGACCAGGTGCACGGGCCCGACTCGTCGCCCTGACCTCCTGCGGGGCGAGCGAATGTATCGCTCGCTACCGCTGAGGAGATGGACGATACATTCGCTCGGCCCGGGGCGGCCCCGGGGCGGCCCAAGGCGCGCGTCGCTCGGCCCGGCTCAGGCGTCGTGCTCGGTGAAGTCCCGGTCGTGATCCGTGGTACGGCCGTACCCGGTCTCGGTCATGCCGTGCCGCCAGTAGCCGATGACGAGGGTGGACCTGCGGTCGAAGCCCGCCTCGTTCCGCAGATACCTGCGCATCCGCAGCACAGTCGCGGATTCGGCCGAGACCCACGCGAACCGCTTCAACTCGCCGTCGGGGATCGGCACGGTGGTCGCCGCGTCGGCCAGGTGTGTGGTGGTGCCCGCGGGCGCCCCGTCGCGGTGCACCCAGCGGATCTCGATGTCGGCGGGGGAGCGCAGATCCTGCCGTTCACCCTCGTCGGCGACCTCGACGACGGCGGTGCCGCGGGCGCCCTCGGGTAGGCGTTCGAGCATGCGGCCGATCGCCGGCAGCGCCGTCTCGTCGCCGACGATCAGATACCAGTCGGCCGGGGGCGCGACGATCCCGCCGCCGCCGGCCGCCGCGATGCGGTCACCCGGACGGGCCCGCTCGGCCCAGGCGCTGGCCAGCCCTTCGTCGCCGTGCCGGACGAAGTCGATGTCCATCTCGGAGGCCGCGGGATCGAGCCGCCGCACGGTGTAGGTGCGGACCTGTGCCTTGAGCGTGGGGTCGGGCCACTCGAGGCGACGGCCGCCGGTGTTGACCGGCAGGTCGAGGTCGCCGTTCTCCCGCGGGAAGATCAGTTTGATGTTGGGCACGCGGGTCGGGTCGCTCGCGTAGACCTCGACCCCGCGGCCGGCGAACGTGACGCGGCGCATGCGGGGGGTGATGTCCTCGACCTTCGCGACTTCGATGACGCTGGGCAGCAGCCCGTCTTCGTTCGACATGACCCACACCTTAGGTGAGCCTTTCCAACCTAAGGGGTGCCGGGTGGTTCGGCGGGCCGGTTCGGCATCGTCGCGGCCGTCACCGCCAGGCCCACCGCGGCCACGAGAAGGGCGACGAACACCGGAGCCACCGCGTCGGCGAGCCGCTCCGGCTCCAAGGGGCCCGACCCGGCGACCCCGTCCGCGGCCAGCGCCGAGTTCGCCAGCGCGCCGAACACCGCGACCCCGACGGCGCTGCCGATCGATCGGGCGAACGAATACGCCCCCGTCACCACGCCCCGCTCGGCCCACGTCACGCTCGACTGCGCCGAGATCAGCGCCGGGCTCGCGATCAGGCCCATCCCGAGACCGACCAGCACGCAGCACACCGCGACGTGCCACACCGGCGATTGCTCGTCGAGCAGCGTCAGCAGACCCGTGCCGGCCAGCACCGGCACGGACCCGATCATCGCGGTGTTGCGGAACCCGATCCGCAGGTAGAACCAGCCGGAACGAGCCGCCGCGAGCGGCCAGCCGATCGTCATCGTCGACAGGGTGAATCCCGCGACCAGTGCCGTGGTGCCCAGTGACCCCTGCACGAACGCGGGCACGTAGGAGGTCAGCCCCAGCACCACGGCGCCGACGAGGGCAGCGACCGCGCTGCTGGTCAGCACCACACGACGGGCGAACACCCACGGCGGCAGGATCGGCTCCGGCGCCCGCCGCTCGACCCACACGAACAGCAGTAACAGCGTCGTGCCGGCCGCGAACACCCCGGCGCTCGGCGCCGATGCCCACGCCCACGCCTGCCCGCCCTCGAGCAGACCCAGGATCAGCAGACCCGAACCCGTGGCGAGCGTCGCGGCGCCGGCCAGATCCACCCGCCGCCGGGCGGCCGGGGGCCGTGGCTCGGCGAACGCCCGCAGGAGCACCCCCGCGGCCAGCGCACACAGCGGCAGGTTGACCCAGAAGATCCACCGCCACGACACATAGTCGGAGAACACGCCGCCGACGGCGGGGCCGACGATCGCCGACATGCCCCACACGCTCGCGAGGTAGCCCTGCGCCTTTGCGCGCTCGGCGACGGTGTAGATGTCGCCGGCGATGGTCTGCGCCATCGGCAGCACGGCCCCCGCCCCGAGACCCTGCACCGCGCGGAAGGCGATCAGTGCCGGCATGCTCCACGCCAGCGCGCACAGCGCCGAGCCCAGCGCGAACAGCGCGATGCCGAACAGCAGCACGGGTTTGCGCCCGTACACGTCCGACACCTTGCCGTAGACCGGCACGAGCACGGCCTGCGTGAGCAGGTAGCTCGAGAACAGCCACGGGAACTGCGTGAAGCCGCCGAGGTCCGCGACGATGGTCGGGACGGCGGTGGCCAGGATGGTGCTCTCGAGTGCGACGAGCGCGGTGGCGAGCATCAGGGCCGCGAGAATCGGTCCGCGTTCCGAGCGCAGACCCACGTCGATCCGGGGTGCGGCCGACATCACGCTCCTGTTCGGGGTGGGGTTCCGGTCACGATCATTGTCATAGTGAACGATCCGGCGATCGGACGGGGGTGCGGTGCAGGTCGGCGCGGCGCACTAGGGTGGCAGCGTGCGTCCATCACTCCAGTCCTACCCCCACCTCGCCGGCGGCAAGGTCCGGGACCTGTATGTCATAGACGACGAGCACCTGCTCCTCGTGGCCAGCGACCGGATCTCGGCATACGACCACGTGCTCGACACCCCGATCCCCGACAAGGGCCGGGTGCTCACCGCGATGAGCGTGTTCTTCTTCAACCTGCTCGAGGTGAACCACCACCTCGCCGGGGAGCCCGACGACGAACGCATCCCCGCCGAGGTCCTCGGCCGCGCCCTCGTCGTCAAACGGCTGAAGATGGTGCCGATCGAGTGCGTGGCCCGCGGCTTCCTCACCGGGTCGGGCCTGCTCGACTACCGGAAGACCGGCGCGGTGTGCGGCGTCCCGCTGCCCGAGGGCCTCGTGGAGGCCAGTCAGCTGCCGGATCCGATCTTCACCCCGGCGAGCAAGGCCGAACTCGGCGACCACGACGAGAACATCACCTTCGAGGAGGTCGCCGACAAGGTCGGCGTGGATCTCGCCGTGAAGCTGCGCGAGGACACCCTCGACATCTACGGCCGTGCCGCGATGTACGCGGCGGACAAGGGCATCCTGCTCGCCGACACGAAGTTCGAGTTCGGCCTCGACGACGACGGCAACCTCATCCTCGCCGACGAAGTGCTCACCCCGGATTCGTCACGCTACTGGCCCGCCGAGGGCTACGAGCCCGGCAAGGTGCAGCCCAGCTTCGACAAGCAGTTCGTGCGCAACTGGCTGACGGGCCCCGAGTCCGGCTGGGACCGTGCGTCCGACACCCCGCCGCCGCCCCTGCCGCAGCACATCGTCGACGCCACCCGGGAGCGCTACATCGAAGCCTACGAACGGATCTCGGGCCTGTCGTTCGCCGACTGGTGGGGGCCGAGCGCATGACCCCGCCGATCGCCAAGCGGGTCCCGTCCGAGCGGGTCCATCACGGACACACCTTCGTCGACGAGTACGAGTGGCTCCGCGACAAGGAGAATCCCGAGGTCATCGCCCATCTCGAGGCCGAGAACGCGTGGACCGAGAAGCAGACCGCGCATCTGGCGCCGCTGCGGGAGCGGATCTTCGAGGAGATCAAGTCCCGCACGCAGGAAACCGACATGTCGGTGCCCACCCGCATGGGGGACTGGTGGTACTACGCCCGTACCGTCGAGGGCAAGCAGTACAGCATCCAGTGCCGCTGTCCGATCGCCGACCCCGACGACTGGAATCCGCCGGAGCTGGCGCCGGGTGTGGAACTGCCGGGCGAGCAGGTGCTGCTCGACGGCAACGTCGAGGCGGCCGGGCACGAGTTCTTCTCCCTCGGCGCGTTCTCGATCAGCCACGACGGGACGCTGCTCGCGTACTCGGTCGACGTCGTCGGCGACGAGCGCTACACGCTGCGGTTCAAGAATCTCGGCACCGGCGAGCTGCTCGCCGACGAGATCCCCGGGACCGCACCCGGCGCGACGTGGGCGATCGACCACAGCCACATCTTCTACCTCACCGTGGACGAGTCGTGGCGGCCGGACACAGTATGGCGGCACCGTCTCGGCACGTCCCACACCGAGGACGTCAAGGTCTTCCACGAGCCCGACGAGCGGTACTGGGTGTCGGTGGGTACCACCCGCAGCGAGAAGTATCTGATGATCTGGGTGGGATCCAAGATCACCACCGAGGGCTGGGTGCTCGAATCCGCGGATCCCACCGGCGAATTCCGGGTGTTGCTGCCGCGCCGCGAGGGCGTCGAGTACGGCGCCGAGCATGCCGTCATCGGCGGCGAGGACCGGTTCCTGGTCATGCACAACGACGTCGTCGAGGTGGTGAACGACGCGACGGGGGAGATCACCCGCGAGAAGGCGGAGAACTTCGTCCTCGCCGAGGCGCCAGTGGACGATCCGTCGGCGCTGCGCACTCTCATCGGGCACCGGCACGACGTGCGTCTCGAGGACGTCGACGCGTTCGCCGGGCACCTCGTTCTCGGGTACCGGCGGGAGGCGCTGACCCGGCTCGCGGTGTGGCCGCTGACCGCCGACGGCTACGGCGAGCTGACCGAACTCGAGTTCGACGAGGAGCTCTTCGCCGTCGGCCCGGGTGCGAATCCGGAATGGCACCAGCCGATGCTGCGGCTCGGCTTCACGTCGTTCATCACCCCCAGCCGGGTCTACGACTACGTCGTGGATTCGGGAGAGCTGTTGCTGCGCAAGGCCCAGCCGGTGCTCGGTGACTTCGACCCGTCGAACTACGAACAGCGCCGGGACTGGGCGGTGGCCGAGGACGGCACCCGTATCCCGCTGTCGATCGTGACCCGCAAGGGCACGCCCGAGAACTCGCCGGCGCTGCTCTACGGTTACGGGTCGTACGAGGCCAGCATCGACCCCGGTTTCTCGGTGGCGCGGCTGTCGCTCCTCGACCGGGGCATGGTCTTCGCGGTGGCGCACGTGCGGGGCGGCGGCGAGATGGGCCGGCACTGGTACGAGAACGGCAAGACGCTGGCGAAGAAGAACACCTTCACCGACTTCGTCGCCTGCGCACGGCACCTGATCGACGCCGGTGTCACCGGCCCGGACCGGCTCGTCGCCGACGGCGGCAGCGCGGGTGGCCTGTTGATGGGCGCGGTGGCGAACCTGGCGCCGGAGCTGTTCGCCGGGATCCTTGCGAACGTGCCGTTCGTCGACCCGCTCACGTCGATCCTCGATCCGTCGCTGCCGCTGACGGTGATCGAATGGGACGAGTGGGGAAACCCCCTCGACAACCCCGAGGTGTACGAGTACATGCGCTCGTACAGCCCGTACGAGAACGTCGAGGCGAAGGACTACCCGGCGATCCTCGCGATCACCAGCCTCAACGACACCCGGGTGCTCTACGTCGAGCCGGCCAAGTGGGTGGCCAAGCTGCGCGCCACCAAGACCGGTGACGCCCCGTTGCTGCTCAAGACGGAGATGAGCGCCGGCCACGGCGGCGTGTCCGGCCGGTACGAGAAGTGGCGCGAGGTGGCCTTCGAGTTCGCGTGGGTGCTCGAGACCTCCGGGGCATACCGCGGCTGAGAACCGCCGGGGCCGAATGTCACATGCGTTCGATGTAAACGACACGGTGTGACATTCGGCCACAACGGCCACAAACGGCCACCGCGTGCCGCCGCTCAGCGCGGGGCGTAGCGGATCTGCGGACGGCCGGCACGGCCGTACTCGGTGTGCCGGGAGGCGACGCCGTCATCGGCCAGGCGCTCCAGATACCGCCACGCCGTCACCCGGGACACGCCTACCGCGCTGCCCACCTCGGCGGCCGTCAGCGGGCGCGACGCGTCCCGCAGGCACCGGGCCACCGCATCGAGGGTTTGCGGCGCAACGCCTTTCGGGGACGAGGCGCGCGGATCGGAGGTCCGCAGCGCAGCCATCGCCCGGTCGATGTCGTGCTGGCCGGTGGCCGTGCCCGAGGCGCCGAGCGCGTCGCGGTAGGCCAGGTAGTGGTCGAGCTTGTCGCTCAGGGCCGCGAATGTGAACGGCTTGAGCAGATACAGCACGATGCCCCGGGCGACGGCGGTGCGGACGATCTCGAGGTCGCGGGCGGAGGTGACGGCGATGATGTCCGGGCTCGGGCGGATCCCGCTCATCGCCGCAGCCACGTCGAGGCCGCTCATGTCGGGCAGGCCGATGTCCAGCAACACCAGATCCACCGGCTCGGCGGTCCGCGCGGCGTCGGCGACGGCGCGCAGCGCGGCCTGCCCGGTGTTGGCGACGGCGACGACCGTGAACTGCGGCAGCCGATCGACGTAGGCGAGGTGGGCGTCGGCGATGCGTGGCTCGTCCTCCACGACGAGGACGCGAATCATCGTGCGCCGCCTCCGTGCTCGGCCTGCAGGGGGATCTCCGCGACGACCATCGAACCCAGCGACGGTTCGGTCCGCAGAGTGCCGCGGTGCCGCGCCACCACCTGCGCGACGAGGGCCAGGCCCAGGCCGTGGTGGTCCGCCTTCGTGGAGTAACCCCGCGCCATGGCACGGGCGAGGGTTTCCGGCGACATCCCCGGCCCGCTGTCCGCCACCTCGACGATCATGTTCGAATCATCCTGCCGTATCGTCACTTCCACCCAGGGCTCGTCGACGGCCCGCGCGGCGTCGATGGCGTTGTCCACCAGGTTGCCGACGAGCGTCACCAGGTCCCGGGTGCCGAGCGGCGTCGCGCCCAGTGCGGTGTCGTCGGTGACGGTCAGCTCCACGCCGCGCTCGGCGGCGTCGTTGATCTTCCCCAGCAGCAGGGCGACCAGCGCGGGTTCCTGCACCGACGCGGTGAGCCGGTCGATGAGCTGCTGCGACAGGCGCAGCTCCTCCGTCGCGAACGCGACCGCCTCCTCGGGGCGTCCCAGTTCGACCATCGTGACGATGGTGTGCAGCCGGTTCGCCGACTCGTGTGCCTGCGCGCGCAGCGCGTCGGCGAATCCGCGCACCGAGTCCAGTTCGCCCAGCACCGTCCGCAATTCGGTGCGATCCCGCAACGTCATCACCGTGGCGATCCGTCGGCCCTCCCACTGCACCGGGCTGCGGTCGACGACCAGGACACGGTCCTCGGTGAGAAGTACGTCGCCGCGGGCGTCCGGGTCCGAGCCGGCCACCCGCAGCGCCTCGGGCAGGTCCTCCGTCGTGACCGGGCCGTCGCCGAGGCCGAGCAGGCGCCGCGCCTCGTCGTTGACGACCTCCACACGTGCGGGCTCGTCGGTGCCGAGCACGATCAGGCCCTCGCCGATCGCGTGGAGGACCGCGTCGTGGTGCTCGTAGAGCCGGCGCAGCTCGTCCGGTGCGAGTCCGAGGGTCTGGCGGCGCAGGCGCCGGCTGACGAGCACGGCGCCGGCGGCCGCGACGGCCAGGGCCGCGGCCGACAGGCCCAGGAGGGCGGGCAGCCCACGGGCGAACTGGTCGGCGACCTTCGCGCGGGTGACGCCGACGGCGACCAGGCCGACGACGCGTTCGTCGTCGAGGATCGGCGCCACCGCCCGGATGGACGGGCCGAGCGAGCCGGCGTAGGTCTCGGTGAACGCGGTGCCGGCGAGGGCCGGTTCGATGTTGCCGCTGAACGGCAGACCGATCATCGCGGGGTCGGTGTGGGTGTACCGGGTCCGGTCCGGCGCCATCACCACGATGAAGTCGGTGCCCGTCGCCTCCCGGATCCGTTCGGTGCGCGGTTGCAGCACCGCGGTCGGGTCCGGCGTGCGCAGCGCCGCGGCCGTCGAGTCGGACCCGGCCAGGGATTCGGCGATGGCGAGGACGGTGCGGCGGGTGGCGTCGTCGCTGTCGCGGCGCTCGTCGATCCCGACGAGGACGGTACCTGCGGCGATGACCAGGGCGAGCACAGCCAGCTGCAGCACCAGCAGCTGACGTGCCACGCTCATCGACGGCCGGTGCGCGGTCGGCGGCACGGACGTACTCCTTCCGGATGCCGGTGGGTCCGCCTCGTGAGCGCGACATCACCTGAACGAAATGAACGCAATCTTCACCGGGTGAGGCTGCGCTACCACCATTTCTATCAGGAACGTGACCGCGATCACGAAGTCCCCCGAAACGTCCCATCCGAGAGGATCCGCCATGAGCACGTCCACAGACTCCCGGCCACCCGGTGCCAAGTCGCCGGCCAAGCGCAAAGACCGGACGCACTGGCTCTACGTCGGTGTCATCGTGGCGGTGGTGGCCGGCGTCCTCGTCGGCTGGCTCGCCCCGGACGTCGCCAAGTCGTTCGGCGTCCTCGGCACGATGTTCGTCGATCTCATCAAGATGATGATCAGCCCGGTCATCTTCTGCACGATCGTCCTCGGCATCGGCTCGGTGCGGGCCGCCGCCAGCGTCGGCAAGGTCGGCGGCCTGGCGATGGTGTACTTCCTCGGCATGTCCACCGTCGCGCTCGCTATCGGCCTGGGGGTGGGTAACCTGCTCGATCCGGGCAGCGGCCTGAACCTCTCTCCGGAGACCGCCGGCACCGGTGCCGCGCTGGCCGACAAGGCCCACGCCGCGGGCGGGACCATGGACTTCATCGCGTCGATCATCCCCACGTCGCTGCTGTCGGCGCTGACCGAGGGCAGCGTGCTGCAGACCCTGTTCGTCGCACTGCTGGTCGGCTTCGCGCTGCAGGCCCTCGGGAAGACCGGCGAGCCGGTCCTGCGAGGCATCGGCTACGTGCAGAAGCTCGTGTTCAAGATCCTGTCGATGATCCTGTGGCTCGCTCCGATCGGTGCCTTCGGCGCCATCGCCAACGTGGTCGGGCAGACCGGTCTCGGCGCGGTCGTCCAGCTCGGCACCCTCATGATCGGGTTCTACCTCACCTGCGTGCTGTTCGTGTTCGGTGTGCTGGGCTCCCTGCTGCGCATGGTGTCCGGGGTGTCGATCTTCAAGCTGGTCAAGTACCTGGCCCGCGAATACCTGCTGATCTTCGCGACGTCCTCGTCCGAGTCCGCGCTGCCCCGACTCATCGCGAAGATGGAGCACGTCGGTGTCGAGCGCACCACCGTCGGCGTCGTGGTCCCCACCGGCTACTCGTTCAACCTGGACGGCACCGCCATCTACCTGACGATGGCCTCGCTCTTCATCGCCGATGCGCTCGGTTCGCCGCTGTCCCTGGCCGAGCAGCTCTCCCTGCTGGTGTTCATGATCGTCGCGTCGAAGGGCGCGGCCGGAGTGAGCGGCGCGGGCCTGGCCACGCTCGCCGGCGGCCTGCAGAGCCACCGTCCGGAGCTGCTCGACGGCGTCGGCCTCATCGTCGGCATCGACCGGTTCATGTCCGAGGCGCGCGCGGTCACCAACTTCTCCGGCAACGCCGTCGCCACCCTGCTGGTGGGAACGTGGACCGGCACCGTCGACCGCGGCCGCGTCCGCGACGTCCTCGCCGGCCGCATCCCGTTCGACGAGGAGACCATGGTCGACGACGGCCACGGTCCGGTCGCCGAGCCGAAGCCGGCCGTCGCCGCCGAGCCGGAAGAGAAGGTGCTGGCACGCGCCTGACCCACCTCCGCGAAACCCCTTGTGGCCGAATGTCACACCGGTTCGATCAGATCGAGCCGGTGTGACATTCGGCCACAGGCGTTCGGTCAGACGTGCGTCCGGGACAGCGCGGCGAGGTGCGCCCCGACCCGCTCGACGAGGTGGTCGAAGAACAGCGGCGGGTCGGTGGCGACGACGATCTCGGCGTTCGGTTGCCGGCCCCACATGCCGGACCAGTCGGCGACGGTGGTGCCGCGGGTGAGCCGGCCGTCGAGTTCGACGTCGACCGTCGCCGGACGGGTGGTGACGGGCACCGCTCCCAGGGCGACCGCCGCCGCGAACGGATCGTGGACGTGTGCCAGGAAACCCTGATCCTGATCGCGGTGGAATTCCATGTAGAAGCGCAGCGCGTCGGACAGGTACCGCACGACCGGGTGGGACGCCTCGGAGCGCAGGCCGCGCGGATCGTCCGGCGAGAGGATTTCGGCCGGCACGCTCCCCGCGGTCTCGGCGAGCCGTCGCAGGTGTTCCGGTCGCATCGCGATGGACTCGGTGGTGTCGAGGGAGCACACGATCGGCCGACGGCCGGGCTCGACCGCGGAGAACGCGTCGAACACCGCCTTCGCGGCCTCGGGGTCCACCGCGACGTTCCACTCGGAGGTGGGTGTGGTGTTGCCCGGGTAGTTGAACGCCCCGCCCATCACGACCAGACGACGCAACCGGTGGGGGAGTTCCGGGTCGAGCCGGACCGCCAGTGCGAGATTGGTGAGCGGACCGGTGACGAGCCCGACGAGTTCGCCGGGGTGGGCGCGGGTCAGCTCCACCCATGCCTCGGCGGCGCTGCGACCCGACGGGCCGCGTCCGGGGGCGGGCAGGTCGGCGTAACCGACGCCGCGCGGGCCGTGCGTGTCCTCGGTGGTCATCAGCGGCGCGACGAGCGGGGCCTCGGAGCCGACGGCGACCTCGATGTCCGGCCGGCCGCACACCTGCAGCCACGCCAGGTTGTTCGTGGTGACCTGCTGCACGGGCACGTTCCCCGCGGTGGAGAGCACCGCGACGATCTCCGCGTCCGGACTCGCCAGCAGGTAGAGCAGGGCGAGTGCATCGTCGATGCCGGTGTCGACGTCGGCGACGAGGCGGGTGGGTTCGGGCACCCGCCCATCCTGCAGTACGCGGCCGCGGCCCGGAACGGTCGGGGCGGGCCGGATGGGTGTGGATGCCGACCACACCGCGGACGGACGGCCGATCGCGGCTCGGGCAGTGCGAGTGCGGTCTCAGCCGACGATGCGCCGCAACTCCTCGCGGCAGCGGCGGTAGACCTCCACCGGTTCCGCGGCCTCGCCCGCGAGGGCGAGTTCGCCCCAACGCTCCCAGCTCGTGCGCCACACGGCCACGGCCGTCTCGGCGACCAGCAGGATCGTCGCCGGGTCGTAGTGCGGGAGCTGTTCGGTCAGGCGGGCCCGGAGGCGGGACGTGAGGACCTGCTCCTGCGATGCGGCGAGCGCCTGCAGGTCGGGCTCTTTCGCCAGCAGGCGCGCGACGCGCCGGTGTTCCTCCAGGTCGGGGTCGGTCTCCCGGCTCATCACCGCCTCCGCGGCGGCCTCGACGCTTCTCAGGACGGCGGCGGGATCCGGGCCGGAGACCTCCAGGGCGTCGATCACCAGGAGCAGGCGGCGCTGTCCGGGCAGGGCGGCCTGCTCCTTGGAGGTGAAGTACCGGAAGAAGGTGCGGGCCGAGATGCCGACCCGGTCGGAGATCTGCTGGACGGTGGTCTCGCGGACGCCCTGTTCCTCGAACAACTCGAGGGCAGCCCGGTGGATCTCCTGGTGGGTGTCCAGGCGGCGCCGGGTCCGCAGATCGCGGGGGATGTCGACGTTCATGCGGTCCTTCCTCAGCCGGTGTCCTGCGATTATGACCACCTCCGTCGATGCCGGCGTGCGGGCGGCGACCCGGCCGTCGCCTCGGGTTGCCGGCTCAGGAGGGCGGTGTCGTGTCGACCAGGCCGGCGGGGAGCTGGCGGAACATCTCGGCGAGCTGAGGCAGGAAGTCGCGGAAGCCGCTGCTCTTGCGCCAGAACATGCCGATGCGGCGATGCGGGACGGGATCTTCGAAGCGCAGCAGCCGGATGTCCGGCGGCTGGGTGACCGGGGTGGTGACGGCCAGGCGGGGCAACAGTGTCACCCCGACCCCGGCGATCACCATCTGACGCAGGGTCTCCAGGCTCGTCGCCCGGAAGCCGTTGCGTTCGGCGGCTCCGGTCAACCGGCACACCTCGAGGGCTTGGTCCCGCAGGCAGTGACCGTCCTCGAGCAACAGAAGGCTCTCGTCCGCGATCACCGACATAGGGGCAGGTTCGGCCGTGGCGGCCAGCGGATGCGTGGCCGGGACGGCGAGCACGAAGTCCTCGGAGAACAGGTACTCCTGGTGCAGGTGTTCGTCGTTGACCGGGAGCGCCAGCACGGCGACGTCGAGGTCGCCGCCGCGGAGCCGCTCGAGGAGGTCCTCGGTCTTCTCCTCGATCAACAGCAGTTCGAGGTCGGGGAACCTCGCCCGCACCTTCGGTACGACATGGGGGAGCAGGTACGGGGCGAGGGTCGGGAACAGGCCGATGCGGAGCGTGCCCGACTCCGGGTCGGAGGACTGCCGGGCGATCTCGCGAATGTTCGCGGTCTCGCTCAGAATGATCCGGGCCCGCTCCACGATCTGCCGGCCCGCGTCGGTCAGGGTGATCTGACGCGGGCTCCGCTCGACGAGTTCGACGCCGAGTTCCTGTTCGAGCTTGCGGATCTGGGTCGACAGCGTCGGCTGACTGACGTAGCAGGCCTCCGCCGCCCGGCCGAAGTGGCGGTGATGCGCCACCGCGGCCAGGTACTCGAGATCACGCAGGTTCACGAGGGACGAACTATCGGACGACCGCGGCGACCGAGTCCTCGGCCGGGGCGCTGGTGCGGATGAGATGGTCGAACGCGCCGAGCGCTGCCGTCGCTCCGGCACCGGCGGCGATGATGATCTGCTTGTACGGCACCGTGGTGCAGTCGCCGGCGGCGAACACGCCGGGCACCGAGGTCTGGCCGCGGTCGTCGACGACGATCTCGCCGCGCGGCGACAGCTCGACCGTCCCGGCGAGCCACTCGGTGTTGGGCAGCAGGCCGATCTGGACGAAGATGCCCTCGAGTTCGAGCGTGTGCGCGGTCTCGGTGGTGCGGTCCTGGTAGGTCAGGCCGGTGACCTTCTGACCGTCGCCGAGGACCTCGGTGGTCAGCGCACTGACGACGATGTCGACGTTCGGCAGGCTGCGCAGCTTGCGCTGCAGCACCTCGTCGGCGCGCAGCACCGAGTCGAACTCGATGAGCGTGACGTGCGCGACGACGCCGGCGAGATCGATCGCGGCCTCGACGCCGGAGTTGCCCCCGCCGACCACGGCGACGCGCTTGCCCTTGAACAGCGGTCCGTCGCAGTGCGGGCAGTAGGTCACGCCCTTGTTCCGGTACTCGGTCTCGCCGGGCACGTTCATCGAACGCCACCGTGCACCCGTGGACAGGATCACGCTGCGGGCGAGCAGGGAGGCGCCGCTCTCGAGTTCGACCTCGACGAGGCCGCCCTCGGTCGCAGGCACGAGCTTCGCCGCACGCTGCACGTTCATGATGTCGACGTCGTACTGGCGGACGTGGTTGTCGAGTGCGGCGCCGAGCTTGGGGCCTTCGGTGTAGGGCACGGAGACGAAATTCTCGATCGCCATCGTGTCGAGCACCTGGCCGCCGAAGCGCTCGGCGACGACACCGGTGCGAATGCCCTTGCGGGCGGCGTAGATCGCGGCCGCGGCACCGGCCGGACCGCCGCCGACGACGAGCACGTCGAACGGGTCCTTCTCGTCGATCGCGGCCGCCGCCCGATCCGCGGCGCCGGTGTCGAGCTTGCCGATGATCTGCTCGAGGCTCATGCGGCCCGAGTCGAACAGCTCGCCGTTGAGGTACACCGTCGGCACGGCCATCACCTGACGTCCGTCGACCTCGTCCTGGAACAGGGCGCCGTCGATCGCGACGTGCTTGATGCGCGGGTTGAGCACGCACATCAGGTTCAGGGCCTGCACGACGTCGGGGCAGTTCTGGCAGGACAACGAGAAGTAGGTCTCGAAGTGCAGCTCGCCGTCCAGGTCTCGCACCTGCTGCTGCAGCTCCTCGGGCTCCTTCGACGGGTAACCGCCGACCTGGAGCAGAGCAAGCGCGAGCGAGGTGAACTCGTGGCCCAGCGGGATGCCGGCGAAGCGGACCTCGATGTCGGTGCCGACGCGGCGCACCGCGAAGGACGGGCGACGCGCGTCGTCGTCGCGACGCTCGTAGGTGACCTTGTCCGACATCGCCGCGATCTCGGTGAGCAGTTCGGCGAGTTCGGCGGACTTGGGTCCGTCGTCGAGGGAGGACACGAGCTCGATCGGCAGGGTCAGCCGCTCGAGGAGGGACTTCAGTTGGCCGGCAAGCGAGGCTTCGAGCATAGGGATCTACTCCATCGACGGGGCGGAACGGTGATCGGGGCGAAGGGAACTGCGCCGGGTGGTTCGGCGCTCCGGGGGTGGCGCGGGGTCCGGCGGACCGGACCCCGCGCCGCACTACCGGGGTGTCGAATCCGGGTGCGTCAGATCTTGCCCACGAGGTCCAGCGACGGGGCGAGGGTGTCGTCGCCCTCTTCCCACTTGGCCGGGCAGACCTCGCCCGGGTGCGACCGGACGTACTGGGCGGCCTTGACCTTGCGGACGAGTTCGGCGGCGTTGCGGCCGATGCCCTCCGCGGTGACCTCGGTGAACTGGATGATGCCGTCCGGGTCGACGAGGAAGGTGCCGCGGTCGGCCAGGCCCTCGTTCTCACGCAGCACCTCGAAGTTGGTGCTGATCTGCAGGGTCGGGTCGCCGATCATGGCGTACTTGATCTTGCCGATGGTCTCGGACGAGTCGTGCCACGCCTTGTGCGTGAAGTGGGTGTCGGTGGAGACCGAGAAGACCTCGACGCCGAGCTTCTGCAGCTCCTCATAGTGGTCGGCCAGGTCGCCGAGCTCCGTCGGGCAGACGAAGGTGAAGTCGGCCGGGTAGAAGAAGAAGATCGCCCACTTGCCCTTGATGTCCTCGTCGGACACGGAGACGAAGCCGCCCTCCTGGTAGGCGGTCGCGGAGAAGGGCTTGATCTGCTTGTTGATCAGGGCCACGTTGAACCTCTGTTCGGTCGATATGGGTTTCTGACGTTGTGAACACTAACGACTTTCGATAGATAATGCCAATCGACCGGTCTGATTCGATTGATAGTCTGCATCTATCGGTATGATTGGTCGCGCCCGTCACCGCACCATGAAGACGGCGAGAGTTGTTCTCTCCGCTGCCGAGCGGGGCCGGCGCAGCCCTGAGGCTCAGCCCGCCTGCAGGAACGGGTAGTCGGTGTAGCCCTCGGCGCCCGGCGAGTAGAACAACGCCGGCCGCAGCTCGTTCTCCGGGTGCTCGCCGTGCCAGCGCTCGACCAGATCGGGATTGGCGATGAGCGCCCGGCCCACCGCCACGGCGTCGGCATGGGCGGCCTCGATCAGCTGCACCGCCTCCGCACGGGTGGTCGGCGACGCGAAGCCGCTGTTGGCGATCAGCCTGCCGCCGAAACGCCGGCGCAGCTCCTGCACCAACTCACCGGCCGGGTCCGCGTGCAGCACGGACAGGTAGGCCAGATTCAGCGGGCGCACCTGTTCGAGCAGGGCGCCGTAGGTGGCCAGGACGTCGTCCCGGTCGGTTTCGTAGGCGTCCTGGATGTTGTGCTCCGGCGAGATCCGCAGCCCGACCCGCCCGGCGCCGATGGCCGATGCCACCGCCGTGACCACCTCCACGACGAAACGGGCCCGGTTCTGCGGCGAACCGCCGTACTCGTCGGCGCGCTGATTGGCGGCCGGGGAGAGGAATTCGTGCAGCAGGTAGCCGTTGGCGCTGTGGATCTCCACGCCGTCCAGCCCGGCCTCGATCGCCCGGCGGGCCGCGGCGACGAAGTCCCCGATGATCGCCCGCGCCTCCTCCGTGGTCAGCGCGTGCGGCACCGGGTACGGCTGCTTGCCCTTCTCCGTGTGCCCCACACCGTCGATCGCGATCGCGCTCGGGGCGACGACCCGCCGGCCGCCGTTCACGTCGGGGTGCGTGACCCGGCCGCCGTGCATCACCTGCAGCACGATGCGGCCGCCGCGATCGTGCACCGCCTCGGCCACCCGCCGCCAGCCGGCCTCCTGCTCGCCGGTGACGATCCCCGGCTGGCCGACGAAGGCCTGCGATTCGTGGTTCACATAGGTGCCCTCGGCGATGATCAGCCCGGCACTCGCCCGCTGCCGGTAGTGCTCGACCACCAGGTCTCCGGGGACGCCGGAGGCGCCGGACCGCAGCCGGGTCAGTGGGGCCATGACAACGCGATTGGCGAGTTCGAGGTCTCCGAGGGTGACAGGTGTAAACAAATCCATGTCGGGCGCAACCGGGCTGGCGTACCCGCGATTCCCGAACGTGACCGACTGCGACCGGCGTCACGCCCGCCGCGGCGGTTGTGCCGGGTCATGCTGCGCGCGAAGATGGTCCGATGACCGGCCACGTCGAGGTCCGGGCGTACGCCGAGCTGAACGACTTCGTGGCGCCCGAGTCGCGGGGCATCGCGGTGCGGCGGCCGTTCCGTGCCCATCAGACGGTCAAGGACGTCGTCGAGGCGATGGGCATACCGCACACCGAGGTCGATCTGATCGTGGTCGACGGCGAGCCGGTGGATTTCGCGTACCGGCCGCACTCGGGCGCCCGCATAGCGGTCTATCCCTTGTTCGAGGCGCTCGACATCGAGCCGATCACCCGGCTGCGCCCGGTTCCCCTGCGTGACCCCCGGTTCGTGGTCGACGTCAACCTGGGCCGGCTGGCGCGCCTGCTCCGGTTGCTGGGGTTCGACGTGATCTGGACGTCCGACATGGACGACGCGGAGCTGGCGAGGATCGGGCGTGCGGATCAGCGGATCCTGCTGACCCGCGACCGGGGACTGCTCGAGCGCCGGGAGATCACCCACGGGCTGTTCGTGCACGCCGACCGCCCGCTCGAGCAGATCGTCGAGGTCGTCCGCCGGCTCGATCTCGCGGCGCGGTTCGCCCCGCTCACCCGGTGCCTGCGCTGCAACGGCCGGCTCGACCCGGTGCCCAAGGACGAGGTCCTCGATCGGCTCGAGCCGCTCACCCGCCGCTTCTACGACGAGTTCTCCCGGTGCACGGACTGCGGCCGCATCTACTGGGCTGGGTCGCATCACCGGAAGCTGGTCGCCCTCGTGCGGGAGATCGCTGCGGAGGTCTGACGTCCTCAGATGCGCACCTCGACGTCAGATGCGCAACCCGACGTCGACGATCGCCTGCGCGACGGCGCGCACCGGCGCCTGATGGCGGCGCGCGTAGGCGCGGATCAGCTCGAACGCCGCGGCCGGCGTGACGCCGCGGGCCTGGGCGGTGATGCCCTTGGCCTGCTCGACGACGATGCGGGTGTCGAGCGCGGTCTGCAGTTGCGCGGAGAGCTGCTCCTGCTGGCGCAGCTTGTCCGAGTTGACGATGTAGCCGGTGGCCATGTCGGCGAACACCTGCGCGGCGGCGAGCTCGTCGTCGGCCCATTCCCGGGGCTCGCGGCAGTAGAGGTCCAGGGCGCCGACCTTGACCTCGCCGAGCTGCATCGGGACACCGGCGACGGCGGCGATCTCCCGCCGTCGCGCCTCGGCGGCGAACTCCGGCCACAGATCGTCGCGGCGGCGCACATCGGAGACGGCGATGGTCTCGCCGTGGGCGAAGGCGTGCGCGCACGGTCCGGCGGCGAATCGCTCCTGGCACCGCTCCATCGCCTCGATCTGTTCGCCGGCGGCGGTGACGAACCGGAGCCGGCCGTCGATGTGCAGAGTCACTCCCGCTCCCGACAGCTCGAGCACGGTGGTCACCTTGCGGACGACTGCGTCGAGGGCGGCGTCGACCTCGTACGGGGTGAGGAGGCGCTGCGCGAACTTCGACAGCGCGGCGACGAATTCCCTGTGCCGGTAGGCCATCACCACCCCCTGTGCCGCGCGGACGGGCCCAGTTTCCGTCGTCTGTACCGGAGTGTTCCCCGAAACGCCGAGATAATGCCGCGAAAGTCCGGATCCGGCCCGCTCCACGTCGCCGAGTGGCGTCGAGCCGCCGGATCCCTAGGATTCGATCACGCGATCCGGGCGCCGCGAGGGCGCGGGCGACGGAGAAGGAGGCAGCGCGATGACCGACGAAGCCGGCGCTCGGGACGTCCCCGTCCCCGCGGCGAGACCCGAGTTCCGGTCCAGCTACCGCCATGGCTTCCTGCGGGTCGCGGCCTGCGCGACGCCGACGACGATCGTCGATCCGGCGGCCAACGCGGCGGCGGTGCTGCGGGCCGCCCGGGTCTGCCATGACGACGGGGTCGGGCTGGCGGTGTTTCCCGAGATGACGTTGACCGGGTACTCGGTCGAGGACCTGTCGATGCAGGACACCGTGCTGGAGGCGGCCGAGCGGGCGCTGGCGGAGATCGTCGCCGGCTCGGCCGGCCTGCTGCCCGTCCTGCTGGTGGGCCTGCCGCTGCGGCATCGGCACCGGATCTACAACGCCGTCGCGGTCGTGCACCGCGGCCGGGTCCTGGGGGTCGCCCCCAAGTCGTATCTGCCGACGTATCGGGAGTTCTACGAGCGCCGGCAGATCGCGCCGGGGGACGATGCGAGCGGCACGGTCCGGGTCGCCGGTCACGACGCACCGTTCGGTCCCGATCTGCTGTTCGAGGCCACCGACGTTCCCGGTCTGGTGCTCCACGTGGAGATCTGCGAGGACATGTGGGTCCCCATCCCGCCCAGCGCGGAGGCCGCCCTGGCCGGCGCGACGGTGCTGGCGAACCTGTCGGGCAGCCCGATCACCGTCGGCCGCGCCGAGGACCGTCACCTGCTGGCTCGCTCGGCGTCGTCGCGGTGCCTGGCCGCCTACGTGTACTGCGCGGCGGGATCGGGGGAGTCCACCACCGACCTGTCCTGGGACGGGCAGGCGATGGTGTACGAGAACGGGATGCTGCTCGCCGAGACCGAGCGGTTCCCGCGCGGCGAACAGCACGCGGTGGCCGACGTCGACCTCGAACTGTTGCGCAACGAGCGCACCCGCATGGGCACCTTCGACGACAATCGGCGTCATCACGCGGCCCGCCTCGACGCGTTCCGCCGTATCGCGTTCACCCTCGCGCCTCCGCTCACCGACATCGGGCTGCGGCGCCGGGTGGAGCGATACCCCTTCGTGCCGTCCGATCCGGCCCGCCTTGAGCACGACTGCTACGAGGCGTACAACATCCAGGTCGCCGGGCTCGAGCAGCGCCTGCGTGCGCTGAGTGGTCCGACGCGGGGCGGTCCGAAGGTCGTGATCGGCGTGTCGGGCGGACTGGACTCCACGCACGCGCTCATCGTCGCCGTCAAGGCGATGGACCGCCTCGGCCGTCCGCGCGAGGACGTGCTCGCCTTCACCCTCCCGGGGTTCGCGACGAGCGACCGGACCCGGGAGAACGCCCGCCGGCTGTGCCACTCGCTCGGGGTGACGCTCGAGGAAATCGACATCACCCGTGCCGCGCGCGTGATGCTGGAGGACCTGGGTCACCCGTTTGCGCGCGGCGAGCGGGTCTACGACATCACGTTCGAGAACATCCAGGCCGGGCTGCGCACCGACTATCTGTTCCGGGCCGCGAACCAGCGCGGCGGCCTGGTGCTCGGGACGGGCGACCTGTCGGAGATCGCGCTGGGCTGGTCCACGTACGGCGTCGGGGACCAGATGTCGCACTACAACGTCAACGCCGGGGTGCCGAAGACGCTCATCCAGCATCTGATCCGCTGGGTCGTCTCGTCCGGGCAATTCGACGACGAGGTCGGCGCCACCCTCGAGGCCGTGCTGGGCACCGAGATCAGTCCCGAGCTCGTCCCCGTCGAGGAGGGGGAGACGCCGCAGAGCACCCAGGCCACGATCGGTCCCTACGACCTGCACGACTTCTTCCTGTTCCAGGTGCTGCGCTTCGGGTTCCGGCCGTCGAAGATCGCCTACCTCGCATGGCAGGCCTGGCACGAGGCCGGCGCCGGGGACTGGCCGTCCGGCCATCCCGGGCACGCCCGCCGCGAGTACGACCTGCCCGAGATCCGGCGGTGGCTGGGTGTGTTCGTCCAGCGGTTCTTCGCCTTCAGCCAGTTCAAGCGGTCCGCGATGCCGAACGGGCCGAAGGTCGCCGCCGGGGGGTCCCTCTCACCGCGCGGGGACTGGCGTGCGCCCTCCGACGCGTCCGCGCGCATCTGGCTCGACGAACTCGATCGGGAGGTGCCGGAGGACCGGGGCGGATCAGGTTCCGAGGAACTCCGTCAGCGGTGAGACGGCTCGTCGCCCGCGCATCGCCGCCGAGATGCCGTCGAGGATGTGCTCGAGGACAGCCGCCGACGTGGCGAAGTTGATCCGCACGAATCCCGCTGCCGCGCTTCCGAAGGGTCTGCCGCCGTCGACCAGCACCCGGCCGAGGTCCCGGATCCGGCGGATCGGATCGTCGACGGGTGCGGCCGAGACATCGACCCAGCTGAGGTAGGTGGCTTCCGGCAGATGGTGGCGGGCTTCCGGCAGGTGCTCGCGCAGGACCGTGTCGACACGTCGCCGGTTGCGGTCGAGCACTCGGAGCAGCGTGTCCTGCCAGCTCTGGCAGCGTTGCCATGCGGCCAGTGTGCCGAGCACCGCCGGGGTCGATACGGTTCCGTACAGGTCGGGCGGTTCGCCGTCCCGCACGGCGAGCAACTGCTTCGACCCGTAGTGCGCGACGGCGCAGCGCAGTCCGGCGATGTTGAAGGCCTTTCCGGCCGACGTGACGGTGATCGTCCGAGCTGCCGCCTCCGGACTGATCGACGCGAACGGGATGTGCCGGTGCGGCGCGTAGATCAGCTCCGCATGAATCTCGTCGCTGACGACGAGAAGGTCGAACTCGACGGCCAGTTCGGCGATGCGGGTGAGTTCGGAACGGGTGTGGACGCGTCCGGTCGGGTTGTGCGGATCGACCAGGACGAGCACTTTCGGGCGCTCGGCGGCGAGCGACGCCCTGAGCGTCTCGAAGTCGAGCCGCCACCCGTCCTGTGTGTCGGCGAACGGGAATTCGACCGTCCTGCGGCCCATGGCCGCGATGGTGGCGAGGAACGGCGGGTAGTTCGGAGTCTGGATCACGACGGCGTCGCCGCGCTCGGTGTGCAGGTGCAGGATCAGTTGCAGGGCCTGGATGAGATCGGTCTGCTCCCGGACGTCGGCGGGGTCGACCGTCCATCCGTATCGGGACTGCATCCGCCGGGCGAACTCCGCACGCAGCGGGGTACCGCCGAGCCAATCGGGGTAGCCGAGTTCTCCCGACCGGGCCGACTCGCACAGCGCGTCCCGGATCTCGGGGGCGATCGGGAAGTCCATGTCGGCCACCCAGGCCGGCAGGGCGCCCGCGCGGACGGCACGTGCCCACTTGACCCCGGTGCGACGGACGAGATCGCCGATCTCGATATCGTCGAATCCGGGATACCGGGCCTCCGATGCCGGAGGCAATCCGGTCATCGGACGGTCCCGGAACGGGGGTCCCCCGAGCAGTCCATGCAGTGAGTGTGCCCGTGCCGCGTACCGGACGGAAGCGAACCCGAAATCCGATCCGCCTTCGTCCGCAGCTGCCCGTGGACTCCGCGAGTGGTCGATCGACGTTCGAAAGCGCCTGCCTGCCGTCCCCGTCGCGCAGCACCCGGCACGGGGTGTGGTTGACGGCGCCTGCGTGATGGGTGGAGCCTGACGACATGGCGAGGCGGTTGCCGGAGTGGGAGTTGCTGGTACCCGGGGAGGGGCCGTACGTCGGCACGATCCGGATCGAGGACGAGGCGGGGCGGCCGGTGCCGATCGCCGGCGGGGTTGCGGTGGGGGCGTGCGCGTGGCGGGCGGAGTGTCTGCATTGTGACTGGCTGGGCAGCACGGCGGTGCGGGTCGGTTCGGGCGAGGCGTTGCGTCCGGGGCGCCTGACGCGGGAAAAGCTCGAGGAGGAGTGGGTGCGCCACATCTATCGGGTGTCGGCGAAGGCGGCGGTGCTCGATGCGCTCGAGCAGCTCGACCGGTTGGCGGCCGAACAGCAGGCCCTGACCGAAGTGGTGGACGAGGGGGTACGGCGCCTGCGCGCCGAGGGTGCCTCGTGGGCGCAGGTGGGGGAGCTGGTGGGGATGACGCGTCAGTCGGCGTGGGAGCACTGGGCGGACTCGTCGGCGGCGCGCCGGCACCGCCGATGACGGTTGAAGAGTGCGCGCGCCGTAAATCGGGGCTGTCAGCCCCTCCTGACCCCTGACGTTGATGTGGCGGCGTGAACAGTGGAGTTCTGCGCAACGGTGAAGTGCCGGTCGGTGCCGGGGCGCTCGATTTCGTCCAGGGCGGCCACGGCGAGGTCCTCTGCGGTGATGCGGGAGGTGCCGTCCGGCTCGGTGAGCAGGGTGGTGGTTCCCCGGCGGTACGTGCCGGTGCGGGTACCGGGTTCGAGGATCGCGGGCGGGCTGAGATAGGTCCAGCGGTGGTTCGGGTGCTGGACGCAGGTGCGGAGTTGGGTGGCGCTGGCGTCGGCGATCGCTCGCCATTCGATCGGCACATAGTTCGGATCGTCGATGACCGACAGGTCGCCCTTGTGCGGTGAGCGTAGGGGCCCGGCCCCGCCGATGACGAGTAGACGGGCGCCGGCCCGGCCTGCCGCGTCCAGAACTGCGGTGGTCAGCGGTGCGATTGTCTGCTCCTGGCCGGGAGCGGCACGGACGGCGAGGATCGCGGCGTGGGCGTCGGCGAGTGCGGCCTCGAGTTGCCCGGGTGCGCCGGCATCGACGGCGAGGGGAGTGACGGCAGGGGCCGGGTGTGTACCGGGGTGCCGGGCGGCGGCGGTGACGCGGTGCCCGCGGGCGGCGGCTTCGGTGACGAGGCGCGAGCCGACCATGCCGGTGGCGCCGATGACGGTGATGTTCACGACGGGAGTCCTTTCCTCGTACGGGGACGAGGGATGACCTGTCCGGCGCCCAGCGCTGCGAGGGCGAACGCGAAGCCGACACGTTGGAGTGCGCTGAGGGTTTCTCCTGCCACGACGACGCCGAGGACGGCGGCCACGAGTGGGGAGAGCAGTCCGAGCAGAGCCGTCGCGGTGACCGGCAGGGTGCGCAGGCCGTTGAACCAGAGGGAATAGGCAAGAAGCCCGCCGACGATGCCGAGCCAGAGGTAGCCCGCCACGGCGGGGGCGCCGATTCGGCTGGGAATCCCCTCGAACAACAGCGTCGGAGCCAGCAGCACCAGGCCGCCGGCGGTGAGCTGCCAGCCTGCGAAGCCGATCGCGCTGACTTCCTCGGGCCGGCCCCACCGTTTGGTGAGAACGACGCCGGTTCCCATCGCAGCGGCACCGGCCAGACCGGCGATGATGCCGACGGGGTCGAACATCGCTCCGGGGCCCAGCACCACCAGCCCCACCCCGATCACGCCGACGACGCCCCAGCCCAGGCGCCAGAGCGAGAGGCGTTCGGACAGAACGATCACGGCGAGGACGGCGACGAGGATCGGCTGGGTCGCCCCGAGAGTGGCGGCCACTCCGCCGGGCAGTCGTTCCGCGGCGAGGAACAGCAGCGGGAAGAACAGGCCGATGTTCAAGGCGCCCAGCACCGCGGCCTTCCACCACCATGCCCCGCGCGGAAGCGTGCGGGAGAGCAGGAGGCCGAGTGCGCCTGCGGGCAGAGCGCGCATGAGCGCGGCGAACAGGGGGTGGTCAGGCGGCAGCAGTTCGGTGGTGACGAGGTAGGTCGTGCCCCACACCACCGGGGCCACGGCGGTCGCCGCGGTGAGCGCCGCACGATTCGTCACCGGGCCGGGTGACGTGGGCGGAGAAGTGGTCGTCGTAGTCACCCCACCACTGTCGTGCCCTTTCGGTTGATGAGTCCAACACATGCTTTTCATCACAACGATCGCGATGCACGATAGATGGATGGAGTTGCAGCAACTGCGGTATGTGCTCGCCGTGGCAGAGAAGAAGAACTTCACCCGAGCGGCCGAGCAGTGCTTCGTCGTCCAATCGGCGCTCAGTCACCAGATCAAGGCGCTCGAACAAGAGCTGGGCGTGCCGCTGTTCGCCCGGACCAGCCGTCGGGTCGAGCTCACTGATGCCGGGGCGGCGTTCCTGCCCGCGGCGCGGGCGAGTCTGGAGGCCGCCGAGCGTGCTGCCGCCGACGCGGCAGCGACCGTAGGGCAGATCCGTGGCCCGTTGACGATCGGTGTCATCCCCACCGTGACCGCCATCGACATTCCCACTGCGCTGGGCGAATTCCACCGCGCTCACCCGGCGGTGAGCATCGCGCTTCGAAACGGCGGCAGCGACGAACTCATGACCGCGATCCGCGCGGGCGAGGTCGACATCGCCGTGCTGGGCCTGCCTGACGCGACCACCCCTCACCGTGTCCGGTTCATCGAGTTGGCCCGCGAACGTCTCGTTGCCGTCCTCGCCGCTGATCATCGACTGTCGGGGCGGCGCCGCCTGCGCCTACGCGATCTGGCAGACGAGACCTTCGCGGATTTTCCCGCCGGGACGCAGGGACGCGCACAGAGCGACCGGGCCTTCGATGCCGCCGAACTCCGGCGCGAGGTGACCTTCGAATCGATGTCTACCGATCTGATCCTCGACCTCGTGAAACAGGGCCTCGCCGTCGCACTGCTGCCCCCCGCCTTCGTCCCCTCGAACCCGAACCTGGTCCAGGTGCCCGTCAGCGACGGGCCGACCCGAGTCGAATACCTCGCCTGGAGCGACTTCAACCCCGCGCCCGCCGCGGTGGCATTCCTGGACGCATTGCACTCTCAGATGGCATCGAATCGACTGAAATCCCAACCTATTCCGATGCGACAATCGTCCTGGGAGTCGGATGCTCAGGCGAGGACGTTGTCGCGCAGATAGTTCGCCAGCTGGGTGCGGGACCGGATGCCGAGCTTCCGGTACAGCCGTCCCAGATGCATTTCGATGGTCTTGACGCTGAGGAAGAGCTGCTCGGCGATCTCACGGTTGGTGCCGCCGCGGGCGGCGAGCCGGGCCACCTGGAGTTCCTGCGGGGTGAGCCGGTGTCCCGCGGCTGCGGCGGGCGCGTCGACCGGCCGGCCGACGGCGCCCAGTTCCGTCGCGGCCTGTGCGGCCCACGTGCGGGCCCCGATGTGCCGGAACGCGTCGAACGCCACCTCCAGATGCTTGCGGGCGTCGCGCCGGCGCCCGGCGCGGCGCAACCGTTCGCCGTAGCACAGCGCGGTCCGGGCGGTGTCGAACGGGGACGGCGAGCGTGCGTGTAGTTGCAGGGCTTTGGTGAACCAGGTGTCGTACTCCGCGTCGTCGCCGATCAGTGCCCGGCCGCGGCAGATCAGGGCTCCGAGGGCATCGGGCAGCGCGAGTTCCGTGAGCAGCCGCAACTGTTCGCGAACCGCGTCCGGCACGTCGCGTCCTGTTCGGACGTACGCTTCGATCAGGTCTGCGGACGACGCTCGCGCGACGAGGAGACCGTCCGCGTACCCGGACGGTCGCCGGTTGGCCTCCTCCAGATGGTCGACGGCACGGTCGGGCCGATTCAGGCTCAGTTCCAGCAGCCCGAGTCCGTCCAGGGCGTCGCGATGCATCTCGCCCAGACGGGTCCTCTCGCGGATCCGCAACGAGTCGGCGGCGTGCGCCCGGCAGGCCTGTTCGTCACCGAGTTGCGCCTCGAGTTCCGCCAGGCATCCGAGCGCCGCGCAGAGCGCGAGCAAATCACCTGTGCGGGTGGCGAGTTCGACGGCCTCGGTGGCCGCGCGACGACCGGAGTGCAGGCGTCCGAGGCGGCTGTCGGCCAGCGCCGTGACGTACAGCGCCAGGGGCAACTGCCCCCAGGCGCCCTCGGCCCGGAGCCGGTGGACCAGCGGGTCGAGCACCTGCCGCGGATCGCCGTCCTCCCCGTGCCAGGCCACCGCGCCCAGCTCCGCGAACAGGACCCATTCGACGTCGGCGTCGGTGCCCCACCGCGCGAGCGCCGCCGCATCCTGCAGCCAGCGCATCCCGTCGGAGGGGTTGCCGGACAACGACAACGCGCTGCCGATGACGAGCGAGCCGAGGAGCGTCGTGTCGGTGTCCCGGGGCGGCGCCGACCGGATCGCCCGGCGAGCGAGCCGCAGTGCCCCCTCGGGCTCGCCGGCGACGAGTGCTCCCTCGGCCGCCATGGCCAACAGGTGGGCGCCTCGCGCCGGGTCTCGTCGACCGATGTCCGCGGCGCCCGTCTCCCACACCCGGCGTGCGATACACGCTGCGCCGGTGTGGAGTTCGACCCGTCCGCGGACGCCGGCGCTGGCGGCCCGCAGGGCCGGATCGGTGGTGTGGTCGTCGGATCGGTCCAGCAGCCGCAGCGCGGTCGTGCTGCGGCCCGCGCGCCGGGCCGCGTCGGCCGCCGCGCAGAGACGCCGGGCCGTACCCGCCTCGTCGGCGGAGAACGCGGCAGCCTGCTCCATGACGACCGCGGCGGCCGCGTACCCGCGCCGTTCCGACGTCAGCCGCGCGGACTGCTCCAGTTCCCGGGCGGTGCCCTCGTCCGGGGCGAGGGTGGCTTCGGTCAGGTGCCACGCACGTCGGTCCTGCTGCGCCGGATCGGTGAGCATCTCGGCCACTGCGCGGTGCAGCGACCGCCGCCGCGTCGGCGGGAGATCGGATACCGCGGCGCTGCGGATCAACGGATGCGGAAAGGACAACCGGCCGCCCGCGAACGACGTCAACCCGGTGTCCTCGAGCGTTCCCAGGGCACCGCCGGCGATCCCCAGGTGCGCCAGGACGGCGGACACCACCGGCAACCCGTCGTCGGCCGCCACCGCCGCGACCTGGAGGGCTCGGCGTGTCGCGTCGTCGAGCGCGGCGATGCGCGCACCGAAGATGCGGGTCGCGGCCGACCCGGCGCGTACCGGGAGGCGCAGCGGACGGGTTCCGGTGAGTTCGTCACACGAGAGAGTGCCCGCCAGCTCCAGCAGCGCCGACGGGTTGCCCCCGACCTGTGCGGCCGCCGCCGCCACCACGTCGTCCGGCGGGCGCCGGCCCAGGAGGGCGGCCAGCAGCTGACCGGCCGCCTCGTCGTCGAGACCCCGCACCACCGACGTCTCGACGCCGGCCGGACCCTGCGGCTCGCGGGTGGCGACCAGAATCCCGATCCGCTCGGTGGTGAGCCGCCGAGCGGCGAAGGCGACGGCGTCCAGGGTCGGCCGGTCCAGCCACTGTGCATCGTCGATCACCACCAGCAGTGCCGCGCTGCGTGCGGCCGCTGTCAGAACCCGGAAGAATCCGGCGTAGATCGCGAATCGGTCCTCCGGCCCGGGAATTTCGTGCGCGGTGGAGCCGCACAACGGGCGCACCCTGGGCGGCGACGCAATGGGCCCCGGCACCGGCGCCAGCAGGCGTTCGAGCGCCGCGAAGGGGATCGGGGCCTCGGCTTCCGCACCCGTCACCGACAGCACCCCGAGCCCGAAAGCATGCTCGCGGGCGTAGTCGAGGAGGGCGGTCTTGCCGATTCCCGCTTCCCCGCTCAGCACCACTGCTCCACCCGCTCCCTGCCGGAGTGCGGCAAGCAGCCGATCGATGCGTGCGCATTCCGGTCCCCGCCCGAACAGCACAGCTTCACCGTAGCCCCCGGGCGGGGGCCGGCGCCCTCTTCTCAACCGAAATGGAAGCATCGGGGCCGGCCTCGACCGAAACGAGACCCGTCGGTACGTGGCCATGCCCGAGTCGTCGCGATGCAGGGTTTTCCCCGTCGCCCGGCGTCGGGTTCGTCGGCGATGCTGATATACAGCCGATCCATTTCCGTGCCGTGGGCGCGTACCGGTCGCGGCACGCGACGCGAGGAGAAACACCATGAGCAGGACTACGTTTCGCGCGGCGGTAGCGGCGACCGCCATGGCCCCCATGATCGCCCTCGGCACCGGTGCCGCGACAGCGGCCCCCGCCATCCCCACCGCGCCTGCCCCGATCGCGGAATCCGTCCAGCCGGCGGTCCTCGGCCCGTTCGGTGTCGTGTGCGTTCCGTTGCTCTTCGTTCCGGTCGTCGGAGTGCCGCTGTTCGTGGTCTGCCTCGTCTGACACCGGGTCGACCCCTCGTTGCGGCGAGCCGGCCCGGCCCGCCGCAACGAGACACCCGTACCCGCCGAGATGCGCAGCCGGCATCTCGGCGGCCCCTCCTTACCGTGACGGTCGTGTACCGAGGCGACCGGTGGGTATCCCGAAGGACGGATCGCCGGCATCGGCGGGGCGCCCGGCACGGACCACGGGAGGAAACGAACAGTGACCGACTTCGGCTACACCATGCTCTGCGAGCAGTCCCGGCCGGACCACCTCGTCCGCGACGTGCAGATGGCGGAGAAGGCCGGCTTCGACTTCTCGGTGATCAGTGACCACTACAACCCGTGGCTGGAGGAACAGGGGCATTCCGGCTACGCGTGGTCCATCCTTGGTGCCGCGGCCCAGGCCACCGAGCAGATCCCGCTCATGACCTACGTGACCTGCCCGATCCTGCGGTACCACCCGGCGGTGGTGGCGCAGAAGGCGGCGACGATGCAGATCCTGTCCGGGGGCCGGTTCCGCCTCGGCCTGGGCGCGGGCGAGAACCTCAACGAACACGTCGTCGGCAAGGGCTGGCCCGCGGTGGGCACCCGTCACGAGATGCTCGCCGAGGCCGTGGAGATCATTTCGGCGCTGTTCGACGGCGGCAACGTGAACTTCCGCGGCGACTACTTCGACGTCGAGTCCGCGCACCTGTACGACCTGCCCGAGACCCGGGTGCCGATCGGCATCGCCGTGTCCGGTTCGCAGTCGTGCGCCCTCGCTGGGGAGAAGGCCGACCTGATGGTGGCGACCGAACCCGAGCCGGAGCTGACCCGGATGTTCGACGAGGCCGGGGGAGCGGGCAAACCGCGAGTCGGGCAGATCGCCGTCTCCTACGACACCGACCGCGACGCGGCGGTGCAGCGGGCGCACGAGCAGTTCCGATGGTTCGGCCTCGGCTGGAAGGTCAACCCGGACCTGCCCGCGCCGTCCTCGTTCGCGGCGGCCACCCGGTTCGTGACGCCCGAGCAGGTCGGGGCGCAACTGCCGTGCGGCGACGACATCGACGAGTACGTGGACAAGATCCGGCCGTTCGTCGACGCGGGATTCACGGAGGTCGCCCTCGTCCAGATCGGAGGTGACCGGCAGGGGCCGTTCATCCGGTGGGCCGAACAGGAACTGCTACCGGCGCTGCGCAGCCTGTTGCCGGGCTCATGAAGCGCAGCCTGTTGCCGGGCTCATGAAGCGCAGCCTGTTGCCGGGCTCATGAAACGCCGCGCGCTCGCGGCGCGATGGTCTCGGTAGTAGTCAGTTTTCGCTGACGCCGCAGACCTCGGACCCGCATGCCGCCGCGAGCGCACCCGACGGTCGCCGGCGTCGAAGGGTGCCGAGATGAACGTCGAACCGCGGATGGCCGGGTTGCGCCAATGGCGCACCGATCGCCTCGAGGATCTCGTGGCCCAGCTCGAACGCACGACCGATCCCGCGCTGCCCTGCTTCGCGCGCGACGTCGCGCGCACCGAGCTGGCGCTGCGCCGGGAGGGCGGAACGGTGGACTGGGTGTGCCGTGTCAGGGCACAGCCGAGGTCCGACGGTCGTTCCGTGCTGCTGACCCTGGCGTTGCCCACGACGCTGTCGGAGCCGGAGGTGCGCGACGCGGCTCTGGTCCGCGCCCGCGAACTGTTCGGGTCCGACGTCGTCGTCGACAGCGTGCAGTTCGGCGACTGAGGGGTTCGCCGAGCCGGTCAGGGTCCGAGCCGGACGGCCGAGACCAGGCCGGACACCGTGGCGACGGTACCGACCGCCACGAAGCCGGTCACCATGGTGGCGACGGCCCCCGCGGAGACGACCGTGCCGAGGACGGTGCCCACGCGGGGACGCAGGCCGGAGGCCGGACGGATCGGGGCCGGCTCCTCGAGGCGTATCGAGTGGGGCGCCGCCGGAATCGTCGCGGCCGGCAGAGCGAAGAGGGGGGTCGGGTCGGTGGGCGATGTTCTCGGACATATCAGTGTTTCCCCGTCCGTCGTTGACACCTTGTGCCTCCAGTGTCGCGGCGGCGGGTCTCCGGCAGATGGCCGCATTTTGAACTCTGGGTTTCGTGGAGTCGGCGTCGTCGGTCCCGGTTCCGGGGCACCGCGGGCGAGGCAGCGGCGTGGCAGTACGGTGATCCGCCCGAGTGTGCCGGCCCGCACGCGCCCGGATGCCGGTCACCGCCCCCCTGCGCGGTGACCGGCCCCGCCGGTCCGCCGCATCACCCGACGTTCCGGCGCGTTGCCCCTCGGAAGAGGGGCCGGTGGCGACGCCCCGGCCGCACGAGGGCGCAGTCCGTTCGACAGCCACCATCAATCGGAACGCACCGGGGATCGCCGCGGTTCCGGAGCCGAGGTCGCGAACGGGGTGAAAGTGAGGGTGAAAACCGGGGGACGGCGGCGGACGATGGAACGGCGCTCCGGGTGGCCGTCCCGACGGACCCGCGCACCGGTGGCCGACCCTGCGATGCGGGCCGGCCGCCGACATGCATAATGGCCGCAGCGTTGCTGACGCCCGTGCAGGGAAAGTCCGGTCCGAGTCCGGCGCTGACCCGCAACGGTAGGCCGTCCATCCGACGGTGAGCCCGATCGCCTGCACGGGGGTGCGCGACTCCGGTATTTCGTCGTGGTCTACGAGATGGAGTCCAGCAGGGTAGCCGGTGCCCGCTGTCCGGGGTCGCTGCCGTGCCGGAGTCTGCCTCGTGCCACCTGAGCAGAGCACGAGGTCCCATGCCCGTCGACTTCCGCCGTCCCGTGCGAGACGCCGCCGCGGTTCTCGCCGCCCTGACCGTCGCCACCACGGCCCTGTCGGGTTGCTCGCGGGGCGCAGACACCGGCGCCACCCCGCCGGCCGCGGCCTTCGGTGAACCGGTGACGATCACCAACTGCGGACGCACCGCGACCTACGACGCGCCCCCGCAGCGGATCGTGTCGATGAACGACCACGTCACCGAAACCCTGATCCAGATGGGCGTGGGGGATCGCATCGTCGGTATGGGCTACGGCGAGAAGGACGACCCGCTGCCCGAGACGGCCGAGCAGTTCCGGGCGATTCCGTCGCTGGCTGCCGAGTACCCCACGTACGAGCAGATCCGCGACCTCGACCCGGATCTGGTCGTCGGCGGGATGCGCAGCGCATTCGACGACAAGACCGGACGCGGGCGGGACGCACTCGAGCAGGCGGGTATCCGCACGTTCCTGTTCTCCGAGTACTGCGGTGCCGGCTTCTCCGATATCGCGTTGCTGGAGAACGACTTCGCCCAACTCGGCGCCCTCCTCGGTACCGAGGAACAGGCCGCGGCCCTGACCGAATCGATCACCGCGGAACTCGACGCGGTACGCGCCCGCCTGGAGCAGGCCGCCGTCGCGCCGGTGCGCACCTTCTTCTACGACTCGGGCGAAGCCGAGCCGCTCTCGGTCGGCGGCGTGGGCATCGGCAACCTCATCGCCGAATACGCCGGCGCCGACAACATCACCGCCGAAGGCCCGAAACCGTACTTCACCACCGGCTGGGAGGTCGTCGGCGAGCGCGCACCCGAGGCGATCGTCGTACTCGACTACGGCGCGACCAGCGCGGAGGACAAGATCGCCTATCTGAAGAACCAGCCGATCGTGGCCACCACGCCCGCCGTGCGCAACGATCGTTTCGTCGTCGTGCCGCTCGACGACTTCTTCGAGAGCTCGCGCATGGTCGACTCGGTCGCGACGATCGCCCGCGGACTGCACCCGGCCGCGTTCACGGATCCGGAATGACCCCCGCCGGTACCCTGGCCGACGCATCGGCGCCGCACGCCGGCGCCGCGGCGCCGGCCGCGCGGGGACGGGACGGGGGCGCGGCGCGTCGTTCGCTGTGGCTGATCCTGCCGCCGCTGCTCGCCGCACTCGTGCTGGCGCTGGCGGGCGCCGTGTCGCTGGGCACGGTGAACATCCCCTTCGGCGACGTGTGGGCGATCGTCGCGCACCGCCTCGCACCGGGGGCCTTCACGCCGTGGTGGACCGCGGCGCGGGAAGCGATCGTCGTCGAATCACGCCTGCCCCGGGCGTTGACGGCCGCCGTCGTCGGTGCCGCGCTCGCGATCGCCGGGGTGGTGGCGCAGGCGGTGACCCGCAACCCGCTGGCCGACCCCTACCTGTTGGGCGTGTCCTCCGGTGCCGGGTTCGGGGTGGTGCTGGTGACGGTCCTGGGTGTCGGCAGCGGCGCACTCGGAGCCTTCACCCTGCCGTTCGCGGCCTTCCTCGGAGCCCTGTTTCCGCTCGCCGGCGCGATCGCGGTGAGTCTGCGCGCCCATGCCGTCACCGCGATCGTCCTCGTCGGCGTGGCGATGTCGATGGTGTTCTCCGCGGCGACCACCTTCACCCTGCTGGTCCTGGGTGACGACCGTCAGATCGGTACGGTGATACGTTGGCTGGCAGGAGGATTCGGGGATGCGACGTGGTCGATGCTCGCCGCGCCGGCGCTGGTCCTGCTCACCGTCGGCGGCGGCGTCCTGCTGTGCGGCCGGCAGCTGAACCTGCTGCTCGTCGGCGACGACGGGGCGACCGCCCTGGGAATGGACGTGCGGCGGTTCCGCATCCTGATCCTGCTGGCGGTCTCTCTGCTCACCGCCGCGGCGGTGGCCGTCTCGGGGACCGTCGGATTCATCGGACTGCTGATCCCGCACATCGCCGGCCATCTCGTCGGCCGCAACACCGTCCGGCTGATACCCGTGGCGGCGGTGGCCGGGGCGCTCGCGCTGGTCCTGGCCGACATGGTCGCCCGTTCGGTCAGCGGCTCGACCGAGCTGCCGGTGGGGGTCGTCACCGGTCTGCTCGGTGCGCCCGCCTTCCTCGTCATGCTGTGGCGCAGCTACGGGCGGGCACGATGACCCGCCTGCGCGCCACCGGGGTCCGCGCGCGGCTGGGCGAACGCACCGTACTCGACGGGGTGGACCTCGACGTGGCCCCGGGCCGGGTGCTCGCCCTCGTCGGGCCCAACGGCAGCGGCAAGACGACCCTGCTGCGCGCCTGTTACCGCGCGGTGCGGGTCGGGGCCGGCGCGATCACCGTCGGCGACGAGGACGTCACGGACCTGAAGCGCCGCACCCTCGCGCGCCTGGTCGGGGTCGGCGTCCAGGAGCCGGTCTCGCTCGGTGGGACGACCGTGCGCGAATCGGTGCAGCTGGGACGCACCGCCCGGCGGGGATGGCTCGAACCCTTCGGTGACGACGACCGGATGGTCGTCGAGGATGTGCTCGGCCGGCTCGGGCTGCTGCACCTCGCCGATCGCGACGTGCTCGCCCTGTCCGGTGGGGAACGCCAACGTGTGTCCATAGCCCGGGCCCTGGCCCAGCAACCCCGCGTGCTCCTGCTCGACGAGCCGACGAATCATCTCGACCTGCGCCACCAGCTGACCGTGCTGGAGTTGCTGCGCAGCCTCGCCACGGACGGGCTCGCCGTGCTGGTGACGCTGCACGACCTGCGGCTGGCGACCGCGTACTGCGATCGCATGGCGGTGCTGGACCACGGATCGGTGGTCGCTGCGGGAACCCCGGAAGACGTCCTGCATCCCGCCGTGCTGGCGGGGGTCTTCGGAGTTCGTGGCCGGGTGGCTGTGGACGGCGACGGACGACGCACGCTCGAGGTCTGGGGGCTCGCCGATGCCTGACGGGTACGCCGACGCCGCGGCGCGTGCCTACGCCGCGGCCCGAACCCTGCTCGGCGACTTCGCGCACACCGTCGACCTCGGGACCGCCGTCCTTCCGGGCACGGTGACGACCGATCCGCAGTGGCTGGCCGGACGGGTATCCGACACCGGCCGCAGGTGGGACTGCAGCGACCCTCGGGTCAACGGCACGCTCTGGTGGTACTCGGCCAGTTCGACCCTGGTGGCCGGACCCGTCGCGATGCTCCTGGCCACCGGCCACGCTCCCGATCCCGACCCGGCCCGGTTGCGCTGCGTGCTGCGGGAGGACGGCTACCTCGGCGCGGTGCGTTCCTCGCGCCTGCTGCCCGGGCGCGATGCCTTTGCGCGCGCTCTCGTGCCGGCGCTGTCGGCGATCATCGCGCCGCTCGCGCGGGTGTCGGGTGCGCCGGCGCGGGCGTTGTGGGCCGTCGCGTCCGACTCGATCGCCAACCGTGCCCTCGACGCCGGGCGTGCCGCCCACCGCGTCGACGACGGGTGCACCCTCGCCGCCGCGCTGTCGCGGCCGCCGCTGCTGCCACCGCGTTTCGTCGACGTCGATCCCACCGGGAGCGTCACGGCGGCAGCTCCCGGATCGCCGGAGCCGGCGGACGGGCGACGCTTCGTGCGACGCAGCTCCTGCTGCCTGATCTACCGGGCGACCGACAGCGGCAAGTGCACGAGCTGCCCGCGCCGGTCACCGGCCGACCGCGCCGCGGCGCTGGGGCGGTACGTCGCCGCGCAGGAGTAGCGGATCAGGCCACCGCGAGCGCGATCAGCGCGATCGCCGGTGGCGTGCACTGCGCCGCGGCACCCCCGAGCCCGGCGCCGCGGGGCCGGCTCATGGCCATGCGGTCCGAGACGAACAGGGCGATCCCGGCGAGCAGCATGAATGAACACGTGTAGAGCACGAGCGCGCGTCCGACCGTGTCCTCGCCGGCCCGCCACAGGGCCACCCCCATCAGCGCGCCGGTGCCGAGGAACAGGTTGTAGAAGCCGACGTTGAACGCCCACATCCGCACCGCTGCGACGTCGCCGGTGGGGATGCGGAACAGGTCTTCGTGTATCGACGGCCGCCGGAACAGCAGCGTCTCCCACACGAAGGCGAGCAGATGCACGGCCGCGCCGACCAGCGCGGCGACCTGCGCGAGAACGATCACGACGCACCTGCCTCCGCTGCGAGCGTGACCCCGTACCGGTCGGCGACCTCTCGGAGAATCCGACCCGTCTCGTCCGGTGGACGCTCGTGCCCGAGGGCGTCGACCGCGCCGAAGAAGCCGCCCATCGAGGTCCCGGCGGCGATCAGCAGGAAGGTCGCGGCGTCGGTCAGGACGGTGAAGGAGTTCACCGTTCCCGGCGCGAGGGTGATCGTGTCCCCGGCCGCGAGCTCGTGACCGGTCGCTGCGGCACGGACCAGGATCCGGCCGCTCAGCACGTGATACGACTTGGCCCACGGTTCGGCGTGCAGCGGCGCCGGCTCGGTGCGCGGGGCCTCGACGAGGAAGAGCTCGTAGGCTCCGCCGGCGTGTGCACCGGTGGACAGGACCGTGACGGTTGCGTCGGGCAGGGTGAGGCGACGGCCCTCGCCCATCCTGCAGAGTTCGATGTTGTCTGACATGTCTGTCACGTTAGGAACCGCCCGGCCGGTGGCCCATCCCCGAAAACGGGGATGGGTACAGGCCCGCCACCAGCGCATACTGGGTTCATGCTCGAGATCCGGGCGGAGAAGGTGGGCCGCGAGGTGGTGGCGCTCGCGGCCGCGGGCGCCGATGTGACGCAGGTGCACGGGCGCGCCATCGAACTCGTCGGCCGGACGGTGCGCAGCGACCTGACGTGCTGGGCGATGATCGATCCCCGGTCCCTGACGATCGGTTCCATGACGAGCGGACCCGACCGGGTTCCGCCGGAATACGAGCCGCTGCTCGCTGAGAGCGAGTACCGCGGACGGGATCCCGGCACTTTCGCCGAGCTGTTCCGCAACGGCCGCAGTGCGGCCCGGGGATCCGAGCTGCCCCCGGACGAGGTGGCCCACAGTCTTCGCCACGCCGGGGTGTGGCGTCCGCTCGGGTTGGACCACGAACTGCGCGTGATCTTCCGCATCGGCGGACTGTGCTGGGGTGCGGCCGGATTCGTTCGGTCCGGGGCGGACTTCACCGACTCGGAGGTCGAGTTCCTCACGCGGGTGGCGCCGGCGGTGGCGTCGGCGACCCGCGCCGCCGTGTGCGCCACCGCCGCCTCGCGCCTGGGCGACCCGGGTCCGGCGGTCGTACTCACCGGGGCCGCGGGTGAGCCGCTCGCGCTCACAGCGGCCGCCCGCGACTGGCAGGACCGATTCGACGAGATCGCGCCCGGACGGCTGGCCGTCATGGTGCGCGCCGCCGCGTTCGGGGCGCGTGCGAGCGGTTCGGGTGTGTTCCGAACGCGGATCCGCGACGCCACCGGCGGGTGGATCCTGATGCGGGCCACCGCGCTGCTGGGCGGTGCCGAACCGCAGACCGTGGTCACCATCGAGCATGCGACCGGCCTCGAACTCGCCGAGTTGCTGCTCGCCGCATACGCGCTCACCGCCCGCGAACGGGACGTGTGCCTCGAGGTGATGGCCGGATACTCGACCGCCGAGATCGCCGACCGTCGCGGTATCACTCCGAACACCGTCCACGATCACCTCAAGGCGATCTACACGAAGACCGGAGTCCGCAGCAGGGCCGAACTCACCGCCCGCCTGCGGTCCGATCGGGACCTGCGCCGAACCACAGCCGCCGGGCCGGAGTGATCGCACCGGCCGAGCGCATCTGCCAAGATCAGGCATGCCCCTGAACCGGCGGATCCTGTCCGTGCTGTGCGCACTCGGCCTCCTGACCGCCTGCATGTCGACGGACGATGCCGCGCCCGGGCCGTCCGGATCCGCCGATACCGCGGCCGCATCGGGGACCGCCTCGTCGGCCGACCCCGCACAGGCCGAGGCCGTGGACCGGATCGTGCGCGACACCATGGCGGAGACGCACCTGAAGGCGGCGGTCGTGCGCGTCACCGTCGACGGCAGGGAGATCCTCACCCGCGCCTACGGCGAATCCACCACCGGCGTGCCGGCGACGACCGACATGCACTTCCGCAACGGCGCGGTGGCCATCTCCTACGTCGCCACGCTGCTGCTGCAACTCGTCGACGAGGGGAAGGTCCGCCTCGACGACAAGGTCTCGACGTGGCTGCCCAACATTCCGAATTCGGACCGGGTCACCCTCGGGCAGCTCGCCCAGATGACCTCCGGCTATGCCGACTACGTGCAGAATCCCGAACTGTCGGATGCGATCTACCGGGACCCGTTCCGGAACTGGACGCCCGACGAGCTCATCGCCTACGGCACGTCCCAGCCCCTCTTCTACGAGCCCGGCACCAACTGGAACTACGCGCACACCAACTACGTGATCCTCGGCCTGGCCCTCGAGAAGATCACCGGCCGGCCGGTGGCGGAACTGCTGCAGGAGAAGGTACTCGACCCGCTCGGGCTGGACGGCACGACGCCGTCGCAGACGCCGGCGATCCCGGAGCCGGTGCTGCATGCGTTCAGCTCGGAACGCCGGCAGGCGCTCGGGATCCCCGCCGCGACACCCTTCTACGAGGAATCCACGTTCTGGGACCCGTCCTGGACCATCACCCGCGGCGCCGTCCAGACCACCGACATCCACGACCTGCACGACACCGCGGTCGCCGTCGGCACCGGCACGCTGCTCTCCCCGGAGTCGTACCGGGCGATGGTGTCGACGGACCTGCGCGGCCGGACCACCGCGCTGCCCGGCTGCCCCACGTGCTTCCCGCAGTCCGAGGGCTACACCTATGGCCTCGGTGTGGTGGTCACCGGCAACTGGCTGATGCAGAACCCGTTGTTCGGTGGGTACGCCGCGGTCGAGGCATACCTGCCGTCGCGGAAGATCGCCGTCGCCGTCGCCGTCACCTTCGACCCGGCGGCGTTCGACGACACCGGTGCGTACCGGAACGAGGCCGACACGCTGTTCCGTCGGATCGGTGCGCACCTCGCCCCGGACGACGCACCCCCGCCGCGGCCCACCCGGTGACGAACCCCGCCGCGGCCCACCCGGTGACTCACGCCGTCACAGCAGCCCCGACAGGCGTGCCGAGCCGTCGAAGAGGAACCGCACGAGCACCGCGTCGTCCGGGGTGACCCGCGACGCCGACCCCTGCAGGTAGAGGCCGCCGACGACGAACGCCGAACGGTCCCGGATCGGCACCGCCAGCGCGGCCCGCCCGGTCCGGCACTCCTCGCCCTCGTACGCGTAGCCCGCGGCGGCGACGGCGCGCAGTTCCTCGGCGAGGACGTCGTGGTCGCAGATCGTGTGGTCGGTCAGGCGCCGCAGTTCCGGATCGGGACGCACGTGCGGATGGTGCGCCAACATGAGCTTGCCGAGGGCGTTGGCGTGCAGGTTCTTCGCCAGCACGCCGATGGCGATGATCTCGTGGTCGGGGTCCTTGTCGACGAACCGCAGCCGCCCGGCCGCGAACGAGGCGACGTGCACCCCGAATCGGGTGTGGGTGCGCAGCTCCTCGACGACGTCGTGCAGCGTCGGCGACGGGCTCGTCTCCGCGGCCGCCTGCGCGAGCTCCGCGGTGCGACGACCCAGCGCGAAGCCGGACAGGTCCGGCACGCGGACGAGGAATCCGTCGGCCACGAGCAGGTTGAGCATGCGGTACGCGGTGGTCGGCGGCACCCCGGCGAACCTGGCGATCTCCTTCGCGGACGTGCCGGGGCCGAGCTGCGCGACGGCCTCGAGCATCCCCAGCGCCTTCTGCACCGCGCGCGGCTGCTGTCCGCTGAAGTGCGAATCGTCCGCGTGCACGGACACGTGCGCGGTCAACCCGGGTTCCCGTCGCGGGGACGGGCGTCGTCGCCGGGGTGCGAGACGTCCGGGAGGATGCGCCGCCGCCCGTCCGCGCCGATCACGAGGGTCCCCGCCCCGGGGAGGATGTCCCCGGTCTCGACCGAGTCGAACGCACCGATGGTCGTCAGGCTGCCCGGCCGGACCCGGCGCAGCACGTACTGCCACACCGTGCCGGACGCCGCGACCGCCGAGAGTGTCGCGGGCACGACCCATACGCCGTGCGCGGTGCCGTCGACGGCGATGTAGCCGAGCAGGCCCATCCCCAGGACCGAGACGAACAGCGCGGCCGCCCGCGTCACGACGGTGTGCTCGCCGATGCGGTGCAGGAATCGCAGCGACGCGACGGCCACCAGCGTGTAGGCCACGACGAGGCCGATCTCCACCACGCCGTCGAACGCCCCCGAATCCGCCCCCGCGAGGGACGCGTACAGGCACGCGCCGGCGAAACCCGCGGCGGTGAAGGAGAGCACGCCCACGTGCGGGGTGCGGAACCGGTCGTGGACACGGGCGAGGGCGCTCGGCAGCACCCTCTCGACACCCATCGAGTACAGCAGCCGGGAACCCGCCTGCGCGCACCCCAGGGTCGACGCGAGCCACGAGCACGTCATGCCCGCCTGCACCGCGAGCACCACACCGACGCTCGCGCCGGACGCCGTGCCGTCGAAGTACGCGCCGACGACGACGGCGCCGTGGCCGGACAACGCGGCCCACGCCGCGAACACGAACAGGACACCGACGACGACGGGGGAGATCAGCACGGTGCGAGTGACGGTCACCAACGGCCGCTTGGCCTCCGGGCCGAAGAACGCGGCGCTCTCGAAGCCCGCCATCGACAGCACGGTGAGCATCGCGAGGAACGGCATGAGGCTCAGGGGTGCGTCCGGCAGTTCGGTGGTGGCCGTGCCCGCACCGGCCGGGGTGCCGAGCATGAGCGCCACGATGAGCACGAGCGAGCACGCCTCGACGAGCAGGATGGCGCGCGTCGCGAACCGCACGCCGCGCACCGTGATCACCGCGACGGCAACCGCGACGAGACCGATCGTGACCGACCACGGCGCGGCGCCGGGCACGTGCATGCCGAGCAGGTCTGCGATGCGGAGCAGGCTCTGTGCGGCCTGCGACATCACCGAGATCGAGATGCCGAGATAGCCCAGCAGCAGCGCCGCGCCCGTGGTGAGGGTCGCGCGGGCGCTCAGGCCCTGGAACACGAAGCTGTAGAGCGACCCGGCCGCGGCGAGGCGCCGCGTGAACTGCGTGATGCACAGCGCCACCAGCACCACCACGGCGGTGGTCCCCGCGATCGTCAGCAGACCGCCGATGCCCGGCCGGTGGGTCACCATCCACAGCGCGATGAACACCATCCCGGTGGCCGGCGCGATCGTCGACAGGGACTGGCCGAGCAGATCGATCGGGGTGAGCTGACGGCGGCCGAGGGCGCGCAGCGGCGAATACACCGGATCCCGATGGGTTTCGGCGTCCCGTGAGCGGGCAATCGCGGCCCGGAGTGCGGTTGTCACGATCGTCGTATCCCGTCTGTGCGTCCGTGCAGCCGGCGGTGCCGGCACCTCGGGCGGTGAAACGCCTCAGGGCGAGGGACAACGTAGCGCCGCGGTGTTACGCGACGGTTACCTCCGCGAACGACATGTGGACGGCAAGTGGGAATCCGCCCGACGCGGCGCTGTGGCCCGCGCCACCGCACGGCCCCGTGCCCCGTGCGGACACGGTCCCCCGAGCGCCGGAGACCGTGTCCCACCTGCAGTGTCCGCATGGGGCGCGCCGCCACGGCCGGTTCCACTCGCGGTGCCCCCGGACGTTTCCCCGAGGACCCGTTCGCGACGCATCCGGTGCGCACGATTGACCGGCACGATCACTCGACTGCGAAGGGGACGACCATGATCTGGGCGGTGGTTGCGGCGCTCGTCGGCGGGACGTTGTTGCTCGCCGGGGTGCCGAAGGCCGGCGATCACGAGGGGCTGCTGCGCGTCGTCCGCGGCTATCGGCTGCTGCCGCCCGTGTTGGAACGGGCGGTCGCGCGGGTGTTGCCCGCCGCGGAGATCGCCGTGGGTGCCCTGCTGGTGCTCGGCGTCGCCGGCAGTGCCGCCGCGGCTGTCGCGGCGGTGCTGTTCCTCGGCTTCTTCGTCGGTCTCACCGTGAACCTCGCGCGGGGCCGGCGCGAGCTCGACTGCGGCTGCTTCGCGTTCGGCGGCCACGGCGAGGCACCGCGCATCGGCTGGTTCCACTCCGTGCGGGCCGGTGCGTTCGCCGCCGCGTCGATCGTGCTGGCCCTCACCGGACCCGCGACGATCGCCGCGCTCCAGCAGGTGGCGGCAATCGCGCTCGCGGCGCTCGCGCTCGCCGCCGGGCTCGCGGTGGCACAGTTGCGCTCCGTGGTCCACGTCGGGCGCCGGCCCGTCGACGAGCACCTGACCGGCGCGTCCATCGAACTGCGCGCGGTCTCTGCCGTGTCGCGCTACGGGGCCTGAAACCATTTCTTCCACAACATTTTCCGAGACGGGACGACAGATGGACACCATATTTCTCGTTGCGATCATCGTGCTGGTGGTGGCGGTCGCCGTGTTGTTCCTGATGGTCCTCGCGCTGGCCCGCGAGATCGGCCGGGTGCAGGTCCGGCTCGGCCCCCTCGGGGCCCGCATGATGGACACCGGTCCGAAGATCGAGCAGGCCGGCCCGTCCTTCCGGGGCCTCACCGACCACGTGGGCCGCACCGTCGGCGTCGGCGGCCACCGCGACAGGCCGCAGCTGCTGCTGTTCACGGCGCCCACCTGTTCCACCTGCAAGAGCCTGCTGCCCGGCATCCGGGCGATGGCCAAGGCGGAGAAGGACCTCGACGTCGTGATCGTCTCCGACGGCACACCGGAGGAACACCGGCAGTTCCTCGCCGGCAGCAACATCGGCACCGAACTGAGCTACGTCGACGGCCGCGACGTCGGCATCGCCTACCAGGTCGGCACCACCCCCTACGGGGTGATCCTCGACGAGCACGGCAAGATCCGCGCCAAGGGGCTGTGCAACCACATGGCCCAGGTCGAGAGCCTGCTCAACGCCCTCGAGACCGGCACCCCGTCGCTGCAGCACCTGCACGAACAGGCCAAGGCCCGCGCCGCCGCGAGCGCCTGAATCCCGCCTTCCCCTGGACGAACGGAGAGATGCGTTGGAAGAGATGTACGAGAACCGGTATCCGGTCGACGAGGAGACCGTCAAGGAACAAGCCGCCTGGATGGCCGGCAAGGGCGGCTCGTTCATGAGCCGGACCGGACGCCGGATGTCGGAACAGGTGTCGCGCCGCTCGATGATCAGCCGCCTCGGCCGCTGGACGATGGGCGTGTCGGGGGTGGCGCTCATCAGTTCGCTTCCGGTGACCCGCACCGCGTTCGCGCAGGAACCCGCCCCCGCGCCCGGCCCGGAACCGCTCGTGCCCGTGTACGACGGCAAGGATCCCGCCGAGTGCGAGTACTGGCGCTGGTGCAACATGGACGGCACCTCCTGCGCTGCCTGCAACGGAGGCGGAGTGACCACGTGCGCGCCGGGCAGCAAGCCGGGCGCCGAATTCTGGGTGGGCTGCTGCACCAACCCCGACACCGGCAAGACCTACCTGATCGCCTACTACGACTGCTGCGGCGCCCCGTCGTGCTCCAACGCCTTCTGCGGCGAGCCCGATATGCAGGCCGTTATGTACAACCCGGTCTCGGGCAGCTACGACCAGGAGATCATCTGGTGCGTGTCCGACGAATCCCAGTCGTACACCTGCACCATGGCCCCCATCATCGGCGAGGACTGCCAGGCCCGTCCCGCCGACCGCCCGAAGGTCGGTGCCGGATCATGACATCGCGTTCCCGCCGCCTCGTGCGTCCCGCCGCGGCCGTCGTTCCGCTCGCGCTGCTCGTCACCCTCGCCGGCTGCGGCTCGTCCGGCGACGACGCGAACACCGCCGGCGACGTCACCTATCCCACCGTCGAATTCAGCACCCCCGGCGAGGGCATCTCGCTCGGCCACGACGACCAGGAGATCGGCGACACCATCCCCGAACCGCTGCACGTCGCCGAGATCGACCCCATCCGACGTGACCAGCTCGTCGCCGTGGCAGGCGGATTCGGCAAGCTCGAGCTCGGCGTCAACGTCCTCGACCCGAAGACGGGCGTCGCCGGCAGCCGCATCGTCGTCGGCCCCGGCATCTGGGACCCCGTGATCCACGGCTTCGTCGGCGAGACCCCGTCCGATCCGGCCGTTCTCGCCGCCGAGGTGTGGCGCCCCCGCGGCTCGCGGGGGGCCGCGGACTTCACCGTCAGCACCTACTCCGGGAATCTGCTCGAGCCGGCCGAGGCGCTGCTGCCCGACGTCGCGCGCGTGCACTCGCGGCCCGGTTCCAACGCGGTCACCTCCGACGGGCGGTACTTCGTCACGTGGGACGACGGGCTCTACGGCGTCCGCGTCGTGGACCTCGAGACGAAGCAGCAGAGCGGGGCCGTGCAGATCGTCGGCTGCGGACCGTTCACCTGGACCGTGGACCACGAGATCTACAGCGTGTGCGAGGAGACCGGCGAGCTGATCCGGATCTCCGTCGGCGACGACGGCGTGCCGGCCGAGACCGCCCGGGCGAAGGTGCTGCCGGAGGACTTCGTCAGCGCCCGGAAGGTCGGGTGGGCCGCCGAGGCGCGCAAGGCCCTGCTGGTCGGGGAGAACGGCGACGTGTACGTCTTCGACTTCTCGAACGGCCTGCCGCAGGGCGCGGTGACGCCGATCGGCAACGCCGGTCAGCCCGACGGGCGGTTCGCGAGCGACGTCATCGACAACACCGGCACCCGGATCGCGATCGCCTACACCGACTCACCGATCCATCCCAGTTCCGCGCGCGGCGGCGACCTGGCCCGCATCGTGCTGTCCGACGCCGCGAACCTCGCCCCGATCCGGTCGCTGAGCCTGCAGGACCTGGGGCTGACCGACATCGCGAGCATGGCGTTCTCCGTCGACGGCGCGACGTTCTACGTCCTCGGTGGCAATCCGGAGGGTCAGGGCGAGGCGGCACAGCGCATCGTCGGGTTCGACGCCGCGACCGGGCAACAGGTCTCCTCGGCGGAGATTAGCGGCAACGTCGAGGATTTCACCGACCTGCTCACCCCCGAGGTGATCGGATGAGACAACCCGACAACGGGTTGGGCCGGCGCCGATTCCTCGCCCTGGGCTCCCTCGGAGCCGGGGCGCTGGGAATGAGCGCGCTCGGGTTCGGTGCCGCCGGCTGCGCTACCGCATCGTCCGGTACGCAGCCGGCGGCCGCCGGCTCGGACACACGATCGGCGGCGTCCGATCTCGACTACATTTCCCCGGCCGATCCGGAGATCGCCGCCGCCGAGGCCGCCCGCGGGTGGAACGGCACCGTGGCGTCGTTCGCGCTCGCCGCCGGATTCTCCACCGTCGACCTGGGCGGACGCCTGGTCCATACCTGGACCTACGGCGGGCACGCCGTCGCCCCGGAACTGCGGGTACGCAAGGGCGACCGGCTCGACGCCGTGGTGCGCAACGACCTGGACGCCGACACCACGCTCCACTGGCACGGCATCCGGATCCGCAACGACATGGACGGCGCAGCGCCCGTCACCCAGGCGGCGATCGCACCGGGCACGACGTTCGACTACAGCTTCGTCGTCCCGGACCCCGGCACCCACTGGTACCACTCGCACAGCGGCCTGCAGGCCGACCGCGGCCTGTTCGGGGCCCTGATCGTGGAGGACCCCGACGACCGCACCGGCGCCGACGCCGACGCCGTCCTGGTTCTCGACGACTGGGTCGACGGCCTGGGCACCACGCCCGACGCCGTGCTCACGGCGCTCAACCCCGCGATCTCCGGCGGTCACGGCGGCCACGGCGGGAGTGCGGCACCCGGCGCGCACCCGGCCGGCGACACGGACGTCGCCCGGCGGCTGGTGAGCGCCGGGCACGGCGACTCCGCGCCCCTCGGCGGGATGACCCAGCACATCGCGTATCCGTTGCACCTGATCAACGGTCGTCCCCCGAACGATCCCGCCCCGGTCGTCGCCGCGGCGGGACAGCGGTTGCGGCTGCGGATCGTCAACGCGGCGGCGGAGACCCCGTACCGGTTCGCGGTCGCCGGGCACGAACTCACGATCGTCGCGGCGGACGGCTTCGACGTGCAGCCCACCGTCGCCGACACGATCGTCGTCGGAATGGCGCAACGCTACGACGTCCTCGTCACCGTGAAGTCGGGCGTGTGGCCGATCGTCGCGAAGGTCGAAGGGCGGCAAGGGTATGCCTCGACGGTGCTGCGCACCCCGGATGCGGTGCCGATGGCCGACGCCGACGTGGGCGACGCGATCCCCGAACTCGGCGGCCGGCTCGTCGCGGAGAGCGCGTTGCGGCCTGCCGACACCGTGCGGCTCGACCCGCGCGAGCCCGACCGGGACTACCGGATCGAGCTGATCCAGGCAGGGGACCGCTACGTGTGGGGCATGGCCGGCGCCGACGCCGGCCGCCTCGTCATGAAACAGGGTGAACGCGTGCGGATCACGATGAAGAACTCGTCCACCATGTGGCACCCCATGCACACGCACGGACACACCTTCGCGATCGGCGCGTACGGCGGGTTGCGCCGCGACACGGTCAACGTGCTGCCCGGCACCGAACTTGCGATCGAATTCGATGCCGACAATCCGGGCGAATGGATGTTCCACTGCCACAACGCCTACCACTTCGAAGCCGGCATGACCGCGAACCTGCGGTACATCCGATGAGAGGAATCGCCATGAGAAAGTCCGTCACCCTGCTCGCCGGCCTGCTGACCGCGGCGAGCCTGTCCGCGTGCGGCAGCGCCGGAGGTTCGGCCGAACCGGCCGTCGTCGTGGAGGTGAAGAACATGGCCTACAACCCGGAGTCGGTGACGATCGAGAAGGGGCAGACCGTCGAATGGCGATTCGACGACGGCGGACTGCCGCACGACGTCGTGGGCGAGGGCCCCCTCGAGGGGGAGCTGAAGAGTGAACTCCTCACCGAGGGAACGTATTCCTACACCTTCGACGAAGCCGGCACGTTCACCTATCACTGCACGCCGCACCCGATGATGGTCGGCACCGTGATCGTCCGGGAATGACCCGGCGGCCGGGGTGGGCTGCGGCCCTGCTGCTTCCGCTCGTCACGGCCTGCGGCCCGTCCGAGCGGCCCCCGGACGCGGTGGTGGTCGTCAGCAACGTCCACTTCGCTCCGCCCGACGTGACCGTGCCGGCCGGCGGCATCGTCGAATGGCGGTTCGAGGACGGCGGGGTGCTGCACCAGGTCACGTCGGAGGGGCGGTTCGACAGCGGGATCACCGGGGGAGGCACGTACTCCCACACCTTCGACGAACCGGGAACCTACGAGTACACCTGCTCGGTCCACCGGTACATGACCGGCACCGTCACCGTCACCGAATCCTGAACCAGTCGTCCGAATCCGGAGAACACCGATCCCTTGGAGGAAGTCATGACAGCAGTACTCACGCACGAGCCGCTGACGACGGACGTGCCGGACATCCGTCCCACCCTGCAGAAGGCCGTGCCGTCGCGCACCCGGGCGGCGCTGATCGCCGCCGCCGGCGTCGCCGGTGCGGGGGCGGCGGCGCTCCTCACGCCGTCGGGACCCGCCGCGACGACCGCCGCGGTCGTGGGTGCCGGCGCCGTCACCGCCCTGGCCGCGAACTGGTCGACGTGCGGCATGTCGGTCGCCGGCGTCGTCGCGGCTCCGAAGCAGCCCGACCGCGCGGGCTCGTCGACGCCGGTGCGCCGGCTCGGCTGGCACGCGCTCGGGTCGGTCGCGACCGGCGCCCCCACCGGTGCGCTCGTCGGCGCGCTCGGTGCGTTCGTCGCCGGATCCGTCCCGGTGACGTGGGCGCTCGTCGCGTGGGGCGTCGTCGCGTTCGCCTACGGTCTGCACGAGCTGGGTCTGGTGACGCTGCCGACGCCGATGCGCCGCCGGCAGCTGCCGCGGCACCTGCGCCGGTCGATGGCCCCGTGGAAGGTCTCGCTGCTCTTCGGCGCCATGATCGGACCCGGCTTCGTGATCTTCATCCGGTCGAGCGCGTACTACCTGCTGGTGCTCGGCGTCGCCGTGGTCGGCTCCCCGGCGCTCGGCGCCGCCCTGTTCACGCTCGTCTCGCTCGGCCGGTGCCTGCCGAGCCTGCTGGCGATCCTGCACACCCGCGGCGGCGGGTCGATGCCGGGCTTCCTGTCGGCGATGTGCGTGGTCGACCGCCGCGTGCAGACGCTGACCGGCGCCGTGCTCGTCGCCCTCGGCGCGTTCGCGGTCGTCGCCGCACTCTGACGTGCCGGTTCGCGGCGGTTTCCGGGCGCACTACCGCACCCGGGACCGCCGCGACTAACGTCGGGCGGCATGACGACTTCTCTGCAGAACATCGGCATCAACACCCTCGGCGGGGTGCCCACCTCCCTCGCCGAGTTCGACGGCCGCGCGGTCCTCGTGGTCAACGTCGCCTCCAAGTGTGGCCTGACCCCGCAGTACACGGCGCTCGAGAAGCTCGCCGTCGAGTACGCGGACCGGGGCCTGACCGTGGTCGGTGTGCCGTGCAACCAGTTCATGGGCCAGGAGCCGGGCACCGCCGAGGAGATCCGGACCTTCTGCTCCACCAACTACGGCGTCACGTTCCCGCTGATGGAGAAGATCGACGTCAACGGCGAGAGCCGGCACCCCCTCTACACCGAGCTCACCCAGCACCCCGACGCGAACGGGGAGGCCGGCGACGTGCAGTGGAACTTCGAGAAGTTCCTCGTCGCGCCGGACGGGAACGTCGTCGCCCGGTTCCGGCCGCGCACCGAGCCCGACGCCCCCGAGGTGATCGCGGCCATCGAAGCCGCGCTGCCCCGCTGACCGCGATGACCGACACCATCGATGCGCGGGCGGCCCTGTACGACGTGATCCGTGCGCGCCGCGACGTTCGCGCGGAGTTCACCGGCGAGCGCGTCGACGAGCAGGTCCTGTGGCGGGTGCTGGGTGCGGCGCACGCCGCGCCCAGCGTCGGCAACACCCAGCCGTGGGACTTCGTGGTGGTCCGCGACCCGCAGCGGCTCGCCGAGTTCGCCGACCACGTCGCCGGATGCCGTCGCGCGTTCGCGGACTCGTTGCCGGAGGAGCGGCGGCGCACCTTCGACCCCATCAAGGTCGAGGGCATCGCCGAGTCCGGCACCGGGATCGTGGTCACCTACGACCCGTCGCGGGGCGGGCAGCACATCCTCGGCCGGCACACGATCGACGACGTGGGCGTGTTCTCGGCGGTGCTGTCGATCCAGAACCTGTGGCTCGCGGCGACCGTCGAAGGACTCGGTGTCGGCTGGGTCTCGTTCTACGACGAGGCGTTCCTCGCCGACTTCGTCGGGGCGCGGACCCCGGTGCGGCCGATCGCGTGGCTGTGCGTCGGCCCCGTGACGCGGTTGCAGGAGGTGCCGGACCTCGAACGGTTCGGGTGGCGGACCGGCCGGCCCCTCGCCGACGCCGTGCATGCCGAAACCCTTCAGGTCCGCGACGCCTGACGTTCACCCGGCCCTGGCACCGTGGAGCCCATGAGCGGCCAGCTGATCGTGTCGGTGTCGGGCATCAGGGACGAAACCCGCCCGGCGGTGGACGCCTTCGCCCGGGAGATGGACGCCCGCGGCGTGCCGCTGTCGCTGCTCGTCGCGCCGCGACTGAAGGATCACTACCGGCTGGCGCGCGACCCGCACACCCAGGAGTGGCTGCTCGAGCGTCGCGAGGGCGGCGACGCCATCGTGCTCCACGGCTACGATCAGGCCGCGACCAAGCGGCGGCGCGCCGAGTTCGCGGTCCTGCCCGAACACGAGGCGCGGCTGCGGTTGCTCGCCGCCGACCGGGTGCTCGAGGAGACGGGGCTGCGGACCCGGCTGTTCGCGCCGCCGCGCTGGCTCGCCTCGCCCGGGGCCGTCGCGGCGCTGCCCGCCACCGGTTTCCGGCTCCTGGCCGGCGCCGCCGGAATCCACGACCTCGACCGCGATACCGTCACCCATGCACGGGTGTTCGGCATCGGCGAGGGCGCCAAGGCCGAACCGTGGTGGTGCCGGGCGATGGTCATCGGCGCCGCCCGGGTCGCACGGCGCGGCGGGCTGCTGCGGCTGTCGATCTCCGGCAAGCAACTCGACCGGCCGGGGCCGCGGCAGGCGATGCTCGACGCGATCGACCTCGCCCTGCACCTCGAGGCGCAGCCCTCCGTCTACCGCTGGCCGCCGCGCCTGCGCACACTCGGCGCGGCCTGAGCCCGAAGATCCGCCCACACGAACCTACCCTGCAGTAGGTTGGCGGGCATGGACGCAGACGTGATCGTGGTGGGCGCCGGCCTGGCCGGGCTCGTCGCCACGGCCGAACTCATCGACGCCGGGCGCACCGTGGTGCTCGTCGACCAGGAGAACTCGCACAACCTCGGGGGACAAGCCTTCTGGTCGTTCGGCGGGCTGTTCTTCGTGGATTCCCCCGAGCAGCGCCAGCTCGGCATCCGCGACTCGTACGACCTGGCCCTGCAGGACTGGATGGGCAGCGCCGCCTTCGACCGGGAGGACGAGGACTATTGGCCGCGCCGCTGGGCGCAGGCCTACGTCGAGTTCGCGGCCGGAGAAAAGCACGCGTGGCTGAAGGAACGCGGGCTGAAGCTGTTCCCCATGGTCGGCTGGGCCGAACGCGGCGGCTACGACGCCGGCGGTCACGGCAACTCCGTGCCGCGCTTCCACATCACGTGGGGCACCGGACCGGCCCTCGTCGAGATCTTCGCCCGCAGGGTGCTCGACGGCGTCGACCGCGGCCGGGTGATCCTGCGGAACCGGCACCGCGTCGACGACCTCGTCGTCACCGGCAACGCCGTCACCGGGGTGCGCGGAACCGTGCTCGAGCCGTCGTCGGCGGCGCGGGGCGTGGCGTCGTCGCGCGTGGCGACCGGCGAGTTCGAACTCTCGGCCGGCGCGGTGATCGTCACGTCGGGCGGCATCGGCGGCAACTACGACCTGGTGAAGAAGAACTGGCCGAAGCGGCTGGGAGACCCGCCGAAGCACATGCTCACCGGCGTGCCGGCGCACGTCGACGGGCGGATGCTCGAGATCACCGAACGCGCCGGCGGGCGCGTCGTCAACCGCGACCGGATGTGGCACTACACCGAGGGCATCACCAACTACGACCCCGTCTGGCCCAACCACGGCATCCGCATCCTGCCCGGCCCGTCGTCGCTGTGGCTCGACGCCACCGGCAAGCGACTGCCGGTGCCGCTGTTCCCGGGCTTCGACACCCTCGGCACCCTCGAACACATCGTGCGCAGCGGCCACGACCACACCTGGTTCGTGCTCGACCAGAAGATCATCGAGAAGGAGTTCGCGCTCTCCGGCCAGGAACAGAACCCTGACCTGACCGGACGCGACATCCGCAAGGTGCTGCAGCGGGTCAAGCCCGGCGCACCCGGACCGGTGGAGGCGTTCAAGCGCCGCGGCGTCGACTTCGTCGTCCGCGACACCCTCGCCGAACTGGTGGCAGGAATGAACGAGATCACCCCGGATGCGCCGCTGGATTACGCGACGGTCAAGCAGGTCGTCGAGTCCCGCGATCGCGAGATCGCGAACAAGTACACCAAGGATCTGCAGGTCGCGGCGATGCGCGCGGCCCGCGCCTACCTGCCGGACCGGATCACCCGTATCGCCGCCCCCCACCGGCTGCTCGATCCCAAGGCCGGACCGCTGATCGCGGTCAAGCTGCACCTGCTGACGCGCAAGACGTTGGGCGGGCTCGAGACCGACCTGTCGGGCCGGGTGCTGAAGGCCGACGGCTCGGTGTTCGAGGGCCTGTTCGCCGCCGGTGAGGTCGCCGGATTCGGCGGCGGCGGGGTACACGGCTACCGCTCGCTCGAGGGCACGTTCCTCGGCGGCTGCATCTTCTCCGGCCGCGCCGCCGGGAGGGCCGCAGGCCGTTGACGCGGCCGGTGCGTCCTTTGGGCGGGTACTGCAGCCCAAAGGACGCACCGGCGGTTAAGCCTCGACCGAATCCTCGGCGGGCAGCACCCGGAACTCGGTGCCCTCCGGCGCCATCTCGGAGTAACGGCCGTAGAAGATGCCGGTGGCCTGCTCCGCGACGATGCCCTGGTGGATCGGCACGGCCACCCGCGGATTGACCGCGCGCAGATAGTCCACCGACTCCCAGATCTTCAGCCACGGTGCCGCGGCGGGCAGCGCGAGCACGTCGACCTCTTCGTTCGGGATGTACAGCGAATCGCCCGGATGCAGCAGCCGCGCCGGGTTCTCGGCGTCGCCGAGCAGATAGGCGGTGTTGTCGATGACCGGCAGTTCCGGGTGGATGACGGCGTGCCGGCCTCCGGTGCCGCGCACGCGCACGTCGCCGACGGTGAATGCGTCGCCCGGGAGCACGGCCTTCCAGCCGCCGCCCAGCTGAGCGGCGGTCTGCGGGTCCGCGTACAGGGCGGCCCCCGGGTTGGCCTCCACCAGCGCCGGCAGTCGCGCCGGGTCGGCGTGGTCCGGGTGCTGATGGGTGACCAGGATCGCGTCGAGCCCCGTGATGCCCTCGAAGCCGTGCGAGAAATTCCCCGGGTCGAACAGGATCGTCGCGCCCAGGTGCTCCACGAGCAGGCAGGAATGTCCGAAGTGGGTCAGTCGCATGCACCCGAGTATGGACCGTCGCGTGCGGCGGCGCGCCGAGCAATCTCGCGTCCGGGTTGCGCCGAGCGAATGTATCGTTCCGTCGGCCTACGGAGATGAGCGATACATTCGCTCGGCCCGCGGGCGGGTCAGCGCAGCTCCTCGGACCCGCTCGCTGCCTGCTGGGCGAGCGAGCGGCCCCACTGCTCGGCCCGATCCTCCTCGCCGGGCTCGAGCTTCGACTGCTTGTCGACGAGGAAGCTCTCCGGATCGGCGACGAGTTCGAACCCGTGCTTGCGCAGCTTCTTGGCGATGCCCTTGCCGGCGCGCCCGGTCAGGACGGCCGCCATGTCGATGCGCGTGTCGAACGATGCGGCCTTCCCGCCGCCGGCGGGCAGCGAATCGAGCCACTCGCGGACGCCCTCGCTCTCGGCGTCCGGCTCGAGCGTCAGCCCGCTGTCGGGTTTCTCGGCCTGCTCGACCGCGCCGTGGCGCGTCGACTCCCGGCTCATGCCGTGCGCATGCGTCGGGCCGCCGACGACCACCAGGTCGTATTCGGACAGGTTCTCCTCATGCGCCTGCGTCACGGGGACCGTGCGCACCGCGTCCGCCGGTCCCAGCCCGCGCGCGACGGCTTCCGCCACGTGACGGGTGTTCCCGAACATCGATTCGTACACCACCAGTGCTCGCATGCCGCACCTCCTCGGCTGGACGGAAAGTCGACGACCGTCCAACTCAGCATAGGAGCCGTCGGACCGAGCGAATGTGACTTTCCGTCGGCCTACGGAGATCAGCGATACATTCGCTCGGGTGGGTGGCGTTGTGAGGAGCTGCGAGGAGAGGATCGGGGCATGACGGATACGGTGCAGACGACCGGGGGAACGGTTCGGGGCACGCCGACCGACGGAGTGTGGGCCTTTCTGGGCATTCCGTACGCGGCCGCCCCGGTGGGGGCGGCGCGGTTCGCGGCCCCGGGCCCGGCGCCGCGTTGGGACGGTGTCCGCGACGCCACCGCGCCCGGCCCCACCTGCCCTCAGGCGCCGTACGCCGCTCCGGCGGCCGCATTGCTCGGCAACGTCATCGAACCCGGCGACGAGTGCCTGAATCTGTCCGTGTGGACACCCGATCCGGGCGCCTCCGGGTTGCCGGTGATGGTGTGGATCCACGGTGGCGCGTTCACCCGCGGCTCGAACCGGATCGACAGTTACGACGGACGCGCCTTCGCGCGCGACGGTGTGGTGCTGGTCGGCATCAACTACCGGCTCGGCGTCACCGGGTTCCTGTCGCTCGACGGCGCGCCGGACAATCGTGGCCTGCTGGATCAGCTCGCCGCGCTGCGCTGGGTGCAGGACAACATCCGGGCCTTCGGCGGCAACCCGGACAACGTGACGGTGTTCGGCGAGTCGGCGGGCGGGATGAGCGTGGCCACGTTGCTGGCCTCGCCCGCCGCGAGCGGACTGTTCCACCGCGCCGTCGTGCAGAGCGGCAACGCCACGGCCGCCTCGGACCTCGAGGACGCGCGCCGGGTGGGGGCTGTCCTCGCCGACCGCCTGGGTGTGCCGGCCACGGCCGAGGCGTTCGGGGCCCTCGCCCCGGACGTCCTGCAGGCGGCCCAGGACGCTCTCGGCCTCGACCTCGCCCAGAATCCGGACCCGGCCCGGTGGGGCGGGTCGGTGGTGCAGCGCGGCTTGGGCGTGATGAGCATGTTCCCGACGATCGACGGGGAGATTCTGCCGTCGTTGCCGATCGACGCGATCGCCGCCGGAGCGGGCACGGGTGTGCCGGTGCTGGCCGGCACGACCACGGACGAGTTCCGCTTCTTCCTGGTGCCGACCGGTATCGCCGCGGCGATCACCGACGACAACCTGCCGTTCGTCCTGCAGCGGTACGGGATCGATCCCGCGCTCGCCGACCTGTACGCGGCCCACCGGCCGGGCGCGACTCCCGGCGACGTGCTCGCCGCCGTCCTCACTGATTACGCCTTCCGGTCGGGCACGGTCACCCTGGCCGACGCGGTCGCCCGCCGCGGTGGCACGGCGTGGTTGTACGAGTTCGCCTGGCCGAGCCCGGTGCAGGATCTGCGGGCGTGCCATGCCCTCGAGATCGCGTTCGTCTTCGACCGCCTCGACGTCTCCCACCGGCTCACCGGCGATCGGCCCCCGCAGGCCCTCGCCGACGAGATGCACCGCGCCTGGGTGCAGTTCGCGACCACGGGAGGTCCGGGATGGGCGCCGATCGGTGCCTCGCGGCCGGTCCGGGTGTTCGGCGGTGAGGGTGATCCGGTGGTGGCCGATCCGCGCGCCGACGAGCTGGCGTGCTGGATCGGGTGACGTCGCAGCGGAATCCGTGAGGGCAGCGCCCGCGGCGGGTAGGGCGGCCGCACGGTATCCCGGTGCCCGGAGGCGTCGCCCTCCGGGCCTTCGTCGAGTGCACCGGGCTGTGATGACGCATCGTTTCACCGAGCCGACTCCGATCGGTGCCCGGGTCGGTAACGACGGGAACAGTGCTGCGCCTTTCGCTCGGGTGCCGGCCGGTTGGCGAGGGTGACGGGCGTGAGGATCTGGATGCTCGTCGACCTCGAACCCGGCTACGAACGGCTGCACGTCGGGGACACGATCGAGGGCACGACCGAGTGGTGCCTGCCGCACATGCTGCCGCCGGAACTGATCAGCCGGAACCTGCCCGCTCACGTCGAGCGGGTCCCGGCGCGCACGCCGGGTGGGTTCGACCGGGTCGCGCACCTCGGCGACGGGGTGTCGGCGCTGCTCCCGCCCGGATATCCGGAGGACGGGCGGGACACGGTCTCCGGCTGCCTGCTCTACGACCGCTACCTCGGTGTGTTCCACCGCACGGTGCCGACCGCGCGGGGCCGGATCGTGCGCCGGGGCTGGATCACCCAGCTCGCGAATCGCACGCCGACCCGGTATCCGGGCTGGTATTCGGTGCACCCGTCCGGGCCGCCGACGCTGTGGGAGGGCGGTGGCCGCATCCCGGCGGAGCGGACCGTCACGTGGGACTGTGTCCTCCTCGACACGCAGGGGTGCTGAGCGGCCGGTGTTACGGCTCCGGGCCGGCGACGATCTGCTCGACCCGATCGTGGAAGATCCGCCAGCGCCGCTCGTTCTCGTGCGTCAGCACCGCGCTCTGCGCCGCGAGATCGGCGGCGTGGTCGATCATTTCCGCGGCCGAGAAGACGTAACGTGGCGCGATGCGATCCCCGGCGAGGTCCGCGCGCAGGGCGGCTGTGGTGAAGTCGATGCGCCCCAGGATCGCGACCGCCCGGTCGAGGTTGCGGGCGACGAGTTGGGCCGTCGTCGCGCACTGCCAGTCGTTGGTGACGATGCGGTGCCGTTCGGCGAGCAGGTCCGCCAGGCCCGGGTAGGCCAGCAGCGCCTCGAGCACGTCCCAGGCGGTCGCCATGGCGTCGGCGAGCCACTGCCCGGTCGTCCGGTTCGCCTCGGCGAGCGCCCCGAGGTCGGCCTTCAGTCTGGTGATCTCGGCGGGTTCGTCGCCGCTCTCCATGAACAGGATGCCGAGCGTCTCGGTGGCCCGATCGTCGTTGAGGTCGGGCGCGCCGGCGAACGGGCTCGGCGACGTCCGTTCGAGCGGTGCGACGACCGACCACCGCTCGGCGAGCGCCTTCAGGGCACGTGAGCTGCGGTGCAGCCGGATCACGTCGTGGAACGGCGATTCGGAATAGAACTTCTCGTGCTCGCGGTGGAACCGGGCGAGGTTACGCACCGTGAGCAGCAGCTGGTCCCGCTCCGCCTCCATGGCACGAGCGTGACACAGCACGACGACGCGCTGCCGGCGAATCGGAGACCTTCCGCCGGCAGCGCGTCGTGGGTGCGGGCCTCAGCGGGGGCTGAACCGCCGCAGCCGCAGGCTGTTGCTGACCACGAACACCGAGCTGAACGCCATCGCCGCGCCGGCGATCAGCGGGTTGAGCAACCCGAGCGCCGCGAGCGGCAGGGCCGCGACGTTGTAGGCGAACGCCCAGAACAGGTTGCCCTTGATGGTGCGCAGGGTCGCGCGGGCGAGCCGGATCGCGTCGGGAGCGGCCCGCAGGTCGCCGCGCACGAGCGTCAGGTCGGAGGCCTCGATCGCGACGTCGGTGCCGGTGCCCATCGCCAGTCCGAGGTCGGCCTGGGCGAGGGCGGCCGCGTCGTTGACGCCGTCGCCGATCATGGCGACGACCCGGCCCTCGTCCTGCAGCCTCTTGACCACGTCGACCTTGTCGGCGGGCAGGACCTCGGCGATGACCTCGTCGATGCCGACCTGCTTCGCGACGGTCTCGGCGGCGCTGCGGTTGTCGCCGGTGAGCAGCACCGGCCGCAGGCCGAGTTCGCGCAGATCGGCGATCGCCGACGCGGAGGTGTCCTTGATGGTGTCGGAGACGACGACGATCGCCCGGATGCGCCCGTCCCAGGCGATCCACACCGGTGTGCGGCCCTCGGCCTCGGCGGCCCCGGCGCTCCGTCGCAGCGATTCGGGCGCGGTCAGCGACCACTCGTCGCGCAGCCAGGACAGCCGGCCCGCGAGCACGGCGTGGCCGTCGACGACACCGGAAACCCCTCGTCCACCGTGGTTTTCGAAGCTTTCCACCGGCGAGAGAGCCCCGGTGCCCGCGGCCCGCTCGGCGACGGCGCGCCCGATGGGGTGCTCGGAGGCGTGCTCGAGCGACCCCGCCAGGTGCAGCGCCTCGTCCTCGGAGCCGCCGTCCGCCGCGTGCACCGCGGCCACGGCCATGCGGCCGGTGGTGACGGTGCCCGTCTTGTCGAGCACGACAGTGTCGACGCGGCGGGTGGATTCGAGGATCTGCGGTCCCTTGATCAGGATGCCGAGCTGGGCGCCGCGGCCGGTGCCGACGAGCAGTGCGGTCGGGGTCGCGAGGCCCAGCGCGCAGGGGCAGGCGATGATCAGTACTGCGACGGCAGCGGTGAACGCCGCGGTCACCGAGTTGCCCGTGAGGAGCCAGCCGGCGAGGGTGAGCAGCGACAGCCCGATGACGATCGGGACGAACACCGCCGACACCCGGTCGGCGAGCCGCTGCACCTCGGCCTTGCCGTTCTGCGCCTCCGTCACCAGCCGCGCCATCTGAGCGAGCTGGGTGTCGGCGCCGACGAGGGTCGCGCGGACCACGAGCCGGCCGCCGGCGTTGACGGTCGCGCCGACGACGGGGTCCGCGGGCCCGACCTCGACCGGCACGGGTTCGCCGGTGAGCATCGACGCGTCGACGGCGGAGGTGCCGGAGACGACGACGCCGTCGGTGGCGATCTTCTCGCCGGGACGCACGACGAACCGGTCGCCGACGGTGAGCCGGCCGATCGGGATCCGGGTTTCGGTGTCACCGTCGCCCAGCACGGCGACGTCCTTGGCGCCCATGTCGAGCAGTGCCCGCAGGGCCGCGCCCGACTGCCGCTTGGCGCGGGCCTCGAAATAGCGCCCCGCGAGAATGAAGGTGGTGACGGCGGCGGCGACCTCGAGATAGATGTGCGGCTCGGAGCTTCCGGTGGGGAGCAGGTCGAACGTCATCCGCATCCCGGTCATGCCGGCGTGGGTGAAGAACAACGCCCACAGCGACCAGAGGTACGCGGCCGTGACGCCGACGGAGATGAGGGTGTCCATCGTGGCGGCGCCGTGGCGGGCGTTGGTCCAGGCGGCGCGGTGGAACGGCAGCGCCCCCCACACCACGACGGGGGAGGCGAGGGTCAGGGTCAGCCACTGCCAGTTGTCGAACTGCAGCGCCGGGATCATCGACAGCAGTACCACCGGCACGGTGAGGGCCGCGGAGACGGTCAGGCGCTGACGCCAGGCGGCGGCCTCGTCCGGTTCGGGGGCGGCCTCGGTGGCCTCCTCGGCCCGGGGCGGGGCGGGGAGCGCGGCGGTGTAGCCGGTCGCCTCGACCGTCGCGACGAGGTCGTCGGGGGCGACCCCGTGCCCATAGGTGACCTTCGCCTTCTCCGTCGCGTAGTTGACGGTGGCGGTCACGCCGTCCATCCGGTTGAGCTTCTTCTCGATGCGCGCCGCGCAGGAGGCGCAGGTCATGCCGCCGATCGAGAGTTCTACCTCGTGCACCATCTCACCCGTGGTCATGGGCGGGTCCCTTCTCGGGTCGGCGGGTCACTGCGGGGCGAGGCGGTAGTCGCCGGCCTCGTCGAGCGCGGTGGCGACGGCCTCGTCGTCGATTCCGTCGACGCTGGTCACCGTGACGGTGGAGACGCCGCCTGCGACCAGTTCGACGTGTACGTCCTCGACGCCGGGCAGGGCGCGCAGTTCCTCGGTGACGGCGCCGGCGCAGTGGCCGCAGGTCATGCCGACGACGGGGAAGGCCTGGGTGTTCATTCGGGGGTCCTCACTGCTCGGTCCGGTCGGTTCGGTGGGGTGGCTGCCGCAGCGGCAGCCGCTGGCCGTGTCGGTCAGGGGCAGGAGCCGGGTCATCGCGATTCTCCTCTGCGTGGGTGCACCCCATTTATACCCCCTAGGGGTATTGAACCGCCAGGGCGGGACGTGCTCTTCATCGAATCTTCAGGAATGCCGCGTGCCGTCGGGGCGGGACAAGGCCCGGAAAGCGGCGGGCCGGCCCGCCTTATCCTGAGAACCTCCGACAGGACCGACGGCAAGGATGTGAGGCGACACCGAGGTGAACGACGAGACTTCGGCCCGCGCCCTGTTCCCGGAATCGGATCCCACCGCGACCGCCCACCGCGCCGCCGACTGGGCGTCGACCGCGCTGGGGCCGATCGACACCTGGCCTCCCGAACTGACGGCGGCCGTGCGGACCGTCGTTCCGTCGCGGGTGCCCATGCTGCTGTGCTGGGGCCCCGAACTGGTGCAGATCTTCAACGACGCCTTCCGGCCCCTCCTCGGCGAGAAGTTTCCGGCGGCGGTCGCCCAGCGGGCCTCCGAGTGCTGGGGCGAGATCTGGGACTTCGTCGGCGCCCTCTTCGCCCAGGCGCAACGCGGGGAGCCGACCCTGTCGGAGCGGATGCAGTTGTTCATGCACCGATTCGGCTACACGGAAGAGACGTACTGGACGTTCTCCTACAGCCCCGTCCGGGCCGCCGACGGCACCGTCGCGGGCATCTTCGTCGCCACCACGGACGTCACCGAGCAGGTGCTCGCCGAGCGCCGGGCCGCCGTCCTGCGGGAACTCGGCCAGCTCTCGATGACGGAGACCGATACCGCCGACGATGCCTGCCGGGCTGCGCTCGGCCTGCTCGCCGGCCACGAGGACGATCTGCCGTTCGGCAGTGCCCACCTGTGCCGCGACGAGGTGACGGTGACGGTCGCCGAGTTCGGCACCGCTCCCGGCGCCGCGTCGGACCTGCCGGAGGTGATCGCCCGGGTCGCCGAGTCCGGCAAGGCCGAGACCGTCGCGGACCTCGGCCGCGACGGCGACACCGCGGTGGTCCTGCCGCTCCCGGTCTCCGCTGGTGGCCCGGCCGGCTCCCTCGTGCTCGGCATCAGCCGGTTCCGCGAGCTGAACGAGCAGTACCGGGTGTTCCTCGATATGGTCGCGGTCCGCGTGTCCACGGCTCTGTCCGATGCGCAGGCCTACGAGGCCGAACGCCGGCGGGCGGCCGAACTCGCCGAGCTCGACGCCGCCAAGAGCCGGTTCTTCGAGAACGTCAGCCACGAGTTCCGCACCCCGCTGACGCTGCTCCTCGGGCCGCTGCAGACCCTGCTCGACGAGCACGCCGCCGCGCTGCCACCCGCCCAGGTCGACGCCGTCGCGGCGGCGCGGCGGGCCGCCCTGCGCCTGCAGCGGCTCGTCGACATGCTGCTCGACGTTGCGCGTGGGGACGCCGGCCGGCTCGACGCCCACACCGAGCCCACCGACATCGTCGCGGTGACGCGCGAGGCCGCCGAACTGTTCCGCGACGCCGCGGACCGCGCGGGGCTCGCGCTCCTCGTCGACGTCGACAATGTGCCGACCCGGTACGTGGCGACCGACCGGGCGATGTGGACGCACATCGTGCTGAACCTGCTGTCCAACGCGATGAAGTTCACGCCGGAGGGATCGGTCGCCGTGTCCCTGCGGGGTGACGGGGCGAACCTGGTGCTGCGTGTCGCCGACACCGGCACAGGCATCGCGGAGGCCGAGCGGGGCAAGATCTTCGACCGCTTCTACCAGATCGGCGACCGGTCCGGCCGCAGCCGCGAGGGCTCGGGCATCGGGCTGTCTCTTGTCGCGCAATTCGTTGCCGCCCTGGGTGGTTCGGTGTCCGTCGACGCCGTCGCCCCGCACGGCTCGGTGTTCACGGTGACGGTGCCCGCGGTGCCGAGCGCGCAGCCGGCACCACGCGCCGCGGACGACGTCGTGGCGTCCGCCGGCGCGGCGTATCTGGGGGAGGCCGAGGCGTGGCGGCCCGTCGCGACCCCCGGCGCCGGACCGCGCGAGGGGCAACCGCGCCTGCTCCTCGTCGAGGACAACGCGGACATGCGTGACCATCTCGTCGACCTGCTCGCCGCGCAGGGTTGGCACGTCGACGTCACCGCCGACGCCGAGTCCGCGCTCGAGCGGATCCGGACGGAGGTTCCCGACCTGCTCCTCAGCGACGTCATGCTGCCCGGACGTAGCGGGTTGTCGCTGCTGCAGGACGTGCGGGGCGACGAACGGCTGGTGCGGCTGCCGGTGATCCTGCTCACGGCCCGGGCCGGATCGGAGTCCGCCGTCGAGGGGCTGCGGGCCGGTGCCGACGACTACGTCGTCAAGCCGTTCCATCCCAGCGAGCTGATCGCCCGGGTCCGCGTGCACCTGGAGATGTCGCGGCTGCGGGAGGCGTTGCTCGCCGCCGGCGAGCGCGAGGCCGCCTCGCTCCGGACCGCCTTGGACACACGGAGTGTCACGAGCCGGGCCGTGGGCCTGCTCATGGCAGCGCACCGGGTCGACGCGGACACCGCGTTCGCGCAGCTGTCGGCGATGTCGCAGGCGACGAACGTCAAGGTCCGCACCCTCGCGGCCGAGATCGTCGAGAACTTCACGGCGTCGCTCGCCGAGCCGGGGCCGCCACAGCCGTGACGGGGCCGCCGGCGTCGGGCCCTGCCGATTCCGGACCGGCTCGGGTCGGCCGGTAAACTGCGGGCTGTCCGGTGTCCGTCCCCGGGCGCCAGCACTACTACCGAGGAGCAGCACGTGGCTCGTGTCGTCGTCGAAGTCATGCCCAAGGCCGAGATTCTCGATCCTCAGGGCCAGGCCATTGTCGGGGCGCTGTCGCGACTGGGCTTCGCGGGCGTGTCCGACGTCCGTCAGGGAAAGCGCTTCGAGCTCGAGGTCGACGGCAGCGTCGACGACGCCGAGGTCGAGAAGATCGCCGAGGCTCTGCTCGCCAACACGGTCATCGAGGACTGGACCGTGCGGCGGATCGACGGTGACGCATGAGTGCCCGCGTCGGAGTCATCACCTTCCCGGGCACGCTCGACGACATCGATGCGGCCCGCGCCGTCGAACTCGCCGGCGGTGAGGCCGTCAGCCTCTGGCACGGCGACGCTGACCTGAGGGGAGTCGACGCGGTCATCGTGCCGGGTGGCTTCTCCTACGGCGACTACCTGCGCTGCGGCGCCATCGCGCGGTTCGCCCCGGTCATGGGCAAGGTCGTCGAGGCCGCTCGGGGCGGGATGCCGGTGCTCGGCATCTGCAACGGCTTCCAGGTGCTGTGCGAGGCGGGTCTGCTGCCGGGGGCCCTCACCCGCAACGAGGGCCTGCACTTCATCTGCCGCGACCAGTGGCTGAAGGTGGAGTCGAACACCACCGCGTGGACCACCCGCTACGAGGCCGGGGCCGAGATCCTGGTGCCCCTCAAGTCGGGTGAGGGCCGGTTCCAGGCCTCGGAGAAGGTGCTGGACGAACTCGAGGGTGAGGGCCGCGTGGTGTTCCGCTACGCCGGCGACAACCCGAACGGCTCCCAGCGCGGCATCGCGGGCATCTCGTCGGCGAACGGCCGCGTCGTCGGCCTGATGCCGCACCCCGAGCACGCCACCGAAGCGCTCACCGGTCCCAGCGACGACGGGCTCGGCATGTTCTACAGCGTTCTCGACGCGGTCGTCTCTGCCTGATTCCCGTTCGTGGGCAGGGTCAGGTCGAAGCGGGCACCGCGCCCCGGCCCGTCGCTCGCGGCCGTGAGATTGCCGCCGTGGGCGCGGGCGAGACTGCGCGCGATGGTCAGGCCCAGGCCGCTGCCGCCGGGGCTGCGGGCCGGATCGATCCGGTGGAACCGCTCGAACACCGCGTCGAGCTGATCCGCGTGGATGCCGTCGCCCGTGTCGCGGACCCGCACCCGCACGGCCGCCCGGTCCGCGCGTTCGCACGTGACGACCACCCGGCCCCCGGCCGGCGTGTGACGCAGGGCGTTCTCGAGCAGGTTCGCCAGGATCTGCGCCACTCGCTGCGAATCGAACCGGACCGGCGGCAGCGCCTCGGGCAGCTCCGTCCCGAGCCCGACCTGCTTGTCGGCGAACCGCGGTGCCGCGGCCGAGACCGATGCCGTCACCGCCGCGGCGAGGTCGCCCTCCTCGGGGTGCAGGGCGAGCGCGTGCTCGTCCGCGGCGGAGAGGTCGGACAGGTCCGACACGAGACGCCGCAGCCGGTCGAGCTGGTGGTGCATCACCTGCCACGAGGTGGCGTCGGCGGGCAGTACGTCGTCCTCGATGCCCTCGAGGTAGGCCTCGAGCGTGGCCACGGGTGTGCGCAGTTCGTGGGCGAGATCGTCGAGCAGCCGGCGTCGTGAGAGCTCCGTGCTGTGCAGGCGGCCCGCCATGTCGGCGAAGGCGTTCTCGAGCCGGGCGAAGTCCGCGTCGCCGGACCGGGTGATCGGCACGTCGTAGCGGCCGCGGGCGACGTGGCCCGCGGCCTCCACCAGCCGGCCCACCGGCGCGGTGATGCGGCGCACCAGGACCACGGACGTGATCGCCGCGGCACCGAGCGCGACGGCTGTCCCGGCGGCGAGCGCGACCGCCCCGGCCTGCGCGAACGCCTCCTCGGTGTGAAGGCGGACCTGCGTGTCCTCCACGCCCGCGTGGGCGAGGTGGTAGTGGAACAGCGGGGCGGCCACCAGCGTCGCGACGACGGTGAGCGTCGCGGCCCCGACGAACAGCACGAGCAGTTGCGCGATCAGCAGCCGCCCGCGCAGTCCCAGCCGGTTCACCGCGCGGCCTCCATCGCATACCCGACCCCGCGCACGGTCCGGACGAAGCGCGGGGCGGCGGCATCGTCGCCGAGCTTGCGGCGCAGGGCGCGGATGTGGACGTCGACGATGTGCTCGTCGCCGAACCAGTTCGGCCCCCACACCTCGTCGATGATCTGCCGGCGTGAGAGCGCCGCCGAAGGTCGATCCGAAAGTGCCAGCAGCACATCGAATTCCGTGCGTGTCAGCTCCACCGGCGCGTCGTCGACCGAGACGGTGCGCGACACCGGATCGACGACGAGCCCGCCGATCCGGCGCGGTGCCTCCGCCGCGGTGCCACTGCGGGGCCGGCGCAGCATGGCACGCACCCGGGCGACGAGCTCCCGTGGCCCGAAAGGCTTCACGACGTAGTCGTCGGCGCCCACCGACAGACCGATCACCTTGTCCACCTCGTCGCCACGGGCGGTGAGCATGAGCACGTACGCGTCCGAGAAGGTCCGCAGCTGCCGGCACACCTCGATGCCGTCGAATCCCGGCAGCATCAGGTCGAGCACCACGAGCACCGGGTCCGTCTGCCGAGCCAGCGCGACGGCCGTCGGTCCGTCGTAGGCGAGCGCGACCTCGAAGCCCTCCCGTTCGAGATAGCTGGCCACCACCTTCGCCAGGGCGGCTTCGTCGTCGACTACGAGGATGCGGGGGCCGGGGGTGTGCACGCGGCCAGGGTACCCAGCACTCGCGGCCGTCCGTTCCCTGTCGCGGGTCGGGTGTACAACTGGGTGGCCCTGTCCGCCGACCGAGGAGATCCCATGCCCAGCGCGGACAGTGTGCGCGCGATGATGCTGGCGCTGCCCGAGGCACGTGAAGTGGTGGTGGACAGCTGGGGTGACCAACCCACGTACCGGGTGCGGAACAAGATGTTCGGCCTCCTGGGTTACGGTGCGGCCACGGTCTGCCTCAAAGCCACCGTGGACACCCAGGCGGCCCTGCTCCACGAGGATCCGGACGTGTTCCGCGCGGCCCCGTTCTTCGGGCGCTACGGCTGGATCGACGTGGTTTTCGCCGCGGTCGACACGGTCGAGTTGGCGGAACTGATCGAGGATGCGTGGCGGCTGACCGCGCCGAAGCGGGTCGTCGCGGCGTTCGATGCCCGCCGGGAACATCGCTGACGAGCGAGTGCCGCAGGGTGCCGACCATGCCGCGGGTGACCATGCCGCGGGGGACGAGGGCCGGGCGCCCCCGGCTGCCCGCCACTCGGGTTGCGGCAGAGAGTTGTTCGGCGACCCGTCGACGACGGATCGGATCGCGGTGACCCCGTGAATGCGCTGCATCGCGTATCGAGCAGGCGGATCTATCGACGCGTCCGTCGTCGGGGCCGCGCGTCCAGTTCGTCGCGCAGAGTCCGGTAGGTTGCGACGTCGATCTCGCCGGAGGCGAGCCGCCGGTCCAGGATCCGGCGGGCGTCGTCGCCGGGATCCGGTGGCGCCGCCGCCCGGACCACCGCCCACACCACCACCCCGGCGAGCAAAAGCCAGAACACACCCATTGCCAGGGCGGCGGCCCAGCCTGCGCCGCCGTACCAACCCATCATCGCGCACCTCCTACGACGAGTGTGCGCGCCGCCGCGTGTGGGCGGGCGTTGCGGCCGATGAAGTTTCGATGAAGGACCGGCCGGGGCGGGGCTGCGGCCCCGGACTCGGCCGATACGGCGGGTACCGTCGAATCATGTTGTGGAACAAGAGAGTAGTAGCGGCAGCGGCGGCGGTTCCGCTCGCCCTGATGATCGTGGCGTGTGGCAGCGACGAGCCGCAGCAGCAGGCGGGGACGGCGACTCCGGGCACGTCCCAGACCTCGGTGCCGGCCGGGCAGGCGCAGTTCGTCGACGCGGACGTCGAGTTCCTGCAGGAGATGTATCCCCATCACGCGCAGGCCGTGCAGATGGCCCAGGCCGTGCCCGAACGCAGCGAGGATCCGCAGCTCATCGACCTCGCCGCCCGCATCGAGGCCGCGCAGGAACCCGAGATGGAGCAGATGGTGTCGCTGCTCGACAGCTGGGGGCAGGAGGCGCCGGACGAGGACGGGATGGGTCACGGCGGCATGGGCATGCCCGGCGGGATGCCGGGAATGATGTCCGACGACGAGTGGGACTCCATGATGGGGGCCCGCGGCATGGACTTCGACCGCATGTGGCTGACCATGATGATCGTCCACCACGAGGGCGCGATCGAGATGTCGCAGACCGAGCTGGCCGAGGGCGTGAACCCGGAGGCGCGGCAACTCGCCGAGTCGATCATCGCGACGCAGCAGGCGGAGATCGACGAGATGCGCGCCATGCTCGAGCGGTAGTCGGTGCCGTGACCGGATCGTGACCGTCCCACCCCTTCCATTTATACCCCCAGGGGGTATCAATGGAGGGGTCCACGGAAACGGAAACGGATCGAGGCGGGAGCCATGACAGAGCTCGCACACCACGGACACGCTGCCCACACCGCGCCGCCCGGAGCGCGCGACGCCCACCGCGCCCGGGACCGGCACGCCGGGCACGGGCCGCACGGTGAGATCTTCCGTCGCAGATTCTGGGTGAGCCTGGTCCTCGCGGTTCCGATCGTGGCGTTCAGCGCCATGTTCGCCGACCTGCTCGGCTACGCGCTGCCCGACGCCGCGTGGGCCGGATGGGTCTCGCCCGTCCTCGGCACGGTCGTGTTCGCCTACGGCGGCAGCCCCTTCCTCGTCGGCGGGTGGAACGAGCTGCGGGACCGCCGGCCCGGAATGATGCTGCTCATCGCCATGGCCATCAGCGTCGCGTTCGCGGCGTCCTGGGTGACCACGCTCGGGCTGGGCGGGTTCGACCTCGATTTCTGGTGGGAACTGGCGCTGCTGATCGTGATCATGCTGCTCGGGCACTGGCTCGAGATGCGGGCGCTGGGCTCGGCGTCGCGCGCGCTCGACGCCCTGGCCGCGATGCTGCCCGACACCGCCGAGAAGGTGACCGCGGACGGCGTCGTGCAGGTCGCCCTCGCCGACCTGGCCGTCGGCGACGTCGCGCTGGTGCGCGCCGGTGCGCGCGTCCCGGCCGACGGCACGGTCGTCGACGGGCGCGCCGACGTGGACGAGTCGATGATCACCGGCGAGTCCCGCGCCGTGCCCCGCGCCGTGGGCGACACCGTCGTCGCCGGCACGGTCGCCACCGACAGTGCACTGCGCGTCCGCATCTCCGCGGTGGGGGAGGACACCGCGCTCGCCGGCATCCAGCGCATGGTCGCCGACGCGCAGGCCTCGTCCTCGCGAGCCCAGGCGCTCGCGGACCGGGCCGCCGCCTTCCTCTTCTACTTCGCCACCGTCGCCGGCGTCCTCACCTTCGCCGTGTGGACGCTGCTCGGCAACGTCGACGAGGCCGTCGTCCGTACCGTCACGGTCCTGGTCATCGCGTGCCCGCACGCGCTGGGCCTGGCCATCCCACTCGTCATCGCCATCTCGACCGAGCGCGCCGCCCGCGCCGGCGTGCTCGTCAAGGACCGGCTGTCGCTGGAGCGGATGCGCGGCGTGGACGTCGTCCTGTTCGACAAGACCGGGACCCTGACCCAGGGGCGGCACGTCGTCACCGACGTCGTCGCCACCGCCGGCACCACCGAGGACGACCTGTTGACCCTGGCCGCCGCGGTCGAATCCGACAGCGAGCACCCCGTCGCCCGCGCCGTCGTCGCCGCCGCGGGAGGGCGAGTCATGTTGCCGACGAAGGATTTCCGCTCCCTGCCCGGCCGCGGGGTGCGGGCCGTGGTGGACGGGGCGACCGTGTTCGTCGGCGGTCCGGCCGTGCTCGCGGACCTGCGGGCGCACGTGCCCGCCGACGTCGCGGCCGCGACCGACCGCTGGGTCGCCCGCGGGGCGTCGGTGCTGCACGTCGTGCGCGACGGCACGGTGCTGGGAGCCGTCGCGCTCGAGGACGCGGTGCGCGAGGAGTCGCGGCAGGCGATCGACGCCCTGCACGCGCGCGGGGTGAAGGTCGCCATGATCACCGGGGACGCGCGGCAGGTGGCCGACGCCGTCGCCGCCGACCTCGGTATCGACGAGGTGTTCGCGAACGTGCTGCCCGAACACAAGGACGCGAAGGTCGCCGAGCTGCAGGCCCGCGGGCACCGCGTCGCGATGGTCGGTGACGGGGTCAACGACGCGCCGGCGCTGGCGCGGGCCGACGTTGGCATCGCGATCGGCGCGGGCACCGACGTCGCCGTCGAGTCGGCCGGCGTGGTCCTGGCCGCAGACGATCCGCGCGCCGTGCTGTCGGTGATCGCGCTGTCGCGGGCGAGCTACCGCAAGATGTGGCAGAACCTGGCCTGGGCCACCGGGTACAACGTCGTCGCGGTGCCCCTCGCGGCCGGTGCGCTGGCCTTCGCCGGGGTGGTCCTGCCGCCTGCGGTCGCTGCCGTGCTCATGTCGGTCTCCACGATCGTCGTGGCACTGAACGCGCAGTTGCTGCGCCGGCTGGAGCTGGATCCGGCGAAGGTCGCAGCCCGGAGCTGAGACGACCGTCGCCCGACGCGACGAAAGGGGCCCCGCCGCCGTCCCGATCGGCGGCGGGGCCCCTTCTCCTGCGGTCCGGAGCGCGGCCCCCAACCGGCTCCGGCGGGCACCGCCGAATCCCCCGATCGGCCGTGCCGGGCACCACTATGCCGCACGTCGTCGCCGTTGTCTCGAGTAGCATTACGCATCTTTGCCGGGGCCGTTCGGCGGTCCCCTTCCCGGGCCGGGAAGCGCGTGAGCGCGACGGCTCACCGTGAATTCCGCCTTTCACCGGCGCGGGCGCGTCCCGGCGTGTCACGCTCGAACAATGAAGACCAAGACTGCTGTGGTGGCGGCGGTCGCCGCCCTCTTCCTGCTCACCGCCTGCGGATCCGACGACGAGACGTCCGCGCCCGAGAGCACGACCCGCCCGGCCGGCAGCGTCGCCTCCAGCGTCGTCCAACGTGCCGTCGACGCAGCGAAGTTGGGGACCTTCGTCGCAACCTTCCGGACGGGCTACCCGAACCTGGCCGACGCTCGGGACGACGCCTCCATCGAGGCGATCGTCACCGAAACCTGTCCCCTGATCGACGACGGGGCGAGCGACGAGGAGATCAACAGCCGGGTCGCGGAGCTGTCCGCCAACGGGGCGGTCACCCCCACCGATCAGCAGGTGGACCGCATCACCCAGCTCGTCCGCGCCGCCTGCTGACGGCGAACCCGGTGCCGTGGCGGCACACCCGTGTCGGTCCCGTCCGCTACCGTCCCGGCCATGGCACTGAACATCGGCATGATCACCTTCGACAGCGCCGACCCCGGCCCGCTTGCCACGTGGTGGGCCGAGCAGATCGGCGGCCGGATCGAGCAGGACAACGACGGCTGGTTCTACATCGTCGGAATGCCCGGCACCGCACAGAAACTCGGTTTCCAGAAGGTTCCGGATCCGACCCCGGGCAAGAACCGGGTCCACCTCGACCTGGTGGCGCCCGATCTCGACGCCGAGGTGCGCCGGCTCGTCGAGGCGGGCGCGGGTGAGGTGCACCGCCAGGACATGGGCGGGTTCCGGTGGGTGACGCTCACCGACCCGGACGGCAACCAGTTCTGCGTGGCGGGAGGGCACTGAGCGACGGCGGCAGCGCGGCCCCGGGGGCGGGATTCGAGCCCGCCCCGTCGGCGCGGTCGCCGGCGACGCGGTGCGCTCGCGGAGACACTCCCGGTCGTGCATCACGGACGTGCCGGGGTGCGGGGTGGCGCGGCCGGGGTGTGTCGAGGCGGGTGCGGTGCGAGGATGCAGCCATGCCTACGACCACGCCCGCCGACGCACAGGGCCTGTGCAACTTCGTCGATCTGTCGCCGTCGCCGTTCCACGTGTGCGCGACCGTCGCGGCCACCCTCACCGACGCCGGCTTCACGCAGCTCACCGAGACCCAGGTGTGGCCGAGCGAGCCCGGCCGCTACTACCTGCTGCGGGGCGGCTCGTTGATCGCGTGGAGCACCGAGGGCGCCGACGGCGACCCCGCCCGCCCGTTCCGGATCGTCGGCGGCCACACCGACAGCCCCAACCTGCGGGTCAAGCAGCACCCCGACCTCGCCTCGGCAGGCTGGCAACTGGTCGGTCTCGAACCGTACGGGGGAGCATGGCTGAACTCGTGGCTGGACCGCGATCTCGGCGTCTCCGGCCGGCTCACGGTGCGGGCCGGCAACGGTGCCGAGGACGTGCTCGTCCGCGTCGACCGGCCGATCCTGCGTGTCCCCCAGCTCGCCATCCACCTTTCGGAGGACCGCAAGGGCGTGCAACTGGATCCGCAGCGCCACGTCAACGCCGTGTGGGGGGTGGGCACCGCGCCGCGGTCCTTCCTCGCCTTCCTCGCCGAGGCGGTCGAGGTCGAGGCCGACGCGATCCTGGGCTGGGAGCTGATGACCCACGACCTGGCCCCGTCCACCCTGGTCGGGGCGGACGCGGATCTCGTCAGCGCGCCACGGCTGGACAACCAGGGCACCTGCTACGCCGGGACCGCGGCGCTGCTCGCCGCCGTCGGCCACGTCGCCGAGCACGGCGGCCCAGTGCCGCTGCTCGCCCTGTTCGACCACGAGGAGGTCGGCAGCATGTCCGACCGCGGCGCGTTCTCCGACCTGCTGAACACCGTGCTCGAACGGGTCGTGCTGGCCCGCGGCGGGAGCCGCGAGGACTTTCTGCGGACCATGGCCGGCTCGGTGGTGGCCTCCGGCGACATGGCTCACGCCACCCACCCGAACTACCCGGACCGCCACGAGCCCGCCCACCGCATCGCGGTGAACGGCGGCCCCGTGCTCAAGGTCAACCAGAACCTGCGCTACGCCACAGACGCCGCCGGCGCCGCCGCGTTCGCGCTCGCCTGCGATCAGGCCGGGGTGCCGCTGCAGCGCTACGTGCATCGCGCCGACCTGCCGTGCGGCTCGACGATCGGCCCCATCACCGCCTCCCGGACCGGGCTGACGACCGTCGACGTCGGGGCTCCGCAGCTCGCGATGCACTCGGCGCGCGAGCTCATGGGAGCGAAGGACGTCACCGCCTACGCCCGCGCTCTCGGGGCGTTTCTCACTCCGGCGAACTGACCGGCACGGCCCGGCATCCGGTGCCAGACTGAGGGGACAATTCGCCCGACCGCGAACGGTGGTGATCCTGTGACCGGCCCGTCGTTCCCCGACCATCTGCTCACGCTCGCCGAATGGACGGAACTGCCCGAATACGAGCAGTTCCACGTCGAGGTCTGCGAAGGGGTGCTGTCGGCGTCGCCGCGGCCCGGATACCTGCACCAGCACGTCGCGTTCGGGCTCGTCGCTCAGCTCGCCGATCAGCTGCCGAAGGAACTGGCCGTGCTCGGCGACGTGGAGGTGCTGCTCACCGAGTCCCCGCTGACGGTGCGCTGCCCGGACGGCATCGTCGTCGACCGGGCGCTGGTGGACGCCGACCCCGACCGCGCGACGGCCGGCGACGTGCGGCTGGTGGTGGAGGTCATGGCCGAGGGCAGCGTCCGCACCGATCGCGTCACGAAGTTCTCCGAGTACGCCGAGGCGCGCATCCCCGCCTACTGGATGATCGACCTCGTCGAACCCGCGACGCTGGGGGTGTTCGTGCTCGACGACGGGTGGTACCGCTACGAGGGGGAGTACACGGGCAAGGTGCTGCTTCCGGCCGCGGGTCACCGGGTGAGCGTGGATCTCGACGCGTTGACGGCGGTGCGGCCGCCGCGGGGCGTCGCACCGGTGGACGGCGCCGGGCGTGCACCCGGATAGACTGGCCGCGGCAGCGCGCGCCCGGCCTGCCGTTTCGATCCCAGAGTGAAGGGACCCGACGCCCAGTGTCACCGCAGGTGGATACCGTCACCCACGCCGCCGAAACCCCCGATGTCGCCCAGCCCTCCCGCGAGCTGGGGCTGAAGGACGACGAGTACGCCCGCATCCGCGAGATCCTGTGCCGTCGTCCCACGGACGCCGAGCTGGCCATGTACTCGGTGATGTGGTCCGAGCACTGCTCCTACAAGTCCTCCAAGGTGCACCTGCGGTACTTCGGGGAGACCACCACCGACGAGATGCGGGCGTCGATGCTCGCGGGTATCGGTGAGAACGCCGGCGTCGTCGACATCGGCGACGGCTGGGCGGTCACCTTCAAGGTCGAATCCCACAACCATCCGTCCTACGTCGAGCCGTACCAGGGCGCCGCGACCGGTGTCGGCGGCATCGTCCGCGACATCATGGCGATGGGCGCCCGCCCGATCGCAGTCATGGACCAGCTGCGCTTCGGCGCCGCCGACGCGACCGACACCCGTCGCGTCGTCGACGGCGTGGTCCGCGGCATCGGCGGCTACGGCAACTCCCTCGGCCTGCCCAACGTCGGCGGCGAGACCGTCTTCGACGCCTCCTACGCCGGCAACCCGCTCGTCAACGCGCTGTGCGCCGGCGCGATGCGCAAGGAGGACCTACACCTGGCGTTCGCGTCGGGCACGGGCAACAAGGTCATCCTGTTCGGTGCGCGCACCGGTCTGGACGGCATCGGCGGCGTGTCCGTCCTGGCGTCGGAGACCTTCGAGGGCGACGAATCTTCTTCCGGCCGGAAGAAGCTGCCGGCCGTGCAGGTGGGGGACCCGTTCACCGAGAAGGTGCTCATCGAGTGCTGCCTCGACCTCTACCGCGAGAAGCTCGTCGTCGGCATCCAGGACCTCGGCGGCGCCGGCCTCGCCTGCGCGACCTCCGAGCTGGCCGCCGCCGGTGACGGCGGCATGCACGTCGCACTGGAGCGGGTCCCGATGCGCGCGAAGGGAATGACGCCCGCCGAGGTGCTCTCGAGCGAGTCCCAGGAGCGCATGTGCGCCGTCGTGACCCCGGAGAACGTCGACGCCTTCATGGCCGTGTGCAAGAAGTGGGACGTGCTCGCCACCGTGATCGGCGAGGTCACCGACGGCGACCGGCTCGTCATCACCTGGCACGGTGAGACCGTCGTCGACGTGCCGCCGCGCACCGTCGCGCACGAGGGCCCGGTGTACCACCGTCCGGTGCAGCGCCCGGAGTCCCAGGACGCGCTCGTCGCGGACACCACCGCCGGACTGCAGCGCCCGCAGACTCCCGAGGAGCTGAAGGCGACCCTGCTGAAGATGATCGGCTCGCCGCAGCTGTGCAGCCGCAGGTGGATCACCGAGCAGTACGACCGTTACGTCCGCGGCAACACGGTGCTCGCCGAGAACGCCGACGCGGGCGTGGTCCGCGTGGACGAGAAGACCGGCCGCGGCATCGCGCTGGCCACCGACGCGTCGGGCCGCTACACCCAGCTGGACCCGTACGCCGGCGCGCAGCTCGCCCTCGCAGAGGCCTACCGCAACGTCGCCGTCACCGGTGCCACCCCCAAGGCCGTGTCCAACTGCCTCAACTTCGGCTCGCCCGAGGATCCGGGCGTGATGTGGCAGTTCCAGCAGGCCGTGCGTGGTCTCGCCGACGGATGCGCGCAGCTCGGCATCCCCGTCACCGGCGGCAACGTCAGCTTCTACAACCAGACCGGGGCCACCCCGATCCTGCCGACCCCGGTCGTCGCCGTGCTCGGCGTGATCGACGACGTGCACCGGCGCATCCCCACCGGCCTCGGCCTCGAGCCGGGCGAGACCCTGATCCTGCTGGGGGAGACCCGCGACGAGTTCGACGGCTCGATCTGGGCGCAGGTCGAGCACGACCACCTCGGCGGCGTGCCGCCGAAGGTCGACCTCGAGCGGGAGCGGCTGCTCGCCGAGATCCTCACCGCCGGTTCGCGCGACGGCCTGATCTCCGCCGCCCACGACCTATCCGAGGGCGGCCTCGCGCAGGCGGTCGTGGAGGCCGCGTTGGCCGGCGAGACCGGCTGCCGGATCCTGCTGCCGGAGGACGCGGATCCGTTCGTGACCCTGTTCTCCGAGTCCGCCGGCCGGGTGCTGGTGGCGGTGCCGCGCACCGAGGAGACCCGCTTCACCGGCATGTGCACGGCGCGCAACATGCCGTGGGTGCGGATCGGGGTCGTCGACGAGGGCTCCGACTCCGTCGAGGTGCAGGGCCGGTTCTCGGTCTCGATGGCCGAACTGCGAGAGGTCTACGAGGGCACACTGCCGGCATTGTTCGGGTGAGCGATGGTCGGATCCCAGGTCGATCGGCTGGCGTTGATCGAGGCCCGGCAGGGCCGGATCATCGACGCGGTCACCGAATTCGGTGACCGTCATCCCCACACCGCCCAGGCGTGGGGACTGCTGAGCCTGGATTTCACCGGCATCGCCTTCGCGGCCCTGTTCTTCTGCTGGTCGCTGACCCCGTCGCTGCTGCCCCGCGACTGGTTGTTCCAGGGCATCATCGGCGGCATCAACGTCGCCATCGGCTACGGCGTGGGGTGTGCCGTCGGCTGGGCCGGGTACCGGCTGCTGCTGGCGAACCGACTGTGGTGGCCGCCGCCGCTGCCCGTGCTGCGGGCGATCAAGGTCGCGGTCCCCGTCGCGGCCGTGCTCGCGTCGCTGGTGGCCCTGGTGTTCGCCTCGCGGCAGCAGCGTCAGCTCGCCGCGCTGATGAATGCCGAGGGCACCACCACCAGCGGGTATCTGCGGACCCTGGTGCTTGCCGCCGCCGTCGCGATCACCCTGATCGCGACCTGGCGGGGGCTGCGCGAACTCGCGGGGATCGTCGCGTGGCAACTCGTGCGGCGCCTGCGCATGCCGCCGGGTGCGGCTCGCTCGCTCGGTGCGCTGCTGGTGGTGCTGGTCGTCTTCATGCTGATCGACGGTGTGCTGGCCCGGGGTGCGTACGCGGGACTCAACGTGGTGTTCGGTCTCCAGAACAGCGAGACCCGCCCCGGGATCACCCAGCCGCTCGTGCCCGAGAAGTCCGGGAGCCCGGAGTCGTTCGCGGCGTGGGACACGCTCGGCTACCAGGGCCGCGACTTCGTCGGCCGGGGACTGAGCGCCGCGGAGCTGACCGCGATCAACGGCGCCCCGGCGAGGGAACCGATCCGGGTCTACGCCGGGCTCGAGACCGCCGACACCCCCGAGGCGCGTGCCGACCTGGTGATCGACGAGCTCGAACGCACCGACGCGTTCGACCGCGAGGTGCTCGTCGTCATCCCGACCACCGGCACCGGATGGGTCAATCCGACCGCGGCGATGATGATGGAACTCGTCCACAACGGCGACGTCGCCCTCGTCGCGTGGCAGTACTCGTACATGCCGAGCTGGATCTCGTTCCTCGCCGACCGCGAGAAGGCCGCCGCCGCCGGCGACATGCTGATCGACCGGGTGCACAACCGGTGGCTCGCCCAGGCCGCCGAGCATCGCCCGAAGCTGTACCTGTACGGGGAGAGCCTCGGAACCCAGTCGGGGGAGGGCGCTTTCGACACGCTCGCCGAGATCCGCGACACCGTCGACGGTGTCCTGTGGGTCGGTCCGCCCAACTCGAACCGCCTGTGGCGTCAGCTCGTCACCCGGCGCGACCCGGGCACCACCGAGGTCGAGCCGGTGTACGCGGACGGCCTGGTGGTGCGCTTCGCCGACAACCGCGCGTCGATCGGCGAACCCGACACTCAATGGTTGTTCCCCCGGATCCTGTACCTGCAGCACGCCTCCGATCCGGTGGTGTGGTGGTCCCCGGACCTGATCTTCAGCCGGCCGGACTGGCTGTCCGAACCGCCCGGACCCGATCGGCTGCCGCAGATGCGGTGGTTCCCGTTCGTGACGTTCTGGCAGGTCTCGGCGGATCTGACCAACGCCGCGGGGGTACCCGACGGTCACGGCCACAACTACGGCACCACGGTGCTCGACGGGTGGCTCGCGATCGCCCGGCCCGAAGGCTGGGCGGAGACCGACACCGAGCGGGTGCGGTTCGCGCTGAGCGTCATCGACGACCTGCAGGGACCGGAGAAGTGAGCCGGCCGGGACGGGCTCGCCGCCGGCCGTGGCTCGGTCCGGCCGTCGCCGCGGCGGTCGTCGGCTGGGGTGCGGTGCTGCCGGCCACGCGCCTCGGGCCGCGGGGGCGGGCCGTGCTGTCCGCAGCGGTCGGCGCCGCGGCGGTGGGTGCGGCGCGGGCCTCGGGCCTGGAACGGGCGACGCTGGGACTGGACCCGGTGCACCTGGTGTCCGGCGCCCGCTGGGGTGCGGCCGCCGCGACCGTCCCGCTCGCCGCCTACGGAGTGATGCTGGCCGTCCCGTCGCTGCGTGCCCGGCTCGTCGACGAGGCCCGCGCCGAACGTGAGGACTTCTACGAATGGGTGGGCCTGCACATTCCCTTCGGCACAGTCGCCGCCGAGGAACTCCTGTTCCGCAGCGTGCTCGCGGCGCTGCTCGGTCCGGGCGGGGCGGGGTCCGGCCTGCACGCGGCGGCCTTCGGGCTGTGGCACGTGCGGCCCGCGAGGGACGCCGGTCACCACGTGCTCGGAACCGTGCTGGTCACCGGACTCTCGGCGGTGGTCTTCGACGGGCTGCGCCGGCGCAGCGGCAGCGTCCTCGCGCCGGCACTGCTGCACCTGGCCCTCAACGCCGGCGGCGCCGTGGCCGTCCGCCTGGCCGGCCTGCCGCCCGAGGAGGACGCCGCCGCGCCGCGGCGGCGTTAGGCTGGCTCGCCGTGGCACCGCGCAGACCCGTCGACCCCGCCGAACTCCGCGCCGCCCTGCTCCGGGTCGGTCCGTGGCTGCGGGCGGAGACCGACGACGCGCCCGCCCGCACCGACCTCGCGACGGCCGTGCGCCTGAGCGCCCGTGCCCTCGAACAGGTGGCGCCCGGATCCAGCGTCGAGGTCCGGGTGCCGCCGTTCGTGGCGGTGCAGTGCATCGAGGGCCCCCGCCACACCCGGGGCACCCCGCCCAACGTGGTCGAGACCGACCCGCGGACGTGGCTGCGGCTGGCCACCGGTCTCGTCGGCTTCGCCGACGCGGCCGCCGAGGGATCGCTGGACGCGTCCGGCAGCCGGGCGGGGGAAATCGCGCACTGGATGCCGCTGCTGCGGTTGTGAGTGGGGGACTACGGGACGCCGGATGGGGCCCCGGCGGCCCGTCGGGGCGGGGCACCGTCGCGCGACCCGTAGAATGGTGTTGCCTCTCTTCTGTCCAGCCCCCAGGGAGCACCCCGGTGACCAGTGCCGATCTGTCGGTCCACACACGTAATCTCCTCGCAGCCGAGGAACCTGAGAACGAACCTCGCGAGGAGTGCGGAGTCTTCGGAGTGTGGGCTCCGGGCGAGGATGTGTCCAAGCTCACGTACTACGGCCTCTATGCGCTGCAGCACCGCGGCCAGGAGGCGGCCGGCATCGCCGTCGCCGACGGCTCGCAGGTTCTCGTCTTCAAGGATCTCGGGCTGGTGAGCCAGGTCTTCGACGAGCAGACGCTCGCCGCCATGTCCGGTCACATCGCGATCGGGCACTGCCGCTACTCGACCACCGGGTCGACCACCTGGGAGAACGCCCAGCCGATCTTCCGCACCACCGCGGCCGGCACCGGCGTCGCGCTCGGCCACAACGGCAACCTGGTCAACACCGCCGAACTCGCCCAGCGCGCCCGCGAGCTGGGCCTCGGCGAGGACCGGCGGGCGGTCACGGCGACCACCGACTCGGACATCGTCGGCGCGCTGCTCGCGCACGCCGCCGCCGACAGCACCGTCGAGCAGGCGGCCCTCGAGCTGCTGCCGACCCTGCGTGGTGCCTTCTGCCTCACCTTCATGGACGAGCACACGCTCTACGCCGCCCGCGATCCGTGGGGAATCCGGCCGTTGTGCCTGGGTCGCCTGGACCGTGGCTGGGTGGTGGCCAGCGAGACCGCCGCGCTCGACATCGTCGGTGCGTCCTTCGTGCGCGACATCGAGCCCGGCGAGCTGCTCGCCATCGACGCCGACGGCGTCCGCTCGACCCGCTTCGCGAACCCCGAGCCCAAGGGCTGCGTGTTCGAGTACGTCTACCTCGCGCGTCCGGACTCGACGATCGCGGGCCGCTCGGTGCACGCGACCCGCGTCGAGATCGGCCGGCGCCTGGCCAAGGAACACCCGGTCGACGCGGACCTGGTCATCCCGGTCCCCGAGTCGGGCACCCCGGCCGCCGTCGGCTACGCCCAGGGTTCCGGCATCCCCTACGGCCAGGGCCTGATGAAGAACGCCTACGTGGGCCGCACCTTCATCCAGCCGAGCCAGACCATCCGGCAGCTCGGCATCCGGCTCAAGCTCAATCCGCTGCGCGAGGTGATCCGCGGCAAGCGGCTCGTCGTCGTCGACGACTCGATCGTGCGTGGCAACACTCAGCGCGCCCTGATCCGCATGCTCCGCGAGGCCGGTGCGCTCGAGATCCACGTGCGGATCGCGTCGCCGCCGGTGAAGTGGCCCTGCTTCTACGGCATCGACTTCGCGTCCCCGGCCGAGCTGATCGCCAACGGCGGCGGCACCCGCGACGCCTCCGAGCTGACTGGGCACGACTTCGACGAGATGGTGGAGATGGTGCGCCGTTCGATCGGTGCGGACTCCCTCGGGTACATCTCGATCGACGGGATGATCGGCGCCACCGAGCAGCCCGCATCGCGCCTGTGCGCCGCGTGCTTCGACGGGCACTACCCGATCGCGCTGCCGAAGGAGCACGCCGTCGGAAAGAACGTGCTCGAAGGCATGCTCGGCGGGGCCGCGGGCACCGCGCCGGTGCTCGACAACGACAACGCGGACGCGTTGAGCCGCCCCTAGACCCACCCGCCGCCGCGATGGCGGCGGCCACGGTTTCGCGTCGTCGCGCGTCGGCGGTCCGACCCGGTCAGGTACCTTGAGGTGCGCGATCGGCGGGCTTCGGCGTGCGTGCGCGCGCCCGGCAGCGATGCCGACACACCTGTTCACCACAACTCGAGGCTGGAGCCGACAACCCATGACCGAGGACACAACCCCCGGAGCTTCCTACGCAGCGGCGGGCGTGGACATCGAGGCCGGCGATCGAGCCGTCGAACTGTTCGCACCGCACGCGAAGAAGGCGACCCGCCCGGAGGTGCTCGGCGGCCTCGGCGGATTCGCGGGTCTGTTCGCGCTCAAGGGTGACTACAAGGAACCGCTGCTCGCGGCGTCCACCGACGGCGTCGGCACCAAGCTCGCCGTCGCGCAGGCCCTCGACAAGCACGACACGGTCGGTCTCGACCTCGTCGCGATGGTCGTCGACGACCTCGTGGTCTGTGGCGCCGAGCCGCTCTTCCTGCAGGACTACATCGCGGTCGGTCGCGTGGTGCCCGAGCGGGTGGCCGAGATCGTCGGCGGCATCGCGGCCGGCTGCGTCCAGGCCGGTTGCGCGCTGCTCGGCGGCGAGACCGCCGAGCACCCCGGCGTGATGGCCGACGGGGACTACGACCTGTCCGCCACCGGTGTCGGCGTCGTCGAGGCCGACAGGCTGCTCGGACCCGACCGGGTGCGCCCGGGCGACGTGGTCATCGCCATGGGCTCGTCGGGCCTGCACTCCAACGGATACTCGCTGGCGCGCAAGGTCCTTCTCGACATCGGCAAGATGAGCCTGACGGCACACGTCGACGAGTTCAGCCGCACCCTCGGCGAGGAACTGCTCGAGCCGACCCGGATCTACGCGAAGGACTGCCTCGCGCTGGCCGCCGAGACCGAGGTCCGTACCTTCTGCCACGTCACCGGCGGGGGACTCGCGGGGAACCTGGCCCGCGTGATGCCGAAGGGACTCGTCGCCGAACTCGACCGCACCACGTGGAGCCCGGCTCCGGTGTTCGGGCTCATCGCCCAGCGCGGCCGCGTCGAGCGGGCCGAGATGGAGAAGACCTTCAACATGGGCGTCGGCATGGTCGCGATCGTCGCGCCCGAGGACGTCGACCGGGCCCTCGCGGTGCTCACCGCGCGGCACATCGACTGCTGGACCCTGGGCACCGTGCGCAAGTCGCAGGACCAGGACGACGTGCGGGCCGTGCTGGTGGGCGACCACCCGCGGTTCTGACCCGGCGCCGGCCCGAGTCCGGCATCCGGGAACGCCCCACCCCGGAACCTCTCCACACCCGAAACACGCAGCGCCCGGGCCGTTCAGGACGGCCCGGGCGCTGCGCGTCGTGGTGATGAAGAAGTTTTCGGGATCGCCTCACCGCCCGACCGGGTCCGCAGAGCTGTGCGGGATCCGGGCGGAGGGGAGGGGTGCCCAGCGGGAGGGGGGAGTCGGTGGTCCGACTCCCCCCTCCCGTGCGTGAGGCTCGGGTCAGCGACGCCAGTCGTCGTCGTAGTCGTCGTCCCAGGCGGAACGACCGTCCGGGCCGGAACGCTGGTCCGCGAAGACCTCGTCCCGGTGCGAGTTGGGTGTACCGCCAGACAATTCCCGCTGGAGGCTCTCGAAGTCGGTGGCCGGTGAGCTGTACTTGAGCTCCCGTGCAACCTTGGTCTGCTTTGCCTTAGCCCGGCCGCGGCCCATGGCTAACCCCCTCGCGCCTTGACGGGGCGGCCTGGGGAATTTGGCGGCCCCGGTTAATTGAGTATTTTCCTGGCCACCACTCTAGCGTGCAAAAGTCGGTTCCGCCTCCACACACCTGGTTGCGGCAGTGTCCGATTGGTCTCACCCACAGGCGACCTGGGCAAATGCGGTACCGGTGGCGCTCAGAGCACCCCGGGGATCGCCCGCACCGTGCCGACCCGGATGCCGCCGCCGAGCACCGGCTGCGAGGCGAGCTCCGCGTGGTCCTCGGACCACGTCACGCCGAGGTGGTGCAGCAGGGCGGCTGTGAGGGGGAGCCGGGCCCGCTCGTGGCCGTCGTCGATCTTGAGGGCGAACGCGGTGCCGTCCGGCAGGGCGCCCGCGTGCACGCCGTCCGCGCCGGCCTTGCACAGCAGCCCCGGCACCGCGGGCATCAGCCGGGCGTCGTCCTTGCCGCTGCCCGAGACGAGGTGCGGATGACGCCGGATCGCGTCGGCGACGGCCCGTTCCGGCGTCCCGGGCGCGGCCGTCGCCAGCCGCGAATAGGCGCGGGCGAGGTTGAACAGCGGTAGCGGCACGATCGGCAGGCCGCACCCGTCGATTCCGAGATCGGTGTCCTCCACGTCGCCGGCGAGTTCGAGGATCGTCTCGACCACCGCCTGCTGCAGCGGATGGGCGGAGTCGAGGTAGCCCGGCTCGTCCTGCTCGGCGCGGACGGGCCAGCCGTTCGCGGCGCACGTCGCGAGCATCGCCGCGTGCTTGCCGGAGCAGTTCATGTACACCGTCCGCCGTGGGCGGCCGGCCGCGACGATCGTCGCGCGGGCCGGTTCGTTGCCCGGCAGGTCCGGCGGGCACTGCAGGTCGTCCTCGGTGAACCCGTGCCCGGCGAGCAGCGCGTGCACGAGCCGGACGTGGTCCTCCTCGCCCTCGTGGGAGGCCGTCGCGATGGCCAGTTCCTCCGTCGACCGGGGCACGAATCCGTGGCGCAGCAGGGCCACCGCCTGCAGCGGCTTGTTCGACGAACGCGGGTAGACGGGCGTGTGGATCTCTCCGAGGGCGATCCGCACCTCACCGTCCGGCCCGACCACGACGAGCGAGCCGCGGTGCACGCATTCGCGGAATCCGGACCGCACCACTTCCACGAGTTCGACGCTCAATACTCCACCTGCACCTCTCGTCCGGCGACTCGTCTGCGAGCCTTGTCGGCGACACTAGGGGACAAGTCGGCCTGCCGTTCGAGCATCACCGCGATCCGCGCCGGGTCCCGGCCGGTGAACAGCTCCCGCACGGTCACCCCGTGCTCGGGCACGTGCACGACGGTGATCCCGTCGCCCGCCTCGACCGGGCCCTCGACGATCACCTTCAGGTACGCGCCGGTGTCGCCGCGGGCCGCGAACCGCTTCACCCAGCCCGGTTCCTGCGCCCACACCCCGAACGTGCCGCACGGGGTGCGCGGTCCGGTGACCTCGAGGAGCAGGCCGGCGGATCCGATCCGCCAGCGCTCGCCGATCACGGCATCCGACGTGGCGATCCCGCTCACGCGCAGGTTCTCGCCGAACCAACCCGCGGGCAGTTCGCGGCCGAGCTCGTCGGCCCAGCGGCGCACCTCGTCCTCGGCGTACGCGTAGACGGCCTTGTGGCGGCCGCCGTGGTGGGCGGTGTCGCACTGCCGGTCGCCGTGCAGGCCGAGCTGCCGGACCGGCACGGGCCCGGGCACGGGCCGCTTGTCGATGGCGGTGTACGGAACGCGGCGGGTGCCGCTGTGGCGGACGGCGTGCACCACGCAGACCGCCTCGACCCGGCCGGTCGGGACGTACGGGTGGCTCACCGCCCGCGGAGCCGTTCCACGGCGAGCCGGCCGGCCTGCACGGCGGCGTCGTCGGGCACCGAGTCCGGATCGATCGCCGCGGCGCAGGGTCCGGCGACGAGCGCCGTACCGACGGGAACGTTCCGCTTGACGAGGGCCAGCGCGACGGGACCGAGCTCGAAGTGGTCGACGACGGTGCCCACCCGGCCGACGGCGCGACCGTCGGCGGTCACCGGGTCGCCGGGTTCGGGCCGGCCCTCGGCGGAACCGTCGAGGTGCAGCAGGACGAGGTGCCGGGGCGGCTTGCCGAGGTTGTGCACCCGCGCGACGGTCTCCTGCCCCCGGTAGCAGCCCTTGTCGAGATGGACGGCGCCGTGCTCGGCCGGGCCGCCGATCCAGCGGGCCTCGTGCGGGATGGTGCGCTCGTCGGTGTCGAGGCCGATGCGCGGGCGCAGCGAGACGACCCGCAGCGCCTCGAATGCCCAGGTGCCCGCCGGGCGGGCACCGGCGTCGACGAGGGCGGTGAACACGTCGGCGAGCCGTTCCCGGGGTACGAGAAGGTCCCAGGCGTCGTCGGTGGGCCAGGGCATGCGCCGGACGAGCCCGCCCCCGGGCAGCGCGGCCGCGGCGTAGACGTCGGCGGGCAGGGCGTCGATGCCCAGCGCGGCCAGGACGGCGGCATCGCCGGCGTGCGGACCGAGCAGGGTGAGCACGGCCAGTTCGTTGCCGTCCCGCGGCTCGGCCTTGGACCAGAACACCATCTTGGTGAGGAACGCGAGCAGGTCCGGTCCACGCTGTGGCTCGGTGTCGATCCAGGTGACGTCGTCGAGATCGGTCTGCACGAAGTGGTGCTCGACGCGGCCCTGCGCATCGAGGCTGAGGTTCTCCGCCGAGGTGCCGTCGCGCAGCTGCGCGACGTGCTGGCTCGAGATGGTGTGCAGCCAGCTCAGGCGCTCCTCGCCGGGAACGGCGACGACGAACCGGGTCGAGCGGTCGACGACGGCCACGCCGGTGAGGGCAGCGCGCTGTTCACCGAACGGGTCGCCGTAGTGCCACGGCAGTCCCGCGTCGGGGGTGCCGGCCGGCGCAGGGACGGCGCCGGGGCGGGCAAGGAGTGGGCTGTCGGTCACGGAGGGAGTGTCGGCCACGACACCAGTCTAGGAGCGCGGGTCTGTACCGGGAGGAATGGATAGGGTGTGCGCATGGCTGAGCGGGTGCTGGTGACGCTGGACGGCGAGGTTCGGGACGCGGATGTGCCGCTGCTGCACGCGGACGACATCGGGGTGCTGCGCGGCGACGGGGTGTTCGAGACGCTCCTCGTGCGTGGCGGGCGGGCACGCACCGTCGAACAGCACCTGAGCCGGCTCGTGTCGTCCGCCGCGGCGGCGGGACTGCCGGCCCCCGAGCGCGACGACTGGCGGCTGGCGATCGAGGTCGCGATCGAGCAGTGGGACGCGGAGCGGGAGGGGGCGTTGCGCCTGGTGTACACCCGCGGCCGGGAGGGCGGGAGTGAACCGACCGCGTTCCTGTTGCTGACGCCGGTGGCCGAACGGGTGTACAAGGCCCGCAAGGACGGGGTGTCCGTGGTGACGCTCGAGCGCGGCTACTCGGTGGATCTCGCGTCGAAGGCGCCGTGGCAGCTGCTCGGGGCCAAGACCCTGTCCTACGCGACGAACATGGCGGCGCTGCGGCACGCCGAGTCGCTCGGCGCCGACGATGTGATCTACATCAGCAGCGAGGGGTACGTGTTGGAGGGGCCACGTTCGTCGGTCCTCATTGCGCGCGGCCGCACGCTCATCACTCCGCCGCCGGAGCAGGGGATCCTGCCCGGTACCACGCAACAGGCGCTGTTCGACGTCGCGGGCGACCACAATTTCGTCGTGCGGTACGAACCGGTCCGTCCTGCGGATCTTGTTGTGGCGGAAGGTGTTTGGCTCGTCTCGAGCGTCGCTCTGGCGGCGCGGGTGCACACCCTCGACGGGCACGCCCTGTCCCGCCGTGCCCTGGTCGGTGAGGTAGAGGCGTTGGTGGACGCCGCGGTCGAGTGAGCGCCGCCGCGGCCCGGCCGGGGGCGTGCCGCTCGCGCGATCGGAAGCATGTGTCGGTCGACACCGTCGACGCTTCTGTCCACTTCTACTACTGTTAGTAGTAACAAGGTCTCCGGCGCGTGCGGCGGATGGTCCCTTGTGCACAGAGTCCGAGGCCCCGAGCCCGCGCCCCGGATTCGGAGCCTGTCCCTGGGCGTCACCTCGGAGTAGCCATGGATGTGTTGGACCTGTCCCGGTGGCAGTTCGGCATCACCACCGTCTATCACTTCATCCTCGTCCCGCTGACCATCGGTCTCGCCCCGCTCATCGCGATCATGCAGACCATGTGGGTGGTCACGAAGAAGGACCACTGGTACCGCCTGACGAAGTTCTTCGGCAAGCTCTTCCTCATCAACTTCGCTCTCGGCGTGGCCACCGGCATCGTCCAGGAGTTCCAGTTCGGCATGAACTGGAGCGAATACTCCCGCTTCGTCGGGGACGTCTTCGGCGCCCCGCTGGCGCTCGAGGGCCTGGTGGCGTTCTTCCTCGAGTCGACCTTCCTGGGCCTGTGGATCTTCGGATGGGGCCGGCTGCCGAAACTGCTCCACCTGGCGACGATCTGGCTGGTCGCGATCGGCGTGAACGCATCCGCGTACTTCATCATCTCTGCCAACTCGTTCATGCAGCACCCCGTCGGTGCGACGTACAACCCCGAGACCGGGCGTGCGGAGCTGACGAGCATCTGGGAACTGCTGACCAACAACACCGCGCTCGCGGCGTTCCCCCACACCGTCGCCGGGGCGTTCCTCACCGCCGGCACCTTCGTCGCGGGCATCGCCGGCTGGTGGATGGTGCGCAACATGCGGCGCGCCGCGCAGGCCGAGCCGGTCGAGGCCGACCGGCTCGAGGGTGAGGCCCGCGGGATGTTCCGCCCCGCCGCCCGCCTCGGCATGCTGGTCATGATCGTCTCCGGTGTCGCGCTCTTCGTCAGTGGCGACATCCAGGCGAAGCTCATGTTCGAACAGCAGCCGATGAAGATGGCGTCGGCGGAGTCGTTGTGCCACACCGAGACGGACCCCAAGTTCTCGGTCCTGACGATCGGCACGCACAACAACTGCGACGGTGTCATCCACGTCCTCGAGGTGCCGTTCGTGCTGCCGTACCTCGCGCAGGGCGAGTTCACCGGCGTCACCCTGCAGGGCGTCGAAGACCTGCAGGACCAGTACGAGGAGCAGTTCGGCCCCGGCAACTACCGGCCCAACCTGTTCGTCACCTACTGGTCGTTCCGCGCCATGATCGGCCTGGCCGCCGGTTCGGCCGCGCTGGCCCTGGCCGGGCTGTGGGTCACCCGCCGCGGCCGCGTCCCCGACCAGAAGTGGTTCGGCTGGTTGAGCATCCTCGCCATCCCCACGCCGTTCCTGGCCAACAGCGCCGGCTGGATCTTCACGGAGATGGGACGCCAGCCGTGGGTGGTGCACCCCAACCCGACGGGCGTGGACATGATCCGGCTCACCGTCGACCAGGGCGTGTCGAACAACTCGTCCGGCGCCGTGATCGCCTCGCTGGTGGCCTTCACCGTCGTCTACGGCGCGCTCGGCGTCGTGTGGTTCTGGCTGATCCGCCGCTACACCATCGAGGGCCCGTTGCCGCACGACGCCCACCCGCCGGGTGAGCACGACGACGAACCCGACGACACCGGCCGGCCCAAGCAGCTGTCCTTCGCGTACTAGGAGATCGGTCATGGGACTTCAAGAGGTCTGGTTCGTCCTGATCGCGGTGCTGTTCACCGGGTACTTCGTGCTCGAGGGTTTCGACTTCGGTGTCGGCATGCTGATGCCGGTGCTCGGCCGGGGCCGCACCGAGACGGCCGACACCCGCCGCCGGGTGTTGCTCAACACCATCGGACCGGTGTGGGACGGCAACGAGGTGTGGCTGCTCACCGCGGGCGGCGCGATGTTCGCCGCGTTCCCCGAGTGGTACGCGACCCTGTTCTCCGGGTTCTACCTGCCGCTGCTGCTGATCCTGCTCGGCCTCATCGTCCGGGTCGTGGCGATCGAGTACCGCGGCAAGATCGACGACCCCACCTGGCGGCGGCGCTGCGACTGGGGCATCGTCTTCGGCTCCTGGGTGCCGGCCGTGCTGTGGGGCGTGGCGTTCGCGAACATCGTCCGCGGCGTCGCCATCGACGAGAACAAGCAGTACATCGGTGGCTTCTTCGACCTGCTGAACCCGTACGCGCTGCTCGGCGGCGCGACCACCGCACTGGTGTTCGCGCTGCACGGCGCGGTCTTCATCGCCCTGAAGTCCGCCGACGAGGTGCGCGAGGACGCCGTGAAACTCGCCGCCCGGCTCGCCGTTCCGGCGGTCGTCGTGGCCGGTGTCTTCGTGGTGTGGACGCAACTCGCCTACGGCAAGACCTGGACGTGGCTCGTCGTCGGCGCCGCGGCGGCGGCGCTGCTCGCCGTCGTCGCCCTCACCCGCGCGGAGCGCGAGGGCTGGGCGTTCGTGTTCACCACCGTCGCGATCGTCGGCACCGTCGTCCTGTTGTTCGGCTCGCTGTTCCCGAACGTCATGCCGTCCACGCTCGGCGACACCCTGTCGCTGACGATCGAGAACGCGTCGTCGAGCCCGTACACGCTGAAGGTCATGACGTGGGCCGCGGTGATCGTCACCCCGGTGGTCCTGATCTACCAGGGGTGGACGTACTGGGTGTTCCGCCAGCGCATCTCCACCAAGCACATCCCGAAGTCCATCGGCCTGTCGCTCGGGACGAAATGACCGCGCCCGCCGACGCCCCGGTGCGTCCGTTCGGCTCCGCCCCCGGAGCGTCGGACGCGCCGCGGCGTCGCGGGCCGATCGACCCACGGTTGTGGCGTTACTCCGCCACCGCCCGCGGCTATCTGGCGCTCGCCGTCGTCACGGCCTCGATCAACGTCGCGATGATCGTCGTGTCCGCACTCGCGATCGGTGCGGTCCTCGCCGGGGTGCTCACCACCGGCTCCACCGACCTCGGCGCATGGCGGACCGAACTGCTGACGCTGGCCGCGGCCGTCACCGTCCGGACCCTCGTCACGTGGGTGCAGTCCCGGTTCGCGCACCGCTCGGCGAGCCGGGTCGTCGCCGAACTCGAGCACGAGGTGCTCGCGGCGGCGACCCGGTTGCCGCCGCGCGAACTCGAACCACGCCGCGACGAGATCGCCACCGTCCTCACCCGCGGGCTCGGCGGGCTCTCCGAGTACCTCACCGGGTACGTGCCGGCCCTGCTGCTCGCCGTCACGCTCACCCCGATCACCGTGGTGGTCATCGCCTTCCAGGACCTCACCTCGGCGATCATCGTCGTCGTGACGCTGCCGCTCATCCCGGCGTTCATGATCCTCATCGGGCTGCTGACCAAGGGCAAGGCCGACCGCACGCTGCGCACCATGACGACGCTGTCGGCCCAGCTGCTCGACCTGATCGCCGGTCTGCCCACGCTGCGCGCGCTCGGCCGCGAGCAGGGGCCGGCGCAGAAGGTGCGCGAACTCGGCGACGACCACCGCCGCACGACCATGTCGGCGCTGCGCGTGGCCTTCCTGTCCGGCACCGTGCTCGAATGGCTCGCCACCCTGTCCGTCGCGCTGATCGCGGTGAGCATCGGCCTGCGCCTCGTCTACGGCGACATGGCCCTCGAGGCGGGCATCGTCGCGCTGATCCTCGCCCCCGAGGCGTATCTGCCGCTGCGCACGGTGGGCGCGAAGTTCCACGCTGCCGAGGACGGCAAGGCCGCCGCCGAGCGCGCCTTCACGATCCTCGACCGTGCCCCCGCGACCACCTCGGTGTCGGAGAGCGCCGAATTCGATTCCACCGCAGCCGAACTGACGTTGACCGGCCTCAGCGTCGCGAGCCGCGACGGCTACGCCCCGTTCCGGCTCGACGCCGTGTGCCGGCCGGGCGCCGTGACCGTGCTGACCGGAGCGAACGGCTCGGGCAAGTCGACGGCGCTGCTCGCCGTCCTCGGCCTCGCCGCGCCGGTGGAGGGCTGCGTCGAGGTCGGTGGCCGTCCCGTGGTGGCCGCCGACGCGTGGTGGGGGCAGGTGGCGTGGCTGCCCCAGCGGCCCGTGCTGCTCCCCGGCACGCTGGCCGACAACCTGCGCCTCACCGGCGTGGACCTCGCCACCGCCGGGATCGACGACATCTGTGCGGCAACGGGATTCGACGAGGTGCTCGAGGAGCTCCCGGACGGCTGGGACACCGTCGTCGGCGCCGGCGGCAGCGGGCTGTCGCTCGGGCAGCGGCAACGGCTCGCCCTCGTCCGCACCCTCGCCGCGGACCGGCCCGTGCTGCTGCTGGACGAGCCGACCGCCCACCTCGACGACACGACGGAGACCACGGTCCTGGCGACGGTGCGGGAACTGGCCCGTCGCGGACGCACCGTGGTGATCGTCGCGCACCGCCCGCGCATCCTGGCGATCGCCGACACCGTCGTCCGGGTCTGCTCCCACAGCGACGCGACCTCCGGCACGGGGGAGCGGTGATGAACGATCTGCGTCGCGCGATGGCGCTGCTCGAACTGCGCCCCGGCCGGGTCGCCGCCGCCGTCGCCGCCGGCGTCGCCACCCTGGGCAGCGCCCTGGCGCTGGCGGGCCTGTCGGCCTGGCTGATCATCCGTGCGTGGCAGATGCCGCCGGTGCTGGACCTGACGGTCGCCGTCGTCGCGGTGCGGGCCCTGGGCATCTCCCGCGGCCTGTTCCGCTATCTCGAGCGGCTCGCCGGCCACGACACCGCGCTGCGCGGCACCACCGCCGCTCGCACCCGGCTCTACCGGCGCCTCGCCGACGGCGACCCGGTCGCCTCCGCCGGCCTGCGCCGCGGGGACCTGCTCGCCCGCACCGGCGCCGACGTCGACGCCCTCGGGGACGTGGTGGTCCGGGCGCTGGTGCCCATCGCCGTCGCCGCGGTCCTCGCCCTCGCCGCCGTCGGCTGGCTCGCCCTGATCTCCCCGGCCGCGGCGGCGGTCCTCGCCGTCGCGCTGCTCGTCACCGGCGTCGCGGCCCCGTGGCTGTCCGCCCGCGCCGCGGCCCGCGCCGAGGCCGACAGCGCCGCCGCCCGCGTCCGGTTCTCCCGCGACGCGGTCACCGCGCTCGACCACGCCGCCGAGCTGCGGGTCGCGGGCCTGCTCCCGCAGGCCGTCGGCCGGGCGCACCGCGCGGGCGTGGACGCGGTGCGGGCCACCGACCGCGCGGCCGTCCCCGCCGCGTACGCGGAGGCCGCCACCCCCCTCGCGGTCGGGGCGAGCGTCCTGGGGTCGCTGCTCGTCGGCATCGCGGTCTTCGCCGAGGGCGGGATGAGCCCGATGTCCCTCGGGATCCTCGTGTTGCTGCCCCTGTCCGCGTTCGAAGCCGGCGCGGCGCTGCCCGGCGCGGCCGTCACCCTCACCCGCGCCCGGATCGCGGCGCGCCGCGTCGTCGACCTGCTCGACCGCGCCGACCGGCCGGTGCCGCACGGCACCCGGCCCGTCGCGGAACCGTGCCACCTGCGTGCCGTCGATCTGCGCAGCGGCTGGCCCGGCGGACGGGACGCCGGGCCCCTCACGCTCGACCTGCCACCCGGCGCGCGCGTCGCCCTCGTCGGGAGCAGCGGCAGCGGCAAGACCAGCACACTGATGACCCTCGCGGGGTTGCTCGAGCCCGTCGCCGGGACGGTCACCCTCGGCGGCGTGCCGCTCGCCGAGCTCGAACCGGCTGCCCTGCGGCAGAAGGCCGGATTCTTCGCCGAGGACGCCCACCTGTTCGAGACGTCCGTGCTGGAGAACCTGCGGGTGGCCCGCGGCGACCTCACCGAGGCCGAGGCGCTGGACGTGCTCGGCGACGTCGGGCTGGGGGAGTGGGTGGCCGGGCTTCCCGACGGACTGCACAGCACCCTGGCCGGCGGTGCGCGGGCTGTCTCCGGGGGCCAGCGGCGCCGGTTGCTGCTCGCGCGGGCCCTCGTGTCCCCCGCACGGGTGCTGCTGCTCGACGAGCCGACCGAGCATCTCGACGCCGTCGACGGTGCGCAGTTGCAGCGGCTGCTGCTGGACCGGGACGCCGGATTCGTCGCGCCCGAGCGCACCGTCGTCGTCGTCACGCACCAACTGCCCGGCGACACCGCGGCCGACCTCGTCGTTCGCCTGGGGAAAAACTCGTTGCCCGCGGTCTGAGCGGGGCGTACTTTCGGGCGTACACGAGAAAGGAGGTGGTCTGAATTGAAGTATCGGACACGTGAGGTGGCTGCGCGCTAGCCGCTGTAATCGACGACGGGATTGTCGACCGCTGCAGCGGCCGGCGAATACCACGCAGTCACCCGGCCCCCGAGCCTCCCGGTCCGTCCGACCGGGAATCGCCGAGACGATCCGTCCCGGCGTAGCGCTCGGGGCCGTTCGCGTCCGTCGCTCGGGGGCCGTTCGCGTCCGTGGGCGGAGGCCGTGCGTGGGCCGCGCGACCACGTCCCTCGGCTCGGGGACCGGCGGAACGGGCCGCGTGCCCGGAGGGCGGTTCCGAAGGAGTGCCGGACGGTCAGCCGATGTAGCGTGCCAGCCGCGCGGACATGTGCGGCTGCAGTTCCCCGTCCGCGGTGACGCGTTCCTCGACGTAGGCGAGATCGCCGCCCTCGACGATGCCGTACAGGCGCTTGGCGCCGCCGACCACCTCGCCGGACTGGCTTCGGATCACCACGTCGGTCGCCAGCTCCCAGGACGACTGGGTCAGGGCGGTGCCGTAGTACAGCTCGACGACGCCGGAGCTGTGATTGAGGAGCAGCTCGAGGGTTTCCGGATCCTCGCTGCCGGGCGCGCCGGTGCCGGAGACCCGCCAGAATCCGCTCTCCCGCCGGTCCGGGCCGCGGTAACCGCCCTCCTCGTCGAGGCGCCACGAACGGGCCTCCCACACGAGGTAGTTGCCGCCGTCGTGGGTGACCACGATCTGCTGGCCGAAGCGGTAGTCGCCGGTGCGGGGATCGTTGCCCTCGCCCTCGCCGCGCCACACGCCCACCATGGGCAGCAGCGCCAACAGCTCCGGATGCATGTCCGGGCCGAGGCGCAGGTTTGCGGTGTCGTCGGGGACGGGCAGGCCGCTCAGGATCGGGACGTTCTTGTCGGCAGTCGCCTTGGCCCGTTCGAGGGCGTCCGCGACCGCCTTGTCGCCGCTACCGCGGACGACCTCCCGTTCCTCACCGGACTCGGCACTCACGGCTGATCGGTCACCAGACGGTAGAGGACGTACACCGCGAACCACGTGATGAGCACGGCCGCCAGGACAAGGAGAGCTTCGAAGAAGATGACCACGGCCATATCCTAGACGGCGCCCGGAGAGCGCGAAAACCGACGCCCCCCACCGGGCGCGCAGTGCGGCGCGCGAGATAGTACCGTGCAGTGGGCCGTGCGGGCCCTTTCGTCCGGAAAGTCCGACTCGGAGGTCGTGTGCGCCCCATCCGTCTGCTGCTGCCGGCTGTTGCGGCGCTCGCGACCCTGTCCCTGACCGTGCCCGTCGCGGTCGCCGCCCCCGGGACGGGGTCGAGCAGCGGTTCGTCCGGGCCCGCCGTCCACCCCGACAACTACGCCCTGGAGTGCCCCGACCTGCTGATCGTCGCGGTCTCCGGCGCCACCGACTCCGAGGCCGGCCGCGATCCCGTGGTCGAGGAGTCGCGGCAGCTGTGGTCGAACTGGGTGGGCAACGTGACGGTCCCGGCCGGCGAGGCCACCGCGGACCGTCCGGGCTCGATCGGCTGGATGTACGTGCCGTACCCGGCCACCTACGGCCTGGGCGTGTTCGAGGACGTGCCGACCTATCAGGACTCGGTGGCGGCGGGCGTCGCGTCGACCAACCGCATCCTCGACGAACGCAAGAGCGCCTGCGGGGAGCGCACCCGGTTCGCGCTCGTCGGCTACAGCGTCGGCGCCGAGGTGATCGAACGGGTGAGCCGCGAACTCGGGCACCGGCCCGCCGAAGCCCACGTCGCACCGGACGACATCGCGGGGGTCGTCCTCGTCGGTGACCCGTACCGGCCGGCGGGGGTCGACTCGATGGGCGATCCCGGTCCGCCCGGTGGCGGGTTCATGTCCTCGGAACCCGCCGACTACGGGGCGCTGGCCGACCGGGTCGTGTACTCGTGCCGGCGTTACGACGTCGCGTGCGACGCACCCGAGGACATCGCGGTGCTCGAACTGGCCCTCGGCGTGCTCGGACAGATGCGGTTCACGCTGCTGAACCCGTTGCAGACCGTCGGCGACCTGGGCGGTGCGCTGGCGGTGACGGCGGCCCGCGCGGCCGCCCACATCGTCACCCGCGACGACTGGTGGGAGTCCGGCGAATCCCTCCTCGACGTGCTGCGCAAGGTCGTCGACACGACGTACCCGGTGGACCCGAGCGCCGACGTGAGCCCCGAACGGATGCGGGAGATTCTCGACTGGGCCTTGGGACCGGGCCGGCCGGTCGTGGTGGAGAAGCTGCGCGCCGAGGGAGCCGGCTTCGCCGACGACAACAGCGGCATCGTCGACCTGTTTCTCGAGCCGTACCTCCTGCTGGGCTTCATCCAGCACATCGGCTACTGGAACACGAACCCGCACGATCCCTGGTACTCGGACAGTGAGCGGATCGTCGACTGGATCGTCGCGCTCGCCGACGCCGAACGGACGGACCGGCAGCCGCAGAACTGACCACGGACGACGGCGGGCCCGTTCCCGGAGGAACGGGCCCGCCGAACGGTCTGCTACTTCGCGACCGTGACCTCGACGTGGTGGACGCCGGGGGCGGCCGGGCTCACGGCGACGTCACCGTTGCCACGGCCGGACAACGCGCGGACCTTCCAGTCGCCGGGCGCGGCGAAGAAGCGGAAGTCACCGGTGCCGGAGGCGACGACCTCGGCGGTGAACTCACCGGTGCCGTCGAGCAGGCGCACGAAGGCACCGCCGACCGGCTGGCCGTCGGCGTCGACGACACGGCCGGTCAGGACCGTCTCCTTCTCGACGTCCACGCCCGCGGGCAGGGTCTGGGACTGAACGGGTGCACCACACATGGTCAGCGAACCTCCAACTCGATCGGGGCTCCGACGAGCGAGCCGTATTCGACCCAGCTGCCGTCGTAGTTCTTGACGTTCTTCTTGCCGAGGATCTCCTGCAGCACGAACCAGGTGTGGCTCGAGCGCTCACCGATCCGGCAGTAGGCGATGGTCTCGCGGCTGTCGTCGAAGCCCTTCGCCCGGTAGAGGGCCTCGAGGTCGTCGTCCGACTTGAAGGTGCCGTCCTCGTTGGCGGTGGTGCTCCACGGGATGTTGATCGCACCCGGGACGTGGCCGCGCTGCTGGGCCTGCTCCTGCGGCAGGTGGGCCGGGGCGAGGATCCGGCCGGAGAACTCGTCGGGGGAGCGGACGTCGATGATGTTCTTGGTGCCGATCGCGTCGATCACCTCGTCGCGGAAGGCGCGGATCGAGTAGTCCGGCTCCTGCGCCTTGTACTCGGTGGCCGGGCGGGTGACCTCGTCCTTGGACAGCGGGCGTCCGTCGAGCTCCCACTTCTTGCGGCCACCGTCGATGAGCTTGACGTCCCGGTGCCCGTAGAACTTGAAGTACCAGTACGCGTAGGCGGCGAACCAGTTGTTGTTGCCGCCGTAGAGCACGACGGTGTCGTCGTCGGCGACGCCCTTCGCGGACAGCAGGGCGGAGAACTGCTCCCGGTTCAGGAAGTCGCGACGGACGCCGTCCTGCAGGTCCTTACGCCAGTCGAGCTTGATCGCGCCCTCGATGTGCCCGCCGTCGTAGGCTGCGGTGTCCTCGTCGACCTCGATGAACACGGTCTTCGGTGCGTGAAGGTTCTGCTCTGCCCAGTCTGCTGAGACCAGGACGTCGGAGCGAGCCATGGAGTTTCCTTTCGGTGTTGACACTCTCGGTCGAGTGGAACGGTGCGGAGGGAACGGTGGTCAGGCGGCGACGGCCCGGAACCTGGCCACGAGCGGGTAGATCGCGCAACCGAGGCACACCCCGAACGCGGCGTTGAGCAGCGCGGCGAACAGCGCGAACCCGGTGGCGACGAGACCGGCGAGGTCGGCGCCGAGGAGGAATCCGAAGGTGCCCACGGCGGCGAACACGAACCCGACGAGCTGCGCGAACCGCAGCGGGGCGACCGGTTCCTTCTCGGTGGGGGCGCCCAGCCGGGGCGCGACGAGCCGCGCGAAGAGCAGGCCGTAGGGGCTGCGGCGCGGGCCGAGGGCCGCACCGGCCGCGAACACCGCGGTCTGGACGGCGAGCAGTACGCCGGCCACCGTGGTCGAGACCGTCGCGACGGCCAGGACGACGACGAGGACGGCGGTGGTGATCCACACCGCGAACCGGGGGCCGCGGACGTCTACCTGCTGACCCTGGCGGGCGGCGGGGGCGGTGGTGGACATGAGGGGTGCTCCTGCTGGGAGGGGACGCATGGGGGCGAACCGTCGCGGTGGCAACCGCGGGGATCACACCGGTGACGGCAGCGGATGCCGCGGAGACGGTCGGGCGTCTCGGCCGGGGTGATCAGCAGCAGGTACAGCAGAAGCCGCCGAGGCGGCACAGATCGACTGTGCGGCGTCGGGTGAGCATGAGCTCTCGGCAGGTCGACACGGCAGGCAGCTTAGCCGACGTCTCGACGGATCGGGGCCCAGGGGGTGCGCAGCGGCACCAGCGCGGCCCGCAGGTCCGCCGCGGCCGGCACCCCCGAAACCCGGTACCTTTCGGTGCCGGCGGCGTCGAACAGGAACGTCGTCGGCAGCGACAGCACGCCGAGTTCCCTTGCCAACTGCGGGTTCTCGTCGATGTCCAGTTCGAGGTCGCGGGGTGCCGGCAGCCCGTCGCCGGTGGCCGCGAGGTCGGCGACCACCTGAGCGACGACCCGGCGTACCGCGGCGCACGGTCCGCACCAGTCGGCGGAGAAGTGCAGCACCACCGGCGCACTGCCGGTGCCCACGCCCACCGCGGCCAGCAGGGGGCCGGGCCCCGGCGCGGGGGCGGCCGCGACGGCGCGGACCTTGCCCGCGCGGGCCCGCAGGACGGTCCCGGTGATCAGGGCGGCAGCCACCACCACCAGCAGTACGACGACGGCGGTCACAGGCGCTGAACCTCCTCGAGGTCGATCGTGGTCTGGTGCGCCTCGCCCTCGATCACGATCGTCGAGCCGCGGGCCTCGACCGCGGTCGGGCGCACCCCGAACGGCAGGTTCTGGGGTTCGATCGTGGTGGTGAACAGGCCCAGCACCGCCGGCTTCAGCGGATCCGGCACGGTGAAGTCCGCCTGTCCCTCCGGGCCGAAGTACAGGTCCGACGCGACGATGCGCACCGTGTCGCCCTCGAGCAGCAGGTCCGCCTGGACGCTGACCTCCGCGGAGACCGGGCCGACCGGAACCGTGCCGGTGAGGACGACCCCGCCCGCGGTGGTGCGTCCGGAGCCGCCGGACCCGCCGGTGCCGTCGGACTTGTCGGCCGGGGGAGCGGACACCTGCAGGTCGGGAATGCCGTAGAGCTGACCGAGCTCGGTCGCGTCGATCATCACGCGCCCGTACAGCAGGTCCACCGGCACCGAGCGGATCGAACCGTCGAGCAGCTCGCCCGCGGCCGCATGGGCACCGATCAGGTTGGCCTCGATCGTGATGTCGCCGAGCGTCCTGCTGGGCACGCCCTGCGCCCGGATCTCCACGTTCTCGTAGCGGCCCGCCCGGGCCTGGGTCAGGAACGGGAATCCGTGGATGGTCACCGCCGGGTCCGCCGTCAGCGCCCCACCCTCCCGCAGCGACCGCGAGACCCGGTACTCGGACCACGCCGCGGCGCCGAAATCGATCAGGAGCGCGACTCCGACGAGCGTCACGAGAGCGAGGATGAGTTTGCGCACCGCACCATTGTGACGGACGGCTCGCGCCGCTTCCCGAGTGCGGTTGCCCGGTGAACGCCGTCGTGGCGTTAATCTGTAGCGCGTCGTTTACACGAGTTTCGCGCAGCCCGCGAAGAATGGAGGCACGGTGGAGCTGTTGCTGCTGACCTCCGACCCCAACCCGGACGCGGTCCTGCCCTCGCTGTCGTTGCTCGCGCACTCGGTGCGCCCGGCACCGACCGAGGTGTCCTCGCTCCTCGAGGCCGGTTCCGCGGACATCGCCATCGTCGACGCCCGCACGGACCTGGCCGCGGCCCGCGGCCTGTGCCGGCTGCTCGGCAGCACCGGGTCGGCGATACCGGTCGTCGCCGTGCTCACCGAGGGCGGCCTGGTGGCGGTGAACCCGGAGTGGGGGCTGGACGACATCCTGCTGACCACCACCGGCCCCGCCGAGCTGGACGCGCGGCTGCGATTGCTGGTCGGCCGGTCCGGCGGTGCGGCGGGCCCCGAGAACACCGGCAAGATCACCCTCGGGGAGCTCTCGATCGACGAGGGCACCTACACCGCTCGCCTGCGTGGCCGCCCCCTCGACCTGACGTACAAGGAGTTCGAGCTCCTCAAGTACCTCGCGCAGCACGCCGGCCGGGTGTTCACCCGCGCGCAACTGCTGCAGGAGGTCTGGGGTTACGACTTCTTCGGCGGCACCCGCACCGTCGATGTGCACGTGCGGCGCCTGCGCGCCAAGCTCGGCCCCGAGTACGAGTCCCTGATCGGCACGGTCCGCAATGTCGGCTACAAGGCGGTGCGGCCCACCACCAAGACCGGGAAGGGCGGCTCCACCACCATCGAGTTCGAGGACGCCGAACTCGCGGACTAGGCTCGCCGTCGTGGAATTCGTCAGCCGACTGTCCGCCGAGCAGGCCGCCGAGGTGCGGGCGCTCGTCGCCCGCGCCCACGCCGCCGACGGAACGGCCCCCGTGTCCGAGCAGGTGCTGCACTCCCTCACCGGCGACGGCGACGTCCGGCACCTGGTGGCCGTCGATGCCGCCGCGATCGTCGGCTACGCCAATCTGGTCCCCGGTCACGGGGAGCACCCGGCGATGGCCGAGGTGGTCGTCGATCCGCCGCACCGCCGCCGCGGCGTGGGGTCGCGGCTCGTCGCCGCGGCCCTCGACGCCGGTGGTGCCGGCACCCGGGTGTGGGCACACGGCGACCTCGAGTCCGCGCGGGCGCTCGCGGCGCGGCTCGGCCTGACCCCGGTCCGGGAACTCCTGCAGCTGCGGCGCCCCCTCGGGGAGCCCGAGCTGCCGGCCCTGCAGGTCCCCGACGGGCTGATCCTGCGGACCTACCGCGGACCCGAGGACGACGCGGAACTGCTGCGGGTCAATGCCGCCGCCTTCGCGTGGCACCCCGAGCAGGGCCGCTGGACCGAGCGCGACGTCGCGCAGCGCCGCAGCGAGTCCTGGTTCGACCCGGCCGGGGTGTTCCTCGCCTTCGACGAGCAGGACCCGGACCGGCTCCTCGGCTTCCACTGGACGAAGGTGCACGCCGCCACGGCGGACCAGCCGGCGATCGGGGAGGTGTACGTGGTGGGCATCGATCCCGGGGCGCAGGGGCGCGGTCTCGGCCGGCTGCTCACGCTCGCCGGGTTGCGGTATCTGCGGGAACGCGGGCTCGGCGCGGTGCTGCTGTACGTCGAAGGCGACAACGACGCCGCGCTGCGCACCTACGGCCGGCTCGGATTCGAGCGATTCCACGTGGACCTCGCATACGCGAAAGCGTGAGCGGAGCACGTACCGAACGAGTCCGGCCCGTGAATGTCGTGTGACGTCGACCATACGGACTGCAGGTGTACTTTTCGCGTTCACGTCGCGTTCACCTTCGGGCGTCCAACCGTCAACCCGTCCTCATTAACTTTCCATTACGGGCCGCAGCATGCCGGTCCGGCGCCGGGATCACCCCGCGCCTGATGCCGCCGCCCGTGTCGCGGGCGTGCCGGTCGCGAATTCCGGAGGAGTACGAGTGAACCTCAAGCGCAATGGCGCCCTGCTCGGTGTGGTGGCTGCAGGTGCCCTCACCCTGGCCGCATGCGGCAGCGACAACAATGCCGCCTCGACGGACGTGGACGCGTCCGCATCGGCCGCGACGTGTGAGGGCAAGGAGACGCTGTCCGCCGCCGGGTCGTCCGCGCAGAAGAACGCGATGGACCAGTTCGTGTCCACCTACATCGCGGTCTGCCAGGAGAAGGGCAAGAACGTCAACGTCGCCTACAACCCGTCGGGTTCCGGTGACGGCCGCACCCAGTTCATCGCGAAGCAGATCGACTTCGCCGGCTCCGACTCCGCCATCAAGAGCGAGCAGGCCGCCCAGGCCGCCGAGCGCTGCGCCGGCAACCCCGCCTGGAACCTGCCGCTGGTCTTCGGTCCGGTCGCCGTCGCGTACAACGTCGAGGGCGTCGACAACCTCGTGCTCAACGGCGAGACCGTCGCCAAGATCTTCAACGGCACCATCAAGCAGTGGAACGACCCGGCCATCGCGGCTCTCAACGAGGGTGTGAGCCTTCCGGATTCGGCCATCACCCCGATCGTCCGCTCGGATTCGTCGGGCACCACCGACAACTTCCAGAAGTACCTCGAGGCCGCCTCGAACGGTGCCTGGACCACCGGCGCCGGCTCCGACTTCACCGGCGGTGTCGGTGAAGGCGCCAAGGGATCGGCCGGTGTCGCCCAGGCCGTCGCCAGCGCCCCCGGCGCGATCACCTACGTCGAGAAGTCCTTCGCCGACCAGAACAACCTGAACGTCGCACAGATCGACAACGGATCCGGCGCGGTGGAGCTGACCGACGAGACCGCGTCGAAGGCCATCGAGGCGGCGACCTTCGCTCCGACCGGTGAGGGCGACCTGACGCTCGACCTGACCTCGATCTTCGGTACGAAGGAGGAGGGGGCCTACCCGATCATGCTCGCGACCTACGAGATCGTGTGCTCCGCCGGTTACGATGCCGACACCTCCGCGGCCGTGAAGTCGTTCCTCGTCAGCGCCGCCAACGAGGGCCAGGAAGGCCTCGCCGAGCAGGGCTACGTGCCGCTGCCCGAGTCCTTCAAGGCGAAGCTCACCGAGTCGATCAACGCCATCGCCTAGCCGATGAGCGCCGCGGACCGTACCGTCAATCCCCAGCAGAGAGAGATCGCGAGCGCAGATGAGTGACGCGCCCACCAAATCCGCACCTCGCACTCCCGGGTCCGGCAGCGATGCCGGGCCCGGGGCGGGCGGTCCGCACGGCAACACCCCGGAGGCCACGATTACCACTCCAGCGCGCGGCGACAGCAAGCCGCTGACCAGGCCGGGCGACCGGATCTTCCGTTCACTGGCCTCCGGGTCCGCCGTTCTCATCTCGGTGATCATCGCGGCCATCGGCGTGTTCCTCGTCTGGCGTGCGGTGCCGGCGCTGCAGCGCAACACCGTCAACTTCCTCACCAGCCGCGAGTGGGTCACCCAGGACATCGCCGCGATGGCGTTCGGCGTCCTCGACCTGTTCCAGGTGACCGTGCTGGTGTCGTTCTTCGCGCTGGTGCTCGCGATGCCGGTCGCACTCGGCATCGCGATCTTCCTCACCTCGTACTGCCCCGAGCGCATCAAGAAGCCCCTGGCGTACGTCATCGACCTGCTCGCCGCCGTGCCGTCCATCGTCTACGGCCTGTGGGGCCTGCTGGTCCTGGCCCCCGCGATCCGGCCGCTGGCGACGTGGCTCAACGAAAGTCTCGGCTGGTTCCCGCTGTTCGCGTCCGGATCGGGTTCCATCCTCGGCGGCGGCACCATCTTCACCGCGGGCATCGTGCTCGCCGTGATGATCCTGCCGACCATCGCCGCGGTGAGCCGGGAGGTGTTCGTGCAGACGCCGACGTCCCATATCGAGGCGGCGCTCGCTCTCGGTGCGACCCGCTGGGAGGTCGTCAAGACCACGGTGATCCCGTTCGGCAAGTCGGGCTACATCAGCGGCTCGATGCTCGGTCTCGGCCGCGCACTCGGCGAGACCATGGCGCTGTACCTGATCCTGCGCACCACGTCGCAGCCGTTCTCGTGGTCACTGTTCGACGGCGGTGCCACCATCGCCTCGAAGATCGCCCTCGGTTACGCCGAGTTCAACAACGACATCCAGGCCGGCGCCTACATCGCCGCGGGTCTGGTGCTCTTCGTGCTGACCTTCGTGGTCAACGCCGCGGCGCGTGCGGTCGTCGCAGGAAAGAAGGACTGAAGCCATGACGACCACTCTCCTCGAGACGCCGGTCAAGGGCCCCACCTTCCGGGGCGTCGGCACCCGTCGGCGCGTCTCGGATCTCTCCGCCACCGTCCTGGTCACCGTGTCGGTGCTGATCGCTCTCGTGCCGCTGGCATGGGTGCTGATCACCGTGATCGTCAAGGGTCTTCCCGCCCTGACCAGCGCCACCTGGTTCACGAATTCCTTGAGCGGTCTGTCCGCGTCCGCGATGGGCGGTGGCATCTACCACGCCCTCGTCGGGACCCTGCTGCAGGGCCTGGTGTGCGCGGTGATCTCCATCCCGATCGGCATCTTCGTGGCGATCTTCCTCGTGGAGTACGGCGCCGGCACGCGACTGGGCAGGATCACCACCTTCATGGTGGACATCCTCAGTGGTGTCCCCTCTATCGTTGCCGCGCTCTTCATCTACGCACTGTGGATCGCCACCTTCGGCTTCCCGAAGTCCGCCTTCGCGGTGTCCCTGGCGCTGGTCCTGCTCATGGTTCCCGTGGTGGTGCGCAGCACCGAGGAGATGCTCCGGATCGTGCCGCAGGATCTGCGCGAGGCCTCCTACGCCCTCGGTGTGCCCAAGTGGAAGACCATCGCGCGCATCGTGATTCCGACCGCGCTGCCCGGCATCATCACCGGCGTCATGCTGGCCCTGGCCCGCGTCATGGGCGAGACCGCTCCGCTGCTGATCCTGGTCGGCTACGCGCCGTTCATCAACTTCAACCTGTTCGGCGGCGAGATGGGCAGCCTGCCCGGCGTCATGGTGGCGGAGATGAACAACCCGACCGACGCGGGCACGATGCGGATCTGGGGCGCTGCCCTGACCCTCATCCTCGTCATCGCCATCCTCAACATCGTTGCCAAGGTGGTCGGCCACTTCTCCCAGGTGCGCACCAAGTAGGTCACCTCATGTACACACCCTTCGATTTCGATACACCAGTAGGGAGCCGGTAATGGCCAAGCGTCTGGACCTCAAGGACGTCAACATCTTCTACGGCAAGTTCCACGCCGTCTCCGACGTGACGCTGTCCGTGCCGCCGCGGAACGTCACCGCGTTCATCGGACCGTCGGGCTGCGGCAAGTCGACCGTGCTGCGCTCGCTCAACCGCATGCACGAGGTGACCCCCGGTGCCCGCGTCGAGGGCTCCGTGCTGCTCGACGGCGAGGACATCTACGACTCGTCCGTCGACCCGGTCGGCGTCCGCAAGACGATCGGCATGGTGTTCCAGCGCCCCAATCCGTTCCCCACCATGTCGATCCGCGACAACGTCGTCGCCGGCCTGAAGTTGCAGGGCGTGCGCGAGAAGAACAGGCTCGACGAGATCGCCGAGCGGTCGCTGCGCGGCGCGAACCTGTGGAACGAGGTCAAGGACCGCCTCGACAAGCCCGGCGGCGGCCTGTCGGGTGGCCAGCAGCAGCGCCTGTGCATCGCCCGCGCCATCGCGGTGCAGCCGGAGGTGCTCCTGATGGACGAGCCGTGCTCCGCTCTCGACCCGATCTCCACCCTCGCCATCGAGGACCTGATCGCCGAGCTGAAGCAGGACTACACCATCGTGATCGTCACGCACAACATGCAGCAGGCCGCGCGCGTGAGCGATCAGACCGCGTTCTTCAACCTCGAGGCCACCGGCAAGCCGGGCCGGCTCGTCGAGATCGACGACACCGAGAAGATCTTCTCCAACCCCACCCAGAAGGCCACGGAGGACTACATCTCCGGCCGCTTCGGCTGAGCCGGCTGCGACTTCGGCACCGCGGACGCGGAAAGGCCCCGCCCGGAAACTCCGGGCGGGGCCTTGTGCCGAGTCGGGTTACTGATCCTGCGGGTACACCGTGAGCTTGTCGACGCGCTCACGCATCGCCCGGAAATCCTCGTCGGTGGGGAGCTTGCCGGTGACCAGGAAGATCACGCGACGACCCACCTCGACGGCGTGGTCGGCGAACCGTTCGTAGAACCGGCCCAGCAGCGTCACATCCACAGCCGCGGCCACGCCGTGCTTCCACTCCCGGTCCATGAGCACGGTGAACAGGTGACGATGGAGATCGTCCATCGCCTCGTCCTCCTGGTGGAGCCGGGCCGCCCGCTCGGGGTCGCGCGTCTCGAGGATCTCCCTGGTCGCTGCGCCGAGCGAGACTGCGATGCGGCCCATCTCGGCGAAGTAGCCGTTGACCTCTTCGGGCAGAACATGATTGGGGTGCCGACGTCGCGTCGCCTTGGCGACGTGCAGTGCCAGCGCACCCATCCGGTCGATGTCGGCGACGATCTGGATGCCACTGACCACGGAACGCAGATCACCGGCGACCGGCGCCTGGAGGGCGAGGAGCGAGAAGGCCTTCTCCTCGCACTGGGTACTCAGGTCGGTGATCTTGTCGTGCTCGCCGATGACGGTCTCGGCGAGCGCCAGATCCGCCTGGAGCAGCGCCTGGGTGGCCCGCTCCATCGCAAGGCCGGCAAGGCCCGCCATCTCTCCGAGGAGATCGGCGAGCTCGGTCATCTGTTCGTGGTATACGACGCGCATAATGGCACAGACTACGGCGCAGACAAAGCCGAGTCACGAGCAGCGGGTGAACGCCGGGTGAATGGACGGGCTCGAGGTGCTGCTCAGGCGCAGGAATCGTCGCCCGCGTTGGTGATCGACAGGTCGACCGGCAGCTCGTTCTCCTCGGCGGCCTGGATCGGCACCGTCGGCAGGACCGAACCCACCTCGGTCGGAGCCGCGATGCTGCCGACGAACCCGGTGCCGAGGACGAGTTCCACGATGCCGCCGAGGTCCTGGGACTCCTGCAGCACGGCCCCCGGAACTGCGGAGGCCAGCGTCAACGCCTCGGCCTCCAGCCCGGGGGAGAAGCGGACGACGGTCTCCTTGCTCGTCCCGGAGTAGTTGCCGACGCTGTAGATCGGGAAACCGTAGGCGCCGAGTTCTTCCGCGGTCCGGGCCGCGAGGCCGGATTCGCCGGAGGCGTTGGACACCTGCACCGACACCGTCGAGGGGTCCACCGCGGTCTGTGCAGGCAGCGGGGCTGCCGGCGGCGCTGACGATTCCGGCTCGGGAACATCGCGTTTCTCGCCGGGGAGCGGTTCGTCGTCGATGATCGCGTTGAAGATCGCCTTGATGTCGTCGAGACGCGGAATCTCGTTGCCCCACTCGTTGGTTCCGGCCGTCGGCACGGTGAGGAAGGTGACGGCGCCGGCTTCGACCCGCTGCAGCGAGCGGCCGAGCCGGACGAGGGACTCGGTGTCGACGTTCTCGACGAACGTGGCGCGGGTGAACGCGCTGATGAACCCGTTCAGTTTGCCGGGGTCGAACAGGACCTTGTTCGACATGGCCGAGCGCAGCAGTGATGACAGGAACTTCTGCTGCCGGGTGATACGCCCGTAGTCGCCGTTGCCCTCCGACTCGACCTTGCGGGCCCGCACGTAGTCCAGGGCCCGGCGGCCGTCGAGGGTGTGGGTGCCCGCCGTCTCGATGATGGTGCCGAGTTCCCCGTCGACCAGGGGGGTGGGTGTGCACACCTCGACGCCGCCGACCTCGTTGACCATGCTCTCGAAGCCGGCGAAGTCGATTCCGACGAAATGCCCGATCTTCAGGCCGGACAGCTTCTGGATCACCTTCACCAGGCACTTGGGCCCGCCCAGCGCGTAGGTGGCATTGAGCTTGTCGCCCTCGGCGGCGGGGAACGTCTCCGACGTGTACTCGCCGGTGGTGCTGTCCCAGCCGCGGCACACGGGCCGCGTCACGTCCAGGTCGCGCGGAAAGGAGACGGCGACGACGCGACTGCGGTCGGCGGGGATGTTGACGAGGATGACGGTGTCGGCGCGTGCGCCCTCGGCGTCGGCGACGGTGCCGGCGCCGACCGCGCCGCTCGCCCCGGCGCGGGTGTCGGTGCCGATGATCAGGTAGGTCTCGTCGCCGGTCTGCCCGCCGGGGTCGACGATGTCGGTGGATTCGGTGTCCAGCGCCGCGATCTGGGCGAATCCGGCCTCGGTGGAACGCACGTAGCCCCACACCAGGCCGCTGCCGACGAGGGTCAGCACGGACAGCAGCGCCAGGACGGTGCGGCCCACGGTCGCGAGGCGCCGGCGTTTGCGGCGCTTGTTCAGAGCCAGCCTGCTCAGGCCGTCGCCCCCGACGGCCTGGGGCAGCGCGGGCGGCTGGTCGGGGTCGTCGCTCCGCCGTCCGGCACGGTCGTCGCGCGGGGGTGGGGGCGGCGGGCCGGTCGGCGGGGCCGCGGCCACGGGCGGGATCTTCTCGGTGGGGTCGTCGTCGACGGCCGGCGTCCGCCGCGGCCGGCCCGGCTGCGGGCCCGGCACGGCCGGTTCGGGTTCGGGGTGCCGCCCGGGCGGGCTGTCGCGCCCGACCTTGTTCATCAGCGCGGCGACGGTGACCTGATCGGGATTCTCGTCGGGGGCGGCCGAGCGGCGGGGGCGGCCGGTATCGGCGCCCCGGCCCGACGGCGCGGGTCCGGCGTCGGCGGGCGGCGCAAGACCCTCCGGACGTCGTCGCACCCGGCCGGAATGTGAGCTGCGATACCCGGAGTCGGCGATAGGACGTTCCCACGGAGCGCGACTGTCGGGCAGGCCCGACTCGTGCTCCTCACCCACCGATTCCCTCGCCTCTCCGCGGATGTTCCGCTCTCGTACGCATCCGCCACCACGGCGATTCCGTCATGATACTGGCGGCCTCGGTCCGGATCGAGCGTCCGCCGAGCACCGGTCCGGTTCGTCCGGCCCGCACAGCGGACCCTGCGGTCAGCCGCCCGAGTGCATGACGTCGGCGCCCGCCGGCACCATGCAGTCCTCCGGGTCGTCGAGCCAGCCGTCCGGCAGTGCGACGGTACCGGGGGAGCCCTGGCGCCCGCGCGGGCCCTCCGCGTCCTTCGGGAAGGGCACGGTCGGATCGAGCCGGCCGAGCAGGTCGTCCAGCTCGGCGAGACCGGACACGCGCGCCAGAGCGTTGCGCACGTCGGATCCGGCCGGGAAGCCGCGCAGGTACCAGGCGATGTGCTTGCGAATCTCACGCATGCCGCGGTCCTCGCCGTGGTGGTCGGCGAGGAGTTCGGCGTGCCGGCGCATGATGGCCGCCACCTCGCCCAGGTTCGGCGGGGTGGGCATGGGGGTGCCGTTCAGTGCGGCGCTGAGTTCGGCGAACAGCCAGGGCCGGCCGAGGCATCCGCGTCCGACGACGACGCCGTCGCAGCCGGTCTGCTCCATCATCTTCTGGGCGTCCTCGGCGGCGAAGATGTCGCCGTTGCCCAGCACCGGCACGTCGGTGACGTGCTCCTTGAGGCGGGCGATCTCGTTCCAGTCGGCCTCACCCGAGTAACGCTGCGCGGCCGTGCGGGCGTGTAGCGCGACGGCGGCGGCGCCCTCGGCCGCCGCGATCCGGCCCGCGTCGAGGTGGGTGTGATGATCGGCGTCGATGCCGATGCGGAACTTCACGGTCACCGGGATGTCGGTGCCCTCGGTGGCGCGGACGGCGGCCGCGACGATGTTGCCGAACAGCCGCCGCTTGTACGGCAGCGCCGAGCCGCCGCCCTTGCGGGTGACCTTCGGCACGGGGCAGCCGAAGTTCATGTCGATGTGGTCGGCGAGGTTCTCGTCGACGATCATCTTCGCGGCCTGGTACGTGACGTCCGGGTCGACGGTGTACAGCTGCAACGATCGCGGCGTCTCGGTGGGGCCGAACGTCGTCATGTGCATCGTGACGGGGTGGCGTTCCACGAGTGCCCGGGCGGTGACCATCTCGCACACGTACAGCCCCGACGTGCTCCCCGACCGCTCGAGTTCGAGTTCGCGGCACAGGGTGCGAAAGGCGACATTGGTGATTCCCGCCATCGGCGCGAGTACGACCGGGCTGTTCAACTCGAGCGAGCCGATGCGAAGGGGTGACATGAAAAAACCTCGAAGACGGCGTGAAGAAGAAGTGCGTGCAACTGTGCCCGGCACCGAATCCGGTACCGGGCACAGGATAGCTGTTCGGGGCCGCTGCTCCCGAATCACGGAACGGCCTGGATCAGGACGCGGCCTCGTTGCGCTCGCGGCGGGCGGCCTCGCGGGCGAGGGACCGATCGCGCATCTCCTCGAACTTCACCGCCTGCTTCTCGAGATCCTCGAGGAAGGTGCCGAGCTCGTCGAGGATGCGGGCGCCCTCGGCACCGAAGTCCTCACGCTCGAAGATGCGCCACTTGCGGAGCACCGGCATGACCACCTCGTCGAGGTGCTGACGCAGGTCGTAGATGCCGTGCTTGGCCATCAGCACGCCGTTGCGGCGGAAGTTGGGCATACCGGCGCCGGGCATCTGGAAGTTCTTCAGCACGTCTGTGATCGCCGCGAGGGTCTGGTCCGGGGCGACGTCGAGGGCCGCTTCGCAGATGTTGCGGTAGAAGATCATGTGCAGGTTCTCGTCGGCGGCGATGCGCTGGAGCATCTTGTCGGCGATCGAGTCGTGGCACGCCCGGCCGGTGTTGCGGTGCGAGACGCGGGTGGCCAGCTCCTGGAAGGTGACGTACGACACCGAGTGCAGCATCCCGACCTCGTTGGGCGAGGCGAACCCGTTGGTCATGTGCTCCATGCGCGCGTTCTCGAGGGCGACGGGGTCGACACCGCGGGTGACGACGAGGTAGTCGCGCATCACGATGCCGTGGCGGTTCTCCTCGGCGGTCCAGCGGCCCACCCAGGTGCCCCAGGCGCCCTCGCGCGAGAAGCTCTCGGCGATCTCGCGGTGGTAGGACGGCAGGTTGTCCTCGGTGAGGAGATTGGTGATCATCGCGGCCTTGGCGACCTCGTCGAGCTTCGACTGCTCGGGCTCCCAGTCCACGCCACCCATGGCGGCGAAGTTGCGCCCCTCGTCCCAGGGCACGTAGTCGTGGGGGTGCCAGTCCTTGGCCATCGAAAGGTGGCGGTTGACGTTCGCCTCGGCGACGGGCTCCAGCTCGCGCAGAAGCTCAAGCTGAGTCAGAACTCGCGTCATTCCGTTTACCTCTCCATAACTGTGCGTGTCACGTACGAATTACAGCCTACGGCACCGTAGGTTCGGCACCCGTTTGTCTGTTACCTGTTCCAAGTTCGGCCGACCGGGGCCTACCCGCCGATGGGATCACTCACAGACGGCGACGTCGTTATCATACCGGGGCGCGAACGGCGTCCCGGGGCGACGCGCGGGGGCAATCCATATCCCGCCGTGACCTCAGCGCTTGCCGGCGCCGAGGAGTCCGCCGAGCAGCTCGCCCAGGCCACCCCCGTTGCCGCCGAGAACGCTGCCGAGCACTCCGCCGAGACCGCCGCCGCTTCCGGTGCCGTTCGTCGCGCTGCGCAGGAGCCCGCCCAGCAGCTCGCCCAGGCCGCCCTGGCCGCCGGAACTTCTGCCGACCTGCTCGGCCAGGTACGTCAGCACGATCGGGGCGAGGATGGGCAGCAGCCGTGCGACGAGGTCGTTGCCGCCCGCGCCGTCGGCTCGGCCCAGCGTCTGCACGACCCGGTCCTTGTGGTCGCCGAACACGTTCGCCACGATCCGGTCGCCGTCCGCGGTGTCCACGTCGGTCACGTCCACTCCACCGTCGAGCAGGGCCGGGTTCCGGTGCTGGTCGAGCGCGGACAGCAGGGACGAGGCGCCGTCCGGATGCCGTGTGTTCGCCTCGAGGCCGCCGACCAGCGTGGGCAGGGCGGCCCGCACCGCCGTCGCCGCCGTCTGCTCGTCCACGTCGAGCCGGCGGGCGATCTGGTCGACCGGAATCCGCGAGAGGAGATCGTCGAGGGAAGGCATGGGAACCGAGGGTAGCCAGCGTGGTCGCCCGCTCCGGGATCCCGCGTCGGCGTTTCGGCTACGCGGACGCCCGCCGCCCCGCGATCACCGCGCACAGCAGGGCGACCCCCAACCCGCTGAGCAGTAGCACGAACCCCGTCTGGTTGGTCAGCGCGGTGGCGTGGTTGACCTGCACGTAGTCGCCGAACCGTTGATAGACCCGCACCGCGAAGGCGCCGGTCGCGACGAGGCCGATCACCACCCCGGCCCAGCCGGCCACCGCCGAGTCGAACAGGGCGGCCAGGAGCAGCAGCACGGCGGCGAGCACGAGCGGCGCCGCCAGTGTCTGATGGACGGGCAGGTCGGCTGCGCCGAGGGCGGAGACGTCGCCGGCCGCGATCCCGTCGCGCAACTCGGTCAGCGGGACGTCGGTCGGCCGGGTCCCGGCCAGCACCGGGAGAAACGAGCCGATCCCCAGGGCGACGGCGGACAGGAACAGACCCAGGTCCACGAAGCTGCGCACGCCACTCCCATCGATCGTCGGATCGGTTTTGTGAGCGACCACACCCTAACCGCAACTCGGGTGCGGCAGCAGCGCGGAACCGACGATTCGGGCGCCGTGTCGGGCTTGCGGGTACGTAATCTGAGGGGAGCGGCACACCCGGACCCGGAAGGGGAACAACGCAATGGTGGGCAACGAGACGGTGCAGCGGTCGGGGCTTCCGCCGTGGGCCAAGAAGGCCCTGTGGAGCGTCGGGGCCCTGCTCGCGCTGGTGGTCGCGTACTTCGTGCTGGCGGCATTCGTCCCCCGGTGGTGGGCGCAGCGTATCGCCGGGCTGGCCGATGCCGGCTTCGCCCGCGGGATAGCCTGGGGCCTGCTGTTCGGCCTCGTGTGCACGTTCGTGCCGTTGGCCCTGTTCGCCGCCGCATGGCGGATCAGGACGTGGCGCCGGCACCGCGTCCTGCAGGTGGTGTTCGCCGCCGCCGCCGTGGTGGTGGCGATCCCCAACCTGATGACGTTGAGCATCGTGCTGGGCAACGGGAACGCGGCCCATGCGGGGGAGCGGATCCTCGACGTCGACGCCCCCGGCTTCCGGGGCGCGACGCTCGTCGGTGCCGTCGTCGGCGTGATCGTGTTCCTGGTGTTCGCGGCCCTGAGTTACACGTACCGCAAACGCGGTCGCGACCTCGAGCGGGAGCGTGACGAGCGGGGCCGGCAGGAGCCGGAGCTACGAAGCGACCGGCCGGGCAAGGTGGCCGGCGCTCCGGAGTAACGGGCGACGACGAGCCGCCTCGTGCCGGGGCGCTCCCGTCCTTCCGGACGGACGAGGGTGTGGTGCCCCCACCAGGGCTCGAACCTGGGACCTGCGGATTAAAAGTCCGTAGCTCTACCAACTGAGCTATAGGGGCGTGGGCGCACAGTCTAGCTGCATCGCGCCGGACAACAGTATCGGACGCGCGGGCCGTTCGAAGGCTCGGGTGCGCACCCCCTGCGGCGCACCCGAGCCGCGCAAAAGCATACCACTTGGTGTGTTCTCTGCGAAGGCCGGAAAACGCCTGGTTGCGGGCGTGGGGGCCGGACGGCGGCTACAGTGGCGTCCGGGGGGGACTGCCGGTCACGTACGGAGGCACGAACCCCCCATGTCACGTCAGCAAGAGCGGGCGCGGCGCACACGCGCGGCGATCGTCGAATCCGCGGCGATCGAATTCGCCCGGCGCGGATACGGCGCCGCCTCGGTCAACGCGATCCTCGAGCACTCCGGGGCCACCAAGGGTGCGATGTACTTCCACTTCGATTCGAAGGAAGCGCTCGCCCGGGCGGTGCTCGCGGAGGGCCTCGAGCGCTACCGGGTGATCGCCGACCGGTGGCTGGACGCGCCGGGGCTCGATCCGTTCGAGCGGCTGTACGGCCTCGTCGGAGATCTCGCCGATGCCCTGCACGGCGACGTCATCATCCAGGCGGAGTTCAAGCTCGTGACCGAGCCCGAGTTCGACGCGGAGGCCAAACTGCGCGGCAGCTCGGTGTGGGGGAAGGCCGGTCACCGGCTCGCCGTCGAGGCGCAGGAAGCGGGGCTGTTCCGTGCCGGGGTCGACCTCGAACGGTTCCTGGGTGTGCTCAGTGCGTGCCTGGCCGGGCAGCGCTACTTCCACGACCTCACCGCGGAGGACGTCGACGTCCGGGCCCGGTTCGCGGAATGCCTGGACGTCTGCCTCGAGGCGACGGCTGCGCCGCAGTGGCTCGAGCGGCGGCGTGGTGCGCCGGAGTTGCGCCTCGAAGGCGAACAACCGGCGTGACCTGCTGATTTGTGAATCCGGAAACCCGTGTCCTAAGCTATCCAAGCTCCCAACGGAACGCGAACCCGTTGAGGGTGCGGGTCGGAGTAATCCGGCGGGCCCCCTTCGTCTAGCGGCCTAGGACGCCGCCCTTTCAAGGCGGTAGCGCGGGTTCGAATCCCGTAGGGGGTACGCTTGCGGAAGCAGTATCACCGCATGCAGTACGGTTTGACCACAAGTGAAGAGCATGGCCCTGTGGCGCAGTTGGTTAGCGCGCCGCCCTGTCACGGCGGAGGTCGCGGGTTCGAGTCCCGTCAGGGTCGCAGAGTTGGCAATTGGCATTCGGTTCGGGTGCCGTCCGGCCAGGTAGCTCAGTTGGTACGAGCGTCCGCCTGAAAAGCGGAAGGTCGCCGGTTCGATCCCGGCCCTGGCCACCACACAATTTCATACGGTAGACCCACCGCTCGGCGGTGGGTTTTCTGTGGAAACCCCTTCGGGGGTGCACACGGCCCTGTGGCGCAGTTGGTTAGCGCGCCGCCCTGTCACGGCGGAGGTCGCGGGTTCGAGTCCCGTCAGGGTCGCTTCACGGCGAAGGCCCGGTCCCGAAACGGACCGGGCCTTCGCCGTCCCGACCGGTTCAGCCGCGGGCCCGGAGTTCCCGGCGAAGAAGCTTGCCGGACACGGTCTTCGGGATCTCGTCGATGATCTCCACCAGCCGCGGGTACTTGTACGCCGCCATTCTCTCCCTGGCGAAGGCGATCAGTTCCTCCGCGGTGACCGAATGCCCCGGACGGAGGCTGACGAACGCCTTGACCGTCTCGCCGCGGTAGCTGTCCACCACCCCCACCACCGCGGCCTCGCGCACCGCTTCGTGCTCGTAGAGCACGTCCTCGACCTCTCTCGGCCAGACCTTGTACCCACCGGCGTTGATCTGGTCCTTCTTGCGGTCGACGATGTAGAACCAGCCGTCGGCGTCCATGTACCCGACGTCCCCGGTGTGGAGGGCACCCCCGGGCAGTGCGGTCGCGGTCTCCTCGGGCTTGTTCCAGTAGCCGGCGACCACCTGCGGGCCCGACGTGACGAGCTCGCCCACCGCACCGACGGGAAGGTCGTTGCCGTCCTCGTCGACGATCCGCACGACGGTGTCGAAGGTCGGGACTCCGACCGACAGGGCGCCGGACGCCTCGTCCACCGGAGCCCGGGTGCCGAACGGAACCGCATGCGAGGGGGAGGTGGTTTCGGTGAGGCCGTAGATGTTGTGGATGTACGTCCCGGAGAATCTCTCGAACGCCGCGACGGTGCTCGGTGGTATCGGCGCTCCGCCGGAGAAGATCTTGGTCAGCGTCTTCAGCGACTCCCCGCGGGCGCCGGGGGCGTTCATCAGCGCGATGAACACGGTGATCGAGCCGACCGTGAACGTCGCCCGCTCCACCGCCACCGTTTCGAGGGTCACGCCGGGGTCGAGCCGGTACATCAACACCAGCGGCGCACCTGTCAGCAGGGCGACAGCGATGTGCCCGACGAGCCCGGTGATGTGGAACAGCGGGGCGATTCCCAGCACGACGTCGTCCGCGCCGAGTCCCACCCATTCCCGGTAGGTGCGGGCGTTGAACACCACGTTGCGGTGAGTGGTCATCGCGCCCTTCGGTGGCCCGGTCGTACCGGACGTGTAGGTGAGGAACGCGATGTCGTCCGGGCCGAGAGTGTGCACGGGGACGGGCCGTCCCCGGAACTCGGCCAGGAGGGTCTGCAGGTCGAGGGTGTCGGGCAGATCGAGGCGTTCGATGCCGGAGAAGATCCGCTCGTCTCCGTGGGTCTGGTATTCGAGTTCGGACGTGGTGATCACGATCCGGACGGCGGTGCCGGCGACGACGTGCTGTGCGACGTCCCGGTACAGCCCCTGGAGTGCGACGAGCACGGTAGCCCCCGAGTCCAGGAGGATTTCGCCGAGCTCGCGTTCCTTGTTCATGGGGTTGACGGAGACCGGGATGCCGCCGGCCTTCCAGACACCGAGCTGCGCCACGACGAACTGCGGGACGTTCTGCAGGAACAGCGCCGCCCGCTCACCCGGGCGGAAGCCGTGGGCCGTCAGTGCGGCCGCGAACGCGTCGGACTGCTCGTCGAGTTCGCGGCGGGTCAGGCGCCCGTCGAAGTAGCGGATGATGTCCGCGTCCGGATCGTGAGCGACGGTGGCGCGGAACATCTCCAGCGCGTCGGTGTACTCCGGCTCGATGTGGATCGGCAGGCCGGGCGCGTAGCGCGCGAGCCAAGGCTTGCTGTCGTAGACGCCCGTGCGTGCGTCGCGGGGTCCGGCTGCGCTCATCGGATGACGACCGGATTGACCGGAGCGCCCGTGCCGCCCACGACCTTCAGTGGTGCCGCGGTGTACAGGAAGGTCCAGCGATTGTCGGCGGCGCACGCGTCGGCGAGGTCCTCGAGCCAGGCGATCTCGGTGAGGGCCACACCGAGATTGCGCATGAGCGCGCAGTGCAGGGGCAGCGCCACGCCACTGGCCGGGTCGGTGGTCACCTCGTTGGCGATGGTGTCCGTGACCAGGTTGGGGATCTCCCGGTTCCGGAACCATTCGACCAGTTCGCGGCTGTAGGTCAGGCCGGGTTCGCAGAAGTCGGTGTAGAACTCGGTGGTGTCGTCGAGGCTGTACCAGTACTTCAGCCAGCCGGTCCGGATCACGAGGATGTCGTGCGGTTCGATGGTCACGCCCTGGGCGGCGGCGGCCGCCTCGAGGTCGTTGTGGTCGAAGGTCTCGCCGGCGCCGAGCCAGTCCTTGCCCCGGTGGCGCGCCATATCGATCAGGATCCCCCGGCCCACAACGCCCTTCTCGGCGATCGGCAGCACCGAGGCCTTGTCCATGCTGCCGACGGTGCTGCGCGCGTCGTATCCGTTCCAGAGTTTGCCGTCGTACCAGACGTGGCCGAGGGCGTCGTACTGGGTGGAGCCCTGCAGGAAGAGGGTGGCTGTGTCGTCGGCGTAGTGCAGTCCGCCGGGGAACTGCGGAGCGTCCTCGCCGTCCCACGACGATTCGTCGAGGGTGTTGCGGCGATCGATGCCGCTGCGGCTGGGCCACAGGGGATCGCCGGGGGCCTCCTTGCGGCCCATGTGGATCTGCAGGGTGAACACGTCGCCGGACTTGACCTCGCCGATTCCGCCGAGAACCTCCTTGGTGCCGAGGAAGTTCAGAGCTCCGAGCTCATCGTCGGCGCCCCAGCGTCCCCAGTTGCTGGGGGCGTCGTCGCCGAGCAGTTCGCGCATGGACGGGGCGTCGGACATACCGTCTCCTTTTCGGGTCGAGGTGCACTCGTCGCTCACCGAGCGTTCGTACGGTAAGCGTGCGCTTATGGTGTAGGTCACATCGCCGGGTGTCAACCCGCGGAGGACGAGGGCGCGCCGCCCGCTCGCAATGCGCACCGCAGGCCCGGTCCGGTGTCGTCCCGGCGGGTCTTCGACGGCGGAACGGCTCGCCACCCTGTACGTTCAGTTTGCACTGGACCTGGTGCGGTTCCGGCGCTGATCCGCAGGGCTGCGCCGGGTTGCACGTCGGACGAGAACATGTTCTAGAGTGAGTTCGATCTTCTGGACGGACCCGCTCCGGCGACACGACGAACGAGGTGATCTGTGCGAATAGCTCTGCTGTCGTACCGCAGCAAGCCGCACTGCGGTGGTCAGGGCGTGTACGTTCGACACCTCAGCCGCGAGCTCGCGGCGCTCGGCCACGACGTCGAGGTGTTCTCCGGCCAGCCGTACCCCGAGCTGGACGACGGGGTGACCCTGGTGAAGGTGCCCAGTCTCGACCTCTACCGCGAGGACGATCCGTTCCGCTTTCCGCACCCGCGCGAGATTCGCGACGCGATCGACCTCCTGGAGCTGGGCACGATGTGGACGGCGGGTTTTCCGGAGCCGCTGACCTTCAGCCTGCGCGCCGCCAGGCTGCTGCGGGCCCGGGCCGCCGAGTTCGACGTCGTGCACGACAATCAGTGCCTCGGCTACGGCCTGCTCCGCATCGCGGTCGCGGGCCTGCCACTGGTCGCGACGATCCACCACCCGATCACCCGCGACCGGGAACTGGACCTCGCGAGCGCGCCGACGTTGCGCCGCAAGCTCACCCTGCGCCGTTGGTACGGGTTCCTGCGCATGCAGGCCCGGGTGGCGCGGCGCATCCCCACCCTGCTCACCGTCTCGAAGTCCTCCGAGGACGACATCCGTACCGCCTTCGAGATCCCCGAGGGGCGGCTGCGCACGATCCCGCTGGGCGTCGACACCGAGGTCTTCGCCCCGCCGACGGCCGAGCGCGTGCCCGGCCGCATCGTGTGCGTGGCCAGCGCGGACGCGCCGCTCAAGGGCGTCGCCAACCTGCTCGAGGCGGTGGCGAAGCTGCGCACCGAACGGCGGGTCGAGCTGGTGCTCGTCACCCGGCTCGCGCCCGGCGGGGTCACCGAGAAGCTGATCGAGCAGCTGGCCATCGGCGACGCGGTGCGCACCGTCTCCGGGATCGACGACCGCGAGCTGGCCGAGCTGCTCGGTTCGGCGCAGGTGGCTGTGGTCCCGTCGCTCTACGAGGGGTTCTCGCTGCCCGCGGTCGAGGCCATGGCCTGCGCCACCCCCTTGGTCGCGAGCCGCGCCGGCGCGATCCCCGAGGTGGTCGGCGACGCGGGCATCCTCGTGCCTCCGGGGGACAGCGAACAGCTGGCCGCGGCGCTGGCGCGGGTTCTCGACGATCCCGCCGAGCAGATCCGCCTCGGGTCGGTGGCACGGGCACGCGTGCTCGAGCGATTCAGCTGGGCGGCCGTGGCCGCCCGGACCGTCCGGGCCTACCAGGACACCGTGGCGGCGCAGGCAGGAAGGACGAACACCTGATGCTGACAGTCGATTTCGACCGGCTCGGGGTCAAGCCCGGCGACCGTGCCATCGACATCGGGGCGGGCGCGGGCCGGCACTCGTTCGAGCTCTACCGTCGGGGCGCCGACGTGGTGGCGTTCGACCGCAGCGCGGAGGACATGAAGGCAGTCGGCGACATGTTCGCGGCGATGGAACTCGAGGGCCAGGTTCCCGAGGGTGCCCTAGCCCGGGCCGAGGTGGGCGATGCCCTCGCCCTGCCCTACGACGACGAGACCTTCGACGTCGTGCTGATCTCCGAGGTGCTCGAGCACGTGCCCGAGGACGACCGTGCCATCGCCGAATTCGTGCGTGTGCTCAAGCCGGGCGGCGTCGCGGCCGTCACCGTGCCGCGGTGGCTGCCGGAGAAGATCTGCTGGGCGCTGTCCGACGCGTATCACGAGGTCGAGGGCGGGCACGTGCGGATCTACAAGGCCGACGAGCTCGCGGCCGAGCTGACCTCGGCAGGCCTGACGGTGCGCGGCCGGGAGCACGCGCACGCCCTGCACTCGCCGTACTGGTGGCTCAAATGCGCTGTGGGCGTCGACAACGACGACAACCCCCTGACGAAGGCGTATCACCGGCTCCTCGTGTGGGACCTGATGCAGGGGCCGTGGCTGACGCGCACCGCCGAGTCGTTGCTGAACCCGGTGCTCGGCAAGAGCGTCGTGTTCTACCTCGAGAAGCCGACGGTTCCCGTTGCCGGCCGCTGACTTCCGCCCCGGCGGGGCACGGCCGGCGGTTCCGGCCGTGCCGGGAGTGCTGTCCGAGGAACAGTGCCTGCACACCGCCCGCGCGATCGCCGACATGCAGGAGTCCTCCGGAGCGATCCCGTGGTTCCCCGGTGGTCACACGGATCCGTGGGACCACATCGAGTCCGCGATGGCTCTCACCGCCGCGGGGTTGCTCGAAGAGGCGGAGGCGGCCTTCGACTGGTCCCGTCGCACCCAGCGGCCGGACGGCTCGTGGCCCATGCAGTTCCGCGAGGACGCCGTCGAAAACCACGACGCCGACTCGAACTTCACCGCATACATCGCGGTGGGGGTGTGGCACCACTACCTCGTCACAGGCGACGTCGACCATGTGGAACGGCTGTGGCCGACGGTGCGGACGGCCCTCGACCATGTGCTCGAGTTGCAGGCGCCAGGCGGTGAGATCTACTGGGCACGAGGAGAACACGGCGCGGCCGACGAGGCCCTGCTGACGGGGTGCTCGAGCATCCACCACAGCCTGCAGTGCGGCCTGCGCCTCTCGGAGGTGGTCGGCGATCCCCACCCGGACTGGGAGGTCGCGTGGTATCGGCTCGGGCACGTGCTGCGCCGGCACCCGGAGGCGTTCGCGCCCAAACCGGAGTACTCGATGGACTGGTACTACCCGATCCTCGGCGGCGCGGTGCGCGGTGCGCCGGCCCGGCAACGGATCCGGGAACGCTGGGACGATTTCGTGGTCGGAGGTCTCGGAATCCGCTGCGTCGACCATCGGCCGTGGGTGACGGGGGCCGAGACCTGCGAACTCGTGCTCGCGCTGGACGCGATCGGTGAGGCCACGACGGCCCGGGAACTGCTCGCGGCCATGCAGCATCTGCGCGATCCGGACGGGTCGTACTGGACCGGAATGGTTTTCACGGACGGTAAGCGCTGGCCCGTGGAGAAGAGCTCCTGGACCAGTGCCGCCGTGATCCTCGCCGCCGACGCGCTCTCACGCAGCACCGCGGGCAACGGTGTGTTCCGCGATGCCGCCGCACCCTCCGGATGGGTCGCGACCGAGAACTGCCACGAGGACTGCCGGGTGACGGTCTGAGCCGTCAGCCCGGCAGCACTCCGACGGTGCCACCGGTGCGTTCGAGCACCCGCAGCGACCCGGTCACCGACACCTCGGCGAACTCGCCGCTGCCGAGCGCGCGCAGGTAGACCTCGTACGGGGGTCGTCCGCCGTCCTTCGGGTCGGGGAACACGTCGTGGATGATCAGGGCCCCGCCGACACGCACCCAGGGAGCCCAGCCCGCGTAGTCCGCCTGCGCCGCCTCGCTGCTGTGACCGCCGTCGACGAACACGAACGCCGCCGGGGTCCGCCAGAACGCCGCGACCTGGCCCGACCGCCCCAGCACCGCGACGACGTGGGATTCGAGGTCCGCGTCGGCGAGGGTGTGGCGGAACCGGCCCAACGTGTCGAGCCGGCCGGTGTGCGCGTCGACGAGGGCCGGATCGTGGTACTCCCACCCGGGCTGGTGCTCCTCGGACCCGTGATGATGGTCGATCGTGACGATCGTGCCGCCGGTGGCCTTCGCGGCGGCACCGAGATAGACGGTCGAGCGCCCGCAGTAGGTGCCGATCTCGACACCGACACCGTCACCGAGGTAGCGCACCGCGGCGTCGTGCAGGGCCGTGCCCTCGTCGATCGGCATGAAACCCGGTGTTGCCTCGGCGAGTTCGATCACCTCCCGGGGCAGGGTGGTACGGGTCATGACGGCGGTCTCCGTTCGCTGCGGTCCGGTGGCGGGTGCTGAAGCGGGGTGTACTGACGAGCACATTACCCATCGCCGGTGCCGGTGCGGTACCCCGCGCACGGTGGGCGCCGGTCACGCGCCGTAACCGCCGTCGACGTCGAGTGTCTGCCCGGACACGAAATCCGCGCGGTCCGAGGCGAGGAACGCGACCGCCTCGGCGATGTCCTCGGCATCGCCGAAGCGGCGCAGCGGAATGTTGTTCCGCGCGACCGACAGTGCGTGCTCGTCGAGATCGCCGGACCCGATCAGCCGGGCGGCCGTGCCGTCGGTGAGCATGCCCGGCCCCACCGCGTTCACGCGCACACCGAACCGTCCCTCCTCGGCCGCCAGGCCCCGCACGAGGGCCTCGATCGCACCCTTGGGCCCGGCCGACAGACCGTCCCGGACGGGGAACCGGCGGGTCGCGGCGGTGGTCACGGCGACGATGCTGCCCCGCGACTCCCGTAGCCGGGGCAGGGCGGGACGGACGAGGTTGAAGAACGCGCCCGCGTCGCCCACGAGCTGGTCGCGGAACTGCGCGGGCGTGACCCGGCTCAGGTGCAGCATCGGTACGTGCGGCCCCGCCGCGTAGACGAGAGTGTGCAGCGCACCGAAGGATTCGATCACCGCGTCCACGCCGCCGGCGGCCGCGGCACTGTCGCCCAGGTCCACCTGCAGCGACAGCACCTTCGCGCCGAGCGCGGACAGTTCGGTCGTCAGGGCTGCGGCGGCCGCCCCGCTGTGGCGGAACATGAACGCGACGTCGCTGCCGCGCTCGGCCAGCACCCGGCACACCGCTCGGCCGATCCCGCCGGTGCCGCCGGCCACGAGGGCCGCGCCCGGCCGGTCCGCGAAGTCCTGCACTCGTCACTCCCTGTGTTCTCGTGCCGCACGGTGAGCCGGTGGCAGGCTCACTTCGCCGCCTTGCGGCGCTCGGCGAGCACGCCGCCGATCATCGAGTCGAGCTTGGTGCCGAGCGGCCACCCCACGTAGTGGCACAGGAACAGGGCGATCTCCTTCAGCTGCTGTTCGTCGAGTTCCTCGTTGTGGAGGGCGGCGCCGACCTGGATCTCGGCCACGTCGATCAGTCCCTGTGCGGTGAGCGCACCGAGCAGCAGCAGCCGCCGGTCGCGGATACTGAGCCCGGGCCGGGACCAGATGTCGGCGAACAGGTGGTCCGCGGTGACGGCGAAGTGGTCGCCGGGCCCGTCCTGCATCTCCCAGCCGTACACCTTCGACATCATGTCCAGGCCGCGGCGGCGGCGATCGTCGGTCATATGCGTTCCTCCTGTCGGTTCCGGCTCTCGACGTCTCCGGTACCGACGCCGAGTCCGGGTCCCAGACCGGTCAGTGCCCGCGTGGCCAGGGGCAGGTCGACGCCGAGACGGGCGCCGAGGCCGAGGGCCAGCGACAGGTCCTTCTCGCCCAGGGCGCGGACGTGGTCGAGGATCGGGAACCAGAAGTCGTCCGGCGGGATCGGTGCGGTGGTGTCCCGGAGCATGATCGCCCCGGCGCCACCGGTGATCGCGTCGGTGTGGCGGACCACCTTCCCGAGCGCGGTGATGTCCAGCCCGGCCGCCTCGGCGAGGCGCTGCGCCTCCGCGGCCGCGGTGAACGACACGAAGTGCAGTAGATTCCGGGCCAGCTTCATCCGGGTGCCCGCGCCGACCGGACCGGCGTGCACGACGAGGTCGGCGAACCGCGAGAACGGCTCGCGTACCGCGTCGAACGCCGCGTCGGAGGCGCCGACCATCACCGCGAGCCGGCCCTGCTCGGCGCCGGGGGCCCCGCCGCTGACGGGCGCGTCGACCAGTTCGACGCCGCGGTCGGCGCATTCGGCGGCGAGCTCGACGGCGGTGGTGTCGGCGATGGTCGAGTGGACCGCGATCACCGTGCCGGGCCGGGCCGTGTCGAGCAGCCCGGCGACGACGGTGCGGACCTGCGCGTCGTCGACCACGGTGACGCAGACGACGTCGCAGTCGCGCGCCAGGTCGGCGGGGTCGCCGGCGACCCGGGTGCCGGCCGCGGTGAACGGCTCGACGGCCTCGGGCCGGGCGTCGAGGACGGTGAGCCCACCCGGCCGGTCCAGCAGCCGCTTCGCCATCGGCGCGCCCATGTTGCCGAGGCCGATGTAGCCGAGCCTGGTCACGAGCGGATCACCTGGCCGCCGTCGACGTTGAAGATCTGCCCGGTGATCCAGTTCGCCTCGTCGGAGAGCAGGAACAGGCACATTCCCACCAGGTCCCCGGGCGTACCGATCCGCTTCAGCGGCAGTGTGGAGACCATGTCCGCCACCATGTTTCCCGGCGTGACGGTGCGGGTGGCCTCGGTGTCGATCGGACCCGGGGCGATCGCGTTGATGCGGATGTTCGAGCCGCCGAGTTCGACGGCCAGCTGCTGGGTCAGGCCGTTGACACCGACCTTGGCCAGGCCGTAGAAGCCGGAGTACACCCACACGGCGGTCGAGGACTGGTTGACGACGGAACCGCCGCGGTCCGTCATGTGCGGCCACGCCGCGCGGGTGATGTTGAGCGCGCCGTCCATGTTCACGCTCATGAACTTCTTGTAGTAGTCCCACGGGACGGTGAGCAGCAGGTCGAGCTTCATGCCCCCGTAGATGGCGGCGTTGTTGACGACGTGGTCGATGCTGCCGAACGTCTCGACCGTGAAGGCGGCGAGCTCGGTGGCCGAGTCGGGATCGGAGACGTCGACGGTCTTGAAGACGGCGATGCCGCCGTCGGCGACGATCTGCTCGGCGACCTGCTCGCCGCGTTCGGTGTCGATGTCCGCGACGACGACGGAGGCGCCCTCGGCGGCAAGGGCTCTGGCGTACGCCTCGCCGATTCCCTGCGCCGATCCGGTGACGATCGCGGTGCGGTCGGCGAAACGCGTTGTGCTGCGGGTCATGTTCGTCAGCCTCTCTGCTTCGCCGCCGGTTCGGCGACGAGCTTGGTCTCCAGGTATTCCTCGAATCCGGCCACACCCATCTCGCGGCCGATTCCGGACTGCTTGTAGCCGCCGAAGGGAGCGTCGGCGGCGTACCAGATGCCTCCGTTGACGCCCAGGGTGCCGGTGCGGACCCCCTCGACGACCCGGCGGACCCGGTCCTCGTCGGTGCCCCAGACGGCCCCGGACAGGCCGTAGGGGGAGTCGTTGGCGATGCGGATCGCCTCGTCGTCGCCGTCGTAGGGGAGGATCACGAGGACCGGCCCGAAGATCTCCTCCCGGGCGACGCGAGCGGTGTTGTCGACCCCGGCGATCAGCGTCGGTTCGAGGAAGAAGCCACGCCGGTGCTCGGCGGGACGGCCGCCGCCGACGACGATCGTCCCGCCCTCCTCGACGGCGAGCCGCAGGTAGCCCTCGACCCGTGCGCGCTGGTGCTCGGAGATGAGCGGACCGCACACCGCGCCGGGCTCGTTCGGGTCGCCGGGCCGGATGCCGCGCAGGGCGTCGGCGGTGACGCGGACCGCCTCGTCGTAGCGGTTCCGGGGGACGAGCAGACGGGTCGTGATGGCGCAGCCCTGCCCGGCGTGGGTACACACGGTGAAGGCGGCCATCGAGCATGCGGCTCCGAGGTCGGCGTCGTCGAGCACGATGAACGCCGACTTTCCGCCGAGTTCGAGGAACACCTTCTTCAGCGTCTCCGAGGCGGCGCGCATCACCGACCGTCCGGTGGCGGTGGAGCCGGTGAACGACACGAGGTCCACCCGCGGGTCGGTGGCGAGCAGGGCGCCGACGGCATGGTCGCTCGACGTCACGATGTTCACGACGCCCGGCGGGATGTCGGTTTCCTCGGCGAGGATCCGGCCCACGACCGCGGCGCACCACGGGGTGTCGGGCGCGGGCTTGAGCACCACCGTATTGCCGGCGGCGAGCGCGGGACCCAGCTTGGCGAAGTTGATCTGGTGCGGGAAGTTCCACGGTGTGATCGCCCCGACGACACCGACCGCCTCGCGGAGCACGTAGCGGTGGGTGGGGATGCCCATCGGCGCGGCATTGCCGAGATCCTGTTGCCACGGGTAGTTCTCGGCCAGGTCGGCGAAGTACCCGAGATCGTCGACGGGGCCCTCGAGATGGGCGGCGGAGGTGAGGAACCGGGGTGCGCCGACCTCGGCGATGGTGATCGCCCGCAGTTCCTCGATGTGGCCGCGCAGCGCATCGCGGAGCTGACGCAGGCAGCGGGCGCGGAAGGCGTGTTCGCGGGACCAGCCGGTGGTGTCGAAGGCGCGACGGGCCGCCTCGATCGCGGCGTCCATGTCGGCGGCGGTGCCGTCGGCGGCGGTGCCGAGCACCTCCGCGGTGGCCGGGTTCACGACCTCGAACGTGCCGCCGGAGCCGGGAACCAGCTTGCCGTCGACGAGCAGAGCCGAGCTGTCGCCGGGAATCAGGGACATCGGACGTTTCCGTTCTGGAGATTGGAAAGTGTCAGGTGTAGTAGGAGATTCGGATGCGCACATGGCGGGGACCGGTCGGTACGCGATGCTGACGCCTTCGCTGCGTGCCTCGGGTGCCCCTTGTCTGGACAGTTGTCTGGACTATAGTTCGGACAAGTGCGTGACGCAATGCCCCGCGTCGCCCGGCGAAGCGGCACGCGTGCGGAGGGGCCGGACGATGGGACTGGGCACGAGTCGGCGCACGGCACGACGGTCGGTCCCCGGCGTGGGTACGCCGCGGCCCCGAGCCTCGGCGGCTCCTCCGGGGCCGGCTCCCCACGGGGTCGAGTGATCGGCCCGGAGCGGGCGGGGAACGCCCGATCGCGCGGCGTCGATGGGGAGTGGTGGTCCCGCGGGGTCTACGGGCGGGCGAGTAGCGACGGCACGACGAACGCGTACAGCTTCGCCCGCAACCGGTCGAGCGAGCCCGCACTGGCGCCGAGCGCACTGATGTAGTTCATCTCGATCTCCGACAGCCATTCGTAGAGCAGGTCCAGATCGACATCGGCGCGAAGCTCTCCGGACTCCCGGGCCTCGAGCAGAATCGGCTCCCACAGTTCGCGGGTGAGTTGGACGGCACGGCCCGAGGTCGCGAGCAGGGTTGTGGCGAGTGTTGCCTCGGCGGGGGAAACGAGGAGATGGATCATCGGGTCGCGGAGGCCTCGGCGGATATTGGCGCACAGGCCCTCGACGATCCGTTCGCCGAATGTCGGGTAATTCCGGATGCGCACTCGCCACGGCTCCATGTTCATCCGTGCGCGGCGGACGATCGACGCCACAATGAGCGATTCGCGGTCCGAGAAGTAGCGGTAGACGGTCGCCCGGGACATGTTTGCAGCTCGCGCGACGTCGGCCATCGTGGTCTTCGTGATACCGAACTGTTCGAAGCATGATTCGGCGGCGACAAGGATCGCTGCGCCGACGTCCGTGGTCTCGGTGTCCGTCTTGTGTGCCACGCATGCACCATACCGCCGGGTAATCTGGATAAGACACTAGACGCCACATGTCTCATGTGCCACGCTGGGGTCATGCAGCGTGAAGACAAGATCGACCTCACTCGGCGCCTGATCGCGCACGTCGACAACAACAGCACCGACTACGCGGACGAGATGCTTCGTGTTCCGTTCTCCGTGTTCAACGACCCCGAACTGGCGAGCCTCGAACGTGACGCCGTGCGCCGATTTCCGCACATCGTGGCGCACATCGACGAGCTGAAGAAGACCGGCGACTTCGTCACCACCGAGCTCATCGGCACGCCGCTGCTGGTGATCAGGCAGTCCGACGGCAGCGTCAAGGCGTTCTCCAACGTGTGCCGGCACCGAGGTTCCAAGGTCGAATTCGAGGAATCGGGATGCAAGCGCCTCTTCAGTTGCCCCTACCACAACTGGGCGTACGGCCGTGACGGTGCGCTGCGGGGAATGCCTCACGCCGAAGGGTTCGACGGCCTGGATCGATCGCAGTACGGGCTGGTCGAGTTCCCGTGCGAGGTGCGGCACGGGCTCGTCTGGGTCGTGCCGACGGTCGGTGCCGAACTGGACATCGCGAGGGTGCTCGGTGAGAAGCACGACGCCGAGGTCGCCGACACCGGTATTGCCACGTCGTTCCAGGTCCGCAAGGAGACCTGGAAGCTCGACATGAACTGGAAGATCGCGGTCGACGGCGTGCAGGACTCCTACCATCTGTGCCAGCTGCACACCAAGACCGTGTGCAACTTCCTCGAGGGCAACATCACGGCCTTCGATCTCGTCGACAGGTCGTGGCGAATCGTTGTGGCGCGCAAGGCGATCACGGAGGTTCGCGATGCGGATCCGGATTCCTTCGATGTCCGCGACTACTCGCTCGCGAACTACACGATCTATCCCGGCACGATGCTGGTCACCGAGCCGAATCACTTCGAGGTCTGGACCATCGTCCCCGACGTCGACGATCCCAACGTCTCGTACTGCACCATCCGGTTGCTGTCTCCGGCCGAACCCACGACTCCCCGGGAGAAGCGGGTACTCGAGAAGAACTGGGAACTCCTGATGGAGACTCTCCACGCGGAGGACTGGTTCGTCACGAAGACGATCACCGACAACGTCGCGCACGGCCAGGTGGACGAACTCGTCTACGGACGGAACGAACTGCCTGGGCAGGTCTTCCACAAGATGATCTCGGGCGATGCCGCTGCGATCGCGGAGGAGCGGCGGAAGAAGGCCGGCGTGACGACATGACCTCGCGTGAGTTGCTCGAATCGTCTCCCGCACCGGGTGTACTGCAACTGACGTTGAATCGTCCGGAGGTACACAACGCGATCTCGCTGTCGCTGCAACGGGCACTCGACGAGACGCTGACCCGTGCAGCGTGCGACGACGCCGTCCGGGTCGTGGTGGTCGCCGGGTCCGGTGAGCGCGCCTTCTCGGCAGGGTACGACCTGCAGGAACTCGCGGCACTGTCGTCGGACGCGAACCTGGAGGCGATGCTCGAGCGCGAGGAACTGCTCTGGCGGTATCTCGAATTCGCCAAGCCCACGATCGCGGCAGTTCAGGGCGTGTCGTACGGCGCCGGGACACTGCTCGCTGTCTGCTCCGACCTACGGGTCGGCGGATCGTCGACACAATTCACCGTGACTGCGGCGAAGTACGGTGGTGCGAACCTGACCTGGGTGCTCGACACCTTGATCGGGGCCGGACAGACGCGAGATCTGCTCATGACCTCGCGTGCCGTCGCCGGCGACGAGGCATATCGGATGGGCCTGCTCACCCGATACGCAGGTGACGGTGACGTTCTCGGGACCGCGCTGGAGGCCGCGGCGCAGATCGCAGCGCAACCACCCGAGGCGGTCCGGGAGATCAAATCGCTTCTGCTCGCCGGGCATGGTAAGGATCTGCGCAGCCGCTACGACCGCGAGAACGCGGTCGCACGCACCACGCTGCGCCCTCGCCCCATCGGCGACATGTTCACGGAATTCTTCGGTGCCCGTGCGGGAACCGACTGAAAGGGGCATCATGGACGTCTCGCTACGCCCGAACGCACCGATCGATATCTGGAATCCGGACTGGAACGATCCGTTCGATCCGACCGTCGAGGCCGGCGACGAGTTCGCCGAGCTGGTCGCCGCAGTCCGTGCGGTACAGGAGGCTTTCACGCGGTCGCGTCCCGACCCTGCCGCCGCGTCGGGTATCGCCGGGACACTGCGTTCTGTTGCACAGCGATTGGAAGAACTCGAGGTAGGCGAGGACGATCAGATCGCGGGTCATCGCTGGGATCTTGCCGGTCGGGGACAGGCCCTGGCGCCGCCGCTGCACATCGACGCGGTGACGGAAACGACCGCTCGTGGGCGGGTCACGGTCGGGCGCTTCCATGCCGGTCGTTACGCGATGAACGGTGGTGTCACACCGCTGATCTTCGACGAGATCATGGCCCGGCTCGCCAATGATTCCGGACGTCCCTGGGCGCGTACGGCTTATCTGAACGTGAACTTCCGGGCGCCTGCCCCACTCGACGTCGAACTCCGTGTGGAGGCGGAGTACCTGCGACAGGACGGACGCAAGCGGTTCATGCGCGGAACCATGTACCACGGCGAGGTGCTCGTCGCCGATGCGGACGGACTCTGGGTGGAACTGAAACCCGAACAGACGATCAATATTTCCGAAGGAGGAGACGTATGAGTGGTTACTCGTTGCTCGAGGGCATGCGCATCCTCGAGGTCGCACAACTGGCGCCCGCATCGGTCGGTGGTCACCTTGCCGACCTGGGTGCCGAAGTCATCAAGATCGAATCAGGGCCGCTCGGCGATCCGGTGCGCATCGGCGGCAGCCGCGCGATCGGCGACCAGAACGGTCCGTCGTTCATGCATCTGAGGTGGAACCGGGGTAAGAAGAGCGTTGCACTCGACCTGCGATCCCCCGAAGGCGCGCAGGCTTTCCTCGATCTCGCCCGGACGTGTGACGCGGTCGTCGAGGGCATGCGCAGCGGTTACCTCGACTGGCTCGGTGTCGGCTACGACCAGCTGCGAGAGGTCAATCCGAAGATCGTCTTCTGCACGGTCTCGGGTATGGGATCCGATGGGCCCTACAGCCGGCTCGGGACCGGGGGCCCCGTGTTCGATGCGTACGCGGGGCTGCGCGACGTGCGCACACCGGAGGAACCGCCGACCGACGGGATCGCGGGGTCCACGACTGCGCCGATCGCGATGTACGCGCTGGGTGCCTACGGCGCGATGGGCCTGCTCGCAGCGGTACATCGTGCCGGTCGCACCGGTCGCGGCTGCAAGCTCGAGGTGGCGGGCATCGACGTGGCCGCGTCGTGGATGCCGGACCTGGTCGATGCCGAACTCAACAAGGATCGATCCATCCATCGCCCCACGTGGCTGCCGGACGGACGGCTGCCCGATTGGCCGCGACTCGAGGCGTACCGCACGAAGGACGACGAGGCCGTGCTGTTCGGCTCGCACGTCGACAAGTTCTGGCGCAACTTCTGCATGGCCGTCGACCGGCCGGATCTGCTCGAGATCGATCTGGCAGGTACCGATCCGGAAGCGCCGGCGCGCGCCGACCGTGTATACCGCGAGCTTCGCGAGATCTTCCTGCAGCGCACCCGCGACGAGTGGGTCGCGCTGTTCCTCGCGCACGACATCGCGGGTGGACCGGTGAACAGCGTCCGGGACATGATCGCCGATCCACACTTCGCCGGTCGCGCGAACACGTACCGCGTCGAGTACGAGGGAGTGGGTGAGCTCGAATTCGTGGTGAGCCCGGTCCGGGTGCAGGATGAGAAGTTCGCGCCGTCGCTACCGCCGGAGCTCGGGGCGGACACAGCGGAAGTCCTCCGAAAAGTGTTAACACGCAGTGTATCCGACCATTCCAACGCGATGGGGCCGATCTCGCGCGGGTAGGGGCGGCAAGGTCGGAATCCTCGCAGTCGGGTGTGCGAATTCGATGCCGCATTCTGTTGTGCCAGCTATCTACAGATGTTAGATTAACTGCGACCTCGGTGACGGCGATCACACACCGCCTCGGTGGGTGATCCGGCCCGACGGTCGCGCAGCAACTCCAGACGCGCCGCCCGACGGAGGCGCGTCCGAATCGGGTGGACGGGCCCGGCGCGGGCCGCACCCCCACCGCCGTGAGCGAGAGCGGGGCACGCCGCCACGGCGAGCATGAGGAGACGACAATGAATCTGACCGATCTGGTTCGATACTGGGGCAAGACTCGTCCCGCCCAGCAGGCGATCGTGTTCGGCAACACCTCCCAGACGTGGTCCGAGGTGGACGCAGTCACCGACGCGCTGGCCCGTGGCCTCGCCGCCCGGGGCGTTCGTAAGGGTGACCGCGTCGGGGTGATGATGCTCAATCGACCGGAACTGGCGCACGTCATCCTCGCGACACTCAAGCTCGGTGCGATCAGCGTCCCGCTCAACTTCCGACTGCTCGGCAAGGAACTGGCTCCGATGCTCGTGGATTCGGCGCCGCGGGTCGTGATCGTGGAGAACGAGCTGGCTCCGTTGCTCGAGGAGGCAGCGGCCGAAACCGAGTTCGAGATCTTCGCGATCGGGGGAAGCGACCACCGTGCATACGAGACGCTGCTCGACCCCGGAAACGTGCCGGACGTTCACATCGAGGCGTCCGATCCGGCATTCATCTGCTACACCTCGGGCACCACGGGTATACAGAAGGGTGCGCTCGTCACACATCGCAGCGCACTCGCGCCCGGTATCGCGCAGGTGCTCAGCCACGGCATCTCCCGCCGCGACCGCGTGATGTGCTCGGCGCCCCTCGTCTACACCGGCTCGGTCCTGTCGATCTTCATGCAGCTCGTGGTGCTGCCGGGATCGACGATGGTGCTGCTGCGCGAGTTCGATCCGGCGATCGCCCTGGACACGTTCGAGCGTGAGCAGGTCACCGCGACCACAACGGTGCCGGTGATCTGGGAGCGCATGGCCCAGCTCCCGGACTTCGGAACCCGCAAGCTCGCGAAGTTCACGTTCGCCGGCGCCGGTGGCGCACCCGTGAGCCTGGACCTGCTCGACTTCTACAACAGCCGCGGTGTGCCGCTCACCCAGGCATACGGACTGACCGAGGCGTCGGGAATGGTCTCGACGCTGTACTACGAGGACGCTCGTACCCGGCCGGGCTTCGCCGGCCTGGCCCTGGCCGGCACCCAGGTGCGCATCGGCAGCATCGACGGTGGCTTCGCCGCACCGAACGAGGTCGGCGAGATTCTGGTGCGCGGCGAGCACGTCATGCGGGAGTACTGGAACAAGCCCGAGGCGACGGCGGACACGCTTGTCGACGGCTGGTTGCGCACCGGCGATCTGGGCCTGCAGGACGAAGGCGGCTTCCTCAAGGTCGTCGACCGCCGCAAGGACATGCTCATCTCCGGTGGACTCAACGTATACCCGGCCGAGATCGAGAAGGCGCTGCACGGCATCGACGGCTTGGTCGACCTCGCGGTGATCGGCGTCAAGGACGACCGATGGGGTGAGGTCCCGATGGTGGTGTTCCACAGTCAACGGCCGGCGGACGACATCGTCACCGACATCGCGTGCGTCGCGAGCGGGAACCTGGCCAGATTCAAGCGCCCCGCGGTGGCGCTCGCGCTCGACGAACCGCTGCCGCGCACCTTCTCGGGCAAGCTTGCGAAGGCTGTTCTCCGAGAGCGCTTTCAGACGCCGCCGGCCCATGCGATCCCGGTACCCCGAGAGGCGCAGTCGGCGGATGCCGCGACGTCCCGGTCCTGAGGTTCATTTCCCCTTCTCCGAGAGGACACGCACCGTGAGCAGTACCCGCGATGTGGACATCACCAAGATCATCGACGACTCGCCCCTGTCATCCCTGCAGAAGCGTGTCCTCGCCCTGTGCCTCGGTCTCGCGATCCTCGATGGCATCGACGCACAACTCATCGGGTTCGTCATTCCTGCCATGTCGGCGGACTGGGGACTGTCGCCCGCGTCCTTCGGCTTCGCGCTCGCGCTGAGTACCGGCGCGATGGTCGTGGGCAGCCTGCTCTTCGGGCCGCTGGCCGACCGCTACGGCCGCCGCAGGATCATCATGGTGTGCACTGTCATCTTCGCGGTGTTCACGCTCGCCACCGCGCTGGTGACCTCCATGACGGCGCTGATCGTGCTGCGCGTGATCGCGGGTCTCGGCCTCGGCGGTGTGACACCGAATCTCATCGCGATGGTGAGCGAATACAGTCCTGCCCGGATGAGGGCGACGATGGTGACCGTGACGGTCGCGGGCATGTCGCTGGGTGGCTTCGTCGGTGGTTTCGCGGCCGCGTTCCTCATCCCGAAGTTCGGGTGGCAGGCGCTGTTCGTCGTCGGTGGCGTGTTACCGCTGATCTTGATGGCTGTGGCGATGCGGTGGCTGCCGGAATCCGTGAAGTTCCTCGTTGCCCGAGGCCGCAACGAGGAGGCCGCGCACATCGTCGACGAGATCGCGCCCCACGCACGCGTCACCGCCACGGCCAGGTTCGTGCAGGACACGTCGACCGTGACGAAGTCGCCGGTGAGCGTCCTGTTCCAGGGCGGCCGCGCGGTCGACACGGTCCTGTTGTGGGGCGTGTTCGTCATCAACTTCCTGGTCATCTATTTTCTGCTCAGCTGGATGCCGACGCTGTTCGGCGAAGGCGGTCGGAGCGCATCGACCGCGTTGCTCGCCGCGTCGCTGTTCAACCTCGGCGGGATGACGGGTGCGCTGACATTCGGCCGGATCACCGACCGGATCGGCAACGGCTTCGTCGTGGTGATGGCGGGCTACACGCTCGGAGCCGTGTTCACTGCGCTGGTCGCGATGCTTCTCGGCAGCGGATGGTTGCTGCTGCTGGCGGTCTTCTTCGTCGGATTCGGCATGTCCGGTAGCTCGGCCGGCATCATCGCGATCGCAGCCACGGTGTATCCGGTTGCGGTCCGCGCGACGGGTGTCGGCTGGGCAATGGGCATCGGGCGAATCGGCTCGATCGCGGGTCCGGCGGTCGGCGCGCTTCTGATCGCGGCGGGGTTGGGTGCGCAGAGCATCTTCCTCCTCACGATCGTGCCGACGCTGCTCGCTGTCGTGACTCTCGGGGTCATGTCCATCCGGAATCGCCGAGCGCAGAGCAACCGCCGTTCCGAGACCGCTACGACACCCCACACCATGGCTGCAGCCGAATAGCCCTACGCGGTTGACGGTTATTCACCGCATGGAGTTCTGCTGGTGAATAACCGTTTGCCGTTCGTGGCCGCCGCAACAGGCTCATGTTGTGCCATTTACCTACAGATGTTAGATTGCGATGACGTCGGTGACGATCATCACATCCTGCAGAGCCCATCGCCTCTGCCGAACAGCGGACGGAGCGGACAGTGCCGGTGAAGTTGTCCTATTGCCGCCTGTGCCCTGCCTCGTGCGGGGTGCGGGTGGAGGTCGACGGCGATCGGATCCTCGGCATCGTCGGCGACGGACTGCACCCGTTGTCGGGCGGCTACTCGTGTCCGAAAGGACGTCGTGGTGGCGACTTCCATCAGGGGCCGGATCGGCTCACCACCTCGATGCGCCGCACCCCCGGCGGCAACTTCGAGCCCATCCCGGTGGAGGTGGCGATCGCGGAGATTGCCGAGCGCCTCGAAGCGATCACGGGGGAGCACGGTCCGGACGCACTGGCATTGTTCATGGGAACCCAGCAGAACTTCGCGGCGCTGACCGGCCCGATGGCGCGGGCGTGGTTCCGCACCACCGGATCCCGGAAACTGTTCTCGACCATGACGATCGATCAGTCCGCCAAGTGGATCGTGCAGTCGCGGATGGGGGAGTATCTCGGCGGGCGCCAGCGCTTCGACACCGCGGACGTGTGGCTGCTGGCCGGCACGAACCCGATGGTGTCGCTCAACGGCGGTGACGGGGACGGCGCGATCACCCAGAACCCGTCCGTGACGATCCGCAGGGCGCGCGAGCGAGGGCTGAAGCTCATCGTCGTCGATCCTCGGCGCACCGAAACTGCGGTTCGTGCGGACCTGCACCTGCAGCTCCGCCCCGGCACCGATGCCGCACTGTTCGCAGGACTGCTGCACGTGATCCTGTCCGAGGGTTGTCACGATCACGGGTTCTGCGAGCGCTTCGCAGACGGCCTCGAGGAGCTCGGCGCGGCGGTCGCACCGGCGACACCGGCGCACACCGAAGCGGTGACGGGCGTGCCGGCCGCCGATGTCATCCGCGCGGCCCGGATGTTCGCGGCGGGGCGGCGGGGCATGGCGACAACGGGCACCGGGGTGTGCATGGGCCCGCATTCCAATGTCGCCGAACACCTGGCCGCGTGCCTGAACGTCGTCTGCGGTCGGTACCTCCGCGAAGGCGAGGTGACACCCAACCGCAACGTTCTCGCACGGACGACCCCGTTGAAGGCGGAGGTTCGTCCGCCGTACCGGACCTGGGAATCCGGGTTCCGCAGCCGCATCGGCGGGATCGGCACGATGAACGGCGAGCTGCCGTCGGGCATTCTTGCCGACGAGATCCTCGAGCCGGGCGCCGACCGGGTGCGGGCACTGGTGGTCTCGGGCGGGAACCCGGCGCGGGCCCTGCCGGATCGGGAGAAGGTCGAACGTGCACTGAGCGAGCTGGAGCTCTTGGTGTGCGTCGACACGCGAATGTCCGACACCGCCCGGCTGGCCGACTATGTGATCGCGCCGACGATGGCGTACGAGCGACCCGACCACACCTTGCTGATGGAGTTCTTCTTCGCCCGGCCCTTCGCGCAATACACACCACGACTCGTGGCTCCGCCCGCAGGCGTGATCGAGGACTGGGAGTTCTTCTTCCGCCTTGCCTCTGCGGCCGGGCACACGGTGAAGTTCGCCGGGCGGGTGCTCGATCCGGACGTGCCGCCCACCTCGGACGAAATGCTCGCGATGTTCGCAGAACGCGGGCGCGTTTCCATGGACGAAGTGATGTCGGCACGACGCGGCACGCTCGCGCCTCCGGAGGAGAAGGTGGTCGGTCCGCCCGCAGAAGGAGCGTCCGAACATCGCCTCGCCCTGTGCCCGGACGATGTGAGCGCAGAAATCGCTGCTGCACTGGGTGAGTCGACGCCACAACGCGGGCTCACCATGCGGCTGACGGTGCGCCGCATGCGGGAGCTGATGAATTCGGTGGGCCGGGATGTCAGCGGGCTCGCACGCTTCGGCTACAACCCCGCACACGTGAATCCGCAGGACCTGCGGCAGCTCGGCATCGAACACGGCGACATCGTGCGCATCCGCTCGGCCCACGGCCGCATCCGGGCTGTCGCACACACCGACCCCACCGTCCGACAGGGCACGGTCTCGATGACCCACTGCTGGGGTGCGTCCGACGCCGACGCGGACCCCCGCGGAGTCGGCAGCAATGTCAACGACCTGACCGGCTACGACCGAGTCCAGAACATCAACGCGATGCCGGTGATGACTGCGGTGCCGGTGGCCGTCGAATCGGAGGTCCCCGCCGGTGCTCACTGACACTTCCGCCACGACGGTAGGCGCACGCATCTGTCCGCTGTGCGAAGCGACGTGCGGTCTGCTCTTCGAGCTCGGCGGACGCACGGTGACGTCGGTGAGGCCGAACCCCGACGACGTGTTCACCGCAGGGCACAGTTGCGCGAAGGGGCTGGGCCTCGGGCAACTGGAGAACGACCCCGACGTCATCCGCACTCCGTTGATCCGCGACGGGGACGATTTCCGTGAGGCAACGTGGGACGAGGCGTTTGCCGAGATCGGTCGGCGACTGCCTCCGATCATCGCGGCGGACCCCAACAGTTGCGCTGTCTACTCGGGCAACCCGGCCGCGCACCACCTGGATCCGTCGTTCTACACGTTGCCGCTGATCTCGGCGATCGGCACCCGCAATGTCTACTCGCCCGCCAGCATCGACACCCTTCCGAAGAACTACGCGAACGCACTGCTCTACGGAACCGGGCTCGGAATGGCGGTCCCCGATATCGACCGCACGTCGTATCTGCTGATCCTGGGGTCGAATCCGCTCGTGTCGAACGGCAGCACCGTCACCGCGCCGGGAATCGGGAGGCGTTTGGAAGCGCTGCGAGAGCGCGGTGGCACCCTGGTGGTGGTCGACCCGGCGCGCACCCGGACGGCGGAGGTCGCCGACCTCCATCTCGCCATCCGGCCCGGTACCGATGCGTTTCTCCTGCTCGCACTCGTCTCGGTGATCGCGACCGAGGGGCTTGCTGCGCCCGGGCGCCTGACCGGGTACGTCGACGGATTGGACGACGTCCTTCGGCTCACAGAACAGTTCACCCCGGATGCGGTCGCGGAGATCTGCGGTATCGACGCCGACGTGATCCGCCGGATCGCACGGGATTTCGCCGCTGCCGACTCGGCCGTTGCCCATTCCCGGATGGGTTCGTGCACACAGGAGTTCGGTTCGGTCGCCAACTGGATGGTCGAGATCCTCAACATCGTGACCGGCAACCTCGATCGGCCGGGGGGCGCGATGTTCCCCGTGCCACCGGCAGGCGGTCCGACCACCTGGCCCGCCAACCCGAAGGCTCCGCTCGTGTTCGACCGATGGCGGTCGCGGGTCCGGAACATGCCGGAGGCGATGGGAGAGATCCCCGCGGTCTGTTTCGCCGAGGAAGTCCTGACCCCGGGCCCGGGACAGGTGCGGGGCCTGATCACGGTCTCCGGCAACCTGGCACGGTCGTTTCCGAACAGCCACGCTGTCGAGGCCGCGCTGGCCGACCTCGAATTCATGGTGTGCATCGACGGGTACCTCAACGAGACGACCCGCTATGCCGATGTCATCCTGCCACCTCCACCGCTGACGACGCGGGGCCACCACGACCTCGCGCTCACCCACTTCCAGGTGCGCAATGTGGCCCGGTACACGGCCCCGTTGCTCGAGCCGAGTCCGGGCCAGGTCCCCGAGTGGCAGATCCTGCTGCGCCTCACGGCAATCGTCCGTGGCGAACCGGAGCGGCCGGTCACCGAGCTCGACGACGAGGTCGCCACCACAGCGATCCGTCGCGCAGCGAAGCTCGCGGGCTGCGAACTTGACGACGTCGTACGGGCGACCGCGGGCCGCACCGGCCCGCAGCGGCTGCTGGACCTGCGGTTGCGCAGCGGCCCGTACGGCGACCGGTTCGGTGCCGTTCCCGGCGGACTGACCCTCGAGCTGCTCGAACGCAATCCCAACGGCATCGACTACGGGCCGTTGCAACCGCGAATCCCCGAGGTGCTGCGGACCCCGAATGGACGGATCAACCTCGTCCCCGATGCGTTGACCGCCGACCTGCCGCGCCTGCGTGACACGCTGGCACAACCCGTGCCGGAGCTGGTCCTCGTCAACCGGCGACAGCGTCGCGGTATGAACTCCTGGCTGCACAATGCGCTGCCACAGCCCGACACAGGTCAGTGTGCGCTGTTCATGAATCCGTTCGACGCTGCCGCACGCAACCTCGTGGACGGCGACACGGTGCGTATCGCATCGAAGACCAGCGCTGTCGTCGCCGAACTGCGCATCACCGACGCGATGCGTCAGGGCGTGGTGAGCCTGCCGCACGGGTGGGGTCACGACGGCCGTGGTCTCCGCACCACTCGCTCGGCCGCTGCACCCGGTGCGAACGTCAATGCCCTGGTCGACGACACCGTGGTCGAACCGCTGACAGGCGCCCCGATCTTCAACGGTTTCCCCGTCGACGTCACCCGCGTGGAAAGGCCGCAGTCATGACCGGGGAGTCGGGTGCTCTGACCGGCACCACGATCGGTGTCGTCGGCGCCGGGATGATGGGATCGGCCCTCGCGTACACGTGCGCACAGGCCGGCGCCGACGTCGTGCTCGTTGCGCGGACCCTCGAGGGTGCGCGCCGCGGAAGGGCGTACGCCGACCGGCGCGAAATGCGTGCACTGCAGGCCGGGACGACGGATACGGCGGTCTCACAGGCGTTGCTCGCCCGCATCACGCCTACCGAACGGGTTTCGGACCTCGCGCCGGCCTCGTTGGTGGTCGAGGCCGTGGCGGAGAACGTCGCCGCCAAACAACAGGTCCTGCAGTCGGTCGAGGCCGTCACCGACCCGGGCACCTTCCTCGCGTCGACGACGTCGACCCTGCCGATCACAACGCTCGCATCCACGCTGGCACGTCCGGAGAACTTCGTCGGGATGCACTTCTTCTCGCCCGTCGACCGGATGGCGTTGGTGGAGACGATCACCGGTACGCGCACGTCGGAGACCACTCTCGCGGCATCCTTGACGTACTCACGGAAGCTCGGGAAGACGCCCATCGTGGTGCGCGACAGCCGGGGGTTCTTCACCAGCCGGGTGATGCAGCCCTATCTCGACGAGGCGATGGTCGCGGTCGGGGAAGGAATCGATCCGGTCCTCGTCGAGCGTGCGGCGCTCGAAGCGGGATACCCGGTGCCGCCATTGCAATTGCTCGACGAGATCACGTTGACCCTCAACCGCGCGGTGCAGCGAGAGAACCGAGCCGCTGTCGGGACCGCCGGCGGTGCGTGGCGGGCGACTGGTGCGGACCGTGTCCGCGACCGGATGATCGACGAGCACGGTCGAGTCGGTCGATCGGTGGGACGCGGATTCTACGAGTACGACACCGACGGCACGCGAATCGGGTTGTGGCCCGGCCTTCGCGACGTGTTCGGGACGACCCGGAGTATCCCGGTCGACGACATGCGCGACCGGTTGCTCTTCGTCGAGGTGATCGAAGCGCTGCGTTGTCTCGACGAAGGTGTGATCGGTTCCGAGGCCGACGCAGACACCGGATCCGTTCTCGGCATCGGATTCCCCGCGCACACTGGTGGGGTCGTGTCGTTCAGGCGGTCCTATACCGGTGGTGCGGAGGGATTCACGGCTCGCGCCCGCGAACTTGCCGACCGCTACGGCCACCGCTTCCTCCCGCCGGAACAGAGTTCGGAAGCACACGATCAACCGGAGTATCCATGACATACGTAGTCACCCAAGCCTGCTGCAACGACGCGACGTGTGTCGCGGTGTGTCCGGTGAACTGCATTCACCCGACTCCCGACGAAGCGCAGTACGCGCGCACCGAGATGCTCTACATCGATCCGGACACCTGCATCGATTGCGGGGCGTGCGCCGACGTGTGTCCGGTGGAGGCGATCGCGCCCGACAGCGATCTCACACCCGAGACCGAGATCTACAAGGATCTCAATGCCGCATACTTCCTGGGGAACCCGACCGTGTCCGGCCCGACGGAGGTGCCGAAGGAGCCCGTCGTCGTCGCCGAGCGGCCCGGTCCGCTGCGGGTGGCGATCGTGGGTTCCGGTCCGTCCGCCTTCTACGCTGCCGAGGAATTGCTGAAACGGCGTGACATCGACGTGGAGGTCTCCATGTTCGAGCGGCTCCCCGTCGTCGGTGGGCTCGTCCGCTTCGGTGTGGCACCGGATCATCAGACGACGAAGGCCGTCGAGCGGGTCTTCGCCCGTACCGCCGGCCGCAACGGCTTCCGCGCATTTCTCGGTGTGGAGGTCGGACGTGACCTCAGCGTCGACGAACTGCTCGACCACCACCATGCGGTGATCCACGCAGGCGGCGCTTCCGACGACCGGAAGCTCGGTATCCCGGGCGAAGACCTGCCGGGCAGCTTCGCCGCACGTGAATTCGTGGCCTGGTACAACGGGCATCCGGACTACGCCGACCGTACGTTCGATCTGTCGGGGCGTCGCGCCGTGGTGATCGGCAACGGCAATGTCGCGTTGGATGTAGCGCGGATCCTGGCACGCGATCCCGAGCGGCTCGTGCCCGGCGACATCGCGGAGCATGCTCTGGATGTACTGCGCCGCAGCGCGATCGAGGAGGTGGTGGTGCTCGGGCGCCGCGGCCCCGAGCACGGGGCGTTCACGACACCGGAACTGCTGGCGCTGGGCTCGTTGCCCGAGCTGGACGTGACCGTCCACGGCGGTTACGACGCGCCGGAGGGCGCCTCGATCAAGCTGCAGACGATCGCCGAGTACGCGCACCGGCGTCCGCAACCGGGCAGGCGGAGGATCACGCTACGCTTCCAGGCCGCGCCGGTCGAGATTCTCGGCGGCACTCGCGTCGAGGGTCTGCGGATCGCACCGTACGGCCAGGCGGGGCCCGGCGAGGACCTCGACGCGTCTCTGGTGTTGCGGTCGGTGGGGTATCGCGGCCGTCCGGTGTCGGGTCTGCCGTTCGACGCGGTCCGCGGAACGATACCCAACGTCGCAGGTCGCGTCGTCGATCCGGCCGGCAACCGTCCGATATCCGGTGTCTACGTAGCAGGCTGGATCAAGCGGGGGCCGACCGGCGTGATCGGGACCAATCGATATTGCGCAGCCGAGACCGTCGAAGCGATCGTTGCTGACCACGAACGCGCCCTCCTGTCGCGGCCGAGCCGCACGGGCGACGATCTGGCGGCGATCGTCGAGACGCGCTGTCCGGACGCGTTCGGCTTCGACGGCTGGCGGCGCATCGACCGGTACGAACGTACCGAGGGGCGTCGCCAAGGCCGTGCCCGTCGGAAACTGGTCGAGGTCGATGCGATGCGCGCCGTCGCCCATGGTGCGGACGCCCATTCGTACTTGCCTCAATAAACAACAACCTTTAGATTTAACAGGCGGGTGTGATCTGCGCCTCACCGGGGTGGGCCCGCATCGACGACACACATTCATGGAGGGCTACATGAGCGGCACCGTTGTAGACGCTTTGACCTACTGGTTTCGGTCGAAGCCGGATCTGCCCGCGATCGATTTCGACGGCGATGTCGTCAGCTACGCAGAGCTGTCGAGTTGGGCAGACGGTGTTGCGCACGACCTCGCCTCCCGTGGCGTCGCGCCGGGTGATCGAGTGGGCTTCCTCGGTGCCAACAGCCTGGAATGGGCCGTGGCCTCGCTCGGCGCCATGAAGGTCGGCGCCATCGCCGTGGGTTTCAACCAGCGCATGCTCACCGGCGAGCTCACCACCCTCGTCGACGACTGTGAACCCTCCGTGGTCTATTGCGAAGAGGCACTGCTGCCGCGACTCGAAGAGGTCCAGCAGGCACGCAACACCTTCTCGATCGCCGTGTTCGAGAAGGATGTGCGCCCGCTGCGCGGCCGCGAACACGCGAAGTACCGCTCGCCGGTCGTCGATCTCGACACTCCCACTGCCATCGTGTTCACCAGCGGCACCACCGGGAAGCCGAAGGGTGTGATCTTCACGCACGCCACGATTGCCGGTGAGATGCACGAGTGGTCGCTGATGGAACCGATTCAGCCGAACGGTCTGCGCCCGGTACTGGTGCTGCCGCTGTTCACCGCCGCCGGCATCGTCTGGGGCATCTCGCGTGTCGTGCTGCACGGCGGAACCTTGTTCCTGCAGCCGGGATTCGACCCGTCGTCGGCGCTGCGCGTCCTCTCCGAGGACAAGGCCAACACCCTGACCGGGCCCCCGATTCTCTTCGAACAGATCGCGAAGGTGCCCGGATTTGCCGACACGGATCTGAGCCACATGATCACCGCACACGTCGGCGGTGCCCGCGTGCCTGTCGACCTGCTGCACAAGTGGCAGGCCCAAGGGGTGTCCCTGAGGCAGATCTACGGTCAGACCGAGATCGGCGGATCGGCCACCGCAATGCCGCGGGACGAAGCCGCGGAACACCCCGACAAGTGCGGGTGGGGCGGCATCTTCACGAAGATCCGGGTGGTCGACCCCGAAGGAAACGACCTCCCGCCCAACGAAACCGGTCAGATCCTGCTGCGCGGACCGGGCATGATGCCGGGATACTGGCGCAACGAGGAAGCCACCCGTGCGACTCTGATCGACGGCTGGCTCCAGACCGGCGACCTCGGCAAGCTCGACGAGAACGGCTACCTCACGTACGTCGACCGCCTCAAGGACATGATCATCTCCGGTGGCCTGAACATCTCGCCCGCCGAGATCGAGACCGTCATCAACCAGATCCCAGGGGTCGAAGAGGTCGCGGTGATCAGCGTCCCCGACGCCAAGTTCGGCGAGACCCCGGCAGCGCTGGTCAGGACGAGCGTGCAGATGAAGGAATCCGAGGTCGTCGCCTTCTGCAACGAGCGCCTCGCCGACTACAAGGTGCCGCGCTACGTCGTCTTCATGGACGAGCCGCTGCCCCGGATGCCCAGCGGGAAGATCGCGAAGCGCCAGTTGCGCGACACCTTCGCGGATGTGCCCGACAACTACGAGAAGGTCCGGTAATCCAGTGGTGAACCCGCAGAAAGTTGCTGTCGTTACCGGCGGGGGGCGCGGCATCGGCGCGGCCATCTCGCAGCGGCTCGCCGCCGATGGATTCGCCGTCGCGGTCAACTATTCACGTAGTGCGCGCGATGCCGAGGACGTAGTCGCGAAGATCGTCGCGGACGGCGGACAGGCCGTGGCAATCCGGGCCGACATCTCGAAAGCCGCCGACGCGGAACGGCTCATCGCCGACACGACGGCCCGACTGGGTGCTCCCACCGTGCTCGTCAACAATGCGGGCATGAACAAGGCCGGTGCGGCCCGTAAGCAGTCCCCCGACGAGTTCGACGAAGTCATCGCGGTCAATCTCAACGGCGCGTTCTACTGTACACACTTCGCATTGCCCGCAATGTACGACGCAGGTTGGGGCCGTGTGGTGTTCGTGAACAGCCCGTCGGGCGGGCGCCGGCCGTCGCCCGGCATGAGTGCCTATTCCGCGGCCAAGGCCGGTCTCGTAGCCATGACCAAGACGATGGCGGTGGAGGTGGCCCGTCGCGGCATCACGGTCAACTCTGTGATGCCCGGCTTCGTCGCCACGGACATCGTGTCGTCGGGAGGCGAAGCCGGCGTGGAGGCCCTGACCAGGCACTGGCCGTCGATTCCGCCCGAGTCGATCGCCTCGACGGTGTCGTTCCTGGTGAGCGACAACGCCGCCGACGTCTCCGGTGAGGAGATCGGTGTGTGGCGGGGTGGTCCGGTCGGCGTCTGAGATCCGACCACGATGCGACCCGTGCCGATTCGATCGGCACGGGTCGCATCGTTGTTGCGTGCCCCCTGCACCCGTGCGCGTTTCTGGTAGCTCTCGCTACCAGAAACGCGCACGGTGTTGGGTAGGTGTTACACCGACACCGGGGCTCGGTCGTCGTCCTGCTTCACGACGGACGACGACCGGGTACGGGACAGGACGGTTGCTGCGAAACCGAGCAGCGAGACGACGCAGACCAGGAGGCTGAGCCACACCGTCGTGTCGTCGAACGCCAAGGCGACTGCGATGACCGGGACGATTGCCGCGCCGAGCGCGTTGCCGGCCTCACGACCGAGACCGAGGCCACTGTAGGCGTGCTGCGTATGGAACAACTCGATGACGTACGCGCCCATCGGACCGAAGATGGCGGCGACTCCGACCCCGTTGCCCAGTGCCATGACCACCCAGTACAGCAACGGAGGAGTTCCTGCCCCCGACAGGAGTGAAATGCCCACCCACGCGAATACGGCGCTGTAGAGGAAGCCGAACATGATCACAGGCTGTCGTCCGACACGATCCGACAGTGCTCCGAAGAGCGGGATCAGAACGGTATTCGTGAGTTGCGCAGCGATCAGGCCGACCAGTACTTCGGTTCTACCGAAACCGAGCTGGTTGGTGCCGAAGGTGCCCATGAACACGATGTAGAAGTAGCCGATACCGGTCTGTCCGATGGTCATCACAAGGACGGTCAGAAGGGCGCGCGGCTGCTGTCGGATCACATCGAGAATGGGACTCTTCGACAGGGCGTCGGATTCCTTGATCTCGCGGAACGCGGGCGTCTCGGGCAGGGCACGACGGAGCCACAGGCCGTAGGCGAGGATCACGACGCTGAGCAGGAACGGAATGCGCCAGCCCCACGCGAGGAAGGCCTCTTGGGACATCAGGGCGGACACCAGGAGGAGCGACAAGGTTCCGAGCACGCCACCGAGTGCCGCGCCCATGCCGGGGAGGGAGCCGAGCAACCCACGCTTCTTCTCGGGTGCGAACTCGACGGCGACGAGGGCGGCACCGCCGTACTCACCGCTGGCCCCGATACCCTGGAGAATGCGCAGGAAGACCAGCAGAGCCGGTGCAGCCCATCCGATCTGCGCGTAACTGGGCAGAAGCCCGACGAGGAGGGTTGCCCCTCCCATCAGCAGCATCGTGAAGACCAGGATCTTCTTGCGTCCGATGCGGTCACCGAGGCTGCCGAGAATCACGCCACCTACCGGGCGGACGAGGAAGCCGACCGCGAACGTGGCGACCGCCTGTAGTGTTCCCAGGAACGGGCTCGAGCCGGTGAAGAACACGCTGGCGAAGACAATCGACGCCGCCGAGGCGTAGAGGCTGAAGTCGTAGTACTCGAGCAGGGTTCCTACGAAGGCGGCACGGCTTGCGCGTCGTGAGTCCGCGCGGGAGGGCCCGGAGGTCGTGTTCGGGGGAGGGCCTGCAGCCGCGGTCGTACGTTCGGTCATGCGAAACCTCGATGTGAGTGATGGGCGATCTGCCCGAATGATGTAGTGACGGAAACCACATTAAGCTATAGGCATTAGATTTGTCTATCGGGGTCCGTTGTGCCCGCGCCGTGTGACATCGACGTTGATGCCGGTGAGGTGCGACTGATTGCTGAGGACGTCGTATCCGTCTTTCCCGATGGGGGAGAGTCTGTTCACGTTCGCACCGGGCTGGCGCCGCGCCACCTCGAGGCTGCGAGCGGAGCTCTGACCCCATCCGTGTGTCATCGCGACTACGCCCGGCTTGAGGGCCTCGTCGTATGCCAGTACCGCGTCGACCGACCCGTAACGGTTGTGGACGGTGACGTCGTCACCGGCGACCAGTCCGCGCCGCTCCGCGTCGGCCGGGTTCATCCACAGGGGATTATTCTGGTGCACTCCTTGTTTCAGTACCGGAAGGTTGTGCAGCCAGCTGTTCACCATGTACAGGGTGCGGCGTGTGATGAGCTTGAGCTGGTCGGCACTCTCGGTGGACAACTCCTCGAGAATGTCCTCGGCGGTGCGGTATGCGCGCCGGAAAATTGCCGGGCAGCAGTCGATCAGGCCGTCGTCGTGCTGCACTGCGATGGTGAACACGTGCGACGGGTCCGCCTCGGGCAACACCGCGGTCTGGCAAGGCATTTCCTTCAGCCGCTCGATACTCAGGCCCGAGTCGCGCATGGCGGCATCCGCGTTGGCGAGGGGGTCGGGATCGGGGCTGTCGAGCAGCGTCTCCACGCCCATCTCCTGCTGGATTCGTGACAGGATCCACCAGTCGTCGCGCCGGTCGCCCCTCGGCGGTACCACCGCGGGGGTGTACTGCACGTAGGGCTCCATCGCGACGCCCATCGTGTTCAGGAAGTTGAGGTCCTCGTGTTCGAGCCAATCCGTGGCGGGGAGAACGTAATCCGCCATCTCGCCGGTGACCGTGCGGTACAGGTCGATCGTCACGATCAGTTCCAGGTCTTTCAGGGCGCGGCGCAGGCGCTCTTCTCCGCCTACCGACAACAGCGGGTTACCGGAGATGACGATCAACGCTCTGATCGGATCATCCCGAGTCTCGATGTACTCCGACAGCATTGCTGCGGGCAGATCCCCACTGACAGTGCGGACCTCGCCCACGCTGTTATGGAAGAACGGATTCTCGCGCTTGCGCTTCGAATTCTGCACGACGTCGGTCATGCCGCGGGAGTAGATGTTGCCGCCTCGGCGGCCGAGGTTGCCGGTGACGAGACTGATCATGTTGAGCATCCAGTACGCCAGCGTGCCCTGGCGTCCCTGGTTCACGCCGGTCGCCATGTAGATGCTGGCGGTGGGGGCGGTGCAGAAGTCCTCGGCGACCTTCCTGATGACGTCGGCCTCGATGCCGGTCGCCGCCGTTACTCGCGCGACGGGATACCCCCGGAGGAAATCGAGCAGCCCGTCGATGTTGCGTGCATGCTTCTCCACCGCGGTGCGGTCGTACCCGATCCGGAACACGATCTCGTGCAGGATCGCCGCGAGGAAGTAGAAGTCGGAATCGGGTTTGATCAGCAGCACGTCACCGGTGTCCGGTCCCGACGACTCGATCCGCCGCGGGTTGACGAACAGGACGGTCCCTCCGCGCTGCTTGACCGCCTTGATCTTGGCCATCGGGTTCGAGATGTGCATGAGGGTCATGTGCGAGACGAGGGGGTTGCTGCCGAGACACAGGAAATAGTCGGTGTGCAGCAGATCCGGGATCGGATGCGCCATCGACGCCCCGTAGATCGCCTCGCTTGCAGCGTATTTTGCAGAGGTATCCTGGGTGCCGGCGCTGAAACGCATCCTGGTGTCGAAACCACGCGCGAGTGCCGCCGCGTTGGCGTAGTAGGTGCCGTTGAACGCCGACGGGTTGCCTTGGTAGACGGCGAGTGCGTTGCGCCCGTACCGCCGGCGGATGTCCCCGAGCTTGTCGGCGATCTCGCGTACCGCATCGTCCCAGTCGATCGGTACGAAGTCGCCGACCTCCTCGTGGCGAGGATTCGTGCGCCTGAGCGGGCGGTCGAGGCGGTTCGGATCGTCGTGGACCTGGAGGAAGTGCACACCCTTGTGGCAGGCGAATCCCTGGTGGATCGGGTGATCCTTGTCCGGGTGCAGTGAGACTACCTGGTCGTCCCGGACGTCTGCGACGAGACCGCACCCCGGTTCGCAGATGCGGCAGAACGTGTGGACCCGGCGCGTCGTCACCTGGTCAACCGCCCACGGCGGCTGCGCAAGTCGATGCCGCCCACGGCGGCTGCGCGAGTCGATGCCGCCTGCGCCTCGTCCCGATAGTTGGACGGCCACTTCTTGCCCAGGGTCAGTCCCCCGTCGACTCCGAGGGCCTGGCCCGTGACGAACTCGGAGTCGTCCGAGGCGAGGAACGCCGCGGCGTGCGCAAGGTCCTCGGGTTCGCCGGCTCGCGGGATGGGCTGGAACGTCGTCAGGCTGCCCCGTACGGCGTCGACGCTGCGGTCGAGTGCTTCGTCCTCGAGTCCCGCACCGTGGCCGACGATGCGGGTGGCGACTCCTCCGGGGACCAGTGCATTGACGCGGATCCGGAATTCGGCCAGCTCCACGGCCGCGGTCCGGGTCAGTTGGAGCACGGCGGCCTTCGCGGCGCTGTAGGGATGCGGTCCGAATCCGGTGCGCACGCCCGCGACGCTCGAGACGTTGACGATGCTGCCGGAGCCCTGGTCGCGCATCACGCGCGCGGCATGCTTGGTTCCGAGGAACACGCTGCGTGCGAGCACGGCGAACCCGTCTTCCCATTCCTCGAGGGAGGTGTCCTCGAGGAATGTCCAGGCACCGACGCGGCCCGCGTTGTTGACCATGCAGTCGAGCCGTCCGAACCGGTCGACCGCCAGCGCGACGGCGGCCTCGACCTCGGATTCGGTGCGTACATCGGTGTGCAGGTAGGCACCGCGGGGACCGAGGGCGGCAGCAACGGTCTCCCCGCGAGCGTCGTCGATATCCGCGACGATCACACGCGCCCCGCGCTCGACGAACACGTGAGCGGTGGCTGCGCCGATTCCGCTCGCGGCTCCCGTCACCACGGCAACCTTGCCGTCGAGGTTCGTCATGGTGGACTCCTTCGGTTGTGCTCGCCGGTTCCTCGAGCTTTAATCTAAAGCCATTAGTCTTCTTCTGTCGAGTCCTTCGTCCCTGGGGAGAGCCATATGTCCGATGCGACACCGATCCTGACCGAGCGGCCGCGGCCGGGCATTCTCCTGATTCGCCTCAATCGCCCGGACGAGCTCAATGCCATGAACGTCGACCTCATCGACGCGCTGCACGAGGTGCTCGCCGAGGTGCGGGACGATTCGACCACCCGCGCGATTGTGCTCACCGGTGAAGGACGTGCCTTCTGCGCAGGTCTGGATCTGCGCGGATACGGAATCCCGCAGGGTGCGACCGAGGGGGAGGGTCGCGCGCAACTCGGACTGCGGGTGCAGAAGCACATCGCGGGTCTCGTCGATGCATTCCGCGGTGCGCGGCCACCGATCATCGCGGCGGTCAACGGGGCCGCGGCGGGCGGCGGAATGTCGCTCGCCCTCATGTCCGACATACGTATCGTGTCCGAATCCGCGGTGTTCCACGCCGCGTTCATTCGCCGCGGCCTGTCCAACTGCGACATCGGAATGAGCTGGCTCCTGCCCCGCATGATCGGCTTCTCCCGGGCTGCGCAGATCATGCTCACCGGCAGGTCCATCGACGCCTCCGAAGCCGAACGGATCGGGCTCGTCTCGTCCGTCGAACCCGCCGACAAGCTGCTCGACGTCGCGCTGGACACCGCCGGGGCCATCGCGCAGAACAGCCCGTTCGGCGTCTGGATGACCAAGGAAGTGATGTGGTCGAACCTGGAGGCGCCCAGTATGCGCGCTGCAATCGACCTCGAGAACCGTACGCAGATCCTCAGCTCGTTGACGCGCGATCACAAGGAAGCCGTCGTCTCGTTCCTCGAGAAGCGGCCGCCGGCGTTCCAGAATCACTGACCGGCACCGATTGATTCGACGACACACCGAAGAGGCAGTGAAAGCAGCATGAGAGTTGGAATCGCCGCAGGGTATTGGGGTTCGGGCCCGCCGCGCAATGTCGAACGGATGCTCGCCGAGGCCGAAGCGCTCGGGGTCGAGAGCTTCTGGACCGCCGAGACCTACGGGTCCGACGCGCTGACACCTCTCGCGTGGTGGGGTGCGCAGACGTCGAGGATCAAGCTGGGGACGTCGGTGTGCCAGATGTCGGCGCGCACACCGACGGCGCTGGCGATGGCCGCGCAGACCCTCGATCACCTCAGCGGTGGTCGCGTGATCATCGGCATCGGCGCGTCCGGGCCGCAGGTCGTCGAGGGCTGGTACGGGCAGCCCTACCCGCGACCTCTCGAACGCACCCGCGAGTACATCGAGATCATGCGGCAGGTGTGGGCGCGTGAGGAGCCGGTGACCTACTCGGGGCGGCACTACCAGCTGCCGCTCCAGGGCGGCTCCGGACTGGGGAAGCCGCTCAAGTCGATCGTCCACCCCCTGCGTGACGACGTCCCCGTCTACATGGGCGCCGAGGGCCCGAAGAACGTGGCGCTCGCCGCCGAGATCGCCGACGGCTGGACGCCGCTGTGGTTCTCGCCCAAGAGCGACGAGTTCTACCGCACGGCACTCGCCGAAGGCTTTTCGCGTGAGGGAGCGCGCCGCACCGCCGACGACTTCGAGGTTGCGAACGTGTGCTGGCTCCTCGAGAACGACGACGTGGAGAAGGCCGCCGCCCGGCTCAAGCCGACGGTCGCGCTCTACGCCGGCGGTATGGGGGCCAAGGGTGCCAACTTCCACAACGACGTGTTCGCCCGCATGGGGTGGGGCGAGGTGTGCGCCGAGATCCAGGAGCTGTACCTGAGCGGGCGGCCCGAGCTCGCCGCACAGGCCGTGCCCACCGAGATGGTCGAGGACGTCGCCCTGGTCGGTCCCGCGGACAAGATCATCGAAGAGATCGAAACCAAGTGGAAGTCCACGTGCCTGACCACCCTCATCCTCGGTGGGTGGCCGAAGCCGGAGAACCGCGAGCGCATTCTGGAGGCAGTGCAGTCGTGACCCTCGATCCGAGAACCCCGATCCTGGTCGGCACCGGCCAGGTCGACGAACGCGGCGGCGGCGTGGAGCCCGTCGATCTCATGGCGCGCGCGGCGCGCGAGGCCGCTGCCGATGCCGGGTCCGCGCGCCTGCTCGAACTGGTCGACTCCGTCCGCGTGGTCGGGCTCCTGTCCTGGCGTTACCGCGACCCGGGCGCACTCGTCGGCGAGCGCATCGGCGCGACCGTACGGCACACCGGTTACTCCGGAAACGGTGGGAGCACGCCGCAGGTGCTGGTCAACGGTGCCGCCGAGGACATCGCCGCTGGCCGCGCCGACGTCGTGCTCATCGGTGGCGCCGAATCCTGGCGGACCCGCATGAAGCTGCGGGCGCAGAAGCAGCGACCCGAGTGGAGCGTGCAGGACGAGTCGGTGCCCGCCGCCGAGATCATGGTCACCGATGTGCCGATGGCGGACGAGAGCGAACGCCGGATCGGTCTGGACCGGCCCTCGTACGTCTATCCGCTGTTCGAGCAGGCGCTGCGGGTCTCGGCGGGACGCTCCCTCGAGGAGCACCGCGAGTTCATCGGGGGCCTGTGGTCGCGGTTCAGCAAGATCGCGGCAACGAACCCGAATGCGTGGGTGCAGCGGGAGTACACCGCGGCGGAGATCGCGACACCGTCGCCCGAGAACCGGATGATCTCCACGCCCTACACCAAGCTGCTGAACTCGAACAACATGGTCGATCAGGGCGCGGTGCTGCTGATGTGCTCGGTCGAGACGGCCGCCCGGCTCGGTATCCCGCGGGAGAACTGGGTCTTTCCGCAGTCCGGCACCGAATCGCACGATACGTATGCGATCGCCGAACGGGGTGCCCTCGACGGGTCACCGGCGATTCGCATTGCGGGGGCGCGGGCTCTCGAGCTCGCGGGTATCGGGCTGGACGATGTCGCGCACGTCGATGTGTACTCGTGTTTTCCGTCGGCGGTACAGGTTGCGGCGAACGAGCTGGGGTTGGCGCTGGATGATCCGGGTCGGCCGCTGACCGTGACCGGTGGTCTGACGTTCGGGGGTGGCCCGTGGAACAACTACGTGAGCCATTCGATCGCGACCATGGCGAAACGGGTGCGTGAGTCCCCGGGTTCGTACGGTCTGGTGACCGCCAACAGCGGCTATCTCACGAAGCACGCCATGGGCGTGTACCGGACGGAACCTCCCGCCGGAGGATTCCGGCGGCTGGACGTGCAGGCCGAGGTGGCGGGGCAGCCCACGACCGCCGCGCTCATGTCCTACGCGGGCACGGCGTCGGCGGAGTCGTGGACCGTGGTGTACGGCCGCGACGGTTCGCCGGAGCGTGGTTTCCTCGCGGCACGCACTGCCGCAGGGGAGCGAACCCTCGCGGCGACCACGGACGCCGAGGATCTCGCGCGCCTCACGGAGGGCGATGTTGCAGGTCAGCACGTTTCGATCAGGGAGGACGGGCAGTTCCACTTCGCGCGACGTTGACGGCATTTATCTAACGACATAAGGTTATTGCACTGACGGACACGACAGGCTCGTGTCACGAATCGAGGAGTTCACAGATGTCTGTCGAAGACTTTCGTGCACTGTACGAACAGCATGTCGGCTACGTTGTCGCCGGAAACATGAAGGCCGCTCTCGCCGACATGGTGCGAGAGAACATTCCGCAGGTATTCGACGGAATCGACACCCCCCGCGAGGCCACGAAAGGCTTCGAGATCAAGGACGTGCGCGCCGAGGGCGACCGGATGGTGGGCGAGACCGTCTACGACATGGGCGACCGTTCGATCGGGCTGCGCTCCATCTGGGAGCTCCACGACGGACGCTGGCTCGCGGCGAAGCTCGAGAACTTCCCCGCCGGAACGGAGGCGAACGCATGACCGCGACAGAACTCGCGACCGAACCGTGGGGACCCGCGCCGGACGGACTCGATCAGCCGTACTGGGACGGTCTCCTCGCCGGTGAGCTGCGCCTTCAGCGCTGCAGCGATTGCCGCACGTGGATCTGGGGGCCGCAGGCCATCTGCGGCAACTGCCACAGCTTCGATCTCGACTGGGAGGCCGTCGAACCGGTCGGCACCGTCTACAGCTGGAATCGCAGCTGGTACCCGTACATGGACGAATATGCCGATCGGTTGCCGTACGTGACGGTGCTCGTCGAACTGCCGCACGCCGACGGCCGCCGGGTTCTCGGCATCCTCGCCGACGACATCGATGCGAACCCCGAGATCGGCGACCGAGTGGTCGGAGTGTTCGAGCGGACCGAGGGTGCCGCCTGGCCGTTGCTGCGCTGGCGCCGGGCCGACTCGATCGTAGAGGGAGAAAAGCGATGAGTGACAACGTCCTACGCGGTGCAGCCGCAGTCGTCGGCGTCGCCGAACAGCATTACAAGCGCGGCGAGGCGCCGCACAGCGAGAAGCGCATGACCCTCGAGGTCATCCTCGAAGCGTGTGCCGACGCAGGCGTCAACCCCCGCGAGATCGACGGATTCGTCTCCTACGCGGGTGGCGCCAACGACGGCGCCATCATCGGCGGCGCACTGCTGATCGACGAGCTGCGTTGGTCGAACATGATGTGGGGCGGTGGCGGCGGCAGCGTCGCAGCTGCCATCACGAACGCGGCGACTGCGATCGCCACCGGTCAGGCAGAGTGCGTGGTGGTCTACCGCGCCATGACGCAAGCGGATACGGGTCGACTCGGATACGCGAAGTACCACTACGGCAGCCACTTCCTCGCGCACGGCATCGGCTCCCCCGCGCAGATCTGTGCGATGCGCACCCAGCGGATGCTCGAGCACGGCGGGGTGCCGCGCTCGGCGATGCGCTCGCTCGTCCTCGCCTCGTACCAGCACGCGCAGAACAACCCGACCGCGCAGGGCTACGGCCGACCCCTCGACGAGGAGTCCTACGAGAACTCGCGGTTGATCGCCGAGCCGTTCCACCTGTTCGATTGCTCCCGGGAAAGCGACGGCGCGGTCGCGTTGGTGCTCGTCTCGGCCGAGCGGGCCAAGACCCTGCGCCCCGACCCGGCGTACCTGCTGTCCGGCGCACAGGGCGCACCGGGCGGGTACTCGGAACTGATCGACAACGACCTCGGCGAGCAGTACATGAGCGCCGGATTCGGGCCGGCGAACAACGGAAAACCCGGTGTCGCCGAGCGACTCTGGTCCGGGGCGGGCCTCGGTCCGGACGATGTCGACGTCGTGCAGGTCTACGAGAATTTCAGCGGTCCCGCTGTTGCGGCGCTGATCGATCACGGCCTGTGCCCGCCTGGAGAAGCGGCCGGCACCTTCATGACCGTCGACAATCTCACCGCACCGAACGGCAAACTGCCCGTCAACACCAGCGGCGGCAACCTCGCCGATTCGTTCATCAACGGTCTCAACCTCGCGGTCGAAGCAGTCCGGCAGATCCGCGGCACCTCGACCAACCCGGTGGCGGGCGCGAAGACCTCCCTGTTCATCGGCGGGCCGATGGCGCCGTTGGTGAGCTCGGTGCTGCTCGGCCACGAAGACACCCTCTGACCGCCACCTCCGAAAGGCACGACATGAACGATCAGGACAGGAACGAACTGTTCATCGGCGGCCGATGGGTGGCGCCGAAGGACGGTGGCACCGTCGACGTCGTCGAGGCGGCCACCGAGAAGGTGCTCGGTACCTCCGCTCTGGCGACCGAGGCCGACATCGACGACGCCGTTGCGGCCGCGCGCACAGCACTCGCCGGCCCGTGGAGCAGGCTGACCCACGTCGAACGTGCGGACCTGCTCGACAGGTTCGCGGCCGCCCTCAAATCCCGCGGTCGCGACACGTCCCGACTGGTGAGCCGCGAGAACGGCATGCCGATCGCGCTGTCGGGCGGTGTCAACGGTTTCGGCCCCGCAGCGATGCTCTCGTACTACGCCGGGCTGATCCGCAACGCGTCCAACGAGGACGTGCGGCCGAGCGCATTCGGCGGTCGCACCGTCGTGCGACGCGAGCCGGTGGGTGTGGTCGCGGCCATCACGCCGTGGAACTACCCACAGCCACTCGCCGCGATGAAGCTGGCTCCCGCGCTCGCGGCGGGATGCACGGTGGTGCTCAAGCCCGCGCCCGAGACGGCACTCGACGCGTTCGCCTTCGCCGACGCCGCCCTCGAGGCGGGTCTGCCCGACGGTGTGGTCAACGTCGTCCCGGCCGACCGCGACGCCGGTGCCTACCTGGTTTCGCACCCGGGCGTCGACAAGGTGGCGTTCACCGGGTCCACGGCGGCAGGGCGCGCGATCGGTGAGGTCTGCGGGCGGCTGCTGCGGCCGGTCACGCTCGAACTCGGCGGCAAGTCCGCGGCGCTCGTCACCGAACAGGCCGACCTCGACGTGTTCGCGAGGAACCTGCTCGACGTATCGCTGGTTAACAACGGCCAGACCTGCCACGCGAGCACTCGGATCCTCGCGCCGCGTTCCCGGTACGACGAGGTCGTCGACGCGGTCACCGAGACCGTGCGGGCACTGACCGTCGGCGATCCGCTCGACAAGGCCACCGACGTGGGGCCGCTGGTCTCGGCGGCCCAGCGCGACCGCGTCCTCGGTTACATCGAGTCGGGCCGCGCCGACGGATACCGCATCACCACCGGCGGCGGCGTCCCCGACGATCAGCCGCAGGGGTGGTTCGTCGAGCCGACCGTGTTCGCCGGCGTCGACAATTCCGCGCGCATCGCGCAGGAGGAGATCTTCGGTCCGGTGCTGACCGTCACCGCCTACGACGGTGAGGACGAGGCAGTCGCGCTCGCCAACGACTCGGAATACGGACTCGGCGGCACGGTCTGGACCACCGACGAACGGCACGGCCTCGATCTGGCGGCACGGATCCACAGCGGCACCGTCGGAGTGAACTACTACGCCCTCGACCTGGACGCGCCGTTCGGCGGTGTCAAGTCGTCGGGGCTCGGTCGCGAGCTCGGCCCGGAGGGGCTGGCACCCTATTACACGTCGAAGTCGGTGTACTTCGGAACTCGCTGACCAGAAACACCTCTCGCGTCGAGCCACATTTGGAGCACAAGATGGCACTACCCCTGCACGGTGTCCGGGTACTGGAACTGACGGACGGATTCGGCGACACCGCAGGCCGGTTTCTCGCCGACCTCGGGGCCGAGGTCGTCCACGTCGAACTCCCCGGAGGCTCGGCTTCGCGCTCGGCGCAACCGGTCCGCAGCGGTGTGAGCGTTCCGTTCGCGCTGCGCAATGCGAACAAGCTCGGAGTCACCCTCGACCTGGACGGAGACGAGGGACAGGAACGGCTGCGTGACCTCGCGCAACGCTCGGACATTCTTCTCGAGTCCTTCCCACCGGGATTCCTCACTGCTCGGGGAATCGGTGCCGAACACCTGTGCCGGATCAATCCGCAGCTCGTGGCCGTGTCGATCACCGGCTTCGGCCAGGACGGGCCGTATCGTGACTGGACTGCGACCGAGCAGGTGCTCTACGCACTGAGCGGTGTGCTGTCGCGTTCCGGCGAACCGGGGCAGCAGCCGCTGCTGCCGCCCCACGGGCTGATCGACGAGTCGGTGGGCGTGCACACGGCGTGGTCGGCGCTGCTCGCCTACTTCGATCGGTTGCACACCGGACGGGGACAAACCGTCGACATCTCGGCGTTCGAGGTCATCGTGCACGGCTTCGACCCCGGATTCGGTGTGCAGGGCTCCGCTGCCGCAGGCCGTTCCGAGGACTTCCCGCGGGGCCGGCCCGACGCCGCCAACTTCTACCCGGTCTATCGCTGCGGCGACGGGCAGGTGCGCATCTGCCTGCTCGCGAAGCGGCAGTGGCGGGCGATGTTCGAATGGCTCGGTGAGCCGGAGGAATTCGCGGATCCGACATACGACACCATTCCCGCGCGATTCGCTGCGTCCGCTCGCCTCAATCCGCTCATCGAACAGTTGTTCAGCACCTATACCCGCGACGAACTCGTCGTCGAAGGTGCGGCCCGGGGCATCCCGATCGGTGGTCTCAACACCGTGTCGGAGGTCTTGACGACCGAGCATTTCGATGCGGCCGGTACGTTCGTCGATACCGAGATCTCACCCGGCGTCACCGCGCGAGTCCCGTCCGGGTACGCGAAGGTCGACGGGCAGCGAGCCGGAGTGCGCATGCGTGCGCCAGAACTCGGTGAGCACAACGACATGGTGTTCGGGTCCGACATCGACGGGGCTCACGATCCGATTCCCGCACTGCAGCGCGAACCGGGTGGGCGGCCGTTCGAGGGTCTTCGGGTCCTCGATATGGGTGTCGTGGTGTTCGGTGCTGAACTCGGGCGCCAGTTCGCGGACAACGGCGCCGACGTCATCAAGATCGAGAACTCGAACTTCCCGGACGGATTGCGCCAGTCGAAGCGGGGTGCGGCCCTCGCCGCGTCCGTGGCGTGGGGCCACCGTAACCGCCGCAGCCTCGGACTGAACCTGCGCAGTCCCGAAGGCATCCGCATCTTCAAGCGGCTGGCCGCCGAAGCGGACATCGTGCTCGCCAACTTCAAGCCCGGCACTCTCGCCTCGATGGGGCTCTCGTACGACGAGCTCGCCGCGATCAATCCGCGCATCATCGTGTCCGAGAGCAGCGCCTTCGGCAGTGTCGGCCCGTGGAACAAGCGGCTCGGCTACGGACCGCTGGTACGGGCAGCCTGTGGTGTCTCAGCGCTCTGGCGGTACTCGGACACCACTGATGCACTGTGCGACGGCTCGACTGTCTACCCCGATCACATCGCCGGACAGGTCACCGCAACCACGATTCTCGCCACGCTGATCCACCGGCTGCGGACCGGGCGTGGCGCCGCGATCGAGGTCGCTCAGGCCGACACCGCGATCGTGCAACTGGGTAGCCAGCTCGTCGCGGAACATCTCGAGCCTGGGTCGATCGGCGCACCGGGAAATTCCGATCCGTACTCGGCGCCCTCCGGGGTGTACCCGTGTGGAGGTGACGACGAGTGGTGTGTCGTCACCGTCCGCGACGACACGGACTGGGCGAGGCTGTGCGGTGTAGTGGGCCGGCCCGACCTCGCCGACGACCCTCGTTTCGCCACCGCCGAGCTCAGGATCGACCACCGCGCCGAGGCCGACGAGGTGCTGACGGAGTGGCTGCTGCGGCACACGCCGACCGATGCGATGGAGACTCTGCAGGCGGCTGGAATACCGGCCGGGGCCATGATCCGGTTGCCGGAGCTGCTCACCAACCCTCAGCTGATCGCGCGCGGTGCGTACACCGAGCTCGAACACGAGCTGCTTCCGGCGCCGCTCCCGACCGCGAAGCAGGTGGCGCACTTCGCGACGTTGCCGGACTGGCCGCTGCGGCAGGCGCCCCTGGCCGGTCAGCAGACACGTGAGATCTGCGAGAGAGTGCTCGGGCTGAGCACAGTCGAGATCGATTCGCTCGTGCGCGACGGCGTGCTGCAACCGCCCGCCGACGATCCGGCGCTGTCGCCGGTTCCCTCCACAGTGTGACACAGCCGAGAAGGTCCCCGGAGCTTCCTCCGGGGACCTTCTACTGTTCGGGCCGACTTCCTGCGACCGGGTCGAGCGGGATCAGTGCGTCGACGGCGCGAACGTGATCGGCAGCTTCTCGCATCCACGGACCTGGGACGAATGGAAGACCGCGGGATTGTCCGGAACGAGCGCGTAGTCGGGAATCCGCTTGTGAATCTCCTCCATGGCGAGCCTCAGCTCGAGCCGCGCGAGATGGGAGCCGAGGCAGCGATGCGGGCCGGCGCCGAACCCGATGTGGCGGTTGGGGTGCCGTTCGATCTGTAGCTCGTCAGGGTTGTCGAACTCGTCGTCGTCACGGTTGGCGGAGGTCATCAACACCAAGAGTTGGTCGCCGGCCTTGATCGAGACACCACCGATCTCGGTGTCTCGGGTCGCACGCCGGCCGCCGCTCGTGGCAGTCTCGATCCGCAGGATCTCTTCCACCGCCGATGGAATCAGCGTCGGGTCGTCAAGGATCGCCTCGCGCTGCTCGAGATTACGAGACAGGTGGATGAGTCCCCAGGCGAGAGCGCCTTGGACGGTGTGGAGTCCCGCGACGAGAAGCAGGAAGAACATCCGGCACAGTTCCTCGTCGGTGAGCTGCCTGGGTGTTCCTTCGACGTCGAGTGGGGTGTTGATGATCTGCGCCGTGAGGCTCCCGGAGTTGTCGTCGCCGGAGCGGACCCGGGCGACCACCTGCCCGAAGTACTCGTAGATCTCGCCGGCGGCCTTCGCGCGGGCCTCGGCCGATTCCTCCTCGCTCGCGCCGGGGATGCCCTGGAGCGTGATGTCGGTCCACTCGGTGAATTGCGGTGCGTCGCTCAGTGGCCACCCCATGAGCGCAAGGAAGATCCGCGTCGGCAGTTCGTGTGCGAACTCGGAGATGAACTCGCACTCGCCCTTTTCTGCGAAGTCGTCGATCAGCGCGGTGATGATGCCCCGGATCTCGGGCTCGAGCGCCTTCATTTGCTTGGGACTGAACAGCGGCTGAAGTGCCTGCCGATAGTAGCTGTGTTCGGGCGGGTCGAGTTCGAGTGGAAGGAATTTGCCCTGCGCGGCATTGAGCAGGTTGTTCGGGAAGCTCGAGAACGTCTCCGGATCCTGGAGCACCTGGAGTGCCTCGCTGTATCGGGTGACGACCCAGTGTCCGCCGTGATGTGGGGAGTAGAGGACCGGCCCTTGCTTGCGTAACGCAGCGACACGCTCCTGGAACACATCGGCCGGCACGGCCAGGGACGGGTCGTACACATCGAAGTCGGTGATCAGATGTGCGGGAATTTCGATCTGTGTCGTGATCATCGGCGATCCTTCGCGAGGGGAGTGATCCGGAGAGCGCCTCGGCGGGGAGGGGTCTTCCGGGGAGTCAGGTGATATGGCGCTGTGACGAGAGCGGGCTGACGTGGGGAGGGGCGATTGCCTTGGGACGACGGTAGATCAGTCGTTTCCGACCGGTCAACAGCGTATGTGCTGATGTCTGCGTTTCGCAGGGGAATTGCTGTCGCGCAGTCGGTGCCCGCTTGACCGATTAACCGATAGCATTTAGATTGATCGGTGTGATGCGCAACACTCGCGTGCTGCGGGTGGGGCGCGTATCACACGTAGCACGCGGTGCTTCCCTGTTCGTGTCCGTGAACTGAAATCTGTTGTGGGACAGAACGTACTGTCTGCCATCCCGGCGCCGTTCGTCGTCACAGAATTGTCTCCCGGAGGGGCAAACATGGGCTTTCGTCGCGTAATCGCAGTCGAACGCGAGGGCGCGGCCGTGCTCGTCGCCGACGAGCAGATCGAGAGGCTGGACGCCGCCGGAATCGACCCCATCTGGCGAACCGACTCCGATCCCGAGGTCCCCAATTCCGGTGAAGTACCGGCCGCCGTCGGATTTCCGGATCCGGGCGGAGTGTGGGTGATCGGCTGGGTGCTCGAGCCTGGTCGCATCGGCGACAGCGACAACGGAATCGTCGTCATGGACGACGAGGATCCGGGGTTTCATCGGACGGATTCCGTGGACGTGCACGTCCTTCTCGAGGGTTTGCTCGTGCTCGAACTCGACGACGGTGTGGAGATCGAACTGAATCCCGGCGACACGGTGGTGATCAACGGGAACAGGCACCGATGGCACAACCGAGGAGAACGGACCGCTCGGGCCATCGTCACCATCTGCGGCGCGTCACGCAACGACCGACAGGAGAACTGAAATGGAATCGGCAACCGAGAACACCGGGTCGAACGTGAACTATGCGCCGGCTGCGAGGAAGGCTCCGCTCCGGTGCGGAGTGTTCCTTCCGCCGTACCACAATCCCCGCCGTAACCCCACGATGGCGATCGAACAGGATCTCCGCCATGTCGAGGATCTCGATCGGCTCGGTTTCCACCAGGTGTGGTTCGGCGAGCATCACACCGGTGGATACGAGGTCGGTCCGTCACCGGAACTGATGATCGCGGCAGCTGCACAGCGCACCGAGCGCATCGAGCTGTGCAGCGGTGTCATCTCTCTCCCGTACCACCATCCGTTGATGGTGGCCGACCGAATCACGTTCTTGGATCACATGACTAGAGGACGCATCAGGATCGGTGTCGGGCCGGGCGCGCTCGTGGCCGACTCGCAGATGATGGGCATGGACTACAACCTTCTGCGGCCGCGGATGGAGGAATCCCTCGACGCCATCCTGGAACTGCTCGAGACACCGGGGCCGGTCGACCGGAAGACCGAATGGTTCTCCCTCGAGGATGCCCGAGTGCAGCTGGGCCCCTATTCGTACCCCGGCGTGCCGATCACCGTCGCGGCGGCGATGTCCCCGTCCGGACCCAAGCTGGCCGGCAAGTACGGACTCGGTCTGCTGTCCATCGGTGGCACCAGTGACAAGTCGTTCGAATTGCTCGAGCAGACGTGGGGTATCACGACCCACGAGGCGAACGAGCACGGTCGGACGGTCGACCGCGGTGACTGGGCGATCGTCGGCAACATCCACATCGCCGACACCTTCGAGCAGGCCGTCGAGGACACCCGGTACGGGCTGCGCGACTTCATGGATTACCGCCACGTCGTCACCCCGATGAAAATGATCGAACCCGGCGAAGAAGTCGCGCACGAGGAACTGGTCCGGCGCGTCAACGAGTCCGGATACGGCTGCATCGGCGATGCGAACGACGCCATCGACTACATCCAGAAGATCATCGACCGCACCGGCGGCTTCGGCACCTTCCTCGCGACAGCACACGACTGGGCCGACACCGAGGCCACCTCACGCATGTACCGCATCCTCACGCGCGACGTCATGCCGCGCTTCACGGGCGCCTGCGAACCGCTGCTGAACTCCTATCACTGGACCCAAGCGCGCAAGGACGGCTTCAGTGAGCGATTCGCGACCGGCATCAGCCAAGCGACGCAGGACTACGAGCGTGTGAAGAGCGCACGGTAGTCGATCCGGCAAGACCCCGCTCAACACCGTTATCCGACAGCAGGAGAATCGATGACCTCACTCGACGGAAAAGTAGCAATCATCACCGGCGGAGCTCGCGGCCAGGGGCGCGCCCACGCGCTCACGCTTGCCGCTGCCGGCGCCAGGATCGTGGTGTGTGACGTCGCCGCACCGATCAAGAATGTGCAGTATGCACTCGCGACACCGGGGGACCTCGAGGAGACGATCCAGCTGGTCAAGGAAGCCGGGGGTGAGATTGCCGGCATGCAGGCGGATGTGCGAAGCAGTGCGGACATGAAGGCTGTCGCAGATCTTGCGGTATCGCAATTCGGAAGGATCGACATCCTGCTGGCGAACGCCGGAATCCACGATCACTGCGAGTCGACGATCGAGATCGAAGACGACGCGTGGCAGACGATGCTCGACGTCAACCTCACCGGAGCGTGGAAGGCGTGCAAGGCTGTCGTACCGGTGATGATCGAGGGTGGTCGAGGCGGATCGATCGTGATCACCTCGTCGGTCGACGGACTCGGCGCTTCTCCCTCGTGGGGGCACTACGGCGCCGCGAAGCACGGACTCCAAGGCTTGAAGGACACACTCGCGTTCGAGCTCGCCGATCACAACATCCGCGTCAACACGGTCAACCCCACAGGGGTCAATTCGCCCATGGCGGAGGGACTGTCGAAGGTGTTGCCACACGTGGTGCGGAAGTGGAAGCACAACGACCGCACGAATCTGCTCGACGTGATGATGCTCGAACCACAGGATATCTCCGACGCCGTGCTGTGGCTCGTGTCCGACGGCGCGAAGTACGTGACCGGGATCGACCTGCCGATCGACGCGGGCTACCTGACCAAGCACTGACCGACCGGACCTTCTGCGACACCCGCCCGTAGGGCGAAGGAGCGATATGCCGATTCACGAAAGCGGTGCGATCCGATGACACCGGGTCCCGGGGTGGCCCGCGAGTTCCCGGCCACCGTCCTGGCCGGTCCGTACGCGGACGGCCTGGACCTGCCGTATTGGGAAGGTCTGCGGGCGGGTGAGCTGCGGCTGCAGAGATGCGGCCGGTGTGGACTGTGGATCTGGGGACCACGCTGGATGTGCGGACAGTGCCGGGCGTTCGACCCGGCATGGGTCGCCGTGGAACCGGTCGGACGGGTCTTCTCGTGGTCGCGGACCTGGCACCCCTTCATCCCGGAGCTGGCCGGCGAACTGCCGTACGTCACGGTTCTCGTCGAGCTCCCGCACGCCGGGGGGCGACGAGTGCTCGGTCTGCTGGCGGAGAACGACGATGCGGACATCGCCATCGGTGACTCGGCTGCGGGAATCATCCAGCAACCTGCCGACTCGCCCTGGCCGGTGCTCCGCTGGCGCCTCGCGAGCACTGCGAACGGGACCGAACGGGGAGACGAGCGATGACCGGCTCATTTCTCCGCGGTGCCGCAGCCGTCGTGGGCGTCAGCGAATTCCACTACAAACGAGGCGAATCGCCCGACAGCGAACTTCGGATGACGTTGCGCGCCATCGTCGAGGCTGCTGCCGAGGCCGGGGTGCCGCCCCGCGAGATCGACGGCTTCGTCTCGTACGGCGGCGGTGACAACGACGGGACCGTCGTGGGTGCGTCACTGATGTCGCACCGGATCCGCTGGTCCACCATGATCTGGGGTGGTGGCGGTGGTGGTGCCGCCGCGGCGATCACCAACGCGGCGGTCGCTATCGCAGCGGGCCAAGCACAGTGCGTGGTCGTGTACCGCGCCATGGCACAGCGGGATTCCGGCCGCCTCGGATATGCCAAGCACCATTTCGACGGTCACATGCTCCCGCACGGAGTCGGATCCCCCGCCCAGGCCTGCGCACTGCGCACCCAGCGGATGCTCGAGCACGACGGGGTCCCGGAATCCGCGATGAGGTCCCTGGTTCTCGCCGACTACGTACATGCGCAGCAGAATCCGGGTGCCGCGGCGTTCGGGCGTCCTCTCGACGAGTCGACCTACGAAGCCTCGCGGATGATAGTCGAGCCGTACCGGCTCTACGATTGTTCTCGTGAGAACGACGGAGCCGTTGCTCTCATCCTGGTCGCTGCCGAGCGCGCCGAGAAGCTCCATCCGAATCCGGCCTACGTGCTGGCCGGCAGTCAGGGCGCGGTAGGGGGCTACGCCGTCGACACGGAGAACGATCTCGACTACACCTCGGCGGGATTCTCCGGGGCGGCGGGGGTCGCGGAGAGTCTGTGGGCAGATGCCGACCTCGGTCCCGACCAGGTCGATGTCGTCCAGGTCTACGAGAACTTCAGTGGTTCCGGGGTGGCCGCGCTGATCGATCACGGGCTGTGCCCACCCGGCGCCGAAGCCGGCAAGGTCATGACCCTCGAGAATCTGACGGCTCCGCACGGACTGCTCCCGGTGAATACCAGCGGGGGCAATCTCGCAGATTCGTTCGTCAACGGGATGGGGCTGGCAGTCGAGGCCGTGCGCCAGGTGCGCGGAAGCTCGGCAAACCAGGTGCCCGGCGCGAAGGTGTCCCTGTTCATCGGCGGGCCCATGGCCGCACTCTCGAGTTCGGTCCTTCTCTGCACGCGCGACGTGCTGTGAGCTGAAAGGAAGCAGGACATGAGCACCGACACCGACACCGACATCGATGGCGTCTCGATCGCCCAGCGGATCGTCGGGGCCTGGGAACTCGTCGAGTACTCGACAACCTCCGATACGGGAAAGGTCGACTACCCGCTGGGTCCCGAGGCTCGCGGACTGATCATCTACTCGGCGGACGGGTACATGTCGGCACAGATCATGCGTTCCGGCCGAACCCTCTACCGGACCCGCAACGTGCACAGCGGCGAGATGGGCGAACGAAGCGAGGCCGCCGGGGGGTACCTCGCCTATTCGGGTCCCTACCGTGTCGACGAGGACAACTCCGCTGTCTGGCACGAGATGGCGGTATCGCTGTATCCGAACTGGATCGGCGACGACCAGAAGCGGTACGTGCGCTTCGAGGGTGACGTGATGACCCTGTCGTCGGATCCGCTCGTGTTCCGCACCACCACGCTGTCTCCGGCACTGGTCTGGCGACGGATCACACCCCGCGCGGTACGGACGGCGCCATGAGCCCGATGCAGCTCGTTCCTGCAGGCGAGATCCGGGTGCACATCGCACCGGGCAGATGAGAGGACGACATGTGTCGACGCGAGTGGACAGCAGCATCGGCCCGGCAACGGACACTCGGGCGCTCCGCGACGTCTTGGGACATTTCTGCTCCGGTGTGACGGTGGTGACGGCGATGGTAGGCGACGAACCGGCCGGATTCACCTGTCAGTCGTTCTCGGCGCTATCGCTGGATCCGCCCCAGGTCCTGCTGTGCCCGAGCCGGCGTTCGACGAGCTGGCCGGCGATTCGGGCCGCCGAGACGTTCTGTGTCAACGTACTTTCCTCGGGCCAACACGCTCTCAGTGACCGCTTTGCGAAATCGGGGGGCCGGAAATTCGACGGAGTGCGGTGGTGCCCGGCCGAGGGCGGCGCGCCGATCATCGGCGGGGTGGCGGCGTGGTTCGAGGTGGCGCTGGCTGCGGAGCACGACGGTGGCGATCACCTCATCGCGGTTGCTGACCTCCTCGACTTCGGGTCGGATCCGACCACGCAGCCACTGGTTTTCCATCGGAGTCGATACGGCGGGGTTGTGGAACTGAGTCTCGGGTCGATCGAAAGGGGGACGTGATGGGACGACCGGCAAAGCCTCTGATCAGCCGGAGTTCGACGATCGCGGCAAGCATCGAGATCATCGACACCGAAGGTATGGCTGCGTTCAGCCTGCCGCGCGTGGCCAAACACCTGAACGTGAATACCTCCTCGCTGTATCACCACTTCGCCGATCGCCGTGAGCTCATGACAGAGGTGGCGAAGGAGCTCATGACCGGGGCCACGGTGCCCGAGTATTCGTCGGATACCGACTGGGTGGAATGGTTCGTCGAACTCAGCCTCAACTACCGCGACGCGATTCTCCGCCATCCCAATGCCGCTCTCGTGCTGGTGCAGTTTCTTCCGCGCGACGTCCTCACGAGAACGTACGAAATGTGTGCCCGAATCCTCGAGGACGGGGGCGTACCGGCGCGCCTGCACGTGGTGATCCTGGACAGACTGGAGAAACTGGCACTCGCCACCACTCTGAGCGATCTCATGCGCGACCCGGTCGGCAGCACGGAGGTCTTCCCGAATGTCGACGAGCGGAGACACCCGACGCTCACCCGCGCGCTGGCAGCCAACCGATGGTCGTCGCGCGAGCTCTTCGTGGTAGCGATCCGCGGATTCCTCGCCGGTGTGATGGGTGTGGCCACCGCAACGGTGAGCGACGAAGGTCTGCGGGACCTCGTCGGATCGTAAGCGGTAAGCCGTTGCTTCTTATGCCTTCTCGGTGACCGAGCAGCTCGGTGTACCGGTGAATTCTGTCAACTCGATGATACGGAGTAAGCCATCGTGACCCTTGATCTGTACGTGGACGGCACGTGGAGTGCCTCCACGAGCGCGGAGCGTATCGACGTCGTCAACCCGACCACCGAGGAACGCATAGGGGATGTCCCCGCCGGGGCTGCCGCAGATGTCGATGTGGCGGTGGCTGCTGCGCGGCGGGCCTTGGAGCAGTGGTCACAGACCGCGCCGCACACGCGGGCGGAGTTCGTCTCGCGTCTGGCCGACGAACTGGAGCGGCGACAGGAGGAGATCACCGATATCGTCGTCGCCGAGGTCGGCACCCCACGCAGGGTGGCGCGTTGGGCCCAGATCGGACTGGGTATCGTCGACCTGCGTGAGGCCGTGACCGCGGCGAGGGACTTCCCGTGGGAAGAACAGCTCCGCAACTCCCTGATCGTGCGTGAGCCTGTCGGGGTGATCGGGTGTATCACGCCCTGGAACTACCCGTTGCACCAGATCACCGCCAAGATCGGGGCTGCGCTCGTGACCGGGTGCACGGTGGTCGTCAAGGCCAGCGAGGTTGCCCCGTTCACCGCCCACGCCCTGGCGGAAGCGGTCGACGCTGCCGGAGTTCCGGCCGGCGTATTCAATCTGGTTCACGGGTACGGTCCGATCGTCGGCGAGGCCATCGCCATTCATCCGGACATCGATATGGTCAGCTTCACGGGATCGAACTCGGTCGGCAAGCGAGTCCTCGAACTGGCCGCCGGGACAGTGAAGCGGGTGTCGGTCGAACTGGGTGGAAAGAGCGCCGCTGTGCTGCTCGACGACCTCAGCGACGAGGAGTTCGGTAAGGCCGTGCCGCACACCGTGCGTGCCTGCTACATGAACGGCGGACAGTCCTGCAATGCGCAGACTCGTTTGGTCGTACCGCGCTCCCGCCTGGCCGAGGCGGAGAAGCTCGCCGCGAAGGCGGCCGCGGCCTACGCGCCCGGCGATCCCGCCGACGGCGACACGAAGCTCGGACCCATGGTTACCGCATCTCAGCGTGAGCGGGTCCTCGACTACATCCGTGCCGGCGTCAAGGAGGGCGCAAAGCTCGTCGCCGGGTCGGTCGACGCACCGGCCCGTACCGGATTCTTCGTCGAACCGACCGTGTTCTCGGAGGTGGACCCGGACAGCACGATCGCTCAGGAGGAGATCTTCGGTCCGGTGCTGTCGATCATCGCGTACGACACACCCGAGCAAGCGATCGAGATCGCGAACGGCACGATCTTCGGTATCGCCGGCGCTGTGTGGTCCGGCGACCCCGAGCGCGCGAAGTCGGTTGCGCGCAGGATGCGTGCGACGCAGATCGAGGTCAACGGTGGAAAGTTCAACGGCGCTGCGCCTTTCGGCGGATTCAAGCAATCCGGCCATGGGCGTGAGGGCGGGGCATTCGGCCTCGAGGAGTTTGTCGAAATCAAGAGTCTGCAGCTCTAGCGACGTTCTTGCGGGGACCGCCGCGGTCCCGCGAAGGAGTGAGCACGATGGTCTACACCGATCTTCCGTACGACGAGGCGACGAAAGCGGGTTTTGCCCGGGCGTTGTTCGATCACCTCGACCACGACACCACCGATATGGCGCCGGAGATCCTCGAGGTCGATCCGCGCGTCTACACCGATCCGGAACTGGCGGCCCGCGAGCGCAGAGAGCTGTTCGGATATGTGCCGATCATCGCGGCGCACAGCACCGAATTGCCCGGCAACCACGACTTTGCGACGGTCCAGTTGCCGAACAACGAGATTGTTCTCGTTCGGCAGGCGGACGGTGGGGTTCGTGGGTTCGTGAACACCTGCCGGCATCGAGGCGCCCGGCTCGTTCCCGAGGAGAGGGGTTCGAAGCGCATCTTTTCGTGCCGCTACCACGGGTGGGCGTATGGGAGCGATGGCAGTCTGCGGTCGATCGCGGACGAGCCGACGTTCGGGAGGGTCGATCGTCGCTGCATGAGCCTGCTGGAGATTCCGGTCGAGGAGCGACACGGTTTCGTCTGGGTCGTCGACTCCGCCGCGGGTGATCGAACGATCGACATCGCGGAGTGGCTCGGCCGGGAGTTCGACGAGTCCCTCGCCGCCATGGAGATGGACAAATACCACTGCCATATCGCCCAGAACTTCGATGTGGACATCAACTGGAAGGTCTTGATGGATGCCTTCCTCGACGGCTACCACATCACCTCGACCCACGCCGGAACTGTTGCGCCGTACTTCTACAACAACGCGCAATCCTGGGAACCCATGGGCAGGCACGGACGAATGGTCACGGCACGCAAGAGCATCGACACGGTGCGAGGTGTCGCGCCCGCGGACGCCCCGATCGACCGGCACATCACCGTTGCGCACTTTCTGATGCCCAATATGTCGGTGCTGCGTCAACCGGACCATCTGGAGGTGCTCAACTTCGTCCCTGCTCCGGGCACGCCCGTCGGGGCCCGGATGCAGATGCGTCTTCTCACTCGGGAACCTGCCGTGACGGACGAGCAGAAGGCGCGGTGGGACAAGAACTGGAACATTCTGATGGCCGTACTTCGAGAGGAGGACCTCGTCGTCAACGAGGGTCTGCAGAAGGCCGTTACGAACACGGACATCGGACCGATCTACTTCGGGCGAAACGAGATTGCCAACCAGCATTTTCATCAGTGGATGGCGCGTGCGTTCGAGGATTCGAGGAAGTGGGGCTGAGCTCCGAAGTGCTCATTCCGGGCTTGTCGCCAGTACCGATAGGCATTAGATTATTGCCCGTGTGATGCAGGGCATGCCGCGGTGGTAAAGGGCGTATCCCGCAGCCCCGCACCTCGACGGTCGCGACGAGCTTGCAATCGAACGATTCTGCCCCGTTGTCGACACACGTCGACAACCGCCACTCGCGCGTTCATCGGCATCGAACCCAGATACCCCACAACCCGAAGGAACCAACATGTCGCAGATCTCCGGCCTGGGGAAGGAAAGGGCCGTCTCGGGTGCCCGATCCGTGGTCCTCACCTGCTTGGCCATCACCATCCTCGATGGTGTCGACCTCATCATGTTCGGCGCAGTGCTTCCGACATTGCTGGAAATCGAACAGTGGGGGATCACCACCGCCTCGGCAGGGTTGATCGGCAGCTTGTCGCTGTTCGGAATGATGGCCGGCGCAATGCTGGCCGGCTACCTCACGGACCTCGTCGGCCGGCGACCGATCGTGCTCGCCTGCATTGTGAGCTTCAGTCTGTTCACCGGGTTATGTGCCATTGCGCCGAATCTCGAGACCTTCGGCCTCTTCCGGTTGCTTGCCGGCCTCGGCTTCGGCGGAGCCCTCCCCACCCTGATTGCGCTCACCCAGGAATACGTCAAGGTCGACCGACGGCAGTTCTACAACGGCGTCATCCAAACCGGTTTTCCCATCGGCGGGTGCGTGGTCGCCATCGCCGCCATCTTCATGATCCCTGCCTTCGGCTGGGAATCGATGTTCGCAGTGGGTGGCCTCCTTGGGGTCGTGTTGTTCGTCATCGCATACCGAAGCCTGCCCGAATCGATCGCTTTCCTCGTGAGCAAGGGCCGGCACGATGAGGCCCGCGCGTTGACGCAGCGTTACTCGGTTGATCACGGTGCCGAATCCGGCCTGGCCCTGGAGGAGTCGAAAACCGCGAATGCCGGTTCCAAGTCGGGACTGAAGCTCCTGTTCGCACCCGGATACAGGATCGCGACGATCATGTTCCCGCTCATCACCTTCTTCGGCCTTCTCGTCTCGTACGGCATGAACACCTGGATTCCTCAGATGCTGAGGGCCTCCGGCTACGATCTCGGGTCCGCGTTGACGTTCCTGCTCGCCTTCAACATCGGTAGCGGGTTCGGCATGGTGGTCATCACCGGTCTGGCGGATCGACTGGGATCGCGTCCGGTGATCTCGGTGAGCTTTGTCGGGGGAGCGATCGCAGTGTCCGCCCTGACCCTGCAGCCGGCACAGGCGCTCGTGTTCGGGTTGGTTCTGCTGATCGGCTTCTGTGCGTCCTCCACGACGGGCGTTTACGGATTCGTCGGGGTCTTCTACCCGGCCGCTGCGCGTGGCACAGCGCTCGGACTGGCGGTGGGGCTGGGCAGGTTGGGTGGTGTCTGCGGGCCCATTCTCACCGGAATGATCATGAGCTCTGCGCTCGGAGCGGACTGGGCCTACTACGCCTTCGCGTTCGCTGGAGTGGCTGCCGCAGTGCTGGTGTCGTTGGTTCCCCGAAGGACCAATGCCATGCATCGGACGGACGCGCCTGTCGAAAAGACCGCGGAGCCTGCCTGATCGATTCCGAAACGTGAGGGGGCTGGGAGACGGAGGCGCGCACGTAGCCTTCATCTGCGACCCGAGCTTCGCGACGTTCCTGCTGTGTCGCACTGGCGGCTCTATCGACAGCAGACGACCGGCATCAGGGCTCCGGCGGTTGTGTAACCTACGTACGTTAGATATTGTGGTGTGATGTCGCCCACATCCGGCCCGGCGCTCCCGAGCCTCTCGGTCGACGAGGACGGACAGGGGTGTCACCGACCGTACCGATGGCGCAGAAGGGCCGACCGCTATGAGGATGAAGACGAGATTGACCTGCCCGTGTGGAGCCGTGGTCACGGGCACGGATGAAGACGACCTGGTTGCGAAGGCCCGGTCGCACCTGAGCGAGTCACATCCCGGAATGGAGTACTCGCGCGATGAGATTCTCTTCATCGCGTACTAGCAGTGTCGCGTACCGGCAGTGTTTCGCGAATGGTCAAGCGGCTGTTCATCAACGACCTCCATGCGGTGAAGAGTCGATTCCCGCGCAAGGGTCCTCGACACGTCGATCCGGCTCGGCTGATTTACAAAGAACGATTGACGTATCACTTCTCATGTATGTAAGCTGAATCACATGACGGTGCGAACCCTGTAGGGAAGTCGCCGTCCTCCAGCGTCTTCCATCCCTCTGTTACATGTTCGAGCTGAGGAGCTTTGATGAAACTCGAAGGTAAGGTCGCGCTGATCACCGGTGCCGGGTCCGGGTTGGGACGCGAGGCATCGCAGTTGTTCGCGTCGGAGGGCGCGAAGATCGCGGTGGTCGATATCGATCCGGAGCGTGCGAAGGGCACGGTCGAGTTGGTCGAGCAGCAGGGTGGTTCGGCGATCGCGGTCACCGCGGATGTGCGGGTCGAGCAGCAGGTGGTCGATGCGGTGGCGGCGACGGTGGCGGCGTTCGGAAAGCTCGACATCGCGTGGGCCAATGCCGGGATTGTCTCGCGCGGTGGTGTGCCGTCCGTTGCGGGTGGTGAGCAGGTCGAGTTCCAGGATCTGACGGACGCGGACTGGCAGGACGTCATCGGGGTGAACCTGTCCGGCGTGTTCTACACCGCGAAGGCGGCGGTGCCGGCGTTGCGGGCCAATGGTGGCGGTGTCATCCTGGCGACCTCGTCGGCGGCGTCGTTCGTGGCGTACCACAGCATCGCAGCGTATTCGGCGACGAAGGCCGGTGTGAACGGGATGGTTCGCGGTCTGAGCCTGGATCTGGGCAAGTACGGGATCCGGGTGAATGCGATCGCCCCGACGCACGGGATGTCGCCGAACTTCCTGGCGCCGGCCGGTGCTCCGGTGGTGGGGCAGTCGTACGAGGAGGTCGCCGGTCCGTGGGACCCGAGTGTCTCGCCGATTCCGCTCAAGCTCAATCGTCCGCCGTCGCTGAAGGACAATGCGCGGGCTGCGTTGTTCCTCGTGTCGGACGAGTCGGCATACATCTCCGGTGTCACCCTGCCGACCACCGACGGCGGCACCTTGTCTCGAGTGGCGATGATGTTCCCCGAAGACGGGAACAACCCGCCGCCGATGGTCACCGGCGAGGACTGACGATGACTGCCCACGACACGGAAGCGCAGTCAGGCACGCGCCGACTCGTCGTGGATCGGTCGGCGTGCGCCGGGCACGGCCTCTGTTACGGCCGCGCCCCCGAGATCATCGACTGCGACGATGCCGGATACCCAGTGCTCGTGCAGGAAACGCTAGGGACCGCAGCGCACATCGTGGCGGCCGAGGAGGCCGTCGCGATGTGCCCCGAACGAGCCCTGAGCCTCGAAACACCCTGACTTCTCGAGCAACACAGACCCTTCGAACGGGGCGATCAGCATGACCATCACCGACGAAATGTCGACACCTGTAGTCGACTTCGACATCTACGACCCGTCGCTCACGGACCCGGTGGACACCGTGCAGGAGAAGGTCGCCGAACTCGCGGCCAAAGGCCCTGTCGTCTACTCGACCGCGCACGGCGGCCACTGGATCGTCACCCGGTACAAGGAGCTCCACGAGGTCCTCCGCGACCCGGAAACCTTCTCGAGTTACCCGAACAACCTCGTCAATGCCGGGGACGGCAAGTTTCTGCCGCTCGAGCTCGACCCGCCGGAGCACACCGGATATCGGGTGGCCCTGCAGCCGCTGTTCTCCCCGAACCGGATGAAGGCGCTGTCCGAGCAGATCCGGGGCGTGGTCAACGAACTGATCGACAGTTTCGCGGGCAAGGGTGAGGCGGAGTTCATCGCCGACTTCGCGCACGAGCTGCCCACCCGCGTCTTCCTCGCGTTGATGGACTGGCCACTCGAGGACGCCCCGATACTCACCGAGGCCACCGACACCGCCCTGATGGGCAAGCCCGGAGCCAGCGAGGACGAGTCGGCGAAGGCACGCGCCGAGGCAGCCCAGCAGATGTTCGCCTACTTCCAGAAGATCGTCGACGAGCGTCGCGCGAACCCCGGTGAGGATGTCACCTCCGCACTCATCCGCACCGAGGTCGACCTCGAGGACGGCAAGCGACTGCTCACCGACGAAGAGCTGACCCGCATGTTCTTCCTCCTGCTCATCGCAGGTCTGCACACCGTTCAGGGATCGCTGGCCTGGGCCGTGATCCACCTGGTGAACAATCCTCGTCAGCGCGCCGCGCTCATCGAGGACGACTCGCTGATCCCGAACGCCGTCGAGGAGGTCCTGCGGATCGAGGCTGCAGTGAGTATGGGCCGCCGTGCGACCCGCGACGTCGAACTCGGCGGGGCGAAGATCAAGGCCGGCGACCAGTTGCTGCTGGTGCTCTGTTCGGCCAACCGCGACGGAAGCGAATTCGAGGATCCCGACGAGTTCGTGATCGACCGGTCACCGAACCGGCACCTGGCATTCGGTGCCGGTCCGCACCGGTGCCTGGGCTCACATCTGGCCCGCATCGAACTGTCGATCGCGCTCGAGGAACTGCACCGCCGGATTCCGGACTACGAACTCGTCGAATCCGATCCGCCGATCCTGCACGCAACGCAGGTGCGGGGCTGCTTGCGGCTTCCGATCAGGTTCACACCGACGACCTGAGCGTCGGATCGGCAGGTTCCATGGATTCAGAAGGGTGCAACGCGTTGACTGCCAGTAACGTATCCGAGGATCTGCTCGTCGACTTCGACGTGTACGACCCAGCTCTCGCCGCTCCGGTCGATGTCTTCCAGGAAAAGGCCGCCGAACTCCGTGCCCGCGGACCGATCGTCTACTCCCCGCACCACGGTGGGCACTGGATCGTCACGCGCTACGCGGACATCTTCCGCATCCTGCGCGATGCCGAGACGTTCTCCAGCTATCCGAACAACCTGGTCGATGCCGGCCAGGGCAAGTTCATCCCGGTCGAGATCGATCCGCCCGAGCACACGCAGTATCGTCAGGCGCTCCAGCCACTGTTCGGTCCGGCGCGGATGAAAGAGCTCGAGCCGAGGATCCGCGAGATCATCAACCAACTGATCGACGGCTTCGCGGACTCCGGCCGGTGCGAATTCGTTGCCGAGTTCGCGCATGCGCTGCCGACTCGTGTCTTCCTCAGTCTCATGGGCTGGCCTCTCGACGATGCCGAACAGTTCACGGAGTGGACGGATATTGCGCTCCAGGGGATTCCGGGAGCCGGCGAGGAGGAATCCGCCCGTGCCCGGGCAGAAGCGGCAACGAACGTGTTCGAGTACTTCGGTGCATTCGTGGATCGGGTGCGTTCCGGGCAGGAGGACTCGGAGAGCGTCACCGCGCAGATCATCGATACCCCGATCCGGATGGACGGAGTCGAGCGGCACCTTACTGACGAGGAACTGCGCCGCATGTTCTTCCTGCTGCTCATTGCCGGACTGCACACGGTGCAGGGTTCACTCGGTTGGGCCATGGTGCACCTTGCGAACAACCCGGTGCAACGGCAGGCGCTCATCGACGACAGCAGCCTGGTGCCGGACGCAGTCGAGGAGATCCTCCGCATCGAAGCCGCCGTCAGCATGGGCCGGCGGGCCACCCGCGATGTCGAGATCGCCGGCGTCAACATCAAGGCCGACGATCAAGTGTTGCTCCTGCTGTGTGCGGCCAACCGCGACGAAGCCGAGTTCGACAATCCGGACGCGTTCGTGATCGATCGTGGCCCGAACAGGCATCTGTCGTTCGGTGCAGGGCCGCATCGGTGCCTCGGGTCTCACCTCGCCCGCCTCGAGCTCACCTTGGCGATGGAGGAGATACATCGGAGAATCCCCGACTACGCGCTGGTCGACAGTGATCCGCCGTTGATGCACGGTACGTCGGTGCGTGGTTGCGTGCGGCTACCGCTCACGTTCACACCGGAATCGTGAAGCTGAGACGAGGAAGGGGACCCGATTCGATCGGGTCCCCTTCCTCGTGTGCCGGGACTCAGGCCTTCATCAGATCACGATGGATGATCTCCTTCATGATCTCGTTGGTGCCGCCGTAGATCCGCTGGATCCGGGCGTCGATGAACGCCTTCGCGACCGGGTACTCCATCATGTAGCCGTAGCCGCCGTGGAACTGGAGGCCGGCATCGATCACCCGGCCCTGCAACTCGGTGGCCCACAGCTTCGCCTTGGACGCGTCGACCGCGGAGAGCGTGCCCTTGTTGTACTCGCGGACACAGCGGTCGATGTACGCGCGCGAGACCTCGACGGCCGTCTGCAGTTCGGCGAGCGTGAAACCCATCCCCTGGAACTCGCCGATGCGCTTGCCGAACGCGGTGCGTTCCTTGACGTAGTCGAGTGTCCAGCTCATGACGGCCTCGGCGGACACCTGCGCGGCGATGCCGATACCGAGCCGCTCGAGTGGAAGGCTCTGCATGAGGTAGCCGAAGCCCTGCCCCAGCTCGCCGAGGATGTTCTCTGCGGGGACGCGGACATCCTCGAAGAACAATTCGGCCGTGTCCTGAGCGTGCAGACCGACCTTGTCGAGCTTGCGGCCGCGGGAGAACCCGGGCGTTCCGTCTTCCACGACGAAGAGGCTGAACCCGTGCGAACCGGCTGCAGGATCGGTCTTGGCGAAGACGATGACGAGGTCGGCCAGGATGCCGCTCGTGATGAACGTCTTGGACCCGTTGAGGACCCAATGATCGCCTTCGCGCACCGCGGTAGTCGTGATGCCGCGCAGGTCGCTGCCGGCGGCCGGTTCGCTCATCGCGATCGCGCCGATCGTCTCGCCCGTGACGAATCCGGGCAGCCACCGCTGCTTCTGCTCGTCGGTGGCATGGCGGAGCAGGTAGTTGAGGACGATGTCGTCGTTGGTCGAGAAGCCGGACTGCAGCGCAGATGCGCCCACCCGTGCGATCTCGGACTGGATCACGACGCGGAAGCGGTAATCGAGCTCGCCGGGCCCGCCGTACTGCTCAGGGACGCTCAGGCCCAGCAGCCCTTGCTTACCCGCAGCGAGCCAGGTTTCCCGGTCGATGAGCCGATCAGCGTCCCACTTCTCGAGGTTCGGGACGACGTGTTTGTCGACGAAGCTCCGCACGGAGTCGCGAAACAGTTGGTGGTCGTGTTCGAAGAGATCGCTTTCCATGTAATTCTCCTGATGCGGGGCGCCCGCAGGCGCCCCGCTGTGGTGTTCGGTGTCAGTTCTCGCCGACGAGTTTCTGGATCTCGCGGCGGAAGACCTGGTTGGCAACCTCGTTGCGGCCCAGGAGCATGTTGCCGGCGTTCGCGCTGTCCATGGCGACCTGCGAACCACGCAGGATCGGGAAGTCCTCGTTGTGGAGGACCGCGATCAGGATCTCGACGTTCTTGTCCCAGATCCGATTCCAGCGCTCCTCGGTCATGCCGCTGTCTTCGAGCGTCGGTGCGATCAGACGGATCTCCATGTGGCAGCGCTGCGGATCGCTCCGGTGGGGGCGGAAGGTGAGCAGCTGGAAATGGTCGGGCTGCTTGAGCAGGGTGCTGTTGGGACCCACCAGGTGGCTTTCCGTCACGTGCTCGGCGAGGCTGCGATCGCCGGGGTCTTCCTCGATCCACCGGTCGATGGTCTTGCGGAGATTGAGGAACCGGCAGTGATGTCCGAAGTCCTCGAAGGCCATGACGTTGGTGTGGATGTGCTTGGCGGCGGTGTTCGGGTGCGCGTACTGGATGTGGTAGCCGTCGAGGAACGCGTCCTGCATCAGCTTCCAGTTGACGGGCTCGTCGAAGCGCTGAACTCGGGTAGTCACCATTTTGTCCATGCCGTATGACCCCATGATCGAGTCCATCTCGGGGCCGAGCCAGTCTGCGACATCGATGGTGGCGTCGGCGTCGTCGACAACCCAGACGAATCCGTGACGTTCCTCGGTCGGGAGTTGCACGAGGTTCCGTTCGGAACGGTCGGCGTCACCGAACGTGTTGTCGCGTGTGATGGTGCGCAGCGCGCCGTCGGTGTCGTAGGACCAGCGATGGTACGGGCACGAGAACAGGCGGCAACGGCCCTTCTCCTCCTTCTCGACCATCGCGCCGCGGTGACGACATTGGTTCACCAGGGTTTTGACGCTGCCGTCGCGCTGACGGACGACGATGACATTGTTCCGCGGCAACTGGAGGGTGACGAAATCGCCCGCGCGGGGGATCTCGGAGCCGTGGATGATGATCGACGGAACCCGGCCGAAGACACGCTCGCGTTCGAGCTTGGCGATCTCCGGATCGGTGAACTCGACGGGTTCGAACCACGTGACGTGCTCGAATTCGTCGGTGGTGTCGTTGCGCAGATGGTCGAGAGCGCGGCGAATGCGTTCCTCGCGGGGAATTCCGACCTCTGTCATGGCTGCCCTCCAGGCGGTGGTTCGGATCGATGACGCTAAATCTAACTCAAGTAGTTTTAAGTGTAAACCCCGGACCGGTTGCGGGTGGCGCTTCGGCCGTTGCGGCCCTATACCGATCGGCATTAGATTTATGAGAACTGACCCGCAGATGAGGAGCGAACAGGATGATCTCGTATCAGTGGTGTTCGGAACTGGATTCCGGCGATCGGGACGAGGTGCTGGCTCTTGTCGCCGCGGCCGCCGAGTACGACGAGGAAGCCGGGTTCTCGCGGATCCACCCCGGTGATGTGACCTCGACGAGTCGCGACGGCGTCCGCGTCTCCCATCTGCCGATCAAGGCGCGCAAGGACCTGAGCGCGCGCGACGACGCGCCGCTGGTGATTGTGGCGTACCTGCACCTGCAGGTGGACGGCGAGGGGCTGGGTACCGTGCAGTTCGTCGTCCATCCGGACTACCGGTCGCGCGGTGTGGCCACGATGCTGGTCGAGGAGATCGGCCTGGGCACGACAGCGGACGGCGGCTGGGAGCGCACCGGTGCGGTGGCTCTGCGCTGCTGGGCGTACAGCACGCACCCCGCGTCCGAACGTCTCGCGCGACGGTTCGGCATCCCGGCGGTGGGCAGGCTGTGGACGTTGTTCCGCCACCTGTCCGGCCCGTTCGCGATCCCGCTCGACGAGGTCGCGGCGCCCGAGGGCATCACGACGGGCGACGCGCGTCCGCTCGGTGATCCGGCGGTGTCGCGGGCGATCGACGAGGTGCTGGGCGCGGCGTCGCTCGTACCGGCGCAACGCGAGCGCCTCGCCGACGAGATCCGCCTCGGTTCCGGCAATGTGCTGGTCGCAACCGACTCTTCGGGAGCGAAGGTGGGGTTCGTGTGGTCCGATCCGGCGCTGTCCACCCACCTCGAGTTGGATGCGGCGTCGGTCCGGGCGCTCGTGCTCACGGAGACCGCCCGCGGGGCGGGCCTCGGGATGACGCTCCTCACGATGGCACTCGGGGCCCTGCGCGACGCGGGGGCCCAGATCGCCCTGATTCGTATCGACCCGGACGACGCGGGGGCGGTGCGCATGTGCCGGTTGATGGCATTCGAGCAGGAGGGGGAACATTCCTGCTACCAGGTCGGCGAGTGGGCCGAGGCGCCCAGCTTCTGAGTCCGCCCGGGTGAGACGAGCGACGAATCTTGTCCGACGTTGACCTAAAGGGCTTAGGCAACTACCGTCTGTGGTGCGCCTCACACTGATGTGTGGGTCCCCAACTTCACTACGTTCCCACGCACGGGCGCTTGCCCGCCCGGAGCTGGGGCGTGCAATCGGAGGAGAACACTCATGGGTCGACTCGAAGGCAAGGTCGCTTTCATCACCGGTGCGGCGCGAGGCCAGGGGCGCTCGCACGCCGTCCGGCTCGCCGAAGAGGGGGCATCCGTCATTGCGATGGACATCTGCGACCAGATCCCCACGGTCTTCTATCCGATGGCGACCAGCGACGACCTTGCCGAGACCGAGCGCCTGGTCAAGGAGGCCGGAGGCTCAATCGTCGCGTCCATTGGAGACGTCCGCAACATCGAGGATGTCCAGCGGGCCTACGACGCGGGCATCGCACAGTTCGGCAAGGTCGACATCGTGCTGCCGAACGCCGGCATCATGCCGGTGATCGGTCCCGGTGAACAGCGCCAGGCATGGCACGACGCAATCGACACCATGCTCACCGGGGTATGGCACGTGCTCGAGGTGACGGTGCCGCACCTCGTCGAACGGGGGGAGGGCGGGTCGATCATCATCACGAGTTCTGCGGCCGGCCTGACGAGCATCGGGCTGAACACCCTCCCCGGTCAGGTCGGGTACAGCGCCGCCAAGCACGGTGTTGTCGGTCTCATGCGGATCTACGCGAAACAGCTTGCCCCGCACAGTATTCGGGTGAACACTGTGCACCCTACCGGCGTGAACACGCCTATGGTGGCGAACGCGGAGTACGGCGAGTTCGTCAACTCCCATCCCGAGGTTGCCGCCGACGAGTCGTACAAGAACCCGATGCCGGTCGAATTGATCGAGGCCGTCGACATCAGCAACGCGATCGTCTACCTCGCCTCCGACGAGGCTCGTTACGTCACCGGTGTCACGTTCCCGGTCGACGCCGGCTACAACATCCGCTGAAGCGAAGGAGCTTTCACATATGACCACCACCGAAGCCTCGACGGGTACCACCCCGTCGATCGCCGACCGAGAACAGGTTTTCATCGGCGGCCGCTGGGTCGATTCGACCGGCGGCGAATGGGTCGACGTCGTCGACTCGTTCACCGAGGAGAAGGTCGCGCGGGTGCGCACCGCCACGGTCGAAGACGTCGCCAAAGCGGTTGCCGCAGCGCGTGAATCGTTCGACAAGGGCGAGTGGTCGTCTCGCAGCATGGCAGAGCGCGCCGATGTCGTCGACGCCATCGCCGACCGCCTCGAACGGCGGGTGGACGAGCTCACCCCGATCGGGGTCATCGAGGTCGGCGTGCCTGTGAGCGTCAGCCGGCCGACCCAGGAGATGGTCGGCGGGTTGTTCCGTGCGGTGGCCGCGGTGGCCCGCACGTTCGAGACCACCGAGGAGCGTCCGCGCGCAGCGGGCGGTGTCTCGCGCATCGTGAAGGAACCGACGGGCGTCGTTGCCGCGATCATCCCGTGGAACGGCCCGGTCGGCACGATCGCGTTCAAGCTCGCCCCGGCGCTGGCCGCGGGCTGCTCGGTCGTGCTCAAGACCGCACCGGAGGCACCGCTCTCGCCGTCGGTGTTCGCGGACATCATCGCCGAGCTGGTCGCGGAAGGTCGCATTCCCGAGGGGGTCGTCAGCGTGCTGTGCGCAGACCGCGAGGTGTCGGAGACGCTCGTGACCAACCCCGACGTCGACCACGTCACCTTCACCGGCAGCACCGCGGCGGGCCGGCGCATCATGTCGCTGGCCGGCGAGCGCATCGCGCGTGTCTCGCTCGAACTCGGCGGCAAGTCCGCGGCGATCATCCTCGACGACGCCGACATCAACCACGTGGTGCAGACGCTCCCCATGGGGGGCTGCATGCAGTCCGGTCAGGCGTGCATCGCCCTCTCGCGCGTGCTCGTCTCCCGCAAGCGTCACGACGAGGTGCTCGAGGTCCTGAAGGCCGCGTATGGCGCGTTGCCGATCGGCAACCCGTGGGAGCCGACCAATTTCCTCGGCCCGCTCGCGTCGAAGCGTCAGCAGGATCGCGTCCTGGGATACATCGACATCGCGAAGGAGGACGGCGCGAGGGTCGTGCTCGGCGGCGGTCGACCGGAGGGATTCGACAAGGGCTTCTTCGTCGCACCGACACTGCTCGACAACGTCGACCCCGACTCCCGGATCGCGCAGGAAGAGGTCTTCGGTCCGGTCATCTCGGTGATCACCTACGAAGACGAAGAGGACGCCATCGCGATCGCCAACAACTCGATGTACGGGCTGTCGGGTGCGGTGTACACGGAGGACATCGACCACGGGTTCGAGGTTGCGCGGCGCATCCGCACCGGCACCATCAGCGTGAACACCGCGACGATGGACTTCACCCTGCCGTTCGGCGGCTATAAGCAGTCCGGCGTGGGCCGTGAGGGCGGCCTCGAAGGTCTCGAGGAGTTCTTCGAGATCAAGACCGTCCACATGCCCGCTCCGGCCCGGTAGGACCGACGACGACGCCCCGCGATTCGATCTGCGGGGCGTCGTCGTTGCGTCGTGGGTGGTCGTACGACTGCCGAACAGGTCAGTGGGCCGACACGCTCAGTGGGCCGACACGCTCAGTGGGCCGACACGCTCAGTGGGTCGACACGCTCAGTTGGCTCTTGTCCGCGATCTCTACCTGAGCGTTGCGCACCACGCCGTGGAGGAAGCTGCGGATCATCTCCTCGAACAACTGCCGGGAGGTCATCTCGTTCTCGGCGAGAGCCCGCGCCAGCAGCGGCTGTGACTCCGGGTCGACGTTCGGGAAGATCGTGTTCTTCGTACTCGGCTTGCGCATCGCCTCGGTGAGCACTGCGCCCAGCGTCAAACGCTCCATGCCGTCGAGAATCTGGACGTGCAGGCGGGCCGGCACGCCGGACTCCTCCAGGAATCGGGCAGTGTCCTCGTAGGTGCCGATCAGCAGATCACGCGGAAGATACTGGAGCAGGATCGGCGCGGCATTGCGGTGCTTGAGGATCGACTGACGCAGATTCATGCTCAGCGTCACGAAGTACTCGGGCCAGTCCGGGCCGGGCCTGCGGCGTGGCAGGGTGCCGGCGCCGGCAATCTGTCGCGCGACAGCCTGGAGGATCTCCGACTTGTCGGCGAAGTGGTGGTAGAGGGAGGGCGCCCGTACCCCGAGGTGCTTCGCCAGCCGCGGCAGGCTGAAGGCATCGAGTCCCTCGGAGTCGATGATCTCGATGGAAGCCGCCACCGCGGACGCGCGACTGATGAGAGGCTTCGACGGTCGGGCCATCATCTACTTTCAGCTCGTGCGGTCCACCGGGCGGGTCTGCCCGGCGGGTGACCTATAGATGCTATCTGTTCCGGTCCGGCCGGTGGTTACGCCGTGAGGACGGCCTCGTCGAGGAACTCGACCAGGCCGCGGCTCAACACGTCGTTGTCGTCGCCGCCCACCATGTGCCCGGCACCGCCCACGTCGATGTACCGCGCCCCGGGGATCAGTTCCAGGAGTTCGCGCGCACCTTCGATACTGACGACGTCGGACTGGGCACCACGAATCAGGAGGGTCGGAACCGCGACGGCGCGCGCCGCGGCCCGGGCCCGCTCCTCGCGCTCCGCGGCAGCATCCGGAAGGTTCGTCCGATGCGACAGCATCCGCGGATCCCAGTGCCAGTACCAGCGACCGTCTCGCTCGCGCATGTTCTTACGCAACCCCTCCACCCGCGGCGGACGGCTCCGGTGCGGGTTGTACGCGATCACGGCGTCGAGCGCGTCGTGCAGGCTGTCGAAGCCCGCCAGTCCCGCGCGCATGAATCCGGTGATCTTGGCCAACCCCTCGGGTTCGGCCTTCGGGGTGATATCCACCAGCACCAGCGCGCGGGAGAGCCCCGGATTGTCTCCTTCGGCGACGAGTGCGGCCATACCGCCCATCGACGCTCCCACGAGCACCGGTGGCTCACCGAGTTCGTCGACGATCGTGCAGATGTCGCGCGCGTGTGCGTCGGAGCTGTAGTCGCCGTCGTCGGCCCATCCGCTGTGGCCGTGCCCGCGCGCGTCGATCGCGTATGAGCGCCATCCTTGTTCCGAGAGGCGGATTCCGCTGCGCTGCCACGAGTGCCTCGTCTGCCCGCCGCCGTGCAACAGCAGGACGGTCCCCTTCCGCTCGGACGCGGGCTCCCAGACATCGGCGACCAGGGAAACGCCGTCGCCCCGAAGTGTGGTCACGGTGCTGGAGATCGTCATCGTTTCGCCCTTCGTCGTCGGAGTCAGTGTCCGGAAGTCCCACCGTCGACGGCGAGCGTCGACCCGGTGATGTAGCCGGAAGCACGGCTGGCGAGGAACACGACGGCGGCGTCGATCTCGCGCTGCGTGGCGGTGCGACCGAGTGAGCAGCCGCGCAGGAACTCCTCGAGGGTATCCGACGACATCTCGGCGATCAGGTCGGTCTCGACGAAACCCGGCGCGATCGCGTTCACGCGGATCCCTTTTCGCTGCGACCACTGATGGGACAGATCGCGGGTGAGGCCGACGAGACCGGCCTTGCTCGCGGCGTAGGCGGCCTGGGGGAGAACCGACTTGACCAGCCCGAGCATGCTCGCGATGTTGACGATGCTCGAGCCCGGCTTCATCACGCGTCCGCATGCTTGCGCTGCCCAATACGCGCCGAGCAGATTCACGTCCAGCACGGAGCGGAAGTCCTCGGGTCGCTCGCGCGTCGCCGGTGCGGAATGGGTGACGCCGGCGTTGTTGATCAGGATGTCGAGCCGACCGAACTCGGCGACCGTCGCCCGGGCGAGGGCGTCGCACTGCTCGGGGTCGGTGACGTCGGTGGGGACGATGAGGCAGCGTCGGCCGGTGGCCTCGATCGTGGGGCCGACGGCGTCCAGCTTCTCGCGACGGCGTGCGGCGATCACCACGTCCGCCCCGGCCTCCGCGAGGGCGCGCGCGAACCCTGCTCCGAGGCCGCTGCCGGCGCCCGTGACGACGGCGACGGACCCGTCGAGCCTGAAGAGGTCGAGGATCGAGCCGGTGTCGTGTGCGGTATCTGTCGAGGTCATGTGGCTGCTCCCGGTCCTGCGTGTCATGAGGTTCGTCTGCGGGCCTTGCGTCCCTTAAAACTAATTACTTAAGATTAGAGCGTAGGTGATGTCCAGGGGAACGGAAACACTGATGGCCGGAAGCACCGATGTGGAGCAGGGCAAGATGCAGGTGATCGGCAAGGACGCACTTGCAGACGGCGTAGTGGCGGTGCGGTTCGCCGATCCCGACGGGGGGACCGTCCCGGCATGGGAACCCGGATCGCACATCGACGTCATCATCGACGAGTCGACGGTCCGGCAGTACTCGCTGTGCGGCGACCCGGCCGACGACACCTGCCTGACTGTGGCGGTCCTCCGCGAGGAGAACGGACGCGGCGGATCGCGGTGGATCCACGACTCGCTGCAGGTCGGCGACCTCGTCAGCATCGCCGGCCCCCGCAACAACTTCAGCCTCGAGCCCGCGCAGTCGTATCTCTTCGTCGCGGGCGGAATCGGCATCACGCCGCTACTTCCGATGGTGCGGGCGGCCGACGCGGGCGGCGCCGACTGGACGCTCCTGTACGGCGGACGTACCCGCGCGAGCATGGCTTTCGCGGACGGCCTCGTCGCCCGGTATCCCGGCCGGGTCGAGCTCCGGCCTCAGGACGAATGCGGGCTCCTCGACCTGGCGGCAGCGCTCGACGCCCTCGGGGACGGCACCGGTGTCTACTGCTGCGGGCCGGAACCACTGCTGCACGCCATCGAGAACGAGTGCCGCAACCGCTCGGGTGTCACCTTGCACGTCGAACGGTTCGCCGCGAAGGAGCGGCCGGCCGACGCCGTCGACGGGGCATTCGAGGTGGAACTCCGGCAATCGGGCAAGACGATCACTGTCGACTCGGGCGAAACACTGCTCGACGCGGTGCTCCGCTCGGGCGTCGATTCGCCGTTCTCGTGCCGCGAGGGAACCTGCGGTACGTGCGAAGCCACTGTGCTGGAAGGAATTCCGGATCATCGCGACTCCGTCCTCACCGAGGACGAGCAGGCGGAGAACGACTGCATGATGATCTGCGTATCCCGCAGCTGCACCCCCAAGCTCACTCTGGATCTGTAGATCGGCCCATGGTGACCCTCCGTCCCGCCACTGCGCGAACGCGTGTGCGCACACCTGCCGTCTCGCCCGGTGTGCTGATCCCGGCGCTCTGCTTCGTCGTGATGATCACCTCGGTCATGCAGACCGCCGTCGTGCCGCTGATGCCCGATATCGCGGCGCAGCTCGGGGTGGGTACGAATGCGGTGGGATGGATCGTCACCGGGAATCTTCTGACGGCCACCGTCTGTACGCCGCTGCTGGGCAGGCTCGCCGACCGACGTGGACCACGAAAAGTGCTGCTGGGCATCCTGGGAGTGGTGCTCGTCGGTTCGTTGCTGTGTGTCGCGTGGGACTCGTTGCCGGTACTCATCGCCGGGCGAGCCCTGCAGGGGACGTCGTTCGCGCTGTTTCCGATCGGCGTCGCTGTGCTGCGCAGCGCTCTCGGGCCGTATCGGCTCACGGCGGCGCTCGGCATCATGTCGGGAACGATGAGCGTCGGCGGCGGTGCGGGAATGATCGCCGCCGGACTGCTGTACAGCGACGGCGACGACTATCGTCGCGTGTTCTGGCTGCTGGTGGCGCTCGCGGTGATTGCAGCTGCACTTGCGTGGGCGGTCGTTCCCGGTTCGCCCGGTTCCGGGACCGGATCCGGATCCGATCTCTGGTGCGCGGTCGGGCTCGCGGTCGGCCTGTCCGCACTGCTTCTGGCGCTCGCGCAGGGCGGGACGTGGGGCTGGGTGTCCGTGCCGACGATCGGTTGTGTCGTCGCGGGTGTGCTCGTGCTTGCCGCCTGGTACCGGCACGAGCGGCGATCCGATGCGCCGCTGGTGGCCCCAGCCCTCCTGACCGCACGTGCGGTGGCGCCCGCTCACCTTGCCGCGTTCCTCGTGGGAATCGCGATGTTCGTACAGTTCCTGGCCACAGCCGTGTTCGTGCAGGCCGCCCCAGAGGAAGCGGGGTTCGGGTTCGGTGCTTCGGTGCTCGAGACGAGCCTGCTGTACCTGCTGCCCGGGCAGGTTGTCGGCATCTCCGCGGCTGCGGTGAGCGGGTTTCTCGTGCGGAGGTTCCGCGCCGAGCGGGTGCTGATGGTGGCGTGCGCTATCGGCGTGTGTGGGTTCGCATTTGTCGGGTTCGCCCACGACCGCCCGTGGCAGGTGATCGTTGCGGTGGCGGTCCTCAATGTTTTCGTCAGCGTTGCCTACGGCGCCCTGCCGGCAATGCTCGTCGAGCATGTGTCGCTGCACGACACCGGTGTTGCGAACGGCATCAACGCCATCGCACGGACATTCGGCAGTTCGCTGGCGAGCGCGCTGGTGGGGATGCTCCTCGCGACGATCACGATCGCGGGTGCCGACATTCCCTCCGAGCGTGCGTTTGTGGCCGCATTCGTGATCGGCGGTGTGGCCGCGCTTGCCGCCGGGTTCGTCGCCGGTGCGAGCCGCCCTTTGCAATTTACAAAATTTGATTGACGTCTCATGAGTGAGCCTATAGCCTGAGGTGTACGCGATATGAGGACCCGCGCTCCTCTCGCGCTGAAAATTCTTGTACACAAAACAGATTCGTATTCTCTCGGTCAAGGAAGGCAAGGGACACATGGCTGCCACCGTCGGCTCGGCCCTGTATTGGTGGGCGAAGACCAAAGGGGAACAGAACGCGATCATCGTTGCCGGTGAGGCTCTGACCTACCGTGAACTCCAGGACTGGTCCAGCCGCGTCGCTCGTGAGATCGTCGACCGGGGCATCAAGCCGGGTGAGCGTGTCGGAGTGCTCGGCCCGAATTCGGTGACGTGGCCCGTGGCGGCACTCGGCGTACTCAAGGCCGGTGCGGTGCTCGTCCCGCTGAATCCCCGGTTCAAGCCGGCGGAACTCCGCAAGGTCGTCGATGACGCGGGTGCCGTCCTGGTCATCGCGCCGGAACAGTTCTCCGCAACGGTCGCCCAGGCGCGTGACCTCGGCGATCCCTTCGACACGTTCGGGTTCACCGACATCGCGGCGCTGCGGGAAGGGGAGCGCGACGACTTCCGCGTCGACCTCGCGCCCGACGACCCCACAGCACTTCTGTTCACCAGTGGCTCCACGGGGTTGTCGAAGGGCGTCATCTGCACCAATCGGACTCTGCTCAACATCGTGTTCGAGGCCACCCTCACCGAGGAAGGCTTCCGTCCGGGTTCCACGTCGCTGCTGGTGTTGCCGCTCGTGTTCACCCCGGGCCTCGTGTGGGGGCTGGTCATGTCCACGGTGCTCGGTGGCACGCTCATCATCGAGAAGGAACTCGATCCCGGTCGTGCCGCGGCACTGCTCGGTGAGCACAAGGTGCAGGCTCTGTTCGGGGTTCCGCTGATCTTCGAAGCGATCTCGCGGTCGCCCGAATTCGAGAAGGCCGACCTGTCGTCGCTGCGCACCGCGATCGTCGGCGGCGCGGCAGTCGCACCGGCCCTGTTGAAGCGGTGGGCCGACAAGGGCGTCGCGCTGCGTCAGATCTACGGCATGACCGAAGCCGGCGGGGTCGCGACTGCGACTCTCGTCTCCGAAGCCTTCGACCACCCCGACACCTGCGGGTCCGGCTCGATCTTCACCGAGACGAAGGTGGTCCGCACCGACGGCACCGACGCAGAGCCCGGCGAAGAGGGGGAGATCCTGCTGCGGGGACCCGGCGTGACCCCCGGCTACTGGAACGATCCGGAGTCGACGGCGTCCGCGTTGCGCGACGGCTGGCTGCACAGCGGGGACTTGGGCACCCTCGACGAGGGCGGGCGCGTCAAGTTCGTCGACCGCCTCAAGGACCTCATCATCACCGGCGGCATCAACGTCTCGCCCGTCGAGATCGAGCGTGTCATCAGTGGGATCCCGGGTGTCGAGGAGGTCGCGGTCATTGCCGCGTCCGACGAGCGTTTCGGCGAGACGCCCGCGGCGATCGTCACTGTGAAGGACGGGGTCGACGCGGCAACGATCGTGGAATACTGCGACCGTTTGGTCGCCGACTACAAGGTTCCGCGCTACGTCGTGATCCGGGACGAGCCGCTGCCCCGGCTCCCCAGTGGCAAGCTGTCGAAGACGGCGATCCGGTCCGAGTACCGGGACGTCTCCGAACGATTCGACAAGGTGCGCTGACGCACCCGTCGCGCAGAAAGGAGCCCTCGTGGCTCGGACCGGAACCGACGACGCGGTGATCCTCGAGCGGCACGGAGAGATCGCCGTCGTGCGCTTGAACCGTCCCGATCGGCTCAACGCGTTCACCAATGCGATGTGCTACCGGCTCATCGAGATCTTCGACGAGACCGACACCGACGACGAAGTACGCGCGGTTGTGCTCACCGGAACCGGCCGCGCGTTCTGCGCGGGCGCCGATCTCGCCGCAGGCGGCGACACGTTCGTCCTCGGCGACGATCCGGAGACCGGTGGAGCCCCCGCCGACACGGGTGGTCAGGTGACGCTGCGGATCTACCGTTCCCTGAAGCCGGTGATCGCGGCGATCAACGGGCCTGCAGCAGGCGTCGGCGTCACGATGACACTTCCGGCCGACATCCGCATCGCCTCGGATACGGCCAAGTTCGGTTTCGTGTTCACTCGCCGCGGCTTGGTGCCGGAGGCATGCTCGACGTGGTTCCTCCCGCGGGCGGTCGGAATCTCCACCGCCGTCGAATGGACGGTCGGCGGGAAGATGGTGCCGGTCACCGAAGCTCTCGACCGGGGTCTGGTACGTGAGGTCGTGCCCGCCGATCAGGTACTGGATCGCGCACTCGAGGTCGCCCGGGAACTGGTTTCGGGCACGTCGCCGGTATCGGCGGCACTGACCCGTCAGCTGATGTGGCGGATGCTCGGCGCGTCGGAACCCGAGGTTGCGCACCGCGCCGAGTCGATCGGCATCTATGTCCGGGGCTCCTCCGACGACGTGCGCGAAGGTGTCGACGCCTTCCTCGAAAAACGTGACCCGAAGTTTCCTGATCGCGTCTCGGATGGACTGCCGGATCTGTTCGAGTGACACTGGTGCCGCGTCGGACGCTCCGTGCCACAGTCGCGGGCCCGATGCTTGACAATGGTCATTACTTGTATCATTGCCCGTAGGAGTCGGTGAGGACGAGTTCGGGGGTGCGACATGGCGCGACGGCGGGCGAACGTCCTCAGTGAGAACGCAGAGGTGGCGCGAGGGCAGATACTGAAGGCTGCCGAGTCGATGTTCCAGCGGTACGGCCTCTCGAAGACCACGATGGACGACATCGCCAAGGAGGCCGGCGTTTCGCGGCCGACCGTCTACCGCTACTTCGGTGACCGTGACACGCTGATCACGGCCTTGATCGAGTTGCGGTCGCGCCGGCTGTTCGACAAGGCTCGTGCGTTCCTGAGGGAACGGACGACGTTCGCGGAGCAGATCGTCGACGGCCTGATCTTTCTCGTCGACCGTGGTCGCCACGATCCGATCGTCCGCTTGATCGTCAGCCCCGAACACATGGACATGGCGACGGCTCTGATCGGCAGCACCGGACTGGCGGTCCGGCTGACCCAGGAGATGTGGGCGCCGCTGCTCGACGAGGCCCGCGAACGAGGTGAGATCCGCGAAGGCCTCACCGACGAGGAGATCTGCCAGTGGATCGCGCTGGTGCAGCTCATCCTGGTCGGGCGGATGGATTTCGGCTCCGAGGGGGACCCGGAAAACAGACGGATGCTCACCAACTTCCTGCTTCCGGGAATCGTGACGGAGGAGGCGGCGGAACAGCTGCGGTCCGGTGGGGCAGCTGCTACTCCGACCCACTGAAGATCGCGGGTACGGAGTGGTAGACCCCGGACGCCGAACCGGGTAATGGCTCAGCGCGGCAGCGGAGTCACCCCCGCCGCCGCGAAGGCTCCCGCGACCACGTTCTCGTAGATGCGGTCGAGGTCGAGTTCGTCGCCGAGGAAGCCGCTGCGCACGATCGTGGCGAACCCGTGCATCGCGGTGAACAGGCTCACCGCAGCCTCGAGCGTGTCCTCCTCCGGCACCCCGCAGGAGGCGAGCATCGAGCGGAGCGCCCTGTTCGCGTCGAGGGCCGCCGCGATCAGGGCGCTGCGCTCGATCGGTTCCGTCGTCAGCGTCTGGTAGCGGTGCGGATGCTCGGCGGCCCACGCACGATGCGCATCGATCAGGGTGCGCAGGCCCTCCGGCCCGCTGCGCCCCATCGCCACCTCGCGCAGCCGCTCACCGAGGTCGGCCATCGTCCGCACCTGGATCTCGCCGCGGACGTCGTCGAGACCACGGACGTGGTTGTAGAGCGAGGCGGTGACGATGCCGAGGCGGCCGGCGAGGGTGCTCATCGTCAGCTGCTCCCAGCCCGACTCGTCCACCGCCTCCAGTGCCGCCTCGATCACCTTCTCGCGGCTGAGGTTTCGACGGCGCATCGGCCTCTTCTTCTCGGTTTCCATCCGCCCATCCGACGGATCTTCCATTTCAAACGAATATGTGTAGCTTATAAACGACGATCATTCGTAAACAAGTGCGAGGTGGTCCCGTGACGGCATCACGTATCGACCTGAAGAACCCCGATCTCTACACCGAGGGGGTACCCCACGACTTCTTCGCCGAGCTGCGGCACGGCTGCCCGGTCTACCGGCAGGACGAGGAGGACGGACCCGGCTACTGGGCGGTGACGCGCCATGCGGACGTCACCGCGGTCTCCCGCGACAGCGCGACGTTCTCGTCGGCGCTCGGCACGACCCAGATCGACGAGTTCGACGAGGCGACCCGCCTCAAGCAGGCGGCGATGCTCGTCAACCTCGATCCGCCCGAGCACACCCGGCTGCGCCAGCTCGTCAGCCGCGGCTTCACACCCCGGATGGTCCGGACACTCGAGGGGCACATCCGGGACATCTGCAACCGCATCGTCGACGACCTGATCGAGCGGGGCCGGGACGGCGCGGTCGTCGACTTCGTGCCGGTGGCCGCCGCCCCGCTTCCGCTCGAGGTGATCGCCGCCCTGCTCGGCGCGCCCACGGCGGACGTCGGCAGGCTCTACGACTGGTCCAACCGGATGATCGGGTTCGACGACCCGGAGTACGGCAACACCCAGGCCGACGGGGAACTCGCCGCGGCGGAGATCTTCTTGTACGCCAACGAGATCGCCGCGGCGCGCAGGGTGGAGCCGCGCGACGACATCGTCTCCCGGCTCGTCCGGCCGGACGAGAACGGTGACACGCTGACCGAGATGGAGTTCGACATGTTCTTCGTGCTGCTGGTGGTGGCCGGGAACGAGACGACGCGCAACGCCACCGCCGGCGGCATGCAGGCCTTCATCGACCATCCGGATCAGTGGCGCCGCCTGCAGGCCGAGCCGGAACTCGCCGCCGGCGCGGTCGAGGAGATCCTCCGCTGGGTCACCCCGGTGATCGGGTTCCGCCGCACGCCGACGTGCCCGGCGACGATCGGTGACCAGCCCGTCGAGGCGGGGGACAAGGTGGTGGTCTACTACCCGAGCGCGAATCGGGACGAGGACGTCTTCGAGGACCCGCACGTCTTCGACATCGGACGGACCCACAACCCGCACGTGGCGTTCGGGGGCACCGGGGTGCACTTCTGCCTGGGCGCGCACCTGGCGCGGCTGGAACTGCGCATCCTGTTCGAGACCCTGGCGCGCCGGATCGAGCGCATCGAGCCCGCAGGGCCGGTCCGGCGGCTGCGCTCGAACTTCATCAACGGCATCAAATCCATGCCCGTGCGGGTGTATCCGAAGGTCTGAAGCGAATTCGGGTGGGTGGGACCATTGCCTCGGACAGGCGACCGTAGTAATGTCCAGACACGTGTCCAGAAATGTGAATCTCGAATCCACCCGCCGCCGTCTCACCGAGAAGCAGGCCGACACCGTGGACCGTCTGACGCGCGCTGCCGTCGAGGTCCTGCGGGAAGAGGGGTTCGCAGGACTGACCGTACGCAACGTCGCCGCTCGGGCCGGTGTCGCACCGGCCACCGCCTACACCTACTTCTCGTCCAAGGAGCACCTCGTCGCCGAGGTGTTCTGGCGCCGGCTCGCCGCCTCGCCCGAACCCGAGGCGGCCACGACCGACCGGGTCGACCGCGTGGTCGCGGTGCTGCGCAACGTCGCGCTGATGATGGCCGACGAGCCCGAACTCGCCGGCGCGGTCACCAGCGCGCTGCTCGGCCGCGACCCCGACGTCGAACACCTGCGCGCCCGCATCGGCCTCGACATCCGGGACCGGCTCGCCACGGCCCTCGGCCCCGACGCCGATCCCGACGAGATCGAAGCGCTGGAAATGCTCTACGCCGGCGCCCTCGTCCGGGCGGGCATGGGGTACGAGACCTACGAGAAGATCGCCGATCGGCTGGAGACCTCCGCCAAACTTCTATTGGAGTAGCGCATGACCCAGGCTTCGCTCGAACCGCTCCTGTTCGATCCCTACGACTACGGCTTCCACGAGGACCCGTATCCGATCTACCGGCGCCTGCGCGAGGAGGCGCCGCTCTACCGCAACGACGACCTCGGCTTCTGGGCCCTGTCCCGGCACGCCGACGTCGTCGCGGGCTTCCGCGACCACACCCGGCTCTCCAGCGCGAACGGGGTGTCCCTCGACCCGGCGGCCTACGGCCCCCACGCCCACAAGGTCATGTCGTTCCTCGCGATGGACGACCCCCGCCACATGCGCATGCGCCGGCTCGTCTCCAAGGGCTTCACCCCGCGCCGGGTCGCCGACCTGCGCGGCCGCATCCTCGAGCTGACTCTCCACTACCTCGACACCGCCTTGGACAAGGACGAATTCGACTGGATCGCGGACTTCGCGGGCAAGCTCCCGATGGACGTCATCTCCGAACTGATGGGCGTGCCCGAGGCCGACCGCGCCGAACTGCGCCGGCTGGCGGATCTGGTGGTCCACCGGGAGCGGGGCGTACTTGACGTGCCCGTCGCGGCGATGGAGGCGTCGCTGAACCTCGTCGGCTACTACGCGGACATGCTGGCGCAGCGCCGCGCCCACCGGAGCGAGGACCTCACCTCGGCCCTGCTCGACGCCGAGGTCGACGGAGACCGCCTCGAGGACGACGAGATCATCGGCTTCATGTTCCTGATGGTCGTCGCGGGCAACGAGACCACCACCAAACTGCTCGGCAACGCACTGTACTGGGGCGCGAAGAACAAGACCGAGGTGGCCCGCGTCCTCGGCAACCCGGACGCAGCCCCGGGCTGGGTGGAGGAGACGCTGCGCTACGACACCTCCAGCCAGATCGTCGCGCGCACTGCCGCCACCGACATCGACGTGCACGACAGCACCATTCGCGCGGGCGACAAGGTGCTGCTGCTCATCGGTTCGGCCAACCGCGACGCCGAGGTGTTCGAGGATCCCGACACCTTCCGCATCGGCCGCGACAGCGCGTCCAAGATCGCCAGTTTCGGTGGCGGCGTGCACTTCTGCCTCGGTGCCCACCTTGCGCGCCTCGAGGCGAACATCGCGCTCGAACAGTTCGCCGCGCGCGTCGCCGACTACGACGTCGACTTCGACCGCTGTGAACGCGTCCACTCCACCAACGTCCGAGGCCTCGCGGCCCTGCCCGTAGAGGTGACCCGGCGACATGCCTAGATTCGAACCCAATCCGCCGCGCCGGCCCGCGATCGTCAGCGGCGCCTCCTCCGGCATCGGTACGGCCACCGCCTTCGCGCTCGCCGCCCTCGGTCACCCGGTCGCCCTCGGTGCGCGGCGCGTCGAACAGTGCGAGGCCCTCGCGGAGAAGATCCGCGGCGAGGGCGGCGAGGCCTTCGCGCACTTCCTCGACGTGGCGTCCACCGAATCGGTCGACGAGTTCGTCGCCGGCGCCGAGAAGGCCCTGGGTCCCACCGAGATCGTCCTGTCCGGCGCCGGTGACATGGATTTCCGGCTCGTGCACGAGATGGATCCGGACCGGTTCGAGTTCCAGGTGAACGTCCATCTCATCGGCACGCAGCGTCTCGCCCATCGCGTGCTGCCGGGGATGATCGAACGGCGCCGCGGCGACTTCGTCGTCATCGGTTCGGACTGCGCCGACGTCGCGCGGCCCCGCATGGGCGCCTACGTCGCCGCCAAGACGGGCCTCGAGGCGCTCGTGCGCCAGATGCGGATGGAACTCGAGGGCACGGGGGTTCGCGCGTCGGTGGTGCGTCCCGGCCCGACACAGACCGGGATGGGACTCGATGCCCCCGCGGAGATCATCGAGCCGCTGATCGCCGACTGGACCAGATGGGGCTTCGCCCGGCACTCCTACTTCCTCCGCGCCTCCGAGATCGCGAACGCCGTCGTCGCCGTCGTCTCGGCCCCGCGCGGAACCCACCTGGTGCTGACCGAAGTGCAGCCGGAAGCGCCTCTGCAGAAGGATTCTCGGGGAAAGGAGCCTGAATGACCACGATCACCACCCCCACGTGCGTCTCGGGGGGCGAGCACGAACACGGCCACCTCGAGGAACTGCGCACCGACCCGATCGGCCTGATGCAGCGAGTCCGCGAGGAGTGCGGCGACGTCGGCGCCTTCCAGCTCGCCGACCGCAACGTCGTGCTGCTCTCCGGGGCTCGGGCCAACGAGTTCTTCTTCCGCTCCGCCGACGAGGACCTCGACCAGCAGGCCGCGTACCCGTTCATGAAGCCGGTCTTCGGGGAGGGCGTGGTCTTCGATGCCAGCCCCGAGCGCCGCAAGGAGATGCTGCACAACTCCGCGTTGCGCGGCGAGCAGATGAAGGGCCATGCCGCCACGATCGAACGCGAGGTCCGTGACATCGTCGCCGGGTGGGGTGACGAGGGTGAGATCGACCTGTTGGAGTTCTTCGCGGAGCTGACCATCTACACGTCCTCGGCCTGCCTGATCGGCAAGAAGTTCCGCGACCAGCTCGACAGCCGGTTCGCGAGCCTCTACCACGACCTGGAGAAGGGCACCGACGCCCTCGCCTTCGTCGACCCCTACGCGCCCATCGAGAGCTTCCGTCGCCGCGACGAGGCCCGCCGCGGGCTGGTCGCCCTCGTCGAGGAGATCATGGTCGGCCGCATCGCGAACCCGCCCCAGGGCAAGGAGGATCGCGACATGCTCGACGTCCTCGTCTCCATCAAGGACGAGAACGGCAAGGAGCGGTTCAGCGCGGACGAGATCACCGGCATCTTCATCTCGATGATGTTTGCCGGCCACCACACCACGTCGGGGACGGCGGCATGGGCGTTGATCGAGTTGCTGCGCAATCCGGAGTACCTGCGCGGAGTCACCCACGAGCTCGACGTCCTCTACGCTGACGGTGAGGGCGTGAGTTTCCATGCGCTGCGGCAGATTCCGATGCTCGAGTCGGTACTCAAGGAGACGCTGCGGTTGCACCCGCCGCTGATCCTGCTGCTGCGCGTCGCGCGCGGCGAGTTCGAGGTCGAGGGGTACCGGATCGGCGAGGGCGACCTCGTCGGCGCTACCCCGGCGATCTCCAACCGCATCCCGGAGGACTTCCCCGAGCCCGATGCCTTCGATCCGGGCCGCTACCTCGATCCGCGGCAGGAGGACATCGTCAACCGCTGGACCTGGATCCCGTTCGGGGCCGGCCGGCACCGGTGCGTGGGAGCGGCGTTCGCCCTCATGCAGCTCAAGGCGATCTTCTCGGTCCTGCTGCGCGACTACGAATTCGAGATGGCTCAGCCGGCCGACACCTACCGCAACGACCATTCCAAGATGGTGGTGCAGCTCGCGCAGCCGTGCGCCGTGCGCTATCGCCGTCGCACCCGGATGTAAGGACTCGCGCCGTGAAAGTGGAAGCAGACCTCGATCTGTGCCAGGGCCACGCGATGTGCTCGCTGGAGGCACCGGACGTCTTCGACGTTCCCAAGCACGGCAAGGTCCGGATCCTGATGGACGACATACCCGAAAAACTCTGTGGCGACGTCCGATCCGCCGTACGGTACTGCCCCACCCGAGCCCTCCGCATCGTCGAGGACTGATCCAGAGGAGACAAGTCATGGCACCCTTCGACCGAGCAGAACTCGACGAGATGATCGAGCGCTGGATCGAGGAGAACAAGAAGGCCGAGGCAGCCGGTGACTGGAAGCCCTTGGCCGACATGTACACCGAGGACGCGACCTACGGCTGGAACTACGGTCCCACGGACGACTTCATGGCCGTCGGGCGCGAGGAGATCCGCGAGCTCGCGCTCGGCCAGGAGATGGCCGGCCTGGAGGGCTGGCAGTATCCCTACCAACGGTTCGTCGTGGACGAGCGGACCGGCGACGTCATCGGCTTCTGGAAACAGGTCGCCGACGCCACCCGCGACGACGGGTCGCACTACGAGGTGCACGGCCTCGGCGGCAGCTGGTTCCGCTACGGCGGCAACTTCCGATGGTCCTGGCAGCGTGACTTCTTCGACTTCGGAAACGTCTCCCACCTCTTCCTGGAGATGATCACGGGCAACGTCCTGTCCGACGGCATGAACAAGCGCATCGAACGATCGACGTCGACGAAACGTCTTCCCGGCTGGTATCCGGCCGGACAGGCGCCGGTTCCGCTGTGGTGAGCTCGGTGAACGTCCGCGACTCCTTCGCGGCGCTCTCCCGGGCCGACCTCGCCGTCCTCGTCCCCGAACTGCTCCTGTGCGGCCAGCTCATCGACCGCTCCGGGATGGCGCACCTGATCTCGGCGTTCGGACGGGAGGGAATGACCGAGGTCGCCGTCGAGGAGTGGCAGGCGTCGAGCCCGTGGTACACCCGGCGCATGCAGCGGGCCCTGCGGTACGAGGGCGACGGCGTCGAGACGATCTTCAAGGGGCTGCAACTCGACATCGGCGCGCCCCCGCAGTTCATGGACTTCCGGTTCCGCGTCGACGACCACGACCACGGTGAGTTCCGGCTCGACCACTGCGGCGCGCTCATGGACGTCGAACCGATGGGCGACGCGTACGTGAAGGCCATGTGCCACGACATCGAGGACCCCACGTTCGACGCGACCGCCCTTGCCACCAACCCGCACGCCCAGGTGCGGCCGATCCACCGGCCGCCGCGCCGGCCGGCCGGCCGCCATCCGCACTGCGCGTGGACGGTGACGATCGACCCGTCGCACGTTCCGCCGCAGGCCGCGCCCCATACCGAGGCGATCGGGCGTACCGCGGCCGTCGCAGTGGAACTCAGCGCGATCGACCCGGCGGACGAGGGACTCGGCGACTATTCCGGGCCCCTGCTCTCCGACCTGCGGTTCGCGGACTTCTCGCACTCGGCCCTGGTGCGGATCGCGGAGGAGGTGTGCCTGCAGCAGCATCTGCTCACACTGGGTTTTCTCATCGGCGTGCGCAAACGCACGGACGAGGACGCCGCGCTGGCCCTTACCCGCAAGCAGTTGACCGGCATCGCCGGGCTGGCGTCCGAGCGGATACGCGACGCCCTCGGCCTGCCGCGCGACTTCGAGGGACTGGCGACGGTGCTGTCGGTCCACCCCGTGTTCGCGCCGAGGCAGTACGTCCAGCGCGACATCCGGTGGGAGCCGGACAGGCTGCGCCTGCGCCTCGGGCGAGCCGGGGGTGCCGACGCGGACGGGTCGTGGCCGACTCTGGTCGACGGGCACCACCTCGAGCCGCTGCAGGCGCTGGTGCGCGGCGTCGACCCGCACTTCACCGCGCACGTGGTGTCCGAGGACGCACACGCGCTCACCGTCGAGGTGATCCGCCACGCCGAACCCGCGAAGGAATGCGGCGAGGTGGCGATCACCCGCTTCAGCACCGGCGCGAACTTCACGTTCGCCGACCGCGGAATCCCACTGCCGCTCACCGTCGTCTGAGCGTCCCATCCATTCCCACCCCCACCCCCACGCGCCCCCAGGTGAGCGAATGTATCGTTCTGTCGGCCTGAAAAGGTGAGCGATACATTCGCTCGGGTGGCTGCGTGCAGTCAGGGTGGGCGGCAGTTCCCTTCTCTACCAAGGGATGACGCTGCAGCCCGACGGTGAGCGTTTCGCGCAGAGCGTGTCGTCGCGCATCGACTACGACCTGCTCGCTGTCGAGCACTTTCCCCGCGTGGCGCGGACGCTGCGCCTGCAGACCATCCCCGACGATCTGCTGAACCACGAGCGCTACCGCTCGTCGAGGCAATTCCTCGACCGGGTCGCCGAGGAGGGCTTCGAGCCACTCCGTGTGCCGATGCCCATCGACTGGGAGTTCGCCCGGCGGGAGCTGGCCGGCGAACTGGCGCCGTCGTACACCAACGGCGACCTGATCTACGGCGTGAACAACGGCGGCAAGTTCTCCGTCGACGTGACGTACCTGGCGGAGGCCGAGGCGACGGGTCACGTCCGCATCGGGACGCTGCACCGGGTCAACGACATCGAGCGCGGACGGGACGGCACGTGGATCGCGCATACGGACCGGATCTCCACGGACGGTGTGGTACTCGAACGCAAGCGCATCGTCGCCGACGCGCTGTTTCTCGGTGCCGGATCACCGGGTACCACAAGGCTTCTCGTCAGGGCGCTCGCGAAGGATCTGATCCCGGATCTGCCCGACGCCGTGGGAACGGGATGGGGCAACAACGGAGACCGCGTGTTCTCGGTGACGACCACGCTGCTCAGTCCGGGTGCATGGCAGGGCGGTCCCGCGTGCGTCGGCTTCAAGGACCTCGGGAATCCGGCCGGTCCGCTCATGATCGTCACCGGTCCGGTGCCGTTCCCGGCCGACCTGCTTCTGAGCACACCGAACCGGCCGAATGTCACATGGGTTCGATTCGATTGAACCCATGTGACATTCGGCCACACAACGGGATTCGGGAACGCTCAGTTCTCGGCGGCGGCGACGCCGGCGCGACGGCCGAAGAAGCTGCTGTCCCCGAGCGACGTGCCGCTCGCGTAGCCCCCCGCACACACGCCGGAGGTGCACCGGCCCGCGGCGTACAGGCCCGGGATCGGTTCGCCCGAGACGTGCAGGACCTCCGAGTTCACGGTGGTGCGCAGGCCGCCGAGGGTGAAGCCCGCGGTGCAGTTGCGCAGGTCCAGGGCCGCGACGGGGGTGCCGATCGGCGTGACCCACTCCGGCTTCTTCCCGAGGACGGGATCGGTGCCGGCCGCGGCGTGCCGGTTGTACACCTCGACGGTGGCCTGCAGCGTGCCCTCCGGCAGGCCCATGTCGGATTCGAGTTCGGCGACGGTCTCCGCCGCCCACTTCGGCGGGAACCGGAAGTACGGGGTGGAACTCGTCGTCGTGCAACCTTCCTCGTACGCCGCCTCGTCGATGATCAGGTACGCCTGGTTGTCGTTCTCGAGGAGGGTGAGCTGCCCGATGCGTCCCGGGTAGGTGTCCTCGGGAACGTACCGCTGGCCGCGGCCGTTGACGAGGATGCCGCGCGCCATCAGCTGCGGGTCGGCGAAGAACGCCACCTCGGTGGCGTTCATGTGCGCGAGGTCGGCGCCGAGGGCCTGGGCCATCCGGATAGAGCAGCCGTCGTGCTCCTCGATCGCGGCGCCCGGGCGGCCGAGCAGCTGCGGGGCGAACGAGGTGACCATGGCCTCGTTGTAGGCGAAGCTGCCGGTGGTGAGCACGACGCCGCGCCGCGCCCGCACGAAGACCTCGTTCCCGTACTTCTTGGCGGCGATCCCGACGACCCGGTCCGTGTCGTCGACGATCAGCCGCTGCGCCCGGATGTCGAAGACGGATGTCACGCCGAGGGATTCTGCCGTCTCGGCGAGCGGCTTCATCAGCATGTACCCGCCGCCCTGCTCACCGGTGCGCTTGTTGCTCATCTGCGGCACATGGCCGCGCGGGGCGGGTGTGGCGATCTCGTTGAACGGCGCGGAGTTCTCGCCCCCCGAGTACATCAGACCGTCGTCACCGGGGATCTCCCATCCGGGCTCGCCCCAGAACGCCGGTTTGAAGACCACTCCGTTGTCGGTGAGCCAGTGGTAGTGCTCGACGCTGCCGTCGCAGTATTCCGAGATCTTGGCCTCGTCGGCGCCGGGGCCGAGAGCGGCGAGCATGAATCTCTTCATGTTCTCCGGGGTGTCCTCGAACCCGAGCTCGCGCTGCAGCGGGGTGCCGCCGCCGAGGTAGACGATTCCCCCGGACAGGGAGGCGGCACCGCCCCAGCCGCCGGTGCGTTCGAGGATCAGCACGTCGGTGCCGGCCCGCGCGGCCTCGATGGCGGCCGAGACGCCGGCGATGCCGTAGCCGGCGACGACGACGTCGGCTTCGTGGTCCCAGGCGGTGACCTCTGCGGCACGGAGCGGGCGGAAGGGAGCTGTGGTCATGGAGGTGTTTCCTTCTCGGTCGTGACCGTCAGCGGGTCGGTTCCAGCGTGGCGGCGAGCTTGTCCAGGTAGGCGAGGATCTCGTCCTCCGAGCGGTCGGGCAGGCCGAACATCACTTCGGTCACGCCGAGGTCGCGCCACTGCTGGAGCTTGGCGGGGTCGGGCCGGCCGGCGAGGACGACGATCTCCGGGGCGCCGGCGCGGCCGGCCTCGGCCCAGGTGGCGCACAGCCGCTCGACGTTGTCGTCGATGTCGCGTTCGATCGGGGTGGTGATCCAGCCGTCGGCGGAGCGGGCGATCCACGCGAAGGTGCGCTCGGTGCCGCCCGCGCCGATCAGCACCGGTGGGCGGGGCTGCTGGATCGGCTTGGGCCAGGCCCAGCTCGGGCCGAACGAGACGAACTGCCCGTCGTAGGAGGCTTCCTCCTCGTTCCACAGCGCCTGCATCGCCTCGAGGTATTCGCGCAGGGCGGTACGCCGCTTGCCGGGAGGTACGCCGTGGTCGGCGAGTTCCTCGGCGTTCCAGCCGAAGCCCGCGCCGAGGACGACGCGCCCGCCGGAGAGGTGGTCGAGGGTCGCGACGGTCTTGGCCAGCGTGATGGGGTCGTGCTCGAGGGGCAGGGCGACCGAGGTGCCCAGCCTGATGGTCGAGGTGACGGCCGCGGCGAGTCCGAGGGCGACCCACGGGTCGAGCGTGCGGCGGTACCGGTCGTCGGGCAGCGTCGCGTTGCCGGTGCCGGGGTGTGCGGATTCGCGGCGCACGGGGATGTGGGTGTGTTCGGGGACGTAGAACGCGTCGAAGCCGCGTTCCTCGGCCGCTCGGGCGGCCGTCTCGGGCCGGATACCGCGATCGCTGGTGAACAGGGTGATGCCGTGACGCACGGAAGCTGCCTCCCTACTTGTCGGGTCCACGCAACTGTAACGCGTTCTAGTGATTGGTGGAACCTGTTCCAGACACCTGTCCATTTTTTCGGTCAGGTCCCGGCGCCGGCCCGGGGAAGGCGCACTACGCTGGCGGGCAGGCGTACGAAAGGTGAGGACGATGGCGGAGCCGAGTGCAGCATCCCGAACGAAGGCGCGGTCCGCTTCGCTTCTCGGCGCGGACCTGAAGCCGGCCCAGCGCGCCCGCTACCTGAGGATCATCGAGGCCGCGAAGGAACTGGCCTCCGAGGGCGGATACGACGCGGTCCAGATGCGTGCCGTCGCCGAACGGTCGGGCGTGGCGCTGGGCACCGTGTACCGCTATTTTCCGTCCAAGAACCACCTGCTGGTGGTGGCGATGGTGCTGCTGTTCGAAGATCTGAGCAACAGGTTCGGCGACACCGACATCCCCGGCGACTCGGCTCACGAACGGATCATGTCGGTGCTGCACGGCTACATCGGCCGGCTCGAGAGCGACCACAACCTCTACGACGCGCTCGTGCGTGCGGCGATGTTCGCGGACGCCTCGTCGTCGGCCGAGCTCGACCGGCTCGGAGCGATCATCACCGGGATGTACGCCCGGGCGGCCGGGGTCGAGGTGGTCAGCGAGCAGCTCCTCAACGCGGTGCACGTGATCGCGGACGTGTGGATGTCGAACCTGGTGAGCTGGGCCGCCGGTCGGGCCACGGCGGATCAGGTGATGGCGCACATGGACAGCGTGGTGCGGCTCGTGTTCGACCGGCTGGAGAGGCTGCAGGCGATCGGCTGACGCGGCCGCTGCGTCCGGGGCGCGCATGCGCGCCCCGGACGCGACGGATCAGGCGGGAACCTCCACGATGCCCACGGTCGGGAGGAAGAAGCACGACGTCTCGCCGTTCTGCACCGTGCCGAACACGGCGGCCAGGACGGTTCCCGAGCCGGTCGCGACCGGTGCCGCGCGGACTCCGCCGAGCGGGACCGCGCCTGCGAAGAAGTTCTGCACCGCGGCGGCGACGAGGGGCTTGGCGAACTCGGGCAGGCCGCCGGGCACGGCGAGGGCTGCGGCCTCGGCGATGGTGCCCATGGGCACGAACCCGCCCTGGAAGGTGTTGACGTTGAACCAGGCGACCTGCATGCCGGTGGTGTTCCCGCTGTCCTTCTCGACGCCCATGGGCACGAAGGCGAACAGGGTTTCGCCGGGATCGACGGCATTGACGGGACCGACCATCGGGATGTTCAGGTTGGGCCACGGGCCGGGAGCCGCGCCGGCGACGGCGGGGGCGATACCGAGCGGCAGGCTGCCGCCCTCGGTGCAGAAGGGCGCGCCGGTGGGGTAGAGGAACGGTTCGATGCCGAGGCCGCGCAGGAACTCCACGGCGTCCTCGTAGGCGGAGAGCGGGGAGTTCTCGGCGACGTCGGTGGCACCGCCGCGGGCGGAGCCGATGGCCTCGGCGGCGGCGAGCGCGAGCGCATCGGCGCCCGGCTGGGCCCGGAGCGTCTCGAGGGCGCCGAGGAGCGGGTCGGGCGCCGGCGCCGCGGCGACTGCGGGGTCCGCGGGGGGTTCGGCGGCCGCGACGGTCGGCAGCGCCAGAGCAGCGGCCACGGTGAGGGAGGCTGCGGCGGTGAGCCGGCGCAGCCTGCGCCGGGTGGTCCTGGTGGTCATGCTTCGCTCCTGTACGTGGTCGGAACCGGAACACCCTCCGCCCCGGAGTCGTGCGACGGCTCCGGGGCGGAGACCCATGGGTCTGGTGTTACTCGTGTGACTCATGGTGTTGGTGGGATCTAGCAGACCACAGGAAGAACAGACCGGCCAGTCCGGCGCGGCGTGGCGTTATTCAAACGAAACGAGTTGTGGCCGGTTCGAGACCGGACATTTCAGTCGTGGTGGGGTTCAACCGGCGTCTGCCCCGAAGTCTCGTCCGGATTCCGGCGCAGATGCAGCAGGCTGACGGTGAGACCGCCCCACACCAGCCCCAGCGCGACGAGCATCATCCCGATCGCAGATCCACTCACAGTCTCTCTCCCGCTTCCGTCGATTCGGTATGCGCCAGCTCGGCGTCGGTCAGGCCCCACGGTGCGAAGGACAATGCCACCGCGATCACGATCACCAGCGCCTGCACGCCCCACCCGAACGTCATGACGAGTGCATCCGGCAGGTCGTTGTAGCCCTCCCGGCTCCGATCCACGATCTCGCTGATCAGCATGTAGCCGAGCACGATGGGTGTGAGGACGCCGGCGAAGACCCGCCAGAGCAGGCCTACCCGGAACGACGACACCGAGTTGAGATGGTCCTGCAGTTCGGGCAGCCGGCGCAGCCCCCACGCGAGCACCACGAGCGTCGCGAAGGCGACCCCGACGATGCCGAACTGGTTGGCGAAGCGGTCGACCACGTCGAGGGTGTTCAGGCCGGTGGTGGTCGGGAACAGCAGCAGCGAGGTGACGCTTGCGACGCCACCGACGATCAGGACCGCCGGCACGCGGGTGAGGCCGGTCTTGTCCTCGACGGCCGACACGCACACCTGGATGATGCTGATCAGCGACGTGAAACCGGCGAAGACGAGCGAGCCGAAGAACAGCAGGCCGAACAGGGAACCGCCGGGCATCTCCGAGACGATCGTCGGGAACGCGATGAACGCCAGCCCGATACCGCCGCTGACCACCTCGTCGACGGCGACGCCCTGCGCCTGTGCCATGAAGCCGAGCGCCGAGAACACGCCGATTCCGGCGAGGATCTCGAAGCTCGAGTTCGAGAAGCCGACGACGAGACCGGAGCCCGTGAGGTTGGTCCGGTGCTTGAGGTACGACGAGTAGGTGACCATGATGCCGAACGCGACGGACAGCGAGAAGAAGATCTGCGCGTAGGCGGAGATCCACACCCCGGTGTCGGTCAGCGCCGACCAGTCCGGCCGGAAGAACGCGTCGAGACCGGTGGCGGCGCCGTCGAGGGTCAGCGCCCGCACCACCATGCCGGCGAACAGCACCAGCAGCAACGGCACGAAGAACCGGTTCGCCGCGCCGATGCCGCGCTGCACGCCCAGACCCAGGATGACGAGCACCACGAGCCAGATCCCGAGCAGCGGCCACGCCACGCCCGGGACGAAGTCGAGGCCGAACGTGGCGTCCGCGTTCATCTGCAGGAAGTCCTGCAGGAAGAAGGTCTCCGCGTCGTCGCCCCATGCCTGCGTGGCCGAGAAGAACGTGTAGCGCAGCGCCCACGCGATGATCACCGCGTAGTACACGCCGATGACGAAGCAGATGCCCACCTGCCACCAGCCGAGGCTCTCGGTCGCGCGCTTGAGGCGGTGGAACGCCAGCGGCGGCGACCCGCGGAACTTGTGACCGATCGCGTAGTCGACGAACAGCAACGGGATGCCCGCGGTCAGCAGGGCCACCAGATACGGCACGATGAACGCACCGCCGCCGTTCTCGTACGCGATGTACGGGAAACGCCAGATGTTGCCCAGCCCGACCGCCGAGCCGATGGCGGCGAGAATGAACACCGACCGGCCGGACCAGACCTCTCTCGTGCGCACCGCTGCGTCCTCTGTCACTGACGTACCTTTCCTCGGTTACAGACTGTCGACGCTAGCGCCCCCGCGGCTGCCTCGCGGCTGATCCGGGAGGGCGGACGCGGTGTGTCGGAGCGGAGCTCAGTCCCGCCACAGTTTGTCGAGTTCCGGACCCGGTTCCTCGTCCGGCGGGGCGCCGCGGTAGCGCAGGGCGAAGATCACCCAGCCGATCGACGCGATCATCAGGAAGCTCACGAGCCGGTATACGACGACGGCGGCCAGGGCCTGCGCGCCGGTCATCCCGCTGGCCGTCAGCGCGGGCACGAGCACGGCGTCCATCACCCCGAGCCCGGCCGGCAGGAGGGGGATTGCGCGGCTGGCGGCGGTACCGGCGGCGTACGCGACGGCGATGCCGGCCAGGCTGGGCTTGCCGCCGATCGCGTACGCGGCGAAGGCGAGGCACGCACCGTCGCACAGCCAGTTGAACAACGACCAGCCGAAGGCGCGCGCGGCGTGGGTGCGGTCGAGCTGGACCGCCTGGAGCTGCGCCACGATCCGCTTCCAGGCGCGGGCGCCGGCCCGCGCGGGCTTCTTGCGCAGGCGGTTCACGCCGCGCAGCGCGATGATGCCGATCGACTCGAACGCATCCGGCCGGCTTGCCGCGTACTGCACGAGCACCACGAACGCCGCGAATCCGCCGAGGGAGAAGATGAGCGAGAACGGGTTGGTGGTGGCACCGACGAGCAGCGCGCCGACCAGACCGAGCAGCGCCAGGCCCGCGGCCTGCAGCAGACCGGCCATCACCAGCTGCCAGGTGGAGACGACGGGGCTGGCCCCCCACTTGCGCATCTGCCGGTAGGTGAAGGTGGTGGCCACCACGGGTCCGCCGGGCAGGGTCACGCTCATCGAGTTCGCCGCGTACGCCACCGACAGGGACTGGCGCTGCGTCACGGTGACCCCGGCCGCGGACAGCAGGGTGCGCTGTACCCTGGCAAAGCTCGACATCTCGGTCAGCGCGGCCAGGATCGCCGCGCCCACCCACCACCAGCGCAGGTCGCCGAGGCTGCCGACGCTGGTCTTCAGTTCCGGCCAGACGAGAACGACCTCCACGGTGAGGACGACGACGAGCACGAGGCCGAGCAGCCACTTGAGGCGCCGGCGCCGGGTCGGCGACATTCCGCCGTTGCCGTTGCCGTTGTCGTTGCCGTTGTCTCTTCCGTGGCTCGGGGTGTGGTCGTGTTCGCCCACGGACGCGCCCCCGTTCTCACCCGCATCGGTCATGTGGTCGTGGGCCAGTTCGCCAGCGTCTTCCGGTACAGGTCCTCGACCTCCGCGACCCGTGTGCCGAGCTCCTCGAGGGTCCAGTCGCTCACGTCGATGGGATCGAGGACCACCACGTCGACGGTTCCCGGCCGCAGCACCGTGGAGTGCTTCCACAGCACCTCCCCGGCGTTGCGGATCACCACCGGCACGATCGGCACGCCCGCCTGCATCGCGATGTGGAACGCGCCCTTCTTGAACCGGCCGATCTCCGGGGTCAGGGAGCGGGTGCCCTCCGGCGCGATGATCACCGAGGTGCCCTCGCGCAGCGTGTCGACCACAGGACCGAGTGCGGCCTTCGCCTGCTCGGTGTTGGCCCGGTCCACGAACGCCGCACCGACGAAGCGGAGCACCAGCCCGAACAGCGGGTCGCTGGCCATCTCCTTCTTCGTGACCCCCGTGAAGCTGTGCCGCAGCACCCGCGCCATGATCACCGGATCGAGCTGGCTCTGATGGTTGAAGATGAACACCGCGGGGCGATGTGACCAGGCGTTGGCCTCGTTCCGAATGTTCACGTCGATGCCGGCGAGCGCGAGGGGCACCTCGCCGGTGAGGGTGGCGATCGAGTCGAGCGCCACCTTCTTGTTGCGGTTGAGCAGGCCGAGGCCGACGCCCGTCCACACCGAGCCGAACAGCCCGCCGTACGCCGCGAGGGTGCGGATCACCTCCTTGGTGCCCGGCGTTCCGCGCGGCCTGAATCGCAGGATCGGCCAGCCTTGCTCGGCGGCGGTGCGCTCGAGGTTCCGGTCCGGATTGGTCGGCGTCGGATTGCCCATCGTGGCGAGGAAGTCGGCGTCCTCGCCCCCGTTGGAATACGTGTAGCTCTGCTCGCGATCGATGTTGTTCGCCTCCGCGAACGCCACCACGGCCTGCGCTTTACCGCTGCGCCACAACGACTTCCCGTCCACACGGCCCGTGAGCACCCCGTCGCGCACCTCGAGGGGGCTGAACAGGACGTGCTCGACGCCGAGCGCATCCGCCGTCGCCTGGATCTGGTAGCGCGACGCCGAGGACGCGATCACCACCGTGTGCCCCGCCGCCTGATGCGCCCGGATGAGCTGCCACGCCTCGGGATAGATGTGGCCGGCGATCGTGGAGGCGAACAGCCGGCGCCCGATCTCGTACAGCTCCTCCTCGGTGTGCCCGCCCCACGCCTTGAACGCCACCGCGACGAACCGCTCGAAGTCCGCCTCGGTGTCGTGGCCGCGCAGGCCGTTGAGCATGGTTGCGGCGAGTTCGGCGGCGCCGACCTTCCCGGCGAGCAACCGGTCGCGGAAGAAGTGCAGACCGGAGAAGCCGTGGACGATGGTGCCGTCGAAGTCGAAGAATGCCGCGATCTCCGGACCCTTCGGCCCGGTACGCACGCGCTCGAGCGCTTCCTCGAGGATCACCGCTCCGCCTTTCTGTTGGATACGTCGAGAGACTCGGCGAGCCGGACCCGCTCACCCACCGCCAGCAGCTGTGCCGCGAACTCCTCCCGCTTCTGCCGAATCTCCTCGCCCCCACGTTCCAGCAGCCCGCGGTTGGCGGCAAGCTGTAACGCCGTCGTGAACAGTTCCGACGAGACCGATTCGGGTCCGAACAGCCGGCCCTGCAGCAGCATCTGCCGGCCGACCGCGACGCACTCCTCCAGGAACGCCTTGCGGTCGACCTGCAGGGACGGGTCGCGCCGGGCGAGCCGCTCGGCGACGACGAGCTGCGCGTCGAAGAAGGACCGCAGAGCTCGGTGCACCATGAAGAACCCGGTTTCGAGGAGCGCGGCCAGCGCGAGCTCCACGTCCGGCAAGGCGTTGCGCCAGGACGGCATCAGCAGGGCGATCTCGTCGCGCATGTCGGCCTCGAACCGGTCCCGGTCGGGGAAGAAGAATTCGAACTTGAGCAGGTCGCGCGCCGCCTTGGCCTCCTCCCACGCCGCCCGCACCGGGTCGAGGCCCGGATTGGCGTGCGCGTGGAGGATGGCCAGCTCCATCAGGGCACGGTTGACGAACCAGTGCACGCCGCTGTTGCGATAGAACGCCGCGACCAGGTGCTGCCCGGGCTGGATCGCGTAGACCGGCTCGTCCCCGCCGGCGTAGGTGGTGACCACACCGGCATCGCTCAGCGAGGCGAGGACGTTCGCGAGGCCGCCCTCGATGTCGAGGACGCCGAGTTCGCCCTGGGGTATCCCGCGGGCGTCGATGTACCGGCGCACCGGCGCGATCACCGACCGCACCTCGTCCAGGGTCAGCGCCCGGTCCCGGACGCCGAGCAGAGCGAGGGTGACCAGGCAGTTCACCGTGACCGGGGTGTGGCAGTTGATGCCCACGGCCACCTCGAACGCGACCTTCTGCAGCGCCTTGCGGCTGCGCTCGCTCCCGGGCTCGGCCGGCTTCCCGGACAGCTCGGGATCCCCGCTCGTGGCGAGCTGCGAGCGCATCGACAGCGGTTCGCCGAACCGCACGTACACGTTGCCCGCACGGCGCCGCTGATTGCGCGCGTACCGGGCCAGCCAGGCCAGGCCCTCGGGCTTCTTCTGGGCGCCCGTCTGTTCGGCCGCGACGGCCGCGACCTCGGCGAGCCCCTCGTAGGTGATGGACACCGGCACGAGCATCGCGTCCTCGACCCGGCCGCTCCGGATGGCGTTGGCCACATAGTTGAGCAGGCCGTAGCGGGGCGCGCGGAGTTTGCCGGTGCGGGTGCGGCCACCCTCGAAATACCATTCGAGGTTGAACCGCTTGGTCAGCAGATACGCGAAGTACTCCTCGAGCGCCGCCTTGTAGACGGCGTCGTCGCCGAAGCTACGGCGGATGAAGACGGTGCCGGTGCGCCGGGCGATCGGGCCGATCGGCCAGAACGTCAGGTTGGCGCCACCCATGAGGTGGTTCCGCGGAAAATCGTTCCGGGCCAGCACGTCGCCGAGCACGAACGCGTCCGCGTAGGACCGGTGCGACGGCAGGAACACCAGCGGATACCGGCGGTTGACGTCGCGCAGGCTCCGCAGCCCGGACTCGTCGGCGTGCACGGTCCACGCCGCGGAGTGCAGCGGGCGCATCATCTCGGTGAACAGGTCGGTCACCAGCCGGGACTGGACGGCGACGAGTTCCCCGAGGGCGGACGTCGCTCGTAACCGGACCTCCTCGGGCGCGATGTTGTGCTCGGTGCTGATCGCGTCGAGCCGCCGCCGGAACGACGCCGAATCCATGATCTGCTCCGCCACCAGCCTCGGCACCTTGTACCGGTCGCCGATGACGGCACGCTCGGCCCGGTCGAGGCCCACCACCGCGCGGTGCGTCACGAACCGGGCGAACGACTCGGGTGCCGGGTCGCCGTCCTCGGCCAGGTGCCGGGCCCGCAGCTCGCTCAGCCGCGCCGGCTCGGCGAGAACGATCCGATACCGGTCGGGGGACCGCCCGACCAGCCACTTCTGCAGGAGCCGGTTCGGGCTGCGCGGGTTGGTCAGCGCCACGACGTCGGAGAACCGGACCCGGCGCTCGCCGTCCCGGGCCTCCGGCAGCCACACCACCCCGACGGGGAGCACGAGGGGATCGTCGTCCCGGTTCACGAGATCGCGCGCGAGCCGGCGCGGGTCGAGTTCCATCTCCTCGACCGGTCCGTCGGCGCGGTACTCCTTCGGCACCCGGTCCGACCGCAGCCAGCTCGCGATCAGCTTGCGCTCGATCGGTGTCGTCGTCTCGGCGACGACCACCGTCGGTTGTCTCCCGGATTCCGAGCCTCGCCCGTTCGTGCTCATGTCACCCCATTCCCGGATAGCCCGAGTGAAACGTACCGCGTCTCCGGCACCGGCTCCGGTGCAACCACACGAGAGACCTTCGGCACTTCTGCCGGCGCGCGATCCGGTCCACCCTGAGGCAAGGTGGGCAGCGTACCGACGTTCGACAAGCCTCATCGGGGAGGAACTCCGTGACCGGCACCGACCGATCCGAACCCGCATACGCGGCGATCCGCGAGACCCACACCTCGGTGGTGTTCTTCGTCGGGGGCCGCGTGCACAAGCTCAAGAAGCCACTCGATCTCGGGTTCCTCGACAACCGGACCCGGCAGGCGCGGGAGCGGGCCTGCCACCGTGAGGTCGAACTCAACCGGCGTCTCGCCCCGGACGTCTACCTCGGCGTCGCCGACGTGCGCGGGCCCGACGGGCAGGTGTGCGAGCACCTCGTCGAGATGCGCCGGCTGCCCGACGACCGGCGGCTCGCCGCGCTGGTGCAGCGGGGCGAGCCCGTCGCCGGGGTCGTCACCGCCGTCGCGCGGCAGGTCGCGGCCCTGCATGCCGCGTCGCCGCGCGATCCGGCCATCGACCGGTGTGCCACGGCGCAGTTCCTCGACGGATTGTGGCGCGAGAGCCTCGACCACCTCGACCGCCTGCCCGTCGGGGCCGAGGCCGGCGACGCGCTCACCGCGATCCGGGACATGGCCGGCCGCTATCTCGCGGGCCGCGGACGGGTGCTCGACGAGCGGATCGCCGCCGGGCGGGCCGTCGACGGCCACGGTGATCTGCTCGCCGACGACATCTTCTGCCTCGACGACGGCCCCCGGATCATCGACTGCCTCGAGTTCGACGACCGGCTGCGCTACGGCGACGCCGCACTCGACATCGCCTTCCTCGCGATGGATCTCGAACGGCTCGGCGGCGAGGCGGCGGCGCGGCAGCTGCTGCCCGCCTATGCCGAGTTCTCCGCCGACGCGTTCCCGCCGTCGCTGATGCACCATTACATCGCGTACCGGGCCGTGGTCCGGGCCAAGGTCGCCGCGCTGCGGCACGAACAGGGTGACGAGCACTCGCGCGCCGGCGCGCTCGCGTTCCTGGACCAGACGCGGCGCAACCTCGACCGGGGCCGGGTCCGCCTCGTCGTCGTCGGAGGTCTGTCCGCCACCGGCAAGACCACCGTGGCCCATCTCGCCGGGCAGCACCTGGGTGCGACCGTGCTGCGCAGCGACGTGGTCCGCAAGGAACTGGCCGGTCTCGCCCCGACCGCCGATGCGACCGCCGCCGTCGGTGCCGGGCTCTACAGTGCCGCCCACACCGACGAGACCTACGGGGAGGTGCTGCGCCGCGCCGCCGTCGCGCTCACCCACGGCGAGTCGGTCGTGCTGGACGCGACGTGGCTCACCGAGGCTCGTCGCGCGGCGGCGCGTGCGGTTGCGGCCGCCGCGACCGCCGACCTCGTCGAGATCGAGTGCCGGGCGGACCCGGCGGTGCTGGTCCGCCGCATCGTGGCCCGGCGCGAGCGGGGCGACGACGCGTCCGACGCCACGCCCGCCGTCCTGGACGAGCAGCTGCACGTGCGCGACGAGTGGCCCACGGCTCGCGTCGTGGACACGAGCGACGGCGCCCTCCCCGATGCCGCGTGGCTGGAGCGGGAACTCGGTCCGGGACCGTGGTGAGGACAGGCTCGCATTGCTACCGCGGCGCGCGGAATCGCCCTAGCCTGGCGGCATGTCGACCGATCCTTCCCTCAATCACGCCGACGTCGAGCCGCACTCCGGAGGCATCTCGGCGAAACTGAACTGGCTGCGCGCCGGCGTGATGGGCGCGAACGACGGAATCGTCTCCACGGCCGGCCTCGTCGTCGGTGTGGCCGCCGCCACCACCGACGAATCGACGATCCTCACAGCGGGTTTCGCCGGGCTCGCGGCCGGCGCGGTGTCGATGGCCCTGGGGGAGTACGTGTCGGTCAGCACGCAGCGTGACACCGAGCGGGCGCTGCTGCACAAGGAACGTCGCGAGCTCGAGGAGATGCCGGACGCCGAACTCGAGGAGCTGACCGCGCTGCTCGAGGGCAAGGGGATGTCGAGGGCGACGGCGCGCTCCGCGGCGAAGGAGATGACCAAGCGCGACGCGCTGGCCGCGCACGCCGAGGTCGAACTCGGCATCGATCCCGAGGCGCTGGCCAATCCGTGGGCCGCGGCGTTGTCGTCGGCGGTCTCGTTCACCGTCGGCGCCCTCGTGCCGCTGCTCGTGATCGTGCTGCCCCCGGCGAGCTTGCGGATCCCCGTCACGTTCGTGTCGGTGCTCGTGGCGCTGGCCCTGACGGGTTCGGTCAGCGCGTGGCTCGGCGGCGCGCGCCGCGGCCGGGCGACGTCCCGCGTGGTGATCGGCGGTGCGCTCGCGATGATCGTGACGTACGCGGTGGGTATGGCGTTCGGGACCGTGACGGCCTGAGCCGGTGCCGCCCGGCGGCGGGCGGCACCGGCCGGTCGTCATTTCTTGCGGCTGATCATGATCGGGCAGGGCGCGTTGTGCAGCAGGTTCTGGCTCACCGACCCGAGCAGTGCCCCGGTGAACTGGCTGCGGCCGTGGCTGCCCACCACGACGAGCTGTGCGTCCTCGAGCTGGCGCAGGATCACCTTCGCGATGGGGCCCCGGTCCACGACGCGGCGGACCTCCACGTCGGGGAACTTCTCGTGCCAGCCGGCGAGAGTCTCGGACAGGACCGCGGATTCGGACTCACCCACCGCCTCCCAGTCCACCAGCGTCGCGACCGTGCCGACGCCGAGGGCGGCGTCCCCGATCCAGGAGTGCACCGCGACCAGCGGCACACCGAACAGCGAGGCGTACTCGAAGGCGTGCCCGACCGCGGCCGTCGACAGCTCGCTGCCGTCGACGCCGACGACGATGGGCCGGGTGTCCGGCAGCGGTCGTGCTGTGTCGCCGCGCCACACCACCACCGGGCACGGGGCGTGGTTGGCCACGCGCAGCACGGTCGAGCCGAGCAGGAAATTCTCCACGGCGTTGGCACCGGTGGCGCCCATTACCACGAGGCGGGCGTCCTCGGCGGCCTCGAGCAGTGAGTTGGCGGCGGGGCCCGGACCGATGAAGCTCTGCACCTCGAGATCCGGATGGTCGGAGCGGACCACGTCGGTGACGTTCGACAGGATCGCTTCGCCGTCCTCCCGGAGCTGGTCGACCATCTGCGCCTGGATGAGCACCGCGGCCTCGCTGTAGAAGATGCCCTCGCTGGGCAGCGAGTGCACCAGGTGCAGGGGCGCTCCGAGACGAGCGGCGAGGGCGGCCGCCCACCGGGCCGCACTCGTGGCGACGGCGGAACCGTCCACGCCCGCTACGACGGCATTCCGGTTGGCAAGTGTGCTCATTCGATCTCCTTCTCGGTGCATTCTCCGCGCTCGGGGGCGCATGTCGAGTGTTTCACGGAACCAGGACCGCCGCGCCGCCGAAACGCCCCGCGGACAGGTCCTCGAGCGCGCGGTCGGCACGGTCGAGCCCGTACGCGGTGGTGGTGACGCGCAGGCGGTGTTCGTTCGCGAAGCCGAGGAACTCGTGTGCATCGGAGCGGGTGTTGGCCGTGACGCTGCGCACCTGGCGTTCGCGGAACAGGTGCTGCTGGTAGTTCAGCGGGGGCACGTCGCTGAGGTGGATGCCGGCGACGGCGAGCGTGCCGCCGGCGTCCAGTGCGGCGAGGGCAGTGGGCACCAGTTCCCCGGCGGGGGCGAACAGGATCGCCGAGTTCAGCGGCTCGGGCGGCTCGTCGTATGCGCCCTGCGCGGAGGCCGCGCCGAGTTCGAGGGCGAGCCGCCGGGCGGTCTCGCCGCGGGTCATGACGTGCACGCGGGCGCCCCGGGCGAGGGCGACCTGCGCGGCGAGGTGGGCGCTGCCGCCGAAGCCGTACAGGCCGAGCACGCCGCCGTCCGGAACCTCGGCGCGCAGCAGCGCCCGATAGCCGATGATGCCGGCGCACAGCAGGGGGGCGAGTTCCGCGTCGGCGTACCCGGACGGCAGCGGCAGTGCGAAAGCGGAAGGGACGGTCGCATATTCGGCGTAACCGCCGTCCGCGTCCCAGCCCGTGTAGGTGGAGTTCGGGCACAGGTTCTCGTCCCCGCGCAGGCAGTACCGGCACCGGCCGCACGTGCTGCGCAGCCACGGGATGCCCACCCGGTCGCCTACCCGGTGCTCGCCGAGGTCGCCACCGACCACCTCGCCGACGACCTCGTGGCCGGGGACGACGTGCGGCCGGTGCACCGGCAGGTCGCCCTCGCTCACGTGCAGGTCGGTACGGCACACCCCGCACGCGAGGACACGCACCAGCAGTTCCCCGGGCGCCGGTTCGGGAATCGGTTCCCGGACCGGCCGCAGCGGATGCTCCGCCGCGGGGCGTGGGATGTCGACACGCCATGCTCGCATCTCTCCAGGGGTGCTCATGCGCGCCTCCTTCCGTCGTCCGGGCTCAGCATGCCCTTTCTCGGCGGTGGTCGGCCAGGGGACAAGGACCCGGTCGGCAGTGGTTCACTTCCACAGCGGTTTCGCCGCCCGCCGCGCCCGCTTCCACGCGCGTTCGAGCTGCGCGACCTGCGCTTCACCGATCTCGAGTTCGCGCTGGTAGGCGATCCCGAGGCCGAAGCTCGACTCGGCGGTGTGGTCCTGCTCGGAGACCATGTCGAGCAGGTGCTCGCGGGCGACCACCGAGTCCTGGAATTCGCCGAGCAGATCCTGGAAGTCGTCGAAGTGATCGAGGGCGCGCTGGGCGCGCTTGCGATGCAGCGGCCGCAGCACCTCGATGGCGTAGCGCATCCGCTTGGCGCCCTTGCGGGCCCGATGGACGAGTTCGTCCCGCTCGGCGTGCGTGGCTGCCTCCCCGGCGTTGCGGACCCGGCGCGAGACCTTCTTCGCGAGGCGGGCGAGGGCGCGGTCGAGGTCCTTCGGGCGAACCTGTCGTCGCTGCTCGCCGGGACCGGATCCGACTGCCCCCCTCGCCAGCCCGTCGATCAGTGCGTCGAGCGAACCCAGCAGGGCCGCGTAGCGATCCGAGTCGAGAGTGCCGACGGCCTCGAGCCGGGCCGCGTCCGACCGGGCGGAGAAGTACTCGTCGATGCGGGCGCGGATGGCCTCGCGCTGCGCTTCCACGGGCACCTCCGCGACGCGGTCCACGATGCGCTCCCACTGCACCTCGAGGTCGCGTGAGGGGCTGAGTTTCCTTCCCGTCCAACGTAGTTCGTCGACCAGGCTGTCGTCGATCGCGAAGGTTCCCGCATACGTCTGCAGGGCACTGCGGATCCGGCGCAGGGCCTTGCGCATGCTGTGGACGGCGTCCGGGGCGTCCCGGCGCACGCCGATCTCGGCGAGCTCGAGGGTGCGCAACTCGCCGCGCAGGTAGTCGCGCAGGTGCCCGGCCGGGCCGGGCACCGGCTCCTCGGTGGGCAGCAGATCGGCGAGCGCCCGATGCAGCTTGGAGGGATTCGGGGCGCGCTCGATTCCGGCGGCGGTCAGCCGATCCTCGACGGCATCGAGCAGATCGGTTCCGGCCGAGGCGAGCTCGACCTCGATCTCGCGCCACCGCTGCGGCTCGCTGCCCTCCCCTCGGGTCGCGACGACGTCGTCGACGACGATCTCGGCGAGGGCCCGCCCCTCGTCGTCGATCAGGCGGTGGCGCCACCGCTGCGTGTTCAGCACCGCCGCGAGCGCGACGGGACGCGCACGGCGCACCCCGTGCAGGAGGGCGAGCAGTTCGGCCGGTGGCCGGGCGGTGTCGTCGCCGAGGGGGAAGCGCACCTCGGTCCGGGTGTCCGTGCCGGCGGGGAGCTTCACGTGCCAGCCGGCGTCGTGACCCCCCTCGCGGCGGCGCAGGGTGATCCCGGCGCGCAGCAGTCGCAGATCGTCGGTGTCGTAGTACCGCGCCGACAGCTGCTGAAGGTCGGGTTCGGGGTGTCCGTCGACGCCGGGCAGGCCCGACAGGTCCGGCAGCTGCTGCGCGTGCCCGACCGCGTACTTGCGTTCCGATTCCTGAACCGCATCGATCCTGGGCGGCGTGGTCATGCGATCCGACTCCTGTTCCGGCGGTTGCCCTGCGTGTCCTCGTCGCGCTGGTCGGCGGCGTTCGTCAGACCACTCTGCCACCCCGGCACCGACCTGTGCCCGTCGCACGTGATCGCCGCAACGGCCCGGCTGCGGCCGGCCCGGGAGCGGGGCCCTTCGACTCTGTCCGACCGCGTGCCCGTCGGGCGATCATCGAATAACCTGGGCCGGGGAGGACACAGATGAGGATTCTGGTGACGGCGGCGAGCAGGCACGGCTCCACCACGGAGATCGCCACGGCGCTCGCGGCCGCCCTGCGCGACAAGGGAGCGCACGTCGACGTCGTCGCGCCCGAGCAGGTCGACGCCGTGGACGGCTACGACGCGGTGGTCCTCGGCAGCGCCGTCTACCTCGGGCACTGGTTGCATCCCGCCAAGACCTTCGTCGATCGGCACGCCGGCGCGCTGCGGGAGCGCGCCGTGTTCCTGTTCTCCTCGGGCCCGATCGGCGACCAGGACCGCCCCGTGAACAGGCCGTACGACGCCTCCCTGGCGACGGAGCGCACGGGCGCGCGCGAGCACCGGATGTTCGCGGGGAAACTGGATCCGGAGGTGCTCGGCGCCGGCGAACGCGTGGTTGCCCGCATGACCGGAGGACGCACCGGAGACTTCCGGGACTGGGACGCGATCGGGACCTGGGCCGCGCAGATCGTCGAGTCCGTGGAGCGGCATGCGGTCGAGTCGAGCGGCTGGGGGAGAGACAACGATGGTTACTGAGATCCGGCCGGACACCGCGGCGATCCGGGATGCGGTCGAGTCGGCGTGCCGGGCGCCGTCCCTGCACAACAGCCAGCCGTGGCGTTGGGAGTGGACGGGCGAACGGCTCGAACTGTATGCCGTCGCCGAGCGCATGCTCGGCCACACCGATCCGAGCGGCCGGCAGCTGGTTCTCGGCTGCGGGGCGGCACTGCACCACGCCCGCGTCGCGCTGTCCGCCGCGTCGTGGATCCCCACCGTGACCCGGCTTCCGGATCCGTCGCGACCGGACCTGCTGGCCGTTCTCGACTTCGACCGGCCCCACACGGTCGACGCCCGTGACGCCGCCCTCGCCCTCGCGATCGACGCCCGGCACACCGACCGGCGGCCGTTCGCGGCGCCCACGACCCTGCGCGAGAGCCTGGTGGATCTGGAGAACGCCGCCCGCCGGGAGGGGGCGTCGCTGTCGATCCTCGACGCCGAGGCCCGCTCGGACCTCGCGCGGGCGTCGGAACTGAGCGCGGCGATCCGCGAGGGCGACGAGGCCTACCGGCAGGAGCTGGCCTGGTGGACCGGTCGCGCGGAGCCCGGCGACACGGGCGTGCCGGCGTCCGCTCTGCTCGACGACGAGGCCGCCGGGGACATCGATGTGGGACGGCGGTTCCCCACGGGCGCAGGAACTCTGGACACTGCGCAACCGAAGGCGGACGCGTCGGCGCTGGCGGTGCTCAGCACCCGGGCCGACGAGCGGATCGACTGGCTGCGGGCGGGGGAGGCGATGTCCGCGGTACTGCTCGAGGCCACCGCGGCGCATCTAGCGACGTGCCCGCTCACCCACGTGACGGAGATCGAGGCCAGCCGCGGCATCGTGCGCACGGCGACGGCGCGGACCGGGGAGGTCGCGGGATTTCCCCAGGTGGTGATCCGGTTGGGGGCCCGCAGCGCGCGGGGACTGCCCACCACGTCGCGACGTCCGGTCGACGAGGTCTTCGTCGACCGGAGCGGACGGGACGGATAGCCGCCGGCAACCGGCCGAGTGGGATCAGTCGGACGGGTTGCGGTACTTGTCGGCGAGTTCCCGGGCGCGTTCCCACGGCGACCAGTTCACGTCCCGGCCCTCCAGCTGGGCCTCGAGCACCTCGAACCCGGCGTGCCAGTCGGCGCCGTGCGCGTAGGCCGAGTCCTCGTCCTCGACGGTGTGCGTGAGCGTCAGCCAGCAGCCCCCGGACCCGTCCGGCACCAGTTCCCAGTGCAGGACCTCGGCGTCCCACATGTACTCGAGGATGCGCCCGGGATGCACGGAGATGACGGTCCCCGTGGCGGTGTGGTCGGCGGGCAGCCCGAGGCGCTCGGCCTGCTGCTCGGTGGCATGGAAGACGAGCTGGGCACCGGGGGTGAGATCCAGTTCTACGCGGGCCGGGAACCAGGCGCGTAGGTACTCGGGGTCGGTGATGACCCGCCATACGCGGTCCGGGGGATGGGCGAAGGCGTGCTGGAAGCGCAGGGCGACGCGGCCGTCGTAGGTGCGCGAGACGGTGCCGTTATCCATGGGGTCCTCCAAGACGTGAGCCCGTGCGATCAACGGGGTCCTGGTGTGCTGTGCCTCCATGCTGCCAGGTTTCGGGCGCTGGCGAAGCGGGTCCGTCGACCTGTATACGGATCGTCGAACTCCACCGCGCGGGCCAGCAACTGCAGTGGTCGTGAATAGTCTTGGGGCGCAACGTCATATACATCGGGATACAGGTTGTCCCCGAGGATCGGCAGGCCGAGCGAATTCATGTGCACGCGCAACTGGTGCGTCTTGCCGGTGCGGGGCAGCAACCGGTAACGGCCCAGCCCGGCGTCCGTTTCGAGCAGTTCGACGCGGCTGAGGGCGTTGATCTCACCCCGCACCTCCCGCGCCTGCAACACGCCGCGCTCCTTGACGATGCGGCTGCGCACCTCGCGCGGAAACCGCATCCCGGGCACGTGCCGGGCCACGGCCTCGTATTCCTTGTCGACCCGGCGGGCATCGAAGAGCGACTGGTAGGCCCGGCGCGCACCGGCGTGGACGGTGAAGACCAGCACGCCCGCCGTGAGTCGATCGAGCCGATGGGCCGGGCTCAGCTCCGGCAGGTCGAGTTCCCGGCGCAGCCGCACCAGCGCCGTCTCGGCCACCCACGACCCACGCGGTGTCGTCGCCAGGAAGTGCGGCTTGTCCACCACCAGCAGATGCTCGTCGCGATGCAGGACATCGATCTCGAACGGCACCCGCTCCTCGACCGGCGGATCGCGGTACAAGTACACGAATCGGCCTGCCGCGTACGGGGTGTTCCCGGTGATCGCCGCGCCGGCACCGTCGACGACCTCACCGGCCGCGACCTTCTCCTGCACGCGTGCCGCGTCGGCGGGGAAGCGCGCCAGCAGAAACTCCGCCACCGTCGCCCAGGAGCCGCCGTCGGGCAGGCACAGGCGGGTCGGATTCAGTCCGTCGCGGACGGGCAGCGGGGCACGGCGCACACCCGCACGGTAACTGTTTCCGCCAACCGACCGCGCGGCGACCGCAGGATGGCGACACTGGTGGCGGAAGATCCGGACGGAACGGGACAAGGAGCGGGCGATGAATGATGCGCCGATCGTGGTCGGGGTCGACGGATCGGCGCCGGCGCGTGCCGCGCTGCGGTGGGCGGCCGGCGAGGCCGCCTCCACGGGGGCGCCGCTGCTGCTCGTCTCCAGCGCGAACGCCGGCGGGATCGGCGCCTCGTCGCCGTTCTTCGACGAACTGCGATTCACCGCGCGACGGAACCTGGCGTCCGCCGCGGAGACCGTGGAACGCGAGCACCCCGAGCTGTCCGTACGCACCGAACAGTCGAGCCTGGTGGCCGCACAGGCGCTGCTCGGGTATTCCGGTCGGGCACGGATGCTCGTCCTCGGCCGGCGCGGTCTCGGCGAGTTCACCGGCGGACTGGTCGGATCGGTGACCTCCGCGGTGGTCGCGCACGCGCACTGTCCCGTCGCAGTGATCCCCGGGCCCGACGAGAGCGGACGGGGCGCGGACGGCCCCGTCGTGGTCGGTGTCGACGGCTCGCCGGCGAGCCTGCACGCCCTCGACGTCGCGTTCGAGGCCGCCGACCGCTACAAGGCGCCGCTGGTGGCGGTGCACGCATGGTCCGACCGAGACCTCGTCGACGTCGTCGCCGGCACGCCCGGAGCCACCTGGGAGGACGTCGACCAGCAGGAGAGCGTCGTGCTCGCCGAGTCCCTCGCCGGCCGCACGCAGGACTATCCGAACGTCGACGTGGAACGGGTCGTCGTGCGGGACCGGCCGGTGCGCCACCTGCTCGAGCGGGCGGAGAACGCCCGGCTGCTCGTCGTCGGCAGCCGCGGCCGCGGCGGCTTCGAGGGCATGCTGCTCGGCTCGACGAGCCGGGCGCTGCTGCACACGACGCCGTGCCCGCTGCTCGTGGTCCGGCGCGACTAGGGATACCCGGGTCGGGTCTGCTCGTCCGGCGGCGGTGTGCGGCGGATGGGCAGGCCCAGCGCGCTGCGATCGCAGGCCCGCACCAGGTCCGTCGCCGTGACGATGCCGACCAGTCGTTCGCCCGACACGACGGCCACGAGGTCGAGCCCCGGCCGCAGCAGCACCCGGCTCGCGACCTCGGCGAGCGACGCGTCGGCGGGCACCCGCGCCGCCGCGGGCAGCGGCCGGGCCCGGTCCGCGACCGCGACGACCGTGCGCTCGCCCTCCGGGACGGGCGTCAGGTCGGACAGCGACACCACCCCGGTGGGCCGGTGGCCGTCGTCGACGACGGGGAAGACCCGGTGGTGCGAGCCGCGGGCCGCGACGGCGAGGAGCTGCGCTACGCTCCAGCGCGCGGGGGCGGCCACCGGCGACGGCGTCATGACGTCGCCGACCCGGGTGTCGCCGAGCTGATGCCGTAGCGACGCGTTCGCGAGCTCGGCGTTGGCCGCGGTCCGCAGGAACCAGCCGAGGAGCATCAGCCACAGGCCGCCCGCGCTGCCGAGGGCGAGCGTCTCGGCGGCGCCGAGCAGGATCAGCGCCAGCCCGACCGCGCGGCCGGAGCGCGCGGCGCCGCTCGCGGCCGCGAGGCGGTCGCCGGTGCGGCGCCACAGCACCGCCCGCACGACCCGTCCGCCGTCCAGCGGCGCACCCGGCAACAGGTTGAACACGGCCAGCACCAGGTTGGTCGCGCCGAGCCAGCCGATCGTCGCGGTCACCAGCTCCGGGACGGGCGGGCCGAGGAACGAGGCCGCCGCCAGCGCGACGACGCCGATCCCGACGCTCGTGAGCGGTCCGGCCAGCGCGATACGCAGATCGGCTTTCGGGTTCGGGGGTTCGTCGCGCAGCTCGGAGACGCCGCCGAGCAGCCACAGCGTGATCCCGTCCACCCCGACTCCGTAGCGGCCCGCCACCACCGAGTGCGCAAGTTCGTGGGCGAGCAGCGACACCAGCAGGCCCACCGCCGCGGCGACGCCCGCGATCCAGAACTGTGCGGGGCTCGGACCGCTGATCCGGGCGGGCAGGATCGCCCCGGCAAGCAGCCACGACAGCAGCCCGAGCGTCGCGAGCAGCGACCAGTGGGCCCGGATCTCTATCCCCGCGACCCGGCCGAGCCGGATCGATCCGCGCAGCATCGTCACACCCCCGGACGGCAGATCATGGTCGGGCACGGCGCGTGGTGCAGCAGCGCCTGACTCGTCGAGCCCAGGAGCAGGCCGCCGAGCAGTCCCCGGCCGTGGCTGCCGACGACGCTCAACTGAGCGTGCGTCGCCAGTCGCAGCAGCAGGTGCCGGGCGCCGATCTGCTCGACGATCTCGGTGACCGGCACGTCCGGGTACCGCTCGCGCTGCCCGGCGATGCACTCGGACAGCAACGCGGTCTCCTCGGCCTCGACGACTGCCCAGTCGATCAGTTCGAGCGCCGCGGTGCGGCCCGCCACCTCCCCGGTACCCCACGCGTGCGCGGCGAGGACGCCGACCCCGAGCGCCGCGGCCATGTCGAACGCGGCGGTGACCACCGGGCCGGCGTCCTCGCTGCCGTCGATGCCGACCAGCACCGGCCGGCGGTCCGTGCCCGGTTCGGGGACCGGATCGCCCCGCCAGAGCACGACCGGGCAGGTGGACCGGTTGGCGACCCGCAGCGCGGTGGAGCCGGTGAGCAGCGAACCGAGCGCACCCGTGCCGGTGGCTCCGAGCACGAGCATCCGGCTGCGGTCGCCGTGTTCGAGCAGCGCCAGGTCGGGTGGGCCGTCATGGACGGTTGTGACCACCTCGAGATCCGGGTGCCGCCGGTGCAGCGCCGCCGCGGTGTCGTCGAGCAGTTCACGGCCGATTTCGGCGAGGCGCTGGGTGTATTCGGTCCGCGCGCGCAGCGCGGCGTCACTGAAATAATTCCGGGGGCCCGGCAGCGAATGGACGAGGTGCAGGTTCGTGCCGAGCCGCGCGGCGACGGCTGCGGACCAGGTCGCGGCCTGTTTCGCGGCGTCGGAGCCGTCGATTCCGACGGTGACCGGCCGCCTGCCGAGGTCGCTGCTCATTGCGCCTGCCTTTCGGTTCGGCTTTGCTCGATAACGATTATGTGCAAGCCTCGTACAGGCCGACGTGGACCTCTACCGTGTTGTTGCGTAACTGTCGGGGCCACAGTTGTTGTTGCTACAGATGTGCTGATGGAGCCTGGTGTGACTCATACTTCCAGAACCAAGGCCGGACGTCGGGGGGTTCGGACGCTCGTCCGATTCCTGATCGCGGCGCTCGTGCTGCCGCTCGCGGTGGCCTTCGCCGGCGCGGGCACCGCCTCGGCGGACCCCTACTCCCGCCTGCGGGAGCACTGGGTGCCGGCGCCGGGCGGGGTCGGCCAGATCAAGGTCCGCATCTGGCTGGCGAACAACGGCAGCAACAAGGCCATGTACCTGCTCGACGGCCTGCGCGCCACCAACGACGTGAGCGGCTGGGAGCACGAGACGAACGCCGCGTGGCTGTCGGATCACGGCGTCAACGTGGTGATGCCGGTCGGCGGCCAGTCCAGCTTCTACACGGACTGGTACGCGCCGAGCAACCTCAACGGCCAGCGCTACACCTACAAGTGGGAGTCCTTCCTCACCCAGAACCTGCCGGACTTCCTGGCCGGTACGTACGGCATCGACCGTTCCAGCAACGCGATCGTGGGCCTGTCGATGGGAGGCAACGCGGCGCTGATCCTCGCGGCCTACCACCGCGACCAGTTCCGCTTCGCCGGTTCCATGTCCGGTTACCTGAACCTGTCCGCGCCCGGTATGCGGGAGGCGATCCGCCTCGCGATGATCGACTCCGGCGGCTACAACGCCGACTCGATGTGGGGCCCGCCGTGGAACTCGGCGTGGCTGCGCAACGACCCGTTCGTCGCCGCGCCCAGCATGCGGGGGCTGCCGATGTGGATCTCCGCGGGCAGCGGCCTGCCCGGCCAGCACGACCGGCCGAACTCCGCGATCGGGGTGTTCAACACGGGTAACGCGATGGGACTCGAGGCGCTCGCCCTGGCGCAGAACCGCGCGTTCCAGGTGCGGTTGGCGACCCTGGGCATCAACTCCGCCCACTTCGACTTCCCGGCCGCCGGCACCCACACGTGGGGTTACTGGCAGGACCAGTTGTGGGCGATGCTGCCCATGATGAAGTCCTCCATCGGTGCCTGAACGGTTCTCCCCGCCGGCAACCGGCACCCTGCGGGGCCGCACCTTCGTGGTGACCGGCGCGAACAGCGGCCTCGGTGCGGCCACCGCCCGGGCGCTCGGTGCCGCCGGTGCCGACGTGGTGCTCGCGTGCCGGAACGTGGCCAGGGGCGAGGCGGTCGCGCGGGATATCGGCCCGCACGCGCAGGTGCGCCGGCTCGATCTCGCCGACCTGGCGTCGGTGCGGGAGTTCGCGTCGGGCATCGAGACCGTCGACGTGCTCGTCAACAACGCCGGCGTGATGGGTGTGCCGCTGAGCCGCACGGTGGACGGCTTCGAGATGCAGATGGGCACCAACCACCTCGGGCACTTCGCGCTGACCGGGCTGCTGCTCGATCGGCTCACCGACCGCGTGGTCACCGTCTCGAGCATGAGTCACCGGTTCGGGCGAATCCATCTCGACGACCTGAACTGGGAGCGCCGCCGGCACTACAGCCGCTCGCTGGCCTACGCGGAATCCAAGCTGGCGAACCTGATGTTCAGCCTCGAGCTCGGGCGCCGGCTGGCGGCCGCCGGATCGCCGCTGCGGGCGGTGGCCGCGCATCCGGGCTACGCGGCCACCGACGTCGGCACGCACACCGGAACGTGGTTCGACCAGTTGTTCCGCCTCGGGAAGAGAGTGCTCGAGCGCACCCCGGCCCAGGGCGCCGAATCCGTGGTGGTGGCCGCCGCCGATCCCGAGGTGACCGGCGGCTACATCGGGCCGGACCGCTTCTTCGAGCTGTACGGCCCGCCGACCGTGGCCGCCTACAGCCGCCGCGCCGGAGATCCGGACACCGCCCGGCAACTGTGGGAGCTGTCGGAGAAGCTCACGGGCGTGCGGTTCGAGCTCTAGCGAACGGCGCCAGCAGGCCCGCGTACGGCTTCGCCGGCGGGACGGCGAACTCGCCCCGTTTGCCGGTGCGCAGACCCAGCGTGACCAGGGACTGGACGAACAACGTCGCCGCGGCCACCCCGTCCACGACCGGGGCGCCGAGCTCCTCGGAGATGTGTGCGCACAGGTCGGCCATGCCGGCACACCCGAGCACGACGGCGTCGGAGCCGTCCGAGTCGAGCGCCTCGAAACAGGCCTCCGTGACGATCTTGCGGGCGTCGGGATCGGTCTCGAGGTCCAGCACCGGCAGCTCGCACGCGTGCACGCCGAGGCAGGACCGGCGCAGGCCGTACCGTTCGGCCAGATCCCACGTCCGGCCGGTGGTCCGGCCCAGCGTCGTGACGACGGAGAAGCCACGACCCAGGAGCGCGGCCGCGTGCATGGCGGCCTCCGCGATGCCGACGACGGGCCCGGCGGCGATCTCCCGCGCTGCGTCGAGCCCCGGGTCGCCGAAACAGGCGATGACGTATCCGTCGACGCCGGCCTCCTCGCCCGCGGCGATCTCGGCGAGCACACCCGGTACGGCGAGCGCCTCGTCGTAGTGGCTCTCGATCGAGGCGGGACCCATCGTGGGGCTGACCGCCTCGACATCGGTGCCCGGGCCGGCGACGGCCCGGGCAGACGCCTCGATGGTGGCGGTCATCGACCGGGAGGTGTTCGGGTTGACGACCTTGATGCGCATTCCGATCAGCCCACGCTCACCGGTTCGGCGGAACCGTCGCCGACGCGGACCGCGAGGGCGGTGCGGGTGGCGAGGACGTAGTAGACGGCCAGGCCGAGGCCGCACCCGATGAACCAGCTGTACTGCGCGGCGGTGTGCATGCCGGGCGCGGACTTGACCAGCACCGGGATCACCGCGACGGCGGCGCCGACGACGGTGGCGATCACCGCGGCGGGGTTGTAGCCCTTGCGGTACCAGTACGCGCCGCGCTCGGACATGGTGAACAGATCGTCGACGATCACCTTCTGCCTCCGCACCAGGTAGTAGTCCGCGATCAGGATGCCGAACAGCGGACCGATGAACGCGCCGAGCGTCTCGAGGGTGTAGTGGATGACATCGGGGTTGTTGTACAGGTTCCACGGGGTGATCAGCACCGAGCCGACGGCGGCGATCATTCCGCCGGCGCGCCAGCTGATCCGCTGGGGGCTGACGTTGGAGAAGTCGAAGGCGGGGGAGATGAAGTTGGCGACGATGTTGATGCCGATGGTGGCGACGGTGAACGTCAGGGCGCCGAGCACGATCGCGAAGGTCGAGTCGATGCGGGCGACCGTTTCGACGGGATCGGTGATCAGCTCGCCGTACACGGGCAGGGTCAGCGACGCGGTGATCACCACGAGTAGTGAGAACACCAGGAAGTTGACCGGCAGGCCGAGGAGGTTGCCTTTCTTCACCGCGGCGAAGGACTTTCCGTAGCGGGAGAAATCGCCGAAGTTCAGCATCGGTCCGGAGAAGTAGGACACCACCAGCGCAATCGCGCCCAGCATCACCGGAATCGCATCCAGGCCCGTGTAGGTCACCGAGCCGAGATTCAGATCGATTGCGCTCCAACCGGCCTGGGAGATCAGGTAGCCGCACAGCAGGAACATCACGACATAGACTGCGGGACCGCAGAAGTCGATGAACCTACGGATCGACTCCATGCCGCGCCAGAATACGCAGGCCTGCACGACCCACAGGGTCAGGAAACTGCCCCAGCCCAGGGCGGAGAGCCCGGCGAAGCCGTAGTCCTCCACCACCGCGTACGGGGCCAGCGACGGGAACAGCTTGATCAGCACCACATCGAGCGCCGCCGAGGCGAGGAACGTCTGGATTCCGTACCAGGCCACCGCGATCAGGCCGCGGATGATCGCGGGTATGTTCGCGCCGAGCACCCCGAAGACGCTGCGGCAGATCACCGGATAGGGCACGCCGGTCACCTGACTGGGCTTGGCGACGAGGTTGCAGAAGAAGTAGACGATCGTGATGCCGGCGAGCAGGGCCACCAGCACCTGCCAGCTGGCCAGGCCGAGGGCGAAGAGGCTGCCGGCGGTGACGTAGCCGCCGACGCTGTGCACGTCGGACATCCAGAACGCGAAGATGTTGTACGAGCCCCAGCTCTGCTTCTTCAGCGGGGCGAGGTCCTCGTTGGTGAGCCGCGGGTCGTAGTCCGGCTCGACCAGCCCGCCGCCGACGGGGTGGCCCGCCGCTTCGACGAGGTCGTCGGCGCCGAGCACGGCGCCGGGCGGCAGATCACGGCGGGGAGAGATCAATTCGGTCATGGGTACTCCTGGGCGTCGACGACCGGCGGGGCGCCGATCGGTTCGGCACGGCGCAGGTCCGCGAGGAAGGCAGTGGACCCGGAATCTCAGCGACGGTGGTGAATTCCGATGAGGAGAACAGTAACGATCAGGTGTTGCCGGTGGGTTTCCCGATCGGTATATCTTCCGGGGTCAGCAACCCGGCGTCGGCGGGCAGCGTCGCGATCACGGAATCGAGCCGATGGTTGTGGGCGTCGGCGGCGGCGAGGAGCCCCGGCGTGTCCCGGGCCAGGAACGCTGTCAGCATCCGCTCGTGCTCGGCATGCAGAACTGTCCGCTGCGCCGCGGACACGTGCACCATCGGTTGCACGGGTTCGGTGATGTTCCAAGCCGATTCGAGCATGTGCAGCAGCCGGTGCATGCGCGACGGGCCGGCCAGCGCCAGGTGGAACTCGCGGCTCTCGCGGTGGTAGGTGTGCGGATCGTCGTCGGCGACGGCGCGTTCGAGGCGTGCGTGGACCCATGCGGCGTGGGCGTGATCGGCTTCGGTGGCCAGCGCCACCGCCGCCGTCAGTGCTGCCGTCTCGAGGGTTTCCCGCACGAGATACATCTCGCGGAGTTCGGCGGCGGTCAGCCGGGCGACGGTGTATCCGTGGTTCCGCCGGTGGTCGACGAGTCCCTCGCCGATGAGGGTTTTCAGCGATTCCCGGATCGGGATGCGGCTGACGCCGAACAGTTCCGCCACCTCGGGTACCGGTATGGGGGTTCCCGGCGGGACGGCGCCGGAGAGGATGACGCGGCGTAGTTCGTCGAGGATGGCCTGCTGGGGACGGCCGGGGGTCCCGGATTCGAGCCGGTCGAGCAGTATCGACCTGCGACGTGGCGGCACGGGACCCCTCCTACTGCTCCCTTCGGAATTCCGGCGCGACAGGCGACGGAAGCGAGGCGACCCTATCGCCGGCCTGTTTCGGGAACGTGTCGGCGACGTGTCGGCGCCGGGCGGGTGGCCGAGCGGGTTCCTTTCCCGGATGTCCCGTTCCCCGTAGGGTGGCCGACATGACGGCTTGGACCACACGCGACATCCCGAAGCAGGACGGCCGCACCTTCGTGGTGACGGGCGCCAACAGCGGCCTGGGCGAGGTGGCGGCCCGCGCACTCGGGGCCGCGGGGGCGCGGGTGGTGCTGGCGTGCCGGAACGTGGCCAAGGGCGAGGCCGTGGCCCGGGAGGTCGGGCCCAACGCGCGGGTGCGGCGCCTCGATCTGGCCGACCTGGCATCGGTGCGTGAATTCGCCGCGGGTGTCGACGAGGTCGACGTGCTGGTCAACAACGCCGGTGTGATGGCGGTGCCGCTGCGCCGCACCGTCGACGGATTCGAGATGCAGATCGGAACCAATCACCTCGGCCACTTCGCCCTCACCGCCCTGCTGGGCGAGCGCGTCACCGACCGCGTGGTGACGATGTCGAGCGGCATGCACCGGATCGGCCGCATCGATCTCGACGACCTGAACTGGGAGCACCGTCGCTACGACCGGTGGCTGGCGTACGGGCAGTCGAAGCTGGCCAACCTGCTGTTCACCCACGAGCTGCAGCGCCGGCTCACCGAGCAGCAGTCCCCGGTCGTGGCGGTGGCCGCGCACCCGGGATACTCCTCGACGAACCTGCAGTCACACACCGAGTCGATCCAGGACGTGTTCCTGGGCGTGGCGAACCGGCTGGTGGGGCAGTCCCCGCAGACCGGAGCGCTGCCGCTGCTGTACGCGGCCACCGCGCCCGGCGTCGAGCCCGGCGGGTACTACGGTCCCGGTGGCCTGTTCGAGCTGCGGGGCGACCCCGAGCGCGTCGAATCCAATTCGCGCTCGCACGACGAGGCTGTCGCCCGCGGACTCTGGGAGCTGTCGGCGCGGCTGTGCGCCCCGGCCGGATAGCGGAACCCGGGACGGCAACCGCACGGTCGGTCCGAGACGCCCCGGCCGGTCCGGGGACGTTCCGATCAGTCCGAGACGCGTCGGAGGTAGAGCAGCCGGTCGCCGGCCTCCACCGCCTCGACCTCCGGGGACCCGACACGCAGTAGGCGGCCGTTGCGTTCGACGCCCAGGACGATGTCGGGGAGGTGCCGCGGTGAGCCGCCGACCTCGCCGGGTTCGACCTCGCGTTCGGCGATCGCGAAGCCTTCCTCCGGGGTGAGCAGGTCCTCGATCATTTCCACGACGTTCGGGGTGATGGTGGCGGCTCCGAGCAACCGGCCCGCCGTCTCGGAGGAGATCACCACCGTGTCGGCGCCCGACTGGCGGAGCAGATGGGTGTTCTCCGATTCGCGGATGGCCACGACGATCTTGGCGGCGGGGGCGAGTTCACGGGCGGTGAGGGTGACGAGCACCGCGGTGTCGTCGCGGTTGGCGGCGACGACGATCGAGTCGCAGTGCGGCACCCCGGCCAGGCGCAGCACGTCGGACTTGGTCGCCGAGCCCTGGACGGTGACCAAGCCCTGGCCGCTGGCGGCGTCGAGCACCACGGGGTCGGTGTCGACGACGACGATGTCCGAGGGCGCGGCGCCGTCGCCGAGCATCGCCTCGACCGCGGTGCGGCCCTTGGTGCCGTAGCCGGCGACGACGGTGTGGTTGCGCACGCGGTGTCGCCAGCGTTGGATGCGGAAGGTTTGGCGGGAGCTCTCGGTCAGGGCGGAGAGGGTGGTGCCGACCAGGATGATGAGGAAGAAGATCCGCAGCGGGGTGATGACCAGGACGTTGACGAGGCGGGCCTGCGGTGTGATGGGGGTGATGTCGCCGTAGCCGGTGGTCGAGAGCGACACCGTCGCGTAGTAGAGGCAGTCCAGCAACGACAGTTCGTTGTCCTGGGCGTCGGAGTAGCCGTCGCGGTCGAGGTAGACGACGAGCACCACCAGGGCCAGGGCGATCAGGGCGTATCCGATCCGGCGCACGATCGCCCGGCCCGGGCTGGTCTGTAGCTGCGGCACCCGCAGGATGCCCACCAGCGCGAAGTCGGGTCGCTCGGTCAGGGCGTCGGAACGGCTGAACCGGGTCCTCAGCGTGCTACCGGGCACGACCGGTGCCGTTCGGTGCCGCGGCCGGGTGGGGGTCCGGTCGCTCCTGGTGCGCTGTCGGTGACATCGTCTGCAGCCTACGTCGTTCCGGTGCTGTCAGGTGAGTTCGCTGAATCGTTCGGTGTTCCGGACCCGCCCGGAGACGATGATGGTGTCCCCGGGGGCGAGGACGGTGTCGGCGGTGGCGTAGGTGAAGTCCTCGCCGGGACGTTTGATCGCCACGACGGTCACGCCGAAGTCGGAGCGGACGGCGGTGTCGCCGAGGCGCCGGCCGATCGCGAACGCCGGCGGGGTCGTCTTGACCATCGCGAAGCCGTCGTCGAACTCGATGTAGTCGATCATCCGGCCGCGCACCAGGTGGGCGACCCGCTTGCCCATGTCGTGCTCCGGCCGGACGACGTGGTGCACCCCGATCTGGGTGAGGATCTTCGCGTGCGCGTTGCTGATCGCCTTGGCCCAGATGTTGAGCACGCCCAGGTTGATCAGGGCGGAGGCGGTGAGCAGGCTGGCCTCGAGATCGGAACCGATTCCCACGACGGCGCGGCCGTACTCGTGCACCGACAGTTGCCGCAGCGATTCCTCGTCGGTGGTGTCGGCGACCACGGCGTGGGTCAGGCGGTGGGCGACCTTCTGCACCACGGCGTCGCTGGAGTCGATGCCGAGGACCTCGGTGCCCTGGCTCATCAGCTCGAGCGCGAGCGACTTGCCGAACCGCCCGAGCCCGAGCACGACCACCACGTCGGCGGCGGATTTCCTAGCCAATGAAGGGCCTTTCTTCCGGGAGTTCGTAGCGCCGGCCGCGATCGCGGGCGGCGAGAGCGCTCACGAGGGTGATCGATCCGATGCGGCCCAGATACATCAGGAGCACCAGGATCAGCTGCCCCCAGACGGGCAGCTGGGCCGTGATCCCGGTGGACAGGCCGACGGTGGCGAACGCGGAGGTGACCTCGAACAACAGGACGTTGAGGTCGAACGAGGTCCCCGCCAACAGGGCGATGGTCGGCACCATCACCAGGGCGACACCGATCAGGGCCACCGACAACGCCTGACGCTGGACCCGGGTGTCGATGCGCCGGTCGAAGACGATCACCGAGCGCTCGCCGCGGGCCTCGGCGAGGATGACGAACAGCAGAAGGACGAAGGTGGTGACCTTGATTCCGCCGGCGGTGCCGCCGCTGCCGCCGCCGATGAACATGAGCACGTCCGTCACCAGGAGGGTGGCCGGGTCCATCTGGGCGTAGTCGACGCTGTTGAAGCCGGCGGTGCGGGGCATCACGCCCTGGAACGCGGCGACGAGCAGCTTCTGGCCGAAGTCGTAGTGCTGCAGGGTGCGGGTCCACTCGAGCACCAGCACCAGCACCGGTCCCACCACCAACAGCACCGCGGTGACGGTCACGGTCAGGCGGGTGTGCAGGCTCCAGCGGTGGCTGCGGCCGCGCAGGTGCCGGGTCACTTCGAACAGGACCGGGAACCCGATGCCGCCCAGGATCACCGCGAGCATCAGCGGCACGCAGATCCACGGATCGTCGGCGAATCCGATGATGTTGTCGCTGTAGAGCGCGAAGCCGGCGTTGTTGAACGCCGAGACGGAATGGAACACTCCCAGCCACACCGCACGCAGGGGCGGCTCCTCGTAGCCGAGCGCAAACCGCAGGGCGAGCGCCACCGCGGTGACCGACTCGATGAGCACGCTCATCCGCACGACGCCGACGACGACCGAGCGGACGTCGCCGAGCCCCGACGCACGCACCTCGGCCGCGGTATTCAATCGGGCCTTGAGGCCGATCCGGTTCGCGAGCAGCAGGCCGACGAGCGAGGCCATGGTCATGATCCCGAACCCGCCGGCCTGGATCAGGGCCAGGATGATGCCCTGGCCGAAGCCGGACCAGTGCGTGGGCGTGTCGACGACGACCAGGCCCGTCAGGCACATCGCCGAGGTAGCGGTGAACAGGGCGTCGACGAGGGAAGTCGCGGTACCGGGCAGGCTCGCCGCGGGCGTGAGGAGCAGGAGCGTGCCGACGGCGATCGCGGCGGCGAAGCTCAGCGCCACGACCCGGACAGGAGTGAGCGTCGCCCGCGCCGCCATGCGCCGCAGCAGGGACGGCGCGAACGCACCGGTGCGTGTCCTCACCCGGAGGAGACTAGACCTGCTCCGGGCCGCCGGGGAACCGGACGGCGGTGGCAGGAGTTCGGACCCATGCCGTGACGGCGGCGGGTGCGGGCCGCCGATCGGCGGAGGTGAACGTCACCGGTCTCTGCTGCGGGATCGGCGTGGCGCCGGCTCCCGTTCGTCCTCGTTGCCGGCGAGCAGGCCACGGACCCGTTCGCCGGCGGAGTCCAGTGCGCCCTTCGTCTTGTGCTCGGCGGCCTTCTCGGTGAGTGTCCCGGCCACGCCGCCGACGACGTCCGTCAGGCCCTTCGGCTCGGTCGTGGAGATCTCGAGCCTGTTGACTGCCTCGGCGAAACGCAGGTAGGTGTCGACGCTCGCCACCACGACCCGTGCGTCGATCGTGATGATCTCGATGCCCACGAGCGAGACGCGGACGAATGCGTCGATGACGAGTCCCTTGTCGAGGATGGTGTCGATGACGTCGGCGAGGCCGGACGAGTTCGGCCGTGCCATCGTGCCACCGCCCCCACCTCCGCCTGCGGATTGGATGGTCATGGTCCGCGCTCCTGTCGCTCCAACGGTCCGCGAGCCGCCGCGCCGCGCGGGAGACCTCTCGTGGGGCGGTGCCCGTGTAAGGGCTATAGCCACGCGCTCCCGAGTCGAAACACGCCCGCGCGAAGAAATACGGGGGGACCAGCTCCAAAGACATACCGTGCGACCGGTTTGTTGCTATCGTCACTTCGGGCCGCGATCCCGGCAGGGAGGTCACTCCGCCAGGCGTCCGCGCGGACGTACGAGCGGGGAGTGCCGGCCCCTACGTCTCCGCGTCGTCCGGGACTGGACGAGGGGTAGTCCCCGCGGCGCGGAGACGTCACACCATTTCCGCGCGTCGCGGGCACGTCCCTGCGGAGATGGCCGGGTTACCGCACGCGCGGGCTGTTTCGGCGCCACGATGGGGGAATGCAGGTGATGAGCCTTCCCGAGGCGCTGTTCGTGCTGCTCGAAACCTCGTCGCGTCCACTGCACCTCGGGGCTCTCGCGTTGTTCGAGCCCCCGCCGGATGCCGGGGACGACCACGCCCGTCGCATGTACGAGACGCTGCTCACCCACGGCGAGGTGGCGGATCCGCTGCGCCGGCGCCCGGTGCGGACGCTGCGCGGGGCCGGCTACCCGTGGTGGTCGCGTCCCGAGGACGTCGACCTGCGGTTTCACGTACGTCACACCGCCGTGCCCGGATCCGGTTCGTTGGCAGACCTGCTGGCCCTCGTCTCCCGGATCCACGGCTCCCCGCTCGACCCGCTCCACCCGATGTGGGAGGTGTACGTCATCGAGGGACTCGAGGACGGGCGCACCGCGATGTACGCGAAGATCCACCTGTCCCTCGCCGACGGCCCGGCCGGCCTGCGCCTGCTGCACCGGAGCATGTCCACCGACCCCGGCGCCCGCGACTGCCCCGCGCCGTGGAGCCCGGAGGTGGTGGCCCCCCGGGCTCGGCTGTCGCCCCTTCCCACCTCGTGGCTGCGCGCCGGGCTCCGGGTCGGCGCGGAGGTGTTCGCGATGACCCCGGAGATCGGCAGGCTGGTCACGGAGGGCGTGCGCCGGCACCAGGTGGCGCTGCCGTGGCAGACGCCGCCCACGATGTTCAACGTCGCGGTGGGGCGGGGCCGGACCCTCGCGGCGCGCTCCTGGCCGATCGAGCGGCTCCACTCGGTTGCGACGTCGGCGGACACCACGATCGACGCGGTCGTACTGACGATGTGCGCCGGCGGCCTGCGCGCGTATCTGTCCGAGCGGTACGCGCTCCCGGAGGCACCGCTGACCGCGATGCTCCCGGTGCCGATGAACCTCGGTGGCGCCGCGGTCGGTCCCGGCGGCCGCGAACCCGGCGTCGGAGCGATGGTGATCAGCCTGGCCACCGACGAACCCGATCCCGCGGTGCGGCTCGCCCGGATCGCCGACTCGCTCGTCCACACCGACCGGGTGGTCACCGCGCTGAGCGGAACCCAGTTCCTGATGCTCAGCGCGTTGTCGCTGAGCCCGCTCGCGCTCGAGCCGGTGCGGCGGTTCGTCGACGAGATCCCGCCGCCGTTCAACGTGCTGATCTCCTACCTGCCGGGACCTTCCCGCACCCGGTACTGGAACGGTGCGCGGCTGACCGGCATCTACCCCGTGCCGGCCGTGCTGAACGGGCAGGCGCTGAGCATCACCCTCACCGGGAACGACGGCCGGCTCGATCTCGGGGTGGTCGGCGACCGCCACGCGGTGCCCGCCCTCGACCGGCTGGTCGAGCTCCTCGAGGGCGCGCTCACCGAACTGGAGAGCGCTGTGGGTACCCGGCCGCGGTGAAGCCGGCCGGCTCCACCGGGCACTCGCCCCTGCCGATCTGCCCGAGCAGGTCGAGGGTACGCAGGTAGCGCCGGACGAGATCGCCCGCCGACAGATCCGACTCCGCCGCCTCGCGCAGGGCCGCGGACACGCCGTCGCCACGGGCCCACCGGTGGATCGCGCGCATCGCCACCGGATCCGGTTCGGGGCCCGCGGGCAGGCCGTGCCGGCGCTCCGCGTCGGACAGTTCCCGCCACAGCCGGACCGTCGCGCGGTACGCGGCGTCGACACCGGCCGTGGGGGCTCCGCCGCCGGGCGCCGGCCGTCGCGATTCGCCGAGCACACTCGACACGACGGCGGCCAGCTCGGCCGGATCGAGGCCCGCCCACACGCCGGTTCTCAGGCACTCGGCAACGAGAAGGTCGCTGCCGCAATAAATCCGGCCCAGCATCCGGCCGTGGTCGGTGGCCACCGCCTCGCCGGTGTACGGGTCGGACAGGATGTACCCGCGTTCGTCGAGCAGCCCGAGGACACGGTCGAACGTCTCCACGAGCCGGCCGGTGGCGGCGGCGACCTGCCCGCGCAGCACCTCGGTGTCGGCGGCCAGCGCGCGACGGCGCTCGGCGACGGTGATCAGGCGTTCCCGATCGGCGTGCCGGTGCCCGGGGTGCGAACGCACGGCCCGCGCGAGAGCGGTCACCGCGTCGGCGGTGCCGCTGGTGCGTGCCGCGGCCAGCCGCTCGCGCAACTGCTGGTACTCGGCGAAACCCTCGGCGTCCCCGAGTTCGTCGTCGAGCCGGTGGAGCGTCGCCGCGTTCGTCGTCGCCGCGGTGGCCAGCGCGGCCACCGAATGCTCCGCCTGGAACTGGGCGAAGGACCGGCCGAGCAGGTCCCGGGCTCCGGCGACGCCGAGCCGGTCGACGAGGTTGACGGCGGTGTTGTAGCCCACCCGCAGGGAGCTGTTCAGCGGGTAGGTGCGGGTGGAGGCGAGCCCCGCGACGGTGGCCGGCTGCACCTCCGGGCTCCACAGCACGACCGCGTGGCCCTCCCGATCGATGCCGCGACGGCCGGCCCGTCCCGTCAACTGGGTGTACTCGCCGGCGGTGAGGCGGACCGGCCCGGCGGTGGTGTGCTTGACGAGGCGTTCGAGCACGACGGTCCGTGCGGGCATGTTGACGCCCACGGCGAGGGTCTCCGTGGCGAAGACGATCCGGACGAGGCCGAGGCCGAACAGCTCCTCCACGGCGTGCCGGAATACCGGCACCATGCCCGCGTGATGGGCGGCGAAGCCGCGTTCGAGTCCGTCGAGCCAGTCGGCGAATCCGAGCGCGTCGAGGTCGGCGGGGGAGAGGCCGGCGGTGTGCCGGTCGACGATGCGGCGGATGCGGGTGACGTCGGCGGCCTCGGTGAGCCGCAGCGACGAGCGCAGGCATTCGGCGACGGCCTCGTCGCAGCCGCTGCGGCTGAAGCGGAACCAGATCGCCGGCAGCAGCGACTCGGCCTCGAGCCGCGCGACGAGCTCGGGCCGGTCGACGCCGGCCGGGCCGGGCGTGGCCGTGCGGCGGCGCCGGCGACGCGACGGGACGGCGGGGGCGGCGTCGACGAGCTGGCGATGCGCGACGTACCGCACGAGGTTCTCGTCGATCGCACCGGTGGTGGGGGAGAACAGGTCGAACAGCCGGCCCCCGGCGAGCACGTGCTGGTGCAGCGGAACCGGCCGCGTCTCTTCGACGACGACGGTGGTCGCGCCGCGGACCCGGCCCAGCCAGGCACCGAACTCCTCGGCGTTGCTGACCGTCGCGGACAGGCTCACCAGGCGCACGGTGCCAGGTAGATAGAGGATGGCCTCCTCCCACACCGCGCCGCGCTCGCGGTCGGCGAGGTAGTGGACCTCGTCCATCACGACGTGGGTGAGCCCGTCGAGGAGGGGCGAGCGGCCGTGCAGCATGCTGCGCAGCACCTCGGTCGTCATGACGACCACGGGTGCGTGCGGGTCGACCGAGACGTCTCCGGTGAGCAGGCCGACCCGCTCGTCCCCGAGTTGCGCGGCGAGGTCGGCGTGCTTCTGGTTGCTCAGGGCCTTGATGGGCGTCGTGTAGAAGCACTTGCCGCCGGCGGCGAGCGCCAGGTGCACCGCGAACTCGCCGACGATCGTCTTGCCGGCGCCGGTGGGGGCACAGACGAGCACGTCCCGGCCCTCGTCGAGAGCGCGACAGGCGCGGACCTGGAAGTCGTCGAGCGTGAAGCCGAGTCCCGCGGTGAACTGCGCGAGCCGCGGCCCGTCCTGCCTGCACACGCAATCCACGCTACGCGTGCCTGGGGACGGACCGCGGCGAGCCGCGCGAGAGTGACCGCGGCGAGCCGCGCGAGAGTGACCGCGGCGAGCCGCGCAGGTGTGACCGCGGCGAGCCGCGCAGGTGTGACCGCGGCGAGCCGCGCAGGTGTGACCGCGGCGAGCCGCGCGGGTCAGTCCTCGGTGACCTCGAGCTCGACCTCGATGTTGCCGCGGGTGGCGTTCGAGTACGGGCACACCTGGTGGGCCTTCTCGGTCAGTTCGAGGGCCTGGGCGCGCGGCACGTGGGGCAGCGACACCTCGAGCGTGACCTTCAGGCCGAAGCCGCCGCCGTCGGTGCGGCCGATGCCGACGCGTGCTCCGACCGCCGAGTCGGCGACGTCGGCCTTGTCCTGCCGGGCGACGAGCTGCAGCGCCGAGTGGAAGCAGGCGGCGTATCCCGCGGCGAAGAGCTGCTCGGGATTGGTGCCCTCGCCGGTGCCGCCCATTTCGGTGGGGATGGCGAGGCCCAGGTCGAGCTTGCCGTCGGAGGTCCGGGCGCGGCCGTTGCGACCCTCTCCGGTGGCGAGTGCTTCGGCGGTGTAGAGCACGTTCATGGCTTCTCCTGTGGGGTGGCGGGATGGGGATCTGGTGTTTCGGGGCGGTGCAGCGCCTCGGTCATGCGGTGGAGCGTGTCGCGAAGGGCGGCCAGCTCGTCGGCCGCGAGGCCGCTCGCGCGGGCCATGCGCGCGGGGATGTCCTCGGCGCGGGCGCGCAGCTCGCGCCCGGCCTCGGTGAGGTGGATCTGCACGCGGCGCTCGTCGCTGCTCTGCCGCCGGCGTTCGAGCAGTCCGGCGCTCTCGAGCCGCTTGAGGAGCGGGGAGAGGGTGCCGGTGTCGAGGTCGAGGGCGTCGCACAGGTCGCGGACGCCGCGGCCGCCGTGGTCCCCGCGGCTTTCCTGTTCCCACAGGGCCAGGAGTACGAGGTACTGCGGGTAGGTGACGCCGAGCCGGTCGAGCATGCCGCGGTAAGCGGCGGTGGTGGCCCGGGAGGCGGAGTAGAGCGCGAAGCAGACCTGCCGGTCGAGCGCGAGATCGTCGGACACGAGAAATAAAGTAGCGCACCGCTATGTTGTGCACAACTGAAATTCGGGCCTCGGGGATATGGCGCACATCACACCATCTGTGGAATTGACAGGGGACCCGACACGTTAGTTGAGTGAGAAAGACTCAAGTCCGAGAGAGAGGCTTCGGAATGCCGGCATTCTTCGGGCCTGGTGGCCCTGGGCGTATCGACATCACCCGCTACCTGAGCCGTGGCACCCAGGAACTCATGGCCGCTGCGGCCCGATTCGCCGCCGAACGCGGCGACACGGACCTCGACGCGCTCCACGTCCTGCACGTGATGGCGGAACAGGACCCGGTCCGGTCGGTCATGACCCGCGCCGGGGCCGATCCCGCCGAGGTCCTGGCCGCGGTGGAGCAACGGCTCCCGCAGGAACAGACCCGCACCGCGGTCACCGCTCCCGCCCTCACCGGCGCGATCAAGACGGTGCTGCTCGAGGCGCACCAGCTCACGCGCGCCCTCGGCGCGACCTACATCGAACCCCAGCACCTGTTCGTGGCCCTCGCCGCCGACCAGGAACACGGGGTCGGAGGGCTGCTCGTCTCGGCCGGGATCACCGCTCAGTCGCTCCAGGCCGCCCTGCAGCCCGCCGCGCCCGCCGAGGCGGCGCAGGAGCAGTCCGCCACCCCCACCCTGGACAAGTACGGCGTAGACCTGACCGAGCGTGCCCGCGGCGGCGGCATCGACCCCGTCATCGGCCGTGCCGACGAGATCGAGCAGACCGTCGAGATCCTCTCCCGCCGCACCAAGAACAACCCGGTTCTGGTCGGTGAGGCCGGTGTCGGCAAGACCGCGATCGTCGAGGGCCTGGCCCAGCGCGTCGTCGACGGCGACGTCCCGGACAGCCTGCGCGGCAAGCGGATCGTGCAGCTCGACCTGACCGGTATGGTCGCCGGCACCCGGTACCGCGGCGACTTCGAGGAGCGGCTGACCAAGGTGCTCGACGAGATCGCCGCGCACTCGGACGAGCTGATCGTCTTCGTCGACGAGATCCACACCGTCGTCGGCGCGGGCGGCGGCAACGAAGGCGCGATGGATGCCGGCAACATTCTCAAGCCCAAGCTCGCCCGCGGGGAACTGCACATCGTCGGCGCCACCACGCTCGACGAGTACCGCAAGCACATCGAGAAGGATCCGGCGCTCGAGCGCCGCTTCCAGCCGGTCACCGTCGGCGAACCCGGCCACGACGACGCGGTCGCGATCCTGCGCGGCCTGCGGGACCGCTACGCCGAACACCACGGTGTGCGGTACACCGACGACGCGCTCGACGCCGCCGTGGACCTGTCGGTGCGGTACCTGCCGGACCGGCACCTGCCCGACAAGGCGATCGACCTGATCGACCAGGCCGGTGCCCGGCTGCGGCTGCGCTCACCGCGCGTCGACGAGAAGGCGTTGCGCGAGCAGCTGGCCCGGCTCGAGGCCGACAAGGACCGGGCCGTCGCGGCGGAACGCTACGAGCAGGCCTCGCGACTGCGCGACCAGATCACCGAGGTGCAGGCCCGTCTCGATACCGGCGCCCCCGCCGGTGCCGAGGTGCCCGAGGTGACCGCGGAACTGATCGCCGAGGTCGTCTCCCGCGCCACCGGTATCCCGGCGACGCGGATGACCCAGGCGGAGAAGGAGCGGCTGCGCGGCCTCGAGGACGAACTGCACCGGCGCGTCGTCGGGCAGGACGAGGCCGTCCGGGCCGTGGCCCGGGCCGTGCGGCGCAGCCGCGCCGGCATGAGCGATCCGCATCGGCCGGTCGGCAGCTTCCTGTTCCTGGGTCCCACCGGCGTCGGCAAGACCGAACTGGCGAAGGCGCTGGCGGAGGTGCTGTTCGGCGACGAGCGCAAGATGCTGCGGGTGGACATGAGCGAGTTCGGCGAGCGGCACACCGTCAGCCGCCTCGTGGGGGCGCCCCCGGGCTACGTCGGCTACGGCGAGGCGGGTCAGCTCACCGAGCAGGTGCGGCGCAACCCGTACTCGGTCGTGCTGCTCGACGAGATCGAGAAGGCGCACCCGGACGTGTTCAACACCCTGCTGCAGGTGCTCGACGACGGCCGGCTCACCGACGGCCAGGGCCGCACGGTCGACTTCACCAACACCGTGGTGATCATGACCAGCAACCTCGGCTCGGACATCATCTCGAGCCGCGGCGGGGCGCTGGGCTTCAGCACCGGGGACGCCGAGGCGGCCGAGAAGCCGCTGCGGGACCGGGTGATGGGCCGTCTGCGCGAGTCGATGCGGCCGGAGTTCCTCAATCGCATCGACGAGATCGTGATCTTCCGCAAGCTCGACACCGAGCAGCTGCACCGGATCACCGACCTGCTGTTGGACGACAGCCGCAAGCGACTGCACGCCAAGGGAATCGAGATCGAGTTCACCGAGGCCGCCGTCGACTGGATTGCCGAGCACGGCCACCAGCCGGAGTTCGGGGCGCGGCCGTTGCGCCGGTCCATCCAGCGCGCCGTGGACGACCGCATCGCCGACCTGCTGCTCGACGACGTGCTCGTCGAGGGTGGGCAGGTCCGAGTCGACGTCGCCGACGACGAACTGGACCTGATGGTGCGCTGACGCTGCCACCGACGCGCAGGGACGCGGGGCGGTGACCGGAACCGGTCACCGTCCCGCGTGCTGCGCAACGGGTCCACGGTCCGCGGTCGTCGTCGAGCCCGGCTCCGAGCGGGCGTCGGCGACGCGGCCCTGTTCCACCGGCCCCTGCGGCATTTGTCCGTTGTCCGGGTGCGCAACTTGTCACCCGCAGTGACAGTGATCACACTGACTGGGCAGCGGTCTGCGATCCCGTGCGGGCCCGGGGTCGCAACGAAGGAGCCGCCCAGGCGGATGTGCAGCAGGGGGAGACGCGGATCGCGGTCGACGAGGAGGAGTTGCAGACGCCATGGCCGAACCTCGCAGCCCGGCCGCGGTGGGAGCCCTCGCCATCCTCGTGATGCTGCTGGCGACGCTGGCGGTCTTCTCCTTCGATTCGCTACCGCTCCTGGGAGCCGGCGCCCTCTACCGTGCCGAGTTCACCGAAGCAGCGGGCCTGAGACCCGGCAACGAAGTCCGGATCGCCGGTGTCAAGGTCGGCAAGGTCATGTCGGTCGAACTCGAAGGCGACCACGTCGAGGTGACGTTCGGAGCCAAGGACGCGTGGATCGGTGACAACACCTCCGCCTCCATACAGATCAAGACGATCCTGGGGCAGAAATACCTGGCCCTCGACCCCCGTGGCTCCGAGGTCCTGAATCCGCGGGAGGTGATCCCACGCGACCGCACCACATCTCCCTACGACGTGCTCGAGGCCTTCTCGGCGGCGGCACAGACCATCGGGGAGATCGACTCCACCCAACTCGCCCAGAGCCTGACGGTGTTGTCCCAGGCATTCGACAACACCTCCGACGACATCCGCGCCTCCCTCGACGGCGTCACCCGACTCTCACAGACCATCGCGAGCCGCGACCGAGAATTGCGCAGACTGCTCGACGCGACCGAGCACACCACAGGGGTGCTGGCCGACCGCAATGCCGAATTCACTCAACTGATCACCGACGCCGGACTGCTCATCGGGGAACTGAACAGCCGGCAGCAGGCGATCTCCCAGCTGCTCACCGGAACCCAGCGCCTGTCCCGGCAACTGACCGGACTCGTGCGCGACAACGAAGCCACCATCGGACCGGCACTCGAACAACTCCGCGGCGTCGTGCAGATCCTCGACGCCCGCAACGACGACCTGAACCGGGCGCTGGAGCTGTACTACCCCTTCATCCGCATGTACACGAACATCATCGGCAACGGGCGCTGGTTCGAGGGAGTCATCGTGAATCTCACCCCGCCCGGGTTGCCGGATATTTCGGCGCCGCGCAGTCCCATTCGCACGATGGAAGGCAATTGACCGGCAGACGTCGCATGAGGCCGCAGCGCAGACAGGTCACGCCGCTTCGCCCGCACCGCCACCGGCCCACCTCCGCTCGCCGACACGGGACTGCACATCCGAGCAGTTGCACCGGCATCCCCAACCGAGGGATGATCGTTCGGTCCGGCGCCCACGTCCCATAGCGGCCGCACGCTCCGAAGACGTGGCCCCGGCGGCGGGACGCCGTTCCGGGTTCCGAACCGGACGTCCCCGCGCCCCCGGCTCTCACCCCCAGGGTCACACTTCTCACCCCTAGGGTGGCTATCGAGGCTCCCGATCCCGGACAAGTGTCGAGCTGGGTAAGTGGCGCGGCGCCACAAGCCGCGCGATGCGAGGAGTCACTCATGAGCATCGTCAACCTGCAGGCAGACCCCCGGGCCGGTCCGGGTCAGCGCTCCACACCGAAACCCCTCGTCGAGGGGACGACGCTGGCGGGGGTGTGCGGCGTCGTACCACCGCACCGTTACGCTCAGGCCGAGCTCACCAAGATGTTCGCCGACTACTGCCTCGGGGAGGACGGCGACATCAGGTTGCTGCAGCGGCTGCACGCCAATGCCGAGGTCCGGACGCGGCACCTGGTGCGCCCGCTCGAGCGCTATCCGGAGCTGCACGACTTCGACGATTGCAACAACACGTTCATCGAAGGTGCGATCGAGTTGGGTGCGGCCGCCGTGACCGGCGCGCTCGCCCAGTCCGGGATTCGACCCGACGAGGTGGACTTGATCATGTCCACCACGGTCACCGGTGTCGCCGCCCCGTCGATGGAGGCCCGGATCGCGTATCGGGTCGGGCTGCGACCCGACGTCAAACGGGTGCCGATCTTCGGGCTCGGGTGCGTTGCCGGTGCGGCGGGAACAGCGCGTCTGTACGACTATCTGCTCGGGCACCCCGACGACGTGGCCGTCCTGCTGTCCGTGGAACTGTGTTCGCTGACGGTGCAGCGCAACGATCACTCCATCGCCAATCTCGTGGCGACCGGGCTGTTCGGCGACGGTGCGGCAGCGGTGGCCGCCGTCGGCGCCCGGCGCGCCGAACGGACCCGGGCGCGCGGGCCCCGGGTGATCGCGTCGCGCAGCCACCTGTACCCGGACACCGAGCGGACCATGGGGTGGGATGTGGGGTCGAGCGGCCTGAAGATCGTCCTCGATGCCCAGGTGCCCGTCGTGATCGAAAAGTACCTCGGTGCGGACGTCCGCTCGTTCCTGGCCGAACACGGACTGCGGACGGACGACATCACCGCCTGGGTCTGCCATCCGGGAGGGCCGAGGGTGATCCGCGCGGTCGAGTCCGAGCTCGGTCTGTCGTCGCAGGCGTTGGAGATGACCCGCCGGTCGCTGGCCGCGGTGGGGAACCTGTCCTCGTCGTCGGTCCTGCACGTGCTGCGGGACACGCTCGAACAGCGCCCCCCGGAACCGGGCACTCCGGGGCTCATGATGGCCATGGGGCCGGGGTTCTGCTCCGAACTCGTCCTCCTCGAGTGGTAGCGCGGACGCCATGTTCTATCTCCTGCTCGTCGCCGCGGTCGCCACGGAGCGGCTCGCCGAGCTGGTGGTGTCCCGGCGGAACCTGGCGTGGAGCATGGAGCGCGGGGGCCGGGAGAGCGGCCGCGGACACTATCCGGTGATGGCGTCACTGCACGCGGGGCTGCTGGCCGGATGCCTGATCGAGACGTTCGGCGTCGGCCGCCGGTACGTGCCGGCCCTCGGCCGGCCGATGCTGGCACTCGTCCTGGCGTCGCAGTGCCTGAGATGGTGGTGCATCCTCACCCTCGGACACCGCTGGAACACCCGCATCGTGATCGTGCCCGGATTGCCCCTGATCCGCCGTGGGCCGTACCGCCGGCTCCGGCACCCCAACTACGTGGCCGTCGTCGTCGAGGGTGCGGCACTGCCGCTCGTCCACTCCGCGTGGGTGACCGCGGTGACCTTCACTGCGCTCGATGCCGTGGTACTTCGGGTGCGGATCCGCGCCGAGAATGCCGCCCTGCGCGAACTGGTGCGCGATGCATGACCTGATCGTCGTCGGCGCCGGCCCCGCCGGGCTGGCCACGGCCCTGTATTCCGCCCGGGCCGGCCTCGATACGGTCGTGATCGAGTCGAGGCCGTCGCCGATCGACAAGGCCTGCGGCGAGGGTCTGATGCCGGGCGCGGTCGCCTGCCTGCGCGAACTCGGTGTGCCGGTCGACGGACATCCCCTCCGGGGGATCCGGTACACGGACGGGCACTGCCGGGCCGAGGCCGTCTTCCGCGACGGCCACGGCTTGGGGGTGCGCCGCACCGATCTGCAGGCAGCATTGCAGTCCGAGGTCGTGACACGAGGTGTTCCGGTGCTGCAGCGCCGGGTCTCCGAGATCACGCAGGATGCCCGGTGCGTGACGGCCGCAGGCGCCACGGCGCGGTACCTCGTCGCGGCCGACGGGCTGCACTCCGCCATCCGACGGCAGCTGGGCCTGGACCGCCCACCGTCCGGTCACCACAGGTGGGGGCTACGCCGGCACTTCGAGGTGGCCCCATGGACCGACTTCGTGGAAGTGCATTGGGCCCGCGACCGCGAGGCCTACGTCACCCCGGTCGGTCCCCGCCTCGTCGGCGTGGCGCTGCTCTCCGCTACCCGCGGGTCGTTCGCCCGGCAGCTGGCCGAATTCCCCGCCCTTGCCCAGCGGCTCCCCGACACCGCGGCGACCGCCGTCCGGGGGGCGGGACCGATGCGTCAGGACGCCAGGGCCCGCGTCGCGGGCCGTGTGCTGCTCGTCGGCGACGCGGCCGGATACGTGGACGCGATCACCGGCGAAGGCATCGACGTCGCTCTGAAATGCGCACGCGCCCTTGTGCAGTGCCTCGAATGCGGGCAACCGGCACGCTACGAACGGGCATGGTCACGGGCGTCGCGGCGCTCACGCCTGCTGACCTCCTCCCTGCTGTGGGCGCGTCGGCAACCCCGCCTCGGCCCTGTCATCGTGCCGCTGGCTGCGCGGTCACCACGCCTGTTCGCTGCCGCCGTCCATCAGGTCGCACGATGACGATGTCGACGTCCCCGACCCGGCCTCCGCCACGGCCATGACCCGCTGGGCCGCATTTCTTCTCGCACGCCGGTGGCTCGTGCTGATCGTGACCGTCACCGCGCTGGTCCTCGGCGGCGCATGGGGGCTGGGGGTCTTCCCCCATCTGAGGTTCGAGGGCTTCCTCGACGACGGGAGCGAAGCCGCGCACGTCACGCACCAGGTGGAGGAGCACCTCGGCCGCCGGGAGCCGGACATCGTCGCCATCTACACCGCCCCACCCGGGCAGAGCATCGACGACATCGGACCCGAGGTGGCCGGGCACCTCGCCGCTCTCGATCGCACCCGGGTCGAGCGCGTCGACACCTACTGGACGGTGCCCGTGGTCGAGAAACCGTACTTGCGCTCCGCCGATGGCACCCGAGCGCTCGCGACGGTGACCCTGCAGCATTCCGGGTCGGGTGATCGGCCGCCGTACCACGATCTGCTGTCCGTGCTGCAGGTTCCCGGAGTCGACACCCAGCTGACCGGCAAGACCGTGGTCGACGATTCGTTCAACACACAACTGAAGACCGACCTCGTCGTCGCCGAGTCGGTGTCGCTTCCGCTGACCCTGATTCTGCTGGTGATGATCTTCGGCGGACTGACCGCCGCGGCGGTGCCGGTTCTCGTCGCCGCGCTGTCGGTGCTCAGCGCGCTCGGGACGCTTCGGCTGCTGACCATGTTCACCGCGGTCAATGCCTTTGCCCTCAACGTCACCTCCCTTCTGTGTCTCGGTTTGGCCATCGATTACGGACTGTTCATCGTCAGCCGGTTCCGGGAAGAACTCCGCTCCGGCGCCTCGCCGAACGACGCGGTTCGGCGGACCGTTCTCACCGCGGGCCGCACCGTGTGCTTTTCCGCGCTGCTGCTCGTATGTGCCTTCGCCGGAATGCTCGTCTTTCCCCAGGAGGTGATCCGGTCGCTGGGTTTGGGCGCCATCTCGGCCGCCCTCAGCGCGGCCCTGCTGTCCTTGACCGCCGTGCCCGCGGCCCTGGCCGTTCTGGGTGCCCGGATCAACGGTCTGACCTGGCGCCGCGGGGCGGTCGAGCGCGGCGAGGTGCGAGCCCACCGATTCTGGGGAGCCGTCGCCGACCGGGTGATGCGCCATCCGCTGCGCGTCGCAGTCCCGATCACCCTCGTGCTGGTGGTGTTCGCGGCCCCGGTCCTTCTGACGCGGTTCGGCTCGATCAGCTACACCTCGCTGCCGCCCGGCAATCCGGTTCGCGCGGCCACCGAACAGCTGGTCCAGGAATTTCGGTCACCTGGTGGCGACATCACCGTCCTGGTGCACGGAACAGCCGGCTCACCCCCGCCCCTGCATGCGAGCCTCGGGTTCGTGGCACAGGCCGATGCCGTCGACGGGGTCACCGGTGCGCAGCCCATCGCCACGACCTCGGATTTCACCGTCATCTCCGCGGCGGTGACCGACCGATCGGACGTCGAGCGCGCGAACGCGGCCGTCGCAGCACTGCGCGAGCTGGCGCCGCCGGCAGGAACCCGGATCGAGGTCGGCGGACCGTTCGCCCTCGAGGCCGACAACAATCACGCGATCACCGAGGCGCTGCCCACCATGATCGCCGTCATGGTGGGCGCGACACTGCTGCTGCTGTTCCTGGCCTTCGGCACGGTGGTGCTGCCGGTCAAGGCGGTCGCCATGGCGGGACTGAGCCTCGGGGCGACCTTCGGGCTGCTGACCTGGATCTTCCAGGAAGGACACGGCGCCGGTCTCATCGGTGTGGCTCCGGAGCCCGTCCAGCCCACCCTGGTCGTGTTGATCCTCGCCGTCGTGTTCGGCCTGTCGACCGATTACGAGATCTTCCTGATGTCGCGGATGGTCGAAGCGCATGCTGCGGGGGCGTCGACCGAGACGGCGGTGCACACCGGTACCGCCCTCACCGGTCGTGTCGTCACCTGCGCCGCGCTGATACTCGGTACGGTCACCGCGGCCTTCGCGCTCTCCCCGATGACGATCATGCGGTTCATCGGACTGGGAATGATCTTCGCCCTCGTCATCGACGCCACGCTGGTCCGCATGCTGCTGGTTCCCTCACTGATCAAGCTGATGGGCGACGCGAACTGGTGGGCGCCGGCACCCCTGGCACGCCTGCACCGACGCATCGTGCACGGATGGTCCGAGGGCCCGGGCCCGCGCCACCGGGCCACCGCGAGAGGCCGGTCGACACCCGCCGCGGGCCGGCACCGGTCCTCCGTGGACCTGCGCCGACCACGCCGGAAAGGGTCCTCCCCGGACCGGGGGGCGGCCGCGATCGACCCGGTCCACCGGCCGCATCGGGGCGGACTCGACGACCCGGCACCCTCGGGTGAGGATCCCCTGGCGGATACCACCGACGGCCACAGCCCTACGTCGCCTGCACCAGCCGACGGATCGCGTTGAGCGGCAGCCGGATCCACTGTGGCCGGTGGCGGGCCTCGTAGACCACCTCGTAAACGGCCTTGTCCAGTTCGTACGCGCGCAGCAGCGCGGCCGACTCGCGCGGATCCGCGCCGGACGCGCCCGCATAGCCGTCGCAGAACGCGGCGGAGTTGCGCTGCGCCCATTCCTGCGCCCGGAACTCGCGTTGCGCGGCGGCAGCCTCCGACGTCGCATCGTGCAGGGAGTGGTGGGCCGCGTAGTCGAACGAGCGGAGCATCCCCGCCACGTCGCGCAGGGCGCTGTCCGGTTCCCGCCGTTCGTCGAGGGACTTGGCGGGCTCGCCCTCGAAATCGATGAGCAGCCAGTGTTCCGGGGTGCGCAGCACCTGCCCGAGGTGCAGGTCCCCGTGGACCCGCTGCACCGTGGTCGTGCCGGTGGCCGCCGCCTCCGCCAACCGCTCCCGCACCGCCGGGGCGAATTCCGCCAGTTCCGGTACGACGGCACCGGCCGCGTCCAGGCGGCGCAGCATGCCGTCGACGATCTCGCCGACGGGTCGCTGCGACGTCCCGAGGGACTGCGCCAGCAGCGCGTGCACCTCGGCCACGGCCGCGCCCATCCGCTGCGATTCGCCGGCGAAGTCCGTGCCCACCTCGTCCGCCCGCAGGTCGGCCTCGAGCAGCAGGTCCCGCACGCTGCCCAGAGCCATCGACCAGCCGTCGGCGGAGTTGGCCGCGAAGTCCTGCACCATCGCCAGCGTCGTGCGCACGCCGCCGATCTCGGCGTCGATCCACGCGCGCACGGGGGCGACCGACCGGCAGCCCGCCTCGCCGAGCGCGAGGTGCAGTTCCACGTCGGGGTTGACGCCCGGAGTGATCCGGCGGAAGAGCTTGAGCAGCAACTGCTCGCCCAGCGCGACGGAGGTGTTGGACTGCTCGGCGCTGAGCGCCCGCCCGCGCAGTCCCTCCTCGATGACCGTGCCGGGCACGGTGTGCAGCTCGACCGGGCCATACACCTGCCCGGTAGCGATCGAGTGCGCGTACAGGTCGATGATCTCCTGGTCGCGCAGGCCGTCGTAGGCGTGGGGGCGGTCGTCGCCGCTCCCGTCGGGCCGCGGCAGCGCCCAGGGTGCCAGCTCGTCGGGCAGGTGCGGGCGATACCCGAGCGGCACCTGGTAGATCTGCTCGGCGCCGGATTCGAACTCGACGGTCACCAGCAGGTGGTCCGCTCCGAACGCGGGGGTGTCGGTGAGCGGTTCCCGCAGCATGATCCGGACGGCGGCGACGGTTCTGCCCTTGGCGGCGAACCAACGCTGGTGGGGAAGCCACTCGGCCAGCAGGGCCTCGAGCTCCGCATCGGAGTAGTGCTGCACGTTCGGATCCCTCATGGCTGCACCGCCGCCTCGGCTTCGCTGCTCACCGGATGTTCGCCGACGCCTTCCCTCGTCGGATCGGGCTGCAGCGCGAACCAATAGAAACCGTGACCGGGCAGGGTGATCATGTACCCCTCCTCCGTGATCGGTGGGAACGGGACGGAACCGGTGAGCTCCACCGGAATCCACCCTGCGAACCGGGACAGGTCCAGGATGACGGCCTGGGGATATCGGGACAGGTTGTTCACACACAGGATGACGTCGCTGTAGTTGCGGTCCGGGCCGAGCGGCATCTCCCGCAGGTACGACAGGACGGCCGGGTTGGCGCTGCCCAATTCGGTGAAGGCGGCCTTGCCGAACGCCGGATGCTGCTTGCGGACCTGGATCATCCGGCGCGTCCAGTGCAGCAGCGTGTTCGTCGAGTTCATCTGCCGCTCGACGTTCACGGACTGGTAGCCGTAGGTCGGATCCATGATCGTCGGCAGGTACAGCCGCGCGGGGTCCGCCCGCGAGAAGCCCGCGTTGCGGTCGGGTGTCCACTGCATCGGCGTGCGCACGGCGTCGCGGTCGCCGAGCCAGATGTTGTCGCCCATCCCGATCTCGTCGCCGTAGTAGAGCACCGGCGAGCCGGGCAGGCTCAACAGCAGAGCCGTGAACAGCTCGAGCTGGTTGCGGTCGTTCTCGAGCAGCGGGGCCAGCCGGCGCCGGATGCCGATGTTCGCCCGCATCCGCGGGTCGGTGACGTACTCGGCATACATGTAGTCACGTTCTTCGTCCGTGACCATCTCGAGGGTCAGCTCGTCGTGGTTGCGCAGGAAGATGCCCCACTGCGCACTGCTCGGAATCGGCGGTGTCTGGGCGAGGATCTCGGAGATGGGGAACCGGTTCTGGCGCCGCACCGCCATGAAGATGCGCGGCATGAGCGGGAAGTGGAACGCCATGTGGCATTCGTCGCCGACCTCCGGCTCGCCGAAGTACTCCACCACGTCGCTGGGCCACTGGTTCGCCTCCGCCAGCAGCACCCGGCCCGGATACTCTGCGTCGATCACCGCGCGGCACTTCTTCAGGAACGCGTGTGTCTCGGGCAGGTTCTCGCAGTTGGTGCCCTCGCGTTCGAACAGGTAGGGCACCGCGTCCAGCCGGAACCCGTCGATCCCCAGGTCGAGCCAGAAGCGCAGGACGTCGATCATCGCGTCCTGCACCTCGGGATTGTCGTAGTTCAGGTCCGGCTGGTGCGAGAAGAACCGGTGCCAGTAGTACTGCTTGCGCACCGGATCCCACGTCCAGTTGGAGGATTCGGTGTCGACGAAGATGATGCGCGCATCCGGGTAGCGCTCGTCGGTGTCGGACCACACGTAGAAGTCGCCGTACGGGCCGTCCGGGTCCGTACGCGACTCCTGGAACCACGCGTGCGTGTCGGACGTGTGGTTCATGACCAGGTCGGTGATCACGCGGATACCGCGCTTGTGCGCCTCGTCGAGGAACGTGACGAAGTCGTCGACGGTGCCGAACTCCGGGAGCACCGCCCGGAAGTCCCGGATGTCGTACCCGCCGTCGCGCAGCGGGGAGTCGTAGAACGGTGGCAGCCAGATACAGTCGGCGCCCAGCCAGGCGATGTAGTCGAGTTTCTCGGTCAGCCCGCGCAGATCACCCGTCCCGTCGTGGTTCGAGTCGTTGAAGGCGCGCACCAGGACCTCGTAGAACACCGCGGTCTTGAACCAGTCGGGATCCACCGCGAGGTTTCTGGCATGGGAGAAGTCCTCGGACTGGGCCTCGACCAGGTGCCCGTCGGCGGTGTGTTCCGGTCCTGTCCCCCGAGCGTGCTCGTCGGGTGGATTCGCTCGGGGCGGGCTGACGCCCAGGGATGGGGCGGCAGTTCCGCCGTCCAGGTCTGGCATGGCACCTCCGTGCTCGTCGCTTCGCGGGACAGACTCTCCAAGGGTGCCCCGGTTCGCGCGTTTCCACACCCGAAGCGGCCGACTATGGACGGGCGACGGCCCTGTCACAGACAGCCGGTCCCATTTCGAGGGGCGTGTATGTGTCGAATCTGCCACCCGGCGTATCCGTTCGTCGACTCACAGCCGTCGACGACGCGGAAGAGCGGGTTGCGAGAGGCCACGGCCGCCAGCTCCCCCTACCTCGGCATTGTGATTCCGAGACGATCGAGCGCATCTGTGACGAGCTCGCGCAGAGGTGTGATCGGTCGGCCGAGCAGCCGCTCGAGTTCTCTGCTGTCGGTCGCCAGGTCACCCCGGGCGATGGACTCGTCGATCGCTACCGACAGAGCGACCACCTCGGACGGAAGTCCACCGGCATTGAGCGCGGCGGCGTAGACGGTCGCGCTCAGATCGCTGTATCGAACTGCGGTTCCCGTGACGTCGCTGATCGTTTCGGCGAGTTCGGCGAGGGTACGGGGGTCGCCGCCGAGTTCGTAGACCGTGACCGGTTCTGTCGGTCGTGCGGACAGCGCGGCGGCTGCGGCCTCGGCATAGTCTCGGCGAGCAGCCATGGAAATCCGTCCTTGTCCCGCCGCCCCGAGGATCGTGCCTGTTTCGAAAAACTGGGAAAGCTGGTCGAGGTAGACCTCGGCATACCAGCTGTTCCGCAGGAGAGTGTGAGGGATCCCGCTGGTTCGGAGGACCTCTTCTGTGCCGAGATGTTCTGCTGCGACAGGGTTGCTGCTGGAGTCGGCGCGAAGAACACTCGTGTAGGCGATGTGCCGTACCCCGGATGCGGCAGCGGCTTCGATGACGTTGGTGTGCTGGGTGATCCGATTGCCGAAGTCGGTTCCCGAGATCAGCAGCAGATCTTCGACTTCTTCCAGCGCCGCGGCAAGTGCCTGCGGCTCGTTGTAGTCGGCCTTGCGGACCTGTACTCCGCGCTCGGCAAGGTCGGCCGCGTTCGCCGGCGTCCGGACCACCGCCCGGATATCGGCCGGTGGTACGCCCTGCGCGATGAGCTCATCGATGACGTGACGGCCGAAGTGACCGGTGGCCGCGGTGATGGCGTACATGCGGTACAGCTCCTCGAAGTGGTGTGCTGGTGTCCGTAGCGATCCGACCGGCTGCGCGCGATCGGCACTTGGGGCGGGCGATTGCATCTTGACCACGCACATGAAGCAGAAGCAACCAGCCGGTTGTAATCCGGCGCAACGCCGCGATCGGCGGATAGCCCGGCGCGACTCGAGGACATTCCGCCGTTTTCCGAGTGACTAGCCTCGGAGTCAGCGTCGAATGTGACGTGAATCTCTGCGGTGGACTTTCTGGAGGAAACGCATGCCTGGTGCTCTCGACGGCGTTCGCGTCATCGATTTCGGCCAGTACGTCGCTGGACCGCTCGCTGCCGAACTTCTGGCGCAGAACGGCGCGGATGTCGTGCACATCGACCCTCCCGAAGGTCCCCGGCTTGCCGGGCTGCCCGACGCGTATCTCAACCGCGGCAAGCAACGCATCGTTCTCGATCTCACTCGTGAGGCCGACCGTGAAACGGCGCGTGCCCTGTGTCTGCGTGCGGATGTCGTGGTCGAGAATTTCCGGCCGGGCGTCATGGACAAGCTGGGACTGGGTGCCGTCGAGCTCACCGAGTCCAATCCCGGCCTGGTGTACTGCTCGTTGCCGGGATTCGCCGCCGCCGACCCTCGCTCGACACTTCCCGCATGGGAGGGGGTCGTGCTGAGCGCAACGGCGGGCTACCGACGACTGCGTGAGCACTGGGACTGGAAAGCCCGCGCGAACGCCTCCCTCGACGACCCCGGCAGACCGCTCCTGACGGCACTTCCCCTGGCCTCGAACACCGCAGGCATCCTCGGCGCCCTCCGCATGGTGACTGCCTTGTACCGCCGGGAACGCACCGGGCGAGGAGCCTACCTGGAGGTACCACTCTCCGAGGCCATGCTGGAGGTCATCGGCTTCCACCTCGAGTTCCCGGACTTCGTCGGTCCCCGCGAGGATCTCCCCAAGGCGTTCCTGGGCTCTTACCGGTGCAGCGATGGCGGATTCCTCGATCAGGTGTCCTATCCCCGGTTCGTCGAGGGTCTGCTCGTCGCCGCAGGGGTGTGGGATTCCTGGTGCGCGGACGGACTGGGAGACATGGCGAAGGTCTTCACCGATCCTGTTCTCAAGCGGGTCGCCGAGCGGCGGTTCGTCGATCTCGTCGCTACCCGCCCGGCCGAGTACTGGGAGCGGATCGTGCTCGAGCTCCGTAGTTCGGCTGCGGAGGTCCGGACGCCGCGCTCCTGGCTCGAGAACGACCATGCCCGACAATCACGCACGGTCGTCGAGCTCGAGGACCCGGAGTTCGGGCGATTGACGATGGCCGGTGCCGCCATGGAGCTCAGCGAGACGCCGGTGGTTCTCGGGCCGCGGAGCCGGGTCGACGGCGACGCGGACGCCGTCCGGCAGCTCGTCGCCGAGCCCGCACGGACACGTGTGCCGATCACGACGGCCGACGAACCCCCGCTCGCAGGCGTGCGGGTGCTCGAGCTGTCGCAGGTCGTCGCCGGACCGATCTCCGGGCGCCTTCTGGCGGACCTCGGGGCAGACGTCGTCAAGATCGCGAACCCGGCCCCGGACGGCAACAACGGGTTCCACGGCTCGTATACCAACCGCGGCAAGCAGACGGTGTACCTCGACGTTCAGGACCGGGAGGACTTCGCCGCTGTGCGTGCTGCCGTCGACGAATGCGATGTCGTGCTGCAGAACTACGCCTACGGCGCCATCGAGCGATACGGCCTCGGCTATGACGAGCTGTGTGAGACGCGCCCGGACCTGGTGTATGTCTCCATGGGGGCATACGCCCGCAGCGGTTCGTGGCGCGCTCGCCGGGGCCACGAGAACCAGGCGGTCGCCGTCACCGGCTTGTCCAGCCGGTACGGGGGTTCCGGCGGGTGGCCGATGTACCAGCCCTATCTGATCTGCGACGTCGATACCGGCATCATGGGCGCCCTCGGTGCGGTTCTGGGCCTGTTCCACCGCAGCCGGACCGGCCGTGGCCAGCATGTCAGCACCTCTCTGACAAATGTCGCCACGCTCCAGCAGGCGATCTACCTGTTCGACGGCGGACCCGACGACGCGAGACTTCCGGAACCCTCCGGACTGGACAGTCGAGGTTGGACTGCGCTGCAGCGTCTGTACCAGGCATCGGACGGCTGGCTCTTTCTCGCCGCCGCGCCGCAGCAAGCAGACGATCTGCGCGAGGCGCTCGCTCTCGGAGCACCCCGCACCGAAGCCGGCGGCCACCGCGAAGACGAGGAGCTCGACGGGCAGATCGAGCGCGTCCTCGGTCGGCAGACCCGGGCGCACTGGACCGCCGTCCTCGCTGAACGGGGCATCACCGCCCAACCCGTGCGGGAACTCGACGAGGTCGCCCACGATCCCGTGTGGCACCGGCGCGGGATCCTCCGCTACGCCCGGAACGGCGAAAACCGTGTCTCACCCGTCCTCGGCGTCGGCTCGTCACCCTGGCCGGTTCCCGACCGCATCCTCGAACACCCCGGGCCCCTGGGAGCCCACACCACCCACGTCCGTGACCGGTTCCGGCACGTGACCTCACTGGAAAACTAGGAGTATCGATGCCCAGTCCGCAGTCCACCGCGCTCGAGACCCACTACAAAGCGACCGTCGCACTCCTGACTACCGCTCCGGACATCGACCTGGCGCTTCGACGGGCGTTGCTCGACCAGATCCATCTTGTGACGGGCGAGCCGACCGACGTCACCTACCGCGACACCGACGCCGGCGGACGGCCCGGCATGTGGTGCGAGCCGAGGGGCGCCGACCAGGACGGTGTGATCGTCTACTTCCACGGCGGTGGGTTCGTGGTTCAGAGTATTCACAGCCACCGCAAGCTCGCCGGTCACCTCGCCAAGGCCGCGAACCGCAAGGTGCTGCTGTTGGACTACCGGCAGGCACCCGAGTTCTCGTACCCGGCGCCCATCGACGACGCGGAGGCGACCTACGCGTGGCTGCTCGACCAGGGCGTCGAGCCGGCACAGATCGCCTTCGCCGGCGACTCCGCGGGTGCCTGCCTCGCCTTGTCCACGGTCGTGCGTCTGCGCGACAACGGCATCGAACTCCCTGCTGCCGTGCTCGGGTTCTCCCCGTGGCTCGATCTGGAGTCCCTGCCCGGCACGCTCGACACCAACGAGCAGTTCGACGCTCTGGCCAAACGGCCACTGTGTGAGGAGATGGCTGCGGCCTACATCCAGGACACCGGCGCAGCGGCCGATCCGCGCGCGAACCCGCTCCACGCAGATCTGACGGGCTTCCCGCCGGTCTACATGACCGCCAGCGACATCGAGTGTCTGTTCGACAACGGAGAGCGGTTCGCCGCCCGTGCCCGGCAGGCCGGCGTCGACGTCACCTTCGTCGTCGAGGAGGGCCAGCAGCACGTCTACCAGTTCATGGCCGGGCGGGCGCCCGAGGCGGATCGGTCCATCGCCGCCGCCGGAGCGTGGCTCGCCGCCCGGCTCGGGGCCTCGGCCCCGGTGAGCGTCTGACCTGGACGGACAGTCGCGCAGAATAGAGTGTCGGACCGAATTGTTGGTTGGAATGAACGATCGTGATCGCGACAGTGAGTAAGACAGTATCTCCGCACCCGGAGGGGACACCTGCCATGGCCAAACATGCGACGACCGATCTGGTCACCGGCCTGACGGTCCTTCACCCCGAGACGGCTCTCGACATCATCACCGAGACGTATGCGCCGTCGCGCCTCGACGTCCTCGGATCTGCGCGCGACTTCAACCTCAAGGTGCGGGTGTCCAGGCTCCCCGGACTGGCGTTCGGAAAGGTTCAGTTCGGGACGGATGTCCGGGTGACCGCGCTTCCGCCGTCGTGTTATGTCCTCTGCCTCGCCAGCGAGGGGAGCCTGGATGTCACCTCGGGTCGCTCGACCCATGTCGTCTCCGGTAGCCGGGGTGTCATCATCTATCCCCACGAGCCGACCTACTTCGAGAACTGGGCGCCGGGCACGGAGCTGATCACCGTGCGGATCGATACCGAGCTCCTCGAACGGCAGTTGGTCCAGATGCTGGGTCGACCGGTCGCTGATCCCCTGAAGTTCCATCCTGAGTTCGACCTGTCGAACGGCAACAGTGCCGCGCTCGGGCGAGCCCTGGAGATGCTCCGTATCGAGCTGACCCAGGCCGATGGCATCGCGCAGAACCTGCGAGGTGCCGCGCTGCTGACGGACGTCGTCACGACGTCACTCGTGTTGTCCCAGCCGAACAACTTCTCCGACTTGATCCACCGACCGGCCAAGGCGTGTCCCATCGGTCCGCTCCGTGACGCGCAAGAGCTGATCGAGGAGGACCCCATGGCCTTCACCACGGTGGGCGATATGGCCGAGCGCGTGCACTCGAGCGTGCGTTCGTTGGAGGAAGGCTTCAGAAAACACCTGGACACCACGCCGATGGCCTATCTCCGTCAGGTACGCCTCACTCGTGCTCGCAGCGACCTGCAGATCGCGGAGCCCTCGACCCACACCGTCGCCCGTGTCGCCAATCGATGGGGTTTCAAACACCTCGGACGCTTCGCCAGCATCTACCGGGACTGCTTCGGTGAGCTGCCCGCCGAAACCCTGAAGACCACACACCGCTAGCGGCCGCTCCCCGCCTCCCCTCCCTCGACGTCGACCACAGAGGCTGGTCGACGCCTGTCGCCCTACGCCAAAAATCCACGAACGGAAGTGAAATCATGCTGAACGGCCCAGCGCAGGTCCTGCCACACGCCGCTGCCCGCTTCGCAGACAAGACCGCTCTGATCACGGTCGATCGGACCCTGACCTTCGCCGAACTCGAGTCCGCCAGCAACCGGGTCGCCGGCGCCCTCCACGCCCGGGGCATCGAGCCCGGTCAGACCGTGTCGCTGTACTCGCAAAATCGCTGGGAGTGGCTGGTGGCCTATCACGGCGCGCTGAAGATCGGTGCCGTGGTCAATCCGATCAACGTCATGCTGACGACCGACGAGGTGGCATACGTTCTCCGCGACGCTTGCTCGGCAGCGGTCTTCGTCGGCGAGGACCAGGCGGAAAAGCTCGTCCAGGCGACGACTCGCATCCCCCAGGAATGCTCTGTCATCGTGTTCGGATCCTCGGCTGTGCCCGGCACCGTGGCGTTTCGGACACTTCTCGACGCACCTGCCGATCTTCCGCTGCCGCAGCCGCGACTCGACGACGCATGCACGATCGGCTACACCTCGGGCACGACCGGGCACCCCAAGGGCGCGGTGCAGAGCAACCGCGCCGTGATCCAGAATTTCGGACTCACCGCGACCATGCACGGACGCACCGCCGAGGACATCGTCGTCACGGCACTGCCCGCTCCCCACGTCTACGGCAATGTCGCCGTCAACTCGACCTGGCTCGTGGGCGGCACGGTGGTCTTGATGGAGCGATTCGATCCCGTGACGGCCCTCGAGCTGATCGGCGACCATCGCGCCACCATGTTCGAGGGAGTACCCGCAATGTATGCCGCGATGCTGGCCGATGCAGCGCTGGACAGCGCGGATCTTTCCTCGCTGACACGGTCGACCGTGGGGGGCCAGACCATGCCGGAGGCCACGATCGCACGCTGGGAGCAGCGATCGGGCGCACCACTGATCGAGCTGTGGGGAATGACCGAACTGGCCGGGCTGGGCACGACTCATCCCCTCCACGCGCAGGGACCGAAGGGCTCGATCGGCGTCCCGCTGCCGGGGATGGAGGTGCGTCTGGTCGACCTGCGGGACCCGGCGCGTGAGGCCGCCGAGGGTGAGGCGGGGGAACTGCTGATCCGCGGTCCCGTCGTCATGAAGGGCTACTTCGACAACGACGCCGCGACACGCGAGGTGCTGGACGACGCCGGGTGGCTGCGCACCGGTGATGTCGCGCGGCGCGACGAGAACGGTTTCCTCTTCATCGTCGACCGGCTGAAGGACATGATCATCACCGGCGGATACAACATCTACCCCGCCGAGATCGAACGGGTGCTCAGTGCTCATCCCGGCGTGGCCATGGTTGGGGTAGGCGCCGTGCCCGACGAGACCAAGGGCGAACTCGCCTGCGCCTACGTCGTCCGCGCGAACGGCTCGGAGGTGACCGAGCACGAGATCATCGAGTTCTCGGCGCAGCACCTGGCCGCGTACAAGCGACCGCGGATGGTCCGATTCGTCGGCGACCTGCCGAAGACGTCGAGCGGGAAGATCATGCGCCGAAAGCTCATTACCTCGCTCGACGTCGACATCACGTGAACGACCCGCACGGAGAACCACCATGGAACCAACACGTACACCCGCGCGCACACCGGCAGCGACCGATGGCTGTTCGCTGCCCGAATCCTCCCGTGCCGCTTGGGAATCGAGCTTTCTCGCAGCCCTGCCCCGTCACACCGCCGCCGCGATCCTCGTCGAGGCGCGCGAAGTGCCCCTTCGGGCCGGCCAGACGCTCTACGGTGGTGCGAGATCGACGGACAGCGCGGCCCCGGCGCTGGTCCTGTCCGGGCTGATCCGGATTGCCGCGTCGGTCCCGCAGGGTCGCGAGCTCACCATCAGTCATGCATCGTCCGGTGCGGTCATCGGGCTGGCGGAGTTCGTTCTCGGGACGACGAGCGCAACGGGCAGGTCGATCAGCGACTGTTCGATCAAGGCCGAGGCGCTGCAGGACAGTACGGTCCTGCGGCTGTCTCCGCAGCGCTTTCACCGCCTGATCAGCGAGGATGCTGCCGCCGCGATGGCCGTTGCCCGCTATCTCGCCCTGGAGAACGAGACCACTCAACACCTGATGGCCCGGGGGGTGTTCCTTCCCGTCCGGGCCCGGGTGGCGCACCATCTGCTCGACATCGCCGTTCGTGATGATCGGCAGTTGGTTGCGCGTACCACTCACCAGGACATCGCGAATGCGATCGGCAGCGTGCGCGAGGTGGTCTCGCGGGTCCTGCGGGGGATGCAGGGCCAGCACCTCGTACGGCAAGAGGGTCGGCGCCTGGTGCTCGTCGACGCTGCCGGACTGCATCAGGTCAGCTGATCGCCGCGGGTGACGCCGGGAATCCGGACCACGATGCCGTCGAGCTCGGGGCGCACCTCGAGCTGGCAGGACAGTCGCGAGTTCTCGGCGTGATTCGGCAGCGATCCCAGTAGATCCTCCTCATAGGTTCCCGCACCGTCCAGCTTGTCCGCCCATTCGGGCTCGACCTGCACGTGACACGTTCCGCATATCATGTTGCCCCCGCATTCCGCGGGTATTCCCGGCACGTCGTTCTCGGTGGCAGCCTCCATCAACGTGTATCCCACTGGTGCGTCCACCTCGTATACGGTCGAATCCTCGAGCGTGTAGATGATCCGCGGCATGTCGATCTCCTTCTCTGCCAGCCGGCCCGACGGCCGCCGTACGACTACGGTCACGGCCGCCAGGCCGACACTTCTTCGACAACCTTCGGCAACCGGCTCAGCGTGGAGTCCAGGTTGCCGGCAGTGACTGCAGTGCCCGGAGTCCGATGGCCGCACCGTACTGCTGCGGCTGGTCGAGGTCCGCCTTCAGGTCCGGTAGTCGCCGGTAGAGCTCCTGCAGAGCGATGCGGGCCTCCAAGCGCGCCAGTGGCGCACCGATGCACATGTGACGGCCCTTGCCGAACGACAGGTGCGACTCCACGTTCTCCCGGGACGGGTCGAACTCCAGCGGGTTCTTGAAGTGGGAGGCGTCCCCGTTGGCGGCCGGAATATTGAACAGGACCACGGATCCGGCGGGAATGGTGACCCCGCCGAGTTCGGCGTCCTTCGTCGTCACACGGACGAGGCAATTGATGATCGCGAACCGGCGCAGGCCCTCTTCGATCGTGGTCTCCCACAGGCCGGGGTCTGCCGTCACCCGCTCGAGCATCGCGGGATCCGTGGTGAACATCCGCACCATGTGCGCGATGAGATTCGCGGTCGTGTCGCTACCGGCGGCGGCGAATTCGATCATGCGGGTGAGGATTTCGTCCAGGGACATGGCTGGGGTGCCGTCGGGATTCGTCTCGGTGAGCATCCGGGAGGCGAGATCGTCGCCGGGGTTCGCCTTCCGCTCCGCGAGGTAGTTCAGGAAGAACGCATGGGCGTCGGCGAGTCGGCGGTAGCGGCCCTCGAGTTCCTCCGGCGAGCACGGCAGCGGAGCATCCACCCCTTCGGGCCTGGCCGGTTCGATGAGGCCGAACCAATCGTCGATCCAGTTTCGGAACGACGGCAGCGCCTCCTTCGGGAAGCCGACGAACCCGGCGATCGAGTTCAGGGTGAATCGATGGCAGAACTCGTGCAGGAGATCACCGCTGCCGTTGGCGGCGATCTCGTCGATCACGGTGTTGGCGATCTTGCGAATCTCGTCCTCGGACTCGGCGACGTGGCGGGGAGTCAACGCGCGCTGGGAGTTCCGACGGTTGACGTTGTGCACCGGCGGGTCGAGGTTGATGAATGCCTGCTCGATCAGCTTCGGCGCAATCGCTCGAATCTCTGCCGGAATGCGCTCCTCGAGTTCCGGCGTCAGGCGGACGGCCTGAATCGTTTTGCTGGAGAACGTCTTGAAATCGATCAGTCCACGTTCGCACTCCTTCCAGTCGGCGACGACCCAGCAGTTCATCGGTTCGAAGTAGAAGACGGGGGAATGCTCGGCTCGCTGCCAGAACTCCAGGGGCTCTGCCAGGACGTGAAGCGACAGCGGGTGGAAGTCCACCGGGCACTTGGTCATGTTCGTGGTCATGGCGCCAACGTAGGAGCGTCGGCTTCCCGCCGCGGTGACTGAAGTCACCGGATACGAGAAATGATCCGGGAACCGGAACAGGTTCGCCCGGAAGGAACATATGTCACTGAACGTGACTCGCTCGTTCGGGAACCTGGTGATCCGCCCCGCACCATCGGGCGAAGTCGACGAGGAGACGCTCATGCCCCACGTGATCACCCAGAACTGCTGCAACGATGCCAGCTGCGTCGCGGTCTGCCCGGTCGATTGCATCCATCCGACTCCGGACGAGCCGGACTACGGCACAGCCGAGATGCTCTACATCGACAACGAATCGTGCATCGACTGCGGCGCCTGCATCCCCGCCTGCCCGGTCGATGCGATCGTCCCCGATTACGACGACGTGCTCCCCGCCGGTTTCGATCTCTTCGAGCGACTCAATGCCGGCTACTACGCCGATCGGAACGAACCCCCGACCCCTGTCGCAGCGCCGCCTTCCACGGACACGGACGATTACACGACCGAAACGCTGCGAGTCGCCGTCGTGGGCTCCGGCCCCGCCGCCTGGTACACGGCCGAAGAACTGCTCGCCCACCCTTCCTGCAAGGTCGAGGTCGACATGTTCGAGCGTCTCCTCACCCCGGGTGGGCTCGTCAGGTTCGGTGTGGCACCCGACCACCAGCGCACGAAGCTGATCCAGCGGCGCTTCGAACGCACGTCCAGGCGAGACGGGTTCCGCCTCTTCCTCAATGTCGACATCGGACAGGACCTCACACACGAGACCCTGGTGGACCATTATCATGCAGTCGTCTACGCCACCGGTGCGATGCGCGACAAGCAACTCGGTATCCCCGGGGAGTCGCTGCCGGGTAGCCATTCCGCCGCGGAGTTCGTGGGTTGGTACAACGGCCACCCGGACTTCCGGAATCGACAATTCGACCTCTCCGGCGAGCGAGCCGTCGTCTTCGGCAACGGCAATGTTGCGCTCGACGTGGCCCGGGTGCTGCTGCGCGACCCGGAGGCGCTCGCGCAGACAGACATTGCCGACCACGCCCTCGACGCCCTGCGTGAATCCCGTATCCGTGAAGTGATCGTGGTGGGGCGACGTGGCCCACTCGAGGCCGGGTTCACCACTCCGGAGCTGATCGGTCTCAGCGAGGCGTCCGGCCTGCAGGTCAGCGTCTCCCGACAGGACATCGACGACGCCGACGTCTCCGCCACCGAGACCGACCGGCGCGTTCTCGCCGAGCTCCTGACGAAGCTCGCCGTCGAAGAACCCCCGGCAGGGCGGCATGTTTCGCTGAGGTTCCTGCAGTCACCCGTGGAACTCACCGGCGACGGCCGCGTCGAGCGGGTTATCCTTCGTCGCAACGAACTCGTCTACGACAGCGGCCGAGTTGCCGCGCGAGGAACCGATGAGCTCGAGGAGCTGTCTTGCGATCTGGTGATCCGCGCCGTCGGATACCACGGGACGCCTATTCCGAGTGTCCCGTTCGACCCGGCGCGAGGCACGATCCCGAATCATGACGGACGGGTCGTCGACCCCGGATCGGCGAGCCGCTTCCCGGTGTCTACACCACAGGCTGGATCAAGCGCGGTCCCTCCGGCGTGATCGGCACGAACAAGAGCTGCGCTCACGAAACGGTGCAAGGACTCCTTGAGGACTGGCGCAGCGGCCGTCTGGCGTGCCGATCGGATCGGACGCCCGACATCGCGAATCTCGTCCCGGACAGCATCGGACTAGAGGAGTTCCGGGCGATCGACGACTACGAGATCGCTGCCGGCAAGAAGAGCCGACGCCCGCGGGTCAAGCTCGTCGATCCAGACCACCAGCTCGCCGTGGCACGGCAACACAACGTCCTCACATGCCAGTCCCGCTGACAACAGTCCCCGGCGGTGTGACGTCCCCGCACCACACTCACGGCGCGAAAAACCTGACAGATCCACATCGAGCGAAAGGTTCGACAAGATGAGCAGCAACGGGCGCTACCACGGCCGAGCGGCGCTGATCACGGGCGGAGCGAACGGCCTCGGCTATTCGACTGCGATGCAGCTGGCCGCGGAGGGAGCATCGATCGGCATCATCGACCTGAAACCGGACTCCGTCGACGCCGCGGTCCGCCGCTTGCGCGACGCCGGAGCGACTGCCCATGGATACCCCGTAGACGTCACCGACGAGGCCTCCGTGCGGGAAGCGACGGCCGAGTTCGCCTCGCAGACCGGATCACTCGACGTGCTCGTGGCGATGGCGGGGATCTACCCGTGGGTGCCCTTCGAGGACATGACCCAACAGGTCTTCCGACAGGTTGTCGATGTGAACCTGACCGGCACCTTCACGTGTGCACATGCCGCATTCGCCCACATGAAGAAGCAGGGCTACGGACGGATCGTGACGTGCTCGTCGGGCACAGTGCTCATCGGCACTCCGGGCCAGTCGGCCTACATCGCCAGCAAGGCCGGAATCATCGGTCTCACTCGCGTCCTCGCCAAGGAAGGCGGCGCGTTCGGTGTGACAGCGAACTGCATCCTGCCCGGACTGATCGCCACCGACCAGGTCCTGGCCATGAGCGTCGACGTCGACGGGTTCTTCGACCAGGTCATCGCCGGCCAGTCCGTCCAGCGCCGGGGTGAGCCTCATGACGTCGCCGAGGCCGTCGCATATCTGGCCAGCGAAGGCGCCGGATTCGTCACCGGCCAATCCCTTTCGGTCGGCGGCGGCGACCGCTTCCTCTGATCGGCACAGTCGCCATCGCCCACAACCGCGATCCGCGGACAGCCTGACGCGAAGTCCGGACAGGCACCGCCCGCGGGTAGCTCTACTGTTCAAGTGACGAGCCGATGTGATGCCCGTCTCACCCTCAGGGCGACGTATCGGTCGTCTCGTAATCACGAAGGAGAACCTCCCATGGCAGAGGTGGATGTTCTGGTTGTCGGCGGCGGCCCCTCCGGCATGACGGTCGCAGCGGAGATCGCGCGCACAGGAGCAAGCGTCCGCATTCTCGAAAAGCGCGCGGTCGCACCGATTCCCCGCGCAGGCACCGTGCTCCCGCGCCCTCTCGAGCTGTTCGATGCACGCGGCATCGCCGATCGCTTCATCAAGCGCACGGCCGAGATGAACCCGCACCCCTTCCAGACCTGGCACATCTGGGCCGGCATGCACCCCGTCGACTGGACCGATCGCGATTCCCGCTTCGGGTTCACCCTCTTCCTCTCCCAGCACGAATCCGAGACCATCCTGCGCGACTGGGCCCTGGAAACAGGTGTCGAAATGACATTCGAAGCGGAGGTCGAGAACGTCGATGATGTCGGCGACGGAGTCGAGGTCGGGTGGCGTGCCTCTGACGGGCAGCAGCACACCACGACCGCGACGTACGTCGTCGGTGCCGACGGAGGACGAAGTCGCGTTCGAGAGGCGATCGGAATCGCGCGGATCGGTCACCCGTCCACCTTCACCGGGATCATCGCGAACGCCGACATCGACTTCCCTTGGGCCGGCGGAATGAAGGTCGGCCAGAACACCCACGGCTGGGTCGCTGCGTACCCGTACGGTCCCGGCGTCACCCGGTTCACGATGGTGCACGCCGAAGGGCGCAAGGCCGCCCAGAACGAGCCGGTTACCGCCGAAGAGGTCGCGAAGCAGGCCGGCGAGATCCTCGGCGAGCATGTCGAGGTCCCGTCGCTGTCCGCGGCCAGCCGCTACGGCGATGCACAGTTCCGGGCCGAAGCCTTCCGGAAGGGACGGGTCTTCCTCGTCGGCGAGGCAGCTCGAGTTCATTACCCCGCCAGCGGCGTCGGGATGAACTACTGCATCCAAGACGCGTTCAACCTCGGCTGGAAGATCGGCGCGGTGCTCGCAGGGCAAGCCGACGAGGCCCTGCTGGACACCTACGAGTCCGAACGCCGCCCCATCGTCGAGGACCTTCTCCGCAGCGTCGATTCGCAGGTCGCCGTGCAGTTCAACTTCACCGAAGAAGGGATGGCCTTCAAGGAGCGGTTCGAAAAGCACATGATCACGACACCGTACGTCACGGCGCAGTTGTGGAAGGAATTGAACGGACTCGAATCCGCCTACCCGTCGCCGCAGGGCAGCCACGCCGCGGTCGGCTGGCCCGCCCCGGACTTCGACCTCTTCCTCCGCGACGGCTCGAGTGTTCGCCTGTACGAACTCCTCCGCCGGTCCCCCTTCGTGATCGTGGACCTGAGTGGCACCGGCATGCTGCGGGGCTTCGACGTAGAAGGGCTGCCCGCCACCTTCGTCGAAGCACACGCGGCCCGCCGACCGCAGTCCCTGCGCGGGATCACCGCGCTCGTCGTGCGTCCCGACACATACGTCGCGTGGGCCGGCGAAGGCTCGAACGTCGACGCCGCCGATGTCCGGACAGCACTGCGCGACTTCCTCTCACCCGCCTGATCGAACCATCTGATTCCAGGTGGGTGTCGGGCAGCACAGGCGGCGGGCCCGTGACGTCGACCTGCCACCGCAGACAACCACTGAGCACATCAACCTGCGAGAAGGACGAGGAACGAGATACATGAAGTTCACTCACGTGTCGCTGCCGCAGCGGGTCACCTTCGCCTCCGGTGAGGCGCCCGCGGCGGTGGCTGCCGAAGTCGCGGTCCTCGGCGGGTCCAAGGTCATGCTCATCGCCTCCGCGCGCGAGAAGATGCTGGCCGACCCGATCGCCGCCGAGATCCCCGTCGCTCTGCGCTACGAGGACGTAGTCATGCACGTGCCAGTCGAGGTAGCCGTACGTGCCCGCGAAGCAGCGACGGCCTGTGGTGCAGACCTCGTGGTCAGTGTCGGCGGTGGCTCCTCGACCGGACTGGCCAAGGCCGTCGCGATGACCACCGGTCTGCCCATCGTCGCCGTTCCGACGACGTACGCCGGCTCCGAGGCGACCAACGTGTGGGGCCTCACCAAGGGTGGAACCAAAACCACCGGGATCGATCCTGGAGTTCTTCCCGCCTCGATCGTGTACGACGCCAACCTGCTCACCACCCTTCCCGGTGACATGACCGTGGCCAGCGGCCTCAATGCGATGGCCCACTGCATCGATGCGATGTGGGCCCCGCGTGCTGACCCGATCGATCAGGCTCTGGCCGGGGAGGGCATTCGCAGCCTGGCCACAGGCCTGCCGAAAGTCGCCGCCGAACCTGGCGACCTTGCGGGAATCGAGGAGACGCTCTATGGCGCTTATCTGGCCGCGGTCAGCTTCGCCTCTGCCGGCAGCGGCATGCATCACAAGATCTGTCATGTGCTGGGCGGCCTGTTCAACCTTCCACATGCACAGACCCACGCCGTCGTGCTTCCTCACGTACTGGCCTTCAATGCACCACACGCCCCCGCAGCCGAGCGCCGGATAGCGGCCGCGTTCGACGCCCCGACCGCCCTCGAAGGCCTGGCCGCACTGCACAAGACTTTGAATGCGCCGAACGCACTGAAGGATTACGGCATGCCCGAGGACGGAATCGCCAAGGCTCTCGATCCCATCCTCCGAGCCATCCCGGACGACAACCCCACGCCAGTGACCGAAGATACACTTGCTGCCCTGTTGAAGGCGGCCTGGGAAGGAGATATCCCGTGAGCGGTAACTACGTGAACGCCGATTCGGTTCCGGTCGGCAGCCACGACATGATCGACCGCACCGTCTCCCCCGAACAGCAGGCCGTCGAGCAGGTCCTGGTAGATACCGTCGTCGCGAGCTTCGACACCTGCGATGACCCGCGCTTGAAGGAGCTGATGGTCTCGCTCGTCAAACATGTGCACTCCTTCATCCGAGAGACCCGTCTGACCGAGCAGGAGTGGGGCACTGCGATCGAGTTCCTCACCGCCGCAGGTCACATCACCGACGAGGTGCGGCAGGAGTTCATCCTGTTGTCCGACACGCTGGGTGCGTCGATGCAGACCATCAACGTCAACCACCAGGCCCGCGAGGGCGCCACCGAGTCCACGGTCTTCGGTCCGTTCTTCGTCGAGGACAGTCCCGAGATCGAGGTCGGCGGCGACATGGCCTTCGGCGCTCAGGGTGAACCGTGCCGGGTCGAGGGCACCGTTACCGATACCGACGGAAATCCGCTGGCCGGGGCGCGGATCGAGGTGTGGGAAGCCGATGAGCACGGTCTCTACGACGTGCAGTACGACGCCACCAAGCGGGCTGCACGAGCGCACCTGTTCTCCCGCGAGGACGGTAGCTACGCCTTCTGGGGACTCACCCCGACGCCGTACCCGATCCCCCACGACGGGCCGGTCGGCAAGATGCTCGACGCAGTCGGGCGGTCCCCGTTGCGGGCCAGCCACCTGCACTTCATGGTGTCCCACCCCGACTGCCGCACGTTGGTGACACACATCTTTCCGGAGGGCGACGAAGTCGGATGGAAAGACGCGGTTTTCGGCGTCAAGTCCTCGCTGATCAAGAAGTTCGAGCAGCAGGAAGACGGTACCCCGACACCCGACGGTCGTGTCATCGAGGGCGCCTGGTCGAAGGTTCGTTTCGACATCGTCCTCAGCCGCGAGGCGCTGCCGCGAACGCAGATGCACAGGAGCCCGGAATAGCGCCGGACCCCGCCGATGCCGACCGCCGGTCAGTCGTCACGCCCGGCCGTCCCCATACCCGTGCGCGGTTCCGGTAGCCCCCGCTACCGAAACCGCGCACGGGGGCGCCGTGGCGCCGCGGAGGGCGGCCTGTTACGGTGGTCCGCATGCAGCGTGCATATTTCTGGTTTAGCAGGCCGGCCCGGGGTGGGTCGGTCGGCGTAACCGCGCGCTGACTTCTTCCACCTACGAGCCGGACACGGACCGGCTCGCTGGGATCTTTCAGGTTCAGCCAGGGTCGGCCCGGGAACAGGAACCGAACCCCGATGACCACCAGCACCTCCATCTCCACCGCGAATCTCGACGAACAGCGGACCGTGCGGATCAGCCCGCTCGTCGCCCCGGCCGTCGTCCGCGGCGAGCACGCCCCCGACGAGGTGGCCGCCGCCACCGTGCGCTCGGGCCGCGCCGACACCGTGGCGATCCTCGACGGCACCGACGACCGGCTGCTCGTCGTGGTCGGGCCGTGCTCGGTGCACGACCCCGCCGCCGCGATGGACTACGCGCGCCGCCTCGCCGCCAAGGCCGACGATCTGCGCGACGACCTGCACGTGGTGATGCGGGTGTACTTCGAGAAGCCGCGCACCACCCTCGGGTGGAAGGGCCTGCTCAACGACCCGCACCTCGACGGCACCTACGACATCAACACTGGTCTGCGCATCGGCCGCAAGCTGCTGCTCGACGTGTCCGGCCTCGGACTGCCGGTCGGGTGCGAGTTCCTCGACCCGATCCTGCCGCAGTACTACGCGGATCTGGTCACCTACGGCGCGATCGGGGCCCGCACCGCGGCCAGCCAGGTGCACCGGCAACTGTGCAGCGCACTGTCCATGCCGGTCGGCATCAAGAACTCCACCGAGGGTGACGTGCAGGTGGCCGTCGATGGCACCCGCGCCGCCGCCGCGAGCCACGTGTTCCCCGGCACCGATCTCGACGGGCAGGCCGCGCTCATCGAGACCGTCGGCAACCCCGACTGCCACGTCATCCTGCGCGGCGGCTCCGCCGGCCCCAACTACGACGCCGGGACGGTCGCCGACACCATGGCCCGCCTGCGCAAGGCCGGTCTGCCCGAGCGCGTCGTGATCGACGCGAGCCACGGCAACAGCAGCAAGAACCACGAGAAGCAGGTCGACGTCGTCACCGACATCGCCGAGCGGCTCGTCGCGGGCGAGAAGGGCATCGTCGGTGTGATGCTGGAGAGCTTCCTCGCGGCGGGCCGTCAGGACCTGACCCTGGGCCGGTCCGACGAGCTCGAGTACGGCAAGTCGATCACCGACGCGTGCCTCGACTGGGCCACCACGGCCGACCAGCTCGACCGGCTGGCCGACGCGGTGCGCCGCCGGCGCGCCTGAGGCCCGCGGTGCGCCGCCGGCGCGCCTGAGGCCCGCGGCGCGCCCAACGCCGGTGCCGGGAACCGTTTCGGGGGATGTCCCGGAACGGTTCCCGCCCTCGGCGCCCCGCGGCGCGCGGCCGGTCGAGGTAGCGTCGGAGGCATGCATCAGCACACGCTGTCGGTGGTCGTGCCGGCGTACAACGAGGAACGCTACATCGGTCCGTGTCTGGCGGCGCTGTTGGAGCAGGAAGCGGACATCCGCGAAATCGTGGTAGTGGACAACAATTCGACGGACAGGACAGGCGAGATCGTCGACGCGATCGCCGAGCGGTCTCCGATCGTCCGCCGGATCGTCGAGCCCCGCCCCGGCGTCGCATTCGCCCGCAATGCCGGATTCGACTCGGCGACAGGAGATCTCCTCGGCCGGATCGACGCCGACACGCGGGTGCGGCCCGGATGGGCCCGCGCGATCCTCGACTTCTTCGCGCGTGCAGACACCGAGAGCGTCGGTGCCGTCAGCGGACTCAGCAACTCCTACGACTCGCCGTACCGGGAGCTCAAGCGCCGGTATATCGAGCAGCGCGTGCGCAAGGGCTTCTTCGGCGGTGAGCGCCGCATCGACAACCTGCACGGTGCCAACATGGCCGTGCGCCGGTCGGCCTGGCAGCGCGTCCGCGACGCGGTCAGCACGGATGCCGGGATCCACGAAGACCTCGACCTGGCCCTGTGCCTGCGCGAGGCCGACATCGAGATCGCCCAGCTCTCCGAGCTGTTCGTCGACATCTCCCCACGGCGTGCGCTGACGCCGCCGCGGGAGTACACCAAGTACATCCGCTCCGGAACCGCCACGTTCGAACTGCATGGCCGGATGAATCCGGTGCTTCGCCGAATCCTGCGGGCGCACTGGGCGTTCCACGTGCTGGTGTATCTGGCCTACCGGCCCTACGATCCGGAGCTGGGCCGGTTCACGCTCACCCGGCTGCTGCGCACACCGCGTGCCCGCACGCTGCCGATCGACGTGGCGGACACCGCCCGCGTGTGAGCGCCGCGATGCGGGGTGCGCCCGGCCCGCGCCGGTCGCACCCCGCGTCCGTTCGTGTCAGCACGTCCGTTCGGGTCAGTGCAGGGGAGTGAAGTCCCGGCTGCCGAGGTAGTCCGGCCGCCGGCGCGGCGCCGAGAACGGCTCGACGAGCGCGTTCTCGACACTGTTGAACACCACGAACAGATTCGACCGGGGGAACGGGGTGATGTTGCCGTTCGAGCCGTGCATGCAGTTCGCGTCGAACACCGTGGCCGAACCGGCCGAGCCGGTGAACGTGGCGATGCCGTGCTCGGCGGCCATCGAGGTCAGCGTGTCCTCGTCGGGCGAACCGGTGGGGGGCACGTGCGTGACGAGGGACTGCCGGTAGTAGTCGTCGGGGGTGGTACCGGCGCACGAGACGAAGGTCCGGTGCGAACCGGGCATGATCATCAAACCGCCGTTGTAACCGTAGTTCTCGGTCAGCGCGACGGAGATGCTCAGCGCCCGCGGACGCGGCATCCCGTCCTCGGCGTGCCAGGTCTCGAAATCGGAGTGCCAGTAGAACGGTCCGCCGCGGAATCCCGGCTTGACGTTCAGCCTCGACTGGTGGATGTAGACCGCCGAGCCGAGGAGCTGGCGGGCGATACCGGCGATCTCCGGTCGCCGGACGATCTCGGCGACCGTGCCGGAGAGGCGGTGCACGTCGAACACGGAGCGCACGTCCCCGCTTCCCGCCTCCCGCACGACCCGCTCGTCGTCGGCCAGATCCCGGCCCAGACGTGCCGTCTCGTCGAGCAGATTTCCGACGTCGTGCGCCGGCAGGAGCGCGTCGACGGTGTGGAACCCGCGCCGGTCGTACTCGGCGACGGCCGGGGCGTCCAGCGGCCCCGTTGCCGATCCCCACACCACCGGATCCGGCCGGGACACGCTCACGCAGTTCGTGCGGTTCCGGGTCGGGTAGTCGTCGATGACGGCCGTCTGCATTGTTGCGAATCACCCTCTCGAAGTCGATGACGGTTCCTTCCGACGCTCTCACCCACCGTGGGCGGATGCAACCCGTCGCGGAGATCCGCGGCACAAACATGCGCAACGCCGCATGCGCCGGGAGTAGGGTCGCCCCTGGCTGCCGCCGCACAACAGGATGAGGGGATCATGACCGAGACGATGCGCGCCGCGCGTTTTCATGCGGACACCAGAACCAATGTGCTGGAAGATGTTCCGATTCCGTCGCCGGGCCCCGGCGAGGTGCTCGTCAAGGTCGCCTTCTGCGGCATCTGCCACTCGGACCTGAGCCTGCTCGACGGCACCTTCCCGGCCCTGCTGCCGGTGGTCACCCAGGGCCACGAAGCCGCCGGGACCATCGCCGCCGTCGGGGACGGCGTGACCGGGTGGGAGGTCGGGGACCGCGTCGTGCCCTCGGCCGGACGACCGTGCATGCAGTGCCGCAAGTGCCGGCGCGGCGACCTGACCAACTGCCTGAACATCCAGTTGATGGCCTTCGCGTACGACGGCGCCTGGGCCGAGTACACCGTCGCACAGGCGGGCGGTCTCACCCTCGTGCCCGACAACGTCCCGCTCGAGCAGGCGGCGATCCTCGCCGACGCGGTGTCCACGCCGTTCGGCGCCGTCGTGCGCACCGGGCAGGTGCAGGTGGGCGAGGCCGTCGGCGTGTGGGGGGTCGGCGGAGTGGGCACCCACATCGTGCAGCTCGCCCGGCTGATCGGTGCCGTGCCGGTCCTCGCGTTCGACATCAACCCCGCGGTGCGGGAGCGGGCCCTCGAACTCGGCGCCGACTACGCGTTCGACTCCCGCGACCCGGACCTGGTGCAGAGGGTCGCCGAGGCGACCGGCGGGAAGATGCTCGACGTGGCCTTCGACTCGGCGGGCGTGAAGGCCACCTTCGACCAGGCCCTGCAGTGCGTGATGACGGGTGGCCGCGTCGTGGTCGTCGGGCTGAGCGGGCAGGAGGCCTCCCTGGGCCCCACCGCCACGTTCGGACTGTCGCGCAAGCACGTGATGGGCCACCTCGGCTACAAGAATGTCGACATCGAAACGCTCGCCGCGCTCGTCTCCCGCGGCCGCCTGGACATCTCCCGCTCGATCAGCGAGATCGTGCCGCTGGAGAACATCGCCGAGGGCATCGAGAAGCTGCACAACCACATCGGGGATCCGATCCGGATCCTCGTTCAGCCCTGACCTGTCGGAGTCTCGTCGTACCGTCGCCGCATGGGTTACGAATTCCAGGTGACGGTCGATTCCGACAGCCCGCACACGCTGGCGAAATGGTGGGCGGCCGCGCTGGGCTGGCGGGTGGAGCCGAGCAACGAGGACTTCATCCGCGGCCTGGTCGCGGCCGGCCACGCCCGCGAGGAGGACACCGAGATCTTCGAGGGCGTCCTGGTCTGGAAGGCGGGCGCCGCGATCTCCGATCCCGAGGTGCCCGCGCGTCCGCGCGTGCTCTTCCAGCGGGTGCCCGAGGGCAAGACGGTGAAGAACCGGCTGCACTTCGACATCCGGGCCGGGGAGGAACGTGAGGCGCTCGCCGGGAGGCTCGTCGAGGCGGGCGCGACCGTCCTGCACCGGGGCCGGCAGGGGCCGAGCGAGTGGATCACCATGACCGACCCGGAGGGCAACGAGTTCTGCGTCGGGTGAACCGGCGGACCTACCGATACGCGCGCGGGGTCTTGCCTGTCCATCGCTTGAAGGCACGCCGGAACGCGCTCGGCTCGGAGAAGCCGAGGCGGGCCGACAGCGCGTCCACCGGTTCGCCGCGGCGCAGCCCGGCGATCGCCGTGTCGCGCAGCACCTCCTCGCGCAACTGCCCGAGCGAGGTGCCCTCCTGCCGGAGCAGGCGCCGCAGATGCGGTGCGCTCACCGACAGCATCTCCGCGACTTCCTCGGCGGTCGCCGTGCGTCCCTCGATGCCCGACTCGAAGATCCGCCGCACCTGCGACGCGGCGGTGGAGTCGTAGTCGCGTTCCGACATCATCAGATTCGGCGATTCGCGCAGATAGTCCTCGAGCGTCTCCTCGGTCTGGACGATGGGCGACCGCAGTGCCGCGTTGTCGATTTCGAGCGCTGCCCCGTCGGCGTCGAAGGTGACCGGCACCCCGAAGATCGCGTCGTAGTTCTTCGCGAGCACCGGATCGGGCTCGCCGTAGGGAACCGTGACCGACGCCAGCCGTACTCGTCCGCCGACGAGCCAGGCCGCGAAGCGGTGCAGCAGGATGAGCAGGAAATCGATGATGACGCGGGTCTTGTCGTCGCACGGCTCCGGCAGCACCACCTCGAGCCGGGTCGTCTGCGGGCCCGGCGTCAGCCGCAGTCTCGGCAGCGTCGGCAGCACGCGGTTGACCTCGATCATCCGTTCGAGGGCCTGGGCGAGGTCCCGGCAGTGGATCAGCGTCAGGCACATCACGCGGAAGGTGCCGCGGGGCACCGGCCCCGGCCCGAGGCCGAACAACTCGTCACCGGTGAGCTCCCAGGTCTTCTGCGTGAACCGGGTGACCTGTTCGGGGGTGAGGCGCGCGTGCGGGTGCGCGAGCACCGCGCGACTGATCCGGGCCGCGTCCAGGGCCGGGGCCAGATCCACGCCGTTCGCCGCGGCGAGAACCACCGAGCGGCGCACGAAGTCGGAGGGAATGGTGGCGGGGGCGGTCATGTTCAGCCGTGCTCCCGCAGGCTGCGCAGCCGCCGGACGCCCTCGAGGAGGACGTCGTCGCGCTTGCAGAACGCGAAGCGCACCAGATGGTTCCACTGCTGGGGGTCGTCGACGAAGGCGCTGACCGGGACCGCGGCCACCCCGATGCGTTCGGGCAGGGTCCGGCAGAAGGCGACACCGTCCGTCGCGCCGAACGGGGTGATGTCCGCGCACACGAAATACGTGCCGGCCGAGTCCAACACACCGAATCCGGCGTCGGCGAGGGCGCCGGAGAGCAGGTCGCGCCTGCGCTGCAGATCGTCGCGCTGGGCGGCGATCCACGGCTGCTCGTGGGTCAGCGCGTACGCGACGGCGGGCTGGAACGGCGCCCCGGCGACGAACGACATGAACTGTTTCGCCGCGCGCACCCCGTCGATCAGTTCACGGGGGCCGAGCGCCCATCCGATCTTCCAGCCGGTGACGTTGAACGTCTTCGCGGCGCTGGACACGGTGACGGTGCGTTCGGCCATGCCGGGCAGCGACGCGAGCGGGCGGTGCCGGCGGCCGTCGAACACCAGGTGCTCGTACACCTCGTCGGACAGCACCAGCAGGTCCCGCTCGCAGGCCAGTGCCGCGACCGCGCCGAGCGCCGCGTCGTCGTAGACCGTGCCCGTCGGGTTGTGCGGGGTGTTGACCACGAGCATGCGGGTGCGCTCGGTGACCGCGGCGCGCAGCGCGTCCACGTCCAGGACGAACCCGGACCCCGCGCGGGCGAGCGGCACCGTGCGGCGGCTCGCCCCCGCCAGCGCCACGGACGCGGCGTAGGAGTCGTAGTAGGGCTCGGTGAGCAGCACCTCGTCGCCGGGTTCGACGAGACCGAGGATGGCGGCGCTGATCGCCTCGGTGGCGCCGACGGTGACGAGGACCTCGGTGTCCGGGTCGTGCTCGAGCCCGTACCGGGCGGCGCGGTCCGCCGCGATCGCCCGGCGCAACTCGGGCGTGCCCGGCCCGGGCGGGTACTGGTTGACGCCGTCGGCGATGGCCTGGCGCGCGACGTCCAGCATTGCGCGGGGGCCGTCCGTGTCGGGAAAACCCTGGCCGAGGTTCACGGCGTCGTGCGTAACGGCCAGGGCGGTCATCTCGGCGAAGATCGTGGACGCGAACGGGCGCAGCCTGCGGACGGTGCGGACCCGATGTGAGGACGCGATTTCTGCCATTTCTGCAGCTTAGCCGCGCCCTTCCCGGCCTCCGGCAGCGGTCGTGTCACATCCGGCGGGGCTGTCTCGTCCAAAGGATGAACGGTCCCGCTCGGGACCCGAGGAACGGAGAAGGTCATGGCGCGCATTCCCGCGGTGACACCGGCCGAGGCCGGCGTCACGACGAAGATCGCCTACCGGGTGGCCCGGCGCCGCTTCGGGGAGGTGCCCGAGCCGTTCGCCGTCTACGCCCACCATCCGGCGTTGATGCGGGCGAGCGCCGTGCACGAGATGCTCGTCGAGCGCGCCTCGACGGTGCTGCCGGCGCACGTCCGCGAGCTCGCGGTGTACCGGGTGGCCTGGAGCGTCGGGTGCTCCTGGTGCGTCGACTTCGGCGCGATGCTGCAGCGGCTCGACGGACTCGACGTGGACCGCCTCGAGCACATCGCCGACTACGCGACCTCCGACGCCTACAGCGACGACGAGCGTGCGGCGATCGCGTACGCCGACGCGATGACGGGAGCCGGCGGTGCGGCCGTCGCGGTGACGGACGAGCAGGTCGCCGACCTCGAGCGTCGCTTCGGGCGGGCCGGGGTGGTGGAACTGACGTACCAGATCGCGCTCGAGAACATGCGGGCCCGGATGAACTCGGCCCTCGGCATCCACGAGCAGGGTTTCAGCACCGACGCGTGCCGGGTGCCGTGGCTGCAGGACGACGCGGCTCAGGGCAGCACGAGCTGACCGATGGGACCCGGATTCCAGGCGATCTCCCACCGGAACCCATCGGGGTCCGCGAAATACCCTGTGTAGCCGCCCCACTCACGTTCGACCGCGTCGGAGACCGGATCGGCTCCGGCGCGGCGGGCGGTGTCCAGCACCCGGTCGACGTCCTCTCGGTCGGCGACGTTGTGGGCGAGCGTCACGGGCGGGACGCCGCCCCGCTGCACGGGGCCGACCTCGGCCGCGAACTGCCGTTCGTCCCACAGGGACAGGACGAGGTGCGAGCCGACCTGGATCATCACCACCTCGCCGGGGACGTCGACGACCGGGGTCCAGCCGAGTCCGTCGACGTAGAAGCGCCGGGTGCGCTCGAGGTCGGCGACGGCGAGAGTGACGAAGCTCAGTCGTTGCTCCATGGCCGAAGCCTAGGCGTGTCCGTCCCGGACACGCGAGTGCGGATGGGCGACACTGTTCGTGGTGTCTCGTTCGCGGACCCGACCGCGGCGGGACACGGATACTGGGAGGCGCCATGGCCGGTGGTTTCGTGCCTGTTCCGGACTGGTTCAGCTGGGAGAATCACGACTGCGGCGTCGCCGTCGCCGACCTCGACGGTGACGGCGCACCGGACGTCGTCGCTCTCATGATCGACAACCCGCGAGAGCAGAACACCGGCTGGTACCGGGTCGGACACGGGCTGGCCGCCGACGGAACGGTGCGCAACTGGGAGTCCTGGATCCCCGTTCCCGATTGGTGGGGCTGGGAGAACCAGGGCGCCGGTATCGCCGTCGCGGACCTCGGCGGTACCGGCACGCTCGACCTCGTCGTCTTCGTCGTCGACAACCCGCCCGGCCAGAACAGCGGACAGTTCCGGCTGGGCCGGGGGTTGACTCCCGAGGGAACGCTGACCGCCGGCTGGACGCCCTGGGTGCCCGTACCGGACTGGTACGGCTGGGAGAACCAGGGTGCGGGCATCGCCGTCACCGACCTCGACGGCGACGGCCGGCCCGAACTGATCGTGCTCGCCGTCGACAATCCGCCGGGGGAGAACGGTGGTCACTACACGATCGGCTGGGGTCTGGACGGATCCGGTCACGCCCTCGACGGCTGGAGCGTGTGGTCCACCATCCCGGCGTGGGGCTTCTGGGAGAACCAGGGTGCGGCAGCCGCAGTGCTGGATCGGGGCGACGGTTCCCGGCCCGAACTGGTCGTGCTCGCGACGGACAACCCACCGCAGCGCAACACCGGATACCTCCGCGTGGTCGAACTCGTCACGGACGTCGACGAGGCGCCCGACATGGGCCTCTGGCGGCTGCTCGACTTCGGCACCGAGATCAATCCCGTGCACGCGGCGCTGCTGCACACCGGGGACGTGCTCTTCTTCGCAGGCTCCGGGAACGATCCCGACCACCATGCAGCCCATCGATTCCGCACCAGAGTCTGGCACTATCCCGCTCCCGAACTCGACGCTCCGGCCACACCGATCGACCTGTTCTGCGTCGGGCAGGCGTTTCTTCCCGACGGGCGCCTTCTCGCGGCCGGGGGCACCGAACGGTACGACCCGTTCTACGGTCTGAAGGACGCGCTCGTCTTCGATCCGGTCACGGGGAGTGGTCGGCCACCGCCGACATGACGTACGGGCGGTGGTACCCGACGCTGCTCACCCTCGGCGACGGGAACGTGGTCGCGGTGTCCGGACTCGGCGCCGACAACCATCTTTCGGTCGTCCCCGAGCGCTACACCGCGGCGACCGCGACGTGGTCGGAACTGCCGTCGCCGGGCCCGATCCCGATGTATGCGCACCTGTTCCTGCTCGCGGACGGCCGGATCTTCTATTCCGGAGGTCAATACGGCGGGAACAACGGCATGCGGCCGTCCGTGTGGGATCCCGATACGGGTCACGTCACCGCCGTGGCCGGCCTGGCCGTGCCCGGTTCCCGCAATCAGGCGGCGAGCGTGCTGCTGCCGCCGGCCCAGCAGCAGAGGGTCATGATCCTCGGCGGCGGAGGATTCGACCTGCACAGTCCCGCACCTGCACTCGCCGACACGCGGATCGTCGACCTCACCGACCCGGAGCCCGCCTATCGGCCCGGTCCCCCGATGGCCCATGCCCGCATGCATCTGAGCGCGGTGCTGCTCCCGGACCGCACGGTGCTCGCCACGGGCGGTTCGGCGGTGGAGGAGACGGCGCACGGCGCACCGCCCCATGCGGAGATCTACCGGCCCGCCACCGGCGTGTGGACGCACACCGCGCCCTCTCGGGTGCCCCGGCTCTACCACTCGGTCGCCTTGCTGACCCCCGACGGGAAAGTGGTCACCGCCGGCTCGAATCCGGCCCGCAAGACGGAGGACCTGCGCATCGAGATCTACTGGCCCCCGTATCTGTTCCACGGCGACCGGCCGACCCTCGAGCTGGCCGCCGCCGAGGGCGGATACGGGGGAGCCGTTGCCGCGACCGTGCACCCGCGCGGCGCCGTACAGACCGTCGGCCTCGTCCGTCCGGGCGCCTGCACCCACTCGTGCGACAGCGAGCAACGCCTGGTCGACGTCGCGTTCACCGCCGGGGCGGGTGGATCGGTCACGCTGCATCTGCCCACCGACCCCGACCTCGCGCCGCCGGGGTGGTACCTCGTGTTCGCGGTCGACGAGCACGAGGTGCCGTCGATCGGCCGATGGCTGCACCTGGGGTGAAACCGATCGCACCGTCCGGTCGGCGGATTCGGTCCGGTTCGCTACGCTCGGTCGCCGTCCCCGCGGTCGAGCAGGACGCCGCGGAGCTTGTCGGGATTGGCCATGTCGTAGGCCGCCCAGACCCGCCCGTTGCGGACCGTGCAGCCGACGACCCGGCCGGCGAAGGCCCGGTGGGTCTCGTCGCCGGGGCCGCCCCCGCTGACGAACCCGAGTTCGCCGTTGACGAGCGCCGGTGTGCCGGCCAGGAACGCCTCGGCGCCGTAGCGCTGCATCAGGCCCAGGAAGAACCGGGCGAACCGCTCCGCGCCGACGACGACGTTGACGGCCGTGCGGGTCACCCCGTTGGCGTCTCCGATCACCCGGGCATCGGGATCGAGCGCCGCGACCACCGCCGCGAGGTCCCCGGAGGCGAGGGCGGTCATCAGCCGCTGCACCGCCTCGACGTGCTCGGCGGCCGGCACGGGGGGCGGCGCGGCCGCGACGGCCCGCCTACCGCGGGAGGCGAGCTGGCGCGCGGACGCCGGCGTGACGTCGAGAATGCCGGCGATCTCGTCGAACGGCACGGTGAACCCGTCGTGCAGGACGAAGGCGACGCGCTGGGCGGGGGTGAGCGTGTCCAGCACGACCATCGCCGCCATCCTGCTGTCCTCCTGCCGCACCACGGCTTCCAGTGGATCCGGGGCCGGCGATCCGCCGAGCGGGGTGACGATCGGCTCGGGCAGCCACTGGCCGACATAGTTCTCCCGGCACGCCGTCGCCGACCGCAGCCGGTCGAGGCACAGGCGTCCGACGACGGTGGTCAGCCACGCCCGCAGATCGTCGATCCGGTCGGTGTCGGCGCCGTCGAGGCGCAGCCACGCGTCCTGGACCGCGTCCTCGGCGTCGGCGACGCTGCCCGTCAGCCGGTAGGCGACGGAAAGCAGGTGCGGCCGATGCTGCTCGAAGGCGTCGGCGAGCACGGCGGTGCGCATGGGGCGATCGTACCGACCGACGGCGCGATCGCGACCGGTACGGCACCGGACCGAACATGTCAAGGGATCCGCACACGGATGCGCCGAAGCGTTGACCCGTCGCGGCGGCCCGGGACAGACTTCCGGAGTCCGATCGCCGCAGAAGGAGTCCACCGTGTACGAGTGTCCGGACTGTTGTCGCTGACCCTCCCGGTGTAGCCCGGCGTGCCGGCCCGTCCGGCCGGCCGCCGTCGCGCGATCTTCCGTTGCCGCACCGCGAATCCCGGTGTCGCGTACGCCTTCACTGTCGCCGCGCGCCGCATTTCTCCGTGCCCGCCGTGCCGGGCCTCTTCGTCGAACGTAAGGGACAACTCTCGCGATGTCGTATTCCACGCTGCGCAGCCGACTGGTCCGGTCGGCTGCGGTCGCAGCCACCCTCGTCACCCTCGCCGCGGGGGTCGCGGCCTGCTCCTCGGGGTCGGAGACCACCACCACCGAGGACGGTCGCACCGTCCTGCGCTACCAGGGCTCGGCCGGCCAGGTCACCTATCCCGAACTCGCGGAGAACCTCGGTTACTACGAGAACGTCGCGCTGGACTGGGTGGGCGACACCACCAGCGGTCCGCAGGACATCCAGTCCGCGGCCACCGGCCAGACCGAGTTCGGCGGCGCATTCAACGGCGCCGTCATCAAGCTCGCCGCCGCCAACTCGCCGATCACGTCGGTCATCAGCTACTACGGCTCCGACAAGGAGTCGTTCAACGGCTACTACGTGCTCGAGGACAGCCCGATCCGCACCGCCCGGGATCTGATCGGCAAGAAGGTGGGGATGAACACGCTCGGTGCCCACCACGAGTTCCTCGTCCGCGAATGGCTCGCCCAGCAGGGACTGACCCCGGACGAGATCAAGCAGGTCGAACTGATCGTCGTGCCCCCGGTGAACACCGAGCAGGCGCTGCGGGAAGGGCAGATCGACGTCGGCACCCTCGGCAGCGTGTTCCGCGAGACCGCGGTCTCGCGCGGCGGGATCCGTCCGCTGTTCACCGACGAGTCCCTGTTCGGGGCGTTCAGCTACGGCACGTACGTCTTCCGAGACGACTTCATCGCCGAGAACCGGGACGCGGTGGCGGATTTCGTGCAGGGCACGGCGCGGGCCATTCGCTGGGCGCAGACCACCCCACGCGACGAGGTCATCGCCGAGTACAAGGAGATCATCAACGGCCGCGGCCGCAACGAGAACACCAACCTCGTCGAGTTCTACAAGAGCCCCGGCGTCGCCGGCCCGGGCGGGACGATCACCGAACAGGAGATCCAGACCTGGCTCGACTGGCTCGCCCGGAACGGCGAACTGCCCGAGGGCACGTTCACCCCGGCCGACATCTACACCAACGAATTCAACCCCTACGCCAACGGCACCTACGAACCGTCGAGCGGTCCGAACGGTGAACCCGTCGAGGAGGCGAAATGAGCACCACCCCGAAGCTCCGTCTCGAGCACGTGACCAAGCAGTTCCCGGTCCGCGGTACGGACACCGCGTTCACTGCCCTCGACGATGTCAGCCTCGACCTGGCCGACGGTGAGTTCCTCGTCCTCGTCGGCCCCAGCGGCTGCGGCAAGTCCACGCTGCTCGACCTTCTCGGCGGGCTGAGCAGGCCGACGTCGGGACGGATCCTGCTCGACGGACAGCCGATCTCCGGGCCGGGCCTGGATCGGGGCATCGTCTTCCAGCAGTACGCGCTCCTGCCGTGGCGCACCGCGCGGCACAACATCGAATTCGGCCTCGAGGCGAAGGGCCTGCCCCGGCGTCAGCGCCGCGCGCTGGCCGAGCACTACCTCGAGCTGGTGGGGCTGCGCGGGTTCGGCGATCGCTATCCGCACGAGCTGTCCGGCGGCATGAAACAGCGCGTCGCGATCGCCCGGAGCCTGGCGTTCGACCCCGAGGTGCTCCTCATGGACGAGCCGTTCGCCGCCCTCGACGCGCAGACCCGGGAGTCGTTGCAGGACGAGCTGTTGCGGATCCGGCACGAGACCGGCAAGACCATCCTGTTCATCACCCACGGCATCGACGAGGCGATCTACCTCGGACAGCGCGTCGCCGTGCTCACGTCCCGGCCCGGGCGGATCAAGACCGTCGTGAACATCGACATCGATCGCACCGTCGACGACGTCCGGTCCGGCGAGGCGTTCCGACACTATCGACACCGGATCTGGTCGTTGCTGCACTCGGAGGTCGAGCGCGCGCAGCACCACGAGTTCGGTGCCGCAACCCAGGAGGTGCAGCATGTCTAGTCCGAGCGCCACGCTGATCGACCCCGTCGAGCTCGACGGGGCCCTCGCGGAGCAGCGACCCGCGCCGGCCGTGCCCGCCCCGGGCGCCGGGACCGGACGCCGGGTCGGTGCCGTCGTATGGCGCGGTGTGAAGCCGGCCCTCGCGATCCTCGCCTTCCTCGCGGTCTGGGAGACCGCGCCCCGGTTCGGGCTCGCCGACGAGGTGTTCCTGCCGCCCTTCACCGTGGTCGCGGAGGCCTTCACCCAGCTGATCGGTAGTGGCCAGCTCGCCGAACACCTCGGCGCCAGCCTGTCCCGGGCCGTCACCGGATTCGTGATCGCAGTGCTCGTCGCGATCCCGCTCGGGGTGGCGATCGGCTGGTACCGGCCGGTGGCCGAGTTCCTCAACCCGATCCTCGAGCTGTTCCGCAACACCGCCGCGCTCGCACTGCTGCCCGTGTTCATCCTGATCCTGGGCATCGGCGAGACCTCGAAGGTGGCGCTGGTGATCTACGCGAGCACCTTCCCGATCCTGCTCAACACCATCTCCGGCGTGCGCACCGTGGATCCGCTGCTGGTCAAATCGGCCCGTTCCCTCGGTCTGCCTTCCTACCGCCTGTTCCAGAAGGTGATCCTGCCGGCTGCCGTGCCGACGATCTTCACCGGCATCCGGATGGCTGCGGCCTCGTCGATCCTCGTGCTCATTGCGGCCGAGATGGTCGGCGCCAAAGCAGGTCTCGGCTATCTCATCACCGCCTCGCAGCTCAACTTCCAGATCCCGAACATGTATGCCGGCATCGTCGCCATCTCCCTCGTCGGTCTGACCTTCAACGGGATCCTCGTCGCAGTCGAGCGCCGACTGTCCCGCTGGCGCGCAGACCAGTAGTCCCTCCGTTCCCACGTACTCGGATAGGTTGTCATGTCCCAGTCTCCGAAGCAGTTCCACCTCAACGCCTTCCTGATGGGGGTCGGCCACCACGAGGCCGCCTGGCGACACCCGCGCACCGACGAGCGCCGCGTCCTCGACGTCGCACACTTCCAGGAGCTCGCGCAGATCGCCGAACGCGGCAAGCTCGACTCGGTGTTCTTCGCCGACGGCCTCGCGACCGGTCCCCGCGTGGAACACAACATCCAGGCGGTCTTCGAGCCGATCACTCTGCTGTCCGCGATGGCCGTCGTCACCGAGCGGGTGGGCCTGATCGCCACCGCGTCGACCGGCTACAACGAGCCGTTCAACCTCGCCCGCAAGTTCGCCTCGCTCGACCACATCAGTCACGGCCGCGCCGGCTGGAACATCGTGACCTCGGGTGGCGCCGACGAGGCGGCCAACTTCGGCTACGACGAGACACCGGACCACGCCGGCCGTTACGACCGCGCCGCCGAGTTCGTCGACGTCGCCGTCGACCTGTGGGACAGCTGGGACGACGATGCCGTCGAGCTGGACGTCGACAGCGGCCGCTTCGCCGACCCGGCCAAGGTACACACCATCGACCACGACGGCGCGCGGTTCACGGTGCGCGGCCCACTGAACTCCCCGCGCTCACCCCAGGGCCGTCCCGTGCTGGTACAGGCCGGATCCTCGGAGAGCGGAAAGGATTTCGCCGCCCGGTACGCCGAGGCGGTCTTCACCGCGCAGCGCACCCTGGCCGAGGGGCAGGCGTTCTACCGCGACCTGAAGGCCCGCGTGGCCGAGGCGGGGCGGGATCCGCACTCCCTGAAGGTGCTCCCCGGGATCGTGCCGTTCATCGGCGACACCGAGGCCGAGGCCAAGGCGCTCGAGCAGGAGTTCACCGACCTGATCTCACCGGCGTACTCGTTGCGCCAGCTCTCCGGGATGGTGGGAGTTGATCTCACCGAGCATGCCCTGGACGCGCCCCTGCCTCCGCTGCCGCCGATCGACCGGATCCAGGGCAACAAGAGCCGCTACGAACTGGTGAGGAACCTCGCCGAGAGCGAGGGCCTGACCGTGCGCCAGCTCATCGGGAAGCTCGGCGGCGGCCGCGGTCACCGCACCTTCGCCGGCACCCCCGAACAGATCGCCGACGAACTGCAGCTGTGGTTCGACAGCGAGGCCGCCGACGGCTTCAACGTCATGCCGCCGTATCTGCCCGGCGGACTCGAGGACTTCACCACCCGCGTGGTGCCGATCCTGCAGGAGCGCGGGCTGTTCCGCACCGAGTACACGGCGACGACGTTGCGCGGCCACTACGGGCTCGACCGCCCGGCCGGTCGCCTCGCGGCCACCGCATACGCGGGTGCCGCGACGGCGTGAGTCCGCCCCTCGAACCGACGTCGCTCGTCCGGACGGTGTTCGTCCCGTCCGCGATCTTCGGGATCGGGCAGGGTGCCGGGGCCCCGGTGGTTGCGCTTCTCGCGCGCGACCTCGGGGCCCCGGTGTCCGTGGCCGGGTTGATCGTGGCGTCGACCTACTCTGTTCGTATCCGGCGGGACAGATGATGGACCGCTTCGGCCGCCGCGTCGTGGCGGTGCCGTCGCTGCTCGTGATCGGTGTGGCGTTTCTGGCGCTCCCGATCGCGGACGATCTCATCTCCCTCGTGGCGGTGGCCGTGCTCCTCGGAATCGGCAACGGCCTGGGCAACGGCGTCATCATGACGCTCGGGGCCGACACCGCCCCGCCGCGGACGCGTGCGGAGTTTCTCGCGGCCTGGCGACTGATGCACGACAGCGGTATGTTCGCCGGCCCGTTCGCGGTCGGGGCCGTCGCCGCGCTGTCGCTGGCGGCCGGCGCACTGACCGTCGGAGGACTCGCGATGCTCGGTGCCGCCGTCATGTACCGGTACATTCCGCGATACTCGGCTTGGCCGCGTCGCACGCTGCAACCGGCGTCGGCGTCCGAGAAGGCAGCACACACCACGACACCGAGTTAGGACCCACATGCGTTTCGGATTCTTCGTCCCCCAGGGCTGGCGGCTCGACCTCGTCGGCATCGATCCCGCCGAGCAGTGGCGGGTGATGCGCGACCTGGCGCAGCGCGCCGACGCCGGCCCGTGGGAATCGATCTGGGTGTACGACCACTTCCACACCGTGCCTCTGCCCACTGAGGAGGCCACCCACGAGGCCTGGTCGCTGGTGTCGGCATTCGCCGCGGTCACCGAGAACGTGCGCATCGGACAGATGTGCACCGCCATGAGCTACCGCAACCCCGCCTACCTGGCGAAGGTCGCCGCGACCGCGGACATCATCTCCGGCGGCCGCATCGAGATGGGCATCGGCGGCGGATGGTACGAGCACGAGTGGCGCGCGTACGGATACGGCTTCCCGCCCGCCGCCGAACGGCTGCGCCGGCTCGACGAGGGCGTGCAGATCTTCCGGCAGGCCTGGACCACCGGCACCGCGACCCTGCACGGCAGGCACTACCAGGTGGACGGCGCCGTCGTGCGCCCCCTGCCGCTGCAGGACGGCGGCATCCCGCTGTGGATCGCCGGCGGCGGGGAGAAGGTGACCTTGAAGATCGCGGCCAAGTACGCGCAGTACACCAACTTCGACGGCACCCCGGAGGGCTTCGCCCACAAGTCGGAGATCCTGCGCGGGCACTGCGCCGACGTGGGCACCGACTTCGACGCCATCGTCCGCTCGGCGAACTACAACGTCGCGATCGGCCGGACCGAGGCCGAAGTGCAGGAGCGCCTCGATGCGCTGCGCGCGCGGCTCGAACCGTACGTCGGACCGGAGAAGGCCGACAGCGCGCTCGACGCGTTCCGGGGACTGCCCGCCGTCGGCACTCCCGAGCAGATCGTCGAGAACTTCACCGCGCTGAAGAAGCAGGGCATGACCTACGCGATCCTCTATTTCCCCGAGGCCGCGTACGACACCTCGGGCATCGAGTTGTTCGAGAGGGAAGTCCTGCCCGAACTGCGCTGACCGGGGTCGCCGGCGGCCGTGCCGATCACATCGGCCACCCGTCGGCCGGCACGCGTGGGTCGTCGGGCAGCAGACCCGCGACCCACGCGTCGTGCCGCACCCCGCGCTGCAGCACGCCGCGCCGTTGCACCCCCTCGAAGCGGAAGCCGACGCGCCGCGCCACCGCCGCCGACGCGAGATTGGCGGCCAGCGCCCGCCATTCGATACGGCCCAGTTTCAGACCGTCCGCGCGGAAGGCGAAGTCGCACAACACGTTCACCGCGGCCGTCGCGAGCCCGCGGGTGCGTGCGGCCGGAGCGATCCAGTACCCGATCTCCGCGGCCGACGGGTCGCGCGCGATCAGCCCGATCGTGCCCAGCAGCGGGCCGTCGGCGGTGGTCCGCACCGCCCACACCGGACTGTGTCCCTCCCAGCCGGCGGGCACCACGTCGCCGACGAACCGTTGCGCGTCGGCGCGGGTGTAGGGGTCGGGGACCGTCGTCCACCGGACGATCGACCGGTCCCGGCAGGCGGCCGTGATCGCGTCGACGTCGTCCGGGCCCGGCACCGTGAGAACGACGGTGCTTCCGGCGAGGACGACGGGTCGCATGGTCAGCGGAGGTCGGGGGGCAGGTCCTTCGGGTCCAGCACGAGCCGGCGCTCGTCGCTGGCCGCGACCTCGTCCGAGAGGGACAGCTTGCCTTCGACCACCTTCCACTCGGTCTCGTCGATGGCGGCCGCGGCCTCCCGCAGCACCGAGGCGTCGCGGGTGCCCCACGCGATCGGCATCGGGCTGACCATCTGCCACGCGCCGCTCGTGTTGCGGGTGGTGCGGTCCGACAGCACCGCGACGCACGGCACGCGCTCGCCGACCTGCACCCGGTGCCCCGGTACGGCCGTGACGTCCCGGGCGACCAGCGCATAGCGGTGGACGCCGGTCTCCGGCTTGGCGATGTCGACGAGCGCGAGCAGCGTCATCCCGCGCGGCCGGAGCTCGGAGACCACGGCCGGCACCAGGGGACTGTCCCGGTACAGGTGCTGGATCGTGCCCACCTTGCGCGGCGCCCATACCGCAACCCACGCAGCGGTGAGTGCGGCGACGATCACCACCGCCGCGACGACGAAGGACCACGCCTGGCCGATCAGGAGCAGCCACACCGCGGCCGCCGCGAACAGCACCGCCAGCACGATCCCCGAGACCCGCAGCCGCCGCACCTCGGCGACGGTCTGATTGACGGCCTTGGCGTGGGGCAGGTCCACGGGGAAGTCGAAACGGCGCACGCCGTCAGCTTATGCGACCGGCTGGTCGGCGGTAGAGCCCTGTAGGGGGGCCGCAGCGGTGGTGAGGGGGGCGTTGCTGTGGAGCCCTCTCGCGCGATGGCGCAGGATCCACCCCTTCGACACGAGGACCTTCGGATCACTGCGTAGCGGCCCGTACCGCCGCGATCACCCCGGCGACGAGCAGGGCCAGCAGGGCGACCACGAGCAGGACCGGAGCCAGCAGCGCCACCAGGACGACGGCGAGAGCAAGGAGGATCTTGGCCTTGATGCTCAGTCCGGACAGCAGGCCCTTGAACGCTGCCCACACGACGTTCTTGCCGGTCAGGAAGGCCCGGATCCCCTCCAGGACGGCACTTTTGATCGGGTGGCCCTCGGTGACGGAGTCGGTGAGCTGATCCGTCCACCCGGGGATCTTGCGCATCACCGCGGCTCCTTGCCTCCGCGCCGCGCGCGCAAGTCGGCGAACGCGGATCTTCAGCCACTCGACGAGGGCCGCGAAGGGTCCGGGCTTGCGGCTCGGAAGAGGCTCGCCGCGACCGGTGGGTCCGGGGCGTTGCGAGGTCGAGGCCGGCCGGCGGGGCGTGCGCTCCGGCGACGAGGGCCGGGATGCCGACGAGGGCCGGGATGTCGTGGAGGTGCGGGATTGCTCGCGGGGCCGCTGCCGTGCCTCCCCCGCGGCGGCGGTCCGCGTCCGCGGACGGGCCGGGCGCGTGGCGGCTTCCTGCCCCGGGCGGCGGGGGGTCTCCGACGTCGATCGGCGGGGGGCCGTTGCCCGTTCGGTGCGCGGCTTCGACGCCGTCCGCCGCGGTGCCGCCGTGGTGGTCGATTTCGTGGCGGCCTCCTGCCCCGGGCGGCGCCGGGGGGCATCCGACGTCGATCGGCGGGGTGTCTCCGGCGCCGATCGGCGGGGGGCCGTTGCCCGTTCGGTGCGCGGCTTCGACGCCGTCCGCCGCGGTGCCGCCGTGGTCGATTCCGTGGCGACCGACTTCGGGGCGGCCGACTTCGTGGCGGCCGACTTCGCGGCGGTCGGTTTCGTGGCGGACGAGCGTCTGCGGGGCGCTCGTTCCCGGCCGGCGGTGGCCGACGCCGTCGGCCTTTTCGCCGTCCCGGACGACGGGGCCGCACGACGCGGCCGCTCGGTCGTCCTGGTCGAGCTGCCCCGGTCCGCGGCCTTGGTAGCCGTTCGGCCGGGGCTGCCGGATGCGGTCCGGCCACCCTTGTCGCCCCGTGCGCCCATGCAGAAGGCGTACCCCTCATGCGGTCCCGGTAAACCCGCCGACCGGGGCGAATGCACTCGAGCAGAATGCGCACAACGGCGCTATCGCACGCAACGGTGACCACCCGCAGTGGCCTGCCCCACACTTCCGTGTAGCAGAGATCACACCGGGCGACGACCCGGATTCTCGAACCTCCTCCGCACCGTCCACCGACGAAAGCGAGCAGATCGTGCTTGTCTTCCTCGGCTTCCTCATGGTTGCCGTCTTCATGTATCTGATCCTGTCCAAGAGGGCCACTCCCGTCGTCGGGCTGATCCTCGTTCCGGTCGCCTTCGGCCTGTTCGCCGGTGCGGGCGCCGATCTCGGCGACATGATCGTCGACGGGGTCACCGACCTCGCCCCGACGGCCGCGCTGCTGTTCTTCGCGATCATCTTCTTCGGGATCATGATCGACGTGGGGCTGTTCGACCCCCTGGTGCGGCTCGTCCTGCGGCTCGTCCGGGACGACCCGGCGCGGCTCGTCGTGGGGACGGCAGTGCTGGCGATGGTCGTCTCCCTCGACGGCGACGGCTCGACCACCTTCATCATCACCACGTCCGCGATGCTGCCGCTGTACCTGAAGCTGCGGGTGAGCCCGGTGGTGCTGACGGTTGTCGCGGGCCTGTCGAACGCGACGATGAACATCATCCCGTGGGGCGGCCCGACGGTCCGCGCCGCCAGCGCGCTCGGCCTGTCCCCGTCGGATGTGTTCGTCCCGATGATCCCGTCGCTGCTCGTCGGCCTGGTCGTCGTGCTCGGGTTCGCGCTGCACCTCGGTGTCATGGAGCGCCGGCGCCTCGGCAAGCTGGTGTGGACCGCTGAGCCGGTGCTGGCCGGCGCCGGCCGCGGCGGCTCCACGGGAGCGGGTCGTTCGGGTTCGCGTGGCACCGGCAGCGGATCCGGGCCGGACGCGACCGGCGACGACGAGACCGGCGGTTTCGTCGCAGGTCTCGACCCGACCCGCGCGACCCTGCGACCGAGGCTGCTGCCGTTCAACGCGCTGCTCACCGTCGCCCTGCTCGTCGTCCTCGGGCTCGACATCCTGCCCATCCCCGTCCTGTTCATGATCGCCGCAGGTTTGGCGCTGGCCGTGAACTTCCCGCGCGTGTCGGAGCAGTCCGAGGCGATCGTCCGGCACTCGTCGAGCATCGTGTCGGTCGTGGCCATGGTGTTCGCGGCCGCCGTCCTGACCGGTGTGTTCCAGGGCACCGGCATGGTCGAGGAGATGGCGCAGTGGCTGACCGGCGCGATCCCGGACGCGCTCGGCCCCTACCTGGCGGTGATCACGGGCGTGCTCAGCATCCCGTTCACCTTCTTCATGACCAACGACGCGTTCTACTTCGGCGTGCTGCCGGTCCTGGCCGAGACGGCCGCCCAGTACGGGATCGAACCGGTCGAGATGGCCCGCGCCTCGATCACCGGCCAGCCCGTGCACATGCAGAGCCCGCTGGTGCCCGCGATCCTGCTGCTCGTCACCCTCGCCGGCGTCCAGCTCGCCGACCACCACCGCAAGGTGCTGTGGCGCGCGACGCTCGTGTCGCTCACCATGCTGGCCGTCGGCATCCTCCTGGGCCAGATCCCGCTCGGCTGAGCTCCGCACCGACGTACCGTCGCGAGAAACGGATCAACGTGTCGGACCCCGAACTGCCGGAGGCGTCGTGAGGCTGCGCACCCAGGTGCTGCTGTTGCAGTCCGCCGTGGTGGCGGTGGTGCTCGGACTCGGGTTCGCGGCGTTCGTCACCACCACCGAGGACCGCGTCACCGACGAATACGGACAACGCGCCCTCGCCGTCGCCCGGACCGTCGCAGCCGATGCCACGGTCCGGGCCGAGGTGGCCCGGCTCGCGGCCGCCGACGACGGAGTCGTCGCACCCGGCAACCCGGAGCTCGCGACCGGCACGGTCCAGCAGGCCGCCGAGGCGGTGCGCGCGGCCACCGGCGCGTTGTTCGTGGTGGTCACCGACGAGCAGGGACTGCGGCTGGCTCACCCCGACGCGCGGCTGCTCGGTCTGCGGGTCAGCACCGACCCGGACGAGGCCCTGGCCGGACGGGAGGTGGTGCGCAGCGAGCGCGGCACCCTCGGCGACTCCGTCCGGGCCAAGGTGCCCGTCGTCGCCCCCGGCTCGGAGCGGGTCGTCGGCGAGGTCAGCGTCGGCATCGCCACCGACCGCGTCCGGTCGGAGCTGCGCGAGGACATCGCGCAGGCGGCGCTCGTCGCGGCCGGCGCCCTGGCGTGCGGCGCCGCGGGATCGGCGCTGCTGGCCCGCCGGTGGAAGCGGCTGACCCTCGGCCTCGAGCCCGAGCAGCTCGCCGAGCTGGTCCGGGAGCAGGAGGTCGTGCTGCACGGCATCGGGGAAGGGGTGATCGGCGCCGACACCGAGGGGGTGGTCACCGTCGTCAACGCCGAGGCCCGGCGGCTGCTCGACCTGCGCGGCGGAGTGGGGGACCGGCTCGAGGACGTCGGGCTCACCCCGCGCCTGCTCGACGTCGCGCGCCGCCCCCGCGACGAGCCGGTGGCCGCCGCCGCGGGCGACCGGATCGTGCTGGCCGTCGCGCGACGGGTCCTGCGCGACGGCCGCGACCTGGGCACCGTGATGTCGGTGCGCGACCGCACCGACGTCGAGAAGCTCACCCGCGAACTCGACGCCGTGCAGTCGCTGACCACCGCACTGCGGGCCCAGCGGCACGAGACCGCGAACCGCCTGCACCTGCTCTACGGCCTGCTGCAGCAAGGCCGCAGCGCTCAGGCCACCGAGTACCTCGAGCAGCTCCTCGGATCCGGGCCCACCGGCCGGCCCCTCGACGGGCTCGACGCCGTCGCCGACCCGTACCTGCACGCCTTCCTCACCGCCAAGGCCGCCCACGCGCGGGAGAGCGGGGTGACGCTGGTCCTCGGCGAGAACACCTGGGTGCGCGGCACCGTCCGCTGCCCCGTGGACGTCACGACCGTGCTGGGCAACCTGCTCGACAACGCGATCGAGGCGGCCCGCGAGCACGGGCACGACCCCGCCGAGGTGGAGGTCGAACTCGTCGAGGCCGGCCGCGACCTGCACCTGGCCGTCGCGGACACCGGTGCCGGCATCGCCGCCGGCCGCGCCGGGGAGGTCTTCGGGGAGGGTGTCACCACCCACGCCGACGGTGCCGTCCCGGGCGGTCGCGGAATGGGCCTGGCGCTGGCGCGGCAGGTGGCCCGGCAGCACGGCGGCGACGTGATCCTCGCCGATCCCGGCGGGCGGCGCACCCCGGACAATCCCACCGGGGGCGCGGTGTTCGTCGCCACGCTGATCGACGTACTCGACGAAGGAGACACCGCGTGGGCGGATCCGATCTGACGGTGCTCGTCGTCGACGACGACTTCCGCGTCGCGGAACTGCACGCGAGCGTGGTCGCCGCGGTGGCCGGGTTCCGCGTGGCGGCGGTCGCCGGTACCGTCGCGGCCGCGCGCGCCGCGGTCCGCGAGGCCCCGGTCGACCTCGCGCTCGTGGACGTGTACCTGCCCGACGGCTCCGGCATCGACCTGATCCGTGAACTCGACTGCGACGCATTCGTACTCGGCGCGGCCGCCGAGGGCACGACGGTGCGGGCCGCGCTGTCCGCCGGCGCCTCGGGGTATCTGGTCAAGCCGTTTCCCAACACCGAACTCGCGCGGCGGTTGTCGGCGTACGCGCAGTACCGGCGTCTCGTCGCCGGCGCCGAACTCACCCAGGCCGAGATCGACTCGGCGCTCGCCGCGCTGCGCCCGGCGCCGTCGGGCGCCGGCGACAGGGCGCCCCGATCGGTGACCAAAGAACTTGTCCTGCAAGCTCTCTCGTCCTCGAACACGCCCATGTCGGCGGGGGAGGTGGCGGCCACGATCGGGGTGTCCCGCGCGACCGCTCAGCGTTATCTCGCCGCGCTCGTCACCAAGGGGCAGCTGCGGATGCAGCTCCGGTACGGCAGCACGGGACGACCGGAACAGGAGTACCGCCTCCCGCCCGGCTGAACCGGCCGGCGGTCAGCCGATGGTGGGGCCGAGCAGATCGTCCGCGTCGGTGATCCGGTACGCGTAACCCTGTTCGGCGAGGAACCGCTGCCGGTGCGCGGCGTACTCGGCGTCGAGGGTGTCGCGCGCGACGACCGAGTAGAAGTGCGCCTGCCCGCCGTCGTGCTTGGGGCGCAGCAACCGGCCGAGGCGCTGCGCCTCCTCCTGGCGCGAGCCGAACGTGCCCGACACCTGCACCGCCACCGACGCCTCGGGCAGGTCGATCGAGAAGTTCGCGACCTTCGACACGACGAGCACCTTCAGCTCACCGGCGCGGAAGCGGTCGAACAGCTCCTCGCGCTCCTTGTTCCGGGTCGAGCCCTTGATCACCGGGGCGTCCAGCGCCCCGCCGAGCTCGTCGAGCTGATCGAGGTACGCCCCGATGATCAGGGTGGGGGAGTCGCGGTGCCGGTCCAGGATCGACTTCACCACCGCGATCTTCGTGTGCGCGGTCGAGCACAGCTTGTACCGCTCCTCGGGCTCGGCCACCGCGTACGTCATCCGTTCCGCGTCGGTCAGGGTCACCCGCACCTCGACGCACTCCGCGGGCGCGATCCAGCCCTGCGCCTCGATGTCCTTCCACGGTGCGTCGTAGCGCTTGGGGCCGATGAGCGAGAATACGTCGCCCTCGCGGCCGTCCTCGCGCACGAGGGTCGCGGTGAGGCCGAGCCGGCGCCGGGACTGCAGGTCGGCTGTCATCCGGAACACCGGGGCGGGCAGCAGATGCACCTCGTCGTAGATCATCAGCCCCCAGTCGCGGGAGTCGAACAGCTCGAGGTTGCGGTACTCGCCCTTCGACTTGCGGGTGATGACCTGGTAGGTGGCGATGGTGACCGGGCGGATCTCCTTCTTCTCCCCGGAGTACTCGCCGATCTCGTCCTCGGTGAGCGACGTGCGGGCGATCAGCTCGCGCTTCCACTGCCGGCCCGCGACGGTGTTGGTCACCAGGATCAGGGTGGTGGCGCCCGCCTTGGCCATCGCGGCCGCACCCACCATCGTCTTCCCCGCCCCGCACGGCAGCACCACCACGCCGGAGCCGCCGGCCCAGAACGAGTCCGCGGCCATCTCCTGGTAGTCCCGCAGGTGCCAGGGGTTGGTCTCGAAGTCGAGGTTGATCGCGTGTGCCTCACCGTCGACGTAGCCGGCGAGGTCCTCGGCCGGCCAGCCGACCTTGAGCAACATCTGCTTGAGCCGGCCGCGCTCGCTCGGATGCACGATCACGGTGTCGTCGTCGAGCCGGGCGCCGAGCATCGGCGCGATCTTCTTGTTGCGCATCACCTCCTCGAGCACCGCCCGGTCGAGGCTGACCAGGGTCAGGCCGTGCGCGGGGTTCTTCACCAGCTGCAGCCGGCCGTAGCGGGCCATGGTGTCGACGATGTCGACGAGCAGCGGCTGCGGGACCGCGAACCGGGAGTGGGTGACCAGGGCGTCGACGACCTGCTCGGCGTCGTGTCCCGCGGCGCGGGCGTTCCACAACGCCAGCGGGGTGACCCGGTAGGTGTGCACGTGCTCGGGGGCGCGTTCGAGCTCGGCGAACGGCGCGATGGCCTGCCGGGCCTCGTTCGCGAGGGCGTGGTCGACCTCGAGGAGCAGGGTCTTGTCGGACTGGACGATCAACGGTCCGTCGGCCACGGACGCCTCCTAGCGCGGGAACAGGCAGAACCTCCCCATTCTCCAGGTGCGGCGGCAGGCCCGCCACCGGCCGCCGTCACTCCACGAGCGCGACCGTGGTGATGCGGTGCAGCACGAAGCTGCGGACCGTGCCCGCGGCGGGGTCGAACGCCTCGAGCTGCCCCCCGCCGACTGCGACGGGATCGACGATGCGGTGGGTGGCGACGCCCTGCGCGTCGACGTAGCCGATCCGGACGCTGCGCTTGCCGTGCGCGGCGAGTTGCAGCAGCGCCATCGTCGCGGCACCGCCCGTGCGGGTGCCGTCGCCGCGGACGGTGGTGCCGCGCGGGGCGGCCGCGGCCCGGTCCCCGGCGCGCAGCGTGCGGATCAGGGTGTCGAGTTGCTCCCCGGTGGGCGGCGTCGGTCCGATGTAGCGGGGCCGTGCCCGCGGCACCGACACCCGGGCGCCTCGTGGCCGCAGGTCCAGCACCGCGCCGGTGGCGTCCTCGCCCGCGGGCGCGAAGCCCGCACCGCGCAGCTCGGCGAGCACCTCCGCCAGCGGCGCCTGCGACACCGCGACCGTCGGCGCGACGGCCCGCAGGGCGAGGTGGCCGGCGACGGGGTGACCGAGCACCTCGGCCAGCAGCGCCGGGTCGTCGGAGCGGACGAACGAGGCGGCGATCCCGGCGCGGAGCCGGCCGTGGCGGCGGGCGACGTCGTCGATCAGGTAGGTCAGCGCCTGGGGGACGGGAGTGCGCGAATGCGTGGCGAACAGGGCGTGCAGCTCGGCGGCGCCGGTGCCCGCGTCCAGAGCGCGGCGCACGCCGGTCTCGCTCACCCGGTACACCGTGGCCGCGCCCGCCGACTCGACGTCGGCGACGAGGGCGATGCGGTCCGCGAGTTCGGGCACCAGGGGGCCGGGCGCCACCACCGTCAGGTCGGCCTGGACCAGCACGTAGTCGACCGGTTCCGGCAGGACCGCGGCCATCTCCGCCTCGGGGTCGCCGCCGTGCAGCAGCGCCTTGCCGGGCGAGGCGAGAGCCCCGTGCGCGACGACGGCCAGCGCCGTCGCCTCCCGCAGCGTCTCGGCCACCGTGTCGGCGCCGAGCCGGGCCGCCCACCGCGGCCGCCGCCAGGCCAGCACGGCTCGCGCCGCATCCGCGCCGGGCGCCGACCCGGGCACCTCGGCGAGCAGCTCGAGCAGCAGGCGCCGCTCGCGCGGTGCGGCGGTGGACTGGCACTCGTCGGACAGTGCGGCGATCGGCTTGTCCGTCGCGTCGCGGCGCCCGACGAGCCACGGACGTCGCGGCGCGTCGAGCCACGCGCCCGCGAGCACGGCCCAGCGCTGCGCGGGCGGCGCGTTCGACCAGCCGTCGGCGGCGGTGGTCGGCGCCCAGTAGTCGTCGATGTCCGTCGGGGGCGGCGGCTGGGGCACGCCCCGCGAGATCAGGCCGGCCGCGGCGAGCACCTCGACGAGCAGCGCGGCGAGTTGCTCGTCGACGTCGACGGTCTTGGCGAGGCGGCGCAGTTCGCGCACTCCGAGGCCCCCGGACTTGAGCGCGGGGGCGGGCAGCGCGGCGAGCGCGTCGATCACGTTCTCGCAGTGCCGCAGCAGTTCGAGGGCGGCGCCCGCAGCGGTGGCGTTGACCTCGGCGACGACGTGCGTCGCGGGCAGCGGCCGGGGCGGGGTGAGGGCGGCGGGGTCGAAGGGGGCCTCGCCGCGCAGCGCCTGACCGACCCGGTGCGGCAGCTCGACGGTCTCGTCGTCGAGCCGGATCAGCAGCCCGGCGGTGAGCAGGCGCTGCACGGGCCGGTCGGCGGGTGTGCCCGCCGCGGCGTCGCGGGTACGCCCGACGGGCGAGGTGCGCGCGAGGGTGTCGAGCAGGCTGCGCTGCGCCGGATCGAGGTCGGCGAGCAGGGCGCCGACCTCGGCCGGGGCCGGCAGCTGCTCGGGGTCGGGACTGCGGCCGATTCGCCACGGCACCGCCTCGGCCGCGGCCTTGACCAGCCGCAGCCCGTCGGCGGGACCCCACACGAGCGACAGGCGGCGCAGGCGGTCGAGGGACCGGTCGACGTTCTTGGCGGTGACGCGGCCGGACACGGAGTCGAGCAGCGCCCGGCGGGTCACCGGCTCCCGGTCGGCGCCCAGCCGGGTCAGCGCGTCGACCACACCGAAGTCGAGGACGGTGAGTTCGTCGGCGGCGCGGAACACCGAGGCACGTTGCTGCGCGCGGCCGGCCAGGACGGCCATCGTCGCGGGTGGCGGGACCACCAGGTCGGGGCGCGCGCGCAGCAGCTCGGCGAGGTCGGCGTCGCGGCGGTCGCTCAGCCAGCGCACGAGCGACTCCGGCCCGGTCTCCGGCGCGGCGGGGTCGGTGGCGGTCATCGAGACCAGATTAGAGACCTGAAGTAGCTGTCCGTGAACCTGCCTGCCAAAATGAGCGCATGGCTGACAATTCGAAGAAGCAGTATGTCGATCCGGGGTGGCCCAAGGTGGCGGACGGGGACCACGCCGTCACCGAGTTGTCCTCGACTCGTTCCGGCCCGTTGTCCCCGTACGGCGAGGAGATGGAGTTCCCGTTGCCGGTCGACTCCCTGCCGTACACCCACCCCCGCACCGTCATCAACCGCTGATCGAAGCACGAAAGAGCCCCGCACCGGAACGGTGCGGGGCTCTTTCGTGCGTCTGTGCCGGGTATCAGTTCGGCAGGGCGGCGTTGACCGCGTCGACGAGGTTCTGGTCGACGGCGATGCCGGCCTGGCGCAGGGCGTCGAGGCCCTGTTCGAAGCCGGCCCGCAGGCCCTGGGCCTCCGCGGGCAGAGCGGGAAGCTCGGGCACCTCGGGGGCGGCCTCGACGACCGGGGTGTTCTGGACGGTGCCGGCGCTCGTGGACGGGGCGCTGCGCTGCGTCGGAGCGCTGCTCAGGCCGAGGCTCGAGGAGCAGGACGGCCACGCGCCCCAGCCCTGGCCGGCGAGCACGCGCTCGGCGACGGTGATCTGCTGCTCGCGGGTGGCCTGGTTGGCGGTCGCCGCGTACTCGCCGCCGCCGTAGGCGTTCCACGTGCTGGGGGAGAACTGCAGGCCACCCTGGTAGCCGTTGCCGGTGTTGATGCCCCAGTTGCCGCCGGACTCGCACTGCGCGAGGCGGTCCCAGTCGGAGTCGGGAGCGGCGTTGGCGGTGCCGCTGAAGGCGACGCCCGTGACGCCGAGAACCGCGCTGGTCAGCGCGAACTTGGCGACGGTGCGGCCGGTGTTGGTGGGTTTGCGATGGCGTCCGCTCATGTCGGTTCCGGTTCCTCTCCGTACGCGCCTACGAGGTCAGCTGTCGGGTTCGGGCTGAAGAGGTAGCCCGGCCTCCTCGCCGGTGGGCGATTCGGCTTCACCCCAAGGACCGTCGCCGTGGGCGGCGATCCGGGTGCCTCCTGGGAATCGGTGTTCCCTGGGAGACCGTTGGGTCCCCCGCTTCCTGCTCCCGTGGATCGTTCGTCGGGACACCCGGAATCCGCGGAGCAGGATTTGGCGCGACGGACCCGGGGTGGCCGAACCAACCGGCCGGAGACGACGGTAACGGCTCGAGGCGGGGATTGTCACCAATTGATAACGCCGAGCGCGGCGAGGGCGGCGCGTGAGTGGCGCGTGTGGCGCGATGAAGTCGCAGGTAGGGACCAAAGTCCATCGCCGGTGCCGGTTCGCGACCTCGCCGTTATGCCCGTGTTATGTGAGGAACGTCACATGTAACTCGGGCGGTTGTCCACCGGGACGATGTCCTTCCCGAGCGGCAGCAGCGAGATCGGCACCATCTTCAGGTTCGCGAGCGCCAGGGGGATGCCGATGATCGTGATCGCCATCGCGATCGCCGTCACGACGTGACCGAGGGCCAGCCAGATGCCGGCGACGACGACCCAGATCACGTTGCCGATCAGTGACCCGGCCCCCGCCGTGGGCTTGTCCACCACCGTCTTGCCGAACGGCCACAGCGCGTACATGCCGATGCGGAACGAGGCGATGCCGAACGGGATGGTGATGATCAGCACGAAGCAGATCAGGCCTGCCAGGAAGTACCCCAGCGCCAGCCACAGGCCGCCGAAGACCAGCCAGATGATGTTGAGCAGAATCCTCACGTGCGGTCCCTTCCGCGGGAGCGCCGGCCGGAGCGCAGCGCGAAGGTCAATGCCAGCACGAAGCCGAGCGGCCAGGCGAGAGTCAGCAGATACAGCACCAGGCCCGGCCGGCCGTCGGTGACGGCGGGGGTCAGGAAGATCGCCACCACGGCGACGATCCCGACCAGGAAACATGCCAGCGCGGCCTTGAGCAGGCCGTTGCCCGGTGCGGAAGAACTGGAGGTGCCCACGCGTCCACCGTAGTGCTTCCCCACCCGCCCGCGCCGCCGCCGGACATTCGAAGGTGGACTCCGCCGCGGGTACACTGACGCATGTCTGCGCGTCCCGCACTCGAAGCGGGGCGCGTTGTTTTGCATATCCACTCGTGCCCCACCGGGGCACGGCTGTCGAGGAGCGGGTGAACGCAGTGCCTACCGGCAAGGTGAAGTGGTACGACATGGAGAAGGGCTTCGGCTTCCTGTCCCAGGAGGAGGGCGAGGACGTCTATGTGCGTGCCTCCGCGCTCCCGGCCGGGGTCGAGGGCCTCAAGCCGGGTCAGCGGGTGGAGTTCGGCATGGCCGCGGGCCGTCGCGGACCGCAGGCGCTCAGCCTGAAACTGCTCGATCCACTGCCGTCGGTGCGCCAGGGAGGGCGGCGTGAGGCGGCCCCCCAGAAGCGGCACACGCCCGACGAGCTGCACGGCATGGTCGAGGACATGATCAAGCTGCTCGAGGCCACCGTGCAGCCGGAGCTGCGCAAGGGCCGCCATCCCGAGCGCAAGACCGCCCAGCGGATCTCCGAGGTGATGCGGGCCGTCGCCCGCGAGCTCGACTCCTGACGTCCGGCGTCGGGCCGACCCGACGCGAGAGGGGCCTTCCGGGACAGCACCCGGAGGGCCCCTCTCGCATGCTGGACGGGGGTCAGAACGTCTGGATCGCCCACACCGGCGCCTGCTCCCCGGTGGCGGGAAGCTGCAGCACCACATTCAGCAACTGCGCGCCGGGGTCGGACGGCACCGTCACGGCCCGGGCCTGACCGGGCGTGTAGTCGCGGAACCCCTCGAAGATCTCGCCGGTGCGGGGATCACCGTAGGTGACGTTCAGCCGCCAGTCCGAGTCGGTGATCTCCGACGGCAACGACAGCTGCAGCGGCCGGCCCGCCGGCACCTCGAGCATCACGGCCTCGAGGCCGGCGCACGTGCCGTCGGCGCTGCACAGGCCGGGCTCGACCGTGACCGTACGGCCCTGCGCGTACGCCGTCACCGTGGGCACGCTCGGCGGTGCGGAACGGACGAGGGAGACCACGACCGCGGTGAGCCCGCCGATCGCGACCAGCGCCACGATCACCAGGATCGCGATCGTCTTCTTCGTCCGGGGCTGCAGTCTCATCACGTTCCGTTTCTCGTCGTAAGTCCGCCTGGCCGCGGGATGCGACCGGTGGTCTCCTGGGTGGCGTGTTCCGGGCGTTTGCCACCGAAGCCCGGAACGACGGTGCCTCCACGGTAGGTGAGGATCGTCTGCGTCAGACCGAGGGCCAGCACGACGGTGACCACGGTGAACCCGAGCCAGTACTCGGTCGGCAGCAGGACCCCCAGGGCCCCGCCGAACACCCAGCTCAGCTGTAGCACCGTCTCCGAGCGACCGAACCCGGATGCGATGGACTCCTCCGGCAGGTCCTGCTGCAGTGACGCGTCCAGCGACACCTTCGCCAGCGCGCTCGCGCAGGATCCCACCAGCGCCACGAGGGCCGCCGTGATCAGGTTGCCGGTCGCGGCGGCCAGCGCCGCCATCACCGTCACGGCCGCGGTGCACCGCACCACGATCAGCGCGGGACGGCCCAGCGTGAGCCGCGCGCCGGTCGCGTTGCCGGTGAAGTTGCCGATGGCGGCGGCCGCGCCGACCAGACCCAGCATCCCCGCCTGGACCAGGGGCTCGTGCTCGGTCTTCGACTTGGCGACGAACGCGATGAACAAGGTCAGGAAGCCGGTCAGCACCCGGATCGTGCCGTTGCCCCACAAACCGGTGAGCACGGCCCGCCCCAGCGGCTGCCGGCGGCTCTTCGCGCCGCCGGCGGCGCGCGCGGGCGTCGCGATCACTTCGGTGCGGGTCCCGGTGACCTCGGTGCGGGCCTCGGCGCCGTGATACGACAGCGTGGCCGGCACCTCGCCCTCGGTGACCTCGACCCACGACGGGATCCGCATGCTCAGGTACGCGCCGAACGCCGTGATGACGGCGCACAGCCACAGTGCGCCGGACGATCCGAACAGCCAGGCCGCGGCGGCGGCGACGGCCCCGGCGCCCATCGTGCCGCCCACCAGGCCGAACACCGTGAGCCGGGAGTTCACCCGGACCAGATCGATCTCGGGCGGCAGCACCCGCGGCGTCACCGCCGATTTGAGCACCGCGAACGATTTGGACAGCACCATCATCGCCAGCGCGGCGGGATACAGCCCCCAGCTGTCGAAGTTGAACACCAGCACCACGGCGAGCACGGTGCGCGCGGCGAACGACGTGGCCAGCGCCAGCCGGCGACCGTGCTGCAACCGGTCGAGCAACGGACCGATCAGCGGGGCGATCACCGCGAACGGGGCGATCGTGATGAGCAGATACAGGGCGACCTTGGTCTTGTCCTCGCCCGTGGCCGCCGAGAAGAACAGGGTGTTGGCCAGGGCCACGGCGACCGCCGCGTCGCTCGCGAAGTTCGCCATCGTCGCGTAGGTCAGGGCCGTCAGGCCCGAGCGGTCCGCACCGTCCGCGGTGGCGGCCCGGCGGAACGTCGCGATGCCCTTGCTCGTGAGCTCACGGCTGCGCAGCGCCGCGACGCGGGTGACCGTCAGTTTCCGCGGCATCCGTGGGGCCCGCGGGGCGCCGGCGCGCTCCTCGCGGGAGAAGTCGTCGCCCCGGTACCTGCGGGCGTCCTCGACCGGATGCAGCGGCGGCAGGGGGGTACGTCGCGCAGACGTGCGCCGCGGCGGCGGATAGTTGCCGTTGCCGGGGTGCGGGGCCCGGGCCGACCGGCGGGGACGACCGCCGACGTCGGCGCCACGGCCCGCGTCGTCGTGTGCGCGTTCCTCGTCCGAATCGGTCACGGCACAATTCTGTCGCACCGGGCGGATCGGTGTTCGGTGGACTGCCCCACCTGCGGCGCAGTCACGGCACGAACCGCACCTCGAACACCGACGGCCAGAACTTGCCGGTGACGAGGAAACGATCGGTACCGGGCAGGTGCGCGATTCCGTTGAGCACGTCGATGCGCTCGCGCTGCCCGTCGGTGAGCCGCTCGCGCAGCGCCCCGGCGTCCACCACGGCGGTCACCCGGCCCTCGTCCGGGTCGATGCGCAGGATCTCGTCGGTCTTCCACACGTTGGCGTACACGGCACCGTCGTCGGTGCATTCGAGTTCGTTGAGGCGGGTGACGGCGCGGCCCTCGCGCAGGACCGTCACCCGGCCCGTCTCCGCGAAGGTCCCGGGGTGCCGGAACGTCAGCTCCGCGGTGCCGTCGCTCATCACCAGCCGGTCGTCCTGGGCGCACAACCCCCAGCCCTCCCCGTCGTAGCCGGCGCGGCCGCGTTCGGCCAGGGTGTCCCGGTCGCGGGCGACCGCGACCCCATCACGCCACGTCAGCTGCCACACCGTGGTGCCGGCGACGGTGATGCCCTCGCCGAACATGCCGTCCGGCACCGGCACCCGGACCCGTTCGGCGCCGGTGGCCAGCGACCGCGCCGCGATCCACGACCGGCCGGACAGGCCGGTGCCCTCGAGCAACTCGTCGCCGGACACCTCGAGGCCCTGCGTGAACGCGGCGGGATCGTGCGGATGCACGGCCACGACCTCGGCCCGCAGGCGCTCGGGCGGCGGACCCGGATCCGCCGGGGCGGAGTCGCACGCGGCCGCCGCGACGCAGGCGGCGACCGCGGCCGCGACGGAGAGCGGACGGCGGCGCATGCCCACATGATGGCAGCCGAGGGTCGCGGTGGCGGTTCCGTGCGGCAGAATGGGGTCCGTGAGTGGTGTGCCTTCCTCAGTTGCGTCCGGCTCCGCGTCCGCCTCTACCGAACAGCTCGTGCAGCCTCTGCTGGCCGACGCCGTCGACGTCGCGCGGGCCGCGCTGTTGGACGCAGGAGAGACCGGCGTCGGCGGGTACCTCGGCGTCGCGGCCGAGGACGACTGCGCTGCCACCCACCGGTTCGCCGCGGAACTGCCCGGGTACCGGGGCTGGCAGTGGGCCGTCGTCGTCGCCGCCGCACCCGGCTCGGACCGGGTGACGGTGAGCGAGCTGGCGCTGCTGCCCGGACCGGACGCGCTCGTCGCGCCGCGGTGGGTGCCGTGGAACGAGCGGATCCGGCCCGGCGACCTCGGTCCCGGCGACCTGCTCGCGCCCCCGGCGGGGGATCCGCGCCTCGTGCCCGGCTACGTCGCCACCGGCGACCCCGAGATCGACGAGACGGCCCTCGAGATCGGCCTCGGCCGCACGCAGGTCATGAGCCTCGAGGGCCGCCTCGAGGCAGCCCAGCGCTGGTACGACGGCGACTACGGCCCCGACTCGGAAATGGCCAAGGCTGCGCCCTCGACGTGCCGGCTGTGCGGGTTCTACCTTCCCCTCGCGGGTTCCCTGCGGGCAGCGTTCGGGGTGTGCGGCAACGAGTTCGCCGCCGACGGCCACGTGGTGCACTCGGCGTACGGGTGCGGCGCCCACTCGGACACCACCCTGCCGACCGGCGCGGGCTCCCCGGTCCACGAGGCGTACGACGACTCCGCTGTGGAGGTCGTCGCCCTGCCGCCGGCCGAGGCGGGTGCGGAGGCGCACGCCCAGGCCGGCGCCGACGCGGACGGTCGCGACGCCGCCCCGGCGGACGCGGAAGGCACGGTCCCGGAGGCCTCGGAGGAGACCGGGTCCGGGAGCGCCGGGGACACGGAGAGCGCCGAGAACACCGAGAGCACCGAGAACACCGAGAGCACCGAGGACACGACTGCCGAGCCGGCCGCGGTCGCGCCGCCGGAACAGACCGACTGAGGATGCCGCGCCCCGACCCCGCCGACCCCTTCGGGACCGCGGCGCTGCGCGAGGGCACCCTGCTGGCCTGGGCGTCGTCCCCGACGCGGCTGCGGGAGGATGCCGCCACCGAGGCCGATCTCGTCCGGGCCGGCTACCGCGACCGGGTGCTCACCGAACTCGCGCAGAACGCCGCCGACGCGGCCGCGCGCGCGGGCGTGCCGGGCGCGCTGTGCCTGTGGCGCGACGGCGACGACCTGCACGTCGCGAACACCGGCGCGCCGCTCGACGAAGCCGGCGTGCAGGCGCTGACGGCGCTGCGGGCGTCGAGCAAGACCGGCGGGGTCGGCCGGTTCGGGGTCGGCTTCACCGCCGCGGCCGCGGTGAGCGAGGACATCGAGATCCGTTCGCGGTCCGGCTCGATCCGCTTCTCCGCCGCGCACACCCGGGACGCGCTGGCCGACCGCGGCGTGCCCGCCCCGGAGTCCGGCATCCCGGTGCTGCGTCTCGCGTGGCCCGCGTCCATGCCGCCGGCGCCCGGCTGGGACACCGAGGTGGTGCTGCGGCTGCGTCCCGGGATCGACGCGGAGACGCTGCTCGACGGGTTCGCCGCGGAGGCCGTCGACCTGCTCCTCGAGCTGCCCGCACTGGCCGCCGTCACGGTAGGCGGCCGCGAGCTCACCCGCACCTGCACCGAAGCCGAGTCCGGACTGCGCGTCGTCGCCGTCGGCGAGCAGACCTGGTGGGAGTACGCCGGGCCCCACGCCCGCTGGCTCGTTCCCGTCGTGGACGGGGTGGCGGTGCCGGTGCCGCAGGACGTGCTGCGCGCTCCCACCCGCTCCGACGAGGAACTCTCGTTGCCCGCGCTGGTGATCGCCGACGTGCCGATGCAGCCCGACCGGCGCCGACTGCTTCCCGGCGCCCCGGTGGCCGGCCTCGCGCGCGGCTACGCCGGCTTCGTCGCGGCGCTGCCGCCGCGGCAGCGGCCGGCGATGGTTCCGGTTCCCGGCTTCGCGCGCAGCGAGGTCGACGCGCTGCTGCGTGAGGCCGTGCTGCAGGAGTTGCGCGCGCATCCGTGGCTGCCCCCGGCCGGCGGTGGCGACGATCTGGTCCCGGACCGGGCCACCGCGCTGACCGGTCTCACCGACGAGCTCGCCGCCGTCCTCGCCGACGTCGTGCCCGGCCTGATCCGGCCCGATCTGTGCGGGCCGCGGTACGCTGCGGCGCTCGGCGCCGTCGACGTGCACCGCCTCGGGCCGGCGCGGATCGCCGAGCTGCTCGCCGGGGTCGAGCGCGAGCCTGCGTGGTGGTACCGGCTGTACGAGGCGCTCACCCCGCTGGTCGTCGACTCGGTGGTGGCCGAGGAACTCGCCGCGATCCCGGTGCCGCTGTCGGACGGCCGCACCGTCACCGGGCCGCGGACCGCCGTGCTGGGCACGGACGTCGGGCATCTGCGCATGCCGTGGGTGCGCCTCGTGCACCCCGACGCCGCGCATCCCCTGCTCACCCGGCTCGGCGCCGGCACGGTCACGGCGGTGGATCTGCTCGCGGACCCGGCGCTGCTCGCGGCGGTCGAGGACGTCGACGTCGACGACCACGAGGCGACGGCCGAGCTCGCCGAGGTCGTGCTCCGGCTGGCGGCGCAGGTACCGGCCGAAGCGGTGCCCCGGGAGCTGGGGGCGCTGCTCCTGCCCGATGCCGACGGCGAACTCGTGCCCGCCGACGAGCTGTTGCTGCCGGGGGCGCCCCTCGCGGATGTGCTGGTCGAGGACGCGCCCTTCGCCATCCTCGATCCGCAGGTGGCGGAGCAGTACGACGCCGAGGCGCTGCGGGCCGTCGGCGTCGGATGGGGTTTCACGGTGCTGCGTGCCGAGCTGCCCACCGGTCCCGATCACGACCTGCCCGACGAGGAGCAGTGGTGGGGAACCCTCGACGAGGATCCCGAGTCGCTCGTGGCGGTGCGCGACCTCGACCTCGTCGACGACGCCCGCTGGGATCGGGCCCTGTCGCTCCTCGTCGCCGAACCCGGCACGGCTGCGGCCCTCGGCGACCGGCGCGGCTACACCGCCTGGTGGCTGCGCACCTACGCGTCGCTGGGCGGCCGGACCCTCGGGCACCTGCGCGCCCCCGACGACGAGGCATTCGCCGGTCTGCTCGACCCCTGCCCGCACCCGGACGCGGACCGTCTGCGGCCGTGCCTGGCCGCGACGGGCGTCGAGAGCACGGAGACGGCCGCGCTGCTTCTCGACCGCCTCGCCGATCCCGACCGCACCCCCGCCCCGGCCGTCACCGCCCGCGCCCACGCCGCCCTGGCCGCGGCGAGTGCCGCCGGCATGCTCGACCTCGACGCCCTGCACCTGCCCGACGCCGTCCGCAGCCTCGCCGGGTCGATCGTCGACGCGGCGGACGCGCTGGTGCTGGACCGGCCGTGGCTCGCCGCCGTGGTGCCCGCCGACCGGCTCGTGCTCGGCGCCCTGCCGACCGCAGCGGTCCTCGCCGACCTCCTCGACGTCGCCCTCGCCTCGGCCGAGGTGTCCGGGCGCGTGTCCGGCCCGGGCCGCGCGACCGGATGGCGGAACGAGCCCGCCGCGGTGCTCGCGGCGGCCGTCGCGCAGCGGCCGTTGCCGCGCGGACCCCTCGTCGTGCACGAGCGACTGACCGTGCGCTGCTCCGGCGCGGTCACCGGCGAGCGCGACGTCTCGTGGTGGGTCGACGAGAGCGGTACGACGCACTGCACCGGCCCGGGACTGGCCGCCGCCGTCGCGGCGCTCTCGCCGCCGGAGCCACGATGAGCATCGACACGACGACCCTCGACGGCGTGGTGGAGCTCCGCGAACCCGCGCTGACCGCCGTCGTCACCGCCGTCACCCACACCGGCGGTACCGTCGCCGTCGCCGTGGTCACGACAGCGCTGACGATGCTCATGCTGCGCGCGGGCCGTCGCGACGATGCGCTGCTCCTGTCCGCGACGATCCTGACGGGCTGGCCGTTGATGAGCCTGCTCAAGCTGCAGTTCGGGCGGGAGCGCCCGCCGCAGCCCGCGCGCCTCGTCGAGCTGACCACCCACTCGTTCCCCTCCGGGCACGCCATGATGACCGCGATGCTGGCGACGGTGCTCGCCGTCGTGATCGCCCGGCAGTCGCCGCCCGGCAGCCGCCGGGCGCTCGTGGCGTACTGCGCCCTGGGCGCCTACACGCTCGCGGTCGGGCTCTCGCGGGTCTATCTCGCGGCCCACTGGCTGACCGACGTCGTCGCCGGATGGCTGCTGGGGTCGTTGTGGGCGCTGCTGTGGGTGGGGTTGATCACGCGGGTGCGGGCCCGGCTGTGACCGCGGCCGTGGGGCCGGGCGGCGTGGGACCCGCTCGTCAGTCCAGTCCGACCTGCGCGCCGCGCCGACCCAGCCGGGCGGCCCGGCGCTGCACGAGGTAGACGGCGAATCCCAAGAGCCCCACGATGATTCCCGCTACGCACACGGGCAGGGCGGCCGGCCACCGGTCGCCCGTGGCAAGTACGACGATCGTCGCCACCGTCCACAGTGCCGTGCCGATCGCCAGCGCGGGACGGGGATCGGCGAGGCGCCGTGTCCGCTCGGCAACCGTTTGCGCGTCGTTCACGATTTCAGGCTAGTCCAGCCCGATTGCAATAATCTCCCGTTGCGACGCAGCCCCCATCCCAGAGCGGAAGTCGATATGGCCCAATCCTCAGAGCGGAAGTCCGGCACGGCGGTCGGCACCTCGTTCCTCGACACCTACTTCAAGATCACCGAACGGGGATCGACGGTCTCGCGGGAGGTGCGCGGCGGCGTCGTCACGTTCGTCGCGATGGCCTACATCGTGGTGCTCAATCCGCTGATCCTGGGCAGCTTCTCCCCGGACGACGCCTCGGCCAAGGTCGACGTGCTCGGCAACATTCTGCCCATCAACCAGGTCGCCGCCGTCACCGCGCTGGTGGCCGGACTGATGAGCATCGTCTTCGGCGTCGTCGCCAACTATCCGTTCGCCATCGCGGCCGGCCTGGGTATCAACACCCTGCTGGCGGTCACCATCGCACCCCAGGTCACCTGGCCCGAAGCGATGGGCCTCGTGGTGATCGACGGCATCATCATCGTGGTCCTCGCCCTCACCGGCTTCCGCACCGCCGTGTTCAACGCGATCCCGCCCGAGCTGAAGGCGGCCATCGCGGCCGGCATCGGCGCGTTCATCGCCCTGATCGGCATGGTCGACGCCGGATTCGTGCGCCGCCTGCCGGACGCGGCCGGCACCACCGTTCCCGTCGGGCTGGGCATCGACGGCTCGATCGCGTCGTGGCCGACCGCCGTATTCGTGTTCGGTGTGCTGCTCATGGGTGTGCTCATCGTGCGCCGGGTGCCCGGCGGGCTGCTGATCGGCATCGTCGTGACCACGGTGGTCGCCGCGATCGTCGAGGCGGTCGCCGGGGTCGGGCCGTCGCAGGGCACCAACCCGAAGGGCTGGAATCTGAGCACGCCGGAGGTGCCGGACACGGTGGCCGGCGTGCCGGATCTGAGCCTGGTGGGCAACGTCGACCTCTTCGGCGCGTTCACCCGGATCGGCGTGATCGCCGCGACGCTGCTCGTGTTCACCCTCGTCCTCGCCAACTTCTTCGACGCGATGGGCACGATGACCGGTCTCGGTAAGGAGGCCGGTCTCGCCGACAAGGACGGCAACCTGCCCGGTATCGGCCGTGCCCTCGTCGTCGAGGGCACCGGGGCCATCGCCGGCGGCGTGGGATCCGCGTCGTCGAACACGGTGTTCGTCGAGTCCGCCTCCGGCATCGCCGAGGGTGCGCGCACCGGCCTGGCGAACGTGGTGACCGGCGTGCTGTTCCTCGCCGCGATGTTCCTCACCCCGCTCTACGAGATGGTGCCCGTCGAGGCCGCCGCCCCGGCCCTCGTGGTGGTGGGTGCCCTGATGATCGGGCAGGTCCGCGACATCGACTTCACGCAGTTCGCCGTCGCGTTGCCGGCGTTCCTCACGATCGTCGTCATGCCGTTCACGTACTCGATCGCCAACGGGATCGGCGTCGGCTTCATCACGTGGGTGGTCCTGCACGCGGCGGCCGGGAAGGCGCGGGCGGTGCACCCGCTGCTGTGGGTGGTGGCGGGCTTGTTCGTCGCCTACTTCGCGGTGGACCCGATCACCGAACTGCTCACCTGACACACGGCGCGATGTGTCCGGTCGGTCCCGTATTGTGCACGCCATGACATCGGAACATCGCACGCTCGCCGGCGACCTCTCGTTGGCAGTTGTGCGCCTGACGCGCCATTTGCGGGGGCGGCGCTCCGATTCCCGGGTTTCCCTGACTCAGCTGTCGGCAATGACCACGCTGAGGCAGGAGGGAGCGATGACCCCCGGCGCGCTGGCCGCGCGCGAGAAGGTTCAGCCGCCGTCCATGACGCGGGTGATCGCATCGCTCGACGAGCTCGGGCTCGTCGAGCGGACTCCGCATCCCACGGACGGCCGGCAGGTCATCGTCTCGCTCTCGGATGCGGGCCTGGCACTGCTGGTCGACGAGCAGCAGGCCCGCGAGGCGTGGCTGACCGAACGGCTGGCCACGCTGGACGAGGACCACCTCGCCACGTTGCAGGACGCCGTGGGCATCATCAACAAGCTGGTCAGCGAGGCGGAGTGAGCCGGTCCGGGCCCGTAGGGCTGAGTCTGCGCCCGGACGGCACGGGGTAGCACGGAGCGAGAACCCGCCGACGAGACTCCGGTGCGACCTGGGAGAATCGACGGCGTGGTTCACGTCATCGACATCGAGGATCCCGCCGACCCCCGGCTGGACGACTTCCGAGACCTCAACTCGTCGGATCGCCGGCCGGACCTGCCCGCGGGCAAGGGCCTGGTGATCGCGGAGGGCGTGCTCGTCGTGCAGCGGATGCTCGATTCGCGGTTCGCGCCGGGCGGCCTGCTCGGGGTGGATCGCCGTCTCGGTGAACTCGCCGACGACCTGCGCGACGTCGACGTGCCGTTCTACCGCACCTCGGCCGAGGTGATGGCCGAGGTCGTCGGCTTCCATCTCAACCGCGGGGTGCTCGCCGCGGCGCACCGGCCGCCGGCGCTCGACCTCGACGACGTCCTCGAGAAGGCCACCACCGTCGCGGTGCTCGAGGGCGTGAACGACCACGAGAACCTCGGCTCGATGTTCCGCAACGCCGCCGGCCTGGGCGTCGATGCCGTCCTGTTCGGCAAGGGCTGCGCCGACCCGCTGTACCGGCGGGCGGTGCGGGTGTCGATGGGGCACGTGCTGCGGGTTCCGTTCGCGCACGTCGAGCGGTGGCCGTACGACCTGGACCGGTTGCGGGCGCGGGACTTCCAGCTCATCTCGCTCACGCCGAACCCCGAGGCCGTGCCGCTGGCCGAGGCCATGACGGGGGAGAAGGTCGCCCTGCTCCTCGGCGCCGAGGGCCCGGGGCTGACCGAGCACGCGATGCGCGCGACGGACGTGCGGGCACGCATTCCGATGGCGCCGGGCACCGACTCGCTCAACGTCGCCACGGCCGCGGCGATGGCGTTCTACGAGCGGGTACGGCTCCCGCGGTGACCGCACCCCTGCGCGCCCCGTCGACGCCGTGGTCGACGGGGCTGACGCTGACGGGCTTCGCCCTCGTCGTCACCGTCGTCACGATCGTCGCGTTCGGGCTCGAGCTCGGGCGTGTGCACCCCCTGCTCGCGGTGATCGTCAACCTCGTCGCCGCGGCCGGGATCGCCCCGACCCTGTGGTGGTGGCGGGGGGTGCCGCTGTGGCGGTGGATCGTCGCAGGTGTCGCGGCCGGAGTTCCGGTCGGCTGGATCGTGCTGCTCGGCGTGACGACGTTCTGAGCGGCTCCGCAGCCGCGCGCGACACCGGACGGACCCGCCGGCTATTCGGCGTGCGGGTGACCGGACAGCGCGCGACCGCGTGCGGAGGTCCGTCGCGGCCACCACCACCGTCGCGCGGGCGGGCGGGCCGGCTCGTCGCGTGCGGTGGGCGGTCGCTCGCCCTCGCGGTACACCTCGAAGCCCCACACCTCGATCTCGTGGGGGTCGAGCTCGCCGCCGGCGCGGCCCGTGTAGCGGAACCCGAGCCACGCGGCGTTGGCGGCCTCGGCGAACCGGCGGGGGTGGAACGGCAGCGCCTGCGGATCGGGCAGCACGTCCAGCGGCCAGCGGATGGGGAACTCCCCACCCCAGAACGGCCGCTCCCACACGAACGGCAGGCCGTCGTCCTCGGCGATGTCGACGGACGTGGCGTCGAACGCCCGTCGCAGCATGCCGCGCCGCCAGGCCCCGACGGCGCCGCGGGCCCCGGTGGGGTCCGACACGACGAGGTAGGTGTTCTCGGAAGCGACGGTGCGCCTCCAGCTTTCGGGTAGCTGCGACGGACGCGTGGCCGCGAGGTCCGGGCTGCACACCACCGTCACCCCGGGGAAGCTGCCCACGTAGACCCGGCCGGGGTCACCGGCCGCGGCCTGCGCGAGCGGCACCCGGTCCAGCGGCTCGGACGACATCCCGGGGTGCAGCCGCCCGACGAGTGCGTGGGCCGTCTTCCGGTCGGCCCGCGCGGCGCGCAGCACCGCACCGGGGTCGGGGGCGTCGACGTACCAGATGGTCGACACGGCCGCCGCCACCATCGGTGGGCCCGAACCTCAGACGCGCCCGTTGCTGCGCACGCCGAGCAGCACGTCGTCCCACGAGGGGAGGGCGGGCTTGCCCCGCTTGTCCTTGCCCGGGCTCTGCTGCGGCGCCAGCTTCGGCCGGTCCTCCTCCGCGTCGGGCTCGGGCAGGCCCGCCGCCATGGGCCGGACCTCCTCGACCTCCGCGTCGATCACCGCGGGTGGCGGATCGAGGGTGATCGCCTCGGCGACGACGTCCTCCCGGTCGGGCCCGTCGTTGTCTCCGCTGTCGTCGACGTCGCGCGCCGTGTACACCGGCGTGAGGCAGCGCAGCGGCCGCCCGCAGTCCGGGTCGATCAGCTCGGTGGCGGTGTCGTCGAGCGGGAGGATCGTGCCGCCGTGCGCATCGGGCTGGTAGCGCCAGTGCGCGGTGTTGGTGGACCGGCCGGCGGCCCACTGCAGCTGAGCCACCCAGTGGCCCTCGTCGTCGCGCCACGCGTCCCACGTGGCGGCGTCGATGCTGTGCCCTCGCGCCCGGAACGCCTGGGCGACGATCTCGGCGAGGGTGTGCACGGCCGGGCCGTCCGGGCGCACCGGATGTCCCTGCTGGGCCATCTCGGCCGCGCGGGAGCGTTCGAGCAGCACCGGGTAGGCGAACCGCTCCACCTTCGCGAGCGGAATCCCGGCCTCCTCGGCGACCTGCTCGACGGACGCGCCGGAGCGGATGCGGGCCTGGATCTCGCGGGGGCGCAGCTGGCTGGTGGTCTCGATCTGGATCTGCCCGAGGCGGGCGAGGTCACCGCGGGAGGCGGCGCGGAGCGTGTCGTCGATCGGGATGCGGAATCTGTCGCCGTTTTCGGGATCGGCAAGCACGACGTGCGTTCCGTCGGGCTCGAGGCCGACCACTCGAAGCTCTCGCACCATGACCTCCTCGCGGGGAATCGCGATTGACCCGCCCGACTGTAACGGACTCGTGACCCCTGCGGAGCAGGACACGCCGACACGCCGGGGGACCCTGTGGCACGAATCCGTCGACGTGGCGCTATTGTCCAAGGTTTCCCCGAAAGTCTCTACTACTCGTCGAGAGTTTGGGGGGGCGCGAGACGGCGAGCGGGGCCGGACCCGACCCGGATCCGACCCCGCCCCGAACGGTTGCGCTACCGCCCTACATCTGCGAGACCACCCAGTCGACGCACTTGGTCAGCTGGGTGACGTCCTCGGGGTCGATGGCCGGGAACATGCCGATGCGCAGCTGGTTGCGGCCCAGCTTGCGGTACGGCTCGGTGTCGACGATCCCGTTGGCGCGCAGGATCTTTGCGACCTTCGCGGCGTCCACCGAGTCGGCGAAGTCGACGGTGCCGACCACCTGCGAGCGCAGCGCCGGATCGGCGACGAACGGGGTGGCGTACTCGGAGGCCTCGGCCCACTCGTACAGCCGCGAGGACGAGTCCTTGGTGCGGGCGGTGGTCCACTCCAGGCCGCCGTTGCCGTTCATCCATTCGATCTGGTCGGCCAGCAGCAGCAGCGTGCCCACCGCCGGGGTGTTGTACGTCTGATCCTTGGTGCTGTTGTCGACGGCGATCGGCAGCGACAGGAACTCGGGGGTGAAGCGGCCCGAGGCCTTGATCTCGTCCACCCGCTCGAGCGCGGCCGGGCTCATCAGCGCGATCCACAGGCCGCCGTCGGCGGCGAAGCACTTCTGCGGCGCGAAGTAGTAGACGTCGAAGTCCTCCGCGGCGACGGGCAGACCGCCGGCACCGGACGTCGCGTCGATGGCGATGAGGGCGTTCCCGGAGCCGGCCGGGCGGGTGACGGGCACCGCGACACCGGTCGAGGTCTCGTTGTGGGCCCAGCCGATGAGGTCGGCCGAGCCGTCGGCGACGATCTCCGGTGCGGTGCCCGGCGCGCTGTCCACGACGATCGGGTCACCGATCAACGGGTTCTTCTTGGCGACCGTGGCGAACTTCGACGAGAACTCGCCGTAGGTGAAGTGCTGCGACTTCTCGCGGATCAGGCCGAACGCGGCCGCGTCCCAGAACGCGGTGGTGCCGCCGTTGCCCAGCACCACCTCGTAACCGTCGGGCAGGGAGAACAGCTCGCGCAGACCCGAGCGGATGCGGGCGACGACGTCCTTGACGGGCTTCTGCCGGTGGCTGGTACCGAACACCGAGGCACCGACCTCGACCAGGGACTGCAGCTGCTCGGGGCGAACCTTGGAGGGGCCGCAGCCGAAGCGGCCGTCTGCGGGCTTGAGGTCGGCGGGAATGATCGGTGTAGCGTCAGCCATCGGTATGCGTGTCCTAAACGTCGAGGAACGAGTGCACCGGTAGTCTAGACGGCCCCCGTCGGGCGGCCGGACGGACGGGCGCCCGGCGCAGGGGCCGTCCGCCCGGCTCGCGGGTCAGTTGTGGGTGATGGAGTCCCAGCCCTCGACGCTCTCGGGGCTGCGCGGGTCCGGGCCGGTGTAGATCGCGGCCGGGCGCACCAGCTTGCCCAGGCGCTTCTGCTCGAGGATGTGCGCGCACCAGCCGGCGGTGCGGCCGCAGGTGAACATCGCCGGCATCATCGCGGCCGGGACCTCGGCGAAGTCGAGGATCACCGCGGCCCAGAACTCGACGTTGGTCTCGATGGCGCGATCGGGGCGACGCTCGCGCAGCTCGGCGAGGGCGGCCTGTTCGAGCGCCGCGGCGACCTCGTAGCGCGGGGCGTTCAGCCGCTTGGCGGTGTCGCGCAGCACCCGCGCCCGCGGGTCCTCGGCGCGGTAGACGCGGTGGCCGAAGCCCATCAGCTTGTCCTTGCGGTCGAGGATGCCCTTGACCAGCGCGCGGGCATCGCCGGTGCGCTCGGTCTCCTCGATCATCGGCAGCACGCGGGCGGGGGCGCCGCCGTGCAGCGGGCCGGACATCGCGCCGACCGCACCGGACAGCGCGGCGGCGACGTCGGCGCCGGTGGAGGCGATGACGCGGGCGGTGAAGGTGGAGGCGTTCATGCCGTGCTCGGCCGCCGAGACCCAGTACGCGTCGATCGCGGCGACGTGCGCCGGGTCGGGCTCACCCTTCCACCGCACCATGAACCGCTCGGTGACGGTCGCGGCCTCGTCGATGCGCTTCTGCGGCACGGCGGGCTGGTAGATGCCGCGCGCGGACTGCGCGACGTAGGACAGTGCCATCACGGCGGCGCGGGCGAGATTCTCGCGGGCGGTGGCGTCGTCGATGTCGAGGAGCGGCTCGAAGCCCCAGATCGGGGCGAGCATCGCCAGGCCGGCCTGGACGTCGACGCGGACGTCGCCGGTGTGGATCGGCAGCGGGAACGGCTCGGCCGGGGGCAGGCCCTGGCCGAACTTCCCGTCGACCAGCAGCGCCCACACGTCCCCGAACGTCACCCCGCGCGTGACGAGGTCCTCGATGTCGACGCCGCGGTAGCGCAGCGAACCGCCGTCCTTGTCGGGTTCGGCGATATCACTGGTGAAGGCGACCACGCCTTCGAGGCCGGCGACGAAATCCTCGGGTACAGACGCGCGCGATGCCATGACGGTTGGGCTCTCCTCGTTCGGTGCAACCCGGTCCGGGCAGCACTGCCGGTGAAGCGGGACTCGGCGGATGTGATCGGCGCCCCACTCCGTTCGTCGGTGCGACTGTAGTCCCCCGGACTGGACGCTCAGCGATGGGATACCCAGGAGTAGCGTCGAGCATCGTGTCCACCGATCCACAGCCCGGCGCCGAGAGCGCCGAGGGACTGCCTCCGGGTGCGGCCGAGCACGCCGACCTGGCCTCGATGCGTGTCGACTACACCCCCGCCGGCCCGCAGGGCGCCTCCGCCGCCGACGAGGATCTCGAGCCCGAGTGGCTCGCCGACGGGTGGCTGCCGCTGCTGCGCCGCTGGCTCGTCGACGCCGCCGCGGCCGGGCTGCCCGAGCCGAACGCGATGGTGCTCGGCACCGTCGACGAGCACGGGCGGCCCGTCACCCGCACCGTGCTGTGCAAGGGCGTCGACGCGGACGGGGTCACCTTCTTCACCAACTACGACTCCGACAAGGGCCGGCAGCTCGCCGCGACGCCCTACGCGTCGGCCACGTTCACCTGGATCCCGATCTTCCGCCAGGTCACCGTGCGCGGACCCGTCGAGCGGGTCGGCGAGCACGAGACCACCGAGTACTGGCACTCCCGGCCCCGCGGCTCCCGACTCGGCGCGTGGGCGTCGCAGCAGTCCCGGCCGATCGAGTCGCGGGCCGCGCTCGAGCACGCCCTCATCGAGGTCGCGGAGCGCTACGGCATGGACGCCGAGATCCCGGTGCCGCCGCACTGGGGTGGGCTGCGGATCCGTCCCGAGTCGGCCGAGTTCTGGCAGGGCCGCCCCAACCGCCTGCACAACCGGGTCCGGACCCGGCTGGTCGACGGGCGGTGGATCACCGAGCGTCTGCAGCCGTGAGGCGACTGCTCGCCGACACCACACCGCTCGAGAATCGCGACTACCGCCGGTTGTGGACCGCCGGCATCGTCACGGTCATCGGTGCCCAGCTCAGCGTGGTCGCCGTGCCGCAACAGATCTACGAGATCACCCGCAACTCCGCGTACGTGGGCCTGACCGGCGTGTTCGCCCTCGTGCCGCTCGTGGTGTTCGGGCTGTGGGGCGGGGCCCTGGCCGACGTGATGGACCGGCGCCGGTTGCTCACGCTCACCACCGTGGGCATGGGGGTGACGTCGCTGCTGCTGTGGGCGCAGGCCGCCGCGGGCCTCGGGAACGTGTGGCTGGTGCTGGTGCTGCTGTCGCTGCAGCAGGCCTGCTTCGCGGTCAACCAGCCGACGCGCGGCGCCGTGATCCCGCGACTCATCCCGAAGGGCCAACTGGCGGCGGCCAATTCGTTGAACATGACGGTGATGCAGTTCGGCGCCATCGCCGGACCGCTGCTCGCGGGCGCCCTGATCCCCGTGCTCGGCCTGCCCACCCTGTACCTGATCGACACCGTCGCGCTGCTCGCGACGCTGTGGGCGGTGCTCGCGCTGCCGCCGATCCCGCCGACCGGGCAGGCCCGGCGGGCGGGCCTGCGCGAGGTGCTCGACGGGTTCCGCTACCTGTCCACACAGAAGATCCTGCTCGCCTCGTTCGTCGTCGACATCGTCGCGATGGTGTTCGGCATGCCGCGGGCACTGTTCCCGCAGATCGCCCACGATTCGTTCGGGGATCCCGCGCAGGGCGGGCTCGCGCTCGGCCTGCTGTTCGCGGCGATGTCGGTCGGCGCGGTGCTCGGCGGCGTGTTCTCGGGGTGGTTGCCGCGGGTGCGCCGGCAGGGCCTGGCGGTGATCGTGTGCATCGTCGCCTGGGGCCTGGCGATGATCGGCTTCGGCGTCGCGGTGGGCGCGGCCGAACCGGGCGGCACCGCGGTGTGGCTGTGGATCGCGCTGGCGTTCCTGGCGTTCGGCGGCGCGGTCGACATGGTCTCGGCGGCGTTCCGCTCGACGATGCTGCAGTCCGTCGCCACCGACGAGATGCGCGGCCGGCTGCAGGGCGTGTTCATCGTCGTCGTCGCTGGCGGACCCCGCATCGGCGACGTCCTGCACGGCGGCGCGGCCGCGCTGGTGGGCACCGCGATCGCCGCGGCGGGCGGGGGAGTGCTCGTCGTGGTCGGTGTGCTGGTGTGCGTGCTCGCCTTCCCCGCGTTCGTGCGGTACCGGGTCGACCGCACGATCCGCTGATCGGTTACCTCCAGGGATCCTCGCGCCGCCACACCTGCGGCAGGTGCAGGCGTACGCCGTCGCGCTCGGCGAGCCCGCCGAGGACCCGCATGGTGACGTCGAGATCGTCGCCGGCGTAGGGCAGCGCGCGCAGCGGCCGGTCGAGCGGGCGGAAGAAGTCGTCCCAGTGCACGAGCACCGCCCGCCGCGCGCCGACCGTGCCGACGGTCTCCGCCCAGTAGGTGCGGATGTACTCCTCGCTCTGCACGCCGAGTTGACCGACGCCGAGATAGACGACGTCGGCGCGCCGGCCGGCCAGCGCCCGGGGCCGGAATCCGGCGCTGCCCTGGATCAGCAGGGTACGGCCGTCGGCGTGCGCGACGAACGTCGACCACGCCTCGCCGCACCGGTACGCCGCAGCCCGTGCGGGCGGGACCACGGGCGCGTCGATCGTGCCCGGGTACCGGTCGGGCGGACAGTGCTCCGACGCGACGAGGGTGACGGTGAACCCGCCGAACCGCAGCGGATCACCGGGGGTGGCGACGACGATCCGCTCCGGTGGAAGGCCGTGCCCGCGCCCGACGTTCGCGGTGGACTCGCCGCCGACGAGCACCGCACCCGTCCGCTCGGCGACGACCGCGGAATCGAGCACGTGATCGAAGTGGCTGTGGACGGGCAGCACGGCCGCGAGCCGGGACGCGCCGGCGCGGGCCAGGCACGCGTCGATCCGGGCCGGGTCGGGTGCGAGCCGGCCCAGCGCGACGGCGCCGAGGCCCGGCCGGGTGAAGAAGCCGTCGGTGAGCAGCGCGTCGGTGCCGTCGTCGACGAGCAGGGTGGAAACGCCGAGGAACGTCACGGCCGGGCGGGACGCCGCCGTCGCTGCGGGGACGTCGAACCGGTCGGCGTAGGCGGCGAGGTCCGGGCGGCCGAGGCGCAGTCGCATCCGGTCATCGTAGGCGCGGGAATCACTCGTGCGGCGCCGGACGACGCAGCTCGGTGACCGCGATGCGGGCGGCCTCGGCGATCGCGGCGTCGACGACCGGCAGTACCGGGTCCACGCGCGCGGCCCGGGTGAAGACCGCCACCGCGACGGGCTGTTCGTGCGGGAACTCGACGACGGCGACCTCGTTGCGGATCACGCCGACGGTGCCGGTCTTGCCCGCCACCGACACGCCGCGGTGCGGCGCGCGCACCGAGGCGACGGTGCCGCCGCCGGGGCCGGAGGCCGGCGCTCGGTTCGCCCCGCTCGACGCGGTGCTCGCCGACCTCGAGGAGCGTCGCCGGGTCCGGCTCGGCGTGCTCGCCCACGATCCGGGGCGCGGGCTGACGTACGCCCGCCGGGCCGACGACCGGTTCGCGATGTGCTCGACGTTCAAGGTGTACGCGGCCGCCGCGATCCTGCGGCTCGAATCGCAGGGCAGTCTGCGGCTCGACAACACCGCCGGCAACCTCCTGCTGCGGCGGCTGGGCGGGCCCACCGCCGTGACCGCCTTCGCCCGGTCGCTCGGCGACACCGTCACGACCCTCGACCGCTGGGAGCCCGAGCTCAACAGCGCCGAGCCCGGCGACGTGCGCGACACCTCCACCGCGTCCGGTCTCGCGCGCGGCTACCGGGAGCTGCTGCTCGGGTCCGGCCTGCCCGCGGCGGGACAGCAGACCCTGACGGGCTGGATGCGGGCGAGTGTCACCTCCGGGCAGCGCATCCGGGCGGGGCTGCCGGCCGGCTGGACCGCGGCCGACAAATCCGGGGCCGGCCGGTACGGCACCGTGAACGACGCCGGGGTGCTGTGGTCCCCGGACGGTTCGCCGCTCGTGCTCGTGCTCCTCAGCGACTCGGTCACCGGGTTGCCGGACGCCGCGCACGACAACGCCGCGATCGCCGAGGCCACAGCCGTGATCGTCGAATCCCTGACCCGCTGAGTCCGTCCGCGGGACACTGGGCCCATGTCCGATCCGAAGAACTACCGGATCCGAGGGGGCGGGTACCGCGCGGAGGTCTCCAGCTCAGGGGCGGCCCTGCGGGTGCTCGAGCACGAATCGGCGACCGGGCCGTACCGGCTGACGGAGAGCTGGCCGGAGAACGAGCGGCCCCCGCTGCGCTCCGGCACGGTGCTCGCCCCGTGGCCGAACCGCATCCGGGACGGGCACTTCTACTTCGACGGCATCGAGCATCAGCTCGCGCTCACCGAACCCGAACGCGGCAACGCGGTTCACGGGTTCGCCTGGCATCGAGACTGGGTTCTGGTTTCCCACAACGATTCTCGCACCGAACAGGCGCTGGATGTGGGCCTGCACAAGGGGTGGCCGTACCAGCTGCGGCTCACCGCGACCCACGAGGTGGGCGACGACGGACTCACCGTCACGCACACCGCCACCAACGTGGGCGGCTACCACTCGCCGTTCGGGCTCGGTGTGCATCCGTACGTGCGTGCGGGCGACGCCCCGCTCGACGAGTGCACGCTGCGCCTGGCCGCCGGCACCCGGCTGCCGCTCGACCCCGGGCGCGGACTGCCGAACGCGTACTCCCAGCCGGTCGAGGGCACCGAGTTCGACTTCACCGCGCCGCGGCCGCTGCGCGGGGTCGAGCTCGAGGCCCCCTACAGCGCGCTGGACGTGGACGTGGACGGCCGGGCCCGGCACGACCTGCGGGGCCCGGACGGCAGGGGCGTGCAACTGTGGGCCGGGCGCGAGTTCGCCTGGCTGCAGGTGTTCACCGCCGGTGCCGTCCCCGAGCTCGAATATCCGGGGCGGGGGCGGGCCCTGGCGCTCGAGCCGATGACGTGTCCGCCGGACGCCTTCAATCTCGGCATCGATCTCGTCGTGCTGCAGCCCGGGGAGACGTGGACGGGCCGGTGGGGCCTGACCGCCCTGCCGGCCGCGTGACCGGTTCCCGCACCGCCGGTGCACCGGCGGTGCGGACACGCCGACGGGCGCTCACCGCGACGGCGCAGGGAACGTGATATGCAATATCGACGCAGGTGAGCGCCGTTGCGGGGGGCACGACCGACGGTTTCGGTGCGGTCGTGGCACACCGCCGATCCGGCGCGATCCGGGACCTTCGACGGACCCTCCCTGGGCACATGGCCTGCGCAAGGGCTAGGTTCTACGTGAATGTTCGGAAGAATCGCGTTGATCTGAGCTTGAGAGGGATCCTTCGTGCCCGCTGAGAATGACACCCGACCCACCCTCAGCTACCCCGGTGGCGAGCACACAATGTCTATCGCCAAGGCGACGGAAGGCAACGACGGCATCGAGCTGGGCAAGCTCCTTGCGGAGACCGGGTACACCACCCTTGACCCCGGTTTCGTCAACACCGCCTCCACCACGTCGGCCATCACCTTCATCGACGGGGAGAAGGGCATCCTGCGGTACCGCGGATACCCCATCGAGCAGCTGGCGGAAAAGTCCACGTTCATCGAGGTCAGCTACCTGCTGATCTACGGTGAGCTGCCCACCGCGGAGCAGCTCGAGGTCTTCACCGACAAGATCCGCCGGCACACGCTGCTGCACGAGGATCTCAAGCGCTTCTTCGACGGCTTCCCGCGCAACGCGCACCCGATGCCCGTCGTCTCCAGCGCCGTCAACGCCCTGTCGGCGTACTACCAGGACGCGCTCGATCCCGACGACCCGGAGCAGGTGGAGCTGTCCACCATCCGGCTGATGGCCAAGCTGCCGACCATCGCGGCCTACGCCTACAAGAAGTCCGTCGGTCAGCCGTTCCTGTACCCGGACAACTCGCTGAACCTGGTCGAGAACTTCCTGCGCATGACCTTCGGCTTCCCGGCGGAGCCGTACCAGGTCGATCCCGAGATCGCCCAGGCCCTCGACATGCTGCTGATCCTGCATGCCGACCACGAGCAGAACTGCTCGACCTCCACGGTGCGGCTCGTCGGTTCCTCCGACGCCAACCTGTTCACCTCGATCTCCGGCGGCATCAACGCGCTGTGGGGCCCGCTGCACGGTGGCGCCAACCAGGCCGTGCTCGAGATGCTCAACGAGATCAAGACCAGCGGGGGCGACGTCAAGGAGTTCGTCCGCAAGGTCAAGAACAAGGAAGACGGCGTCAAGCTCATGGGCTTCGGACACCGCGTCTACCGCAACTACGATCCGCGTGCGGCGATCGTGAAGAAGACCGCCGACAGCCTGCTCGCCAAGCTGGGCGGCGACGACGACCTGCTGCAGATCGCGCAGGCCCTCGAGGATGCCGCGCTCACCGACGACTACTTCATCGAGCGCAAGCTGTACCCGAACGTCGACTTCTACACCGGTCTGATCTACCGGGCGATGGGCTTCCCGACCCGCATGTTCACGGTGCTGTTCGCACTCGGCCGCCTGCCGGGCTGGATCGCGCACTGGCGCGAGATGCACTCCGACCCGACGCTGAAGATCGGCCGCCCGCGGCAGATCTACACCGGTTACACCGAGCGCGACTACAACAGCATCGACGCACGCTGACCCGTCCCCTACCGGAAGACCGATACATGAGCAGCAAGCCCGAGATCGAGTTCCAGGAGGGTCCCGCCCCGACCGGCCTGGTGGTCAAGGACCTCACCGTCGGCGAGGGCGCCGAGGCGACGCCCGGAGCCAAGGTCGAGGTCCACTACGTCGGCGTCGAGTTCGACTCCGGCGAGGAGTTCGATTCGTCGTGGAGCCGCGGCGAATCCATCACCTTCCCGCTCAGCGGCCTGATCGCCGGCTGGCAGGAGGGCATCCCCGGCATGCGCGTCGGTGGCCGCCGGCAGCTGACGATCCCGCCGGAGATGGCGTACGGCCCGGCCGGCTCGGGTCACCGTCTTGCCGGCAAGACCCTGGTCTTCGTCATCGATCTGCTCGGGGTGGAGGCCAAGCCCGAGGTGCCGGAGATCGAGCCGGCGACCGGCCCGGCTCCCGCCGAGCTCGTGATCGAGGACATCACCGTCGGGGACGGGACCGAGGCGCAGCCCGGGTCGGTCGTCGACGTGCACTACCACGGCGTCGAGTACGACACGAACGAGGTGTTCGACTCCTCGTTCGCCCGCGGCGAGTCCGTCAAGTTCCCGCTCGGCCGGCTCATCCCCGGCTGGCAGGAGGGCATCCCCGGCATGAAGATCGGCGGTCGCCGCAAGCTGACGGTGCCCCCGCAGCTCGCCTACGGCCCGGCCGGGTCCGGGCACCCGCTCGGCGGCAAGACCTTGGTCTTCGTCATCGACCTCCTCGGCACCGAGTAGGTCCCGCCCACGGCCGGAGCCCCGCATCGCCTGTCGCGATGCGGGGCTCCGTCGCATGCGGGGGATTCCCGCGGGAGTCAGTGCCGGACGAAGGGGGTGGGGGCGATGTCGCCGCTGTCGAGGAAGTGCCACTGGTCGTCGCTGCGGCAGATCCGCCCGTCGAACCGGGAGCCGTGGTTGCGGAACTCGGTGCGCTGGAAGTTGCCGTTCCTGTCGAAATGCGTGATGGCGCAACCGCGGTCGTGACGGTCGCGGCGGTCGTGGTCGTCGCGGTGGTCCGAGGACGCGGCTGCGGTCCCGGCACCGCCGAGGACCGGCAGGACGATCAGGGCGGCGGTGACGATCAGCTTGCGGCTCTTCGACATTCGGATCTCCTGGGATCGGTGGAGGGGCTGCCTACGATCCTGCGCCCGCCCCGTCCCGCGTCGTAGTGACCCGAGGGGTGGAAAACGTTCACCCCGCCGATCCGGCGAGCCGCACCGTCAGCCGGGCCCCGCCGAGCGGGCTCGCCTCCAGCCGCGCCGCGCCGCCGTGCAGCGCCGCCTGCTGCGCCACCAGCGCCAGCCCCAGCCCGGAGCCGCCCCTGGCGGCGCCGCTGCCCCGGCGGAACCGCTCGAACACCACGCCGCGCTCGTCGGCAGGCACCCCGCGGCCGTCGTCGTCGACGGTGAGCATGGTGTCGGTGCCGTCGGCGGTGACCGCCAGCCGGATCCGGCGGGCGTGGCCGTGCCGCACCGAGTTCGCCACGGCGTTGTCGACGACGAGCCGCAGTCCGCTCGGCAGCGCCCGGATCTCGCGTCCCGTCTCGCCGACCACCTCGATCTGCACGCCGGGATGCCGGCTCATCGCATCGGCGGCCGCGGCGTCACAGATCTCCACCGGGTCGGTGGGCACGAAGTCCCGGGAGGTGGACAGGTCGCCGCGGGCGAGCCGCTCGAGGTCGTCGAGAGTGGACTCGACGCGGCTCTGCGTCCGGGTGAGGTCGGCGAGGATCTGGGTGCGCTCCTCGACGCTCAGGACGTCGCCGGTCGCGTCCAGGGTGGAGAGCACCTCGAGGTCGGTGCGCATGGCGGTCAGCGGGGTCCGCAGCTCGTGGGCGGCGGCAGCCGCGAAGTCCCGCGCCGTGGCGAGGGCGGCGTCGGTGGCGGCCTGGGCGCGGGCGACGTCGCTGAGCATGTCGCCGGCCGCGGCGGCGAGCTCGTCGGCCTCGCGGATGCCGGAGCGCCGCGGCGCGAGCGTCGGTTCGCGGGCCGCGATCCGGCGCGTGAGATCCACCAGGGGACGCACGGCCCGCCCGCCGAACACCCAGCCGAGGGCCGTGGCGACCGCGACGGCGATCGCACCGGCGACCGCGAGCTGACGGTGCTGCTCGGTCGTGATGTCCTGCGCCTCGGCGTAGGGCACGGCGACGGACAGGAGCGAGGGCACCCGGTCGGTCGGCGCGGTGTACGTCCGGTAGGCGGTGCCGCCGAGGTCGACGGTGTGGGCGCCGGGGGAGAGGACCGGCAGTTCGGTCGGGGTGCTGCTGAGCAACCGCCCGGACTCGGTGCGGATAGTGACGGCGAAGGCGCCGGCGTCGCCCAGGGCGGGCAGGAACAGACCGGCGGTGCCGGCGTTGGCGACCAGCACCTGTGTCGCCGTCTCGAGGCGGCGGTCGAGCTGCGCGAGGTTGTTCCGGGTGATCGCCAGCGCGACGAGCACGCCCAGGACCGCGACGACGAGCGTGGTGCCGAGCGCCGTGGCCGCGGCGACCCGTGCACGCAGCGAGAAACGGTGTGTCACGCCTGATCCCGCAACACGAATCCCACCCCGCGCACGGTGTGCACCAGCCGTGGCCGCCCGCCGGCCTCGAGCTTGCGGCGCAGGTAGCCGACGAACACGTCGACGACGTTGGTGTCTGCGTCGAAGTCGTAGCCCCACACCAGGGTCAGCAGGCGGTCGCGGCTCAGGACGATGCCCGCGTTGCGGGCGAGCACCTCGAGCAGTTCGAACTCGCGCTTGGTCAGCTCCACGTCGCTGCCGTCGATGCGCACCCGGCGGCCCGCGGTGTCGAGTTCGAGCCCGCCGACCCGAACGACGGAGCCGGCGCCGGGAGCGCCCGGCACGCTGCGCCGCAGCATCGCCCGGATCCGCGCGACGAGCTCGGCGAGCACGAACGGCTTCGTCAGGTAGTCGTCGGCGCCGCACTCGAGCCCGGCGATGCGGTCGTCGACGGTGCTGCGCGCGCTGAGCACGCAGATCGGGATGTCGTGACCGCCGGCGCGCAGGGCGGTGACCACGCCGGTGCCGTCGAGGACCGGCATGTTCATGTCGAGCACCATCGCATCGGGGCGGTGCCGGGCGACGACGTCGAGCGCCTGGGTGCCGCTCGCGGCGGTGAGCACGTCGAACCCCGACAGGCGCAGCCCGCGCTGCAGGGAGGCGAGGACGTCCTCGTCGTCGTCGACGACGAGGACGGTGGCTGGCTCGGTCACCCCTGCATTGTGCCCGCGCCGAGCATGCCGAGGACGAGCTCGACGTAGTTGCCCGCGAGCGTGTCGACGTCGATACGGCCCGGCTGGTACCAGCGAGCGACGTCGATGCCGAGGGACAGGATCGCGAGGGCGGTGGTCGGCACGTCGCGGACGGTGAACACCCCGGCCGCGATGCCGTTCTCGATCTCGGCACGGATCACGGCGTCGGTGTCGCGGCGGATCGCGGCGATCGTCCGGTAGTGCTCCGGGGTGAGGGCGTGCAGTTCGTACTGCGCCACCCGGCAGACGGTGTGGTGCACGGCGTGGGTGCGCACGAAGCCGTCCACGATCGCGCGCATCCGGTCGGCCGGCTCGGTGGCGGAGGCGGCCGCGGCGACGACGGCGTCGAGGACGTGCTGGTGCCCGATGCGGCTGGCCTCGAACAGCACCTCCTCCTTGGACTTGAAGTGCACGTACAGTGCGGCCGGGCTCAGGCCTGCGCCGACGGAGATGTCACGGGTGGTGGTGGCGTGGTAGCCGCGACGGGCGAAGGACTCCACGGCCGAGCCGATGAGACGACGCGCGACGTCGGATTCGACCTCGGTGAAGATGCCGGTGAGGTCGTTCCGGTCGGTGATGGGCGTGTCGATCATGCTGGGGTCTCTCCGTCGCCGTGCTGGTCCGTTGACATCATGCACCGTCGTTGCTGTACTAAGTGAGCGCTTAGTGAATCTGTGGCCGCTGAGTGAATCCGTGGCACTGTGAAAGGAACCTCCATGCCCGCTCCCGTCCTGTCCCGGCGTGACCTCGACTTCCTGCTCTACGAGTGGCTGAACGTCGAGTCCCTCACCGCGCGGACGCGGTTCGCCGAGCACTCACGCGATACGTTCGACGCCGTCCTCGATCTCAGTGCGGACATGGCCACCAAGCACTTCGCGCCGCACAACAAGAAGGCGGATGCCCAGGAGCCGCGGATCGGCGACGACGGCAAGGTCGAGATCATCCCCGAGGTCAAGGCGGCCCTGGAGCTGTTCGCCAAGGCCGGACTCATCGGGTCCTCGTTCGACGAGGAACTCGGCGGTATGCAGCTGCCGGTCACCGTGCTGCGTGCGGCGATGGCCTGGTTCCAGGCCGCGAACGCCGGCACCTCGTCCTACCCGTTCCTCACCGTCGGCAACGCGAACCTCATCGCCACCCACGGCAGCGACGAGCAGATCGCCACGTACGTGCCGTCCCTGCTCGAGGGCCGGTTCTTCGGGACCATGTGCCTGTCCGAGCCGCAGGCCGGATCGTCGCTGGCGGACATCACCACCAAGGCCGTGCCGCAGGACGACGGCAGCTACCGGCTCACCGGCACCAAGATGTGGATCTCCGGCGGCGACCACGAGCTGTCCGAGAACATCGTCCATCTCGTGCTCGCGAAGATTCCCGGTGGTCCGGCGGGGGTCAAGGGCATCTCGCTGTTCATCGTCCCGAAGATCCTCGTCGGCGGGGGCGGGCAGCTCGGTGAGCGCAACGACGTCGCCCTCGTCGGTCTCAACCACAAGATGGGCAACCGCGGCACCACCAACACGCTGCTGAACTTCGGCGACGGCACCTTCACCCCCGGCGGTCGCGCCGGCGCCGTCGGCTACCTGCTCGGCGAGCCGCACAAGGGCCTGGCGTACATGTTCCACATGATGAACGAGGCCCGCATCGGCGTCGGGTTCCTCGCCACGTCGCTCGGCTACGCCGGCTACCTGCAGTCCCTCGAGTACGCCCGCACCCGCACCCAGGGCCGCCCCCTCGGGGACAAGGACCCGTCGTCGCCGCCCGTGCCGCTGATCGAGCACGCCGACGTGCGCCGGATGCTGCTCGCGCAGAAGGCCTACGTCGAGGGCGCGCTGGCGCTGGGGCTGTACTGCTCGACGCTCGTCGACGAGCAGCAGACCGCCGAGGACGAGGAGGCCCGCGCCCGCGCCGGGCTGCTGCTCGACATGCTCACCCCCGTCGCGAAGTCCTGGCCGTCGCAGTGGTGCCTCGAGGCGAACAGCCTGGCGATCCAGGTGCACGGGGGCTACGGCTACACCCGCGAATTCGACGTCGAGCAGTTCTACCGGGACAACCGTCTCAACCCCATTCACGAGGGTACGCACGGCATCCAGGGGCTGGACCTGCTCGGGCGCAAGGTGGTCATGCAGGGCGGGGCGGGGCTGGCGCTGCTCGGCGAGACGATCGGGCGGACCGTCGCGCGGGCCGTCGACGCCGGGGGCGACGCGGCCCGCTACGCCGGGCAGCTGCAGGCGGCGGTGACGCGTGTCGCGGCGACCACCGCACGGCTGTGGTCGACCGGCGATCCCGAGGTGGCGCTGGCGAATTCGTCGGTCTACCTCGAGGCCGTCGGGCATGTGATCGTCGCGTGGATGTGGCTCGAACAGCTCCTCGCGGCCGGGACCCGGGAGGGCGGCTTCTACGACGGCAAGCGTGCCGCCGCTCGATACTTCTTCGCGTTCGAACTGCCGAAGACGGGTCCGCAGTTCGACCTGCTCGACAGCCTGGACCGGACCACGCTCGACACCGATCCCGCCTGGCTCTAGGCGGCTGCGCCGCCGGTGTGTCCTTTGGGCGGTCAGGGCCGCCCAAAGGACACACAGGCCGCGAAGCGGCACACCGTGACGCCGCTGTCGAAGGTCTTCGTCTCGAGCCGGGTGAAGCGGTGCGGCTCGAACCCGCGGCGGAACAACGGGATTCCGTCGCCGACGACGATCGGGTTCACCTTCAGCACCAGTTCGTCGATCTCGGGCAACAGCGCCCCGGCGAGCGAGCCCCCGCCGCACAGCCAGATTCCCAGTCCCTCCTGGCGTTTGAGGTCGCGCACGTACTCGAGCGGATCGGTGGCCACGAGCGTGACCGTCTCGTCCGGCGCCTGGGTCATCGTCGTGGTGAACACGTACTGCCGCAGGTGCGGGTACGCGCTCGTCAGCCCGGCGTCGCGGGCGGGCTCCCACGTGTGCCGGCCCATCACGACGGCGTCGAAGTGCTTCGGTGGTCCCTCGATTCCGAGGGGTCCGCGGGCGTGGACCGGAAACGTCTCCGGAAACTCCCGCAGGAGGTATCCCATGTGGTCGCCCTCGACCGGGAAGAAGTCGAATCCGCCGGCCGGGTCGGCGATGAAGCCGTCGAGCGTGGTCGCGACGTAGTAGGTCAGTTTTCGCACGAAGGGCTCCTCGGATCGTCGACTACAACACCTGTGGTGGTCAAACTACAACAGGTGTTGTGGTCGATGCTAGAGTTTTTTCATGGCAGCGAATCCGGAGCGCCGAGCACAGCTCGCGGATGCCGGCCTGCGCGTGCTCGGCGCGGACGGCGCCCGCAAGCTGACCCACCGCGCCGTCGACCGGGAGGCAGGAGTGCCCCTGGGCACCTGCGCGAACTACTTTCCGACGCGGGACGAACTGCTCGGCGCCCTCGGTGCGCGCATCTTCGAGCGGCTCGCCCCCGATCCGGACCGGCTCGAGGCGCTCGCCGGCCGGACCCCGAGCGTCGACCTCTACATCGACTACATGCGATACCTCGTCGAGCGCACCACCGCCCAGCCGGACCTGACCGTCGCCCTGATGGAACTGCGCCTCGAGTCCCGCAGAAGCCCGGGACTCGCCGAGGTGCTCGGCGCGACGCTCTCCCGCAACTACCGGCTCGACGTCGAATTCAACGACGCCGCACAGTTACCCGCCACCGCGCTCGAGGTCGCCCTGCTGCACTACGCGATCGACGGGCTGCTGCTGGACCTGCTCACCACCTCGATCGGTGCCGACGCCACACCCGACGAACTCGTCACCGAACTCGTCACCCGGCTGCTCGGCCGGGCGGGCACCGGCCCGCTCAGCTCGCCGCGCGGTCCGCGAGCAGAGTGAGCGCGTGAAAGACCGTCTCGGCCAGCACGTCCTCGGGCTCGCCCGGGAAGAACTTCTCCTCGGCGTGCGTCGGCCCGCGGCCGGCCACGGCGAACCACACCGTGCCCGGCTCCTGCCCGTCCTGGCTGTCCGGGCCGCCCGCCCCGGTCACCGCCACCGCGAGGTCGGCGCCGAGCAGTTCGACCGTCGACTCGGCCATGGCGCGCGCCGCCGCCTCGCAGACCACCGGGCCCTCCGGCACCCGCAGCAGCGAGTGCTTCACGGCCCGGGAATAGGCGACGATGCCGCCCCGGAACCACCCTGCGCTGCCCGGCGCGGCGCCCAGCCGGGCGGCCAGGGCGCCGGAGGTGAGCGACTCCGCGCACGCGACGGTCAGATCGCGGTCGGCGGCGAGCTCGCCGATCCGCTCGGCCGTCGCGCTGGACCGTGCGGATCCTTCGGGAACGTCGTCGGGCATGGGGAACTCCTTCCGCCGGATGCTGTCCGGACTCTACCGGCCGGCGTGTCGCCGCCGGCGGCAACGGGTAGCCCGCAACCATGAACCCCGAAACCTCCGGCGCGGCGCCGGGCGACGGCGTCACCATGGGCGTGGAGGAGGAATTCCTCCTCGTCGACCCGGCGACGGGTCACCCCGCGCCGGGGTTCGACGCGGTGTGCGGCCGGCTTCCGGGGGTACCCGGGGTGACGTTCGTCGGCGAACTGCACCCGACCCAGATCGAGGCCGTGGGCGGGGTGTGCCGGACCCTCGCGGAGCTGCGGACCCGGCTGACCTCGTCCCGCTCCGCCCTCGACGCCGCAGCCCGCCGATGCGGGCTGCGGGTCGCCGCCGTCGGGGTCCCCGAGTCCGACGCCGGACCCGGCACCCTCGTCGCGGCGGGTCGGCGGGCCGCCATCGCCGAGCGGTACCGCGCGCTGGTCGACGACTACCACGCCTGCGGCTGCCACGTGCACGTCGGCGTCGCCGACCGCGACACCGCGGCCGCCGTGGTGAATCATCTGACCCCGTGGCTGCCCACGCTCGTCGCGCTCGGCGCCAACTCCCCGCGGCACGGCGGCCGCGACACGGGCTACGCGAGCTGGCGCATCGTGCAGCAGAGCCGGTTTCCCGGCTTCGGTCTGCCCCCGTACCTGCGTTCGGCGCAGCACGCCGCCGCTCTCGTCGCCCGCCTAGTCGACGCCGGGGTGCTGCTCGACTCCCGGATGACGTTCTGGCTCGCCCGGCCGTCGGTCCACGTGCCGACGGTGGAGATCCGCGCGGCCGACACCGCCCCAACGGTCGACGGCACGGTCCTGCAGGCGGCCCTGGGCCGGGGCCTGGTCGGCGCCGCTCTCGACGATCTGCGCCGTGGCGTCGAGGTGCGGGCGGTCGAGCCGGACCTCGGTGCGGCGGCGGTGTGGAGCGCCGCCCGGTACGGTCTCGACGGCCCGGCGGTGGACGTGCACACCGGCACCCGGATCCCGGCCCGGGACATGCTCGCCCGCCTGCTGGACCGCGTCGCGCCGACGCTGCGGGCGCACGGCGATCTCGACGTGGTGCAGAAGCTCCTGGCGGGGCCCCGCCCCGTCACCGCTCCCCGCGTATCCACCGGGTGAGGACCGTGCCGTCGTCGTCGGCGAGGACGTGGGCGGGCCGCATCGACGTCACCGCCGTCTGCGGGGCGGTGGCGATGCGTCCCTCCGGACCTGCGGCGAGCAGCGGCGCCAGCGTGAGGCACAGGTCGTCGACCACGCCGTCGGCGATCAGCTGACCGAACAGCCGCGGCCCGCCCTCGCACAGCAAGCGGGTCCAGCCCGCCGCGGCCAGCGCGTCGCGCACCGCGTGCCCGTCGATCGAATGCTCGGCGATCACCCGCACGTCCGCGCCGGCGGCGGCGAGAGAGCGACGACGGGTCCCGGGCGCGGTCTCGCACGTGAGGACGACCGGCGCGACGGTGGTGTCGGTGAACAACCGGCACCCGGGGTCCAGGTGGCATGTGGCGGTGACGACCGCGACGGGCGGCACCTCGCTCAGGCCCGCCTCGAGGCGCCGCTCGCGCAGCGCCGCGCTGGTGCGGGCACCGCCGTAGTTCTCGCCGCGTGCCGTGCCCGCGCCCACGACGATCACGTCGGCCAGGCCCCGCAGCAGCCCGAACACCTTCTTGTCCGACGGCGTGCCGAGCCCACCCGAGCGGCCCTCCACGGCGACGGCCCCGTCGAGGGAGGAGACGAAGTTGACCCGGACCCACGGCGACCGCAGATCGGCCGGATACGCGTAGAGGGCCCGCAGTTCGTCGTCGTCGAGCGGACGGGCCGGGCAGGTCGGATCGTCGAGGCGCCGCATCGCTCGATCACACCACGCGTCGCGGCGCCGTGGGGAATCAGGGCGCGTGCCCGGCGTCGAGGTCACGGACGTCGCCGTGCCGGATCACGTCGTTCAGTTCGCCGTGGCACTCCCCGCCGTCCGGGTCGAGCAGGAATCCGACGTGGTCGCCCAGCGCGGCCCGGCCGACGACGCGTCCGCTGAACCACGCCGGGACGCCGTCGAGGACGGGCAGGCCGTGCGGCCCGTCGTGCCACGCGCATCGCGAGAACTTGTCCACCTCGTCGCCCGTCTCGCCGCCGAACAGGCGCGCCAGGGGGCGCTGGTCCCGTCCCAGTACGTGGACGGCGAGATGCTCGGCGGCGGTGGCCACCCGGAAGGTGCGGTTCGAGGTGGACAACCCCACCAGGAACCGGGGTGGGTCGATGCTGGCCTGGGTGGCGAACCCCACCAGGCACCCGGTGCGCTCCTCGAGGACCCGGGTGGTGACGACGAACACCGGTTGATCCAGGCGGCCGACGATCGAATGGAACACCTTGTGTGCACTCGTCATGCCTTCATTCCTACGCCGCTCGGCCTCCTGTTCCGGCCGGTTGCGGCGTTTGGTCCCCACCGTGTACGGGTAATCGCGGCAACATGACGGCCAAACACGGCGACCCCGACGTGGCGGAGGACTTCCCGCGACCGGACGATTCTCGCAAACCCGACTCGCCGACCGACCTGACGAAACCGTCGTGGAAGTTCGTGCTGCGCAAGACCGCTCGCGAGTTCAGTCATGATCAGTGCACCGACCTCGCCGCCGCGCTGACGTACTACGCCGTGCTGTCCCTGTTTCCGGCGCTGCTCGTCGTCGTGTCCCTGCTCGGCGTGTTCGGCCAGGGCCAGAGCACCGTGGACGCGGTGATGCAGATCGTCGAGGATCTCGGTCCGGCCACCGCCGTGGACACGCTCCGCGGCCCGGTCGAACAACTCGTGCAGGCGCCGGCGGCCGGGTTCGCGCTCGTCGTCGGTATCGCCGGTGCGCTGTGGTCGGCCTCGGGTTACGTCGGCGCGTTCGGCCGCGCCATGAACCGCATCTACGAGGTCGACGAGGGACGCCCCATCTGGAAGCTGCGGCCGTGGATGCTGCTCATCACCGCCCTCGCGCTGATCGCGATGGGCGCGACGGCCCTCATGCTCGTCGTGAGCGGTCCCGTGGCCCGGGCGATGGGGGACGTGATCGGGCTCGGCGAGACTGCGGTGACGGTCTGGAACATCGCGAAGTGGCCCGTGATCCTGATCCTGGTGATCATGATCGTCGCCGTGCTGTACTACGCGACGCCGAACGTGACGCAGCCGAAGTTCCGCTGGATCAGTGCGGGTGCCGCCATCGCGATCCTCGCGTGGATCGTGGCGTCGGTCGCGTTCGCGTTCTACGTCTCCAACTTCGGCAGTTACAACGAGACCTACGGCTCCCTCGCCGGCGCGATCGTGTTTCTCCTGTGGTTGTGGATCACCAACCTCGCGCTACTGTTCGGCGCGGAGTTCGACGCCGAGCTCGAGCGTGGACGTCAGCTGCAGGCCGGCATCGAGGCGGAGGAGACGCTGCAGCTGCCGCCGCGGGACACCCGCAACATCGAGAAGAACGAGGAGAAGCGGCAAGAGGACATCGACCGCGGCCGTGAACTCCGCCTTGCGCACACCGCGTCGGCCCGCGAGGGCGCCGACGACGATGCGGAGGGCGACAGATCGGACCGAGACGTCGCACCACACCGAAAGGACTCGACGATGACCGCGTCCCCCGGCGGCACGCACAGTGCCACGGACCCCAGCGAACTGTCCACCGCGCAACTGATCGAGCGGCTCACCACCCAGGTGCCGACCCTGGTGCGCACCGAGGTCACCCACGCCCTCGACGAGGTGAAGGCCAAGGGCACCCGGATGGGCGTCGGCGTCGGCATCGCCGGTGCCGGGCTGATGCTGATCTACCTCGGCGTCGGCGCCCTCATCGCGACCGCGATCCTGGGGCTCGCCACCGTGCTCTCCCCGTGGCTGGCCGCGCTGATCGTCTCGTTGATCGTCCTGGCTGTCGGCGGCACCCTGGCCGCCGTCGGCAGGTCGCGGGCCAAGAACTCGGCCCCACCGGTACCCAGCGAGACGGCGGAAAGTATCCGCAAGGACGTGAACACCGTGAAGGAGCATGTGCGATGACCGGTCCCGACCCCGCACGCAACACCGAGGCCGCCGACGCGGTGCCCAGCGTCGAGCAGCAACGCGCCGAACTCGCCGAGACGGTGGAGGCCCTCGCCCACAAGGTCGACGTCCCGGCCCGCGCGAAGTCGGCCGCCCAGGAGAAGGTGCACGAAGTCCAGGTGAAAGCGCAGGAACGTCCCCAGATCGTCGCGGCCGTCGTCGGCGGCATCGTCGCGGCCCTCGTCGTGGGCCGGGTGGCGCGCCGCCGCGGCAAGCGCAACGGCAAGCGCAAGGTGGTGCGCCGCCGCCGCAAGCACTGAGCGGGAGGTCTCCTTGTCGAGAGGGAGGTTGTTGCGGCATCGCCCGAAAGGGCTCCGCAACAACCTCCCTCTCGACGTTGCGAGCGGCGAGCTATCCGCGCAGTTGCTGCTCGAGCGCCTCGAGCACCGACGGGTCCTCGATCGTCGACGGCACGGTGTACTGCTCGTGGTCGGCGATCTGCCGCATCGTCTTGCGGAGGATCTTGCCGGAGCGGGTCTTCGGCAGCGCCTGCACCACGGTCACGTCACGGAATGTGGCGACCGCGCCGATCTGCTCGCGCACCATCGCCACGAGTTCCTGCCGCAGCGTCTCCGGGTCGATCTCGACGCCGGACTTGAGCACCACGTACCCGGACGGCCGCTGGCCCTTGAGCTCGTCGCGGATGCCGACGACCGCGCACTCGGCGACGGCCGGGTGCGACGCCACCACGGCCTCCATGCTTCCGGTCGAAAGCCGATGGCCGGCAACGTTGATGACGTCGTCGGAGCGGCCGAGGACGAACACGTAGCCGTCCTCGTCGACGTAGCCGGAATCGCCGGTGAGGTAGTAGCCCGGGAAGGTCTCCAGGTACGACCGCCGGTAGCGGTCCTCGTCCTGCCACAGCCCGGTCAGGGTGCCCGGGGGCAGCGGCAGAGCGATCACGATGTTGCCCTCGGTGCCGGCTTCGACGGGCTTGCCCTCGGCATCGACGATGTCGACGCGGTAGCCCGGTACCGGCACGGTGGGCGAGCCCGCCTTGATCGGCATGGGGTCCAGGCCGCGCAGGTTCGCGGCGATCGCCCAGCCGGTCTCGGTCTGCCACCAGTGGTCGACGACGGGCCGGTCGAGCACCTTCGTCGCCCACTCGTAGGTGTCCGGATCGAGCCGCTCGCCCGCGGCGAAGAGCGTACGGAGGGAGGAGATGTCGTAGTTCTCCAGCTCCTTCGCCTCGGGGTCGGCCTTGCGGACGGCGCGGATCGCGGTGGGCGCGGTGAACAACGCGACGACGCTGTTCTCGTTGATGATCCGCCAGAACGCGCCGGCATCCGGTGTGCCCACCGGCTTGCCCTCGTACATGACGGTGGTCGCGCCGATCAGCAGCGGGCCGTAGACGATGTAGGAGTGGCCGACGACCCAGCCCACGTCGGACGCGGTCCACCACACGTCGCCGGGGGAGATGTCGTAGATGTTGCGCATCGACCAGGTCAGCGCCACCGCGTGCCCGCCGTTGTCGCGCACCACGCCCTTCGGCTTCCCCGTGGTGCCGGAGGTGTAGAGGATGTACAGCGGGTCGGTGGCCGCGACGGTGACCGGCCCGGCCGGGTCCGCGTCGGCGGTGAGCTCGTCCCAGTCGAACCACGTGGCGACGGAGGCCTTGTAGTCGGCGGCCGAGCCCGGGATCATCTCCCGGTTCTTGACGATCACGGTGTGCGGCGGGGTCTGCGACAGCGACAGTGCCTGCTCGACCATGGGCAGGTACTCGACGGTGCGGCCCGGCTCGAGGCCGCCGGAGGCGGTGACGAGCAGCACCGGCCGGGCGTCGTCGATGCGGGTGGCGAGTTCCTTGGCGGCGAAACCGCCGAACACCACCGAGTGCACGGCGCCGATGCGGGCGCACGCGAGCATCGCGATCGCGGCCTCCGGGATCATCGGCATGTAGATCACGACGCGGTCGCCGGCGACGACGCCCTGATCGCGCAGCACCCCGGCGAAGGCCGCGACCTCGCCCAGCAGTTCGGCGTAGGTGTAGGTGCGCTTGGCGGGGACCATCGCCGAATCCCAGATCAGGGCGACCCGGTCGCCGTGCCCGGCCTGCACGTGCCGGTCGAGGGCGTTGAAGCTGGTGTTGAGCGTGCCGTCGGGGAACCAGCGGAACGACGGGGCCTGCGAGCCGTCGAGGGCGCGCGTCGGCGTGTTCACCCAGTCCACGGCGCGGGCCGCCTCGAGCCAGAACCCCTCGGGGTCCTCCACGCTCTGCCGGAAGGCCTCCGCGTACGAGCTCATCGATTCGCATCCTCTCTGACCACAGCCTGTGACGCTGACCACCCTATTCGAGAGCCCCCGGGGTGAGGCACTGCCCGTTCGGCCGGTGCGCCGGGCGGCGCCTCGGCGTCGGTGAGCGGGCACGCGGCTACCGGGGCAGCCCCAGCTTCCGATAGCGCTCGAGCCGCCGCCGGTATCGCAGCGTCGGGTCCTGGCCGACGAGCACGCCGAGTTCGCGGGCGACGGCGGCACCGACACGCTTGGCGAACTCGGTGGGCTCCTCCGCGGCATCGGGGAACTCGGGGATCACACCGTCGACGACACCGTCGCGCAGCAGGTCGCGGGAGCGGATGCCCTGAGCCGCCGCCATCTGCGGGGCGTGGGTGGTGTCGCGGTGCACGATCGCGCTGGCGCCCTCGGGCGGCAGCGGGGCGAGCCAGCCGTTCTGCGCGCACAGCACCCGGTCGGCGGGCAGCAGCGCCAGCGCGCCACCGCCGGTGCCCTGCCCGAGGAGCACCGACACCGTGGGCGTCGGCAGGGTCACCAGGTCGGCCAGGCAGCGGGCGATCTCCGGCGCGAGTCCGCGTTCCTCGGCCTCCTTGGACAGCGAGGCGCCGAGCGTGTCGATCACCAGCACGAGGGGAAGGCGGAGTTCGTCGGCCAGCCGCATCGCGCGCCGCGCCTCGCGCAGCGCGCCCGGACCCATCGTCCGCGCTGCGGACTGTCCGCTGCGGTCCTGGCCGAACAGCACGCACGACGCGCCGCGGAACCGGGCGAGCGAGACCAGCACGGTGCGGTCGGACTCGCCCTGCCCGGTGCCGGACAGCGGGACCTGCGCGGCCGCGGCATGCCGCAGCAACTGCCGGATGCCGGGACGCTCCGTCCGGCGGGAGAGCATTACCGACTGCCACGCCGGCACGTCGGGCACGTCGTCGGCGGAGGTGACCGCGGGACCTGCGGACGCATCGATGACCGTCGGCTCGGTGAGCACGCGGAGCATCCGGTGCACGAGCTGGCGGACCCCGGCGAGCGGCACCACCCCGTCGATCACGCCCTTCTGGGACAGGTTCTCGGCGGTCTGCACGCCCTCCGGGAAGGCCTCGTGGTAGAGCGCCTGGTAGACGCGGGGGCCGAGAAAGCCGACGAGCGCGCCGGGTTCGGCGGCGGTGACGTGCCCGAGCGAACCCCACGACGCGAACACCCCGCCGGTGGTGGGGTTGCGCAGGTACACCAGATAGCCGAGGTGCGCGGCCTTGTGAGCGGTGACGGCCGCCGCGATCTTGACCATCTGCACGAACGCGAGGGTGCCCTCCTGCATCCGGGTGCCGCCGGACGTGGGGGAGGCCAGCAGCGGCAGCTGCTCGCGGGTGGCGCGTTCCACGGCGAGGACGATGCGCTCGGCCGCGGCCACCCCGATCGACCCGGCGAGAAAAGCGAACTCGCAGGCGATCACCGCGACGTGCCGGCCGTGCACGGTTCCGACGCCGGTGATCACGGACTCGTCGACGCCGGACTTCGCCGCCGCGGCCTCGAGCTCGGCGCGGTACTGCTCGTCGGGGTGCACGTCGACGGGGGCGGTGTCCCAGGAGTGGAAGCTGCCCGCATCGAGCACGCTGTCGATGAACTCCTGCGCCGAGATCCTGAGGGCCATGGCACGACCCTAGCCGTGCGTCCTTCGGGCGCCTCCAGGCTCCCGAAGGACGCACCGGCGCCTACCGGCCGATCGCCTCCTTCCAGGTGACCACGCGGCCGATGCGCAGGATGGACCGGCGGTAGATCCGCGCCCCGACCACGCTCAGGGCGCCGGTCACGAGCAGCATCAGCACGATCGTGCCGACGATCTGCAGCGGGGTCGCCACGCCGGAGGCGATGCGCAGCGGCATCAGGATCGCCGAGAACGGCGGGATCCAGCTCAGCACGGTGCTCCACGTCGACTCGGGGTCGTCCACGGACGAGAAGGCCGCGAAGAACATCGCAACGATGAGCACCATCAGCGGGGACGCGGTGGCGTTCACGTCCTCCTGGCGCGACACCATCGAGCCGGCCGCGGCGTAGAGGACCGCGAAGAACGCGAACCCGAGGACGAACCAGCCCAGTGTGCCGGCGAGCGTGCCCAGGGCCGCGCCGGTGACGGTGAGTGTGCCGGTGGCGAGACCGGCCCCCACCCCGGCCACCCCGTACGCGGTGAGCTGCAGCAGACCCACCGCACCGATGCCGAGGATCTTGCCCCACAGCAACTGCAGCGGGCGCAGCGTCGACAGCAGCAGCTCCACCACGCGCGACGACTTCTCCTCGACCACGCCCATCGCCACGTACATCCCGAACATCATGATCTGCATGTAGAGCAGCACGACCGCCGCGATCGCCAGGGTGGTGCGCTGCGCCTGCTCCGGGTCCGGCGGGTCGAGGGCCTCGACGGTCACGGTCGCGCGGGCGGTGTCCGCCGCCAGCGCGGACGGGTCGACGCCGCGCGCGGTGAGGGCCTCGACCTGCGCTTGCTGCGCGACGGCCGTGTCGATCGTCGCGCGCAGGACCGGATCGATCTCCGATTCGGCGACGGCGGTGACGGAACCCGCCGGGCCCGGGACCAGCGCGACGTCGAGCTCGCCGTCGCGTACCCGGTCGCGGCCGGTGCCGGCGTCCGGGATCTCCGTGACGTCGACCGGGCTGCCCGTGGCTTCTCCGACGGCGGTGACGGCGGCGCCGAGGGCCGGGTCGCCGACGACGCCGACGGTGGCGGGTTCGTCGTCGCCGGAGAACAGCGACACGGCGACGATGCCGCCGACGATCGCGAGCAGGATGATCGCGTTGCTGATCAGGAAGCTCTTCTTGCGGATCTGGGTGAGGAACTCACGGCGGGCCACCAGCGCGACGGCGCGGGCGGGACTCAACGGGGCGCTCACGCTGCGACCACCTCTCGGAACAGGTCGGTCAATGTCGGCCGACGAACGGAGAACTCGTGCACCGGGCCGGTGGCGAGCGCGGCCCGGAGGATCTGCTGGTCGTCGGCGCCGTTGCCGAGGACGAGGACGGTGCGCCCGCCGCCGTGCGCGACGGTGGTGACGCCGGGCAGCCCGGCGGCCCAGCCCTCGGGGGCCTGTGGGGCGTGCACCTCGAGCCGGGCCTCACCGTGGCCGCGCAGTTCGTCGACGGTGCCGACGGCGCGCATCGTTCCCTTGGAAATGATCCCGACACGGTGGCAGAGCCGCTGCACGAGATCGAGCTGGTGGCTCGAGAAGATCACCGGGACACCGGTTTCGGCCTTCTCCATCAGCACGTCGCTCATGACGTCGACGGCGACGGGGTCCAGGCCCGAGAACGGCTCGTCGAGGACCAGCACCCTCGGGTCGTGCACCAGGGCGGCCGCGAGCTGGACCCGCTGCTGGTTACCGAGGGAGAGCGCGTCGACGGCGTCGTCCACCCGCTCGGCGATGCCCAGCCGGCTCGTCCAGCGCGTCACGGCGGCATCGGCCTCGGAACGGGAGAGTCCGTGCAGCCGAGCGAGATACGACAGTTGCGCGCCGACCTGCATCTTGGGGTACAGCCCCCGTTCCTCCGGCATGTACCCGATGGTGCGGCGCACCTGGAGGTCGACGGGCCGGCCGTCGAGCCGGACCTCACCGGAGTCGGCGGCGAGCACCCCGAGGACGATCCGCATGGTGGTGGTCTTCCCGGCGCCGTTGCTGCCGACGAAGCCGAACAGCTCACCGGGCCGCACGTCGAAGGTGACGTCGTCGAGCGCGACGACGTCACCGTATCGTTTCGAGACACCGTTGATCGTGAGCGTCACGTTTCCTCCGTCTTCTCGGGTTGTTCTCTGCGTCAGTCGGTTTCGTCGGGATCGGGGTTGTTCCAGGCCAGGATCATCGCGGGCAGGCAACCGCCGATCAGCGTCGCGGTCAGCGTCATGAGCCCGCCCGCATAGGCCATCCTGGGATGCATGCCGTCGGTCAGCACGCTGCCGAGGACGAGGTAGAGCACCGGAATCATCACCAGGGACTGGGTCACGGTCAGGGCGATCGAGCGAGCGCTGTTGCGTTCCTGGATCTCCCGCTCGTCGAGGGCCGCGCGCGGTGCGTCGCCCTGCCGGCCCGAGACGATCTGCAGCGAGATCCAGAGGGGGAAGAACGTCAGGCACGCCGGCAGCCACAGCAGCGGTCCCCGTGCGAAGAAGTGGCACAGCACGCCCACGGTGAACATGAGAACGAACGTCGCGGCGAGGGCCACGACCAGGATTCGGCGGCGTCGACGAGTGTGCCAGCGCGGCAACATGTTCCGGAACTTTTCTTCGTTCCTCAGGAAGCGCCGGGTGCGGAAGGCCTCGTACCGTTCGAGGAGGGTGGCGTCGTGCACGGGCATCTCGGTCACTGTGCGTCACGTCCTTCGGTTGCGGTGCGGATCCGGTACACCTCGGTGGACAGCGGCCCGAACTCGGTGCGGGAGAACACGGCCTCGACCGGGAGGCCGAAGACGTCGCAGATGCGGAAGGCGAGGTCGAGGCTCGGGTAGTGGTCGCCACGCTCGAGGGCGCCGACGGTCTGGGGATTGACCTCGACGAGCTGCGCGAGCTGCGCACGGCTCATCCCGCGTTCCGCGCGCAGGACGCGGATGCGGTTGTGGATCGGCAGGGTTTCCCCCCGACGTACCGGACTCATACAACGAAGTATTGTAAAAACCCAACGAACGGTCAAGCGGTGTCGACGCGTCCGCGCGGCAGGCAGCACCCCGGCGCGCCGCCGAAAGACCCGCGGGAGTCCTACTCGAGCAGCCCGCGGAGCCGGTCGAGCTCGCGCCGGTCCCGCTTGGTGGGCCGGCCCGTGCCGCGGTCGCGGCGAGGAATCGAGGCGAGGATCTCCTTGGGTGGGGGAGGGGGACTGTGGTCCTCGTACGCCTGGGCGGCGACCGGCGCCCCCACCCGCTTGGCCAGCAGCTGCGTCACCCGCACGATCCGTTCCGCCCCGGCCACGCGCACCCGCACCTCGTCGCCGACCTTCACGGGCTGCGACGGCTTCGCGGGGGCGTCGTTGACCCGCACGTGCCCGCCGCGGCACGCGGCCGCGGCGGCGGACCGCGTCTTGAACAGGCGCACCGCCCAGGTCCAGCTGTCCACCCGGACGCTGCCGGCCGTCATGCCGGCTCCTCCGTCAGCCGCCCCCGTCGAGGTGCCACCGGCGGGTCGAACGGGTGTTGGCGAGCATCCGGCGATCGTGGGTGACCAGCAGCAGCGTGCCCTCGAAGCTGTCGACGGCCTGCTCGAGCTGCTCGATCGCGGGCAGGTCCAGGTGGTTCGTCGGTTCGTCGAGCACCAGCAGGTTCACCCCGCGGGCCTGCAGCAGGGCCAGTCCGGCCCGGGTGCGTTCGCCCGGTGACAGCGACGACGCGGACCGCAGCACGTGGTGGCCCCTGAGCCCGAACTTGGCGAGCAGCGTCCGCACCTCCGCGTCCGGCCAATCCGGCACCTGCGCGGCGAAGGCGTCCACGAGCGGCTCGTCGCCCTCGAACAGGGCACGTGCCTGGTCGATCTCGCCGATCTTCACGCCCGACCCGAGGGCCGCGGTGCCGGTGTCGGGCCGGATCCGGCCCAGCAGCAGCCGCAGCAGCGTCGTCTTCCCGGCGCCGTTCGGGCCGGTGACGACGATCCGGTCGCCCCACTGCACCTGCGTCGTGACGGGGCCGAGCACGAAGTCGCCGCGGTCGACGCGTGCGCCGTTCAGGGTGGCCACCACCGCACCGCTGCGCGGCGCCGCCGCGATCGACATGCGCAGCTCCCACTCCTTGCGCGGCTCCTCGACGACGTCGAGCCGCTCGATGCGGCGCTGCGTCTGCCGCGCCTTCGCCGCCTGCTTCTCGGTGGCCTCGGCGCGGAACTTCTTGCCGAGCTTGTCGTTGTCCTTGGACTTGCGGCGGGCGTTGCGGACCCCGTGCTCGAGCCAGTTGCGCTGCATCCGGGCGCGATCCTCGAGCTCCTGCTTGGTGTCCGCGTACTCCTCGTAGGTCTCGCGGGCGTGCCGCCGAGCCACCTCGCGTTCGACGAGGTACGCCTCGTAACCGCCGTCGTACACCGCGATCTGTTGCTGCGTCAGATCCAGTTCGACGATCCCGGTGACCGTGCGGGCCAGGAACTCGCGGTCGTGGCTGATCACCATCAGCGCGGTGCGGGTCTCGGCGACGAATCGCTCGAGCTGATCGAGGCCGGCCAGATCGAGGTCGTTCGTGGGTTCGTCGAGCAGCAGCACGTCGTACCGGGACAGCAGCAGGGCCGCCAGCCCGGCCCGCGCCGCCTGTCCCCCGGAGAGCCCCGTCATGGGCGCGTCCAGCCCGACCTCGAGGCCCAGGTCGGCGACGACCTTCTCGGCGCGTTCGGCGAGATCCGCGCCGCCGAGCGCGAGCCACCGTTCCAGGGCGGGGGTGTAGTCGTCGACGTCGGTGGTCCCCAGCGCCTCGGCCGCGGCGTTCATCGCGTGCTCGGCGTCGGTGACACCGGTCCGTCGGCCGAGGAAGCCGAGGATCGTCTCGCCCGGGACGCGCTCGGGTTCCTGGGCGAGATACCCGACGGTGGCGTCGGGCGGGCTGAGGACGACCGTGCCGGTGACGTCGGCGGTGCCGACCCCGGCGAGCGTCGTGAGCAGGGTGGACTTGCCTGCGCCGTTGGCGCCGACCAGGCCGATCACGTCGCCGGGCGCGACGGTCAGGCTCAGGTCGGTGAACAGGGTGCGTTCGCCCCGGGAGGCGGACAGGCCGCTGATGCGCAGTGTTGCAGTCACCTCTCGATTATCCCCACGCGCGTCGCGGGGTTTCCGGATGGTGGGATGCGGGGAACACCGGGCGGCCGGAAGGGGTTGGGCCGATCATGACCGTTCCCACGATCACCCTCAACGACGGCAACACGATTCCGCAGCTCGGCTTCGGCCTGTGGCAGGTCGAGGACGAGCAGAGCTACGACGCGGTGACCGAGGCGCTGCGGGTGGGCTACCGCAGCATCGACACCGCGGCCCTCTACGGCAACGAGGCCGGCACCGGCCGCGCGCTGCGCGACTCGGGCGTCCCCCGCGACGAGCTGTTCGTCACCACCAAGCTGTGGAACAGCGACCAGGGCTACGACTCGGCGCTGCGCGCCTTCGACACGAGCCTGGGCAGGCTCGGCCTCGACTACGTCGACCTGTACCTGATCCACTGGCCGGCGCCGGCCCAGGACCGCTACATCGACACCTTCCGCGCCTTCCAGAAGATCAAGGCGGAGGGCCGCGCCCGCTCGATCGGCGTCTCCAACTTCCGGATCGAGGATCTCGACCGGCTGATCGACGCCGTCGGCGAGGTCCCGGCCGTCAACCAGATCGAGCTGCATCCGCGGTTCAACCAGGCCGAGCTGCGGGCGTATCACACCGGCAAGGGCATCGCCACCGAGGCCTGGAGCCCCCTCGGCCAGGGCACCGTGCTCGAGGACCCGACGCTGACGTCGATCGCGCAGGCGCACGGCCGCACCGTCGCGCAGGTGATCCTGCGCTGGCACATCCAGCTCGGCACCATCGTCATCCCGAAGTCCGTCACGCCCGAGCGCATCGCGAGCAACGTCGACGTCTTCGGTTTCGAGCTGACCGCGGACGACCTCGACCGCATCCGCGGGCTGCACGATGACGGCGGCCGCATCGGCGGCGATCCCGCCACGTTCTCCTGATCCGCGGGGCCGGGGCGGTGGCCGAATGTGACACGCGTTCGATCTGATCGACGCAGTGTGACATTCGGCCCGCGCGGGCGATGAGTTCTCCCGGTCCGACCGGTCCGTATCGATACGGGCTCCGGCCGGAGCCGGGAGAGGAGTCGTCGTGAGCACACCTGTCACCACCACCGTCGATGCCCGCTTCGGGGACGAAGGGGAGCCGCCCCTGCCGTGGACCGACACGGAGGAGCTTCTCGAGTCCGCGCAGCTGTACTGGCTCAGCACGGTCCGGCGCGACGGCGTACCGCATGTGACACCGCTGATCGGACTGTGGCACGCGGGCGGATTCGTCTTCTGCACGGGCCCGGGCGAGCAGAAGACGCACAACCTCCGGCACAACGATGCGGTGGCTGTCACCACGGGCGTCGCGACGTGGGCGGCCGGCACGGACGTCGTGGTCGAGGGGCGGGCCCGGCGCGTCACTGACGGCGACGCGCTGCGCGACGTCGCCGAGGCGTACTACGTCAAGTACGGCCAGCAGTGGCGGTTCGAGGTCCACGGCGACGCCGTCGGGCCGGTGGACGACCCGGGCTGGGTCTTCCGCGTCGAGCCGAGCAAGGTGCTCGTCTTCGCCAAGGGGCCGTTCGGGCAGACCACGCACCGGTTCGCCTGACCGCCCGTGCCGACGGCCCGTTCCCGGCCGGATGTCACATTGCTTCGATCCGATCGAACGCATGTCACATTCGGCCACACAACCGCGCGAGCATCGCGCCGGTCGCCTGTCAGCGGGGCGGGCCGGCGTCCAGCGTGAGCGTGGCGGTGCGTCGCTGCCCGGCGGCGTCGAGCCAGCCGATCTCTACGCTGTCGCCCGGCCGTCGCGCCATCAGCATTTCCTCGAGGTCCGCCGTGGACGAGACCGGGCGCCGGTCGAACGCGACGATGACGTCGCCGATCTCGAGGTCGGTGCCGGCGGCCGGGGTGCCGTAGCCGACCCACAGCACTTCGGCGCCGGTCTCCTGGCCGCCGGTCCGGCCGGTGGTGACGCTCACGCCGAGCAGCGGGGTCGGACCGACGTGCACCGTCCCGGCGCTCGTGCCGGTACGGACCTGGTCCACCACGTCGAGGGCGATCCCGATGGGCACCGCGTACGCCTCGGGTGGGTCGGGGACGACGGCCGGATCCGGTTCCAGGGCCCCGGCGGTGTTCACCCCCACGACGGTGCCGAACGCGTCGACGAGCGGACCCCCGGAGTCCCCGGGCCGGATCGCCGCGTCGACCTGCAGCATTCCGCTGAGCCGGCGCAGGGATCCGTCCATCGAATCGCGCACCGACACCGTCTTGTCGACGGCGACGACCGTGCCGGGCGCAGGCACGACGACCCCGCCGCCGTCCGCGTTGCCGAAGGCGGTCACCGGCGCTCCCGGTTGCGGAAGGGGGCTCTCGGTGACGGCCGCGACCGGCAGGCCGGCGGCGGAGCCGAGTTGCAGTACGGCGATGTCGAGGGTGGTGTCGTAGCCGAGCACCGCGACGTCGTAACTCGCACCCGTGTGGGCGCTGACCGCGCTGATGTCGGTGGCGCCGGTGACGACGTGGTGGTTCGTGAGCACCGTGCCGTCGGCGGTGAGGACGATGCCGGTGCCCGAGATGCCGCGCCAGCCGCGGTTGGCGGAGAGGGTGACGACGGCCGGCGTGATCCGTGCCGCCACCTCCTCGGTGGTAGGCACGACGGGCGGGGCGGGTGCCGGGGGTGGCGGCGGCAGCACGACGATCTCGACCGTCGCCGGCGCGGTGAGCACCAGTCCGGCGGACACCATCGCCAGGACGGCGCCGATGCGGCGGATCACGGCCCCGGCGCGGTGGCCGCGAGATGGTCGACGAGTTCGCGGGCGGCGGCGCGACCGGCGCGGTTCGCGCCGATGGTCGACGCCGACGGCCCGTACCCGACGAGGTGGACCCGCGGGTCCGCGGCGACCTGCGTCGCCAGCTTCCCCGTCATGGTGATGCCGCCGCCGGGATTGCGCAGGCCGAGGGGCGCGAGATGGTCGAGGGAACTGCGGAAACCGGTGCACCACAGGATGACATCGACATCGAGCGTGGTGCCGTCGGGCCACCGGACGCCGGTTTCGGTGATCTCGTCGAACATCGGGAGGCGGTCGAGTGCGCCGCGTTCGCGGGCCGCACGGATAGCGGGCGTGACCGGCAGTCCGGTCACCGACACCACCGACCCGGGCGGCAGGCCCCGCCGTACCCGGTCCTCGACCAGCGCGACGGCGGCCCGGCCGAGTTCCGGGGTGAAATCCTCGTCGCGCCAGGCGGGTTCGCGGCGGGTCACCCAGGTGGTTTCGGTGACGCGGGAGATCTCGTCGAGCAGCTGCACCGCCGAGATGCCGCCGCCGACGACGAGGACGTGGCGGCCGGTGAACTCGTCGGCGCTGCGGTAGTCCCGGGTGTGCAGCTGGCGTCCGCGGAAGCGGGTAGCGCCCGGGTACCAGGGCACGAAGGGGTGTTCCCACGTGCCGGTGGCGTTGGCCAGTCCGCGGGCGGAATACACGCCGCGGTCGGTCTCCACGCGCAGTCGCTCGCCGCGGTCGCACACCACGCCGACCTGGACGGGGCGGTGCACCGGCAGGTGGAAGCGGGCCTCGTAGGCGCGGTAGTACTCGGGAACCGCGGCGGCCGCCGGCACCTGCCCGGCGGTGGTGTCGACCGCTTCGGAGAACGGCCACCCCGGCAGGTCGTGTACTCCGTTGACGGTGCTCAGCGTCAACGACGGCCACCGCTCCTGCCAGGCGCCGCCGGGGCCGAACGACCGGTCCAGCACGACGAACCCGGACTCCGGTTCGACGCCGAACCGCTGCAGGAAGTAGGCGGTGGACAGCCCGGCCTGGCCCGCGCCGATCACCACGACGTCGACGGGGGTCGCCGGTGCGTCCGTCGTCATCACCGCCCTCCCTTCCGTGGGTCCGCACCCATGATGCACCGGCGTCCCCGTCGCCGCCGTGCCGTCGGCACGATCGGGGCCGTGCCGTCGGCACGATCGGGGCCGGCGCGACCACCGTCGGAGGGACTCACGGGCTTTCCCGCACGACCAAAAATGTGATATCACTTTAATATCGCATTGCAATGACCGGGAAGGGAGTCACCGCCATGTCCGCCACCCCCTCCGTAACCATCGAACGGCCCGGACGATCCGCGAGCGGCTGGTCCGTCCTCGCGATCGCGCTCGCCGTGGACGTCGTGGCAGCGGCGCTCGCCGTGTTCGGCGTGGTGAACCACAACGTCGCACTCGTCGTGGCCGGCGCGGTGCTGTTCGTCCCCGCCATCGTGGCGCTCGCCGGCCTGGTCCTCGTCGAACCCAACGAGGCCCGCGTGCTGCAGTTGCTCGGCAGCTCGTACTCGGGCACCCTCCGGCAGGACGGGCTGCGCTGGATGAACCCGCTCAACACCCGGCGCAAGATCTCCACCCGCATCCGCAACCACGAGACCGGGATCGCCAAGGTCAACGACGCCGACGGCAACCCCATCGAGATCTCTGCCGTCATCGTGTGGCAGGTCGAGGACACCGCCCGGGCCGTGTTCGACGTCGACGACTTCGAGGAGTTCGTCGCCGTGCAGACCGAGGCGGCCGTCCGCCACATCGCCGGCAGCTACCCGTACGACGCGGGCCCGGAGACGTTGTCGCTGCGGCAGAACGCCGACGAGATCACCTCGAGGCTCTCCGCGGAAGTCGACGAGCGGGTCGGATCCGCCGGCGTGCGGGTCGTCGAATCCCGGATCAACCGGCTCGCGTACGCGCCCGAGATCGCGCAGGCCATGCTGCGCCGCCAGCAGGCGGGTGCCGTCATCGCCGCGCGCGAGCAGATCGTCAGGGGCGCGGTCGGCATGGTCGGAACCGCCCTCGAACAGCTCGAGAAGGAGCACACCATCGAACTCGACGAGGAGCGCAGGGCCGCGATGGTGAGCAATCTGCTCGTGGTCCTATGTGGTGACCAGAGCGCGCAACCGGTGCTCAACACCGGATCGCTCTACGCCTGAGGGCTCGTCGACGCCATGGCGGAACGCAAGAAGCTCCTGCTCCGGCTCGACCCGGCGGTCCACGACGCGCTCGCGCGGTGGGCCGCCGACGAGTTGCGCAGCACCAACGCGCAGATCGAGTTCCTGCTCCGGCGCGCGCTGAGCGAGGCGGGACGCATGCCGCGCGACGCCGGGCGCATCCGCAAGCCCGGCCGGCCGCGCGCGGACGAGGGCTGACGCGGAGCGACGTCGCGCCCGTGCGCGGCGGGTGCGATGATGCGTGCCGGCGACGAAAGGTGAAGCACACATGATGGGGATCAGCCGCGACGGCGACGTGGTCACGCTCGAACTGCGGCGCGAGGAGCGCCGCAACGCGCTCAACACCGAGCTGTGCGTCCAGGTCCGGGAGGGACTCGAGGAGGCGCTCGACGGGGGTGCGCGTGCGGTCGTGATCACCGGCCGGGGCTCGAGCTTCTGCGCCGGCGCCGACCTGTCGGGGGACGTCTACGCGGAGGGATTCCTCGACAGCCTGGGCGAGATGCTGCGTGCCATCCAGGAGGCGCCCGTGCCGGTGATCGCCGCGATCAACGGCCCCGCCATCGGCGCGGGCACCCAGCTCGCTCTCGCCGCGGACCTGCGGGTCGTCGCGCCGGGTGCTCGCTTTGCGATTCCCGCGGCGCGCCTTGGTATCTCGGTGGACCGGTGGACGGTACGACGGCTGGCCTCCCTGCTCGGCGGCGGCCCGTCGCGGGCCGTGCTGCTCGCCGCCGAGCCGGTCGACGCCCACGAGGCCGTGGACCGCGGCCTGGCCAACCGGATCGGCGACCTCGTCGCCGCGCAGTCCTGGGCACACGAGATCGCCAAGCTCGCACCGCTGTCGCTGCACGCGATGAAGCTGTTCCTCAACGACGACGGCACCCGCGACGAGCCGTCGCCTGAGCAGACGGCCGCGCTGGCCGCGGCGTGGCTCAGCGAGGACGTCCAGGAGGCCCGGCTCGCCCGCGCGGAACGCCGGGAGCCGGTCTTCCGCGGCCGCTGAGCGCGCCCGCGCCCCTCTACAGTGGTGGGGTGAGCGTCAAGCAGACCGCCTCGTCCGCCCTCGCCGGCGCCGGCTTGCTGTGGGTGGCGCGCGCCGCCCGCGGCGTCCCCGGCTCGATCGGCGCGACCCCGGCGGACATCCGCCCGTACGCCGCCGGCTCACCCCGGTATCGGAACGGCCGGTTCCACAACTCGGAGCCGAGCAGCACGGTGCTACCCGAGGCCGGCGGCAGCCTCGTCAAGGACATGCTCACCCGACGGTCTTCCGGCACGCCGCGCGACGCGGTGCCGCTCGCGCCGCAGCTCGCGCCGGTGCAGGCCGCGGAACTGGCGGTCACCTGGTACGGGCACTCGAGCGTCCTCCTCGAGATCGACGGCCACCGGATCCTCGCCGACCCGGTGTGGAGCGAGCGGGTCTCGCCGTCGCCGGCCGTGGGCCCGGCCCGGTTGCACCCGTCGCCGGTCGAACTGGCGGAACTGCCGCCGATCGACGCCGTCGTGATTTCCCACGACCACTACGACCACCTGGACCGCGAGACCGTGGAGGCGCTCGCGGCCACGCAGCGCGAGGCCCGGTTCCTGGTGCCGCTCGGCGTGGGCGCGCACCTGCGCCGGTGGCGGATCCCGGCCGACCGGATCGTCGAGCTGGACTGGGACCAGCACACCGAGGTGGGCGCGCTCACCGTCACGTGCACCGAGGCGCGGCACTTCTCCGGACGCGGCCTGATCCGCAACATCACACTGTGGTCGTCGTGGGTGATCGCGGGGCCGACGCGAACCGCGTTCTTCGGCGGCGACAGCGGCTACACGCCCCGGTTCGCCGGCATCGGGGACCGCTACGGCCCGTTCGATCTGACGTTGCTGCCGGTGGGCGCCTACGACCCGCGGTGGCCCGACGTGCACATGAACCCGGAGGAGGCGGTGCGCACCCACCTCGATCTCGGGGGCGGCGACCACCCCGGCCTGCTCGTCCCCGTGCACTGGGGCACCTTCAACCTGGCGTTCCACGCGTGGTCGGAGCCGATCGCGCGGCTCCTGCCGGCCGCTCGGGAGGAGGGGGTGCCCACGGCCGTGCCGATGCCGGGGCAGCGGGTCGACGCACTGCGGCCGGGCTCGCAGGATCCGTGGTGGGTTCCGCTCGGCTGACCCCGGGCCGGTAGGGGTTTCCGGGCCGGTAGGGGGTTTCCGGGCCGCCGCAGCGGGTATCCCGCCGTCCGTCGGGGAGCGTCGGAGGGAGGGCGGGGCCATCGTCGAATCGTTGCTCTTCGGGATCATCGCCTCGAGCGCGCTGGTGCTCGGTGCCCTGGTGGGCGGATGGGTGGAGATCCCCAAACGCGTTCTCGCGGCGATGCTGGCGTTCGCCGCCGGCGCGCTCATCACCGCCCTGTCGTTCGAGTTGTTCGAGGATTCGTACGAGAAGGGCGGCATCTGGCGCGCGGCGATCGGACTCGTCGTCGGCGCGCTCGTGTTCACCGTGCTCAGCGCGTGGCTGGACCGGGTGGCCGAGGGCCGGCGGGAGAAGGACCACGGCAGCGAGAAACTCGACGTCGACGCGGCCGCCGAGGAAACCGCGCCGTCGTCGTCCTCGGTGAGCGGGGCGGCCGGGCTGGCGCTGCTGGCGGCGGTCACGCTCGACGGGGTGCCCGAGAACGTGGCGCTCGGTGTGTCCCTGGGGGAGGGCACCGGCGGCCTCGCCCTGCTGGTCGCGATCTTCGTGTCCAACTTCCCGGAGTCGCTCGTCGGCAGCGCCTCCATGCGCGCTCAGGGCCGGTCCCGGGGGTACATCCTCGGGATGTGGGTCGCGTGCGCCACGCTGCTGACCGTCGCCGTCGTCGTCGGGGCCGGGCCGCTCGCGGTGACCCCGCCGGAGACGATCTCCCTGCCGTTGGCGTTCGCGGCGGGCGCGGTGCTGGCGTCGCTGGCCGACACGCTCATGCCGGAGGCCTACGAGAAGGGCGGTCCCACGGTCGCGCTGAGCACCGCCGCGGGATTCGTGCTGTCGTTCGTCCTCGCGACGCTGTGAGCGGTGTCAGCGCGTCGTAGCGGCACGCTTGCGTTCGACGAGCGCCCGCGTGACGAGGAAGGCGATCGCCACACTCGCGACGGTACGCACCAGGCGGTTGACGTCCACCGCCGGCTGCCACGACAGCTTGCCGCCGCTGATGACGTACGCGCCCACCGGGCGAGCCCCGACGCCGAAGCCGCCGCCCTCGCCGTTCTCCCCGTCGGGCGAGTACCCTCCGCCTCCGCCGGCACCGCCGGAGACCACGGCCGCGGTGATGACCGTCAGGCCGTCCTTCTCGACCGGCTCCGAGTACACGCGCTTGACCGTGACCGTGTCGCGTGCCTTGGCCATCAGGTCCTCGAGATTCATGTCCGCCCCTGTCGTCGTGGATTCGACTCCGGCCGGTTCGCCGGCCCGTGCCCATTCTCGGCCGCCGTCCGCCGCCGGGGAAGTGTCCTAGGTCCCTGCGACGGCGAAGGCGCGACGGCTGTGCCGGACGAGTTCGCGCAGGGCCGGAGCGTCCGTATCGGACCAGATCAGCGACAGCACCGCGGGCGCGGTGGCGTCGTCCAGGGTGAGCCCGCACAACCGGCCCTCGAAGTGCGCGGTCATCGAGCGGCTGAGGATCGCCACGCCCAGCCCGCGGAGGGCGAGGTCGGCGACGGTGTCCGGGGAACTGGCCTGCAGGGCGATGTCGGGACGCAGGCCGGCGGCGGCACACGCCCGGTCGAACACGGTCCGGATCCCGGTGCCCTCGGGCATGGACACGACGGGGTGCGCGCACACGTCCGCGAGCGTGAGGCGGGCGCGTCCGGTCAGCGGGTGACCGGGCGGCACGGCCGCGACGATCGGTTCGCTGACGAGGGTGAGCGCCTCGAGGCCCGGGGGCGGGCTGCCGGCGGAGCCGACGAGGGCGAGGTCCACGGTGGCGCAGCGGACCCGCTCGACGAGCCGGTCGGAGGCGTCCTCGACGAGGTTGATCTCGACCCCCGGGTGCGCGCGGTGGAACGCGGCGAGTGCGTCGAACAACCCGGTGACGGTGCAGGCGGTGACCATGCCGACCACCAGCTGTCCGCGGATCAGTGCCGTCACCTCCTCGACCGCCTGCCGGGCGGCCGCGGCGGACGCCAGCGCGGCCCGGGCGTGCGGCAGGGCCGCCTCCCCGGCCGTGGTCAGGGTGGCGGTGCGGGTGGAGCGGTCGAACAGGGCGGCGCCGAGGTCGTGCTCGAGCCGGCGGACCTGGGCGCTGATCCCGGACTGGCTGATGTGGACGCGGTGGGCGGCCCGGGTGAAGTTCGCCTCCTCGGCCACCGCGACGAAGTACTCGAGCTGCCGCAGTTCCATAACCCCGGATTCTAGTTCCGATCAGAACAATCTGTTGGACTTCTGACTCTGCGGGTCGGAGGCTGGTGGTGTCCCGCTTCCGTTCCTGGAGAGGATGACCGTGTCCGACGCAGAGAAGGCTTGGCAGCCAGAGGATCTCACCCGCCTGTTCGTCGAGCGCTCCAACGCCGGCGACGCGGCGGGTGTCGCCGCACTGTACGAGGAGGACGCCGTGATGGCCTACCCGCCGGGCGGTCGCACGGTGGGCCGCGAGGCCATCCGCCGCTTGTGGGAGCAGGTGCTGGAACACGCGCCCCACTTCGAACCCGAGCCGCCGCTGCCGACACTGATCAGCGGCGACCTCGCGCTGACCGCCACCCCGCCGAAGGACGGCGCCGGCGCCCGGGCCCAGGTGGCCCGCCGCCAGCCTGACGGCAGCTGGCTGCGCGTGCTCGACCAGCCCGAGTTCGTCCGCCCGGACAGCTGAGCCCGGCGCGAGGCGCGTCACGGCACGGCGGCGGAGCGCAGCGGGTGGCTTAGCCTGATTCCCATGGCAGCAGAGGAGCCCACCGCCGTCGCCGACCAGGCGGCCGCGCCCCCGACCGACGCGCGGCACATCGAGCTGGGCCTGACCACCGAGCAGGTCGCCGAACGCGTGGCCCGGGGCGCCACCAACGACGTGCCGGACCGGGCGTCGCGGTCGGTCGGCGAGATCGTCCGCGCCAACGTCTTCACCCGCATCAACGCGATCCTGGCCGTCCTGCTGGCCATCGTCCTGGCCACCGGCTCGATCATCGACGGCATGTTCGGCCTGCTGATCATCCTCAACAGCGCCGTCGGCATCGTGCAGGAGATCCGCGCGAAGTGGACCCTCGACAGGCTCGCGATCGTCAGCCAGGCCAAGCCTCTCGTGCGCCGGGACGGAGTGGTGGCCGAGCTCCCGCCGCGCGAGGTGGTGCTCGACGACATCATCGAACTCGGCCCCGGCGACCAGGCGGTGGTGGACGGGTTCGTCGTCGAGGCCGAGGGGCTCGAACTCGACGAGTCGCTGCTCACCGGTGAGGCCGATCCCGTGCACAAGGAGCTCGGCGCACACGTCCTCTCGGGCAGCTTCGTCGCGGCGGGCAGCGGCGCCTACCGGGCCACGAAGGTCGGCCGTGACGCGTACGCAGCCCGGCTCGCCGAGGAAGCCAGCAAGTTCACGCTCGTGCACTCGGAACTGCGCGCCGGCATCGACAAGATCCTGAAATTCATCACCTACCTGATGATCCCGGCGGGCCTGCTCATCATCTACAACCAGCTGTTCTCGAGCGGCGAGGCGCTCGGCCCGGCACTCAGCGGCATGGTCGCCGCGCTCGTTCCGATGGTCCCCGAGGGCCTGGTGCTGATGACGTCGATCGCGTTCGCGGTGGGCGTGATCCGTCTCGGTCGCCGGCAGTGCCTCGTGCAGGAACTGCCGGCCATCGAGGGCCTCGCCCGCGTCGACGTGGTCTGCGCCGACAAGACCGGCACGCTCACCGAGAACGGCATGCGCCTGGCGGACGTCGTATGCGTCGACGGCAGCGACGAGACGGCCGCCCGTGCCGCGCTCGCGGCGATGGCCGCCGACGACCCGCGTCCCAACGCCAGCGTCCTCGCCGTCCGCGAGGCGATGCCGGACGACCCCGGCTGGGGAGAGGCCACCGCCGTCGCCCCGTTCTCGTCGGCGAAGAAGTGGAGCGGCCAGTCGTACGGCGACCACGGCGACTGGGTGCTCGGCGCACCGGACGTGCTGCTCGATCCCGGCTCGGAGGCGGCCCGGCGCGCCGAGGCGCTCGGGGCGCAGGGGCTGCGGGTGCTGCTGCTCGGCCGGTGCGACCGTCCCGTCGACGACCCGCACGCCCCCGGCACGGTCACCGCGCAGGCCCTCGTCGTGCTCGAGCAGCGGGTCCGGCCCGACGCCAAGCCGACCCTCGAGTACTTCGCGAGCCAGCAGGTCGAGGTCAAGGTCATCTCCGGCGACAACGCCGTGTCGGTCGGCGCGGTCGCGACGTCGCTCGGCCTGCCGCACGCCGATCACCCCGTCGATGCCCGCACCCTGCCGGAGGACCGCGACCGGCTCGCCGACACCCTCGACTCGGCCACCACCTTCGGTCGCGTGCGGCCCGACCAGAAACGGGCGATGGTCGGAGCCCTCCAGTCGCGCGGGCACACCGTCGCCATGACCGGCGACGGGGTCAACGACGTGCTGGCGCTCAAGGACGCCGACATCGGGGTCGCGATGGGCTCCGGCAGCCCGGCTACCCGTGCGGTCGCGCAGATCGTGTTGCTGGACAACAAGTTCGCCACCCTGCCCTACGTCGTCGCCGAGGGCCGGCGGGTGATCGGCAACATCGAGCGGGTCTCGAACCTGTTCCTCACCAAGACCGTGTACTCCGTACTGCTGGCGTTCCTCGTGGGGCTCTCGGGCGCGTTGTCCCAGGTGTTCGGCTACGAGCCGATGCCGTATCCGTTCCTGCCGCGGCACGTGACGATCGCGGCGTGGTTCACCATCGGAGTCCCCGCGTTCATCCTGTCGCTCGCCCCCAATAACGAGCGGGCCCGCTCCGGCTTCGTGTCGCGGGTGATGCGCCTGGCGATCCCGTCGGGGGTGATCATCGGGATCAGCACGTACGTCTGCTACATCCTGGTGTACGCCGGACCCGAGCAGACCGAGGCGCAGAAGATGCAGGCCGGCACCGCGGCGCTGATCACCTTGATCATGATCGCGCTGTGGGTGCTCGCCGTGGTGGCGCGGCCGTACGTGATGTGGAAACTGGTGCTGCTGGCCGGTTCGGTGCTCGGGTACCTGGTCCTGTTCGCCTTCCCCTTCGCCCGCGAGTTCTTCGCCCTCGACATCTCCAACGTCGGCGCAATGGTCACGGCGTTCACGTGCGGGGCGATCGGCGTGGTCCTCGTGGAGGTCTCGTGGTGGGTGACCGGGCGAGTCCACGGTGAGCACCGCCGGCTGTTCGCCGCCAGTGAGGACCTGTTGCCGGGCGTGCACTGACGGGGACGAGGGCACTGCCCCGGCCCGGCCGGGGACGGGGACACTGCGCCGCCGCGGCAGGTTTGGGAACCGGCCCGCGGTGGCACGCTGAGGCATCGATCCCTCGAACGGAAGGAGCGGCAGATGGGTTTGAAGGATTCGATCAAGGGCCTGGTCGACAAGGGCAGGGCGTACGCGGAGAAGAACCCCGACAAGGCCGGCGGGTTCGTCGACAAGGCAGGCGACGCCGCCGATGCCCGGACGGGCGGCAAGTACGCCCAGCACGTGGACAAGGTGCAGGACGCCGCGAAGAAGCACCTCGGTACCGCGGACCATCCCGTTCCCGGTGCGACTCCGGGTCCCGCGGGACGGCCCGGCCCGGAGTCCGATCCCGGCCCGCAGGCGCAGCCGGGCCCGCGCAGCCCGTAGCAGTGCAGGTCTTCGGCGGGAGGTCCCGACAGGGATCTCCCGCTCTGCGTCCACCGGTGGCACGCTGGTGACGATCCGACCATTGCACAGAGAAGGGATGGACCCGATGCGATTCATGGATTCGCTCAAGGGCCTGGTCGACAAGGGCAAGGACTATGCCCGGAAGAACCCGGACACGGTGAACAACGCCATCGACAAGGCCGGCGATCTCGCCCGGACGAAGGGGCCCCGAAAGTACTCCCGGCACGTCGGCAAGGCGCAGGAAGCGGTGAAGAAGACCCTCGGCACCGAAGGTCGCGGACCGGGTCCGGCTGCCGGACCCGGCCCGGCTCCCGGACCCGACCCCCGATAGCGCGGCGTCGGACCCGGCCCCACGTCCGGTCGCGACCTGCTGTGGCAGGCTTGGCCCGCTCGATCATTCGGACGAAAGGACGCGACGTGGGTTTCATGGATTCGGTCAAGGGGCTGGTCGACAAGGGCAAGGAGTTCGCGGCGCAGAACCCCGACAAGGTCGACGAGGCGATCGAGAAGGCCGGTGATCTCGCGGACCGCAAGACCGGCGGAAAGTACGCCGAGCAGGTCGACAAGGCGCAGGACGCGGCGAAGAAGGCCCTCGGCGCCGGATAGGCCGGGGCCGCCGATCGGCCCGTGCTGCCGAGGGGGAGCGGGGCGGGCACGCCGGTGCCGTCCACCCTTCGTTGAACGGTCGATCGGTCTTGTTAAGGTGGCTGGTGCCTTCCGCCGGGATCGACGCAGATCCCGGCGGGCCGCCCAGGGGGAGTCGGCGGTGTGTCGGTCGGGGGTTGTCGAGGGGATGTACGTCGGATGCCTCGGGCCGAGGTGTCTCGTCGGAATCCGCCTCGCGAGAAAGGTGAGTGAGTGGCCAAGCAAGCCCGCGCCGCAGTGACCCGGCAGCAGATCGTGCACGCCGCCGCCGCGATGTTCGACGAACGAGGGTTCCACGGCGCCAGCTTCGCCGACATTCTCCGCGACACGGGACTGTCCAAGGGGGCGGTGTACTTCCATTTCGCGTCGAAGATCGACCTCGCCGGCGCCATCGTCGCCGAGCAGCACCGCCGCTCGATCGCGCTCGTCGATGCGATCGCCGGCACCGAGGCGTCGACCCTCGAACAGATCGTGATGCTGTGCCACGGCATCGGCCGGCAGATGATCGAGGACCCCGTCGTGCGCGCCGGGATCCGGCTCACCCTCGAACTCGGCAGTCTCGACAAGCCCGCCGGGCCGTACCTGGACTGGATCACGGCCTGCGAGGCGTTCGGCCGTCGTGCCGTCGAGGAAGGCGACCTGGATGCCCACCTCGATCCGTCGATGCTGGCGCACTTCGTGATCTCCGCGTTCACGGGCGTGCAGCTCCTGTCCGACGTCCTCGCCGGGCGCGTCGACCTCGAGGAGCGGATCGACCAGATGTGGACGCTGCTGCTGCCCGGCATCATGCCGACCTCCCGCCACGACGCGATCGAGACGGTGCGCGGGGCGCGCTGGTCGCTACCTCTCGGCGGCGACCTGCTTCCCGTGTCGGCTACGTGAGCAACTGCGCGTAGTCGTCGCGGCGCTCGGCCGGGAGGAGCGTGTTCAGCACGAAGCGGGTCTGGAGCCGGATGTACTCGTCGAGCGTGTAGATGGCCCCGAAGTGCCAGTGCTTGAGCGCCCAGCCGTGCGCCAGCAGCATGATGTCGAAGACCATCAGGTCGACGTCGACCGGGTTCATCACGCCCGCCTCGATCCCCGCGTCGAGCGCGGCGCGCAGCGGCGCCGAGGACTCCACCTCGAGTTCCTTGATCCGGGCGCGTCCGGCGTCGTCGAGGGTGCGGCTCTCCCGGTAGGTGAGCACCGTGGCGTGGAGGTTCTCGTCCACGATCTCGATGTAGCGGCGCATCCCGGCGGCGAGCCGCTCGACGGGGTCGTCGCCGACGGCGTCCATGGCCGGTTCGAGCTGGTCGCGGAAGGCGTCGAGGATCGCGAGGATGGTCGCGAGGAGGACGTCCTCCTTGCCGCCGAAGTACTTGTAGATCAGCCCCACGCTCACCCCGGCCTCGTCGGCCAGCGCCTGCATGGACATCTGGTGGAACCCGGTCCGCTGCATGACCGTCACCGCGGCGTCGAGCACCTGTTTGCGGCGGGAGCTGGTGCGCACGGCTCGCACGGCCTCGTCCACGGGTAGCGCGTCGTGGTCGGTGGTCATGGTGGTGCTCCTCGTCGCCGCTGGGTCGGATCCACAGTACCGAGTGATCCGGGCGGGTCGTCCGGCGCAGCCCCGGGCGGCGGACATCCCGCGACGGCCCGCACGCCGGGCTACCGGGCGCGCGCGACGAATCCTTCCAGCAAGCGGACGGTGTCCGGCGTCTCGATCAGCCGGCTGATCTCGTCGAGCTCTCGGGCGAACCCCTCATCGCCCCGAGCTGCGACGATGCAGCGTTTGGCGGCCGCGTAGGCGGCCGGCGGCAGCTGCGCGAGTCGATCGGCCAAGGCTCGGGCCTCGGTCTCGACGTCGGCGTCGGTGGCCCACTGCACGATTCCGAGCCGTTCGGCCGCACGGCCGGTGACCAGTTCGGCGCCGAGCACGAGCCGGTGCGCCACCGACGGACCGGCCAGCCGGGTGAGCCGTTGTGTGCCCCCCGCGCCGGGAAGGAGCCCGATTCCCACCTCGGGAAGCCCGAGCTTCACCGAGGCGCCCGCGACGCGGAAGTCGCACGCGAGGGCCAGTTCGAGGCCGCCTCCCGTGGCGGCACCGGCGAGGGCGGCCACCGAGGGCTTCGGCAGCACCTCGATGCGGGCGAACACGTCCTGGAGCCGTGCGGTGAAGCGGCGCAGGCGTGCACCCCGATCGGGCTTCGTGCTCCAGGACTCCATCATCGCGATGTCCGCGCCTCCGCAGAAGATCCGCCGGGCACTGCGGATCAGGACGGCCCGTACGGCGGGGTCCTCGCCCAGCGTCGTGACCGCCTCGGCCAGGGCCTCCGCCTGCGCCTCGTCGAAGGCGTTGGCGGGGGGACGGTCGAGGGTGATGATCCCGACGCGGTCTTCGCGTGTGGTGACGACGCTCACGGTTACTCCAGCAGGTGTCGGTAGCGGGTTCGGTGTTCTTGTGGCAGAACGGTGTTGAGCACGAACCGGGTCTGCAGCCGGATGTAGTCGTCGAGGCTGTAGAGCCGGCCGAAATGCCAGTGCTTGAGCGCCCAGCCGTGGGCGAGCAGCACCAGGTCGAAGACCATCAGGTCGACGTCGACCGGGTTCATGATGCCGGCGTCGATGCCGTCGGTCAGCACCGCACGCAGCGGGGCGGAGGTGGCGATCTCGAGCCGCTTGAGCATCTCCCGCCCGGCCGGGTCGAGCGTGCGGCTCTCGCGGTAGGTCAGGGCCACGGCGTCGAGGTTCTCGTCGACGATCTCGACGAACCGGCCGATCCCCGCGGCCAGGCGCTCCACGGGGTCCGTGCCGGCCGCCGCCATCGCGGGCTCGAGCTGATCCCGGAACGCGTCCAGGATGGCGGTGATGGTGGCGAGGAGGATCTCCTCCTTGTTGCCGAAGTACTTGTAGAGCAGGCCCACGCTGACGTTCGCCTCGTCGGCCAGCGCCTGCATGGACATCTGATGGAACCCTGTGCGCTGCATCACCTTCGCGGCAGCGATCAGGATCTGCCTGCGCCGGGAGTTCGCACGGACCGCGCGCACGGCCTCGTCGATCGGCAGCTCGCTCGGATCGGCCGACATGGGCGTCCTCCTCGTCGCTCGGGACGGCCGCTCAGATCCCGAGATCCTTGGCGACGATCGTCTTCATGATCTCGGTGGTGCCGCCGTAGATGGTCTGGATGCGGGCGTCGACGAACGCGCGTGCCACCGCGTACTCGCGCATGTACCCGTAGCCGCCGTGCAACTGCAGGCACCGGTCCGCGATCCGCACCTGCAGTTCGGTGGCCCACCACTTCAGCCGCGCCGCGCGGGCGGCGGTGAGCTCGCCGGCAACGTGCTCGGCGATGCAGTCGTCGAGGAACGTGCGGGCCAGATCCAGCTCGGTGGCCAGTTCGGCCAGCACGAACTGGGTGTTCTGGAAGCTCGAGACCGGCTTGCCGAAGGCCTTGCGCTCCCTGACGTAGGTGAGGGTCTCGGCGAACACGCCCTCCGCCGCGGCGACCGCGCCGATCGCGAGCGACAACCGTTCCTGCGGCAGGTTGTGCACGAGCTGGTAGAAGCCCTGTCCCTCCTCGCCGAGCCGATTCGCGACCGGGACCCGCATGTCCGTGAAGGCCAGCTCGCTGGTGTCCTGCGCGTGCAGGCCGATCTTCTCCAGATTGCGCCCGCGGGAGAAGCCGGCGGTGTCGGCCTCGACGACGAGCAGGGTCAGGCCCTTGTGCGGGTCGTCGGAGGTGCGGGTGGCGACGACGAACAGGTCGCCGTTCTGCCCGTTGGAGATGAACGTCTTGGCGCCGTTGACCACGTAGTGGTCGCCGTCGCGCACCGCCGAGGTGCGGATGCCGGTCAGGTCGCTGCCGGTGCCGGGTTCGGTCATCGCGATGCCGAGGACGGTCTCGCCGGTGACGGCGCCGGGCAGCCAGCGGGCCTTCTGCTCGTCGGTGGTCATGTCGGTCAGGTACGGCAGCACGACGTCGTTCTGCAGCGAGAACGCGATCCCGGCGGCCGCGTTGCCCGCCCGGTTGACCTCCTCGATCAGGATGGCGTTGTAGCGGAAGTCGTCGACGCCGGGACCGCCGTACTCCTCCGGGACCGGGAAGCCGAGCAGGCCCAGCTTGCCGGCCTCGGTGAACAGGGACCGGTCGAGGCAGCTCGCCCGTTCCCAGTCCTCGTGCACCGGGGTGATCTTGTCCCGGACGAAGTCACGGACGACCTCGCGGAACTGCAGGTGCTCGGAGTCGTGGATCAATCGTGCGTTCATGGTGGGATTCCTGTCAGCGGAAGGCGTTTTCGCCGGTGAAGGCCTGGCCGAGCACCAGCTGGTGCATCTCGGGGGTGCCCTCGTAGGTGAGCACGGATTCGAGGTTGACCATGTGCCGGATGACGGGGTACTCGAGGGAGATGCCGTTGCCGCCGAGAATGGTTCGCGCGGTGCGGCAGATCTCGATGGCCTCGCGGGTGTTGTTGAGCTTGCCGAAGCTCACCTGCTCGGGCCGCAGCCCGACGCTGTCCTTGAGCCGGCCGAGGTGCAGCGACAGCAACTGGCCCTTGTGCAGTTCGACGGCCATGTCGGCGAGCTTGGCCTGGGTGAGCTGGAATCCGCCGATGGGGCGGCCGAACTGGGTGCGCTGCATCGAGTAGTCGCGGGCGGCCTCCCACGCCGAGCGCGCGGCGCCCATCGCGCCCCAGATGATGCCGTACCGCGCCTCGGACAGGCTCTGCAGCGGCGCCTTGACGCCCTTGGCCTCGGGCAGCAGCGCATCGGCGGGCAGGCGCACGTTGTCCAGGACGAGTTCGCCGGTGACCGAGGCGCGCAGCGACAGCTTGTGCTTGATGGTGTGGGCGCTGAAACCGGGTGTGTCGGTGGGCACGACGAAGCCACGGACGCCCTCGTCGGTGTTCGCCCAGACCACGGCGACGTCGGCGATGGAGCCGTTGGTGATCCACATCTTGCGACCGTCGAGAACCCAGTCGGACCCGTCCCGGCGGGCGCGGGTCTTCATCGCCCCCGGGTCGGAGCCGACGTCGGGTTCGGTCAGGCCGAAGCAGCCGATGATCTCGCCCGCCGCCATGCCCGGCAGCCAGCGCTGCTTCTGCTCCTCGGAACCGTTGTTCCAGATCGAGAACATCGCGAGCGAGCCCTGCACCGAGACCAGGGAGCGGATGCCGGAGTCGGCGGCTTCCAACTCGAGGCAGGCGAGGCCGTAGTGCACGGCGGACGAGCCACCGCACCCGTAGCCCTCGAGGTGCATACCGAGGAGGCCGAGCTTGCCGAATTCGCGGGCGAGGTCGCGCACGCCGGGCAGGTCGCCGGCCTCGAACCACTCCGCGATGTGCGGAGTGACGTGCTCGGCGCAGAACTTGCGAACGGTGTCGCGGACGGCGAGCTCGTCGTCGGAGTAGAGCGAGTCGATGGCGAGCGGGTCGAGGGCGTCGAACTTGGGGAGGGTGGTGGCGGTGCTCATCGGGTCATCCTCGAGTCGGAGGGAGCGGAGAAGAGGCCGGCGGCGAACTCGGCCGCGGCGGCTTCGGTGGCCTTGTAATGCAGCTTCTTGCCGGTGGGGGAGACGGGCAGGGTCTCGACGAACCGGTAGGCGCGCGGCCGCTTGAACGACGAGAGCATCGGGTGGGAGCGGCAGTGGGCGTCGAGGTGATCGACCGTCAGCGAGGGATCCTCGGCGACGATGTAGGCGACGACGATGCGTCCCCACTTCTCGTCCGGGACGCCGACGACGAGCGAGTCCTGCACCTGCGCATGGGCGTTGAGTGCCTCTTCCACCTGCACCGGGTGGACGTTCTCACCGCCGGAGATGAGCATGTCGTCCTTGCGTCCGACGATGGTGACGAACTCGTCGGCGTCCCAGGTGGCGAGGTCGCCGATGTGCAGCCAACCCTGGTGGAACTTGGCCCTCTCCTGGTCGGGGGTGTCGAAGTAGGCGTTGGCGCACTTGGGGGAGCGGACGATGACCTCACCGACGTCGTGGCCGTCGTGGGCGACGACGTCGTCGGGGTCGGCGAGCCGGTCGGGGTAGACGTGGACGACGCGGACCTCGTCGTCGGTGCAGGCCCGGCCGGCGCTGCCGGCGCGGTCGGGCAGGTCGGCCGGCCGCAGGAAGGTGTTCCAGAAGGCCTCGGTGGTGCCGTAGCCGTTGAAGATCCGGGGGTTGAGCACCTTCTGGTAGCGCAGCGCCGCCTCCTTCTCGAGCGGCGCGCCCATCGTGACGATGCCGCGCAGGCTGGACAGGTCGCGCGGGCGCGCCTCCTGGGCGGCGGCGAGCATGGCGAGATTGGTCGGTGCGCCGATGAGGAAGGTCAGTCCGTACGCGGCGACGAGGTCGAGGACCCGGTCGGCGTCGAACGACCGCAGCGGCACCACTTCACCGCCGACGTAGAACGTCGGGTTGGGCCCGCCCGCGTGCAGGCCGCCGCGGTGGAACCACGGGGTCATGTTGAGCGTCTTGTCGTCGGGGCCGAGCGGGAAGTGCATGATCACGTCGTGGGCGCTGAAGATCTCGATCATGCTGTTGAGCGGCACGCCCTTCGGCATGCCCGTCGTGCCGGAGGTGTAGAGACGGGTGGTCTCGTCCCATACCGTGCGATGCAGCGGCGGTAGCGCGATGCGGTCGGCGGCCAGGTACCGGTACCGCATCACCGTGACGCCGTCGACTTCGACGGTGTCGCCGTCGCCGACGGCCACGATCACCCTCGGGGTGTGCGCTGCGAGCCGCAACGCCTCCTGCACCATATCGGTGAGTTCGGTGTCGTAGACGAATACCGCAGGGGTGCACTTGTCGAGGACGAACGCCGTCTCGCCGGCCGCCAGGCGGAAGTTCACCGGCGATCCGACCGCCCCGACGGCCTGCGTGGCGAGGTAGAGCTCGGCGAATTCGACGCCGTTGAACAGCTGGTAGGCGACGACGTCCCCGGTCTGCACCCCCGCGTCCGCCAGGCCCGTCGCGATCCGGTCGACGCGCTCCCCGAGCTGCGCGTAGGTCCACTGCCGCCCGGTGCCGGGGTCGCTCAGGGCGACCTGGTGTGCGTAACGTTTGGTGTTGCGCCGGAATCCGTTGAGGTACGTGAAGTCGTTCTCGAAGTACTCCCGGTAGGCCCGGGCGTTGTACGACGCGGTCATGGTGTCCGTCCTCCCTCGCGTGTCCGCGGTCAGCCGGCCATCGTGAGGCCGCCGCTGACGCTGATCACCTGACCGGTGACGAACGACGCGGCCTCCGACGCGAAGAACAGCACGGGGGCGGCGACTTCGTCGGGCCGGGCGAGCCGGCGGAATGGGATGGCCTTGATCAGTGCGGCCTTGAGCTTCTCGTCCTGCGCCTGGAACAGCGGGGTGTCGGTGGGGCCGGGGCACACGCAGTTGACGTTGATGCCGTGCCGCGCCATCTCGCGGGCGAGGGACTTGGTCAGCGCGATGACGCCGCCCTTCGCCCCGGCGTAGATCGACTCGCCGGAGCTGCCGACGCGGCCGGCGTCGGAGGCGAGGTTGATCACGCGGCCGCCGTTGCCGGCTTCGATGATGCCGGGCAGGAAGGCGCTGCACACGTGCACCGGGCCGAGGTAGTTGATCGCCACGACCTTCTGCGCGAATTCGGGTGTGGCGTTGAGGAACTGGTCGGTGCGGTCCCAGCCGGCGGCGTTGACGAGCACGTTCGGCACGCCGACCTCGGCGTGGGTGCGCTCGCGCAGCTCGTCGACCTGGGCCCGGTCGGCGATGTCCACCGGCAGGGCGGTGATCAGCTCGGGGTACTCCTTGGCGGTGGCCTCGGCGGCGGCGAGGTCGAGGTCGGCGGCGACCACGCGGTCGCCCTGTGCGGCGAAGGCCAGTGCGATGGCCTTGCCGATGCCGGAGCCGGCGCCGGTGACCAGTGCGATGTTGCTCATGAGGGGTCCTCTCGGGGAATCCGAAATGGGGAGGGATCAGGCCTTGACGAACTTGGCGAAGTCGGCGGGCCGCTTCTCGGCGAACGCGTTGGCGCCCTCGAGGCCCTCGTCGGACTTGCCGAACAGGTCGAGCGCCGACATCGCGAGGTTGCTCAGGCCGGCCTGGTGGTCGGTGTCCGCGTTGAACGACTGCTTGAGGAACTTGATGGCGGTGGGGCTCTTCTCGGCGATCTCGGCGGCGATCGCCTTGGCCTCGTCGAGCAGCTTGTCCTGCGGCACGACCCAGTTGACCAGGCCCCAGCGCTCGGCGGTGGCGGCGTCGTACTGGCGGCACAGGTACCAGATCTCGCGGGCGCGCTTCTCGCCGACCACGCGGGCGAGGAAGGCCGAGCCGAAACCGGCGTCGAACGATCCGACCTTCGGGCCGGCCTGGCCGAACTTGGCGTTCTCCGAGGCGATCGTGAGGTCGCACAGCACGTGCAGCACGTGTCCGCCGCCGACGGCGACACCGTTGACCGCGGCGATGACCGGCTTCGGGATGTCGCGAATCAGCTTGTGCAGGTAGCCGATCTCGAACATGCCGCTCTCGGTGGGGCCGTAGTCGCCGGTCTCGGCGCGCTGCTTGACGTCGCCGCCGGTGCAGAACGCCTTCTCGCCGGCGCCGGTGAGGATGATCGCCGAGACCCGGCTGTCGGCCCACGCGGCGCGGAACGCCTTGATGAGCTCCTCGACGGTCTTGCCGCGGAACGCGTTGTAGCGGTGCGGGCGGTCGATCGTGATGATCGCCGCGGGGCCGTCGATCTCGTAGGTGATGTCCTCGAACACGGTCATGATGACTCCTCGTCAGCGCAGGTCGGGTCAGGAATTGAAGTTCTGTTCATGAGTGATGAATTGTGCTTCACTGACTATGAACGTACATTCACTACCGGAGGGTGTCAAGGGTCACACGGCCCCCGGTTTCGGAAGGGAGATCTACGGATGATCGACGTCTACGTCGTCGACGGAGTCCGCACACCGCAGGGCCGCTACGGCGGCGCGCTCGCCCCGGTGCGGCCCGACGACCTGGCCGCACTCGTCGTCGGCGAGGCCGTCGCGCGCAGCGGCGTCCCGGCCGACGCGATCGACGAGGTGATCCTCGGCGCCACCAACCAGGCCGGCGAGGACAACCGCAACGTCGCCCGCATGGCGGTGCTGCTCGCCGGCCTGCCGCAGACCGTCCCCGGGTACACCGTCAACCGCCTGTGCGCGAGCGGGCTCACCGCTGTCGCCTCCGGGGCCCAGGCCATCCGGTCCGGGGAGGCCGACGTCGTCGTCGCCGGCGGGGTCGAGTCGATGACCCGGGCGCCGTGGGTGATGAGCAAGCCCGGCACACCCTGGGCCAAGCCCGGCGCCGTCTTCGACACCGCCATCGGCTGGCGGTTCACCAACCCGCGCTTCGACGACACGACCACCCTGTCGATGGGCGAGACGGCCGAGGAGGTCGCGGCCCTGCACGGCATCACCCGGGAGGCGAGCGACGCGTTCGCGGTCCGCAGCCACCGGCGCGCCCTCGCCGCCATCGACGCCGGCCGGTTCGAGAAGGAGATCGTCCCGGTGCCGGTACGCGACGGCGTCGTCGACGTGGACGAGGGCCCGCGGCGCGGGACCGACGAGGAGAAACTCGCCCGCCTGAAGCCGGTGTTCCGGGCCGGCGGCATCGTCACCGCCGGCTCGTCGTCGTCGCTGTCCGACGGCGCGTCCGCGCTGGTGCTCGCCGGCGCCGACGCGGTGCGCCGGCACGGGCTGACGCCGCGCGCCCGGATCGTCGGGAGCGCCTCGGCGGCGCTCGCCCCGCACATCATGGGCCTCGGCCCGGTCCCCGCCACCCGCAAGCTGCTCGACCGCACCGGCTGGACCCTCGACGGCATCGGCGCGATCGAGCTCAACGAGGCCTTCGCCGCCCAGTCGCTCGGCGTCATCCGCGAACTCGGCCTGGACGAGGACCTCGTCAACGCGGACGGCGGCGCCATCGCGCTCGGTCACCCGCTCGGCTCGTCCGGGGCGCGCATCCTCGTCACCCTGCTCGGCCGCATGGAACGCGAGGGCGCGGCGCGGGGCCTGGCCACCCTGTGCGTCGGCGTCGGCCAGGGCGTGTCGCTGGCGGTGGAGGCGCTGTGAGCGACCACATCATCTCGACGATCCGGCCGGGCGGTGCGGTACGGGGCCGCGGACCGGTAGAAACGCATGACCCGATTCCTGGAGAAGAGGACCAGCAGATGACAGGACTTCCCGACCGTGTTGCCGTGATCGGCGGAGGCCGCATGGGCGTCGGCATCGCCCATGCCTTCGCCGCGCTCGGCGCGACCGTGACCGTGTCCGAGACCGGCGACCTGGATGCCGCGCGAAAGCGGCTGACGGACAGCCTCTCCCGCGCGGCCGAGCGTGGCAAGCTCGTCGATCCGCTCGACGTGGTGGCCGGCCGGGTCGCGTTCGTCGCGTCGGTGGCCGCGCTGCCCGGCGACACCCGGCTGCTCGTCGAGGCGGTGCCCGAGGATCCCGGCCTGAAGAGGCGCGTGCTCGCCGACGCCGAGCGCGTCGTGCCCGACGACGCGGTGATCGCCACCAACACCAGCTCGCTGTCGCCGACGGAGCTGGGCGCCGCCCTGAGGAACCCGTCCCGGTTCCTGGGCATGCACTTCTTCAACCCGGTGCCCGCGTCGGAGCTGGTGGAGATCGTGCGCGCCGAGACGACCTCCGATGCGCTGGTGCGCGACGTCGCGGGCTGGGTGGAGCTGCTCGGCAAGACGCCCGTGGTGGTGCGCGATTCGCCGGGCTTCGCCACCAGCCGCCTCGGCGTGCTGCTCGGCCTGGAGGCGATCCGGATGCTCGAGGAGGGCGTGGCCGACGCCGAGTCGATCGACCGGGCAATGGAATTGGGGTACAAGCATCCGATGGGCCCGCTGCGCTCGACGGATCTCGTGGGCCTGGACATCCGGCTGGCCGTCGCGGAGTACCTGCACGGCACCCTGGGGGAGCGGTTCGCGCCGCCGCAGTTGCTGCGCGACAAAGTGGCCCGCGGCGAGCTCGGCCGCAAGTCCGGCCGCGGCTTCTACGACTGGAGCTGAGCGAGCAAGGATCCGACGTCCACGCACGAACGGGGGCGGGTCCGTAACCACGGACCCGCCCCCGTTCCGGGTGCGGTCAGTCGACGGTCACCATGGCGGGCTCGGCCGCCCGGTGCGTCCCGCTCGGGCTCGTCGCGACGCTCTCGTGACGGGTGGGTACCAGCACGGTGAGGCCCGCGCCGAGCAGCGCAATGCCCGCGAAGATGTAGAAGGCGATGTTGCTGCTCAGTCCGGCGCCGAGGATCAGCCCACCGACGAGCGGCCCGAAGATCCCGCCGAGACGGCCGAATCCGGCGCACCACGCGACGCCGGCGGCGCGTGCCGTGGTCGAGTAGTAGTTGGCGACAAAGCCGTAGATGAGGATCTGGGTGCCGATCCCGCCGATACCGGCCGCCGCGACCGCGCCGAGCAGCACCGCCAGCGGCAGGTCGAGGGTGAGCACGATGAGCGACAGCACCGCGAGCAGGAACGTGCCGACGATGACCCGCTGCGGGCCGGTGCGATCCGCCGTCCGGGAGGCGAGCACAACGCCGGCGATCGCGCCGCCGTTGAGCACCAACAGGAATGCCAGCGAGTTCTTCGCGTCGAACCCGGCGTTCTCCATGATCTTCGGCAACCAGGTGTTGAGCCCGTACGTGAGCATGATGCCGCCGAAGCTCATCAGGCCGAGCAGTGCGGTGCCGAGCGCGTACCGGCGGGTGGCCAGCGCGGCGAATCCGACCTTCTGGGCGCCCGCCCGCTCGACGACGAGTTCTTCGGCTGTCGGAGAAGGGATGCCGGTGCGTGCGGTGATCGCGTGGGCCTCGTCGATCCGGCCACGGGCGACGAGCCAGCGGGGCGACTCGGGAAGCCTCAGCAGTACGAGCGGCAGCAGGATCACGAGGGGCAGCGCTCCGATCCAGAACAGGCCGCGCCAGCCGATGGCGTCACGCAGCAGCAGGGCGAGCAGCGACGCCATGACACCGCCGAGGGGGACGCCGCAGTAGACGATCGCGTTGTACATGTTCTTCTTGCTGGGCGGCGCGAACTCGGCGACCACCGCGCCGGTGGTGGCGATGAGTCCACCCACGCCGATGCCGGTGAGCAGTCGCATGGCGCCGAACATCGTCACGGAGTGGGTCATCGCCGCGGCAGCCATGCCCACCGAGAACCACGTGATGCTGATCAGTGTCAGCTTTCGGCGGCCGACCCGGTCGCCGAAGGCGCCGGCGAGCAGGGCGCCGATCAGGACCCCGACCAGGGCGTACGAGCCGAGCACCCCGGCCTGTTCGGCAGAGACGGCACCGAGCTGGGTCGGATCCTTCATGAGGATCGGGAGGATGGTTCCGTACACGACCAGGTCGTATCCGTCGAAGACGAGCGCTGCCGTCGCGAGGGCGACGATCCACGTCACCGAGCGTCGATGCTGCGTACTGGTCCAGTCGGCCGAGACAGGGGGCATGAGAACTCCGTGTGGGTCAGGGGGCGAGTTTTCGCCGGGGCGGGTCGGCCCCGTCGGAGCGACAACGATGAGTGAACAAAAATTCGTAGTGGATGAATGCTCATTCATTGTGTTCGACCAGAACGGTAGTGTGGTGCGCGTCACTCTGTCAAGGGTGCGCGCCGAGGCCGTGCCCGGGGCTCCCGGTCGGGGCCTCTACGGCCGATCACGCACAACGCTCGACTGGGAGACCCCAGCCGAGCGTTGTGCGTGATCTACTACCGCCTGACTACCCGCCGGTGTGGCGACGACCCCCCTCCGGCTCCGCCGGCGATCCCGGGCCCGCCGTCCTGGACGGTCTACAGGAAGGCGCTGATGCCGGTCTCGGCGCGGCCGATGAGCAGCTTCTGGATCTGGCTGGTGCCCTCGTACAGGGTCATCACGCGGGCGTCGCGCATGTACTTGGCGACGGGGTACTCGTCGACGTAGCCGTACCCGCCGAAGAGCTGGATCGCGTTGTTGGCGGCTCGCACCGCAGCCTCGCTGCAGAAGTACTTCGCCTTGGATGCGGCGGTGCCGAACGGTTCTCCGCGCTCGATGAGGTCGGCTGCCCGCCAGGTCAGCAGGCGGCCGGCGTCGGCGTCGACGGACATGTCCGCGATCAGGTCCTGGATCAGCTGGTACGAGGCGATGGGCCGGTCGAACTGCTTGCGGTTCGTCGCGTAGTCGACGGCGGCCTCGAGGCAGCCCTGGATGATGCCGACGCAGCCGGCGCCGACCGAGACCCGGCCCTTGTCCAGCGAGTGCATGGCGATCGAGAAGCCTTGGCCCTCCTCGCCGAGCAGCGCGCTCGCGGGCACCTTCATGTCGGTGAAGTACAGCTCGGCGGTGGCCTGGCCGCGCAGGCCGAGCTTGCCGTGGATCTCCCGGGCTTCGAAGCCCGGGGTGTCGGTGGGAACGAGGAAGGCGGACACGCCCTTCGGGCCGGGACCGCCGGTGCGGGCGAAGACCAGGCACAGGTTCGCCCAGGTTCCGTTGGTGATGAAGATCTTCGACCCGTTGATGATGTAGTGGTCGCCGTCGCGCACCGCGCGGGTCTTCAGGTGTCCGGGGTCGGAGCCGTTGTCGGGTTCGGTGAGACCGAAGCATGCGAGCGCCTCACCCGAAGCGATGCGTGGCAGCCACTCGTGCTTCTGCTCCTCGGTGCCGTGGGACAGAATCACCTTGCCCACCAAGCCCATCGAGACGGACACGATGCCGCGCACAGCGGAGTCGGCGCGGCCGAGTTCCTCCATGCCGAGGCAGTAGGTGATGTAGTCGCCGCCGAGGCCGCCGTACTCCTCGGGGATGGTCAGCCCGAAGAACCCGATCTCGGCGAGCTTGGGCACGATCGAGATGTCCACCGATTCGGCGCGGTCCCATGCGGCCCGGTGCGGGACCACCTCCTTGTCGAGGAACTCGCGTGCGAGTTGCCGGAAACTCTGCTGCTCCTCCGTCAACGCCAGATCCATGTCGACTCCTTGCTGGGGCACCACCGGGGCCTTCGGGGCGGGGTGCGTCGGATTTCGAAAAGCACACGAGCAAAATGAATGCTCATTCACTTGAGGTGAATATACGTTCGTTTCTCGGGGGGTGTCAAGGGTGCGGTGCAGGGCACGCGAGTATCGGTGCCCGGTGGGCTCGGACACCGGGCACTCGGATCGTGCGGCGGCGCCCACCGCCCGTCCGGGTCACAATCGACGGGTGAACGGGACCTGGATCCTCCTCGTCGTCATCGCGGCCGTCGCAGTCACCGGACTCGCGAACCGCGGAAACCTCCAGGCCCCGCTGGTCCTCGTCACCATCGGCTCGATCGCCTCGTTCCTGCCCGGCATGCCGCGGCTCGAGCTGCATCCGGACATCATCCTCGGGGTGGTGCTGCCGCCGCTGCTGTACTCGGCGGCGCTGCGCTTCTCCGTGGCGACCTTCCGCCGGCACCTCGCGCCGATCCTGCGGCTGGGCATCTTCACCGTCCTGGTCACGGCCTTCGCCGTCGCGTTCTCCGCCTCGGCGCTGGTGCCGGATCTGACCCTCGGCGCCGCACTCGTGCTCGGGGCCGTGGTCGCGCCGACCGACGCGGTCAGCGCCGTCGCCGTCGGACAGCGACTCGGACTGCCCAAACGCGTCATCGCGGTCCTCACCGGTGAAGGTCTGGTCAACGACGCGACCGCGCTGACCCTGTTCACCGTCGCGGTCTCCGCCGTCGCCGGCACCCGGGTGCTGGTGGACTCGCCCGTGGTGTTCTTCGGGTACGAGGTGGCCGGCGGCGTGGCGATCGGATTGCTGCTCGCCGTCGTGGTGCACCGGGTGCGCGGCCGCATGTACGACTCGCCGCTGGAAACGGTGCTGGGACTGGTGCTCCCGTTCACCGCCTACCTGGCCGCCGAGGAGATCGAGGCGTCCGGTGTGCTGGCCGTGGTCGCGGCCGGCCTGTACATGGGGCACCGGGCCACCGACGCCTCCGTGGCGACGCGCATCCAGGAACGGGCGGTGTGGGAGAGCCTCGACGTGCTGCTCGAGATGTTCGTCTTCGCCTACATGGGGCTGCAGCTGAAGTTCGTGATCGACGAGGTCCGCGAGAGCGGTCTCGACGTGCACCGCGCGTTCCTCTACGCGTTCGCGGTGCTCGGTGTGGTGATCGCGGTGCGGCCGCTGTGGGTGCTGCTGCACTGGGCGCGTCGCCGCCTCACGCGGGAGGTCGGGCTCGACCGGCTGGGGCGCGACCAGTTCACCGGCCGTGAGTACCTGGTGATCTCGTGGGCCGGGATGCGCGGTGTGGTGACCCTCGCGGCCGCCGGGGGCGTGCCGCTCGTCCTGGCCTCCGGCGAGCCGTTCCCCGGTCGCGAGACGATCCAGGTGATCGCCTTCGTGGTCGCGGTCGGCACCCTGCTGATCCAGGGGGCGACGATGCCGGCCCTCATCCGGGTGCTGAACGTCGCCGATCCCTACGAACGGCTGTATGCCCAGGAGCAGATGGAACGTGCGCGGACCATCTCCGGCACTGCCGCCGAACAGCACCTCGCGCTGCTCGCGAAGAACCCGCCCGACGGCGTCGACGCCGAGGCGCTGCAACGCATCCTCGCCCGGGTGAACCGGTCCATGAAGGCCCGCCTCGAAGCGCAGCAGGCCGAGGAGGCCGGTGAGCACGAACCGGCCGTGCCCGACTCGGGCACCCTGTTCGAGAAGCTCCGGCGCTCCGTGCTGCGCGCCCAGCGGCAGGCCCTGATCGCGGCACGCGACAACGGCGACCTCGACGACGAGACGCTCCGCACGGTGCTCGAGGGACTCGACGTCGAGGAGGCGGCCGCGGAGGAACGGCTCAACCGGCGCACCCGGTACTGACCGGGCCCCGGACTGCCGACATCCGCGTTTTCCCGCCGGGGCGGGAGCAGACGATTCTAGGATTCCTTATGGCCGTCGAATCGGTTCCCGAGTCCCCGCCCCGGATCGAATACCTGCGCACGGATCCCGACCTCCCGCCGGTCGGCATCGTCGACCGTTCCCCGATGCCTTCGTCGGCCCGCGTCGTGTTCGTCGTGCTGGCGCTGCTCGGTGGTGTCGCCTGGACGATGATCGCGGTGGTCCGCGGGGAAAACGTCAACGCGGTCTGGTTCGTGATCGCCGCGGTGTGCACGTATCTGATCGCCTACCGCTTCTACGCCAGGCTGGTCGAGAGCAAGATCGTCCAACCGCGCGACGACCGTGCCACCACGGCGGAGATCCTCGAGAACGGAAAGGACTACATCCCGACGGACCGGCGGGTGCTGTTCGGACACCACTTCGCCGCGATCGCCGGCGCCGGTCCTCTCGTCGGTCCGGTGCTCGCCGCGCAGATGGGGTACCTGCCGGGCACCCTGTGGATCATCCTCGGCGTCGTGTTCGCCGGTGCGGTGCAGGATTTCCTGGTGCTGTCGATCTCGTCGCGGCGCCGCGGGCGCAGCCTCGGTCAGATGGCGCGGGAGGAACTGGGCGTCGTCGGCGGAATCGCCGCCATGGTCGCGGTCTTCGTCATCATGATCATCCTCATCGCGGTTCTCGCTCTGGTCGTGGTCAATGCGCTCGCCGAGAGCCCATGGGGTCTGTTCTCCATCGCGATGACCATCCCCATCGCCCTCTTCATGGGGGTGTACCTGCGTTACCTGCGGCCGGGCCGGGTCTCGGAGGTCTCGCTCATCGGCGTCGCACTGCTCCTGCTGGCCATCGTCGCCGGCGGCTGGGTGGCCGAAACGGACTGGGGAGCCGAGTGGTTCACCCTGTCCAAGGTCACCATCACGTGGCTGATGATCGCGTACGGATTCGCCGCCTCGGTGCTGCCGGTGTGGCTGCTGCTGGCGCCGCGAGACTACCTGTCCACGTTCATGAAGGTCGGGACGATCGCGCTGCTCGCCGTGGGTATCCTCATCGTCCGCCCGACCCTGCAGATGCCGGACGTCACCTCCTTCGCTCTCGAGGGCAACGGCCCGGCCTTCGCCGGATCGCTGTTCCCGTTCCTGTTCATCACCATCGCCTGCGGCGCACTGTCCGGCTTCCACGCGCTCATCTCCTCCGGCACGACCCCGAAGCTGCTCGAGAAGGAGAAGCAGACCCGGCTGATCGGGTACGGGGGCATGCTCACCGAATCCTTCGTGGCGATCATGGCGCTGATCACCGCCTGTGTGATCGATCAGCATCTGTACTTCGTGCTCAACGCCCCGGCCGGCGTGACCGGAGGCACTCCCGCCACTGCGGCGGACTACGTCAACGGCCTCGGACTGGGTGCCCCGGACATCACCCCGGAGGCCATCTCCCAGGCCGCCGCCGACGTCGGGGAGGACTCGATCATCTCGCGCACCGGCGGCGCCCCGACCCTCGCGTTCGGGATGTCCAGCGTGCTGAGCGACCTGTTCGGTGGCGACGCGCTGAAGTCGTTCTGGTACCACTTCGCGATCATGTTCGAGGCCCTGTTCATCCTCACGACCGTCGACGCCGGCACCCGCGTCGCCCGCTTCATGCTCTCGGATTCGCTCGGCAACTTCGGGGGACCGGCCCGCCGGTTCAAGGACCCGTCGTGGCGTCCGGGCGCGTGGCTGTGCTCGCTGCTGGTCGTGGCCGCGTGGGGCGCGATCCTGCTGATGGGCGTCACCGATCCACTCGGGGGCATCAACACCCTCTTCCCGCTGTTCGGCATCGCCAACCAGCTGCTCGCCGCGATCGCTCTGACGGTCGTGCTCACCGTGGTGATGAAGAAGGGCCTGTTCAAATGGGCGTGGATCCCGGGCGTTCCGCTCGTGTGGGACCTGATCGTGACGATGACCGCCTCGTGGCAGAAGATCTTCTCGGGGGATCCCGCGATCGGGTACTGGACCCAGCACTTCGACTTCCAGGCCGCCAAGGACGCCGGGGAGACCAGTTTCCGGTCCGCGACGAGCCCCGCCGCGATCGACGCGGTGATCCGCAACACCTTCATCCAGGGCACACTGTCGATCGTGTTCGCGAGTCTCGTGCTGATCGTCGCCGTCGCGGGAGCCATCGTGTGCGTCAAGGCGTTCCGGGCCGGAGGGCTGCCCACCACCGAGGCTCCCGACGTTCCGTCGAAGATCTTCGCCCCGGCCGGGTTCGTACCCACGGCCGCCGAGAAACGAATACAGCACCAGTGGGACGTGCTCATCGCGTCCGGACGCGTGCGCGCCCCGGGCGCCGCGCACATCCGTCCCGCTCGTGGACCCCGCTCGGAGCCGACCGGAGCGCACCGTGAGTAGGGTGCTCGCCGTGCTCGCCGCGCGGGGACGAACGGTGCGCTGGTGGATCGGAGCGCTGATGGGCGACCACGACTACGCGCGGTACGTCGCCCACCTGGAACGGTTGCATCCCGGAGCCGAGATCCCCACCGAACGCGAGTACTGGCGCACCCGTTACGCCGCCGCGGATGCGAACCCGGGGGCACGTTGCTGCTGAGGCCTGTGCGGGCACCGGCCGGCGCCGCGCCGATCCGCGTGCACCCGGCCACCGTGTACCCCGCAACGGCGTCGCTGCGGTGGCCTAGCGTGAACCCATGATGAGTCCGCTCGACCGCCTGCGTGCCCTGTGCACCGCGCTTCCGGACGTCACCGAGCGCGTCAGCCACGGCGAACCGGCCTGGTTCGTCCGCCGCTCCCCGCAGTTCGCCACCTTCGCCGACCACCACCACGACGACCGTGTCGCGTTCTGGGCGGCCGCACCCGCGGGCGCACAACAGGATTGGATCGAGCGGGACCCGGATCGCTTCTTCCGGCCGCCGTACGTCGGCACCCGTGGCTGGATCGGGGTCCGCCTCGACGGCCCCGGCGCCACCGGCGACGCCTTCTGGGACGACGTCGCGGACATCGTCGAGGACGCGTACCGCACCGTCGCGCCGAAGACCCTCGTCGCGCGGCTCGACGCCGAGCCGGGACCGGACCCGCGGTGAGCGCAACCCTCGCCGCGCTCCTGGCCGTCGCGTTGCTCGTCGTCGCCGGCGTCACCGTGCTGTGGCTGCGCACCCGGCGCGGCCTGACCACACCGGCCGAACGTGCCGTGCACGCCACCCTGCACACCGCGTCGCTGGCCGCGCGGCCGCTGCGCCGGGGCCTCGACGCGACGTCCGCGCAGGAGGCCGCCCCGCACCTGCGCTCGCTCACCGGCACGTCGTCCGTCGCGCTCGTCGACGCGGACGGCACCCGCCTGGCGTGGAGCGGCCCCTTCGAAGGGCTGTCCGCCCAGTTGCTCACCGCCGCGAAGCGCGCGATCGCCGACGACCGGCGCGTCCTCGTCGGGCACGGTGACCTCCAGCGCGGTCCCGACGAGCAGGCCGCGCGCGCCGTGATCGTGCAGCCGCTCGTCATCGACAACGTCGGGGTCGTCGGTGCGCTCGGCGTCGTGACCACCACCGAACCCGGCCCGGCTCTGCTCGGCGTGCTCACCGAGGTCGCCCGCTACGCCTGCAGCCAGATCGAACTCGCCGAACTCGACGCCTCCCGCGCCCGCCTCGACCGCGCCGAGGTGCTGGCGCTGCGCGCTCAGATCAGCCCGCACTTCATCTACAACGCCCTGGGCACCGTCGCGTCGTTCGTGCGCACCGACCCCGAACGCGCCCGCGAACTGCTCCTCGAATTCGCCGACTTCACCCGGTACTCGTTCCGCGCGGCCGGGGAGTACACGCTGCTCGCCGACGAACTGCGCAACATCGACCGGTATCTCACGCTCGAGCGGGCCCGGTTCGGCAACGCCCTCGAGGTGCGGCTGCAGGTCGCGCCGGAGGTGCTCAACGTGGTGCTGCCGTTCCTCGCCCTGCAGCCCCTCGTCGAGAACGCCGTGCGGCACGGCATCGCGGGCAAGAGCACCCGCACCGGCACCATCAGCATCGTCGCCGCGGACGAGGGCACCGACTGCGTCATCAGCGTCGAGGACGACGGCGTCGGCATGGACCCCGAACTCCTGCGCTCCGGCGACCTCGACGCCGTCGCCGAGGGACAGGGGCGCACCAGCGCCAAGGAGGCGGCGCACGTGGGACTGGCCAACGTCGACGACCGCCTGCGCGCAGCGTTCGGCAACGACTACGGCCTCGTCGTCGAGACGGCGCCGGGGGCCGGAACGAAGGTCAGCATGCGGGTGCCGAAGTTCCGGCCCGGGATACGGGCATGACGCGACCCTTCCGCCACCCGGCCCCGCTCCGCGCGAGTGGACCGGTCCGCTCCGCGCGGACGGTCCGGCATGGCACGATGGACCGGCTGTGAACGACACCACCGACACCCTCACCGTGCTGGCCGTCGACGACGAACCGCCGGCCCTCGACGAGCTCGCGTACCTGCTGCGGCGACGCGAGGAGATCGGCCATGTCCACACCGCGGGCGAGGCGACCACCGCCCTGCGGCTGCTGCGCGACGGCGGGATCGACGCGGTGTTCCTCGACATCAACATGCCCGGCCTCGACGGCCTGGAGCTCGCCGGCATCCTGCGCAACTTCGCGAACCCGCCCGCCGTCGTGTTCGTGACCGCGCACGACGACCGTGCGGTGGCGGCCTTCGACCTCGGCGCGGTCGACTACCTGCTCAAACCCCTGCGCGAGGAGCGTCTCGCCGAGGCGGTGCGCCGCATCGCCGAGCGCCGCCGCACCCGCGAAACCGAATCCGCCGCCGCGGGCGCGGCCGCGGCGGACGAGGTGATCCCCGTCGAACTCGGCGGCGTGACCACACTGGTGCCGCGGTCGTCGGTGCAGTGGGTCGAGGCCGACGGCGACTACGCACGCCTGCACACCGGCACCGGCTCCCACCTGGTGCGCATCCCCATCTCCACCCTCGAGAGCCGCTGGGCCGACGCCGGGTTCCTGCGGGTGCACCGCTCCTACCTCGTGTCGCTGCCCCTGGTGACCGGCATTCGCAGCGTCGGCTCCGGCCTCGTCGTGTGCCTGCGGGCCGAGGAGGGCAAGCCGCCCGTCGAACTGCCGGTGAGCCGTCGCCACACCCGCGAGCTCAAGGACCGCCTGATCCGCGGACCGATGCAGACCTGGACGACCAGATGAGTCCGTCCGGCAACCCGCCGCCGCATGGTTCGGGCGGCCCGCCGCCGCGCGAACGGGTGGTGCTCGCCCAGCGCCGCGGCGCCCGCATGGTGCGCACCCGCGTGGAGGTCCAGGAACAGACCGAGGTCGGGGAGGCCATGGTGCGCGGCCTGGTCCGAGCCCAGCTCGGCCTCGCCGCGCGGCTCTCGCTCGTCGCGGTGTGCCTGCTGTGTGCCCTGCCGCTGCTGTTCCACTTCGTGCCGCGCCTGACGGACCTGACGGTGCTCGGCATCCGGTTGCCGTGGCTGCTGCTCGGATTCGTCGGATACCCGCTGCTGCTCGGCATCGGCGGGCTCTACGTCCGCCTGGCCGAACGCAACGAGCAGGACTTCACCGACCTGGTCGACGACTGAGCGGCTCATGGATACCGGTTCGATCCCCGTCGTCACCGTCATCGGGCTCGTCGCCGCAGCCGCCGCCACCGTCGCGATCGGCATCTACGGAGTCCGGCTGGCCCGCACCACCTCCGACTTCCTCATCGCCTCCCGCAGCGTCGGCCCCCGCTGGAACGCCGCCGCCATATCCGGTGAATACCTCTCCGCCGCCTCGTTTCTCGGAGTGGCCGGGCTGATCGCCAAGTACGGTGCCGACGCCCTGTGGTATCCGGTGGGCTTCACGGCGGGCTACCTGGGCCTGCTGCTGTTCGTCGCCGCGCCGCTGCGCCGGTCCGGCGCCTATACGGTGCCCGACTTCGCGGAGTTCCGGCTCGGCGCGCGATGGCTGCGCACCCTGGCGATGGTGATCGTCGCCGTCGTCTGCGTGCTCTACCTCGTCCCCCAGTTCCAGGGCGCGGGACTGACCCTGAACATCCTGCTCGGCGTCCCCGACTGGGTCGGCGTCGTCGCGGTCGGCTTGATCGTCGTCGGCAACGTCGTCGGTGGCGGCATGCGCTCGATCACCTTCGTCCAGGCGTTCCAGTACTGGCTCAAGCTCACCGCCGTCGCGGTGCCGGCCCTCGTGCTCGCCGTCCACTTCCTCGACGACGACCGCGCCGTCGGGCAGCCGGCGCCGCCGACGGTCACCGAGCGCACCACCGTCGACGTCACCACCGACGTCGTCGTCCAGGTCGGCGAGCCCCTCGAGGTCGCCGCCACCGGACGGGTCGACGGACGGACCGTGGACGGCACCGTGCTGCTCGCGCCCGGCGAGCACGAGGTGGCCGCCGGCACGGCGCTGGTGCTCGAGCCCGGCGCAGCCGTGCCGGTGGTGGCCGGGGCACCCGCCACCAACGACGACTGGGCCGCGCCCGGCGGCGGGATCGGCGGCGCGCACCCGATGTTCCAGGTGTATTCGCTGATCCTCGCCACCTTCCTCGGCACCATGGGGCTGCCGCACGTGCTGGTGCGCTTCTACACCAACCCCGACGGGCGTGCGGCCCGCATGACGTCGCTCGCGGTGATCGCCCTGCTCGGCGTGTTCTATCTGTTCCCGACGCTGCTCGGGGTGTTCGCGCGCCTGTACGTGCCGCAACTGCTCATCACCGGCCGCTCCGACGCGGCCGTGCTGCTGCTGCCGGGGTCGGTCCTGTCCGGCTGGGGCGGCCAGCTGCTCGCCGCGCTCGTCGCCGCCGGCGCGATCGCGGCGTTCCTGTCCACGTCCTCGGGGTTGCTGGTCAGCGTCGCCGGCGTGCTGTCCACCGACGTGCTGCGGGGGCGGGTGCGGGACTTCCGGATCGCGGCCGTCCTCGCCGGCCTGGTGCCGCTCGGCCTGTCGCTGGCGGTGACGTCGCTGGACCTGTCGCGGGCGGTAGGTCTGGTGTTCGCGGTGGCCGCCTCCACGCTGTGTCCGCTGCTGATGCTCGGCATCTGGTGGCGCGGGCTCACCGCGGCCGGGGCGGCCGCCGGCATGGTGGTCGGCGCGGTGGTGGCCGGCGGCGCGGCCCTGGTGGTCGTGCTGGTGCGCATCGACCCCGGGACGGGCGGAGGGTGGCTCGCCGCCGTCGTCGGCTACCCGGCCGCCGTGAGCGTGCCACTCGCGTTCGTCACCATGGTCGTCGTCAGCCTCGCCACCCGATCCCGCGTCCCGGCGGACATCGGTCGCGTCTTCTCCCGCATGCACGTGCCCGAGCGGCTGGGGATGGGCCGGGACCGGGAGCTCGGGGCGTTCGAGGACACCGGCGACCCCGCGGACCGGCGCGGACCCGGAAAGCCGCCCCGGCCGCGAGGCCACTGAGCCGCCACTCGTCGCGCCCGGGGGACCGTTCGCCGCACCGGTCGACAGCTCGGCGTGTGACCGGTGCCACCATCTTCTCGTGTGACTCTCGTCTCATTACGGTCTACTGGTAGTACGTCTCACAGGGGCGATCCCTGAAGCCACGACCAAGGAGTCGGCAGTGACCACAGCTCACCTCGGCAAGGGCGGGGCGCTCGAGCGCCGCACGCCCGATGCGCAGGACTTCGTCGACATGCAGGCGAGTCCGGAGTTCCAGGACTTGCGCCGCCGGCTCCGGCGGTTCGTCTTCCCGATGACGGGACTCTTCCTCACCTGGTACTTCGTGTACGTCCTGCTGGCCACCTACGCCGCCGACTTCATGGCGACCAAGGTGCTCGGCAACATCAACCTCGGCCTGATCCTCGGACTCGCGCAGTTCGTATCGACCTTCGTCATCACCGCGCTCTACGTGCGGTTCGCCAACCGTGACCTGGATCCGCGGTCCGCCGCGATCCGTGAAGAGCTGGAAGGACCGGCCCAGTGACAGTTCTGGCCCAGGGTGCCACCGACGTCGGCAACCCCCTGTTCAACATCGCGATTTTCGTCGCATTCGTCGTCGTGACGATGAGCCTGGTCATCCGGGCCAGCCGCTCCACCAAGAAGGCCTCGGACTTCTACACCGGCGGCGGGCAGTTCTCCGGCCCGCAGAACGGCTTCGCGATCGCCGGCGACTACCTGTCGGCCGCGTCGTTCCTCGGCATCGCCGGCGCCATCGCCGTCTACGGCTACGACGGATTCCTGTACTCCATCGGCTTCCTCGTCGCCTGGCTCGTCGCCCTGCTGCTCGTCGCCGAACTGCTGCGCAACACCGGCCGGTTCACCATGGCCGATGTCCTGAGCTTCCGGCTCAAGCAGCGTCCGGTGCGTATGGCCGCCGCGCTGTCCACCCTCGCGGTGTCGCTGTTCTACCTGCTCGCCCAGATGGCCGGTGCGGGTGGCCTCGTCGCGCTGCTGCTCAACATCGACGGCAAGCTCGGCCAGGGCATCGTCGTCGCCGTGGTCGGCGTCCTGATGATCGTGTACGTGCTCATCGGCGGCATGAAGGGCACCACCTACGTGCAGATGGTCAAGGCCGTGCTGCTCGTCGCCGGTGCCGGCATCATGTTCGTGCTCGTGCTGCTCGCGGTCCGCGGCAACTTCTCGCAGCTGCTGGCCGACGCGCAGGCCATGGTGAACAGCTCCACCAACGAGGCCGTCGCCGGCCGCGACGTGCTCGCCCCCGGCGCCAAGTACGGCATCAGCGACATGACCCGGCTCGACTTCGTCTCGCTCGGCATCGCCCTGGTGCTCGGCACCGCCGGCCTGCCGCACGTGCTGATGCGCTTCTACACCGTGCCCACCGCCAAGGAGGCCCGGCGCTCGGTGACCTGGGCCATCGCCCTGATCGGCGGGTTCTACCTGTTCACCCTGGTGCTCGGCTACGGTGCCGCCAAGATGGTCGGACCGGACGTCATCCTCGGCGCCCCCGGCAAGGAGAACTCGGCCGCGCCGCTGCTCGCCTTCGAACTCGGCGGCACCATCTTCCTCGGCATCATCTCCGCCGTCGCGTTCGCCACGATCCTCGCGGTCGTCGCCGGCCTCGCGATCACCGCGTCCGCGTCCTTCGCCCACGACATCTACGCCAGCGTGATCAAGCGCGGCAACGCCTCCGAGGAGGATCAGGTGCGGGTCTCCCGCATCACCGTCGTAGTGATCGGCGTGGTCTCGATCGTGCTGGGCATCCTCGCGATGGGCCAGAACATCGCCTTCCTGGTGGCCCTGGCCTTCGCAGTCGCCGCGTCCGCCAACCTGCCGACGCTGCTGTACTCGCTGTTCTGGAAGAAGTTCAACACCACCGGCGCCCTGTTCAGCATCTACGGCGGCCTGGTCAGCTGCCTGCTGCTCATCGCCTTCTCCCCGGCGGTGTCCGGCAAGCCGTCCTCGATGTTCCCGAACGCGGACTTCGCCCTCTTCCCGCTCGCCAACCCCGGCATCGTGTCGATCCCGCTGGCCTTCGTCCTCGGCATCGTCGGTACCTACATCGGCCGGCGCAAGCTGGAGGACCCGGCCAAGCAGGCCGAGATGGAGGTCCGCTCCCTCACCGGTGTCGGTGTCGAAAAGGCTGTCGCCCACTAGGCAACACCCACGAAGCGCGGACGCAGGGTCGATCACCCTGCGTCCGCGCTTCGGCGTCTACGCTGCGGGGCATGGCCAAACTCGAGGTATCGACCGACCTTCCGCTCGAACCGCACGTGACCTGGGTGCGGGCGTCGGACCTGCACGGATTCGACGAATGGCTGACCATCCACGACGGGTGGCGCAGCGACCTGCCGAGCGAACTCGTCGTCGGCACCACCGCCGAGTCCGTCGTCTCGGTCAAGGGCATGCGCAACCGGGTCGCGTGGACCGTCCGGGAGATCGACTCGCCGCACCACCTCGTGCTCCACGGTTCCGGCAAGGGCGGCACCCGGTTCAAGCTGCGGATGACCGTCCGGGCCGCCGGGATCGGCTCCGTGCTCAGCCTGAACATCGACCTCGGCGGGGCACCGCTGTTCGGGCCGATCGGCTCCGGCGTCGCGCGGGCCCTGCACGGCGACATCGAGGCCTCGCTGCGCCGGTTCGCCGAACTCTACAGCTGAGCCGCAGCGCCGAAGGCGCTCATGGGTCCCAGCACCGAAGGTGCTCGTAAGCGCAGCACCGAAGGTGCCCATGAGCGCAGCGCCGAAGGCGCTCATGTGTCCCAGCGCCGAAGGTGCTCGTGAGCGCAGCACCGAGAGCGCCCTCCGCGCGGGCGACACGCCGGGGACCGGCGCGAGAAGTGCGCGCCCGCGGGCCGCGCTCGGCAGAATGAGGCGATGACGACCCGCACGTTCGAAGGCCGTCGTCTGAACCTGACGAACCTCGACAAGGTGCTGTACCCGAGCACGGGCACGACGAAGGCCGACGTGGTCGACTACTACGTCGCCGTCGCCCCGGTGCTGCTACCTCACGTCGCGGGCCGGCCCGGCACCCGCAAACGCTGGCCCGAGGGTGTCGGCGGCGAGTCGTTCTTCGAGAAGAACCTCGCCTCCCACGCGCCGAAGTGGCTCACCCGCAAGACTGTTCACCACAAGCAGCGGTCGGTGACGTATCCGGTCTTCGACTCCGTGGCGTCGCTGGCCTGGCTGGGGCAGCAGGCGGCACTCGAGCTGCACGTGCCGCAGTGGCGGTTCTCGGGGTCCGTCCCGGGTCCCGCGACGCGGATCGTGTTCGACCTCGACCCGGGGGAAGGGGTCACGCTGGCGCAGTGCGCCGAGGTTGCCCGCCTGGTGCGCGACATGGTCGGCGGGCTCGGCTGGCCCGCCTACCCGGTCACCAGCGGCAGCAAGGGGATACACCTGTATGTGCCGCTCGACCGCGAGCTCGCGCCGGGCGGGGCGTCGACGGTGGCGAAGCAGGTGGCGATCAACCTCGAGACGCTGCATCCCGACCTGGTCACCGCCACCATGGCCAAGGCCGTGCGCGGTGGCCGGGTGTTCCTCGACTGGAGCCAGAACAACCAGGCCAAGACGACCATCGCGCCGTATTCCCTGCGCGGCCGGGAGCAGCCGTGGGTCGCCGCGCCCCGCACCTGGGACGAACTCGACGACCCCGGGTTGCGCCAGTTGCGGTTCGACGAGGTGCTCGCGCGCCTCGAGGCCGGACCCGACCCGCTCGCCGCGCTCGACCCGCCGCTGCCCGAGTCCGACGCCCTGACCGAGTACCGGCACAAGCGCGACCCGTCCCGCACCCCCGAACCCGTCCCCGCCACCGTGGGATCCGGACCGGGCAATTCCTTCGTCATCCAGGAGCACCACGCCCGCCGCCTGCACTACGACCTGAGGCTCGAGCGCAACGGGGTGCTCGCGTCGTGGGCGGTGCCGAAGAACCTTCCGGACGATCCCGGCCGCAACAACCTCGCGGTGCGCACCGAGGACCATCCGCTCGAGTACCTCACCTTCCACGGCGTGATCCCCAAGGGGGAGTACGGCGCCGGCGGCATGACGATCTGGGACACCGGCACCTACGACACCGAGAAATGGCGCGACGACGAGGTGATCGTGCGCCTGCACGGCGCGCGGGTGCAGGGCCGGTACGCGCTGATCCGCACGGCCGGCAACCAGTGGCTCGCGCACCGCATGAAGGACCAGAGCGCGCCGCCGGGCCCGCCGACGAGCTTCCCGCGCGACCTCGAGCCCATGCTCGCGACACCGGGTGAGGTGACCGATCTCGACGCCGACGAATGGGCATTCGAGGGCAAGTGGGACGGCTACCGCGCCGTCGCCGAGATCGAGAACGGGCAGCTGCGGCTGCATTCGCGTTCCGGCCGCGACATCACCGGCGACTACCCCGCTCTCGCCGATCTCACCCGCATCCTCGACGGGCACGAGGTGGTCCTCGACGGCGAGGTGGTCGCGTGCGACACCCTCGGTGTCACAAGCTTCCGGCAGCTGCGGACCGGGGGCACCCCGCAGTACTTCGTGTTCGACGTCCTCTTCCTCGACGGGGTGACCCTGTACCGCAAGCCGTATTCCGACCGGCGGCGCGTGCTCGACGCGCTCGCCGCCGCGGCCGACGGCCTGGTCGTTCCGGAACTGTTGCACGGCAACGGATCCGAAGCGCTGGAGGAGAGCACCCGGCGGGGCTGGGAGGGGGTGGTGGCCAAGCGGCGGAACTCGGTGTACGTGCCGGGTCGGCGCAGCCCCGACTGGGTGAAGTCGAAGAACTGGCTCACCCAGGACGTCGTCATCGGGGGCTGGCGCCTCGGCAAGGGGGCCCGCGCCGGCACCTTCGGCTCGCTGCTGGTCGGCGTGCAGGGTGAGGCCGGGCTGGAGTACGTCGGCCGCGTCGGCACCGGCTTCGACGAACCCCAGCTCGCCGAACTGTCGGCCGCCATGGCGGGTCTGCGGCGCCGCACCACCCCCTTCGCCGGCGACGTCCCGCGCGAGGACGCGCGGGACGCGGTGTGGGTGAGCCCGAAGCTGGTGGGGGAGGTGCGGTTCCGGGAGTGGACCGACGCCGGCAAGCTCTGGCATCCGAGCTGGCGCGGGTTGCGCGACGACATCGATCCGCAGGACGTGGTCCGCGGCAGCGGATGACCGCCCGCCCCGGGTGCCGAAAACCTCACCCCGGGGTGCCTGTCGTCCTCCGGCGCGTCGGCGCACCGTGGTCACACGGCACATCCGCCGACTGTGGCACGGGCCGGCGCGCCCGGAGGAGGGAAGGTTCGACGATGTTGCAGACGACCGACAGGGGCCGCCTCGGCCGCACCCTGATGACCGCGTACGGCGCGGCCGCCTACGCCGTGTTCTTCGCGGTGTTCCTGTACTCGATCGGGTGGGTCGAAGGTCTCGTGGTGCCCCGCACCATCGACGAGGGGCCGCAGACGCCGATCGTCGTCGCCGTGATGGTGAACCTGGCCCTGTTGTCCGTGTTCGCCGTTCAGCATTCGGTCATGGCCCGGCCCTGGTTCAAGGACCGATGGACCCGCATCGTCCCACAGCCGATCGAACGCTCCACGTTCGTCCTGTTCGCCACCGCCGCCCTGGCGCTGGTGATGTGGCAGTGGCATCCACTGCCACAGGAGATCTGGGACGTGGACGCGACACCGGTGCGCGTGGTGCTCTATGCGGTGTCCTTCGCAGGATGGGGCCTCGTGCTCGCATCGACGTTCGCGATCGACCATTTCGACCTGTTCGGCCTGCGGCAGGTGCTGCGGAACTTCGCCGGAAAACCCCCGGCCGAAGTCGTATTCCGCACCCCGATGCTGTACCGCGTGGTGCGTCACCCGTTGTATCTCGGCTTCCTGATCGCGTTCTGGGTGGCGCCGACGATGAGCGTGGGCCACCTGCTGTTCGCCGCGGTCACCACCGGATACATCCTCGTCGCGCTGCGGTTCGAGGAACACGATCTGACCGACACGTTCGGCGACCGGTACCGCGACTACAGTGCCCGCGTGCCCCGGCTGGTGCCCCGCCCGCGCGCGGCGAGCCGAACCTGATCATGTTCCGGCCGGCTCCGGTGCGGGCACCCGCACCGGAGCCGTGCAGCGCCGTAGGGTACTTCGCGTGAGCATCGCGAAGTCCCTCGTCCTGTTCGTCGTCGCGGCCCTGTTCGAGATCGGCGGTGCCTGGCTCGTGTGGCAGGGAATCCGGGAACAGCGCGGCTGGATCTGGGTGGGCGCCGGTGTGATTGCGCTCGGCGGGTACGGAATGGTGGCAACGCTGCAGCCGGATGCGAATTTCGGTCGCATCCTCGCCGCCTACGGCGGAGTGTTCGTCGCCGGATCGCTCGTGTGGGCGATGATCGTCGACGGCTTCCGCCCCGACCGGTGGGATGTGGCCGGCGCCCTGGTGTGCCTGCTCGGCGTGGCGCTGATCATGTACAGCCCGCGCTGAACTCCGGCACCGTCAGCCGACGGTCACCGTCCCCGCGGCCGGTGTCGAATTGCAGATCGGGCCGCTGCTCAGGTTCACCGAGCCGAATACGGTGGTGAGCACGGTGCCCGGGCCGGTGTTCACCACCTTCGCCAGGTTCGGGTACGTCCCCTCGAGGTCGACGATCCCCGCCTGGCCGGTGCTCTGATTGAGCCATGCGACCGACACCTGCCCCGCAGCGGGCATGGGGCCCATTCCCGGTGCGGTGGAGAACAGTACGTGACCGGGGGCGATCGCAGGGTTCGCCTCCGGGCCGGCCTGCGCGGTGACCGCCGTGATCGAGGCCAGGCTGCCCTGGTTGAGGCACCCGAAGGTCAGTGCCGTGCCGAGGGATTGGGGCGGTGCGGCGCCGGCGCTGCCGGCGAACAGGACGGCGGCCGCGATCGGTGCGGCGGTGGCGAGGATTGCTCGGGTGGTTCGGGCGGCGCTCATGCTGATGCTCCTGTGATCGGAATGTCACGTCCGGGTGCCGACCGCCGCGCCCCGCCGGCGGCGCGCCCCGCGCACCGAATGACGCCCCCGAGTCTAGATCGCGAACGGCGGAGCATACGACGTTTCGGAGATCTTGCTTGCCGGGGATGTCAACGCACGCGGTAGAACTGCGCGGCATTGTCGTGCAGCGCCCGCGCGGCGAGGTCCGGGCCCAGTGCATCGGTGACCACTGCGACGTCCGTGTCGGTGAACGGCCGCGGCGCCCGGGTGGACGGCAGGTCGGTGCCGAACATCAGGGCGTGCGGGTTCCGGTCGGCGACGGCGCGCAGAACGGCGGCGACGTCGAAGTCGGCGCGGCCGAACCCGGTCGCCTTGACCCGGACCCCGCGGTCGACCAGGTCCAGCAGGTGCGGCAGTCCGGCCGCGGACAGGCCCAGATGGTCGATGCTCACCGCGGGCAGGGCGGCGACGGTCCCGGTGAGCGCGGGCAGTTCGCGGGCGTCGACGTACAACTCGGTGTGCCAGCCGGCGACGTCGTGGACCCGCCGCGCGAGCGAGTCGAGGTGGGCGGCGGATTCCGAACCGCCGCGGCGCAGGTTGAACCGGATCCCGCGCACGCCGGCCTCGTCGAGCCGGGCGATCTCGGTATCGGTCACGGTCGCCGGCAGTTGGGTGACGCCCACGAAGCGGGGGCCGAGGAGGGCCAGCGCGTCCAGCAGGTAGCCCTGATCGAAGCCGTGGAAGGAGCCGGACACGACGGCGCCACCCGTGACGCCGAGCCCGCGGACCCGCTCGAGATAGTCGGCGACCGTGAAGGCCGGCGGCACGTATCCCTCGTTCGGGGTCACGGGGAAGCGGGGGTCGACGATATGGAAGTGGGCGTCGAAGATCGGCATCACGCGTCGCCCGTCGGTCACGTGCGCGTGAGCGCGTCCGCGGTGATCTCCTTCACCGACGTCAGCCCGCTGAGCCCGAGCGTCAGATCGAACTCGGCGATGATGTTCGCGACGGCGTCGCGGGCCCCCTCGCGGCCGCCCACCGCCAGCCCGTACAGGTGCGGGCGGCCGACGGTGACCGCGTCGGCGCCGAGGGCGAGCGCCTTGAACACGTCCGATCCGGTGCGGATTCCGCTGTCGAGCAGCACCGGTACCCGGCCGTCGACGGCGGGTGCGATGCCGACCAGGGCGTCGAGCGAGGCGATCGCGCCGTCCACCTGGCGGCCGCCGTGGTTGGAGACGATGATGCCGTCGGCCCCGGCGTCGAGGGCGCGCCGGGCGTCGTCCGGATGGAGGATGCCCTTGAGCAGCACGGGAAGATCGGTGCGTTCGCGCAGCGACTCGATCTCCGTCCACGTCAGGGAGGGCCGGGAGTAGATGTCGAGGAAGGTCTCGACGGCGGCCCGGGGCTCGGGGGAGCGGAGGTTGTCGAGGAGGCGGCCGGGGTAGCGCCGGCTCATCGAGAGCAGTGTCCTGATCGCGCCGAGGGTCACCTCCACCTCGGGTCGTGCGCCGGCGGCGGCCGCGATGCGCTCGCGGACGATGCGCACGAACGTCGGGTCCGAGGTGTACTGGGCGATGCCCTCGCCGCGGGCGAACGGCAAGGATCCGAGGTTGAGGTCCTGGGGCCGCCAGCCCAGCAGGGTGGTGTCCAGGGTGACGACCACGGCGTCCGCGCCGATCGTCTTCGCGCGGGCGAGCAGGCTGTCGACGAGGTCGTCGTCGCTGCTCCAGTACAACTGGAACCAGCGCGGGGAGTCTCCCATCGCCGCGGCGCTCTCCTCCATCGGGGCGCAGCCCTGGTTGGAGAAGATGTAGGGCACGCCGAGTTCGGCCGCCGCGCCGGCGATCGCGACGTCGGCGTCGGGGTGCGCGAGCTCGGCGGCGCCGACCGGCGCCAGCAGGACCGGGGCGGGCAGGGTGCGGCCGAACAGCTCGACGCTCAGGTCCCGGCGGGAGACGTCGCGCAGCACGCGGGGGACGATCTTCCAGCGGTCGAAGGCCTCGCGGTTGGCGCGCATCGTCGCGCCCTCGCCGGCGCCCCCGGCGATGTATGCCCAGCCGCGCCGGCTCGTCTTCCGTCGCGCCAGGCGTTCCAGGCCGGCGAAGTCGGTCGGCACCGCGGGGGTGCGCCCGAGCACTCCTGCCCGGTAGATGACGTTCTGGCGGGCACGGCCCGCGCCGGGCTGCGGCGCCACGGGTCCGTCGCTCATCGGCGATTCCTCACTGGTGCGTCGGGCGGGATCGTCTCGGACGCTACACGGAAGCGCCCACGCGCCGGGCCGAAGCGCCGGTCGTCCGGCGGAGACGGTGGACAGATTCCGATATACCCCATAGGGTATGTAGTACCCCATGGGGTATGAACCTCGAACGACGGCACGATGCCCACCGGTGTGGGCCGAGGAGTGGACAATGAGGGAAATCGACATCGCTGCATTCGCCGACGAGTGGAAGTCCGGCGCGACCGTCGTGGACGTGCGCGAGGACTACGAATACGAGCAGGCGCACGTGCCCGGTGCCCAGTGGATCCCGCTCGGCGAACTCGCTTCCCGTCTCGCCGAGATCCCGGGGACCGACCTCGTCTACGTCATCTGCGCCTCCGGCAATCGCAGCCTGCGCGGCGCGGACATCGTGTCCGCGTCGGGGCGGTCCGCGGTCTCGGTCGCCGGCGGCACCAAGGGCTGGCTGCGCGCCGGTCACCCGGCCGAACAGGGCGGAACCCGATGAGCCTGCTCGAGAAGATCAAGGCGCGCTTCGCCAAGCCCTACGAGTCCGTCGGCGTCGGCCGGGCGCGCGAGTTGCTGGACGGCGGGGCGGTCCTCGTCGACGTGCGCTCCGCCGCCGAGTACCGGTCCGGGCACGCGCCCGTCGCGCAGCACTGCGAACTCTCCCAGGTTCCGACGAAGGCGGCGCGGATCGTGCGCAACCGGCCGGTGGTGTTCGTGTGCCACTCGGGCATGCGCTCCGCGAGCGCCGCGCGGATGTTCGCCCCGGCGGCGCAGGCGCCCGTCGCCTCGCTGCGCGGCGGCATGATCGCCTGGGAGCGGGCCGGCGAGCGGGTGGTCAAGGGCGGTCGCCGCTGAAGGAATCGCCGGGTCCACCCGCCCGAGGTCCGGGAATCGGCGCCGAGCCGGAATGTGGGCACGGGAATACCCCACCGGGTATGATGGGTTCATCTTCAGTATGAAGGGGCCGACCATGACAGTTAACACCGTGAATGCCGCAGAATCCACCACCCAGGTGCTCAACCGGCTGCGCCGCGCACAGGGCCAGCTCGCCGGCGTGATCTCCATGATCGAGAACGGGCGCGAATGCCGCGAGGTGGTCACCCAGCTCGCCGCGGTCTCGCGCGCCCTCGACCGGGCCGGATTCAAGATCGTCGCCACCCGGTTGCGGCAGTGTGTCCTCGACGAGCAGGACGACACCTGCGTCGACAAGCTGACCGAGGAGGAACTCGAGAAGCTCTTCCTCGCGCTCGCCTGACAACAGCGAACCACGAAGGAGCAGCATGACACTCGCTCTCGCCACCACGCTGCGCGCCCCGCTCGGCGACACCGTCGAGCGCACCCGCGAGGCGCTGAAGGACCAGGGCTTCGGGGTGCTCACCGAGATCGACATGCAGGCCACCCTGAAGACCAAGATCGACGTCGACATGGAGCCGTACGTCATCCTCGGGGCGTGCAACCCGCCGCTCGCACACCAGGCCGTATCGGTCAATCGGCAGATCGGGCTGCTGTTGCCGTGCAACGTCGTCGTCCGGCGCGATCCGGAGGACGCCGGCCTGGTGCACGTCGAGGCCATGAACCCGCAACTGATGGTGCAGGTGGCCGAGGATCCCGGGCTGCAGCCCGTCGCCGACGAGGCCGCCCGGCGGTTGCAGGCAGCGATCGACGCGCTGGGGAGCTGAGCCGTCACTCGAGAACGGGCGCCGAGATGTCTCTCGGCGCCCGTTCTCGTTCGTCCCTGTCTCCGATTCGTCCCTGTCTCCCGCTTGTCACGGTCTCCCGTACGCCGCCCGGGCCTTCTCGCGCAGCAGGCGCACGGCGCGGGCCGGGTCGTCCGTGCCGTAGACGGCCGTGCCGGCCACGAAGCAGTCGGCGCCGGCCGCCGCGGCAGCCCCGATGGTGTCGAGGTTCACCCCGCCGTCGACCTCGATGAGCACGTCGAGCTCCCCCGCGTCGACCAGGCGTCGCGCCGCGCGCACCTTGTCGAGCATCTCGGGGATGAACCGTTGGCCGTTGAATCCCGGAGGCACGCTCATCACCAGGAGCGTGTCGAAGTGCGCGAGCGTGTCGATGTGCGGCTCGAGCGGGATCTGCGGCGCGAGCGCGAGACCGGCGCGGGCGCCGGCGTCGCGCAGGCGGCCGGCGAGAGCGACCGGTTCGCGGACGGCCTCGACGTGCACGGAGACGTTGTGCGCGCCCGCCTCCGCGTAGTCGACCGCCCACCGGTCGGGATCCTCGATCATCAGGTGGCAGTCGAGCGGCAGCGGGGTGTGCCGGGCGAGGGATCGCACGACCGGCACCCCGAAGGTGATGTTGGGGACGAAGTGTCCGTCCATCACGTCGACGTGCAGCCAGTCCGCGCCCCGATCGGATCCACCGGCCACGGCCCGCGCCTCGTCGGCCAGGCGCGCCAGGTCGCCCGAGGCCAGGCTGGGCGCGATCATCGGCTCGCGCCGCGAGTGGCGATCGGCCCGGTGACCAGCGCGGACGTCGGGGTCCATGCGACGACAGTACCCGCCTCGCGGTGCCGGCGAGGCGCACCGGATCGATCGTCAACCGGGCATTGACGACCATGAGCGCGTCAACCTATGGTTGACGAATGACGAACCCGGTACCCATGAGCAATCCCGTCCGGCTCGACGACCTCATCGATGCCATCAAGAAGGTGCATACCGACGCCCTGGAACAACTGACCGACGCGGTCCTCGCCGCCGAGCATCTCGGGGAGGTCGCCGACCATCTGATCGGCCACTTCGTCGACCAGGCCCGCCGCTCCGGCGCGTCCTGGACCGACATCGGGCGCAGCATGGGCGTCTCCAAGCAGGCGGCCCAGAAGCGCTTCGTGCCCAAGGGTTCTGCCGATCTCGATCCCGAACAAGGATTCAGCCGATTCACCGAACGCGCCCGTAACGTCGTCATGGCATCACAGAACGAGGCCCGGGCGGCCGGCAACGCCGAGATCACCTGCGAACATCTCGTCCTCGGTCTGCTGAGCGAGCCCGACTCCCTCGCGGTCCGCGCGCTCGTCGCGCAGGACGTCTCGCCGGACGCGGTCCGTCGCGCCGTGGTGGAGAAGCTCCCGCCGGCGTCCGGGGACGTGCCCGACCTGATCCCCTACGACGCGCGTGCGCGCAAGGCCCTGGAGCTGACGTTCCGGCAGGCACTTCGTCTCGGGCACAACTACATCGGCACCGAGCACATCCTCCTCGCCCTCCTCGAATACGAGGACGGAAACGGCGTCCTCATCGGTCTCGGCGTGGACAAGACGGCCGCCGAAGCGCACGTCGCCGCGGCCGTGGCGGCGGAGCAGGCCGCACACGCGGAGCGTGGACACGCGGAATGAGCAGGCAGCGATCCGCTGTCCAGCCGACTCGTCGCTGAGAGGGCCTCATCCCGCAGGGCGAAACCGCCTCCCCGGTCCGCTCCTCGATCTACCGTTGAGTCGAGGCAGCCGAGAGGGGAACGATGACCTACCCGCTCGTCGAGAAGTCCCGGGAACGTTCGGAAGCCGGGCCGCATTTCGTGATCGAGGACTACACGAAGACGCCGTCGCTCTGTCGTCGCGGTGTCTGGGTGGGGCGTCGGGTCGATTTTCCTAAACCGCGCTGATGTCCTTCGAGCACGGCCAGGACGACCTGTCCGTCGGCTGGATTGTGAACGGCGCGGCGATATCGCCGGCAGGTTACCATGCGCCGTGCCAAAGAGCGCCGACGATCCGATACCGGTGTCCCGGAGACGGTAGGAACCTGCATACCATTTCGCTGATGAGCACGCCCGGAAGCGATCAGGACGGTGTGGACCTGCAGGTCGTGTTCATGCGTCCGCCGCAGTGGAATCCGCTCGAGTACGGTCCCTCGAAGAAGGTGTGCCTCCAGGGCCGGATCGTCGAATGGCCGTGGTTCCTTCTGCAGCAGGAACAGCAATGCTGGGAGCGGTTCCGGAACGTATTCGAGAAGTACGTGGTGGTACCCCGTCCGGTTCCCGCACCGCCCGGCCCGGCGGAACGGTGGATCGCGAGCCTTCGGGGCGACGAGGCCGCGACGGTACGGGCTGAACTGGACACTGTCGAGCAGTTGGATCACGCTCGGGACGGCGATTTTCTCGCAGAGATCCGTGCCGACCTCGCGGCGAGGTTCCTCCGGTGGGCGAACTCCGAGGACGGGCCGGGTGCCGTGGACCGCTCGCCGCCACGCAGCGATCCGGGTCGAGATTCCTCCTGAGCGAGAGGGCGGACCCGTGACCGAAAAGGCAACGCTCCGGCGACTGGCAGAGTGGGTGTTCGGCGGCGTCGTGCTCGTCGTCGATACGGTCTTCACGGTGATCCGTGTCGTCGTGTGGCGCTCGCGCTGGAAGCCGGCATTGACTGCCCTACGCAGGTACAACAAGGTCGTCTTCAACCCGGTGATCTTGAAGAGGGGTGGGAAGACGGTCACAGCGGTGCATCACGTGGGTCGCACGTCCGGAAGGCCATACGTGACCCCGGTGTGGGCGGAACGATCCGGACAGTCGTTTTTCATCCATCTGCCCTACGGCACCGACGTCGACTGGTGCCGCAACGTTCTGGCGGGCGGGGGCTGCGTCCTCGAGCGCGAGGGCGTGCGCTACGACGCCGTCGCTCCCGTGATCGTGCCGGCGGCGGAGGCGGAACCGCATCTGTCGTCGGCATCGAGGAGGATGCACCGACTGTTCGGCGTCGAGTCGTATCTACGGCTGGACATCGCCCCTGGCGTGCAGGCGGACTGATCGAGCGGCTGGACCAGGGGCATCGCGCTGGTTCGCCCGCTCCCCGCGAGCGGCGGTCCGTAGAGAGCGGCTGCGGGTGAGCTCGACCAGCGGTCTCTTGTGCCCCCGGCAGGATTCGAACCTGCGACACCGGCTTTAGGAGAGCCGTGCTCTATCCCCTGAGCTACGAGGGCGGCGCGCGGTGGACCGGCGGTGCCGATTCGATGCGCGGTGTGAGTGTAGCCGGGATCGCGGCGCCGGTGTGAAACGGTCGCGGAACCAGCGGCACGGCGAGCGCCGCCGCCGCGCCGACGGCGATCCACGTGACGGTCCAGGCCTGGTCGGAGGCGTGCGAGGCGGACAGCAGGGGCCGGGGTGCGGAAGCTCGACCCGTAGATCGCGGCGCCCGTGAGGGCGATCGCCGTTCCCGCCCGGTCGTGCACCCGAATGTCACACGCCGTCAATCCAACCGAACGCATGTGACATTCGGCCGGAGGTGCGGCAGGTGACCTGCGGCCGGTGACCTTCGGTCGGAGGTGCGGCCAGTGACCCCGGGGGTGGGAACCGCCCCCCTCGGGGTGCGGTGTGCAGCCCGAAGAGCCCTGGAGTGCGGCCGTGGCGTGCCGGAGGGTGGATCCGCACGCCGAATCCTCGTCCCCGGGAGTACTCATGCCTCGCTCGATCTCGCGCACGATCCGCTTCGCCGCCGTGGCCGTCGCCGCCGTGGTGCCCGCCCTGGGTGCCGTCGCTCCGGCCGCCGCGGAGGACGAGTCTGCCCTGCAACAGCTTTCGCCCACAGCGGAGTGTCCGTTCGCCGCCGGGAGCACCGGGCAGTACACGACGGACGCGATGGGACCGTATGTGCAGTGCTTCCTTCCGTCGATCGAGTCGTGGATCGATGCCACGTACCAGGACATGCCGCATCCCACCGCCTACTACTCGGTGGCGGCGGGGAAGTCGGGGGAGGCGGCGCCCGGCTGCGCCTACGACGAGAACTCGCTGATGTACTGCGCGGCCGACCGCAGCCTCTACATCGGCGAGAAGGCGGCGATGGACCTCGTGAACGGCTACGGGGAGATCGCCATTGCCGCGGTGCTGAGCCACGAGGTGACGCATCACTTCCAGACGATGCTGGCACTGCCGGAGCCCGACCCGGCCGAACCCAACAGTGCCATCCCCTACGAGAACCAGGCCGATTGTGGATCGGGCGCCTTCGTCGCGTACTCCGAACGCGACCTCGGCGTCACGGTCGAGCAGACCGACCTGGCGTCGCTGGGCCGGGCGTTCGCCGCGGTGGGGGAGGACAAGGGGCCGGAGCGCACCCACGGCACCGCCGAGCAGCGCATCCAGGCATTCGACACCGGCTACCTCAGCCCGTCGCCCACCCCGTTGCTCTCGTGCGTCGACTACATCCCCGAGGCGCCCATCGCGTACATCGGCTGACGCGCCGGGCGCTTCGATGTGATCACAATCACATAACTGCCGTCGCCTCCTCGCGGTTCTGTATGCGCGCGAGGCGGCGCCGGGAGCCGCCGGCCCCGGCGGACGTCCCAACCCCGCCCGCGCGCACCAGGGGGGTGTTTCCGCAGTTCACGCGGGTGGGGCGGGGCTGCATCCGGCCGGGCTGCCGCCGGGTCGCCGTCGGTACCCACCGCAGAAGTGTCCGAAACGTAACGCTGGCGCTGCCCTATATCGTTTTGTTACTTTGAGTCGCCAGAAACGGCCGGGGCACACCCGGCGCGCAACGGACGACGGATGAGGTAGCAACTGTGGGACGGCACCAGCGGGCAGGCGACGAGGCGACCACCTTCGAGATGGATCTGTCCGGTGCGTCCTCCGGCCGCGGCCGGCACCGCGTCGAGCCCACCGGCCCGTCGGCACCCGTGAAGGCCGCCACCGTGGCCGCCGCCACCGGCGCCTTCTTCGCCGTGGGTGCCCAGCTCGCCGCCGGCACGGCCAGTGCCGCGCCCGCCCCCGCCCCCGCCCAGACCGGCACCCTGCCGTTCGAGGTGCCGCAGGGCCTGCTGCCCGAGGGCTTCGAGCTCCCGCAGCTGCCCGGTGCGCCCGCCCCGGCCGACGAGCACGGCCACGAGCACGCCGCCGCTCCCGCCCTCCCGCCGGAGCTCGACACCCTGGTCGACCAGTTCGCCGCGGGCCAGGGCTGGCTGAACAACCTCAACCCCGCCAAGCCTGCCACCGTGCAGCCCGTCTCGGGCACGCTCACCTCGGACTTCGGCCCCCGCTGGGGCAGCCACCACGGCGGCATCGACATCGCCGCCCCGATCGGCACGCCGATCAAGTCCGCCGCCGACGGCACCGTCCTCGACGCGGGCGCCGCCTCCGGCTACGGCCAGTGGGTGCGCGTCCTCAACGACGACGGCACCACCGCCGTCTACGGCCACGTCGACACCTACCAGGTCAGCGCCGGTCAGCGGGTGACCGCCGGTCAGCAGATCGCCACCGTCGGCAACCGCGGCTGGTCCACCGGCCCGCACCTGCACTTCGAGGTGTGGGACCAGGCCGGCGGCAAGACCGACCCCAACGCCTGGCTCAGCACCCGCGGCGTCGTCGCCGACTGGGGCAGCTACCGCGCCGTCTGACGCTCGCCCCCAACTGCGGTCGCTCGGCCGCTAGGCTGACGAATCATCACCTAGCGGGGGAGAGGGACACGGCTCCATGGGCACGCAGATCAAGGCTCGCTCCTTCACCCGCGCCGACCGGCGCGAGTTCCGCACCAAGGTGCAGGCCTGCCTCGCCGCCCTGGACCGGATGCTGCGCGACGGCGCCATCACCGACGCGCGCGAACGGCCGGAGCCGCTGCTCGGCATGGAGATCGAGTTCAACCTCGTCCAGGACGACATGGAACCGGCCATGTGCAACCTCGAGGTCCTGCAGGCGATCGACGATCACGCCGTGTTCCAGACCGAGCTGGGCCAGTTCAACGTCGAGATGAACGTCGATCCCGGGCCGTTCGCCGGTGACGCCACCCTCGACATCGAGAACACCCTGCGCGAGTCGCTGCGCCGCGCCGACACGCGGATGCACCGGCAGGACGCCCAGCTCGTCATGATCGGCATGCTGCCCACGCTCGAGCTCGCCCACCTCGACCGGGAGCGCATCACCGCCAACCCGCGCTACGAGGCCCTCAACGAGCAGATCTTCGCCGCACGCGGGGAGGACATCGAGCTCGATCTCGACGGCGTGCCCCTCCCCGGCCGCGACGACGCCGAACAGCTGCGGGCCGACGCCAACTCGGTCGTGCCGGAGGCGGCCTGCACGTCGCTGCAACTGCACCTGCGGGTGGCCCCGGAGGACTTCGCCGACCACTGGAACGCCGCTCAGTGCCTGGCCGGGGTGCAGGTGGCGCTCGCCGCGAACTCCCCGTTCCTCGCCGGCAAGGCGCTGTGGCACGAGAGCCGGATCCCGCTGTTCGCGCAGGCCACCGACACCCGCACCCAGGAGCTGAAGAATCAGGGGGTGCGGCCGCGGGTGTGGTTCGGCGAGCGCTGGATCGACTCGGTGACGGACCTGTTCGAGGAGAACTCGCGGTACTTCCCGGCGCTGCTGCCCGAGGTGTCCGACGTCGATCCGATCGCCGAGTTCGATGCCGGCCGGACTCCGCGGCTGCGCGAGCTGCAGATGCACAACGGCACCATCTACCGCTGGAACCGGCCCGTCTACGACGTCGCCGACGAGCACCCGCACCTGCGGCTCGAGAACCGGGTGCTGCCGGCGGGCCCGACGGTGCTCGACATCATGGCCAACGCCGCGTTCTACTACGGGGCGCTGCGCGCCCTCGTCGACGCCGACGTGCCGCTGTGCCGGTTCATGAGCTTCGACGCGGCCCGCGAGAACCTCGGGATCGGGGCCAAGTACGGCCTCGACGCGCGGCTGTACTGGCCCGGCCTGGGCTGGGTGGGCGCCGACGAACTCGTGCTGCGCCGGCTGCTGCCCATGGCGGACGCGGGCCTGACCGCCTTCGGGCTGTCCCAGCAGGCGCGGGACCGGTACCTGGGCATCATCGAAGGCCGGTGCCTGAACCGGCAGACCGGGGCGGCGTGGCAGCGGGCGCAGGTCGTCGAACGGGAGGACGCCGGCGCCGACCGGCGCACCGCCCTGCACGGAATGATGCGTGACTACATCCGGAACATGCTGGGCGGCAAGCCCGTTCACGAGTGGCCGCTCGGCACGGCATGATCACAACCGGACGGTGCGGGTCACCGCGACCGCGGGGGTGACCACGGCCCGGTCGTCCGGAGCGGTGTAGCCCGGGACGACGGTGAGGTCGTCGGTGACGTCGGCGACGTGCAGTACCACCGCGCCGTCGCGCGGGGCGACGGTCAGCCGCACCTCGATGCCCTCGGCCGGGGTCCCGGAGAACAGGAACCCGAACGGCGCGGCCGGCGCGGCGCTCCGCCCGGCCACCACCGCCTCCCGCACCGCCGCGGACGTCCCGTCCACCCACAGCCCGATCGTCGGCGCCCCGCGCGGCGACGTCAGCCGCAGGGTCAGCGTCCGTTCGTCGCCGTCGGTGACGTCCGCGACGACGGCGAGCCCGGGCGCGGGCAGCGGCGCGACCGGCGCGGGCCCGTGGGCGAACCTGGTCTCGCTGCGCCACGGGAACGCGTCCGGCAGCGTGGCCGGCTCCTCGGTCAGCAGGGCGCGGCTCCAGGCCGAGGCGGGGGCGCGCGGCGACGCCCACACGGCGGCACCGGTGTCCGCGTTCAGCGCGTAGAGCAGTTGTTCCTGCCGCGGCGGGGTGGCGCCGTCGCGGTTGACCCAGCCGCCTACCGCCGCGGCCACGAGCACGACCCCCGCGGCGGCGATCGCGGCGAGCCGCAGCTGCGACGGCGCGCCGGCGGCGTCGACGAGCGGCAGCGCCAGCGCGAACAGCACCGCGACGAACACCCCCGCGAGCGGCGCTCCGGTGAGCAGACCGGCGTCGAACGACGCCACCGCGGCGGGCACGAGCACCACGACCGCCGGAACTGTCCCGGCCAGCGTCACCGGCGTCCGCCACCCGCGCCGATCGGTGGGCAGCAGGTCCACGACGAGCGCGGCGATCGCCGCGGGCAGCGCCGGCAGCACCAGGACGGTCGCGACGCCGAGGAAGGGCAGCGCGGCCAGGGCGGTGACCGTCACGGCGAGCAGCGCGCCCGTCGCGAACGCGGCAGGGCCGACACGGCGGCGCACCGGCGGATACGCCGCGAGCAGGACGGCGACGGCCGCGGCCGCCGCGGCGACCTGATAGGGCACCGGCAGGTACGGCTCGCGCAGGACCGCCGAGGCCTGACCGGGAGCGATCCGCAGCGCGAGCCACCACGGCACGAACGCCGCACCCGCCGCCGCGGCCGCCACGGCGATCGAGATCCCGCCCGACGCCGCGAGACAGCCCGCCGAGGCGGCACCGTCCCGGATCCGCCGGGCCGCGAGGGCGCCGGTGACGGCGGCGAGCAGCGCGGTCAGGGCGATCTCGAGCGGGCGCGGGTAGTGCACCGGCCCCCAGGGCAGCGTGACGACGACGTCGTCGCCCCCCGAGCCGAGCTCTGCCAGGTCGGCGGACGAGAACCGCTGTGCCGCAGCAAGGGTGGTTTCTCCCATGCGCTGCAGCGACGCGGTGTCGAGCCGGTCCGGGGTGTCGAGGGGACTGTGATAGTAGGCGCCGCCGCCGGCGATCGCGGTGTCCGCGGCGTGCATGCCGGCCTCGGTAAGGCGGCGGAAGTCGGTGTCGTTGGGCAGCAACTCGAACGCCGTCTGGGTGAACGAGTCCGCGGTCGTGCCGGGCACGCCGGACAGCACACCCACGAGACCCGCGTTGGGGGAGGAGATCCGGAAGGTGACGGGGATCCCGCCGTTGCCGCGGGCCTCGTGGTTGAGCACCACCGTCGGCCTCGCGTCGGCCGGTTGCCGCCGCGTGTACTCCTCGGCGCCGAGCAGGCCGCGTTCCTCGCCGTCGGTCACGAGCACCGTGACGTCGTTCCGGGGACGGGGGCCGGCGGTCAGGGCGCGGGCCGCCTCGAGCACCGTGGCGATCCCGATCCCGTCGTCGCCCGCGCCGGGGGAGCCGGCGACGGTGTCGTAGTGCGCGGCGAGCACGACGGTGCCGGTGGGGTCGGTGCCGGGCAGGGTGGCGACGACGTTCGCGACCCGGCCGCCCCGCTGGGTGCCCTGCATGGCGGTGGCCGACCAGCCGACGCCGTCGTCGACGCGGACGGACCAGCCGAGGTCGTCGAGGGTGCGGACCAGGTACTCCCGGGTCGCGGCATGGCCGGCCGAACCCGGGGTGCGCGGCCGCGCCGCCACCGCCTCGACGTGGGTCGTCGCGCGGACGGCGCTGAACGCGGTGGGGGGAGCGTCGGCCGGTGCGGGTGCCGCCGGGGTCCGCAGCGTGGCCGCGAGCCCGACGAGGAGCAGCACGAGCAGTCCGATCCGGCCGGCCCGGCGGGTGCGGCCCGCGCCGGCGGGGGCCGGAGCATCGTCCATGCGAGCGAGCCTAGCGCCGGATCGTGGAGACGACCGTGCCCCGGCCGCGGGGGCCGGGGCACGGTCGGAGGCGACTCAGGCGTTCGGGGCCCAGCTGTCGGGACCGAACACCTCGTAGTGGATGTTCTCGGCGGGCACGTTGCGCTCGATGAGGGCCTCGCGCAGCGAGAGCATGAACGGCAGCGGACCGCACAGGTACGCCTTGGTGTTCGGGTCGAGCGGCAGGTCCGACACGTCGGCCCGGCCTACGCGCACGGTCTCGAGCGGCTCGCGGGCGCCGAGGTCCTCGTACCACCGGTGCACCTCGGCGGACGGGATGCGCTCGACGAGGGTGGCCAGCTCGTGCCGGTGCGCGTGGTTGGCGACGGAGCGGTCGGCGTGCAGCACCGAAACCTTTCGCTCGTCACCGGTTTCCGCGAGGTGCGCGAGCATACCGATCATCGGGGTGCAGCCGATGCCGGCGGAGGCCAGCAGCAGCGGGGCGCCGTCGTCGGGCAGCACCAGGTCGCCGAACGGGGTGGTGACCTGCAACTCGTCACCCTCGAAGACGTTGTCGTACAGGAAGTTCGACACTTCACCGGCCGGCGCGACGGTGCCGTCGGGGGTGGTGGTCGCCACGATCCGCTTGACGGTGATGCGCCAGTCGCCCTGGGCCGGCGCGTTGGTCAGGCTGTACTGGCGGATCTGGCGGGCCCCGTCGGGCAGCTTCACGCCCACCGAAAGATACTGTCCCGGACGGAAAGCGGGCAGCGGAGCGCCGTCGAGCGAGGTCAGGACGAACGAGACGGTGTCGGCGGACTGGTGCCGGCGCTCGGCGACCCGGACGGTGCGCCACACGTCGCCCGGCGCGACGCCCGCGGCCTTGTACAGGTCGTCCTCGAGCTTGATGAGCGTGTTGGCCATCAGCCAGTACAGCTCGTCCCAGGCCGCGGCGACCTCGGGGGTGACGGCCTCGCCGAGGACCTCCACGATCGCCTCGAACAGGTGCTTGTGGACGATCCAGTACTCGTCGGGCTTGATGCCGAGGGAGGCGTGCTTGTGCGCGATGCGGGACAGGATCGCCTCGACCCGGGCCGGGTCGGGATCGAGCTGCAGGGTCGCGAAGGCGGCGATGGAGCCGGCCAGGGCCTTCTGCTGTTCGCCCTGCTTCTGGTTGCCGCGGTTGAACAGGTCGCGCTCGAGTTCGGGGTGCGCGGCGAACATCTTCTTGTAGAACAGCGGGGTGATGTCGCCGATGGCGGCACCCACGGCGGGGAGGGTGGCGCGGACAACTTCCTTGGACTCGGCTGAGAGCGGCATCGTGAACTCCGTTTCGGGTAGGGCTGGGCCGGTTCCGGGCTGTGGAACCGTGCGGTCAGACGGCGGGGCGGGTGAGATCGAGCAGGACGGTGCGGGTGGGGGCCCGGGTGAGATCGGCGACGGTGACGGAGTCGAGCGCCGCGTAGAAGGACTCCTGGGCTCGGCGCAGTGCGCCGCGGAGGCTGCATCCTTCCCGCAGCGGGCACGGTTTGTCGCCCTCGCAGGCGACGACCTCGCCGTCGCCTTCGAGTTGCCGGGTGAGCCATCCGACGGACGCGCCCCGGCCGAGCTCGGTGATGGTCAGTCCGCCGCCGCGGCCGCGGCGGGTCGTGACGACGCCGAGTTCGCTCAATCGTGCGACCACCTTGGTGGTGTGTGCGTACGACAGCTGCAGCTGCTCGGCGACGCGCTTGGTGCTGGGGGAGCTGTCGGGCGCGGCGGCCGCCAGGTACATGACAACTCTCAGTCCGAGATCGGTGAACTGGGTGAGTTGCATGACCTGAGACTAGATAATTGGTATCTGAAATGACAATTTAATGTGACGTAGATCGCTTCGGTGCGTCAGCGTTCGAGCACGGGAAGGATATTGCGCCAGCTGACGATTCCGATCGGCCTGCCGTCGCGCACCACCGGCACGGACCGCAGCCGCATCTGCAGCATCGCCCGCGCGATGTCGAACAGCTCGGCGTCCGCATCGAGGGCCACCGGCGGCAACGCCACCGCCCGCACCGTCAGCGGCCGGCGGATCGCGGTGACGAGCGGCAGGTCGGCGTACATCGACAGGCGCGCCAGATGCGCCCCCGCCAGCGCCTCCTCGGTGATCAGGCCGCAGAGCCGGCCGTGCTCGTCGACCACCGGGAGGGTGGTGAAGCCGTTGCGGGCCAGCACCTCCCCGGCCCGCTCCAGGGTGGCGTCGACCGTCACGGCCAGCACCGGCGTGCTCATCACGTCCGCCGCGCGGACCTTGTGGGCCGCGGGCCCCGCCATGCGGATCGGTCCACCGGACATGATGCGCCTCCTCTGCCTACGATTGTGGCCGCATCCCCGCTACCGGGCCAGTGGCTCCGGACTTCCCGGAGAGGGACCAAAGACCATTCCTGCCCCCAGGGGAGCGGATTAACCTCGACCCCGAGGACGATCCCTGCGACGAGAGCGGTGACCGACGTGAAGTTCCCAGGCAGCAAGGCGCACCACGAGCCCACGCACGACGAGGCGGTGCGCTCGAACACCGTGGTGGTCGGGATCGACGGATCCCCGGCCTCCGACGACGCCGTCCGGTGGGCCGCCGCGACGGCCGCCGACCGCGGGCTGCCGCTGCACATCGTGCACGCTCTCGACTTCGCCCCCAGCGGCTACAGCGGGGCGCCGTTCATCCAGACCGCACAGGTCTTCGAATGGGTCGAGGACGAGGGCAAGACGCTGCTGCAGCGCGCCGAGGAGGTCGCCCGCACCGTCGCGCCGGCACTCGAGATCACCACCCGGCTCGCCGCCACCGGCAGCGCGCGCTGGCTCATCGACCTGTCCGCCCGCGCGCGGATGCTCGTGCTCGGCTCCTCCGGCACCGGCCGGGTGGGCGAGGCACTGCTCGGCTCCACCCCGGTGTCCGTCGCCAGCCACGGTCGCTGCCCGGTCGTCGTCGTCCGCGGCAAGGCTCCGGAGACCCTGCCCGACACCCGGCCCGTCGTCGTCGGGGTCGACGGCAGCCCCCTCAGCGAGAAGGCCGTCCGCGCGGCGTTCGAGGAGGCCGGCCTGCGCGGCGTCGACCTCGTCGCGGTGCACGTGTGGAGCGACATGCGGCGGGGCACCTTCGACGAGGCCGTGGAGGTTTCGATCGACCCGAACGCGTTCGCGGAATCCGAGCAGGCCCTGCTCGCCGAGCGCCTCGCCGGGTTCCACGACCGCTACCCCGACGTGAACGTGCGTCGCGAGGTGTACGTCGACGGGCCGCGCGCCCACCTGCTGGCCTGGTCGGAGAAGGCGCAGCTGCTGGTGCTCGGCAGCCGCGGCCGCGGCGGCTTCACCGGCATGCTGCTCGGCTCCACCAGCAACTCGCTGATCCGCGACGCGCAGTGCCCCGTCATGGTGGTGCGCCCCGACGAGTCCTGAAGGTCGCGCCACACCCCGGCGGTAGGGTACCTGGCACACGGGTACGAGCGTGCCCGGCAGGACCACGCACCAACGAATCACGGGGTATGCGGATGCGCATCGGGATGGGATTGAACTACAGCGGCGGATTCGCCGAGACGGCGGCGGAGGTGGCCGATCTCGAACGGGCCGGCCTCGACATCGTCTTCGTACCGGAGGCGTACTCGTTCGACGCGGTCAGCCAGCTCGGCTACCTCGCGGCCAAGACCGAACGACTCGAGCTGGCCTCGGGCATCTTCCAGATCTACACCCGCACGCCGAGCCTGACGGCGATGACCGCCGCAGGTCTCGACTACGTCTCCGACGGCCGCTTCGTCCTGGGCATCGGTGCGTCCGGCCCGCAGGTCATCGAGGGATTCCACGGCGTCAAATACGACGCGCCGCTCGGCCGGACCCGTGAACTCGTCGACATCTGCCGCCAGGTGTGGCGCCGGGAGAAGGTCGAGTACCAGGGCAAGTACTACCAGATCCCGCTGCCGCCGGAGAAGGGCACCGGACTCGGCAAGCCGCTCAAGCTGATCAATCACCCGGTGCGCGAACGCATCCCCGTCCTGATCGCCGCGATCGGCCCCAAGAACGTCGAGATGACCGCCGAGATCGCCGAGGGCTGGGAACCGATCTTCTTCTATCCCGAGAAGGCCGCCGACGTGTGGGGCGAGTCCCTCGCGCGCGGCAAGGCCAAGCGCGATCCCGCGCTCGGGGACCTGCAGGTCTACGTCGGCGCGGCGCTCGCGATCGGCGACGACGTCGACTTCCTGCTCGACTTCGTACGCCCGCACCTCGCGCTGTACATCGGCGGCATGGGGGCGAAGGGCAAGAACTTCTACAACGACCTCGCCGTCCGCTACGGGTACGCGAAGGAGGCGGAGACCATCCAGGACCTGTACCTCGCAGGCCGGAAGGAGGAGGCCGCCGCCGCGGTGCCCGACGACCTGGTGCGGGCGGTCTCGCTCATCGGGCCCGAGAGTTACGTCCGGGAACGCGTCGCCGCGTTCGCCGAAGCCGGCGTCACCACCCTCAACGTCAACCCGATCGCGGAGAACACCGCCGGCCGGGTCCGACTGATCGAACAGCTGCGGGAGATCTGCAACTGACACCCGCGCCGATGTGAGAACCCGGGCCCACCGGCCCGCCGACAGAGGGGAATTCATGACCGAAACCCAACCGATCGTCGTCGCGGTCGACGGATCCGACGCGGCGGCGACCGCGGTGATCTGGGCGGCCCGCGCTGCCGCGGCCCGCGCGCTGCCGCTGCACATCGTCACCGTCGTGCACATCCCCGCGTTCTACTACTCCGAGCCCTACCTCGCGGAGAGCTTCCACGAGGAGATGAAGGAGACGGCGCGGGCGCGGCTCGACAGTGCCAAGGTGCTCGCCAAGCGCATCGCCGACGAGCAGGGCCCGGTCGAGATCACCACGGAGCAGATCGAGGGCAAGGTCGTCCCCACCCTCGTCGACCTCTCGAACCGGGCCGACACCATCGTGCTCGGCTCGCGCGGGCTCGGGGAGGTGAAGGGGCTGCTCGTCGGCTCCGTCACCCTCGGTCTCGCCTCGCACGCCCACTGCCCGGTCGCGATCGTGCGCGGCCGCACCCTCGACGGGGCACCGCCCTCCGACGGCCCGGTCGTGGTCGGCGTCGACGGTTCCGAGGCCTCCGTGCGCGCGGTCGAGGTGGCGTTCGCCGAGGCGGCCGCCCGCAAGGCGACGCTCGTCGCGGTGAACGTGTGGAGCGACGTGAGCGTGCAGCCGTCCCTGGGCGCGGTGCCCGAGGATCCGCAGTGGAGCAGGATCCAGACGGGGGAGGAGGTCGTGCTCGCCGAGAACCTCGCCGGGTTCCAGGAGCGTTACCCGGACGTCGTCGTCGAGCGCGTCGTCGCGCGGGACCGGCCGGTGCGGGTGCTGAGCGAGTACGCCGAACGCGCCCAGCTGATCGTCGTGGGCTCCCGCGGCCGCGGCGGCTTCAAGGGCCTGCTGCTCGGATCGACCAGCAACGCGCTGATGCAGACGGCCGACTGCCCCGTGCTGATCGTCCGGCCGGACGGCGAGAAGTAGCCGTCCCGTCGCGGCCTGCGCCGCATGTGGTGGCGCGGCAGGGTGCTTCCCGCGCGCGTCCCTACGCGCGCGGGAAGCACCGCAGCGCCGACCACCGGGAACGTACCCGGACGCTCGATGCCCGGCACCCTGAGCGGGTGCCAGGCATCGTCGCCGGGTGGTTCCGGGTCGCCGCGTGGTCAGCCGAAGTCGTCGAGGCCGCGCCGGCGCAGCTCGCTCCACACGTCGGCGGGATGCACCCCGCGACGGACGGCGTCGTTCTCGATCAGCACGCCGAGCATCTGCGAACTGAGGAAGGCGACGTCCTCCGGGCGGTGCGTGCCGCTCTTGACGGTGAGCCATCCGGACACGTCGCCGCGTTTCGCGGCGCGGGCCATGTCGAGCACCGAGCCGAACAGCTCTGCCGACCCGGTGTCGCGGTCCTCCCGGGATCCGGGCTCGCGCACGCTGGTCATGCGCTCGCCCCTGCGTGTTCGTCGCGCCGGGCCTGACGGGCCAGCGCCCGGTCCCGGGCCTCCTCGAACCGCTCGGCCTTCGTCTGCAGGTCGGTGAGGAAGGCGTCGAGGTCCTCGCGCAGCTGTTCGCCGCGGCCGCCGAAGTCGGTGCGGTCGAACACGCGCCACTTGCGGAGCACCGGCAGCACCACGTCGTCGAGATGCTGCCGCAGGTCGTAGATGCCGCCCTTGGCGATCAGCACGGCGTTGCGCCGGAAGTTCGCCATCGACGCGCCCGGCATCCGAAAGCGGGTCAGCACGCTCATGATCGCGGCGAGCGTCTGGTCGGGGGCGATGTCGAGGGCGCCCTCGACGATGTTGCGATAGAACATCATGTGCAGGTTCTCGTCCGCGGCGACGCGGGCGAGCATGCGGTCCGCGATCGGATCCCCGCAGGCCTTACCGGTGTTGCGGTGCGAGACCCGGGTCGCCAGTTCCTGGAAGGTCACGTACGACACGGACTCGAGCATCGACGTCGAGCCCGGGTCGAATCCGGTGGTCATGTGCGCCATGCGTGCGTTCTCGAGCGCGACGGGGTCCACACCGCGGGTGACCACCAGGTAGTCCCGCATGACGACGGAGTGCTTGTTCTCCTCGGCCGTCCAGCGGCCCACCCACGTGCCCCAGGCGCCGTCGAGGCTGAAGTGTTCGGCGATCTCGCGGTGGTAGGAGGGCAGGTTGTCCTCGGTGAGCAGATTGGTGATCATCGCTGCCTGCGCGGTTTCGGACAGCGCGGACTGGTCGGGGTCCCAGTCGATGCCGCCGAGGGCGGCGAAGTTGCGGCCCGCGTCCCACGGAACGTAGTCGTGCGGATGCCAGTCCTTCGCCATCGCCAGGTGGCGGTGGACGTTGTCCTCGGCGATCGGCTCGAGCTCTCGGAGCAGTTCGAGATCCGTGAGTTCCCTGGTCACAGTGATGTATTCCCTCTCTGGTGGGACCCCGGGCGCCCCCCTGCGGCGCCCGGCGGTCGGTTCGGTCGGGTCAGAACCCGATGCGCATGATCAGTTGCGGCAGGCCGTCGATGTCCATCCGCTCGGCGAGCCGGTCAGCCGAATCCTCCACGCGCAGTGGATAGGTGAGTACGGACGCCGACAACCGGGCGTCGACCGCCGCCAGCCACGCCCGCTCGGACGCGATGCCCACCCGGACCAGGTCGATCGGATCGCCGGAGTGCACCGAGAACACCAGCACGGTCTCCCGGTCGATGGCCGCCGCGAGTTCGGCGGTGTCCGGCACACCGGTGGTGATCAGCGCGCGCCCGGCGGGTCCGCCGGCGTCGAGATCGGCGCCCCAGTCGGTCACCACCTCGGCGTTGCCCTCGGGGTGCCAGTGCGACGTCCACCGGAACATCTCGCGCTGGTAGTACGGATTGCGGCGCATCGCGTCGGCCGAGTAGGTGAGCATGTCGGCGAGCGCCGGGGCCTCGTCCGACGCCAGCAGGCGAACCTCGACCCCGGGGAGGTCGGCGGCGGCCATCACGTCGGCGATGGTGGTCGCCGGCACCGGGATCCGGGCGAACGACTCGCGGTGGCTGCGCCGGTGCGAGATGGCGGCGAAGAACCCCAGGTCGGTGCTCGAAGGAGTGGCCGGCGCCGCTGCCTCGATCCGTGCGATCAGCTCGGGCCGCTCCGGCTCGGGCAGCAGCAGGGTCCGGGTGCTCCAGCCGAGCACCCGGATGCCGAGTTCGAGGTTGGCGACGGCGGCTCCGCACGAGATCAGCCGATCCGGGCGCAGGGGGTCCTGGCCGGGGGCGGCGAACTCGACCCGCTCCTCGAGTTCGGCCGTGCGGGCCGGGAGGCGCAGGTTCCACGGCTGAGTGTCGTGGATCGAGGGGGCCTCGATCACGGCACGCGCGATCACCTCGGTGTCGCTCGTGGACCAGGTGTCGGGCACCGTGGACATCGCAGCCTCCTCGTCCTGGTCGGTCACCTCGCACGGCTCATCGAGGATGACTGTCCGAGCATCGCCCGCGGGCTGCACCGGGCGCATGTGCCGAAGGTCCCGAAACTGCCGTCGAACGGCCCGGGGTCGGCGGCGCGCGAGCGAGCTGAGACGATGGTCACCGCAATGCCGGTGTCAGGAAAGGTGAGGGACGATGCCTCGGGTATTTCTCGTCGACGACCATGAGATCGTGCGGCGCGGGTTGGTCGACCTGCTCGACAGCGTGCCCGACTTCACGGTTGTCGGGGAGGCCGCGTCGGTCGGTGAGGCGCTGACCCGCATCCCGGGCAGCGGAGCCGAAGTCGCGGTGCTCGACGTGCGCCTGCCCGACGGCAACGGCGTCGAACTGTGCCGCGAGCTGCGGGCCCGCATGCCGGAGCTGCGCGCGCTCATGCTCACCTCCTACGCCGACGACGAGGCCCTGTTCGACGCGATCATGGCGGGCGCGTCCGGATTCGTCCTCAAGCAGATCCTCGGCACCGACCTGGTCTCGGCGATCCGGACCGTCGCGGCCGGCGGCTCGCTGCTCGACAGCCGGGCGACGGCCGCGCTCATGGAACGCATCCGCGCGTCCCGCACGGCGGACCCGCTCGCCGAGCTGTCGGAGCAGGAGCGGGCCGTGTTCGAGCTGATCGGGGAGGGCCTGACCAACCGCGAGATCGCCGAGCGGCTGTTCCTGGCGGAGAAGACGATCAAGAACTACGTCTCGCGGCTGCTGGCCAAGCTCGGGATGCAGCGCCGCACGCAGGCCGCGGTGCTCGCCACCGAGCTGCGCAAGCAGCGCGAGGTCTGACGGGGACCCCGGGTCACAGGGGGACCTGCCACAGCACGCGCGTCCCGCCCCTCTCGCCGGGTCCGGTGCTGCAGCGTCCGCCGCACTGCTGGGCGCGCCGCTCGAGGTTCGCGAGGCCGCTGCGGCGCGGGGTGTCCGGCAGCCCGATGCCGTCGTCGACGATCTCGATCGTGAACTCGTCGCCCGCGGTGACGGATACGGAGATCTTCTCCGATTGCGAGTGGCGCAGCGCGTTGCTCAGTCCCTCCCGCAGCACCGCCTCGGCATGCGGATGGATGCGTGCGGGTACGAGAGTGTCGATGGCGCCGGCGAATTGGACGTTCGGCGCCACGGGGGACTGAGTGGTCAGGTCGCCGACCACATCCAGCAGCCGCCGCCGCAGGCTGGTCGACGCCGCGGCGCCGGTGGTATGCAGATCGAAGATGGTGGTGCGGATCTCGCGGACCGTACGGTCGAGCTGCTCGACGGCGTGCTGGACGATGTCCGCGACCCGGTCCGGATCGGTGCCGGGCACCAGGGTGCTCTGCAGGCTCATCCCGGTGGCGAAGAGGCGCTGGATCACGTTGTCGTGCAGATCCTGTGCGATCCGGTCCCGGTCGGCGAGCACGTCGAGCAGCCGCTTCTTGCGTTGTTGCGCCGCGAATTCGAGTGCCACCGTGACCAGGTCGGCCATGGACTTGAGGCGCGTCACCTCCGCGTCGTCCCACGCATCGGAACGGGCCGACCGAGTGGCGATCAGTACGCCGGTGACCCCCGACGTGGCGGACAGCGGCAGGATCGCGGCGCGGCCCGCGCCGGCTGCCGGAAGCCCCTCGAGGTTGTCGGTGATCAGTGTGCGCCTGGTGCGGATCGCCTGCAGCACAGGAGAATCGGTGAGGTCGAGACGCGAGCCCGTCGCCGGCGGGCCGGGCGCGGCGGCGGCCCGGACGGTCCCCTCGGTGCCGTCGACCAGCAGGACGTAGGTGCCCACGGTGTGGGCGAGGTCCCGGACCCGGTCGACCAGCAGCGCCAGGGTCTCGTCGACGGAACCGCCCACCAGCAACCGTGAGTTGATCGCGGCCACCGCCTCGAGCCAGCGTTCTCGGGTGAGGGACCCCTCGAACAGGCGGGCGTTGTCGATCGCGACGCCCGCGGAGGTGGCGAGGACCTTCAGGATCACCTCGTCCTCTTCGGTGAAGGCGGGACCGTCGATCTTCTCGGTGAGATAGATGCTTCCGAAAACCCTGCCGCGCACCATGATCGGCGTGCCGAGGAAGCTCTTCATCGGAGGGTGGCCGGGTGGGAAGCCGATCGAGGCGGGATGCTCCGACAGGTCCGCGATCCGCACCGGCCGCGGGTCGTTGATGAGCAGGCCGAGCAGGCCCCGGCCCTCGGGCAGGTGCCCCATGCGGCTGCGCTCGGCCGGGTCGATGCCGACGTACACGAACTCCGACAGCCCGCCGTCGGGCGCCCGCACGCCGAGCGCACCGTAGCGGGCGCCGAGCAGCGCGACGGCCGCGGAGACGATGCGCTGCAGCATGGAGTCGAGTTCGAGGCCCGACCCGACGACGAGCACCGCCTCGAGCAGGCTCTGCATGCTCGCCGGGGTGGTAACGGTGTCGGTGAGCCGTTCACGGATCTCGGCGAGCAGTCCGTCGATGTCGGCGGTGTCGTCGATCGTGCCGTTGTCACCGGGAGCGCTCACACCCGTCAGCATAGGTGCACTCCTCGCGCGGCCCTGCGTGCCGGTCCGTGCACCGCGGCAAAAGGGGGCAACACGGCCGCAGCCCGTCGCCGGCGTGTGAGAATCCGCATATGGAGAACGGGCCCGGACGGGCCGGGTTCGACGGAGACGGGTGACGGCTGCCATGGGAGTTCCGCCGCGCGGTGCCGCGCTGTTCACCGACCTGTATGAGGTCACGATGGCGCAGGCCTATCTGGCTCTGGGAATGTCGGACACGGCCGTGTTCGAGACGTTCTTCCGCAAGCTTCCGCCGGGGCGGTCCTATGTGCTGGCCGCCGGCCTGCCCGACGTGCTCGATTTCCTCGAGGCGTTCCGGTTCGAGGAGGACGACCTGCAGTACCTGCGCGGCCTCGGCCTGTTCTCCGACGAGTTCCTCGAGCGGCTCGCCGGGGTGCGTTTCACCGGCGACGTGTGGGCCGTGCCGGAGGGCACCGTCGTCTTTCCGAACGAGCCGATCGTCCAGGTCGTCGCGCCGATCCTGGAGGCGCAGCTCGTCGAGACCTTCGTTCTGAACCGGATCCACCTGCAGTGTGTCCTCGCGAGCAAGGCCGCGCGGGTGGTCGAGGCCGCCCGCGGGCGGCTGGTGGTGGATTTCGGGGCGCGCCGGGCCCACGGCACCGACGCCGCCCTCGAGGTCGCCCGGACCAGCTACCTCGCGGGTGCGGCGGGAACCTCCAACCTGTGCGCGGCCAAGGAATACGGAATACCCGCGTTCGGCACGATGGCCCACAGCTTCGTCCAGGCGTTCGACGACGAGTTCGACGCCTTCGAGGCGTTCGCCCGGCTCAACCCCGGCACGACGTTGCTCGTCGACACCTACGACACACTCCGCGGCGTCGACCTGGTCGTCGAACTGGCCGAGCGACTGGGCGACCGGTTCGACGTGCGGGCGGTCCGGCTGGATTCCGGGGATCTCGGGGCGCTGTCGAAGGCGGCGCGCGCCCGGCTCGACGCGGCGGGTCTGCACGACGTCCGGATCTTCGCCTCGTCGGGCCTCGACGAGTACAGCGTGGCGGCACTGCTGGCCGACGGCTGTCCCATCGACGGCTTCGGGGTGGGCACCCAGCTCTCCGTCGCCCAGGACGCGCCCACGCTCGACATGGCATACAAGCTCGTCGAGTACGCCGGCGTCGGGCGGACGAAGCTGTCGAGCGGCAAGGTCCTCCCTCCCGGGCGCAAGCAGGTGTACCGCCGGGTCGACGGCGGCGTCTTCGCAGGCGACATCATCGGCCGGCCCGACGAGAACCTCCCGGGTGAGGCGCTGCTGGTGCCCGTGATGCGGGGCGGGCGGCGGCTGTCGCAGTACGACGCCGGGCTCGACGCGGCGCGACGGCGTGCACGGCAGCAGATCGACGCTCTTCCGCCGGCGCTTCGTTCCCTCGACGAGGCGGGAGCGCCGTATCCGGTGGCCGTGAGCGCACGGGTGCAGGACGATCTCGACGGGTTACGCCGGGCGCGGCAGACTCCCTGACCGGGGCCTGCCGCGTCGGGCGGGCGGAGGCCGCTTCGGGGCAACTCGCCGTGCCGACGGTGGCGTTCGCGCTCTTCGACCCAATGGATTTCGTTCGGCGCCTTTTCGGTGGGTAGCTGCGTTCATCCGTCTGCACCGGCGATGGTTGCGCGTCGGGACCGTCCTTGCTACCTCTGAGCAGATGAGGGAAGAAGCCGCGGGAGGTACGGAGGCCGGCACGGATCCGGTCGAAGCCGCCCGGCGAGCACTCGCCTCCGTGGGCACGTTCTTGATGTCGGCGGCAGACCTGTGGCGATCCATCGGTGCCGACGCCGATGCGTGGGTTCGGTTCTCCGCGCATTGGGAGGAGCTTGCGCCCGACCCGTACGCGGCAGAACAGGGCGTTCACCGGCTGCGGCGCTACGGCCGGTTCCGGTACCGGGCGGCCGACGGCGCGCTGGCGCCGACGGCGCACCGTGAATTCGTACAGCCTGACGACTCCAACGCCCTCTACCTCGCACGAGACCGCCATTTCGAACCGCTGACAGCCGCGTTCCTCGAAGATCCGCTGTTCGAGCGCACGGTGAAGCTGGTGGGCCGGATCGCGCCGGTCCTCGACGAAGCTCCCGAATGGACGGTCTGGGTGCATCCGTTCCGCGTGGTCGCAACGGCGGATGACGAGGGCCGGCCCACGCCCGAGGGCGTGCACCGCGACGGTGTCACGCTGGTCAGTTCCCTGTTGATCGGCGTCGACAATGCCCTCGGCGGCGAAAGTTCGGTGTTCGGCCCGGAGGGCGATCGACTTCTGACGACGACCCTGCGCGAACCCGGCACCTTCCTCCTGGGCGACGACCGTTGCACCCGGCACGGTGTTTCGCCGATCCGAGCGGTCGACCGCGGCAAGCCGGCACGTAGGGACGTGCTGGTGGTCACCTGCGTACCGTCCTGATCGGCCTCTTGCGGCGGGACATGAGCACAAAGGCCGCCACCGCCACAGCGATCGGCAGGGCGCTGACAGTCAGCATGGTGAGTCGCACCGCGTCGGCCAAGTCCGCTCCGAGATCGAGACCGCCCACCTGCCGAAGCAAGTTCGGGTCGTACCCGGCGCCGCCGGGGCTCTGCGCCACCGCGCTACGCGCGGCATCCACGGCCTGCTCGCCCTGAGTCGCCGTCAGCCCGCGAGCCTCGGTGTCGGCCAGCCATTCTCGCTGGAAGAATACGTTGAGAAGCAGCAGGTACACGGTGGGCCCGAACGCATAGCCGGTCATCCCGAAGGCCAACTGCACGGAAGCCACCGTTCCGGACTGCCCGCTCGGCGCCTGGGAGAGCACCGTCTCGGACACCGATGTGGAGGTCACCATCGAGCCCAGGTTGTACAGCCATACGGCCGCCACGAGCAACCACAGCGCCATTGCCGGGTTGACCGTGCCCGCCATCAGCAGTCCGCCGGTTGCCATGAGCAGGAGGCCGACGACCATCACCGGTCTCGGCGAGAACTTCCCCACCAGGCTCCCGGACAAGACCACGAAACCGGCGATCAGCAGTGTGCCGGGGAGGAACAACAGGCCGATGGTCTCCGGTGACAGCGCGAGCACCACACTGCCGAACTGCCCCAGGACGATGCCGAGCCCTGCCATGAGAAAATTCAGCGTAAAGGCCGCCGCCAGAGCCACGCTGAAGGGCCGGCTTCCGAACAGAGCCAGGTCCAGTGCCGGTTCGGGGGTGCGGTGTTCGTGGCGAACGAAAAGCACGGCGGCGACCACGCTGACGGCCAGCGGCAGCCATGTCTCGGGCCGGAAGACGCCGTTCTGCGCGGCTGCCAGTCCGATGACGAGTGCCAGGAGGGCCATACCGACCAGGATGACGCCGGCCACGTCCAGCCGAGCGCGATGCTGAACGGGCGTCTCCGGGACGTACCTCGCCGTCAGCAGAAGCGAGATCATGGCAAGCAGCGGTGCGACCAGGAACACAACTCGCCAGCCGACGGCCGCCACCGCCCAACCCGTCAACGCGGGCAGTACCCCGCAGAGAACCATCTCGATGGCCACGAAAACGCCGATGGCCGTCGGCCGCTGCTTGTCCGTCACGGACGTCTTGAGCAGGGCCAGCGGCACTCCGAGCAGCGCCGTCATTCCCAATCCGTCCAACACGCGCATCGCAAGCAGAAAAGCGTAGTTGGGCGAGAGCATGGAGAGCAGATTGGCGACCGTGACGACGACCAGTCCCGACCTCAGCAAGCGTCGAAGCCCGAACGCGTCGCCAAGGTTGCCCGCGGCGAGGACGGCTGCGGCCATCACCAGCGTCGCCATACCGCCCAGCAATCCGACGACCTGCGGTGGCACGTCGAGGGCCCGGCTCACCTGCGGCAGATTCAGGCTCAGCACCAGCGGGTCGACGACCGTGATCGTGAAGGCGAGGGACAGGGCCAGGATGATCGGCAGGGTCCTCGCGTTGGTCCGCAACCGAGACGTAGGCACCGCCCACCTCCCCTGCTCCCACGTCCGACCTGATCGACTCTAGCCCCGGCTTCCGCGTCCCGTCGGAGGTTGGAGGGGCGAACCGACGGCCTGACACCGGCCACAACGGCGGGTCGGCTCGTGGAGGATGCGACAGACCGCCCCGGCCGCCGTCGTCGAGGATCTACACGAGACCAGGCCCGGCTGGAGGGCAGCGGTCGCCGCCCTCCGGCCGGGCCCACGCCACCGACGCGTGACACCCGCGGCCGCGGGTGTCACGGCCGGGACGCCGTGTCCGAGAGCAGTCCGGACACGGCGTGCACGATCGGCGGTGCCGGATCGGTCTTCGCCTTGCCGAGGTCGTGCGCCGCGCCGGTCACCGGGACCAGCACGACGGGCGCCGGAATCAAGGTCAGCGCGGCGCGCATCTCGTCCAGGCTGCCGAACGGGTCCCGGTCGCCGTGCGCGAAGACCGTCGGCACCGTCAGGGACGGCAGGTGCTCGGTGCGGGCCTTCCCGGGCTTGCCCGGCGGGTGCAGCGGGTAGGACAGCAGTACGAGCGCGTCCGCGACGTCGGGCTGCTCGGCGGCAAGTATCGACGTCTGCCGGCCGCCGTACGAGACGCCGCCGAGCACGAGTGGGCCGACTGTGCGGACCCGCATCGCCTCGGCCGCCGCCGCGATCCCGGCCCGGTCCTCCGCCGCTCGCGACGGCTGCGGCGGCCCCTTCGGCCGCCGGCGCCGGAACGGCAGGTCGAACCGCAACGCGAGGAACCCGGCGTCGGCGAACGCGTTGCACACCTGCCGCAGGATCGCCGCGTCGCAGTTGCCGCCGGCCCCGTGGGTCAGCGCCACCGCGCCGCGCGGGACACCGGCCGGGTGGTGCAGCACGCCGTGCACGGAATCGTCGTCGAGGTCCTCGGTCGTCACCGGCCCACGGTAGCCGGACGCGGACGCAGCACCGTGCGCCACAGGTGCACGAGCATCGCCGCGAACACCGCCGCCCACACCGTCACGGCCGCCCACAGTTCCGTCCTGCCGACCACCCCGACCCACGGCAACTCGTCGGCCTCGGCGAGGTAGACCCCGGCGACGCCGTACATCCCGAGCGGGAAGACCACCGACCACAGGCCCGGCTCGTAGCGCAGCCGGATGCGGTGGGTGCGGTGCCGCCACCACCCGGCGGCGACGAGGGCGGGCAGCAGCCACGTCGCGAACGCCCAGAACACCACCACCAGCCCGGCGACGAGTCCACGGGTGGCGTCGACCATCGGGGCCGACTCCATCGCCACGATGCGTGAGCCGGCCACCACGGTGATCGCCGCGGCGCCCATCGACACCCAGTACGACGGCGTGAGGTCCACCGGCCGGAGCGGATACTGCATCATCCGGGCCGCGACGAACACGCCCGCCGCGGCGTAGAGGAACAGGCCGACCGACCACGCGAACACGGCCACCAGCGACAGCGGCCGCCGCAGGTCGTCGTAGATCGGCTCGAGGGTGGCTGCGGCGAGCGCGACCGACTGGGCCGCGACCACCCACACGAACCAGCTGCCGTTGGCCTTGGCGATCACCGGGCGTCTGCGGGTGCCGAGCACCGCCGTCCAGGGAATCACGTAGCCGAGCACGAGCCACGTCGCGGCCGCGCCGACGAGCAGGACCGCCGCCGTCGAGTGCCACCCGTCCATGGTCAGGCGGATCCCCAGCACGTTGCTGCCCGCGACGAACGTGAAGAACCCGAACGCGCGGCTCGCGTCGGTGAGGTCGGCGCGGACCTCGCCGCGGAACCGCACGAGCCGCCACCCGGTCAACACCAGCAGGACGGCGTAGGCGGCGACGGACACCAGCAGTAACGCGGCCGACACCGTGACCAGGCCCTGCAGGTGCATGCCGATCGACACGATGCCGGTCGCCATCACGAGCGCGAAGTAGCCGGGGTCGAGCGTGCGGGCACCCCCGCGGAGACCGTCGAGAACCGTCACAGCCGCACGCTACCGCCGTGGTGTCCTTCCGGATCTGCGCGGGTCTCGAACGACACCACTCACTTGACCAGCCGCGACAGCCGCCGGTCCGCGAGGATCTTCCCGCCGGTCTGGCACGTGGGGCAGTACTGGAAGGAACGTTCGGCGTAGGCGACCTCGCGGACGGTGTCGCCGCACTCCGGGCACGGCAGGCCCGTGCGGGCGTGTACCCGCATCCCGGACTGCTTCTCACCCTTGAGCCGCGCGGCATCCTGGCCCACGGAACGGCTCACGGCGTCGAGGAGCACCGTGCGCAGCGCGTCGTACAGCGCCTGCCGCTGCTCGTCGGTGAGCCGGCCCGCCGGCGCGAACGGCGACAGCCGGGCGACGTGCAGGATCTCGTCGGAGTAGGCGTTGCCGATCCCGGCGAGCACCTGCTGGTCGGTGAGGGCGGTCTTCAGGCGTGCGGTGCTGCCCGCCAGCCGCGCGGCCAGCTCGTCGGCGGTGACGGCCAGGGCGTCGGGACCGAGCCGGGCGATGCCGGGCACCTGCTGCGGACGGTCGGCGATCCACACGGCGAGGCGCTTGCGGGTGCCGGCCTCGGTGAGGTCGAAGGCGGGGGTGGCGGCGTCGGGGGTGAACAGGTGTACCCGCAGCGCGAGCGGCCCCCGGCCCAGCTTCGGCGGTGCCGGCGACGGGTTGTCCTGCCAGCGCAGCCACCCCGCCCGCGACAGGTGCGTGACGAGCCACAGACCGGCGCAGTCGACGGCCAGGAACTTCCCGAAGCGGGACACGCCGGTGACGTTGCGGCCCTGCAGCACGGTGATCGGCGGGTCGGCGGTCTGCAGGACACTGAGCGCCGCCACGTCGATCCGGCCGACGACGGCACCGACGGCGTGCTCGCGCAGGAACACCGCCAGGGCCTCCACCTCGGGCAGCTCGGGCATGGAGTCAGGCTATCGCTCGTGCGTGCTTCGGGCTGCCCCAACGACCACAACCACGCACGGGCGATAGCCTGTCGTGGTGACTGCCGTGCCGACCCCGTACGAAGACCTCCTCCGCCTGGTGCTCGACACCGGCACGCCCAAGGCCGACCGCACGGGCACCGGGACGCGCAGCCTGTTCGGGCACCAGATGCGCTTCGACCTCTCGCAGGGCTTTCCGCTGATCACCACCAAGAAGGTGCACCTGAAGTCCATCGTGTACGAGCTGCTGTGGTTCCTGCGCGGCGACTCGAACGTCAAGTGGCTGCAGGAGCACGGCGTCACGATCTGGGACGAGTGGGCCGACGCCGACGGCGAGCTCGGTCCCGTCTACGGGGTGCAGTGGCGCTCCTGGCCCGCCCCCGACGGCGGGCACATCGATCAGATCACCAAGGCGATCGACACGATCCGAACCGACCCCGACTCGCGGCGCATCGTGGTCTCCGCGTGGAACGTCGGCGAGATCGACCGGATGGCGCTCGCGCCGTGCCACGCGTTCTTCCAGTTCCACGTCGCCGACGGCAAGCTCAGCTGCCAGCTGTACCAGCGCAGCGCCGACCTGTTCCTCGGCGTGCCGTTCAACATCGCCAGCTATGCGCTGCTGACCCACATGGTGGCCCAGCAGACCGACCTCGAGCCGGGCGAGTTCGTGTGGACGGGCGGGGACTGCCACATCTACGACAACCACGTCGAGCAGGTCACCGAGCAGCTCTCCCGCGCGCCCTACCCGTATCCCACCCTGGAGCTGAACCGGCGCGGGTCGATCTTCGACTACGAGTACGAGGACGTGCAGATCACCGGGTACCGGCACCACCCGCCGATCAAGGCGCCGGTCGCGGTATGACGGAGACGGGCGACATCGTCCTGATCTGGGCGCAGGACCGCGACGGCGGCATCGGCCGTGACGGCGCGATCCCGTGGCGCATCCCCGAGGACATGGCGCACTTCCGGGCCGCGACGACGGGTAAACCGGTGATCATGGGCCGGCTGACGTGGGAGTCGCTGCCGCCGCGGTTCCGGCCGCTGCCCGGCCGGCGCAACATCGTCGTCACCCGCGACCCGGCCTGGTCGGACGCGGGCGCCGAGGTGGCCCACGGCGTGCCGGAGGCCCTGGCGCTCGCCGGCGGCGGTGACGTCTGCGTCATCGGCGGCGGCCAGATCTACGCGCAGGCCATGCCGCATGCGACGCGGCTGCTCGTCACGGAGGTGGACCTCGAGGTCGGCGCGGACGCCTTCGCCCCGCGGATCGGTCCCGGGTGGACGGCCGTGGACGTCGGCGCGCGGCAGGAATCCGGCGACGGAATCGGGTTCCGCTTCGTCCGGTACGCGCGAACCTGACCGGTGGCGCGCCCGGTGGGCCATACTGCGAGGGCGTACCCCGACCAGGAAGGGCTGCCATGGACAAGCTTTCCCTCACGGCTCTGGCGCGACAGCAACTGAAGCTGGCGGCGGCATCGAGCAGCGGCCGCAGCTCGCAGACCATCTTGGGCGGGCACGCCAAGCATCTGCGGCAGACGATGGTGGCACTGCTGGCCGGCCACGAACTCGCCGAGCACGACGGCCCCGGCGAGGGGTCGCTGCAGGTGCTCGGCGGGCGGCTGTCCCTGATCGCCGGCGACGACTCCTGGAAGGGCTCAACCGGCGACTACCTGGTGCTGCCCACCGTCCGGCACAGCGTCACCGCGCTCGAGGACGTCGTGTTCCTGCTGACCGTGGTCAAGTGACCGCTCCCGCCTGCGGCAGCGCGAGACCGCGGTAGCCGCGGTACCCGGCCCAGGCCAGCCGCCGCTCCCGCCACGGGTCGTACTCCACGCGCGTTGGGTCGTCGAAGATGACGGTGGCGCGGTCGCGCTCGTCGTAGCGCGGCCACGACGGCAGCGGCTCGCCCTCCTGCGCGAAGTGCAGCCACTGACGCTGCACCGTGTCACTCACCGTGCGCAGCGCGCGCCGGCCCCCGGCGACCGTGACCACCCGGCCGAGCGCGGTGTCGGCCTGGCCGAACACGGCGAGCAGCTCGAACGCGTGGGTGGCGTGGAAGCCGGTCCAGCGCAGCAGCGGCGGCGCGTAGTCGAACCGGTAGCTGTAGGTGGGGGCGTGGCGGGCGTGGGCCTGGGCGATCTCGATCGAGGGATGCCAGAACGTGAGATCGCCGCCGAGATCGACGGCCGCGCGGGCCTCCGGGTAGCCGGGATAGGCCGCGACGACGCGCTCCTGGGCCGTGGGATCGGTGAGCCCGAACATCTGCTCGATGCGGAGCTGATTGGTGGGCAGCGCGTCGAGGACCCGCGGGAACAGCGTGCCCTCCCGCGCGTTGGTGCCGATGATCAGCGGAACCCGATGTGCGGCACCGGTTTCGTAGGCTTCGATCGGGGCGGTGGGTAGGTAGTCGCCGTCGATGACGGGACCGAACGCGTGCAGGCCGGGCGTCTGGTGCAGGATGCGCCCGCTGAGCCGCTGGGCGGCGCGGCCGAGCTCCGCCGGGGTCGCGGACTTGAGCGCCGCGACCGCGGAATCTCGTTCTGCGCCGAGCAGTTCGACGAAACGTCGCGCCCACTCGGCCGCGTGGTCGGCGTCGACGACGAGGTTCGGTGCCGAGCTCTGGGCGATGGCGCGGGCGAACAGTCCCGCGGCGGCGGGTGTGGCGAGCAGGGTGGTGACGGCGTTGCCGCCGGCCGATTCGCCGAAGATCGTGATGTTGTCGGGGTCCCCGCCGAAGGCGGCGATGTTGCGGCGCACCCATGCCAGCGCGGCGACCTGGTCGCGCAGCCCCAGGTTCGAGTCGAAAGGCCTTTCTGCCGTGGAGAACTGGGTGAAGTCGAGATAGCCGAGGCTGCCGAGCCGGTAGTTGATCGACACGTAGATGACGTCACCGCGGCGCACCAGCGATTCCCCGCCGTAGAGCGGCATCGCCGTGGTGCCCAGCGTGTAGGCGCCGCCGTGGATGAACACCAGCACCGCCCGCGGCGTCGCGGCGGGCGCCGCGGGCGCCAGCACGTTGAGCGTCAGGCAGTCCTCGCTCGCGGGCTGCTGCTTCCGGAAACCGATCGTCAGGCCGCGCGGGTGCTGGCTCGCCGCGGCGCCGAAGCGGGTGGCATCGCGTTCACCGGTCCACGGTTGCACCGGCTGCGGGGCGCGCAGCCGCAGCGGTCCCACCGGGGGTGCCGCGTAGGGGACGCCGCGCCAGGCGAGGAGGTCGCCGATGCGGGTGCCGCGCAGGGCGCCGTCGGGAACAGTGACAAGGGTCTCAGCCGCCATGCTCGAACTGTACGTGACGCCGAGTCATAGGTGCCGCGGTTACCAGTGCCGGCCGTGCAGCCCGTGGGCGGCGAGCTCGGCGTCGGTGTCCGCGCGCAGGGCGGCCCGGGTGGGGAAGTGCTCGTCGTCGAGCGCGACGAGGGCCAGGGTGTAGCGGTCGCCCTGCCGGCACAGGTACGCGGCGAGCCGGGTGGACGTCGAGGCCCGGGCGGTCGCGAGGCCCGGGTGGACGGCGCGGGTGGCGACGCCGGTGGTGCGGTGCGGGCCGAATCCGTCGAGCACCGGGGGCAGCGGCCCGATGTTGGAGCACAGCAGGTCCCGCTCGCCGGCCCCCGCGGCGAGGCGCGCGGCGAGCCGGTCGGGCAGCAGTTGCAGCACCTCGTCCGGCAGGCCGTGCGGCGCCCCCTCCCGGCGGCGGGTGTACGCCGCACGGGCGCGGTGGCGGATCGAGGCCGGGGTGTCGGACGCGTCGACCACCACCTCGGTCATCGTCACTCCGTTGCCGGCGCCGTCGTCGGGGAGGCCGGGGGCGGCGGTGCGGCCGTCGACGGGCACCGCGATCCGCAGCGGCCAGTCGAGCCCGGCGCGGTGGGCGATGCCCGCGGCGAGCGCGAGGAAGAGGGAGTTGGGGGTGCCGCCGGCCGCGTCCGCCGCGGTGTCCCACGCGGTCGCGTCGACGTCGAGCAGTGCCGTGCGGGCGGGGGAGCGGATCGGGCGGGGCCGCGGGGGCTTCTCGGTGGCGGGGGACCAGCGGGCCCGGCGCATGCCCCGGGCGACGCGCCGGACCAGGCGCGCGGCGTCGCGCACGTCGGAGACACGCGCCGGGTCGGACGGGCGGATCCGCTCGGCCAGCGCGTCGGCGACGGCGTCGATCAGGCCGCGCGCGTCGGCGAGCACGTGCGAGCACACCAGCGAGACGACGGTCCCGCCGCCCTCGACCCGGGTGGCGGTCAGCGCCCATCCCGGTCCGAGTTCGGGGTTGACGTCCACCTCCGCCTGCTGGTCCGCCCAGGCGAGGACGTCGGCGGCGGGGATCGGCTCGGGCGGGTAGCGCAGCGGGTAGCTGTGGTGACCCGGTTCGAGCCGGGGGCGCGCGCCGGGGACGTGCGGGCGCACGACGCGCCGGCCGAGGGGGCTGCGGCCGAGCGCGTCGTGCAGCGAGATCAGCAGGGGGGCGCCGACGGTGTCGCCGGTGCGCCACAGTCCCTGCAGGGCGACGGGCATGCCGAGGCCACGGTGTCTGTGCAGGAAGATCTCGTCCACCACGCTGAGCCGGTTCACCTCCCCGACGGTAGCCGCGATCCTTGACCCAAGCTATGAATCGAGGTTCAATCCTTTCATGGCCTACCGCCGGACCCCCGCCGTGCAGCAACGGCTCGACGCGCAACGCGACGCGATCGCCGACGCCGCGGTGAGCCTGCTGTCCGAACGGGGCTACCAGGGCCTGTCCATCGCGGCCGTCGCCGAGCGGGCCGGCGTTGCCACCGGCAGCGTCTACCGGCACTACGTCGACAAGTCCGAGCTGATGGTGCGCATCTTCCGCAGCCTGTGCGGGCGGGAGGTCGACGCCGTGGTCGCCGCCGCCGAGACGGCACGGCCGGACGGCGCCGCCGCGCAGGTCGCCGCCGTCGTCGAGACCTTCGCCCGTCGCGCCATGCGCAACCCCACCCTGGCCTACGCCCTGCTCGCCGAACCCGTCGACGCGGCCGTCGACGCCGAGCGCCTGGTGCTGCGACGCGCCTTCGCGGCCGCGTTCGAAGGGGCCGTCCGCCGGGGCATCGACTCGGGCGATCTCGCCCCCCGGAACGCGGCCCTCGCCGCCGCCGCCCTCGTCGGCGCTGTCGGCGAGGTCCTCACCGGTCCGCTGCAGTCCGGTGCGGCCGCCGCCGACACCGTTCCCGAACTCGTCGCATTCGCCCTACGCGCAATAGGAGCCCGACAGTGAATTCGCCCGCCCCCACCCGGTGACCTCGCCCGCCCCCCACCCGGTGAACTTTCCCGCCACTCACGAGGTGTTCAACCAGGTCCCGGATCTGGTGCCCTACCAGGCGGCGGCGGACCCGGCGCTGCTCGAGGGCCTGCGCCGCGAGGGCGCGGCCTGGGCCGAGGACGAGGTCCGGGAGATCGGCGCGCTCGCCGGCGGTGTGCGCGCGCAGGACTGGGGCAGGCTCGTCAACGAGTACCCGCCCGTGCTGCGCACCCACGACCGCTACGGGCACCGCATCGACGAGGTCGAGTTCCATCCGCACTGGCACGACCTCATGACGGTGGCCGTCGAGCACGGCATGCACGCGGCGCCGTGGCGCGACCCCCGGGCCGGTGCGCACGTCGCCCGGGCCGCGAAGTTCTACGTGTGGGGCCAGGCGGAGGCGGGACACATGTGCCCGATCTCCATGACGTACGCCGTGATCCCGGCGCTGCGGCACAACCCGGAACTCGCCGCGACGTACGAGCCGCTGCTCGCCGCCCCGCACTACGACTTCGGGCTACGGGAACCGTCCACCAAGCGCGGCCTGATCGCCGGCATGTCCATGACCGAGAAGCAGGGCGGATCGGACGTGCGGGCCAACACGACGACGGCGACCCTCCAGGCGGACGGCAGCTATCGCATCGTCGGGCACAAGTGGTTCACCTCCGCCCCGATGTCGGACCTGTTCCTCACCCTGGCGCAGACCGGGAGCGGCGTCTCGTGCTTCCTGCTGCCGCGGGTGCTTCCCGACGGCAGCCGCAACCGCATCCACATCCAGCGGCTCAAGGACAAGCTCGGGAACAAGTCCAACGCCTCCTCCGAGATCGAATACGAGGGCGCAACCGGCTGGCTCGTCGGTGCGGAGGGCCGCGGCGTCAACACCATCATCGAGATGGTGAACATGACGCGCCTCGACTGCGTCATCGGCTCGGCGACCGGGATGCGCGCGGCGACATTGCGCGCGGTGCATCATGCCCGGCACCGGAAGGCGTTCGGCGCCCTGCTCGTCGACCAGCCGCTCATGCGGAACGTGCTCGCCGACCTGATCGTCGAGTCGGAGGCCGCGACGACCATGATGATGCGGCTCGCCGGCGCGACGGACCGCGCGTCGACCGATCCGCAGGAGGCGGCGCTGCGCCGCATCGCCCTCGCGGTCACCAAGTACTGGGTGTGCAAGCGCGCCCCCGCGCATGCCGCGGAGGCTCTCGAATGCCTCGGCGGCAACGGCTACGCCGAGGAATCCGGGATGCCGCGGCTGTACCGCGAGGCACCGCTCATGTCGATCTGGGAGGGCTCCGGCAACGTCGCCGCCCTCGACGCGTTGCGGGCGATGGTCAAGCAGCCCGAGACCGTGGACGCGTTCTTCGCCGAGCTGCGCCTCGCCGAGGGCGCCGACCCCCGGCTCGACGACGCCGTGGCCCGGGTCGGCAAGGAACTCGCCGACCTCGAGAACGTCGAATACCGGGCCCGCCGGATCGTGGAGCTGATGGCGCTGGTGCTGCAGGGGGCACAGCTCGTGCGCCACGGGCATCCCGCAGTCGCGGACGCCTTCTGCGCCACGCGGCTGGGCGACGACTGGGGCATCGCCCTGGGGACCATGCCGACCGGCGTGGACACCGCGGCGATTCTCGCGCGCATCTGAACAGTGGCGATTCTCGCGCGCATCTGAACAGTGGCGATTCTCGCGCGCATCTGAACAGTGGCGATTCTCGCGCGCATCTGAACAGTGGCGATTCTCGCGCGCATCTGAACAGTGGCGATTCTCGCGCGCATCCGACCGGCGACGATCCGCAGGGGCATACTGGGGTAACGACAACGATCGTCGAGCGAGGCCGGAGCCCCTCATGATCAGCAGCAGCGAATGGCGGGAGTGGGGGGTCCCGGTCGAGGTGGCCGTCACCGAGTGCGCCGCACTGGTGGAGGCCGAAACGCTGGTGCGCGCCGCGATCGCAGAATCCGAGGCGGCCTGCAACCCCCAGCGCGGCGACGCGGAGATCCACGAGGTCAATCTCGCCCAGGGCATTCCCGTGCAGGTCAGTCCGCGGCTGTCGGCGCTGCTGCGCTCGGCGCTCTGGGTCGCCCGGATGACCGACGGGGCGGTGAGCCCCCTGTCGGCCGACGACGCGGGAATCGACGAGGAGGCCACCCCGCCCATCCATCCGCTTCCGGACTACAGCGACATCCACCTCGACGGCGAGACCGTGCTGGCCCCGTTCGGCGTCAACCTCGACATCACCGAAACGGCCAGGGCCGACACGGCCGATCGGGCCGCCGCGACCGTCGCACGCAGTCTCGAATGCGGTGTCCTGGTGCGCATGGGCGACGTGACGGCCACCGCCGGTCACAGCCCCGCCGGGGGCTGGCAGGTGGCCATCCCCGGAGCCGGCACGGTCGAACTTCCGGCGGGCAGCGCGATGGCGACGCGCGTGCGCGCCGCCGAACCCGACGAGGTGGAAGAGAACGGCGGTAACGACGTCTCCGGGCGGTGGGCGCAGGTGACCGTCATCGCCGGGGACGCGCTGTGGGCCGACGCCGCGGCCGCGGCGGCGCTGCGCCGCGGGGCGCCGGCGGTGCGGTGGCTCGAGCAGTACGATCTCGCCGCCCGGCTCGTGGACGGCGGCGGCCGGGTGCACACGACGCGCCGCTGGTCCCGCCCGCACGCCGCCTGAGCGGCGGAGCTTGCGCCCGAATCGGTGAGCTTGCCCCCGTCTCCGCAGTCGGAAACCGGTGCAAGCCCGCCACGAGGGGTGCCTGCTCTACTTCTGACGCCACCGCCGGATGGTGCGGACGAGGGTGTCGGTGGAGGTGTCGCCGGTGTCCGGGTCCGCCGCGCCGGTCAGGGCCGGTGCCAGGGCCAGGGCCTGGGTCTTGCCGAGTTCGACGCCCCACTGGTCGAACGAGTCGATGCCCCAGATCACGCCCTGGACGAAGGTCTGATGCTCGTACAACGCGATCAACTGGCCCAGCGTCGCCGGGGTCAACGCCGGGGCGAGCAGGGTGGTCGAGGGCCGGTTGCCGGGCATCACCTTGTGCGCCACCAACCCCGGGTCGGTGCCGTCGGCGGCGACCTCGGCCGCGGTGCGCCCGAACGCGAGCACCTTCGCCTGGGCGAGCATGTTCGCCAGCAGGATCTGGTGCATGCTGCCGGTCCCGTCCCGGGTGGGCAGGTCCTCGCACGCGGCGGCGAACCCGACGAAATCGGCCGGGATCAGCCGGGTGCCCTGGTGCAGCAACTGGTAGAACGCGTGCTGCCCGTTGGTGCCCGGCTCCCCCCAGAAGATCTCCCCGGTGTCGTGGTCCACCGCGGTGCCGTCCCGCCGCACGCTCTTGCCGTTCGACTCCATGGTCAGCTGCTGCAGATACGCCGGCAGCCGGGCCAGGTCCTGACTGTAGGGCAGCACCGCCCGGGACTGCGCGCCCAGCACCGACGCGTACCACACCCCCAGCAGCCCGAGCAGCACCGGCGCGTTCGCCTCCAGCGGGGCGGTGGCGAAGTGCTCGTCCACGGTGTGCATCCCGGCGAGGAACTCGGCGAAGCGCACCGGGCCGATCGCGCACATCACCGCCAGCCCGATCGCCGAGCCCACCGAGTACCGCCCGCCCACCCAGTCCCAGAACCCGAACATGTTCGCCGGGTCGATGCCGAACTCGGCGACCTTGCTCGCGTTGGTCGACACCGCCACGAAATGCGCCGCGACGGCGTCCTCGCCGAGCGCGGCGACCAGCCAGCGCCGCGCGGCGGTGGCGTTGGTGAGGGTTTCGACGGTGGTGAACGTCTTCGACGCCACCACGAACAGCGTGGTGGCCGGGTCCAGGCCGGTCAGCTGCGCGGTCAGATCCGCCGGGTCGATGTTGGCGACGAACCGCACCGCCGGGCCGTCGGCGTAGTGCCGCAACGCCCGCGCCACCATCGCCGGACCCAGATCCGAGCCGCCGATCCCGATGTTCACCACCGTGGCGATCGGCTCGCCGGTGGCGCCGCGCCAGGTGCCCGAGCGGACCTTCTCGGCGAAGCCGGCCATCGCGTCGAGCACCGCGTGCACCTCGGCGACCACGTCGGTGCCGTCCACGGTCAGCGTCGCCGACCGCGGCAACCGCAGCGCGGTGTGCAGCACCGCCCGGTCCTCGGTGGTGTTGATCCGGTCCCCGGCGAACATCGCATCGCGGCGGGCCTCGAGCCCACACGCCCGGGCCAGCTCCAGCAGCAACCCCACCGTGGTGTCGGTGATCCGATGCTTGCTGTAGTCGATGTACCACTCCCCGACGGTCAGCGAGAACCGCTGCGCCCGCCCCGGATCCGCCGCGAACAACCCCCGCAGATCCACCGCCTCGAGCTCCGAACGGTGCTGGGACAGCTGCTGCCACGGTGCGGTTCGAGTCACGTCGCTCATGAATTCAGAGCCTAGTGCGGGGCCGTAGTTACCGGCGGGTTCGGAATCCGCTCGGGTCGTGGAGCGCATGATGTGGGTCATGGACACCGAAGAACTGATCCGGACCGTACCGACAGAACTGTTCCTCGGCGGGGAGTGGGTGGCCGCAGAGAACGGCGCCACCTTCCCCGTCCACGATCCCGCCACCGGCGACATGCTCACCGACGTCGCCGACGCGAGTCCGGCGGACGCCGTCCGCGCCCTCGACGCCGCGGTGGCCGTCCAGCACGAGTGGGCCGCGACCCCGCCGCGCGAACGTGGCGAACTGCTGCGTTCGGTGTTCGCGAGGATCACCGAACGTGCCGAGGACTTCGCGCTCCTGATGACCCTGGAGATGGGCAAGGCCCTGCCGGAGAGCCGGGCCGAGGCCAAGTACGGTGCCGAGTTCTTCCGCTGGTTCGCCGAGGAGGCGGTGCGGATCGCGGGCCGCTACACCCATGCGCCCGCGGGCAACGGACGGATCCTGGTGACGAAGCAGCCGGTGGGACCGTGCCTGGCGATCACGCCGTGGAACTTCCCGCTCGCGATGGGCACCCGCAAGATCGGTCCCGCCCTCGCTGCGGGCTGCACGATCCTGATGAAGCCCGCGTCGGAGACCCCGCTGACGATGCTGCTGCTCGCCCAGCTGTTCGCCGAGGCCGGCCTGCCGAAGGGGGTGCTGTCCGTGCTGCCGACGTCGCGCGCCGGGGCGGTCACCGGTCCGCTGATCGACGATCCCCGCCTGCGCAAGCTGACCTTCACCGGTTCCACCGGGGTCGGCCGGGCCCTGTCCGAGCGGGCCGGGAAGGCGATGCTGCGCACGTCGATGGAGCTGGGCGGCAACGCGCCGTTCCTGGTGTTCGACGACGCCGACCTCGACGCCGCGGTCGAGGGCGCGCTGGCCGCGAAGCTGCGCAACGGCGGCGAGGCGTGCACGGCCGCGAACCGCTTCCACGTCGCCAACTCGGTGCGAGAGGAGTTCGTGAAGAAGCTGACCGAGCGGATGGCGCAGTACCGGCTCGGGCGCGGCACCGAGCCCGGCACCACACTCGGGCCGCTGATCAACGCCGGCCAGCGGGAGACCGTCGGCGCGCTGGTGCAGGACGCGGTGGGGGCCGGGGCGAGCCTCCGGCTCGGCGGATCCGTCCCCGACGGCCCGGGGTGGTACTACCCGGCGACCGTGCTCGACGGGGTGACGGCCGAGGCCCGGATCCTGCGGGAGGAGGTGTTCGGCCCCGTCGCCGCCGTGGCCGGGTTCGACACCGAGCAGGAGGCGATCGATGCGGCCAACGCCACCGAATACGGACTGGCCGCGTACATCTACACGCAGAGCCTGGACCGGGCGCTGCGGGTGGCCGAGGCCGTCGAGTCCGGCATGGTGGGCGTCAACCGGGGCGTGATCTCCGACGTGGCGGCGCCGTTCGGCGGTGTCAAGGCCTCCGGGCTGGGCCGCGAGGGCGGCAGTGAAGGCATCGAGGAGTACCTCGAGACGAAGTACATCGCGCTGCAGTGACCTGCGCGACGGTGACGCCCCCGAGCGTCGGGACCGACGGGCTCGGGGGCGTACCGGCGGGACTCGGTGACCGAATCGGCCGTGGCCTCGGTGACCCGGACGGCCGTGGCCTCGGTGACCCGGACGGCCGCGGCGTCAGTGACCGAGACGGCCGTGGCCTCAGTGACCGAGACGGCCGCGGCCTCAGTGACCGAGACGGCCGCGGCCGAGCCGCAGCAGCAGCATGGCCAGGGTGTGACCCTCCTGGCCCAGCTCGCTGAAGCGCTCGAGAACCTTCATCTCGCGGCTGTGCACCAGGCGGGTACCGCCGGAGGCCATGCGGGTCTGGCCGATGATGCGCGAGACCTCGGTGCGGCGTTTGACCGCCGCCAGGATCTCGGAGTCGAGCCGGTCGATCTCTTTGCGGAGCTCGTCGATCTCCGCCTCGGTGGTGGGCAGGGCAGCGTCGGATGCGCTGGCTCCGGAACCGGCGGCCTCGGTGTTGGTGCTCATGTCGTCTCCTCGCGTCAGCTCTGGGATCGCTTCGGATACTGCGGGCGTTACCGGTCCGGCCGTCGGCTCGGGACTTCGGTGGCGCAGCAGCCGAAGCCTCGGGTGTGGTCAGGCCTCGGTCATCGGCTCTCACACCGATGGAAGTGTCGCCGATAGTGGCGACGTGGAGCGCATGACATGACGTTCAGTTTGCCACCCGTCCCCGAACCGGCCAAGTAAGGCATACCTGCCGAATCGCCCCGGCCCGGCCGGCACGGCTGTCGGCGATCGCCGGTAGTTTGGTACCACGATGAACACACCCGTTGCCTCCGGCCGTCCCGTCCCCGCGTCGAACTCGGGGGTGCGGGCGATGACCCCCGACGCGCTGCTCGAGGGACTCAATCCCCAGCAACGGGAGGCCGTGACCCACACGGGGTCTCCGCTGCTCATCGTCGCGGGGGCCGGCTCCGGCAAGACGGCGGTGCTGACCCGGCGCATCGCGTACCTGCTGGGTGAGCGTGGGGTGGCGCCGGGCCAGATCCTGGCGATCACGTTCACCAACAAGGCGGCCGCCGAGATGCGCGAGCGCGTCGCCCACCTCGTCGGTCCGCGCGCGAACAGCATGTGGGTGTCGACGTTCCATTCGAGCTGCGTGCGGATCCTGCGGGCGCAGTCGGCGCTGCTGTCGGGGATGAACTCGAACTTCACCATCTACGACGCGGACGACTCCCGGCGGCTGCTCACCATGATCGCCAAGGATCTCGACCTCGACGTCAAGCGGTATTCCGCGCGGCTGCTGGCGACGCACATCTCCAATCTCAAGAACGAGCTGATCGGCCCCGAGGAGGCCGCGGCCGACGCGGACCGCGAGGCGGCGGAACTGCCGCGGATCGTCGCGCGGGTCTACGCGCACTACCAGCAGCGGCTGCGTGCGGCCAACGCCTTCGACTTCGACGACCTGATCGGCGAGACGGTGGCACTGTTGCAGGCGCATCCGCAGGTGGCGGAGTACTACCGCCGACGGTTCCGCCACGTTCTCGTCGACGAATACCAGGACACCAACCACGCGCAGTACGTGCTCGTGCGCACGCTCGTGGGCGGTGCGGACGACACCGTGACGGACGATGCGGTCGCGCCGGGGGAGCTGTGTGTCGTCGGCGATGCCGACCAGTCCATCTACGCGTTCCGCGGCGCGACGATCCGCAACATCGAGGAGTTCGAACGCGACTATCCCGACGCTCGCACGATCCTGCTCGAGCAGAACTACCGTTCCACGCAGAACATCCTCTCGGCGGCCAACGCGGTGATCGCGCGCAACACCGGACGACGGGAGAAGCGGTTGTGGACGGACTCCGGCGCGGGGGAACCGATCACCGGGTACGTCGCCGACAACGAGCACGACGAGGCGCAGTTCGTGGCCGCGGAGATCGACCGGCTCGTCGACGCCGGTGAGGCCAGGTTCGCCGACGTCGCGGTGTTCTACCGCACCAACAACTCCTCCCGTGCCCTCGAGGACGTGTTCATCCGGCACGGCGTGCCCTACCGGGTGGTCGGCGGCGTGCGCTTCTACGAGCGCAAGGAGGTCCGCGACCTCGTCGCGTACCTGCGGGTGCTCGCCAACCCGGACGACACGGTCAGCCTGCGCCGTATTCTCAACACCCCCCGTCGCGGCATCGGCGACCGCGCGGAGGCCTGCGTGGCGGTGCACGCCGAACGCACGGCGGTCGGGTTCGGCCGGGCCCTGCGCGACGCGGCCGAGGGCACCGTGCCCCTGCTGAACACCCGCTCGCAGAAGGCCATCGCCGCGTTCGTCGACCTCATGGACGAGCTGCGGGGGATGCTCACCGAGACCGACGCCGACGGCAACGACCTCGTCGACATCGGCGACGTCGTCGAGGCGGTCCTCGACCGCACCGGTTACCGCGCCGAGCTCGAGGCCAGCGACGACCCGCAGGACGGCACGCGGCTCGACAATCTCAACGAGTTGGTCAGCGTGGCAAGGGAATTCAGTTCGGATGCCCGCAATGCCGCGGGTCTCGAGGAGGAACGGGAGGGCGCGGAGGGGGAGCCCGAGCCCGGCTCGCTCGCCGCGTTCCTCGAACGGGTGTCGCTGGTGGCCGACGCCGACCAGATCCCCGAGGAGGGCGACGGGGTCGTCACCCTGATGACGCTGCACACCGCCAAGGGTCTCGAGTTCCCGGTGGTGTTCGTGACCGGGTGGGAGGACGGGCAGTTCCCGCACATGCGAGCGCTCGGCGACCCGGCCGAGCTGTCGGAGGAACGGCGCCTGGCCTATGTCGGGCTCACCCGCGCGCGGCAGCGCCTCTACCTGAGCCGGGCGGTGCTGCGCTCGGCCTGGGGGCAGCCGGTGACCAATCCGGAATCGCGCTTCCTGCAAGAGATTCCGCAGGAACTCGTGGAGTGGCGCCGGGAGGATCCGGGGGTGGCCGGTGGTCACGCCATCGGAGCCGGCCGGGGCCGGGGCGGCTACGGCGGAGTCGGCTCCGGCTTCGGGGGCGGAGCGTCCCGGTTCGGCGACGACCGGCAGTCGACACCGAGTTTCGGGGCCGCGCGCTCGCGCAACAACCATCTCGTGCTCGCCGTCGGCGACCGGGTCAGCCACGACAAGTACGGCCTCGGCACGGTCCTCGAGACCCGCGGCTCCGGGCCGACGGCGACGGTGGTCATCGACTTCGGCAGCGCCGGGAAGGTGCGGCTGATGCTCGTCGGCGGCGTGCCGATGGTCAAGCTTTGACCCCGGGTTCCCGGCCGGACGCGAAACGGGCCCCGCACCAGCCGGTGCGGGGCCCGTTTCGCGAGAAGCGCCGGAGGTCAGTCGTTCCGGATGCCGAGGGAGATGCCGCGGGTCGCGAGCCAGGGCAGCGGGTCGATCTTGTCGATGCCGTTGAGGTGCACCTCGAAGTGCAGGTGCGGGCCGGTCGACTGGCCGCGGTTGCCCATGGTGGCGATCTGGTCGCCGGCCATGACCTGCTGACCGACCGTCACCATGGACTGGTCGATGTGGCCGTAGACGGTGACGGTGCCGTCCGCGTGGCGCAGGCGCACCCACATGCCGAAGCCGGACGCCGGACCGGAGTCGATGACGGTGCCGTCGGCGACCGCGAGGATCGGGGTCCCGATCGGACCGGCGATGTCCACCCCGGCGTGGAGGGTGCCCCAGCGGGCACCGTAGCTGGAGGTGAAGACGCCGGCGGCCGGAAGGACGAACAGCGGGCGGCGGGCAGCGGCCTCGCGGGCGGCGCGCTCCTCGCTGAACCGCTGGCCCTTGGCGAGCAGGTTCGAGAACTGGGAGAGGTCGTTCGGGTCCGCGATGTTGAGGACCTGCGGGGCCTGGGACGGGGCGGCGCCCTCGGACTCGGTCTCCGGGGCGAACTGCGCGGCCTGCGGCACCGCGGTGGCGGTGATGACGTGCGAGTCGGTGGCGTCCGCGGCGAGGGCGACCTCGGAGTGCTCGGACTCCTGGGCGGGGCCGCTGGCGGCGGCCTGGCCCGCGGCGACGACGGCGCCGGCGGCGACCGCGAGGACCGCGGCGCGGCCCTTGAGGGCGGCGGGGGGAGTGGGAACCCGGTGGGCGCCGCCGCGACGAGTGGGGGCGGCCAGATCGCCGTCGGGTGATCCGGGGGCGGTGAGCGGCTCGGCCGGCTCGGTGCCATAGAATTCGTACTGCTCGGTGGTACTGGTGTTGCGGAAGTTCACAATGCTCGAGACGTCTAGATCGTCCGCCGGGCCCTCGTCGAGGTAACGCTCGTGCGGCTGCCAGTGGCCCGGATAGAGATGGTCGGTGGCCTCCGTGGACTCGAAGTCACCGAACCCGCTGCCGGGACGGCTGTCGGCGCGTGGAGTGCAAGTGTGCATCGACTGCCGTCCTCCGTTCGTGACCTGACCGTTATTCGGACCGAAGCGACGGTAACGAAACGATCGCAAGCGTGGCAACCCAAACGGGCTGGAAATCGGGCCTTGTGACTGGCATCACAGTTTGAGCTGGGCGTATATGGAAACGTTCCTTCGGTTACGGCGCGATACCGAATATTCACGGTGTGTCACGCCGCGATGAATCGGAACGTCGCCGTAGCGTCGGGGCGTGCCGAGCCGCCCGCCCGTCCTCGTCGCCGCGTTCGTCCTGTCCGTGCTCGGCGCCATCGCCGTGGCGGTCGCGCCGTTCCTGCCGGCGGTCCGCGCCGACGCCGGGCCCGTCGGCGCCGCCCTCGGCGCCGCGACGCTCGTCGCCGTCGCCGCCGCGCTCGCGGTGCCCGTCGGCGCGGTGAGTCTCGCCCGTCGGCCCGGGCCCCTCGCCGGAATCCGGGCCGGCGCGCTGCTTGCGGGGGCCGGGTTCGTCGCACTCGGCGCGGCCCTGCTCGACGTCGCGCTGTTCACCGACGCCCTCGACGCCGACCGGCTCGAGCTCTTCCGGCCCCTCACAGCCGCCGGCCTCACGGCGGGCCCGGGCGCGGGCGTCGTCCTCGCCGGCCATCTCGCCGCGGTCGGCGCCGGAGTCCTCGGGGCCGTCGCGGTCCGGCGGCTCGTGGCCGACCCCGCACACGTGCCCGGCGAGGACGGCCCGGTGGGTGTGCGCGTCGGGGCCCCGGCGGCGACCGCGGTGGCGGTGGCGGCCCTGGTCGCGGCCGGTGCGCTCCTCGCCCCGCCCTTCGTCTCGGACGACCCGGTGCTGCTCGGCCCCGGCGTCCTCGACGCCACCACGGCCACCGCGATCGGTTCCCTGGCCGCCGCGGTCGCGGTGGTGCTGACGGCGACGTGGGCGCTGGTGACCGGTTCGCCGGCTGCCGCGACGGGCCTGGTGGCGGGTGCGGGGCTCGGTGCGCTCGGCATCCTGGGCCCGCGCCTGGCGGCGGGCCTCACCGGTGAGCGGCTCGCGCCGTCGCCCGGTGCCGCCGTCGGGGTGGTCGCCGCCGTCGCCCTCGTCGCGGCCGCGGTCGCACTGCCCCGGCTCGTCGCCCGGTCCGCCCGCGCCGCAGGGCCGGTGCCCAGGGCGGTCACGTCCGTCCCGGCGATGCTGCGCCGGCACGTCACCGCGGGCGTCGCGGGGATTGCCACCGGCGTCGTCGCGACGGCGGGTGCGCTGCTGCCCACCCTGTCGGTCCCGGCCGGGGCGCCGGCGCCCGACCTGCCGGCCACTCGCCTGCTGCTCGCCGCAGGCCTGCTCGTGCTGGCGCTGAGCGTGTGGCTGCTGCTCTCCGAATTCGCCGCCCCGCTGCGGCCCGCCGTCGCGGTGCCGGTCGTCGCGGTGGTCACCGCCGCCGGGGCGGTGCTGCAGTCCTGGGTGCTCGCCGCGGACCTGCCCGGCGTCGGTGCCGGGCCGGGCGCGTGGCTGGCCGGCGCCGCGATCCTGGGGGCGGCGGCGACGGGGGTGCTCGTCGTGCTGGCCGGGGGTGCGGAACGCGACGGCATCGACACCTCCGTAGAACGGATCGCCGGGCCGGTCGTGCGCGCGGTGGGCGCGGCTGCGGCTCTCGTCGCCGGTGCCGGTGTGCTGTTGCCGGTGCAGCCCGGGGCCGGTTCGGTCCTGGACTATCCGTGGGGCTACGACGTGTGGGGGCGGGTGCTGCTCGCCGTCGCGGTGGTCGCAGCGGTGCTGGTCGCAGCGCGGTCGCGGCCGGCCCGGGGCGGTGTGCTGCTGCTCGGCGCGGCGGCGTCGGTGGCCCTGTATGCGGCGTCGTGGTTGCTCGTGCGGAGCCCGGAGCAGGAGCCGGTGAACGGCGTCCTCACACTGCCTGCAATCCTTGGGGTGGTGTTCCTCCTGGCTGCGGCGTGGCTCACAATCCGGGAGGAAAATCCGTGAGGTACCCCTCGGGCCCTTCGCTCCGGTGACATGCGACACATACCAGGAGTGCGGGCGTTTGGTGGGACTTCCGACTAGTTACAGTCCGAACGGACCCGCTCATACCCCTCGAGCGGGCGTCAACGCAGACGAGACGGTGAGCAGATGGATCTCTTCGAATACCAGGCGAAGGAACTCTTCGCCAAGCATGGTGTGCCGACGTCGCTGGGTCGTGTGACCGACACGGCCGACGATGCCAAGGCGATCGCCGAGGAAATCGGTAAGCCTGTGATGGTCAAGGCCCAGGTCAAGACCGGTGGTCGTGGCAAGGCCGGTGGCGTGAAGTACGCCGCCACCCCCGAGGATGCGAAGACCCACGCCGAGAACATCCTCGGCCTCGACATCAAGGGTCACATCGTCAAGAAGCTGCTGGTCGCCGAGGCCAGCGACATCGCCGAGGAGTACTACATCTCCTTCCTGCTCGACCGGGCCAACCGCACCTACCTGGCCATGTGCTCGGTCGAGGGCGGCATGGAGATCGAGGAGGTCGCGGCCACCAAGCCCGAGCGTCTCGCCAAGGTTCCCGTGGACGCCGTCAAGGGTGTCGACCTCGCGTTCGCGCGCAGCATCGCCGAGCAGGGCCACCTGCCCGCCGACGTGCTCGACGCCGCGGCCGTGACCATCCAGAAGCTGTGGGAGGTCTTCGTCGCCGAGGACGCCACCCTGGTCGAGGTCAACCCGCTCGTGCGCACCCCCGACGATCAGATCCTCGCCCTCGACGGCAAGGTCACCATCGACGAGAACGCGGGCTTCCGCCACCCCGAGCACGCCGAGCTCGAGGACAAGGACTCCACCGATCCGCTCGAGGCCAAGGCCAAGGAGCACGACCTGAACTACGTCAAGCTCGACGGCCAGGTCGGCATCATCGGCAACGGCGCGGGCCTGGTCATGTCGACCCTCGACGTCGTCGCGTACGCCGGTGAGAAGCACGGCGGCGTCAAGCCCGCCAACTTCCTCGACATCGGTGGCGGCGCGTCCGCCGAGGTCATGGCCGCCGGCCTGGACGTCATCCTGAACGACGGCCAGGTCGAGAGCGTGTTCGTCAACGTCTTCGGTGGCATCACCGCGTGCGACGCGGTCGCCAACGGCATCGTCAAGGCGCTGGAGATCCTCGGCGACGAGGCCAACAAGCCGCTGGTCGTCCGCCTGGACGGCAACAACGTCGAGGCGGGCCGCAAGATCCTGGCCGACGCCAACCACCCGCTGGTCACGCTGGTCGGAACCATGGACGAGGCCGCTGACAAGGCCGCCGAGCTGGCGCACGCCGCGAAGTAAGGACACACGGAGAACATGTCTATCTTCCTCAACAAGGACTCGAAGGTCATCGTCCAGGGCATCACCGGCGGCGAGGGCACCAAGCACACCGCCCTGATGCTCAAGGCCGGTACCCAGGTCGTCGGCGGCGTCAACGCCCGCAAGGCCGGCACCACTGTGTCCCACACCGCCGCCGACGGCTCGGCCGTCGAGCTGCCCGTCTTCGGTACCGTCGCCGAGGCGATGAAGGAGACCGGCGCGGACGTCTCGATCGCGTTCGTCCCCCCGAAGTTCGCCAAGGACGCCATCATCGAGGCCATCGACGCGGAGATCCCGCTGCTCGTGGTCATCACCGAGGGCATCCCGGTGCAGGACACCGCGTACGCGTGGGCCTACAACGTCGAGAAGGGCAACAAGACCCGGATCATCGGCCCCAACTGCCCCGGCATCATCACCCCGGGCGAGTCGCTGGTCGGCATCACCCCGGCCAACATCTCCGGCAAGGGCCCGGTGGGCCTGGTGTCCAAGTCCGGCACCCTGACCTACCAGATGATGTTCGAGCTGCGTGACTTCGGCTTCTCGACCGCCATCGGCATCGGCGGCGACCCGGTCATCGGCACCACCCACATCGACGCCATCGAGGCGTTCGAGAAGGACCCCGAGACCAAGCTCATCGTCATGATCGGCGAGATCGGCGGCGACGCCGAGGAGCGCGCGGCCGACTACATCAAGGCCAACGTGACCAAGCCGGTCGTCGGCTACGTCGCCGGGTTCACCGCTCCGGAGGGCAAGACCATGGGCCACGCCGGCGCCATCGTCTCCGGCTCCTCGGGCACCGCGCAGGCCAAGAAGGACGCCCTCGAGGCGGCCGGCGTGAAGGTCGGCAAGACGCCGTCCGAGACCGCCGCTCTCGCGCGCGAGATCCTGCAGTCGCTGTAGGCGGCTCCGCCGCCGGTGCGTCCTTTGGGCGGTCCTGACCGCCCGAAGGACGCACCGGCAGCTCCGCTGCCTACCCGTCCACCCATTCGGTGCCGACGGGCTCGAGCTCGCCGGCGCCGGCCGTCGCCGACGCCACCACGCTCCGCAACCCGGCCGCATCCCGGGCCGCGACCGTGAAGACGACACGCTCCGTGTAGGACACGTCGAGCACGCTCACCCCGCGGCCCCGTAGTTCCGACTCCACCCGGCCGGCGTCACCGTGCCCCACCGCCAGGGTGAACACCTCCCGTCGCTCCCGCGGCACCAGCGTCGCCGCGTCGACCGCGACGGCCACCGCACCCGAATACGCCCGGACCAGTCCCCCCGCGCCGAGCTTGATGCCGCCGAACCAGCGGGTGACCACCACCGCGACGTTCACCAGATCGCGATGGTGCAGCACCTGCAGCATCGGCACCCCGGCCGTGCCACCCGGTTCCCCGTCGTCGCTCGACCGTTCCGCCCGGTGCGCCGGCTCCTCGCCCACCACGAAGGCCCAGCAATGGTGCCGCGCATCGGGATACAGCCTCCGCTGTTCCTCGACGAAGGCGAGCGCGGCGGTATCCGAGTCGACGCGACGCAGCGCGGCGAGAAAGCGGGAATGCTTGATCTCCGTCTCGGCGACGACGTCCGCTCCGGGCTCGAGGGTGCTGGGCATGCGCACATTCTCGCCGGTGGGGATTCGCCGGATTCCCGGGACTCCTGCCGCCCACGGTGATCGTGCCTAGGCTGGTCACAGAGCAGCCGACGACATCAGGAGGAGCGATGACCTACCCAGCAGGCTCGGGAACGGGCCGGTCCGACACCCCGTCAGGTCCCACGGGGTCGTCGACCGGGGGCGGATCCAGCCTCGCCTCCCGTGGCTCCGACAAGGTGGTGCCGCTGCTCCTGCCGATCGCCGTCGCGGTGCTGGCGGTGCTGAACTTCCTGCTCGGCCTGGCCCCGTACGTGCGGATCTCCTTCGGCACCCAGGTTGCGCTGTCGTCGTTCGACTTCGGGTTCGCGGTCGTGCCGCTGGCCTTCCTGCTCTTCGGTGGCGCGGCCGCGGCACTGTCGCTGCTACCGGGTCAGGACCTGCGCTCCGTCGCGGTGGCGGCCTCCGCGGTCGGCTTCGTGGTGTCGCTGTTCCAGCTCTTCCACCTGCCCGACGACACCGGCATCTCGTGGGGTGGGGTGTCGATCCTCGTCCTCGGCTTCCTGCAGACCGCGCTCGCGCTGATGGCGCTGCTCTTCGGGATCGGCATCCTGGTGCCCGGCCAGCGCCGCGCGCCCGCGCAGTCGTTCGGCGGCCAGGGAGGCGGCGGGCAGGGCGTGGGCCAGGGGTACAGCGGCGGCCAGGGCTACAGCGGTCAGGGGTACGGCGGCCAGGGCTACGGAGCGCAGGGCGCCGGCGCGGGGCAGGGCTATCCGTCCGGTCAGGGCTACGCTCCCGGCGCGGCGTCGAGCGGATACGGAACGCAGGGCTCCGGCTACCCCTCGGGGTCCTCGGCCTACCCCTCGGGGTCCTCGGCCTACCCCTCGGGGTCCTCGGCGCAGTACCCCGGCTACCAGCAGCCGCAGTACTCCACCGGGCAGTACCCGTCGGGGCAGTACTCCACCGGCCAGTATCCGTCCGGGCAGCACCCGTCCGGACAGTACCCGGGATCCCAGTACCCGGGCACCCAGTACCCGGGCACCCAGTACTCGGGCGCGCAGCCGCGCGAGCACTACCCCAGCCCGGACTACGGCGCCCAGACCGAGCACCTGAGCCAGCCGCTGCGCGTCGACCGGCCGCAATCCGAGGGGCAGCACCCCGGCCAGCAGGCCTACACCCCGACGGGAGCCCAGGCCCCGTACGGCGCCGGGTCGCCCGGTCCTTCGGGCCGGCCGGGGGAGCCCGCCGGTGGCGGCGCGGACGAGCCGACCGTGCTCGCCCCCCGGCACGCCGACTCCGAGCAGGATGCCGCGGGGCGTCCGTCGGAGGACGACGCCGAGCGGACGTCGGACCCGGCGCCGACGCAGGCGTTCCGCCCCGGTGACGAGCCGCGGTGACGGCTCCCGCATGTGCTGCGGCGCGCCTGACCGTCACGACCGTCGCCGGGTGACACTCTCGACACGATGACCTCGACGCTAGGCCGGTCCGACCGGCGCACCACCCCGGAAGGCAACCCGGTCGAACCGGAGCAGCTGCGGATCCTGCTCGGCACGGCGGCCAGGGTGCCGGCAGTGACCCTCGCGTTGATCGCCACGCTGGTGGTGACCACGATGGTGGCCGCGAGCAGCGACCTGACCGGCATCTACGCGGCGATCGCGGGAAGCTGGCTGGCCCTGCATCAGGTGACGCTGACGATCGACGGGGTAGCGCTCGGCGTGCTGCCGTTGCTGCCGACGGCGGTGCTGGTGTGGCTGACCGCCCGGGCCGCGCGTTCGGCCACCGACGCCTTCGTCGCGCTCGGCGGCCGTCCGCTCGATCGTCGGAACGCCTCACGCATCGCCGTGGCCACCCTCGCCGGTCCGACGGTGATCACGATCGTGGCACTGATCGTGATCCAGGATGCGGCGAGTGTCCTGCCCGTCGTCACCCCCAATCCGGCGGCCGCGCTGGCCTGGGTGACGGCCCTCTACCTGCTCGGGGCCGGGCTCGGCATCGGTGCCCGGACGTGGCGGCCGCTGTCCGTCCGCTACGGCGTGCCGAACTGGCTGGTCGCCGCCGTGCGCCCCGCGGCCCGCGCGGTGCTGGGGATGTTCGCCGCGGCCGGGGTGGTGACCGTACTCGGGCTGCTGTGGTCGTGGACCGTGGTCGGTGATCTGATCGGCCGCGGCGGGGGAGTGACCGGGGCACTCGGGTTGACGGTGCTGTCGGTGCTGTACCTGCCCAACGTGCTGATCGGGGCCGCCGCCGTGGTGGCCGGCAGCACGGTGCAGTTCGGCGACGTGACCCTGAGCCTGTTCGAGGCGACCGGCGGTGACCTGCCCGCACTGCCAGTGCTCGCCGTGATCCCACCGGGACCGGCCGCGCCGTTCTGGCCGGTGCTGCTGGCCGTTCCCGCGACGGTGGGTGCGCTGCTCGGACGGTACGTCGCCCAGCGCCACCTCGAGGCGCGGGCCCGGGGGGAGTACGTGTCGTCCACCGACGCCGCGCTCACGGTGGTCGCTGCGGCGGCGCTCGCGGGCGCGACGAGCGCGCTGGCCACGTGGGTCGCCGGTGGCCCCCTGGGGATCTTCGGCGTGGTCGGCGGAAACTGGTGGCTTGCCGGGGTTCTGGTATTCGCGTGGTCGGGGCTGCTGGGCCTCGTCACGTCGCAGCTGCTGCTGTGGCGCGAGCACCGCCTGGCCGCGGCGGAGGCCGCCCGAGCGTCGGCCGCCGCGGAGGAGTCCGCCACGGAGACCGCCGCCGCCGAGAATCCCGACGACGACGAGCCGGTCGAGGAGGCCGACGCCACCCCGCTCGACGAGGCGAAGGCGCTCGAGGCGGGCCCGGCGACGCCGGCCGCCGACGTGCTCGAGGCCGAGATCGTCGAGGACGGCCCCGAGGGGCAGCAGGACGCCGCCGACGCCGGGGGCGACGCAGACGCCGCAGGCGACGCCGGGGCGCCCGCCGTCGCCGGCACCGAGGGCGAGGACCCCGCCGACGACGAGCGTGTGGACGTCGCCGACGCGGAGCTCGAGGACGCCGCCGACGAGCCGGGCGGGTCCGGCGTCACCGAGCAGGATGCCGGCACGCCGCCGGAGCGCAACGGTGACCTGCCGGAGGGGGCCGCACCCCCCAAGGGCTAGGCTCTACCCGGCCGAGCATCCGGCCGACCCCTCTCGAGTTCCAGGAGTAGAGCGCTGACTGCCTCGCGTGACCAGCTGCCGCCGACTGCGCCGGCACGGGTCGTCGTCCTCGCCTCGGGCACCGGAAGCCTGCTGCGGTCGCTGATCGACGCGACGCACACGGACGGGTACCCCGCCCGGATCGTCGCCGTCGGAGTGGACCGCGAGTGCGCCGCCGAGGGGCATGCCGAGGCCGCCGGCATCCCGCATCTCCGCGTCGTGCTGCGTGAGCACCCGGACCGCGCCGCGTGGGACCGCGCCCTCACCGACGCCGTCGCCGCGCACGAGCCGGACCTGGTGGTCTCCGCCGGTTTTATGAAGATCCTGGGGCCGACCTTCCTGCACCGGTTCGGCGGCCGCATCGTCAACACCCACCCTGCGCTGCTGCCGGCGTTCCCCGGCGCGCACGCAGTCCCCGACGCCCTCGCCTACGGGGTGAAGGTCACCGGGTCGACCGTGCACCTGGTCGATTCCGGTGTCGACACCGGCCCCATCCTGGCGCAGGAACCCGTGCCGGTCCTCGACGACGATGACGAGGCCACCCTGCACGAACGCATCAAGGTTGTGGAGCGACGGTTGCTGGCCGACGTGGTCGCCGCCGTCGCCACCCGTGGAGTTGTATCCGATGGACGAAAGGCCGTGATCCCCAGTGACCGAACGTAAGGCTGTGCGACGTGCACTCGTCAGCGTCTACGACAAGACCGGTTTGGTCGAACTGGCGACGGGTCTGCACGAGGCGGGTGTCGCGCTGGTCTCCACCGGCTCCACGGCCGCGACCATCGCCGGCGCCGGCATCCCCGTCACCAAGGTGGAGGACCTGACCGGCTTCCCCGAGTGCCTCGAGGGCCGGGTCAAGACGCTGCACCCGCGAGTGCACGCCGGCATCCTCGCCGACACGCGCAAGCAGGACCACCTCGACCAGCTCGCCGAGCTCGGTGTCGAGGCGTTCGAGTTGGTCGTGGTGAACCTGTACCCGTTCACGCAGACCGTCGCCTCGGGGGCCACCCCCGACGAGTGCGTCGAGCAGATCGACATCGGCGGCCCGTCCATGGTGCGTGCCGCCGCGAAGAACCATCCGTCGGTCGCCGTCGTCGTCGACCCGGCCCGGTACGACGACGTGCTCGACGCCGTCAAGGCGGGCGGCTTCACCCTGCCGCAGCGCAAAGCCCTTGCCGCCCAGGCGTTCCAGCACACCGCCGCCTACGACGTGGCGGTGGCGAGCTGGATGAACGCCGGTTATGCCGTCCCGGAGGCGGACGCCGCCGAGCAGTTCCCGGCCTGGGCCGGTGCGACGTGGCAGCGTGCGGCCGTGCTGCGGTACGGCGAGAACCCGCACCAGGCGGCGGCACTGTACGTGAACGAGGCCGGCGAGCCGGGCCTGGCCCGCGCCGAGCAGTTCCACGGCAAGGAGATGTCCTACAACAACTACCAGGACGCCGACGCGGCCTGGCGCGCCGCGCACGACCACGACCGGCCGTGCGTCGCGATCATCAAGCACGCCAACCCGTGCGGCATCGCGGTGGCCGACACCGTCGCCGAGGCGCACCGCAAGGCGCACGAGTGCGATCCGGTGAGCGCGTTCGGCGGCGTGATCGCCGTCAACCGCGAGGTGAGCGTGGCGATGGCCGAACAGGTCGCCGAGATCTTCACCGAGGTGATCATCGCCCCGGCGTACGCGGCCGGCGCGGTCGAGGTGCTCAGCCGCAAGAAGAACATCCGCATCCTGCGGGCCGACTCGCCGCAGGCGGCGCAGATCGAGCTGCGTCAGATCTCCGGCGGCATGCTGCTGCAGGAGCGCGACACCCTCACGGCGCCGGGTGATTCGGCCGGGAACTGGGAGCTGGCCTGCGGCGAGGCCGCCGACGCCGAGACCCTCGCGGATCTCGAGTTCGCCTGGCGCGCCTGCCGGGCCGTGAAGTCCAACGCGATCCTGCTCGCTGCGGGCGGCGCCACCGTCGGCGTCGGCATGGGCCAGGTCAACCGCGTGGACTCCGCCCGGCTCGCGGTCTCACGCGCCGGGGACCGTGTCACCGGATCCGTCGCCGCATCGGACGCGTTCTTCCCGTTCGCGGACGGCCTGCAGGTGCTCACCGAGGCCGGCGTCAAGGCCATCGTGCAGCCGGGTGGTTCGGTGCGCGACAACGAGGTGATCGAGGCCGCTCGCGAGGCCGGCGTGACCCTGTACCTCACCGGCGCACGGCACTTCGCGCACTGAGCGCCGCCCGGCCGCCCGCGCCGTCAGGCCGCGTGCGGGTGGCCGGTCGCCGGGCGGGTCACGGTCCGCGGCGCGGCGTCGCGGGCGTCGGAGATGACCAGCCGGGCGGCACCGCGGTCGAGCAGTTCGCGGATGAGGTCCGCAGCGGCCGCGGCCTGTTCGGTGCCGACGTGGCTCAGGTCGATCGTGATCGCGTGACCGGTGAGATCGTCGGGCAGGTCCTTGGGGACGGCGCCGGTGGCGCCGAGTCGCAGTTTCATCGTGTTCTCCTCTTACTGGACAAGATCGGTACGGGATAAAGAAAGGCACCCGAGGCGATGTGCCCGGGTGCCCGAGAAGGAGTCTTTCGAGTCGTCGACTCATTCCCGGGGTTGCCACTTGGCGAAGTGGAAGTACGCGTAGGTGTGTCGGCACCAGGTGGGTACGGCAATGCGCATCGACTTCGCCGCGATGACCTTGTCGTCTCGCATCGGACCGTACCTTTCTCGTGTGTTCCTACGGGTTAACCGGACACCATACCCGAGTAACGCGAATCTGACATCTCTTGTTTTCCGCCCATCTCGGGCGGCGGGTCAGAGCTTGGCGAGCCACGCCTCGAAACCGCGGGTGAACTCGTCCGAGAAGGGCAGATCGGCGATGTAGTCGGCGCCGGTGGACTGCTGGTCGCCGATGTCCTTGAGCACGTGGTTGGCCCGGTGCAGGCGCAGCGAGGTCAGGCTCGTGTGCACGAGTGCCGAGTCGAGGGCGTCGACGTCCTCGACCCGCACCTGGATGTCCTTCGCGGAGACGCTGGTGAGTACCGGCAGCGCCCCGTCGAGCTGGGCCGCGAGCATCCGCGGATCGAGGGCGTCCTCCTCGGCGAGGGCCTTTGCGTTGGCCGAGACCAGTCCGGCGTTCCGGAGCGGCTCGGGCAGGGTGTCGCTGAGGGTGCCGTCGGCCCGCAGCGATTCGACGGCGTCCGCGAGGGCGAGGCGCAGTTCGTCGGCCACCTGGATCGGGAGCTGACCGGCGTCGACGACGGCGTCGAGCTGGGCGTCGATCTGGGCGGTGAGCAGGTCCAGCAGCCGCACCGCCAGCGGCTCGAGCAGGGCGATGCCCGCGACGGGCGCGCCGGCGTGGGCGAGGGAGAGGGCGATGAGCGCGCCCTCGCTGTGCCCGACGACGTAGAGCCGCTCGGCGTCGACGCCCGGCTGTCCGGCGAGGAACCGCAGGCCGTCGGTGGCGGCGTCGATGAAGGTGGAGAATCCGAGGTCGGCGACGTCGGAGACGTCGTACGGACCGAGGCCGGTGACGCCACTGCCGAGCTTGTCGTAGCGCAGGCTGGCGAAGCCGTTGCGTTCGAGCACGTCGGCGAGGTGACGCAGGGTGCCGATCGGGCCGGGCAGCAGCGCGCTGTCGCCGTTGCGGTCGGTGGGACCGCTGCCGGCGAGCAGCAGCACGGCGGGGACGTCCCCGTCGCCCGCGGCGGGCACGCGCAGGCTGCCGTGCAGGGTCACGTCGCCGCTGGAGAAGGAGATGTCGGTGTCCGCCATGGCGTCGTGTCTATCAGAACCGGTCAGCCCGTCCGCAGGCGGCTCAGCCCTCGGTACCCGCGGTGGACGGCCCACGCGACGCCGGCGAGCAGGGGCACGACGAGCAGCGGGACGACGAGCGCGATCAACGACGTGACGAAGGAGAGCAGGTCGTCGAGCAGTGACAGCGCCGGGTTGCCGAGTCCCGCGGTCGTGACCGTGCTCGCCGCGCGGGTGCCGGTCTGCACCGTGCTCACCGCCATCGCGGTCGGGGCGCCGACGACGATGCCGGCGAGGGCCGCCATCGCCGGGTCGAGATCGGCGAACGCGGCCCAGGCGGCGAGCGCGCCGGCGACGGGCCGCACGACGGTGGCGACGGCCGAGAGGACGTTGTCGACGAGGGGGACCAGGTCGGCGCCGATCTCGACGACGGTGGCGATCGCCAGCGCGGCGAGCGCGCCCGTCGACCCGACCCACTGCATCGACTCGTTGAGCGCGATCCCGAACAGGCCGAAGTGCACCGCGGTGCCGAGCATCAGCAGCGGGAGAAAGGTGCGCAGGCCGGTGGCGGCGGCCAGTCCGAGGCCCAGCAGTGCCGCGAGGAGCCAGGTGTCCATGGCGGGAGTGTAGGGATCGCCGCCGACATCGGGTACCGAACCGGGCCGGGCAGGCGCTCCCGCGCGGCGTTCCCGCCGCGGCGACGCGCCGCGGCTGCAGGTGCCGAAATCACCGAACGCTCGTACCTTGGGAGAGGTGACGTCACCCACAGTCAGGCCGTCCACCCTCGGCGAGCTGCGCGCCTCGGGCCATGTGCACCGCTCCGTCAAGGACGAGATCCGGCAGAACCTGCTCGCCGCCCTGCGCGACGGCATCGACCCGTGGCCGGGCATCGTCGGATTCGACGACACCGTCGTTCCGCAACTCGAACGCGCCCTCCTCGCGGGCCACGACGTGGTGCTGCTGGGCGAACGCGGTCAGGGCAAGACCCGGTTGCTGCGCACCCTGCCCCTGCTGCTCGACGAGTGGACACCGGTGATCGCCGGCTCCGAGCTCGGGGAGCATCCCTACGACCCGATCACCCCCGCCTCGATCCGCCGCGCCGCGGAGCTCGGCGACGACCTGCCCGTCGCCTGGCGGCACCGCAGCGAGCGCTACGCCGAGAAGCTCGCCACCCCCGACACCTCCGTCGCCGACCTGGTCGGCGACGTCGACCCCGTCAAGGTCGCCGAGGGCCGCAGCCTCGGCGACCCCGAGACCATCCACTTCGGTCTCGTGCCCCGCGCCCACCGCGGCATCGTCGCCGTCAACGAGCTGCCCGACCTCGCCGAGCGCATCCAGGTCTCGCTGCTCAACGTGATGGAGGAGCGCGACATCCAGGTGCGCGGGTACACGCTGCGGCTCCCGCTCGACGTCCTGCTCGTCGCCAGCGCCAACCCGGAGGACTACACCAACCGGGGCCGAATCATCACCCCGCTCAAGGACCGGTTCGGCGCCGAGATCCGTACCCACTACCCGACGCAGCTCGACGACGAGATCGCCGTCATCGAGCAGGAGGCGCAGCTGCAGTCGCGGGTCCCGGACTTCCTGCTCGAGATCCTGGCCCGCTTCACCCGCCTGCTGCGCGAATCCACGTCGGTGGACCAGCGTTCCGGCGTGTCCGCGCGCTTCGCCGTTGCCGGCGCCGAGACCGTCGCGGCCGCCGCGATGCGTCGCGGGGCCGTGCTCGGCGAGGCCGACCCCGTCGCACGGCCCGTCGACCTCGGCACCGTCGTGGAGGTGCTGCGCGGCAAGGTCGAGTTCGAATCCGGCGAGGAGGGACGGGAATTCGAGGTGCTCGACCACCTGCTCCGGCGGGCCACGGCGGACGCCGCCCGAACCCGGCTGGCCGGGGTGGACCTCGGTCCGCTCGTCGCGGCCGTCGAGCAGGGCCGGCCGGTGGTGACCGGCGACCGGATCACCGCCAAGGCGCTGCTCGACGAACTGCCCGACCTGCCCGTCCTCGACGTCGTCGCCGAACGGCTCGGCGCGGACGGCATCGGAACCCGGGCTGCCGCCGTCGAACTCGCCCTCGAGGGCCTCTATCTGGCGCGGCGCATCGCCAAGCACGCCGACGACGACGGTGCCGCGGTGTACTCCTGATGAGCCGGGGCGCGAGGTACGGACCTTACGACGGCGGCGACCCGCTCGCCCCGCCGGTGGATCTGCGTGAGGCCCTCGCCGCCATCGGCGAGGACGTGCTGTCCGGCAGTTCGCCACGACGGGCGCTGCGGGAGCTGCTGCGCCGCGGGCACGGGTCCATGCGCGGCCTGGACCGGCTTGCCGCGCAGGCGAATCGGCGTCGCAGGGAACTGCTGGACCGCACGAATCTCGACGGCACGCTGCGTGAGGTGCGCGAGCTGCTCGACCGGGCCGTGCTCGAGGAGCGCAAGGCGCTCGCGCGCGCTCTCGACGACGAGGCCCGGTTCGCGGAGATGCGGATCGAGGAACTGCCCGCCTCCGCCGCCCAGGCCGTGCAGGAACTCGCCGACTACGACTGGCGCAGTTCGCAAGCCCGGGAGGACTACGAGAAGATCCGCGATCTGCTGGGGCGGGAGATGCTCGACCAGCGGTTCGCCGGGATGAAGCAGGCCCTCGAAGGCGCGACCGACGAGGACCGCGAACGTGTGAACCGGATGCTCGAGGATCTGAACGATCTGCTGGACAAGCATTCCCGCGGGGAGGACACCCAGGAGGACTTCGAGCAGTTCATGGCCGAGCACGGCGACTTCTTCCCGGAGAACCCCCGCAACGTGGAGGAACTGCTCGACTCGCTCGCCCAGCGCGCGGCGGCGGCGCAGCGACTGCGCAACTCGCTCAGCCAGGAACAGCGGGACGAGCTCGACGCTCTCGCCCAGCAGGCGTTCGGCTCGCCGAGCCTGATGTCGCAGCTCGACCGCCTCGACTCGCACCTGCGCGCCGCCCGTCCCGGCGAGGACTGGACCGGGTCGGAGCGGTTCCGCGGCGACCAGGGCATGGGCCTCGGCGAAGCGACCGGGGCGCTGCAAGAGGTTGCCGAACTCGACGCGCTCGCCGAGCAGCTCTCCCAGCAGTACGCCGGGGCCTCCCTCGACGACATCGACCTCGACGCGCTGGCTCGCCAGCTCGGCGACGAGGCCGCGGCCGACGCACGCATGCTCGCCCAGCTCGAGAAGGAACTGCAACGGCAGGGGTTCTTCGACCGCGGCGCCGACGGGCAGTGGCGACTGTCGCCCAAGGCGATGCGCGAACTCGGCCGGACCGCGCTGCGCGACGTCATGGACCAGCTGTCCACCCGCGGCGGGCAGCGCGAGACCCGCCGTGCGGGGGCGACGGGCGAGCCCACCGGGGCGTCGCGTCCGTGGGAGTTCGGAGACACCGAGCCGTGGGACGTCGTGCGCACCCTCACCAACGCCACCCTGCGCGCTCCCGCGCGAATCCCGGTGCGGATGGACGTCACCGACGTCGAGGTCGTCGAGACCGAGCAGCGCACCCAGGCCGCCGTGGCACTGCTGGTGGACACCTCGTTCTCGATGGTGATGGACGGTCGATGGGTGCCGATGAAGCGCACGGCACTGGCCCTCAACCACCTGGTCTCGACCCGGTTCCGCGGTGACGCGCTGCAGCTGATCGCGTTCGGCCGGCACGCTCGGGTCGTCACCGCCACCGAACTCGCCGGGCTGGACGGGGTCTACGAGCAGGGCACCAACCTGCATCATGCGCTGATGCTGGCCGGCCGGCACCTGCGCCGGCATTCCAACGCCCAGCCGGTGGTGCTGGTGGTCACCGACGGCGAACCCACCGCGCACCTCGAGGCGGACGGCTACGCGGCGTTCGACTATCCACCCAGCGCCCGCACCCTGGGGATGACGGTCCGCGAATTCGATCATCTCGCCCGCGCCGGTGCGCACGTGACGATCTTCCGGCTCGGCGACGATCCCGGGCTGGCACGGATCGTCGACCGTATGGCCCGCCGGGTCGGAGGGCGGGTCGTCGCGCCCGACGTCGACGGACTCGGCGCCGCCGTCGTCGGTGACTACGTGCGGCTGCGCCGCCGGTGACTATGCGCGGCTGCGCGGCCGTGCGCGGTTCCGGTAGTGGGAGCTACCGAAAGCGCGCACGGGTGGCGTCTACCTGCGCAGCGCCCGCCACGTGCTCACCGCGGCAGCCGACAGCAGTCCCGCGGTCACCAGGAACACCGAGGCGGTGCCGGCGACCCCGGCGATCGCGCCGGCTGCCAACGGCACCGACACCTGGCCGAGACGGTTGCCGGTGAGGCGTACCGCCAGCGCCGACGCCCGGTCCGCCGGTGCCACCAGTTCGACCACCCATGTCATGGTCAGCGGCTGCCCGAAACCCCAGAAGGCGCCGCAGAGCGCCAGGAGCGCGCCCAGCGCCCACGGGTTGGGCAGAAACGGCAGGGCCGCGACGGGCAGCGCAGTGCACGCCGTCGCCGACAGCAGCAGACGTCGCCGCGGGATCGTCCGCAGCGCCCACGGCAGCACCGCGCGCGAGACGATCGACGCGACGGTGCGGGCGGTGAGCAGAGCCGACACGAGCAGCACCCCGAATCCGAACTCCTCACCGAGCAGCGGCAGGTACGCGACGACGATGTCCACGGACGCCAGCACCACGAGGCTCGAGAACATCGCGGGCTTCATCCCGCGCGTGCGCAGCATCGACAGCACCGACTGCGGGGGCGCGTCGTCCGGGGTGCGTCCGGAACCGGGTGGTTCGCGCAAGCCGACGACGAACGGCAGGGCCATCGCGGCCAGAACCGTCATCACGAGCAGCGCCGGCGTGGTCTCGACGGTCTCGCCGTTGCTCGCCGCAGCGATCACGCCGGCGAGCGGCACCCCGATCGCCTGACCGACCGACACCCCGAGGGTGATGCCCGCGAAGCCGCGATCGAGTTCGCCCGGCGGCGACAGGATCGACACGAACGCCTGCCCCGACACCGTCACCAGGAGCTGACCGAGACCCAGGACGGCGTTGCCGAGACCGAGCACCAGCAGGTCCGGGCTGAGGGCGATGATCAGCGCACCGGCCACCGACACGACCACCCCGGCCCGGAGGATTCCGGCCGCGTGCCGGCGGTCGACGGCCCGGCCGAGTGGCACCGCGAGCACCAGCGGAACGAGGGCGAACAGGGCCGTCACCACGCCGATCACGGCCGCGTCGCCGCCGAGGGCGAGAACGCGGTAGGAGACGAGGACGCGCACCGACTGGAACGTCGCGTGCAGCAGCGCCGTCGCCGTGCACAGGAGCAGCAGCCAGTGCCGGGGGGTGCGGGCCATCGATCAGCCGGCCGTCACGATCCGGTCGGCGAGCGGCGCCCGCAGCGTCAGTTCGAGCACACCGGTGACGGCGATCATGATGCACGCCCGGTCCACCGCCTCGGGCAGCGTGCCGCCGCGCAGCGCCACCGTCACGGTGGTGCCGGACTCGGTGACGGTGGCGTCGACCCCGAAACACTCGGGTGTGCCGGTCTCGAAGTGGACGGCGATGCGGTCGCCGTCGACGCGGGTCCACGACTGTATCGGGATCGGGTGCGGGTCGACGAGATCGTCGCGGGCCGTGAAGACCGTTGCCCCCTCCGGCGTCGGCGCCTCGGGCAGGGCGGGGACGCCGGCGCCGCCCGGACCGCACGCGACGGCCAGGACGCAGCAGGCGGCGAGCAGCAGCAATCGCATGGGTCTCAACCTAGCCGTGCCCGTCATGCCAGCAGCGCGGCGACGACGCCGATCGCGGGTATCGAGGCGAGCGTGGTGACCAGCGCGGCGTCGCGGGCGAGCACCATGCCGCGGCCGTAGCGGCTGGCGTAGACGAACACGTTCTGTGCGGTCGGCAGCGTCGCCACCACGACGATCGCGAAGAGCTCGTGCCCGTCGAGGCCCATCAGGTGGCGGGCCATGACGTAGGCGAGGACGGGCTGCACCACGATCTTGAGTACCGAGGCGAGCGCGACGTCGCGGCGTGGGCTCGTGCCCTTTTCGAGCACCCGCACGCCCTGGAGCGACAGGCCGAACGCGAGCAGGGCACCCGGCACCGAGGCGCCCCCGAGGAGGTGGAACGGCTGCATCAGCGCGGTGGGCAGCGTCCAGCCGGCGACGGCGACGGTGAGCCCGGCCGCACCGGCCAGCACGATGGGGTTCTTGAACGGGGCGGTGATCGTCTCCATCCGGGACGCCCCGGCGCGCATCGTGGACAGGTCCAGCATCGTCAACGCGATGGGGGAGAACAGCACGATCTGGAACAGCAGCAGCGGCGCGACGAAGGAGGCGTCGCCGAGGACGAACACCGCGATCGGGATGCCGAGGTTGGCGGAGTTGACGTAGGAGGCGGCGAGCGCGCCGATCGTCAGTTCCGGCAGGGGCCGGCGCAGCCACAGCTTCGCGACGACGAGGTAGAACGCGGCGACGGCGAACGCCGTGGCCGCGGCGACGTACAGGGTGGGGGAGAAGATCACCGACAGGTCGGAGGTGGCCAGCGAGTCGAACAGCAGCGCGGGGGTGGCGACGAAGAACACCATCCGGCTGAGCACGAACTGTCCCTCGGGTCCGAGCGTGCCGGTGCGGCCGAGCGCGAATCCGATCGCGATGATCACGAAGATGACGCTGAATCCCGCGATCACGCCCGACACCGACCGTCACAACCCTTCGTCACCACCCGACACTCAGGCGCTGCACGCCAGGCCGAGAACCTTACCGGCGGTAACGGCACCGCGGCTCACCGGGCGTGCCGGGCAGCAGGAACGATGCGGGTGGGAGCCCGGCCGGGCATCGCGGGCGAAAGTCTGCGATGCTGAAAAAATGCCGACCGACCCGATTGTTTACCCTCCGGCCAACGTCATCGCGCTGGCTCAGCATCCGCGCTACCAGCACGCCGACTGGACGATCTCGGAGCGGCTGGTGCGACGGCAGGAACTGGTCCTGCAGCATCTCGGCGTGTGCGGCGACGACGGTTCCTGAGGGGCTCCGGGCCCGGGACCGGCGCACCTCGCCGCCGTGCTCCGGGGCGGACTCAGGGCGTCACCGTGGCGACGAACGTCATCCGGTCCCCGCGGTAGAGCGACCGCCGCTGCTCGATCGGCGCGTCGTGCTGATCGTAGGAAACGCGGTTGAGCAGGAGCATGGGCGTGCGGATGTCGGCGTCGAGGAGTGCCGCCTCGCGGGCGTCGGGCAGGGTGGTCTCGATGTACTCGACCGCGCGCGCGAAGGTGATCCCGCGCGCGCGGATCGCCGCGTACAGCGACGACGTGGAGTCGAAGCTGTCGACGAGTCCCGGATAGCGATCGGCGGGCAGGCGCGTCCGTTCGAGTCCGACGCGGACGCCGTCGGTGAGCAGGACGCGTTCGAGTTCGAGGACGGGGTCGCCGACGGCGATCGCGAGTACCTCGGCGAGGTCGGGGTCGGCGGCGAGGTCGGTCCAGCCGACGAGAATGCGTCCCGCGCTGCGGCCCTCCGCGAGGGCGGCTTCGGTGTAGGAGCCGATGATCAGCGGTTGCAGGATCTTGGGCTTCGCGACGACGGTGCCCCGGCCGCGGCGTTCGATGCGGCCGTCGACGAGGAGTTCGCGCAGCGCCTGGCGCACGGTCTCCCGGGCCACGTCGAACCGGGTGGCGAGGTCGCGCTCGGAGGGCACCGGGTCGCCGACGGAGAGCTCGTCGAGCAGGGCGTCGACCTGATGCCGCACGATCTGGTGCTTGGGGACCCGGGCCTCGCGAGCGGTTGCTGTCACGCTCGAAGCGTACCGGATTTTGGTCTATACCAATTGTTCACCGCGCGTTCGCCTGCCGTCCCCTCATTGGTCTAGACCATCGCTCAGGCTCGGGGCCATGCGAATCCTGATCATCGGCGGCGGCATTCTGGGCACCGCCCACGCCGACGCCGCCGTCCGCCGCGGACACGACGTCGTTCACCTCGAACGCGAACCGGAGGCCCGGGGCGCCACCGTCCGCAACTTCGGCCTCGTGTGGGTCTCCGGGCGTACCGAGGGCGAACTGGCTGCCACCCTGCGCTCCCGCGAGTTGTGGGCCGACCTCGGCGCCCGCGTCCCCGGCATCGGTTTCCGGGCGAACGGATCGATCACCCTTCTTCGCACCGACGCCGAGGTGGCCGTCGCCCGGGAGGCCGCGGACCGCGCCGACGCGCGTGACCGGGGCTTCACCCTGCTCGAGCCCGAGGCGGTCCGGCGGCTCAATCCCGCCCTGCGCGGCAAGTTCGTCGCCGGTCTGCACTGCAGCACCGACGCCGCCGTCGAATCCCGCGTCGCCCTGCCCGCGATCCGGTGGCACCTCGCCACCTCCGGGCGGTATCGATTCCGGCCGGAGACCGAGGCGCGCACCGTGACCCGCACCGCCCACGGCACCGTGCAGGTGCGCGACGACCACGGCACCGTCCACGAGGCCGACCTCGTGCTCGTGTGCCCCGGAGCGACCCTGTCCGGTCTCGCCCGCGAACTCGGCGGCGACCTGCCCCTGCGCCGCGTGCGATTGCAGATGATGCAGACCGCGCCGCTGGGGGAGAAGCTCACCACGTCCGTCGCCGACGGCGACAGCCTGCGCTACTACCCGGGATTCGCCGGGGCCGCGCTGGAGGAGCTGAAGGCGCGCGAACCGCAGGCGCTCACCGCCGAGCGGCACCGCATGCAGCTGCTGTGCGTGCAGCGCCTGGACGGCGGGCTCACTCTCGGCGACACCCACGAGTACGACGAACCGTTCGCCTTCGACGTCGACGAGGCCCCGTACGAGCACCTCGTCACCGTCGCGGAGGACCTGCTCGGACGCCGGCTCCCGCCGGTGATGCGGCGCTGGGCCGGGGTCTACAGCCAGTGCCTCGATCCCACCGAACTCGTCCACCGTGCCCGCGTCGACGACGACATCTGGATCATCGCCGGGCCGGGCGGCCGCGGCATGACCCTCGGCCCCTACCTCGGCGAGCGGACCGCCGATCTCCTCGAGTTCTGAACATCCTCTCCCGCAACGATTCCGGAGTAGCAATGACTGTCATCCGATTGGCCGTGCTCGACATGGCCGGCACCACCGTCGCCGACGGCGGCCTCGTCCTCCGCGCCTTCGACGCGGCCGCCACCAGCGTCGGACTGCCCACCGACGGGCCCGAACGCGACGCCGCCCGGGGCTACGTCCTCGACACGATGGGCCGGTCCAAGATCGTCGTCTTCCGGTCCCTGTTCGGCTCCGAGGAACGGGCCCGCGCCGCGAACGCCGCCTTCGAGCGGGCCTACGACGAATTCGTCGACGCCGGCGAGGTCGAGCCGATCCCCGGGGCCGCCGAGGCGATCACCCGGTTGCGCGACGCCGGCCTCGCCGTGGCCCTCACCACCGGCTTCAGCCGCACCACCCAGGACCGGCTGCTCGCCGCCCTCGGCTGGGAGGACCTCGCCGATCTCTCCCTCGCGCCGTCCGACGCCGTTCGCGGCCGGCCGTACCCCGACCTGGTGCTCACCGCGCTGCTGCGCGCCGAGATCGACGACGTTCGCGAGGTCGCCGTGGTCGGCGACACCGTGGGCGACATGCTCTCCGGCCGCCGCGCCGGTGCCTCCGTCGTCGCCGGCACCCGCACCGGCGCCCACGACGAACAGGCGCTGCGCGACGCCGGGGCCACCCACATCGTCGATTCCGTCGCCGACCTGCCCGATCTGCTCCTGCAGTCCTGACAGACACCCCGACCCCGAGGACTTCCCGACATGCACTGCTCCAGCCGAACGGTCGCCGCGACCGCGCTCGCGACCGGCCTCGCTCTCGCCCTCACCGCCTGCGGCGGCTCCGATCCCGACGCCGTCAACGCCCAGGGCTTCCCCGAGAAGCTCACCCTGGCCGCGATTCCCGCCGAGAACTCGGCGGACCTGCAGGCCGGTTACGACCCGCTCATCGCGCTCCTCGAGCGCGAGACCGGCGCCGATGTCGAGTTCGTGCAGGCCTCCGACTACGCCGGCGTGGTCGAGGGCATCATCGCCGACAACGTCGACCTCGCCTTCTTCGGCCCGTTCGCCTACGTCGTGGCCGGCGTCAACGGCGCCGATGTCAGCCCGCTCGGCGCCGTCGTCCAGGCCGCCGGCGGCGAGCCGGGTTACCGGTCCTACGGCCTCACCCGCTCCGACAACACCGAGATCGACGGCATCGACGACTTCGCCGGCAAGGACGTGTGCTTCGTGGACCCGGGATCCACGTCCGGATTCCTCTACCCCTCCGCGGGACTCATCGAGGCCGGCGTCGTCGAATCCGGCACCGAGCAGGCCGTCGCCGCCGGTGTGAACCCGATCTACTCGGGCGGCCACGACGCCTCGGCCCTCGCGATCGCCGCCGGCGACTGCGATGCCGGATTCGCCTTCGACACCATGGTCGACGAGACCATGATCGCCAGCGGCGACCTGAAGGAAGGCGAACTGAAGAAGGTCTGGGAGTCCGAGACGATCGCCGGCTCGCTGTTCGTGGCGAGCAACTCGCTCGGTGCCGACACCGTCGACCGGCTCCGCACGATCTTTGTCGACAAGGCCAACGCCGATCACATGCGCGCCGCGGGACTGTGCGACGGCGAGTGCCGCATCACCGACGAACGGGCGTGGGGCGTCGTCGCCGCGACCGACGCCGACTACGAGGGCGTGCGCGAGGTGTGTGCCCTGACCGAGTCCGACAAGTGCAAGGGCTGAGTTGAACAGCGATCACACCGTCGCGGGCGACGGCGACCACACCGTCGCGGGCGACGGCGACCCCACCGTCGCGGGCGACGAAGACCTCACCGTCGCGGGCGACGACGTCGTCGTCTCCGCCCGTCGCGTCACGAAGAAGTTCGGCGACACCGTGGCTCTCGACGGTGTCGACCTCGAGGTGCACCGCAGCGAACTCGTCGTGCTGCTGGGCCTGTCCGGCTCCGGCAAGTCGACGCTGCTGCGCTGCCTCAACGGTCTGCACAGCGTCACCGACGGGGCCGTGGAGGTGGCCGGCACCCGCGTCGATCTGGCGTCCCGCGCCGAGCTGCGCATGCTGCGGCGGGAGGTCGGGTTCGTCTTCCAGCACTTCAACCTCGTCGGACGGCTCAGCTGCCTCGAGAATGTCCTCGTCGGCGGGCTCGGGCGCCTGCGCCTGCCCCGCTACGGCGCCGCGACGTACCCGAAGCGGATGCGCACCGAGGCCCTCGACCACCTCGACCGCGTGGGGCTGGCCGACCTCGCGGATCGTCGCGCCGACACCCTCTCCGGTGGGCAGCAGCAACGGGTCGCGATCGCGCGGACGCTGATGCAGCGTCCCACCGTCCTGCTCGCCGACGAACCGGTCGCGTCCCTCGACCCCGAGAACGCCGGGGTGGTGATGGACCTGCTCTTCCGTGTGTGCATGGAGGACAAGCTCACCGTCGTGTGCACCCTGCACCAGGTGGACCTCGCGCTGGGCTGGGCCCACCGGATCGTCGGCCTGCGCGGCGGACGGAAGGTGCTCGACCGGCCGGCCGTGGAGCTGAGCAGGGGTGAGGCCATGGACATCTACCGGCGGGTCGACCCGGCCGCCCGGCCGGCCTCGGCGCCGACGGGACCGTCGTGAGCACCGCCCTCGCGCCGTCGCCGCCCGACCGTGCCGGGCGGTGCCTGCCGCGGCCGGCCGTCCGCCGCCGGCGTCTGCTGGGAACGTGCGCGGCTGTCGCGCTCCTCGTCGTCCTGGTCTCCGCCCGCTACATCGACTTCGCCCCCGCGGCACTGCTCGACGGGCTCGACGACGTCGCCGGCCTGCTCGGCCGCATGTTTCCACCCACCCTCGACGATCCGGGCCGGATCTGGAAACTCGCCCTCGACACGCTGCTGATGGCGGTGCTCGGGACGGTGCTCGCGACCGTCGCGTCGGTGCCGCTGGCCTTCCTGGCCGCCCGCAACACCACCCCGCACCCCGCCGTGTACACGGTGGCGCGCGCGGTGATCACCTTCTGCCGGGCGGTGCCGGACCTGCTGTTCGCGGTGCTGTTCGTCCGCGCCCTCGGCATCGGTGTCCTGCCCGGCGTGCTCGCGCTCGCGCTGCATTCCATCGGCATGCTCGGCAAGCTGTTCGCCGACGCCGTCGAGCAGACCGATCCCGGACCACGGGAGGCGGTACGCAGCACGGGTGCCGGCTATGTCCGCGAGATGCTCAATGCCGTGGTGCCCCAGGTGGTTCCGTCCTGGATGGGTACCTTCGTCTACCGAATCGACATCAACCTGCGCACCTCCGTCGTGCTCGGTTTCGTCGGCGCCGGCGGCATCGGGTTCGCGCTCCAGGACGCCCTGCGCGGACTGGTGTATCCGCGGGCGTTGGGCATCGTGTGCGTGATCCTCGCGATCATCGCCGCGATGGAGGTGCTCGCGGTCGTCGTCCGGCGGGTTCTGCTGGCACCCTCCGTTCCGGATCCGCGCCGGGAAAGAGCCGCGCGACTCATCTTCTCCGGCACGGTCGCCGCCGCCACGATCGGTGCACTGATCAGCCTGCGCATCGACCCGCGTGCGCTGGTCACGTGGATCGGTCCGTCACTCGAGGTGTTCACCCGGCTGCTCCCGCCGGACTTCACCGCCGTCGGCGGCAGGCTGCTCGACGCCGTCCTGCAAACCCTCGCGATCGGTGCGGTCGCCACGGCCGCCGGGATCGTGCTCTCCCTGCCGTTCGGGATACTCGCCGCCCGCAACGTGTCCCCGAACTCGGCTGTGTATTGGTCGGCTCGCTCGGTGATCCTGTTCGTCCGCGCGGTGCCCGAGCTGATCCTCGCGGTGATCTTCGTCGCCGCGATCGGCCTCGGCCCCGTCGCGGGGGCGTGCGCACTCGCTCTCGGATCCGTGGGATTCCTTGGCAAACTCGTAGCGGACGCCGTCGAGGAGATCGATCCCGGGCCGGTCGAGGCGGTGCGGGCCGTCGGCGGGGGCTGGTGGAAGACGTTGTTCGCGGCGGTGATTCCGCCGGCGGTGCCGTCCGTCATCGGCTCGAGCCTCTACCTGCTCGACGTCAACATTCGCACCTCGACGGTGCTCGGCATCGTCGGCGCCGGCGGCGTCGGCTTCCTGCTGTTCGAGGCGATCCGAACCCTGAACTTCGAGTTCGCCGGAGCGATCGTGATCATCGTGTTCGCCGTCGTCTACCTGATCGAAAGGATGTCGGGATGGATCCGGTCGCTGGTGGTCTGACGCGCGCGGCGGTGTGGACCGGCGACGGCGTCGACGTGCGCGACGTCCCCGTCCCGCGGCTCGGTGACGGGGAACTGCTGGTGCGTGTCCGGCTCGCAACCGTGTGCGGGAGCGACCTGCACACCGTCGCCGGACGGCGGCCCGGGCCGCGGCCGTCGGTGCTGGGGCACGAAGCTGTCGGTGACGTCGTCGCGGCCGGTCCCGGTGCCGGGACCGTCGTCGGCACGCGCGTCGTGTGGACTGTCACGGCCTCGTGCGGCGCGTGCGACAGGTGCGTGTCCGGGCGGACCGCCAAGTGCCGGGCCGTGCGCAAGGTGGGGCACGAACCGTTCGACGGCGACTGGGCGTTGTCGGGCGGCTACGCCCACCACATCGTGCTGCCGGCCGGGGTGGGCGTGGTCCGGGTGCCGGACTCGGTGCCGGACGTCGTCGCGGCCCCGGCGGCATGTGCGACGGCGACGGCGGTCGCCGCTGTCGAGGCGGCCGGTGATGTCGCCGGACGGCGGGTGCTGGTGTGCGGCGCCGGCCTGCTCGGGGTCACCGCGATCGCGCTGTGCGCGGCGGCCGGTGCCGATGTGCGCGTCGCCGACCCGGATGCGGAACGGATAGCGGTGGCCGAGCGGTTCGGGGCCCTCGGCGACGAGGGCGGCCCCGTCGACGTCGCGCTCGACTTCTCGGGATCCGTCGCGGCGGTGGGGGAGTGCCTGCGCCGGCTCGACGTCGGGGGCCGCCTCGTGCTGGCCGGGTCCGTGACGCCGGGCCCTTCGGTGCCCCTCGACCCCGAGGCCGTCGTGCGGGGGTGGCTCACCGTCACCGGAGTCCACAACTACGAGCCCGCCCACCTCCGTCGTGCCGTGGCGTTCCTGACCCGCACGGCCGGTACCTACCCGTGGGACGAACTCGTCGCCGAACCGGTCCGGCTGGACGATCTCGCGGACGCCCTGCGTCGGCCCGCCGCGCCCGCCCTGCGCGCGTCCGTCGCCCCGTGAGCGCGCACTTCTCGTGACGACACGCCGTGACTCAGTGCGAATTGTGCGCACTCGGCGGTCGGACGGAAGCGCCTGCCGCTCGAAGCCGCATCCGCACGCGCTCCACGACCGATCCAGGGCGCAGGCGCAGTTGTTCGGAGTTGACGCGGACCACGGACCAGCCCAGCGCCGCGAATGCCTCGTATCGTTCGATGTCCTTGGTGCGCTGTCGCTCGTCCGTCCAGTGATGGATGCCGTCGTACTCGACGAGGGTGCGCCATTGCTTCCAGCCCAGGTCGGCCCACCCGAGGACGCGTCCGTCCACGCCGGCGACCGGGACCTGGGTGCTGGGGCGGGGTAGGCCGCCACGCACGAGAAGCAGCCGTACCCGCGTCTCCGGGAGCGACTCGGCTCCGGGGTCGACCAGTGGGAGCGCCTGCCTCAGCCGCCGCACGCCGCGGGCGCCGCTGTGCCGATCGGCCAGTTCGGCGACATGCGCAGGGTCCAAGCGGGTGGCACGGCACAGCGCGTCGAGCTGTTCGACCGCGGTATCCAGGACGAGACGACGGCCGAGATCGAACGCGGTCCGGGCCGGAGACGTCACCCGCATGTCTGCCAGCGTGCACACTTCGTCGTCGAGGATCGTCTCGGCGTGCACGACGACCCCGTCCGTACCCCGGCGGCTACCGCGTCGGATCAGTTCGGCGGGCGCGGTCGCGTCGATCCATCGGCTGCCGAACAGGGCAGCGGCCGAGTAGCCGGCCAGCACGCCGTCGCCTCCCGCCCAGAGCCATGCGGCCCGTGCGCGGCCGTACGGTGTGACGGCCGCGTCCCGGTGGATGTACACGTCCCGGTGTACGCGCCGGAATCGCCGAAGTTGGTGCGGTGTGAGAAGGCCCGCCCGTACGGCCTGCGTCCCCAGGAACGGTTCGTCGAATTCCCCCATGATCGCCGAGGATGCCCGGTGACCGTGCGGGAGGGAACCGCGGTCGCGACGGCCTGTGGACAACTCGCGCGAGTGTGCACATCTCGGGACGACACACCGGGATCGGCCACGAGAACTGCGCACTCGACGGTCCCCAGATGCGACGAGGGTCGCGCGGGCACGTGCCCGCGCGACCCTCGTCGCGAGTGGAGCTCTACTTGCTGGTGGTGGTGAAGGGCAGCAGCGCCATCTCGCGGGCGTTCTTGACCGCGACGGCGACCTGCCGCTGCTGCTGCGGGGTCAGGCCGGTCACACGACGGCTGCGGATCTTGCCGCGATCGGAGATGAACGTGCGGAGCAGGTTCACGTCCTTGTAGTCGACGTACTCGATCTTCGCCGCGAACAGCGGGTTCTTCTTGGGCTTGCGGCCTTCCACGGCACGCGACTTCTTCGACGGGCCCCTCTTGACTGCCATGACTCGCTCCTCACCAGCTCGACTTGTGGACGCCGGGCAGCTCGCCGCGGTGCGCGAGTTCCCTCACGCGCACGCGTGAGAGCCCGAACTTCCGCAGGTGGCCGCGCGGACGTCCATCCGCAGCGTCTCGATTGCGCAATCGTACCGGACTGGCGTCGCGCGGCAGACGCTGCAGGGCGGTCCGGGCGGCGAGGCGTTCCGCGTCGGTGCTCGACGGTCGCCGCACGATCTCCTTCAGTTCCGCGCGACGTGCGGCGTAGCGGGCGACGACGAGCTTGCGCTGCTCGTTGCGGGCGATCTTCGATTTCTTGGCCATGGCCTACTTTTCCTCGCGGAAGTCGATGTGGCGGCGCAGCACGGGATCGTATTTGCGCAGGACCAGCCGGTCGGGATCGTTGCGCCGGTTCTTGCGGGTGACGTAGGTGTACCCGGTGCCGCCGGTGGAGCGGAGCTTGACGATGGGTCGGATCTCGTTGCGGGCCACTAGAGCTTTTCTCCTCGGGCGCGGAGGCGGGCGACGACGGCTTCGATGCCGTCGCGGTCGATGGTCTTGATGCCCTTGGCGGAGAGCGTCAGGGTGACCCGGCGTCCCTCGGAGGGCAGGTAGTAGGTCTTGCGCTGGATGTTCGGGTCCCAGCGGCGATTGCTGCGGACGTGCGAATGGGAGACGGATTTCCCGAAGCCGGGCTTGCGTCCGGTCACCTGGCAGTGCGCCGACACGGCGGGCTCCCTCCTGTCGGCGCCCCGAGGGCGTAACGACAATCGTTTTCGACAAATGGCCCGAGCGACTGTACGCTCCCTTCGAGCTAATGACAATCGTTACCGAAAGGGGTTCCGGTGGACACCAGAACGCCGCTGATCGTCGTCTCGGGCCGGCGCGGACCCACCGAACGCACCGCGCGGGCCCTGCTGCGTCCGGGAACCGTCGTCGTGCACCACGACCTCGACCACGTCGGTGAGGGGGTCGTGCGCCGCACCCTCACCACCGTGCACGACCACCGCCTCGACGTGCTCGAACTGGCCCACGGCTGCGTCTCCTGCACCCTCCGCGAGGATCTGCTCCCGCTGCTGCGGCGCCTGCACGCCCGCAGCAACGTCGACCGCATCGTCCTGCTCCTCGACCCACGGCTCGAACCCGAGGCGCTGTGCTGGGCCGTCGAGCACGTCGTCGTCTCCGGCGTGGTCGGGCAGATCGACGGACCCACCGCCCACGACGTGCGGATCGAGGCCACCGTCACCTGCATCGACGCCGCCACCTGGCTCACCGACGCCACCGGCGACGAGGAACTCGACGACGACCGCACCGTCGCCCAGGTCGTCGTCGGCCAGGTCGAGTTCGCCGACGCCCTCGTCGTCCGGCCCGGAGCCGACGGCTGGCAGCAGGCCAAGCTGCACGCGGTGCTCTCGCGGCTCGCGCCCGACGCACCCCTGGCGTGGGGCGAGGACGTCGACGTCGAACACCTGCTCCGGCAGATCCCGCCCGGCGCGCGGCGCGGGACGGTGTCCGACGCGCACTCTCCGCTGCTGCGCGGTCAACCACCGCTCGGCGAGGACTGCGGCGTGCGGCTGCTCGAGTTCGGTGCCCGCCGGCCCTTCCACCCGCAGCGCCTGCACGAGGCGATCGACGTCCTCCTCGACGGCGTGGTCCGCGCCCGCGGCCGGGCCTGGGTCGCGACGCAACCGGACAACGCGCTGCTGATCGAGTCCGCCGGTGAGGGCCTTCGCGTCGCCCACGCCGGGCCGTGGCTCGCCGCGATGACTCCCCAGCAACAGCAACGCGTCTCCGGCGAACGGCGGGCCATGGCGGCACTGCGCTGGGACGACACCCACGGGGACCGCGACACCTCGATGGTGATCCTCACCCACGACGCGGACCCCGACGAGATCCACCGCGCCCTGGAGTGGGCACTGCTCACCGACGAGGAGTTCGCCGACCCGGCGGCCTGGCCGACGTGGGACGACCCGTTCGGCGAGTACCACGAAGAACCGTGCGACGACCTGCCGGCACCCACCGCCGGCACCGCACCGACAGAAGGAGAAGGACGAGCATGAAGCCCGGCATCCACCCCGACTACCACCCCGTGGTGTTCCAGGACGCCAACACCGGATCGGCGTTCCTGACCCGCTCCACCGTCACCGCCGACCGCACGGTCGAATGGTCCGACGGCAACACCTACCCGCTGATCGTCGTGGACGTCACCAGCGAATCCCACCCCTTCTGGACGGGAACTGCCCGCGTGCTCGACGCCGCCGGCCGGGTCGAGAAGTTCGAACGCAAGTACGGCAAGCGCCGCCGGCCCTGACCCCCACCCGGACACCCGAGGAGAACCACCATGGCAGTACCCAAGCGCCGGATGTCCCGGTCCAACACCCGCAGCCGCCGCTCGCAGTGGCACGCGCAGGTCCCGGCCCTGGTGCCGGTCACCGTCGCCGGTGTCACGCACCACGTCCCGCGACGGCTCGTGAAGGCCGTGCGGCTCGGGGTGATCGACCCGAACGAGGTGTGACGACCCGCGAGGGGGAACCGCGGCGCCGGGCGGGTCCCCCTCGCCGGACACGCCGCCGCCCTCTCAGACACCTCTCAGCGGTCGGGTCCACACTGGAGGCCATGCGCATTCTGGTGGTCGACGACGACCGGGCGGTGCGGGAGTCCCTGCGCCGATCACTGAGCTTCAACGGATACACCGTCGAACTCGCCACGGACGGGCAGGACGCCCTCGAACAGGTCGCGGCCGAGCGGCCCGACGCGATGGTCCTGGACGTGATGATGCCGCGGGTCGACGGCCTCGAGGTGTGCCGCCGACTCCGCAGCACCGGCGACGACCTGCCCATCCTCGTCCTGACCGCCCGTGACTCCGTCTCCGAGCGCGTCGCCGGCCTGGACGCCGGCGCCGACGACTACCTCCCCAAGCCGTTCGCGCTCGAGGAACTGCTCGCCCGGCTGCGCGCGCTGCTCCGCCGCGCCTCGCCCGACCCGGCCACCGAGTCGGAGGAGACGCTGCGTTTCGCGGACCTGACGCTGAACCCCTCCACCCGCGAGGTGACCCGCGGCACCCGGTCGATCAGCCTCACCCGCACCGAGTTCGCGCTCATGGAAATGCTCATGGCGAACCCCCGCCGGGTCCTCAGCCGCAGCCGCATCCTCGAGGAGGTGTGGGGCTACGACTTCCCCACCTCCGGCAACGCCCTCGAGGTGTACGTCGGCTACCTGCGCCGCAAGACCGAGGCCGACGGGGAGCCGCGCCTGATCCACACGGTGCGCGGCGTCGGCTACGTCCTGCGGGAAACCCCGCCGTGACCCGGCTCGACGGTGCCGACCCGGATTCGAAGCGCCCCATGCGCCCCCCGCTGCTGCTGACCCGGTCGGTGCCGCTGCGCCGGCGTGTCACGTTGCTGGCCGCCGGCGCGGTGGCGATCGCCGTCGCGGTGACCTCCATCGCGGCGTACGCGGTGGTGGCCCGCGCCCTCTACGCCGACGTCGACAAGCAGTTGCGGGCGCGGGCTGCCGCGCTCGTCGAGAGCAGCACCCTGATCACCTACGACCCCCGCTACATCGGTGGCGCCCAGCTCTACAGCTCCGACATCAGCGTGGCGCTCATCTACTCCAACCTGGGGCAGTACGTCCCGCCCGGGTCGTCCGTCCCGATCGGCGGCGCCGAACTCGCCGTCGCGAAGGGCGAACGGGAGTCGTCGCTGCGCACCGTCGGCCATCAGCGGGTGCTCGCGCAGCGCATCCCCGACGGCAGCACCATCGTCATCGCCCAGCGCCTGCAGCCGACGGCGGACATCCTCAAACGGCTCGCGAGCGTGCTGTTCGTCGTCGGGGGGTGCGGCGTGGTGCTCGCCGCCGCTGCCGGCGCGACGGTGGGACGCACCGGTCTGCGCCCCGTCGCGCGCCTCACCGCGGCGGCCGAGCGGGTCGCCCGCACCGACGACCTGCGGCCGATCCGCGTGACCGGGCACGACGAGCTGGCCCGGCTCACCGAGAGCTTCAACACGATGCTGCGCGCCCTCGCCGAGTCGCGGGAGCGGCAGAGCCGGCTTGTCGCCGACGCCGGCCACGAGCTGCGCACCCCGCTGACGTCGCTGCGCACGAACATGGAGCTGCTCATCGCGGCGAGCCGGCCCGACGCGCCGAACCTGCCCGAGGAGGACATGGCGGAGCTGCGCGCCGACGTGGTGGCGCAGATCGAGGAGCTGTCCACCCTGGTGGGCGACCTCGTCGACCTCGCCCGCGAGGACGCCCCCGAGACGGTGTTCGAACCCGTCGACATCTCGGAGGTCGTCGAGCGCAGCCTCGAACGCGCCCGGCGCCGCCGCTCCGACATCGACTTCACGGCGCACACGGAACCGTGGTTCGTCTACGGCGACCACGCCGCGCTCTCCCGGGCGGTGCTCAACGTCCTCGACAACGCTGCCAAGTGGAGTCCCGCCGACGCCGAGGTGCTGGTGTCGATGCGCCAGCTCGGCACCGGCCTGATGGAGCTGACGGTCGACGACGCCGGGCCCGGCATCCCCGAGGAGGACCGCGAGCTGGTGTTCGAGCGGTTCTACCGCTCCACCGCGTCGAGGTCGATGCCCGGATCCGGCCTCGGCCTCGCGATCGTGCGGCAGGTGGTGATGAAGCACGGCGGCACCATCGCGGTCGACATCTCGTCGCGTGGGGGTGCCCTCGTCCGGATCGTGCTGCCCGGCACCCCGCAGCTCGAACACCCGGCGGATTGACAGGAAAATCGCCGTCGGATCTAAGCGGACTCTCAGCCGCCGCGGGCATGCTGGAAGCCGAACGACGAGCCGCCGACCCGGCGGCCGTGTAGACCGAAAGCGATGAGATGAGCGAGGACCCCACACCGGGTGGCGGCCGCCCCGAGCCGCACCAGCCGACACCGCAGCAGCCGACACCGCACCAGCCGAATCCCTACCAGGCTCCCTCCGATCCCTATGCCGGGTACGGGCACACCGCGCCGTTCGGCGCCCCGCCCCAGCCCGCGCCGGGGCCCCAGGGTTCACCCCGATCGGCGCGGGGCCTGCTCGCCCTCGGCGCCGTCGCGCTGGCGCTGGTCAGCGGCGGGATCGGCGGCGCCGTCGGCGCGTGGACCACGCAGCAGTCGACCGGCGGCACGGCCGTCACCAACGCCCTCGACGCGCCGCGGCCGTCCACGACGACCGTCGCCGCCGCCCCCGCCGGTTCGGTGCAGGCCGTCGCGCAGAAGGTCGTACCGAGCGTCGTGCGCATCGAGGTGGTCGGCCGCACCGCGCAGGGCGAGGGCTCGGGCGTGATCCTGTCCTCCGACGGCCTGATCCTCACCAACAACCACGTCGTCGCCGGGGGCGGCGCCGGCGCGCAGCTCACGGTGTACTTCTCCGACGGCAGCTCGGTCCCCGCGACCATCGTGGGCGCCGACCCGATCTCCGACATCGCCGTGATCCGCGCGGAGGGCCGCACCGACCTCACCCCGATCGAGCTCGGCGACTCGAACGCCGTGCAGGTGGGCCAGCAGGTGGTGGCGGTCGGCTCGCCGCTCGGTCTCGAGAGCACGGTGACCACCGGTATCGTCTCGGCCCTGGACCGGCCCGTGTCGACCAGCGGGGAGACCGGCAACCAGAACACCGTCATCGATGCGCTGCAGACCGACGCCGCGATCAACCCCGGCAACTCCGGCGGCGCGCTGGTGAACATGGACGGCCAGCTGATCGGCGTCAACACGGCGATCGCCACGGCCGGCGGACAGTCCGGATCCATCGGCCTCGGCTTCGCGATCCCGGTCGATCAGGCACGCCGCATCGCCGACGAACTCGTCGACACCGGCAAGGCGACCCACGCCGTCATCGGCGTCCAGGTGCCGTCGCAGAGCGACGTGCGCGGCGCTCGGGTCATGGAGGTCACCGGCGGCGGGCCGGCGGAACGGGCCGGTATTCCGAGCGGCGTGATCATCACCAAGGTCGACGACCGGCTTGTCACCGACGGGGACTCGCTGATCGCGGCGGTCCGCTCGTACGCGCCGGGCGACACCGTGCGCATCACCTACACCGACGCACAGGGTGGCAGCGAGAAGACCGTCGACGTGCAGCTCGCGGCGGCCGAGGCGGGTGGCCGATGAGAAGAGACGCCGCCGGGTTCATTCTCGGACATACAGCTCGTTCGACGGACAGGGCAACTACGGTGGGCATCATGGAATTCGAAACCCCCAGGACCGGGCGAGCCCTCGTGGTGATCGTGGACGACCGGGTAGCGCACGGCGACAACCCGGACTCCGCCGGGCCCCTGGTCACCGAGCTCCTCGCAGAGGAGGGATTCGCCGTGGACGGTGTCGTCACGGTGTCGGCCGACGAGGTGGAGATCCGCAACGCCCTCAACACCGCCGTCATCGGCGGCGTGGACCTGGTCATCTCCGTCGGCGGCACCGGGGTGTCGCCGCGCGACGTGACGCCCGACGCCACCTCCGATGTGCTCGACCGGGAACTCCCGGGGATCGGCGAGGCCCTGCGCTCGTCCGGCTTCTCCGCCGGCGCGATGGACGCCGGTCTGTCCCGCGGTCTGGTCGGCCTGTCCGGCTCCACGTTGGTCGCGAACCTCGCCTCCTCGCGCGCGGCGATCCGCGACGGCATGGCCACGCTCCTGCCGCTCGCCTCGCACGTGATCGAGGAACTGTCGCGGGTGGAGGGATAGCCATCACCGGCACGGACAAGAGCGCGTCCGGCGCGTCGTCGGACGACGCACCACGGCGCGACGACGCGAGCCGGGCCCGGATCGACCGGGCCCGGCTCCGCCGCATCTTCGGCGACGTCCTCCCCGAGACGACCCGCGACGAGCGCTCGCCGGCAGACGATTCGTCCGACTCGGAAGAATGGCTGCGCCGGCAGGTACCGCCGCACCACGGCTACATGTGATCTACCCCACTTGTAGAAGTCGGCCGATGCCGAATCGTTAATTTCAGCGGTGGGATTCCGCAACCTTCTCGTAACCCTGCAATTCGGCGAGTCGCGGTCGACGCGCGCCCGGCTTTCGGTGGCGCGCATCACGGAAGTACCGGCAGTATGTATTCGGCCACAGCGGCGCATGAACCCGCCACCAGGGGGTATGCGGCTCTATTCATGGGTGAGAGACGGTTTTCGGCACCTCCGCAACCCCTTCGGGGCGTCCATGGAAATGGCACCGATTGTTTCATCGGGCCGAAACAATTTCGGGTTCGACGAGGCCTCGCCCCGGGACGTAGCCGTTGCTGGCTTCAGAGGTCACGGTCTAGTCTCTGTCCTGGTTCGCTCAGGTCAAGATCGGTAGCTAATGCGACGGTCTTCATCACGAATCGGAAACGCAACCGTGCGGATGACGCACACGTCGGCACCGGTGAGCACGCTCGCCGGTGTCTCAGGTGTGGCATGCCTCGCGGGCGACAGGGCAGTTGTCGGACGCGTGTGCGTGACCCGGCACGCAGAGAATGGATGAGGCATTCATGAAGATGCAGACGCGACGCGGTGTGAAGGCCGCCCGCAACGTCACGGTGGCCGCCGCCGCCGTGTTCGGCCTGGTTCTGGGATCGACCGGGACCGCCGGCGCTGTGGTCGACGACCAGAACCGGATCGTGTCGGACGGCCACGAGGTCATCGTGACCCAGGAGGACACCTTCATCCAGGGTGTTCCACCGATCGGCGGCAGCCCGCTCAGCCGCGAGTGGTTCCACAACGGCCGTGGCATCGCCAACATCGTCGGCCCCGACGCCGCGGACTTCGAGGGCTCGACCTTCCAGTTCGGATACCAGTTCGCGTGGTCCGCCGCTGTCGACGGCTCGATCGGCATCGCGTGGTCCAGCCCGCAGCTCGAGCTCGAGGCTACCCGCGGTGTGGAGAACGTCGACCAGTTCGATCCGGTCTGGAACACCAACGAAGCGGGCGACTACGTCGACTACGAAGGCAATGTCGTCGAGGTGGAGGATCGCGTCCCTGCAACGGACAGCGGTGACGCGGACGGCAACCCGCTGTACATCCCGAACGGTGAGACGAGCCCGGCGCCGTACGCAGAGGATGTCCTCACCGTTGACAGCATCCTTCCGCAGTTCACCGCGGGCATCGAGCTGACCCCGGCTCCGGGCATCGAGGAGCTCGTCGTCGCCGAGGGCGAATTCGACGGCGATTACAAGCACGTCCAGTTCGCCAACGTCCACGGCGCCGCCACCGGCGTCATCGGCGCGGTCTCGGTCCGCCCGTTCGTCCGCGTGATCACCGCGAACGGCGACAACGTCACCACCTACGGCAAAGTCTGGACGATCTAGTCCTGCTCGCCCCACCCCGCAGTAATCCCCACCAAGAAATACGGAGAAATCATGGGAATCAAGTCGCGTGGCTTCAAGGCCGCACGTAACGCCGCGGTGTCCGGTGCCGCTGTCCTGGGCCTGGTCCTCGGTGCGACCGGCTCCGCGCAGGCTGCGGTCGACGATCAGAACCGGATCGTCTCCACGGACGGCTACGAGGTCGTGGTGACCCAGGAGGACACCTTCATCCAGGGTGTTCCGGCCCTGGGTGGCAGCCCGTTCAACCGCGAGTTCTTCCACAACGGCCGCGGCACCGCGAACCTCGTCGGTGAGTCCGCTGCCGACGCCGAGGGCACCACGTTCCAGTTCGGCTACCAGTTCGCGTGGGCCGGCAGCATCGACGGCGCCATCGGAGTCACCTACTCCACCCCGCAGCTCGAGCTGGAGCTCGGCTCGGATTCCGTTGCCACCGTGACCGACATCCTCCCGCAGGCCTACGCCGAGCTCGAGCTGACCCCGGCTCCGGGCATCGAGGAGCTCGTCGTCGCCGAGGGCGAGTTCGACGGTGACTTCAAGTCCGTGCAGTTCTCGAACGTTCACGGCACCGCCTCCGGCGTCATCGGCGCCGTTCAGGTCCGTCCGTTCGTTCGCGCCATCACCGCGAACGGCGACAACGTGACCACCTACGGCAAGCCCTGGACCGTCTGACACGACGTCCTGCCGACAGGCTGACACGGGTTGGGCCCGCTCGGAATTCCGAGCGGGCCCAACCTTTTTCGTCGGTGGCACGGTTGCGCCTACTGTTCCCTCTCCTCGAGGCTCAGCTTGGCGTGTGCGCCGGTCTGGCCGGACTGCACCTGGAGGAGGTCGCGGATCTGGATGAGCAGATCCTCGGCGCTCGCCTTGGTGTCGTCCCTCTCGGTGGCGAACCGCTTCTTGGCCGCGTTCGCCGGGAGGATCAGTACGAAGTAGACGACGGCGGCGATGATGACGAAATTGATGATCGCCGACACCACCGCGCCGATGTTGACGAAGGTGGCGGGATTGTCCGCGAGGATCTGGAAGCCCCAGCCCATCTCGTTGTCGCCACCGAGCGCGGCAATCAGGGGTTCGATGACGTTGCTGGTGAAGGCCGTGACGATGGCCGTGAACGCGGTGCCGATGACGACCGCGACAGCGAGGTCGAGTACGTTTCCGCGGAGCAGGAAGTCCTTGAAGCCTTTCAACATGGCGCTTCTCCTAGACGTGTCTTGTCGTCATGCTCGCAGTCGCACCATAGACCAGTAGGTATGTCGCAAGGTCCGGAATGCGGATCCCGACCCGGATCAGTGCAGGGTGACCGTCAACGCGCTCACAAGCGACGCAGCAGCCACAGCCGTCGCCGGCTCGGGCGGCAGGGCGAGCAGGACCACCTTCTCGCCGCGGTCGCTCGTCCGGTCCGTTGCCTGGGCCAGCACGACGGTCGCCCCCGTGGCCAGCACCCGCACCTCCGGTGCCGCACCCGACGACGGGGAGCCGTCCTCGGCGACGGTGAGGACGTCGACCAAGTCGCCTTCGCGCAGCAGATCCCCGACGCCGGGATCGGCCAGGCGCACCGGGACCACCCGGGCCGCCGCGTCGCCGGTGGCGGACGCCGCCAGCCGCGGCCCGAGCATCCGCACCCCGACGAGGGCTTCGCCGGCGGGCACCGGTCCTGCCAGGGTGTGGCCGATCGCCTCGGCGGGGTCGGTGAGTGCCCCGGACGGGAGTTGGGACGAGTCGCGCTCGACGACGGTGACGTCGTCGGCGGTGAGGGTCTGCCCGGGCCGCAGGTCGCGGGCGGCGACGACCGTGGGGGTCCGGTCGCCCGACGGGCCGCCGGTGGCGGCGGAGACCGCCGCGACCCCGACGAGACCGGCCGCGATCGCGCGGCGGACGGCGACGGTGCGCGCCCAGCCCGGCCGTGTCAGGGCCGTGAGGCGGTCGGGCAGGGTGGGATCGAGCGGATTCCGCAGGGGCGGGAACGAGAACGGACCGGCGGGCATGGTCCGAACCCTACGAGTTCGGCCGTGCCCGCCGGCCCGGTGAAGTGCCGGTCACGGGCGGACTGTGGATGAACCGTCCGCCTGTGGATGAAACTGTGTCAGCTCGCGGCTGCGGCCGGTGCCGACGAGGTGCTCGACGACGAGGAGTCCGACGACGAGGTGCTCGACGAACTGCCGGACGACGAGTCGGACTTGGCCGGCTCGCTGGCGGTGCTGCCTCCGCCGCGGGAGTCGGTGCGGTAGAAGCCGCTGCCCTTGAAGACGATGCCGACCGAATTGAACAGCTTGCGCAGCTTGCCCGAGCACTCGTTGCATTCCGTCAGGGCGTCGTCGGTGAACGACTGCACGATGTCGAATCGGTTGTCGCAGGACGTACAGGCATAGGAGTAAGTGGGCACCGGTGGATCCTCCGCGAATTGGTTGGCGACCGCAGCATTAGCACTCTACAGCCGACAGTGCCAACGTGGCTACCTGGGTGCTCTATTCCCGGTGTTGCGCGACCCGTTCAGCGGCACCAGGCCGCGGCCGGGGGTCAGGGCCCAGCCCATCCGGATGTCGTGGGGATCCTCCGGCAGCTCCGGCACGAGTTCGTCGTCCCGGACCACCGCGACCAGGACGGCGTCGGCGGCGGCGAGGTGCAGGGTCCGGTCGTAGAAGCCGGCCCCGCGACCGAGCCGCACGCCGCGCTCGTCCACTGCGAGCGCCGGCACCACCACGGTGTGCGCCCGCCGCACCTCCTCCGGGCCCAGCGCCGGCCCGGTGGGTTCGAGCAGGCCGTACCCGGCGGGGGCGAGGGCGCCGGGGCCGGTGTACTGCGCCCAGTCCAGGGTGCTGTCCGGGCGGGTGAGCGGGAGCAGCACCCGGTTTCCGGCCTCGCGCAGGGCGTCGAGCAGGGACAACGCACCGGGTTCCGAACCGACCGGCACGTACGCGCAGACCGTCGCCCGGGCGGGGGCCAGCGACCGTGCCGCCGCGGCGAGGGCGTCGTCCTCGCCGCGGCGCTCCCCGTCGCTGCGGGCCCGTCGCGCAGCAACGATTCGGGCCCGCCATTCCGACTTGGAGAGTGCGCTCATATCCGCCACCTTAGGATCTGACGTATCTACCGGGTGGTAGCCGAAAGTTAGGGTGGGTGTTTATGACGAACAGAGCGACCGGTGAAGCCGGCCACTTCCGGACGGCGGTGGTTCCCGCAGCCGGTCTCGGTACGCGCTTTCTGCCCGCGACCAAGACCGTGCCGAAGGAACTTCTTCCGGTGGTGGACACGCCCGGAATCGAGCTCGTGGCGGGGGAGGCCGCGGACTCGGGTGCCGAGCGCCTGGTGATCGTGACGGCTCCGGGTAAGGACGGCGTCGTCGCGCATTTCGTCGAGGACCTGGTCCTCGAGTCGAAGCTGAAGGAGAGCGGCAAGTACCACCTGCTCGAGAAGGTCCGCAAGGCGCCGGGCCTGCTCGAGGTGGAGTCGGTGGTGCAGGAGAAGCCGCTCGGGCTCGGGCACGCCGTCGCGTGCGCCGAGGTCGCCCTCGATCCGGACGAGGACTCCATCGCGGTGCTGCTCCCGGACGACCTCGTGCTGCCGCGCGGCGTCCTCGAGACCATGCAGCGGGTGCGTGCCAAGCGCGGCGGCACGGTGCTGTGCGCGATCGACGTGCCCAAGGACCAGGTGAGCGCCTACGGCGTCTTCGACGTCGAGGAGGTGCCCGACGCCGTCAACCCGGACGTGCTGAAGGTCGTCGGCATGGTCGAGAAGCCGGCGCCCGAGGATGCGCCGTCCACCTTCGCCGCTGCCGGCCGCTATCTGCTCGATCGAGCGATCTTCGACGCGCTGCGCCGGATCACCCCCGGTGCGGGCGGCGAACTGCAGCTCACCGATGCGATCGCCCTGCTCATCGAGGAGGGTCACCCCGTGCATGTGGTGGTGCATCGCGGCACTCGACACGACCTCGGAAATCCCGGCGGCTATCTGCGCGCTGCGGTTGACTCTGCGTTGAACAGCGAGGAGTACGGCCCCTCCCTGCGGGAGTGGCTGGTCGAGCGCCTGAAGCACTGACGGCGCGACAGGTCGGGAGGACGAGAAGCGGTATGCGGTCGGTCGAGGATCAACAGGCCAGGGTCACGGCGGCGGCGGTGGCGCCACGGCCGGTCCGGGTCGCCATCTCCGAGGCCCAGGGGCTGCTCTGCGCGGAGGAAGTGGTCACCGAACGGCCATTGCCCGGCTTCGACCAGGCCGCGATCGACGGCTACGCGGTCCGCAGCGTCGACGTCCAGGGCGCGGGCACCGACCGGACCGGCGAGGACGGCGAGCCGATCGAGCTGACTCTGCCCGTGGTGGGGGAGGTCTCGGCCGGCTCGCGTCAACCGATCCGGCTGCAGCCACGGCAGGCCGTGCGGGTGGACACCGGGGCGCCGCTGCCGACCCTCGCCGACGCCGTCCTCCCGCTCGACCGCACCGACGGTGGCCGCGCGCGCATCAAGGTCCTGCGTCCCGTCCGGACCGGCGACTACGTGCGCCGCGCCGGCGACGACGTCCAGCCCGGTGACGTCGCGGTCCGGGCCGGCACCATCATCGGGGCCGCCCAGGTCGGGCTGCTCGCGGCGGTCGGCCGCGACAAGGTGCTGGTCCATCCGCGTCCCCGGCTCTCGGTGATCTCGATCGGCGGCGAACTCGTGGACGTGGACCGCACTCCGGGCCCCGGCCAGGTGTACGACGTCAACTCGTATGCGCTCGCGGCGGCCGCCCGCGACGCCGGCGCGGACGTCAACCGCGTGGGGATCGCCAGCACCGACCCGAAGCGCCTGCGGGAGGTCGTCGAGGGCCAGCTGATCCGCTCCGAGATCGTCGTCGTCGCGGGAGCCGTCGGTGGCGGCGCGCTCGAGGACGTGCGCGAGGCGTTGTCGGACCTCGGCAAGCTCGAAGTGGAGCGGGTGGCGATGCACCCCGGCTCGGTGCAGGGGTTCGGCCAGCTCGGCCGCGACGAGGTGCCCACCTTCCTGCTGCCGGGCAACCCGGTCAGCGCGCTGGTCGTGTTCGAGGTGATGGTGCGGCCGCTGATCCGTATCGCGCTCGGCCGCCGGCAGCCGATGCGCCGCGTCGTCACCGCCCGCACCGTCACGCCGATCACCTCGATCCCGGACCGCAAGGGATTCCTGCGGGGGCAGCTGATGCGCGACGAGGCGACCGGCGAGTACATGGTCCAGGCGCTCGGTGGGGCGGCGGGCGCGTCGTCGCACCTGCTGGCGACCCTGGCCGAGGCGAACTGCCTGGTGCTGATCGAGCCGGAGGTGACCGAGGTGCGCACCGGGGATCCGGTGGACGTCGCCTTCCTCGGACAGCGCGGCTGATGACCCGTCATCCGGGATGGCCGGCGGAGCTGGGCCCGCTGCGGGTGGCCGGCGGCCTGGTCACGGTGCGGCCGATCCGGCTGCGGGACGCGGCGGCGTGGAGCCGGTTGCGGATCCGGGACCGGGCGCATCTCGAGCCGTGGGAACCCACCGGCGACGTGCCGTGGGAGATGCGCCATCACATCACCGTGTGGCCGGGGCTGTACCGCAGCCTGCGGGCGGAGGCCCGCCGGGGCCACATGCTGCCGATGGCGATCGAGCTCGACGGCGAGTTCTGCGGGCAGATCACCGTGGGCAACGTGGTGCGAGGAGCGCTGCGGTCGGCGTGGATCGGGTATTGGGTGGCCAAGCACGTCAACGGTCTGGGTGTGGCGACGGCGGCGGTGGCGCTGGGGCTCGACCACTGCTTCGGGCCGGCCGGACTGCACCGGGTGGAGGCCACGGTGCGGCCGGAGAACGTTGCGAGCCGCGCGGTCCTGCGCAACGTCGGCTTCCGGGAGGAGGGCCTGCTGCGGCGCTACCTCGACGTCGACGGGCGGTTCCGCGACCATCTGCTGGTCGCGATGACGGTCGAGGAGGTGCCCGGAAGCGTGTCCGATGTGCTGATCCGGGGCGGCCGGGCCACCTGGGCCTGATCTTGTAACGCAGATTACGTGCATCGCTGCGTAGTAATACCCACACGGTCCTATATCCCTGTGACTAGAGTGAAGAGAGTGTCACATGATTCGCGTGACTCGTGTGACAGCTGTAGTCATCTGAGTCGGCGTTTCTGTCCGGGTGACGGCTTCGGGGCCGCTAACCTGACGGGGTCAGTGGCGTCGACGGACTGGTAGGCGACAACTGGGAGGAGGGCCGCCGAAATGCCGAACTCGCTCCTGTGGATCGGGCTGGTTGCCGTGTGGTTGTTCGTTCTGGTGCCCATGCTGGTCACGAAGCGCCCCCGTATTCGCCAGACGACCGACGCCGCACTCGCAACCCGGGTCCTGCACCGAGGTGACGACGAGCCACTCGCCCCGCGCGGGCCGGCCGCCGGTCATCGCACCGACCCCCACTGGCGTCCGAGTCGGGATTCCGCCCGTCCCACAGCCGGCGACGACTCCGGTCGCGCCCGCACGGTGGACGACCGCAGACACCGCCACCCAGCGGAGGACCGCATGGACACACAGCTCGACACCGACCACGACACCGACATCGACTTCGAGGAGCGTCCCGACCGGGCTCCCGCCCGCGAGTTCGTGCCCCAGCGCCGCGGACGCGGCGGATTCGACCCGCAGGCCGACGCCATGGCCCGGGCCGCGCGCTACGAGTTCCGGCAGCGCACCGTGCTCGGCCTGCTGTTCGCCGCGATCATCACCGCCGCCCTCGCCCTCATCGTCTCGTCGGCCCTGTGGTGGCTGTGCACGGTGGCGACGGCTGCCCTCGCCGGCTACCTGATCTACCTCCGTCGCCAGGTGCGCGTCGAGCAGGAGATCCGCCGCCGTCGCATGGCGCGCCTGAACCGTTCGCGGCTCGGCGTCGAGTCACACAGTGACGACGAGCTGCGGCTGGTCCCGGCCCGGCTGCGACGCCCCGGCGCGGTGGTGCTCGAGGTGGACGACGAGGACCCGGTGTTCGAGCACCTGGACCACTACACGGACGACGAGCCCGCCCACGAGACGTACGAACCCCGTTACGACGCCGACGACTACCCGGTGCGTCGGGCCTCCGGGGAGTAGTCACCGATCCGTTCGGGCCGAGCGAATGTATCGTTCATCTCCTCAGCGGTAGCGGGCGATACATTCGCTCGGAGCGGGGCGTATTCAGCGCGCGGTGACGATGTGTGCCACGAGAGGCGCCGACACCGAGCCGTCCGGGTCGGTGAACCGGGCCAGCACCGTTCGGGCCTCCGAGGTGATCGCCTCGTACGTTCCGGCGTCGAGCCGTTCGATCAACGGGCTGCCCTCGACCTCGGTCGCCACCATCGCATCCACGGACGGGAACCGCGCGCTTCCGGTGTGCGTGGTGAACCGATCGACGGTGAGTCCGGCGTCGCGGAACCATCCCCGTAGTTCGTCGCGGTCCCCGCAACTCCAGTAGGTGCCCAGGAGGGATGCCGCGGGCGGGCCGGCGTGCCGCACCGCGACGTCGACGAAGTCTCGGTATGCCGGCTGCTCGTCCAACGCGGCCGGCACACACACGGCGACCATCTCCGTCGCCACGCGGCGCATCTCGCGCAGTGCCCGTGCACGATCGGGAAAGAACATCAGCGCCATCTGGCACAGCGCCGCATCGAACGAACCGTCCGCGAACGGCAGCGCGCCGGCGTCACCCCGGTGCCATTCGAGGTCGGGACGCAACCGACGTGCCACCGCCAGCATGGCCTCACTGGCATCGACACCGACCACCCGTCCCGACGGGCCTACCCGGTCGGCGGCTACGCGCGCGACGATCCCGGTTCCGCATGCCACGTCCAGCACCCGCGTGCCCGTCGTGATCGCAGCCTGGTCCAGCAGCCGTGGCGCCCACTGCGCGAAGATCGCGGGTACGAAGCGTGACTCGTACACCTCCGCGGCCGCCGGTGAAATCCCGAAGTTCTCGCTTGTGTTCGTCATACACCGAGGATGGCGCCGCGCCCGGGTGCCGCGCATCGGGCAGGTGACCCATCTTCCGGGTGGGCGGCGGCATACGCGGCGGCCTCCGAGCGGTTCCGCACGCCGAGCTTGCGGAGGATGTGGCTCACGTGGTGCGCCACCGTCTTGCGGGAGACGAACAGCCGGCCGGCGATCTCCGGATTCGTCAAACCCCTCGCGAGCAGGTCCAGTACTTCGCGTTCGCGGGCGGTGAGGTCGCTGTCGAGATCCGGGCCGGCGCGAGTGGTGGCGCCGATGCCGGGGCCGCGCACCCCGAGACGCCGCAACACGGCCGCGGAACGGTCCGCGGCGGCGACGGCTCCGAGTTCCCGGAAGATCGTCACCGCCGTTCGCCCGCGTGCGGTCGCGAGGACAGGATCGTCGTTCATCGCCGACTCGGCCAATTCGAGCAGGCATCGGGCCTCCTCGAACGGCGCCGAGCGGTCCGCCCAGCGAGCGGCGGCCGTCTCGAAGGCATCGACGGCGGCCGCCACGCAGCCCTGCGCCGCGGCAGTCAGCGCCGACGCCTCCACCGCCTCGGGACCGTCGGGATCGAGCGCCGCCGCGGTGGTCGTCGCCGCGTTCAGGTCGCCCGTGGCCGCCTGGGCCCGGGCACACAGCAGGGATGTGGTGCCGTGACGTTCGAGCAGCCGCCGGGCGGTTGCGGGATCGCCGTCGGCGAGGGCGACCTCGGCGCGGGCGGTGTCCAATTCCGTGGTCGGGCGGCGGGATCGGTCCAGCATCGCCCGGGCCTCGTCGAGCCGCCCCTGCCGGACCCGGAGCGTGGCGAGGGCCGCGACGGCGCGCGCGTGGACGGCGGGGCAGACCTTCTCGTCGAGCGTGAGAACCGCCGTCAGGAGCCGGTCCGCCTCCGCCCAACGGCCCGCGGTGAGCAGCAATGCCCCGTAGAGGGTGCGGCACTCGACGTACAGGAAGGGACACCCCCAGCGGGAGGTGAAGTCCTCGGCGACGCGGCACCACTCGTCGGCGCGACGGGTGTCGCCGGCGAGCGCACACGCGCCCAGCATGTCGCAGCAGACGAACACGACGGTGTCGAATCGGCGGTCCGCATCGCCCAGAGCGGCCGCCGCGGCCTCGTCCAGCAGCGCGAATCCGGGTTCCAGGTCGCCCCGGGCGACAGCCACGTGACCGGACTGGGCGAGTGCCACCAGTTCGAGATCCCGGTCGCCGCATCGGTGTGCGGCGTCCAGGGCGCGCGCCGCCCACGGTCCGGCCGCTGCGGCGTCCGGGAGCAGGCGGTGGGCGTGTGCCACCCACACCAGGGCGTGCAACGCGCCCGGTGCGCCCTCGGGCAGCAGTCGCTGCGCCCGGCGGACCCAACCGTGGGCCACCGACCGATTGCCGAAATCGGACGTGTAGCTGATGCTCAGCCACGCCGCGCAGCGAACCGCACTCTCTCGGTCGCCGCTCCGGAGAGCCGTCGTGTAGGCCCTGCGATAGGCGGCGACGCTGTCGTCGAGGCGCCCGAGCCACCACGACGCCTCGCCGACGCCGAGCCACGCCGCCGGATCGTCGGTCGCGGCCGCCACCGACGTCAGGTCGGCCAGCGCGGCGGCCCACCGACCCTCCCGCAGGGCCTGGTCCCCGCGGAGGCGCACTGCATCCACATGTCGATTGTCCGCCGCCGTGACCTGTGCCGATACCGCAATTTCGTCTCCGGCTCGCACGTTTGCTACAGTTTGCGAGCGGTTCCGAACGGAACCTGCGGGGCTGTGGCGCAGTTGGTAGCGCGCTTCGTTCGCATCGAAGAGGTCAGGGGTTCGATTCCCCTCAGCTCCACCACCGAAGGGCGTCTCCCGGACAGGGAGGCGCCCTTCGTCGTCGATGCCGTGCCGCCGATTGCCGGCCGAACCGGCCCGCGGTCGGGGAGACTGTGTGACATGGAACACAGAATGAGTGACGACGAACTGCGGCGCGCTATTCGAGTGCTCCGCGAACGTGCCGACAGCGCCCGCAGCGAAGGGCGCGAGGCCGACGCCGACGGCATCGAGGAGACGATCCGCAAGTACCAGGAGGAGATGGCCCAGCGCCTCTGAGCCGTCCGCGCGCATCGGTGCCGCCCGCGCGCATTCGTCGCGCACACGCACTGTCGAGCGCGCGGCCGGCGGTCCCATACGCCCTCAGCCCCTCTCTCTCACCGCGGCGCCCGCGCGGCGCCGCGGCGGATCGCGCCGCGCTAAGGTGACCCGCACACGACGAATCGGGGGCGGAGATGGCGATCAAGGACCTGCGGGGCCGGAAGTTCCTCGTGACCGGGGCGGCCAGCGGCATCGGCCGGGCGCTGGCCCTGGCCGCCGCCGCGGAGGGTGCCGAACTGGTGCTCACCGACCTCGCCGCCGACGGTCTCGACGACACGGTGCGGACGGTGCGCGAAGGGGGTGGGTCGGTGCTGCACGCCGCCGCCCTCGACATCTCCGACTACGACGCGGTCACCGCCTTCGCCGCCGACGTCCACGACCGCGCCGGCGCCCTCGACGTGGTCGCCAACGTCGCCGGAACGTCGGTGTGGGGCACGGTCGACGCCCTCGAGCACCGCCACTGGAAGCAGATGGTCGACGTCAACCTGATGGGCCCGATCCACGTCATCGAGAACTTCGTGCCCCCCATGATCGAGGCCGGCCGCGGCGGGCACCTCGTCAACGTCTCCTCCGCGGCGGGCCTGCTGGCCCTGCCGTGGCACGCGGCGTACAGCGCGAGCAAGTTCGGCCTGCGCGGGGTCTCCGAGGTGCTGCGCTTCGACCTGCACCGGCACCGCATCGGGGTCTCGCTCGTCGTGCCCGGCGCCGTGCGTACCCCGCTGGTGAACTCGGTGCAGATCGTCGGCGTGGACCGCGACCATCCGGCTGCCCGAAAGCTCACCTCGCGGTTCGAGCGGCACGCCGCGTCGCCGGAGAAGGTCGCCGGGTGCATCCTCGCCGGGATCCGGAAGAACCGTTTCCTGGTGTACACGTCGTTCGACGTGCGCTTCGGTTACTGGTGGGCCCGCAAGTTCGCGCCTCCGTACAACGTGGTGATGCAGCTCGCCAACAACTACTTCTCCCGCACGCTCGAGGCGGTGCGTACCCGCCGGTGACGCTCAGGCGGGCGTCTTGTCGAGGGCGAACTCGCGCAGCCGTGTTCCCGCCCGCAGCGCCTCCCGATCGTGCGTGACCATCACGACGGCGACGTCGCGTTCGCGTGCCATCCGTTCGAGCAGCTCGACGATCTCCCGGCTGCGCTCGGCGTCCAGCGCCGAAGTCGGCTCGTCGACCAGCAGCACCGCCGGATCGTTGACCAGGCTCCGGGCGATCGCGACCCGCTGCCGCTGCCCGCCGGAGAGCTGGTGCGGGCGGCGGTCGGCCTGCTGCGTCAGGCCCACCGCGGCGAGCAGGTCGCGGGCGCGGGCCCGGTCGAGCCGGCGCCCGCTCAGGTGCGCGATCAGCGAGAGCTGTTCGGTGGCGGTCAGCGAGGGAAGCAGATTCGCCTGCTGGAACACGAAGCCGATCCGTTCGCGCCGCAGCCGCGTGCGGGCCGCCGCGTCGAGGCCCGTGGTGTCCACGCCGTCGAGGACGACCCGCCCGGAGTCGGGCACGGTGAGCAGCCCCGCGACGGCCAGCAGGCTCGACTTGCCGGATCCGGACGGACCGGTGACGGCGACCGTCTCGCCGGGCTCGGCGTGGAAGTCCGGGCCGTCGAGGACGCGCAGCGTGGCGTCGCCGTCGGGATAGGTGAGGACGATGTCGGTGAGCCGCACGCTCATGGTGGTGCCTTTCTCGAACGGGTCGGTGTCTCGAACAGCGTCGGTGTCTCGAACAGCGTCGGTGTCTCGAACAGCTCAGTGGGCCGCGGCGAGCGCGGTGAGCGGGTCGACGGAGCCGATGCGTGCGACGGCCGCCGCGGCCCCGAGGAGGCCGACCCCGACCAGCGCGACGAACGGCAGCACGGTCGTGGCCGCGCTCAGCGTGAACGGCACGACGGTGGCTGCGGCCGCTCCCGCGGCTGTCGCGGCGACGGTGCCCAGGCCGGTGCCGAGCACGAGCACCACCGCGGCCTGTCCGAGGGCGTCGCGCAGCAGGTAGGAGGTGGAGGCGCCGACCGCGCGCAGCACCGCGATGTCCCGGCTGCGCTGGACCGTCCACACCGTGAAGAACGCACCCACGACGAGGGCGCCGACGACGAGCAGCATGCCCTGCATCAGCAGCAGCGACCCGCGTTCGGAGGTGTACGAGCCGACGGTGTTCAGGGTCGCGGACGTGTCGAGGACGCTCGTGCCGGTCGCGGCCGCGGCCGCCGCCGTGTCGAACCCGGGACCGGTCCGCAGCGCGATCACCGTCCCGTCGGCGCCGGCCGTCGCGGGGAGTTCGCGCCAGGTGCCGAGGTCGAGCCACACCACGGGCTGATGGCTGTAGTAGGAGTCCTCGACGAGAGCGGTGAGGGTGACCTCCCGCCCGCCGACGGTCAGGACGGTGCCCGGCGTCCAGCCGTTGTCGGTGGCGAGTTGCGCGTCGACCGCCGCCGTCGCCGGGCGCAGGGCCGCCGGTGCCGCGAAGGAACCGGGAGCGACCCCGAACAGTGCCGCCATCACCTCGCGCCCGCCCGCACCGACGCGTCCGGGGGCAACGCCGAGCACGGCGGTGTCGGTCACGCCGGGTTGCGCGGCGAGGGCGGTGCGCTGCGCGTCCGTGACGGTGGACTCCCCGAACGACAGGTCGGACGGATCGGTGTCACCGCCGTCGAGGGCGAAGTGATCGGCGCCGATGCCGCGGATCGCGGCGATCGACTGGTTGCCCAGGCCCGCGGTGAGGCCGGAGAGCATGACGACGAGAAACGAGACCAGGACGAGCACCGCCGACATGACGGCGAAGCGCCCCGTGGCGAAGCGCAGATCGCGCAGTGCGAGGAACATGAGTTCCACGGTGCCCGGTGCGGCGATGCCGGCGCATCGCTCGGTGGATGGGTTCCCGGATCAATCGAAAGTGGGAGGCGGCGGCGTGCGCGGCGGTGTTAGCGTCGGTGAAATGCAGACCGCCCGACAGCACCGCCCCGAGGGGACGGTCCCGGTGCTGCGTGCGATGCAGCTGGGCCAGCACGCGCTGTTCGTACTGCTGCTGCTCGTCGGGGTGCTGCGCGGCGGCGGCACCCCGGGGGTGCTGGTCCTCGCGGGCGCCGAATTCGCCTGGTACATCTCGGGGCTGTGGTTCGCCCGGCGCGGGTCCCGCGGCGGGATCTGGCTGGCGGTGCTGCTGGCCGGCTGGCTGGCGCTGGTGGTGCTCGCACCGGATTTCGTGTGGCTCGCCTTCGCGCTGTTCTTCCTGTGCTTCCACCTGCTGCCCACGATCGCCGCGTTCGCCGCGACGGCGGCTCTGACGGCGGTCGCGATCGCCGCGAGCCTGGGCCACGGCACGGCCAACGCCACGGCCGCCGTCGTCGGCCCGTTGTTCGGGGCGCTCGTCGCGTCCGGCACGGCCCTGATCTACCGGCAGCTCGTGCGCGACGCCGAGCAGCGCGACGCGCTGCTCGCCGAGCTCACCGAGGCACACGGCGAACTGCTCGACGCCCAGGACGAGCTGGTGCGGTTGCAGCGGGAGACCGGTGCCACCGCCGAGCGGGCCCGGCTGGCCCGCGACATCCACGACACCCTCGCCCAGGGCTTCTCGTCGATCCTGCTGCTCGCCCGCGCCGGGCTGCGGGCCGGCGACGACACCGCGGCGCTGCTCGGCCGGATCGAGGAGACGGCACGGCGCAATCTCGTCGAGGCCCGCCGGGTCGTCGACAAGCTGCGACCGTCCGATCTCGACGATGCGCCGCTCGCGGCGGCCCTCGGCCGCATCCTGGACCGGTTGCGTGCCGACACCGGCATCGACGCGGAACTGCGCGTGGACGGCGAACCGTTGCCGCTGCCCACGGGATTCGACGTCGCGCTGCTGCGGGTGGCGCAGAGCGCGCTGGCGAACGTCCGGCTGCACGCCCACGCGCGCCGCGTGCGGGTCACCCTCGCCTACACCCCGGACGAGGTCCGGCTCGACGTGGTCGACGACGGCGTCGGCTTCGACGTCCGCGACGCGGGCTCGGGCGGTGGGTTCGGGCTCACCGCCATGCGGGAGCGGCTCGCCGAGCTGGGCGGCACGGTGTTCCTCGAGTCGGCGCCGGGCGACGGAACCGCCGTGGCGGCAACGCTTCCCGTGCGGGTGCTGCCGTGATCCGGATACTGCTCGTCGACGACCATCCCGTTGTGCGGGCGGGGCTGCGTGCCCTCCTCGCGTCGGAGCCCGGGCTCGAGGTGGTGGCCGAGGCTGCGTCCGGTCGGGAGGCCGTCGCGCAGAACGCGGCGCACCGCCCGGACGTGGTGCTGATGGACCTGCGGCTCGGGCCCGGGATGGACGGGGCGCAGGCGACGGCCGAACTGGCTTCCGCGCCGGATCCGCCGAAGGTGCTGGTGCTGACCACCTACGACACCGACTCCGACATCCTGCGCGCGGTCGAGGCGGGGGCGGCCGGGTATCTGCTCAAGGACGCCGACCCGGCCGTGCTCGTCGACGCGGTGGCCCGGGCCGCCCGGGGCGAAACCGTGCTGGATCCCGGTGTGGCGCAACGGCTCTACCGCAGCATGCAGACGCCGCGGGTGGAGCTGAGCGCCCGCGAGATCGAGGTGCTCGGCGCGGTGGCGCGGGGGCTCTCCAACCGGGCCGTCGCCAAGGAACTGTTCGTGAGCGAGGCCACCGTCAAGTCCCATCTGGTGCATGCCTTCTCGAAGCTGGGCGTGGATTCGCGCACCGCGGCGGTCGCGGCGGCGCGCGAGCGCGGCCTGCTGTGAACGGTTATCCGGCGCGTCGCAGCCGGGCGTGCAGGTGGTGGGTGAGCGGGGTCTGGGCGTGCGCCATCCACAGGTCGTAGGACAGTTCGTCGCCGTCGAGGACGAACCGCCGCCGCAGCTCGTGCACCGGCTTCGCGTGGGGAGAGCGCTCGAGGTGCACGGTGGTGAAGTCGAGGACACCGTGGGTGAGCCGCGACCGCTGGATCTCCACGAACCCGGTCGGCTGGGAGACGAGCAGCTCCACCTCGTGATCGGCGAGACGGAGGTATCCGTTCTCGGTGTGCATCGGCTGACCGGTGCCCGGGTTCTTCGTGCGGCTGACGTACATCAGGAACGGCTTGCCCGGGGTGGGGGTGAACTCGATGGTCTCGTTGTAGGTGAAGTCCTCGATGGTGGGGTAGTGGCCTTCGCCGCCGCCCACCCAGCGGCCGGCGAAGGCGGCGAGATCACCGAGCGGGCCGGTGTCGGTCATGTGGGTCTCCTCGGTCGTCGGGCACCGTCGATCCTGCCATCGCCGGGCGGGCGCCCGGCCGGCTTCGCGGAGTTTCGGCGCGCCGCGCGGCGGGCCGCGGCATTACGGTCTTATTCATGAACGCTCAGCTGGGTGTGGATTCCGAGGTGGGGTCGCTGCGGGCGGTGCTGATGCACCGGCCGGGCGCGGAGCTCGAACGCCTGACTCCCCGCAACAACGACCAGCTGCTGTTCGACGCGTTGCCGTGGGTGGCGCGGGCGCAGGAGGAACACGACGCGTTCGTCGACCTGCTGCGCGGGCGGGGGGTGGAGGTGCTGCTCCTGTCCGACCTGCTCACCGAGACCCTCGAGGTCAGCGGGGCCGCCCGCGTCCAGGGGGTGTCGTCCGCGGTGGATCCGCGCCGGCTCGGGCACGGGCTGGCGCAGGAACTCGCCGCGCACCTGCGCGCGATGTCCGCCGCGGATCTCACCCGCGTCCTCGTCGCGGGCATGACGTTCGACGAACTGCCCGTCGCGGGCCTCGGAGCCGCGCCGTCGCTGGTGCGGTTGATGCATCACGGAGCCGACTTCGTGATCGAGCCGCTGCCGAACCTGCTGTTCACCCGCGACTCGTCGTTCTGGATCGGCCCGCGGGTCGCGATCCCCACCCTGGCACTGCCGGCCCGGCGCCGGGAGGCCTCGATCACCGATCTGATCTACGCGTTCCACCCGCGGTTCCTGGGGGTGCGCCGCGCCTACGAATCGCACACGGCGCCGGTCGAGGGCGGCGACGTGCTGCTGCTCGGCCCGGGAGTCGTGGCCGTGGGCGTGGGGGAGCGCACGACACCGGCGGGGGCGGAAGCGTTGGCGCGCAGCGTCTTCGAGGACGGTCTCGCGCACACCGTGCTGGCGGTGCCGATCGCGCAGCAGCGGGCCTCGATGCATCTGGACACCGTGTGCACCATGGTGGACGTCGACGCCGTGGTGATGTACCCCGCGGTGCGGGAAACGTTGCAGGCCTTCACTCTGCGCCGGGAGAACGGCGACGTCCGGATCGGCGGGCCGCGCGGGTTCCTCGAGGCGGCCGCCGACGCGATGGGCATCGAGAAGCTCCGCGTCATCGACACCGGCCTCGATCCGGTCGTCGCCGAGCGTGAACAGTGGGACGACGGCAACAACACCCTCGCCCTCGCGCCCGGCGTGGTGGTCGCCTACGAACGCAACATCGAGACCAACACCCGCCTCGAGGACGCGGGCATCGAGGTGCTGCGGATCGCCGGGTCCGAACTGGGCTCCGGACGCGGCGGGCCGCGCTGCATGTCCTGCCCGCTCGCCCGCGGCTGACCGGCGCGTCCGGCGCGGGCGAGCGGGCAGGACCCTAGAGGATCTCGCGCACCTTCTCCACCGGACGGGCGAGCACGGTGCCCTTGTCGGTGACCACGATCGGCCGCTCGATGAGGATCGGGTGCTTCACCATCGCGTCGAGCAGCTCGTCCTCGGAGGCGTCCGCCAGGTTCAGCTCCGCGAACAGTGCCTCCTTCCGCCGGATCGCCTGGCTCGGCACGAGTCCGGCGTCGTCGAGCAGCTTGCGCAGCCCGTCGCGCGACGGCGGGGTCTCGAGGTACTTGACGACGGTCGGCTCGAGGCCCGCCTCCTGCAGCACCTTCAGGGTGTTGCGGGACGTGCTGCACCGGGGGTTGTGGTAGATCGTCGCGGTCGTTGCCATGGCCACATTCTGCCGTGACGCACCCGCTCCGGTTGAGTGCGGCGCGGCCGGTCTCTACCATCGTCCGGCGTCGGCGAGGGACAGGAGAGGTGTCGTGCTGAAGGGATTCCGGGATTTTCTGCTGCGCGGGAACGTGGTCGAGCTCGCCGTCGCGGTGGTCGTCGGTGCCGCGTTCACGGCCATCGTCACCGCCTTCACCAACCACATCGTCAACCCGCTCGTGGCCTCGGTGGGCGGCGCGAACGAGTACGGCTGGGGATTCCAGATCACCTCGAGCCCGGAGACGTTCGTCAACATCGGTGCCGTGGTGTCGGCGGTGATCAACTTCCTGCTGATCGCCGCGGTCGTCTACTTCGTGCTGATCCTGCCGGTGAACACCGCCAAGGCCCGGTTCGCCCCCAAGGAGGAGGGCGACAAGCCGCTGAGCGAGACCGACCTGCTGATCCAGATCCGCGACCTGCTCGAGACCGGCAGCTACCCCCGCGCCGCGGACGCCGACGAGGACAGGGCGCGGGTCTGAGGCGGCCCCGCGGCGCAGTCGGGGACGGTCGGCCCGCACTGTTAGCCTCGACGCACCACCTGCCCACCTGAGGACGCCCCGATGCTCGACATCGTCATCGACCCCGACTCGCCGGTCCCGCCGTACGAGCAGCTGCGCCAGCGGATCGTCACGATGGTGCGGCGCGACGAGCTGATCGCCGGCACCAAGCTTCCCACCGTCCGTGGGCTGGCCGAACACCTCGGCATCGCCCCGAACACCGTGGCCAAGACCTACCGGGAGCTCGAGCATCTCGGCATCATCGAGACGCGGGGCCGGGCGGGCACGTTCGTCGCCGAGTCCGGTGACCCCACCCGCACGCTCGCCCAGCGCGCCGCCACCGGCTACGTCCGCGAACTGCGCACCCTCGGCATGTCCGACGACGAGGTGCTCGAATTCGTCGTCGCGGCGCTGCGGGGCGCGTGACTCGTCCGACTTCCCGCCGGAGCGGTGACGGTTGCGCTCCGCAGGGAAGTGGACGAGGTTTACATCATGGGCCTTTCGGACGAACCGACGGATCCGCACGACGCTCAGCGTGGCCGGCTCGTTTCGGTTCGCCCGGGAGGGCTGCGCCGACGGACCGCACCGGTGATCGATCCGGCCGTGTTCGTCCCGACGGCCCTGATCGTGGTGTCGATCGTCGTCTGGGGGCTGCTCGCACCGGACAATTTCGCCGCCGTGACGGGGGCGGTACTGGACTGGCTGGTGGTCAACCTGGGGTGGCTGTTCGTGCTCACCGCGTCGGGTTTCGTGGTCTTCTCGATCTGGCTGGCCCTGAGCCGGTTCGGACGGATCCCGCTCGGCAAGGACGACGAGGTGCCGGAGTTCCGCACCGTCAGCTGGATTGCCATGATGTTCAGCGCCGGTATGGGCATCGGCCTGATGTTCTTCGGTGTCGCCGAGCCCCTGGCCCATTTCGTGACCCCGCCGCCGGGCACAGCCGGGGGCGTGGGACCGGCGATGGCGACGACGATGTTCCACTGGAGCCTGCACCCGTGGTCGATCTATGCCGTGGTGGGTCTGGCCATCGCCTACGGCACCTACCGCAAGGGGCGTAAGCAGCTGATCAGTTCGGCCTTCCTGCCGCTGCTCGGCCGCCGCGCCGAGGGACCCGCCGGGAAGGTCATCGACATCCTCGCCCTGTTCGCGACGCTGTTCGGCACTGCTGCCTCGCTCGGCCTCGGGGCCCTGCAGATCGGGTCCGGCTTCGCGGTGACCGGTTGGCTCGAGGAGACGGGGGTGCTGCTGCTCGTGGCGATCATCGCGCTGCTCACAGCAGCCTTCGTCGCCTCCGCGGTGTCCGGTGTGGCTCGTGGCATCCAGTGGCTGTCCAACATCAACATGGTGCTCGCGCTCGCGCTCGCCGCGTTCGTCTTCGTGGTCGGTCCCACCGTGCTGATCCTGAATCTCGTACCCACCACTCTCGGCGCCTATGCCGCCGATCTGGCCCGCATGTCTGCTCGTACCGCGGCGTCGAGCCCCGAGGTCGCCGAGTGGCTCTCCGCGTGGACCGTCTTCTACTGGGCATGGTGGATCTCGTGGACGCCGTTCGTCGGGATGTTCCTGGCCCGCATCAGCCGTGGCCGCACGGTCCGCCAGTTCGTCGTAGGGGTCATCGTCGTTCCCAGCACGGTGAGCCTGGTGTGGTTCGCGGTGTTCGGTGGTGCGGCCATCGGCGAGCAGCGCGACGGCCTCGGCCTGGCCGACGTCGGCACGACCGAGGCGCAGTTGTTCGGCATGCTCGACAATCTGCCGCTGTTCACGATTTCGGCCGCCGTCGTGATGGTGCTCGTGGCCATCTTCTTCGTCTCGGGGGCTGACGCCGCATCGATCGTGATGGGCACCCTGTCCCAGCGCGGCACACTCTCCCCGCACCGTCGGGTCGTGGTGTTCTGGGGCGTGCTCACCGGCGGCGTCGCCGCCCTGCTCCTGTGGACGGGCGGTGCCGATGCCCTCACCGCCTTGCAGACCATGACGATCATCGCGGCGGCGCCGTTCGTGCTCGTCATGGTGGGTCTGTGCGTGTCCTTGTACCGGGACCTGTCGCGGGACCCACTGGTGTCCCCACGCGGTCGGCGGTTGCTGCGCCGCGCCGAGTACCGGTCCCCGGCGCGGCGCGGAGAAGAACGGACGTCGAATGAGTAGTGCCGTGCCGGCGCGGATCGCGTTCGCGGTCGAGGCCATGGACCCGCAGCCGGGCAGCGACGTGCTCGAGATCGGCTGCGGTGGGGGTGTCGCCGTCGCGCTCGTGTGCGAGCGGCTGCGCCGCCGCGGCCGGGTCGTCGGGGTGGACCGCTCGGCCACGCAGATCGATCGGGCTCGTCGCCGCAACCGGGACGGAGTCGACGCCGGGCTCGCCGAACTGCGCGTCGGCGAATTCCCCGGCGTCGACCTGCCGGGATCGTTCGACCTGGTCTTCGCCGTCAACGTCCCCGGTTTCCGCAGCGAGGACCCGGCCGCGCCGACGGCCGTCGCATCGCTGCTGCGACCCGCCGGCGAGTTGTGGGTGTTCGACGAACCGCCGCCCGGTCTCGCCCTCGGACCGGTGTCCATGCGGATCAGCGCGCTGCTCTCGCGCTGCGGCTACGCGATCGTCGACATCGTCGAGCGCGAGCGGACCGTCGGCGTGCGGGCCGCGCCGCCGGACGTCACCGCCAGCTCGGCAGCCACAGCTGCTGCTGCCACGTCTCCACGGTGATCGGCGCCGCGGTGAGGATCGGCCACAGCCACACGAAGTTCGCCACCACCAGGCCGACGTAGAGGCACACGACCAGCAGGCCGGTCGAGCGTCGCTCGGCCGAGGCCCGCGGCGAGCCGAGGACGTCGCCGAGCACCAGCGCCAGCCCCATGACCAGGAAGGGCGCGAGCGGGACCGCGTAGAAGTAGTACATCTGCCGGTCGAGCGTCGCGAACCACGGCAGCAACGTCGCCGTGTAACCGGTGAGCACCGCGGCCCACCGCCAGTCCCGCCGCACCAGCAGCTGCCACCCACCCCACGCGAGCATCGGCAGCGCCAGCCACCACATCGCCGGGGTGCCCACCAGCATGACCGCCTTGACGCACTGCTCGCCGCCGCACCCACGGATCTGCTCGCCGTCGGCGAAGTAGTACAGCATCGGGCGCAACCCCATCGGCCACGTCCACGGCTTGGACTCCCAGGGATGCAGGTTGCCGGCCGAGTTCGTCAGCCCCGAGTGGAACTCGAGCACGGAGGCGCTGTAATACCACAGCGACCGCAGGGCGTCCGGCACGAATGCGAACGCCCCGTCCGTGCCGATCTGACGACCCACCGCGTGCCGGTACACCCCGGTCTCGCCGGCGAACCACGCCCAGAACGTCGCCAGGTACACCCCGAGCGGCACCACCACCAGCGCGTACAGCGCCGGACCGACGTCGCGCAGCCCGGTGCCGAGCCACGGCCGTTGCACGCCGTAGGCCCGGCGGGCGGCGACGTCGAACGCCACCGACATCAGCCCGAAGAAGGCGATCAGATACAGCCCCGACCACTTGGTGCCCACCGCCAGACCCAGCAGCACGCCGGCCCCGAACCGCCACCACCGCACGCCCAGCCGGGGACCCCACACCGTGTCGGCGATGCGTCCCTCGGCGTGCACGCGCGCCATGCGTTCCCGCATCTCGTCCCGGTCGACGATCAGGCACCCGAACGCGGCGACCGCGAACAGCGCCAGGAAGATGTCCAGCATCCCGAGGCGCGACGAGACGAACGTGACGCCGTCGGCGATCAGCAGGATCCCCGCCAGGCCGCCGAGCAGGGTCGAGCGGGTCAGCCGCCGCACGATCCGCACCACCAGCAGGACCAGCAGCGTCCCGGCGACGGCGGCGGAGAACCGCCACCCCCACCCGTTGTAACCGAACAGCGCCTCGCCGAGCGCGATGAGCTGCTTGCCCACGGGCGGGTGCACGACGAGGCCGTACCCGGGGTTGTCCTCGATCCCGCCGCCGGTGAGCACCTGCCAGCCCTGCGGGGCGTAGTGCTTCTCGTCGAACACCGGCGTCTTCGCGTCGGTGGGGTAGTGCAGCATCGTGAACCGGGTGATCGCCGCGATCGCGGTGACGAACAGCGTCACCACCCAGCCCCGGCCGCGGTCGACCGGACCGAAATCCGGTGCGGGCACCGTCGGGCCCGGGCTGTTCATCCGGCGGCGGTCCGATGCCACGGCAGGGCGCTCGTCCGTCACGGTCACGCCCCGATCGTAGGCTGAGACGCATGCAGGCAGACAATCCGGGACAGGGCCGGCTCGTGCTCGCCGCCACCCCCATGGGCGACATCGGCGACGCCTCGAAACGGCTCCGCGACGCGCTCGGCAGCGCCGACGTCGTCGCGGCCGAGGACACCCGTCGTACCAGGGCGCTCGCCGCCGCGCTGGGGGTCACCGTCACCGGACGGGTGGTCAGCTTCTACGACCAGGTGGAGGCCGCCCGGACGCCTGCGTTGGTCGCCGACGTCGAGGCCGGCAAGACGGTGCTGCTGGTCACCGACGCCGGCATGCCGTCCGTCAGCGACCCCGGCTACCGCCTGGTGTCGGCGTGCGTCGCGGCCGGGCTGCCCGTCACGTGCCTGCCCGGCCCGTCCGCGGTGACCACCGCACTCGCGCTGTCCGCGCTGCCGGTCGAGCGGTTCTGCTTCGAAGGCTTCCCACCGCGCAAGGCCGGCGCCCGTCGCGCCTGGCTGCAGACGCTCGCCGCCGAGCCGCGCGCGGTGGTGTTCTTCGAGGCCCCGCATCGCCTCGCCGCGTGCCTCGCCGACGCCGTCGACGTGCTCGGCGGGCAGCGGCGCGCCGCGGTGTGCCGGGAGCTGACCAAGACCTACGAGGAGGTGCGTCGCGGCACGCTCGCCGAGCTGGCGCGGTGGGCGGCCGACGGGGCGCGCGGCGAGATCACCGTCGTGCTCGAGGGCGCGTCGGCGCAGATCGCGGAGCCGGCCGAGCTGGTCGACGAGGTGGAACGGCTGGTGTCGGACGGGGTGCGGCTGAAGGACGCGTGCGCGCAGGTGGCGACGTCCGGGGTGTCCAAACGCGAGCTGTACGACGCGGTGCTGGCCGCGCGGCAGGACGAGCCGTCGTCGTAGACTCTGCCCCTTACCGCGCAGCAGGAGGTACGGATGGAGTCGGTGAACGAATTCCTCGTCGAGGTCGCGTCGGTGGTGTGGGGGCCGTACTTGCTCATACCGCTGCTGCTGGGCACCGGCGTGATCCTGACGGTGCGGCTGCGGGGCGTGCAGTTCCGCAAGCTGTGGCCGGCCCTGCGGCTCGGGCTGATCATTCGCAAGGACCCCGACGCCACCGAGGGTGACATCTCCCAGTACCAGGCGCTGACGACCGCGCTGGCCGCCACCGTGGGCGTCGGCAACATCGCCGGTGTCGCCACTGCCATCTACTTCGGCGGCCCGGGTGCCCTGTTCTGGATGTGGGTCACCGGTCTCGTCGGCATGGCCAGCAAGTACTCGGAGGCGTTCCTCGGCGTCAAGTACCGCGTCACCGACGCCAAGGGCGAGCAGTCCGGCGGCCCGCAGTACTACCTGGCCCGCGCCATCCCCAACAAGTTCGGCCTGGCGCTGAGCGTGATGTTCGCGGTGTTCGCCGTGCTCGCCAGCTTCGGCATCGGCAACATGACGCAGGCCAACACCGTCGCCACCCAGATGGACTCCACCTTCGGGGTGCCCACCTGGTTGTCCGGCATCGTCATGACCGTGCTCGCCGCCGCGGTGCTGCTCGGCGGCATCAAGTCCATCGGCAAGGTCACCGCCGGGTTCGTGCCCGCGATGATCCTGCTGTACGTCGGCGCCGGGATCATCGTCCTCGCGGTCAACATCACCGACATTCCGCAGGCGTTCGCCCTGGTGTTCTCCGACGCATTCACCGGAACCGCCGCGACCGGCGGCTTCATCGGCTCGGTGTTCATGATCGCCCTGCGCTACGGCGTGGCCCGCGGCATCTTCTCCAACGAGTCCGGCATGGGCAGCGCCGCAATCGCCGCCGCCGCGGCGCAGACCACCCATCCGGTGCGGCAGGGCCTCGTGTCGATGACCCAGACGTTCATCGACACGATCATCGTCGTGACCTTCACGGGCATGGTCATCATCACCACCGGCGCCTGGAAGTCCGGCGAGCAGGGCGCGGCGATGACCTCGCTCGCCTTCTCGGACGGCCTCGGCGGCGACTGGGGCAGCTGGATCGTCACGATCTCCGTGGTGTTCTTCGCCTTCTCGACGATCCTCGGGTGGTCGTACTACGGCGACCGCTGCGTCGAACGCCTCGTCGGCCGGGGCGGCGTCCTCCCGTACCGGGCGATCTTCGTGCTCGTCGTCTACGTCGGCGCCACCACCGAGCTCGAGGTGGTGTGGAACTTCTCCGATGTGATGAACGGGCTGATGGCACTGCCCAACCTGGTGGGCCTGCTCGTCCTCTCGGGTCTCATCGCCCGCGAGACGAAGGAGTACCTCGCCCGCGATCCGTACCTGCTCGGCGAGAGGGGCAGCAGCACGCCGGCCCGGTAGGCGCGGCCGGCCGTCGCTACGGCGCGGCCGAGGAGAGCGCGACGATCAGCAACACGGCGACGGCCACGATCAGGGCCGCGACCAACGTGGGCGGAACGCCGTTGACGATCCGGTCGACGAGCTTGTACACGATCCCTCGGTTCGGGTCGCGCGCTGCCTTCCCTCCGCCTCGGGCGGAACCACCCCTCGTCGGGTTCCGGCCGGTGCGGAGGTGCAGCGCGTCGCGGGGTCTTCCCGCTCGGGAACAACTCTGTCGGGTATATCCGGGGCGACCAACCGGTTCGCGTGCCGCTCGCGATATCATCCCAGGTCAGGGCTGGTGAGGAGTTTTTCCGCAGCGGACGATCCGGGCTCTCGAGGGGTGCGGAGCAGGGAGGATGCGGGAGATGGAACCGGCGGACGAGCGAACCGAGGCTGAGCCGCGGCAGGTGTTCGCCGACCAGCTCCGGATTCTGTTCGCGGCGGCGGGGCGTCCCGCACTCAAGAAGGTCTCCTCCGAGGCGGCGGCCGTCGCCCGCGCCGTGGGCAGCGATCGCACCGTGTCGGTGCAGCGGCTCAGCGACTGGCGATCCGGCGCCCGGGTGCCCGCCACCTTCGAGGCGATCCGTCCGGTCCTGGTCGTCCTGATCCGCGCCGCCCGGGCCCTGCACGCCCAGCCGCCGGCACCCGGCCTCTACTCGATAAAGCAGTGGGAACGGTGGTGGGAACTCGCCCGGGGACCAGCCGGGCGGGCCCGGGCGGAGACGTCCGAGGCGCCCGCCGCGACGCCGCCCACCGGTGTGCGGCCCTACCGGGGACTCGAGGCGTACCGCGAGCGCGACGCGCAGCTGTTCTTCGGCCGGAGCCGGAGTGTGCGCGAGCTCGTCGAGACCGTCGTCGCCGCCCACGGGCACGGCATCGTCGTGGTGACCGGCGCCTCCGGCGTCGGCAAGTCCTCGCTCGTGCAGGCCGGCCTCATCCCGGAACTGTGCCGCGACGGCCGCTGGCGGCCGGTGGTCCTGACTCCGGGGCGGCACCCCGTGGCGCAGCTCGTCGAGTGCATACCCGAACTCGCCGACATCTCGGACGCGGACGAGCCCACCGCCGTCGCGCGGCTGCGCGCCGCCGCCGGCCGTCAGGGCAGCTCGGGCCTGCTGATCGTCGTCGACCAGATCGAGGAGCTGTTCACCCACTGCGAGGACCCGGCCGAACGCTCGGCGTTCCTGGCGCTCCTCGAGCGGGCCGCGACCGTGGGCGACGGCGACACCCCGATCGCGGTGGTGGCCACGCTGCGGTCGGACTTCTACGACCGGGCCGTGACGTATCCCGTGCTGGCGCGGGCGCTGGAGCGGCACAGCAAGACGGTCCAGCCCCTGACCCGCGACGATCTGGTGGAGGTGATCTCCGCACCGGCGCGGCTGCTCGGCCTGCGGTTCGAGCCGGGGCTGGTGGAGCTGATCCTGCACGACCTCGGCGTGCTGACCGCCGACGACGTCGGCGGGGCGGAGCTGCCGCTGCTGTCCCACCTGCTCGACACCCTGTGGGAACGCCGGCGTGGCGGCCACCTGACCGTGGCCGGCTACGGTGCCACCGGCGGGGTGCGCGGATCGATCGCCGCCAGCGCGGAACGCGCGTGGGAGGAGCTCGACGACCGTGGCCGCCGCCTCGCTCGCGCGATGCTCGTGCACCTGGTCTATGTGACCGACACCGGCACCGACGTGAAGATCCGGCGTCCGCTGGACCGGTTGCTCGCCGTCGCCGGAGACGACGTCGACGCGGGGCGCCGGGTGGTCGACCACTTCGTCACCGCTCGCGTCCTCGTCGTCGACGCCGGCAGCGTCGAGCTGCTGCACGACGCCGTGATCGACGCCTGGCCGCGCTTGAAGTCCTGGATCCAGGCGGACCGCTCGTACGCGGCGCTGTGCCAGCAGATCGAGGCGGACGCCGCCGGGTGGGTCGCGGGACGCCGGCACGCGGACCTGCTCTACCAGCGCGGCCGGATGGACCTCGTGGCCGAGCACGAGGCCGGGAACCACGGGGGGCGGACGCGGCCCGTCGGCGTCGAGGCCGCGCTGAGCCCGACCGCGGTGGACTTCCTCCGGGAATCGCGGCGGCAGATCCGCCGGCGGACCCGCATCCGCAACGGCGCGATCGCCGCCCTCGTGCTGTCCACGATCGTCGCGGTGGTGATGGGGACGCTGGCCTGGGCCGGCAAGAACCGCGCGGAGGCCGAGCGCAGTGCCGCCCAGTTCCAGCAGGTCGTCGCGCTCGCCGACTCCATGCGCGAGAAGGACCCGTCGACCGCGGCCCAGCTGGCGCTCGCGGCGTGGCAGCTGAAGCCGAACAGCGAGGTCGCGTACTCGCGGCTCGTCGCGACCGAGCAGATGCCGCTGGCGCTGCCTCTCGAAGGCCACAGCGGTCCCGTCTACGGGGTGGCGATCGCGCCGGACGGCACGACCCTCGCCTCGGCCAGCGACGACGGCAGCGTTCGCTTGTGGGACCTGTCGGACCGGACCGCCCCGCGGCCGCTCGGAGCGCTGGTGTCGGGCGAGCCCGAGTATCTGGCATCGGTTTCGTTCAGCCCGGACGGCACCCTGCTCGCGGCGGGTGGGGCGACGGGCGCGGTGTGGATCTGGGACGTCACGGATCGCGACCGGCCGGTCGCCCTGCTCACCGCCGAGGTGCTCGTGCCGGAGGTCATCCACAACGTGCGGTTCAGCCCGGACGGCCGGTTGCTCGCCGTGCCGTACGACAACGGGTCGGTGGTGCTCGTCGACACGAGCGAACCCCGGACGCGGGGATTTCCCCGCACCGTCCTGCCCGCGCACGGGGCGGCCGTGCGGACCGTGGCGTTCCACCCCGGCGGCACCGTGCTGGCCACGTCGAGCGACGATCGCTCGGTGCGGTTGTGGGACCTGACCGACCAGGCCGCCGCGCCGCTCGGCGAGCCGCTGACCGGTTTCCGCGACGTGGCGCATTCCGTCGCGTTCGCCCCCGACGGCCGGACCCTCGCGGTCAGCAGCGACGACGGCGTCCTCACGCTGTTCGACACCGCCGAGCCCGGGGCGGTACGGCCGGCCGGCCCGCCCGTGCAGGCGCACACCGGTGGGGTGTGGACCGTGGCGTTCGCGCCCGACGGCCGCACCCTGGCGAGCGCGTCGTGGGACGGGACCGCGAAGCTGTGGTCGATCGACCCGGCGACGCGAGCGGTCGACGAGATGCGGCCGGCCCTCGCCGGCAACGGCGGCGGCGTCCCGGCGCTCGCGTTCACCCCCGACGGTGCCGCGCTGGTCACCGGCGGTCACGACGGCACCATCCGGGTCTGGACGCTGCCGCGCGGACGCGTCCCGGTCGCGGATTCCGCCCTGACCCTCCCGGCGATCGACCGCACCGGCTCGCTCGTCGCGACCGGGGGCTACAACGCCACCGTGCCGCTGTGGCGGATCGGCTCCGACGGGCGCTGGTCACCGCTCGGTGCCGTGAACCGCCCGCGACCGCTGGGGGGTGCGGTGACGACCGCCCTGTCTCCCTCCGCCAGCACACTGGCCACGGCCTCGACGACGGACGGCGAGATCCACCTGTGGGACGTCCGGGACCCCACCGTTCCGCGGCTCTGGGCGAACCCGATCGTCACCGAGACCCGGTTCACGTCCGAACTCGCATTCGGTCCCGACGGCACCACCCTCGTCACGGGAGACGACGACCACTCCCTCGTGCTGTGGGACGTGTCGGATCCGGCGCGTCCGGCGCCGTGGGGCGCCCCGCTCGGGGGCCCCACCAACCTGATCCGGGCGGCGGCGTTCGCGCCGGACGGCCGGCACCTGGTGGTGGCGAGCGCGGACGGCTCGCTCTACGCCTGGAACGTCGCCGATCCCGCGGCCCCGGTCCCGGTGCCGGTGTCGGACGGCCATGCCACCGGCGTCAACGCCCTCGCGTTCAGCGCCGACGGCAACGTCCTCGCCACCGGCGGCGACGACCACACGGTCCGCGTGTGGGACCGCGGACCCGACGGGTCGTTCACCGTCCGCCCCGAGGCGCTGCGCGGGCACACCGGCACCGTCTATTCGGTGTCGGTGACGCCGAACGGCCACGAGGTGGTCAGCGGCAGCGACGACGGCACGGTGCGCCTGTGGCACGTCGGCGACCCGGAGGACATGCACCCGGTGGGCGGCCCGATCACCGACGTCGGCGTCGGCCGGTGGCAGGTGGGCTTCCTGCCGGGCAGCAACGCCGTGATCGCGGCGGGTGGCGACGGGATGGTGCGCACGTGGGGCTTGGACGTCGAGTCGATCATCGCGCGGATCTGCGCGGCGACGACGGGCCGGATCACCGCATCGCTGCCGCAGTCCGATTTGCCGGTGGCCGGCCGGACGGTGTGCGGGGGCTGAGCGCCAGGATGCTGGCGGCCTTGTCGAGGCACTCCTGCCATTCGGCGTCCGGATCGGAATCGATGGTGATGCCACCGCCGACGCCGAGACCACACGACCCCGGCGTGCCCGCGTCCCCGCCGCCGAACTCGACGGTGCGGATCGCCACGTTGAGCTCCAGCCCGGCGAGCGGGCTGGCCATGCCCACGGTGCCGCAGTACACGCCCCGCGGCTGCGGCTCCCAGACCCGCAGGAACTCCCGCGCCCGGAGCTTGGGACAGCCGGTCACCGAGGCAGGCGGGAACGCGGCCCCGAGCAACCGCGCGGTGTCCACACCGGCTCGCAGCGTGGCCGCGACGGTGGACACCAGGTGCCAGACTCCGGGGGCCGGATGCACCCCGAGCAGATCCGGCACGGTGACGGTTCCGGTCTCGGCCACGCGTCCGAGGTCGTTGCGCACGAGGTCCACGATCATCACGTTCTCCGCGACGTCCTTGACGGACGCGCGCAGCCGGGCCGGATCCGCGCCGATCGGGAGCGTGCCCTTGATCGGGCTCGACGTCACCCGGTCGTCGTGGCGGGCGAGGAACAACTCCGGCGACAGCGACGCGACCGCCCCCCACCCGCCTGCGACGTAGGCGGCCCGGGCCGGCGCGGTGCGCTCGATCCCGTCGGCGAAGAAGTGCAGCGGGCTGCCCGACCAGGCGCCGGTGAAGCGAGTGCACACGCACGCCTGATAGACCTCGCCGGCCCGGATCGCGTCGAGGCACTGCCGCACGCCGCGGCGATGGGCGCCGCGGTCCGGCGCGGCCCAGTCGATACGCCACGGCGCCCGACCGGAGGCCTCGGGCGCCTCGCGGACGGCGGCGGCGAGCCCGGCCGGGCACGGCGCGTCGGTGAGGCTCTCGTACCACCAGCAGCCGTCGTGGTCGAGCCGCAGCACGGTGTCCGCCCACCCCCCGGCCGCGCGAGGCAACGCCGGGTGGGCGGGGGCTCGGTCCGGGTACGCCAGGTAGCCGATCCACCCCCCGCCGACGACCGGCCCGTCGTCGCGGGTGCGCAGGGACGGGCCCTCGCGCAGGACGAACGCGTCGGAAGGCGGGGTGGCGACGGCCTCGACGTGGGGCGCGAGGACCGCCGCCGCGCCGAACCACGTGCCGGTCAGTGCGGCCGGCGGGGGCGCTCCCGCCGCCTCGGCGCGGGCGCCCAGCACCCGCAGCACCTGCGCCGGGCCACCCCCGGCGCCGAGCCGTTCCATCCGCATGAGCACAGCCTCCCACGGGATGCCGGAACGGGCCGAATCACACCGGGCGTTCAGTGGACCGGCGGCATCACCCTGTCCGCCGCGCCGAGCTTGTCCGGGTTCCGCACCACATACAGGCCCGTGACCAGGCCCGCGTCCGTCTCGATCATCATCACGAGATCGAGCCGCTCGGCCGAGTACACCGCCAGCGCGGGCAGACCGTTGAACGACGCGAATTCGAAGCGCATGTCGGGCAGGGGCCTGCGCCCCAGGTTCCGCAACAGCCGCGCGACCTTCTTCGCCCCGGACACCGGAACCCGTGCGGCCGTCGCCTTGCCCCCGCCGTCGGCGACGTAGACCACCTCCGGGGACAGCACCTTCATCAGCGCCTCCACGTCGCCGGTGCCGGCGGCGGCGAGCAGTTCCTCGACCACCCGGCGGGTCTCCGCGCCGGACGCCGTGTACCGCTTGCGCCGCGCGTGCACGTGGCTTCGGGCGCGGTGGGCGATCTGCCGCACCGTCGCCTCCGGCCTGCCGACCGCCGCCGCGATCTGGGCGTGGTCGAATCCGAACACCTCGCGCAGCACGAACACCGCCCGTTCGAGCGGGCCGAGTGTCTCGAGCACCAGCATCATCGCCATCGACACCGACTCCGCGAGCAGGACGTCCTCGGCGGCATCCGGCGCCGTGCGTACCGGCTCGGGCAGCCACGGCCCGACGTAGTCCTCCCGGCGACGCTGCGCGGTGCGCAGCGCGTTCAGTGCCTGCCGGGTGACCACGCGGCTCAGATACGCCCGGGGGTTGGCGACCTCGTCGAGGTCCACCTCGGCCCACCGCAGGTAGCTGTCCTGCAGGATGTCCTCGCTGTCGGCGACGCTGCCGGTGATCTCGTACGCGATGCCGAACAGCAGGCCGCGGTGCCGGGTGAACAGCTCGTCGTGCGTCATCGCGGCGCCGCGATCGGATCGTGCGCAGCGGCCGGTCCCTTCGGGAAGGGATAGCCGTGCCCCCGTGCCTGCCGGCGCAGCGTCCACACCGTTCCGCGCACCACCATCTCCTTGCCGAATGCGCCCAACGTACCGCGCAGGGCGCCGCCGCGGGCCGTGTCGTCCGGGCGGGTGCGCTGCACGACGCCGGAGGCCCGGCCCAGCGAGATGCACTGCGCCACGAAACCGAGCGACAGCGGCTGCGGCTCCAGGCCCGCCAGCAGCGCCCATGCCGTGTCGGCGCCGTGCGCGCCGAGCGGCAGCGCCGCCTGGCAGCTCATCCGGATGTGATCCTGGCCGTCGACGGTCACGGCGTCGCCCACCCCCACGACGTTCGCTGCGCCCGTGCTCCGCAGGGTGGCGTCGACCCGGAGCCGACCGGTCCCGTCGACCGGCAACCCGCTCCGCCGGGCCAGGTCGGGCACCGTGAAGCCGCCCGCCCAGATCGTGAGTTCCGCGGGCACCGCTTCGCCGTCGGCGAGCAGCACCTCCCGCCCGGTGACCGCGACGACCCGGCCCGGCCGCACCCGGACACCGAGCCGTCGCAGCCGTGCGGCGACGAACCGCCGGGTGGCGCCGGGCAGGTGCGCGACGGGGTCCCCGACGAGGGTGCAGGTCAGGTGGGGATGCGCCTCGGCGATCTCGGCGGCCGATTCGACGCCGGTGAGCCCGCCGCCGACGACCACCACGCCGGCACCGGCGCCGAGCCCGTCGAGCGCGGCGGCGGTGTCCATGGCGCGTTCGAACTCGGCCGGCGAGTGCAGCCGGTCGGCGCCCGGGATCGCGGGCACGCCGGCGCCGCTGCCGACGGCGTAGATCGCCACGTCGAACGGCAGCGCCGTCCCGTCGGCGAGCAGCACCCGATCCGCACCGATCTGCACCGCGGTGCCGAGGTGCACGACCGCCGCCGGGTGCAGCACCTCGGCGAGGTCGTGCGCGGCCGCACCGGATCCGGCCGCGAGCTGGTGCAGCCGCACCCTCTCGACGAACACCGGTCGCGGGTTGACGACCGTCACCGATACCTCCGGATGCGCGGCGAGCATGCGGTTCGCTGCCATCACGCCCGCGTACCCGGCCCCGAGCACCACCACGTCGGTTGCCATCCTGACCACCCCTTCTGCTGTCGACGATTTCGCGGTCGTGCATGGGACACCGGCCGGCCCGCGAATGTGACAGGGTGCGGCGTGGCAGTGCTCACACGGCCGGCCCGCTACGGGAACCGGGGGTGAGGAAGGCCGACTCGGCCGCGTCCCGGCCCGCGAACCACCCCTCGGCGTCGACGCTGCGTGTGCGCGTCGACCGGGTCGTCGGGAACAACCGGCGGAACTCCGAGTCCACGGCCTCGGAGCGACGGGCCAGCAACGGGGCGAGCTGCGTGACGGCCATGCTCGCGTCGGCCGCGGCGGCCGCGGTGGCGCGCACGTCGGCCTGCCGCAGCCGTTCGCCGATCCGGTATGCGAACCCCGCCAGGAAGGCGCGACGGAACGCCGTCGCCGCGCCGCCGGTGCGGCCCCCGGTCCCGGCCGCGCGCACGGCCCGGCTCGCCTGCACCGACAGCGACGTGAACAGCACCTCGACCTGCTGCAGGTCGACGTCGGCGCCGACGATCGTGGCGATCCCGACCTTGGTGAACCACACCGTGCGGGTGCGGTTCGCGTTCCCGATCGCGGTGAGCAGCAGCACCTTCTCCTTCGCGTACGGATTGTCGACGTGCACGCGGCGCCCCCGCGCGGCGCCCGTCTCGGCGCCGGTGAGCAGGGCCGCGCCGATCGCGTACCGGGTCATCAGTTCCTGCGCCTTGGCGGTGAGGGTCTCGGCCTCCTCCGGATAGTCCGTGGACTCGGCCTTCGCCAGGAGGCCGCGGATCCGTGCGAGCACCCTCGGGTCCGGGCACAGGAATTCGCCGGCTGTGGGGACCGGACGCAACGGCGGCCACTGCGACGGCGGCGGCAGGAGAGGGGCGAACCGCGGCAGGTACTTCCAGGCGAATGCCAGCCCCATCACCTGGAAGCGGGACAGGCCGGGCAGCTCGCGCAGCAGTTCGACGCCGAGGTGGCGCACCGGTGCGTCGGGCGGAACCCGCTCGGCGATCCGCGCGGCACCGGGACAGCGCTCCGCGATCACACCGAGCTGCTGCACCCAGTCCATGGGCGCCCGGTCGGCCGCGTGGCTGCGCCGGGCGTCGTACAGCACCGCGGCGGCCGCCAGCGGGACGTCCGTGGCGTCGCCGGACCGGGCCGTCACGTGCAGCACGTCGGCGGGCTGCCAGCCACGTTCGTAGGCGGCGCACAGTTCGTCGAGAAGTGGCCGGGTGCCGAGGTGGAAGACCTCGTCGGATGCCCCGGACCCCGCCGGCGCCTGTCGAAAGTATGTTCTATCTCGCCCCATGCGCGGGAGTGTGCACGAGGCCACCGACAGGCGGCGGGATGCCTATTCGTACCGCGGGAACACCGGGGCCGGGGCCGGCAGCGGGGTGCCCGGGGCGAGGCGTGTGGCGATGTCCGCGAACTGCCGCGCCTGCGGGTCCTGGCCCACCAGGTCGAGGATCTTCGCGGCCGAATCGGGCATCACCGGCTGCACGAGCAGGCCGACGATCCGCACGACCTCGAGCGTCACGTACAGCACCGTCGCCATCCGGGCCGGGTCCGTCTTGCGCAGCACCCACGGTGCCTGCGCGGAGAAGTACCGGTTCGTCTCGCCGAGCACGTGCCAGATCGTCTCCAGTGCGAGGTGCAGTGCCTGCACGTCGAACTCGGCCCGGACCTTCTCGAGCAGGGCGTCGGCCTGCGCGAGCAGCGCGCGGTCGTCCTCGGTGAAGTCGCCGGGGGCCGGCACCACGCCGTCGAGGTTCTTGGCGACCATCGTCAGCGAGCGCTGCGCCAGGTTGCCGAGTTCGTTCGCCAGGTCCGCGTTGACGCGGGTCACGATCGCCTCGTGGCTGTAGCTGCCGTCCTGGCCGTAGGAGATCTCCCGCAGCAGGAAGAAGCGCAGCGGATCGAGACCGTACTGTTCGACCATCTCGAGCGGGTCGACGACGTTGCCGACCGACTTGGACATCTTCTCGCCCTTGTTGAACAGGAAGCCGTGCACGAACACCCGCTCGGGCAGCTCGATTCCGGCCGACATCAGGAACGCCGGCCAGTACACGGTGTGGAACCGGGTGATGTCCTTGCCGATGATGTGCAGGTTCGCGGGCCAGTAGCGGCGGAACGACTCCGCCTCGGTGTCGGGGAAGCCCGCGCCCGTCAGGTAGTTGGTGAGCGCGTCCACCCACACGTACATCACGTGCTCGGGGTGGTCCGGCACCGGCACGCCCCAGTCGAAGGTGGTGCGGGAGATCGACAGATCCTTCAGCCCGCCGGAGACGAAGCTGACGATCTCGTTGCGCCGGGTGGCGGGGGCGATGAAGTCCGGTCGCTCCTCGTACAGCTTCAGCAGCTTGTCCTGATACGCCGAGAGCCGGAAGAAGTACGTCGACTCCTCCGTCCACTCCACCGGGGTGCCCGACTCGGTGGCGATGCGCGTACCGTCCTCGAGCACCGTCGTCTCGGCTTCGGCGTAGAACGCCTCGTCGCGCACCGAGTACCAGCCCGAGTAGGTGTCGAGGTAGATGTCGCCGTTGTCGGCCATGCGCTGCCAGATAGCCTTGCTCGCCTCGCGGTGATCGGCGTCCGTGGTGCGGATGAACCGGTCGAAGGAGATGTTCAGCGACTTGTCCATGGCCTCGAACACCCCGGAGTTGCGGGCCGCGAGGTCCCGCACGTCCAGGCCTTCCTTCGCCGCCGTCTGCTGCATCTTCAGGCCGTGCTCGTCGGTGCCGGTCAGGAAGAACACGTCGAAGCCGTCGAGGCGCTTGAACCGGGCGATCGCGTCCGAGGAGATGTACTCGTAGGCGTGGCCGATGTGCGGGGCGCCGTTCGGGTAAGCGATCGCGGTCGTCAGGTAGAACGGCGGGCGGGAGGCGGCAGGAACAGTCATGGTGCGTCCACTTTATAGGTAGATAGTGTATGGGCCGTGAGCCGAACCCGCCCCGCGCCCGAGCCTCCGCAGCCGCTCTCGCCTCTCGTCGATGCCCACACGCACCTCGACGCGTGCGGCGCGCACGACGCCGAGTCGGTGGCGGCGATCCTCGACCGGGCGGCCGCGGTCGGGGTCGGACGGGTCGTGACCGTCGCCGACGACATCGTCGCCGCCCGCTTCGCCGTGGACGCCGCGCACTGGGACGAGCGGGTCTACGCCGCCGTGGCGCTCCACCCCACCCGGGCGAACGCGCTCGACGACGCCACCCGGGCCGAGATCGAGAAGCTCGCCGCCGACCCGCGCGTGGTCGCGGTGGGGGAGACCGGCCTGGACCTGTACTGGCCCGGCAAGCTCGACGGCTGCGCCGACCCGATCGAGCAGGAGGACGCCTTCCGCTGGCACATCGACCTGGCCAAACGGCTCGGCAAGACCCTCATGGTCCACAACCGCGACGCCGACGCCGAGTTGCTGCGCGTGCTGCACGACGAGGGTGCGCCGGAGACGGTGATCTTCCACTGCTTCTCGTCGGACGCGGACATGGCGCGGGCCTGCGTCGACGCCGGTTACCTGCTCAGCTTCTCCGGGACGGTGAGTTTCAAGAACGCCGCGGCGCTGCGTGCCGCGGCCCCGCTGGTGCCGCTCGAGCAGGTACTGGTTGAGACGGACGCTCCGTTCCTGACGCCCCATCCGTTCCGCGGCGCGCCCAACGAGTCGTACTGCCTGCCGTACACGGTGCGGGCGCTGGCGGAGGTGCGCGGCGCGGACCCGGCCGAGCTGGCCGCCGCGACCACCGCGAACGCCGAACGGGTGTACGGACTTTCGTAACGGTGTCGCCGTTCCGAGGCGGCCGGCCCGTGCGGCCGGGACAATGGACGGCATGCACAGCTTCGTCTACAACGCTCAGCCGTCACGGGTGGTGTTCGGGCCGGGAACCGCGGCGCGGGTCGCCGACGAGGTGCGCCGCCTCGACCGCTCCCGGGTTCTCCTGCTCGGTGGTGAGCACGTCCGTCCGCAGGTGGAACTCGTCGAGAAGGCCCTCGGTGGGCTGCAGGTCGCCCGGTTCGACGGCGCCGTCATGCACACGCCGGTGGCGGTCACCGAGAAGGTGCTGGGCCTGGTCTCCGAACACGACATCGATGCCGTCGTCGCCGTGGGCGGGGGGTCGACGACGGGACTGTCGAAGGCGATCGCGGTGCGCACCGGCGTGGACCAGGTGATCCTGCCGACCACCTACGCCGGATCCGAGGTCACTCCCGTCCTCGGGGAAACCGCGGACGGTGTGAAGACCACGCACTCGTCGCCGGCCATCCTGCCCGAGACCGTCATCTACGACGTCGAGTTCACCCTGTCGATGCCGATCCCGATGGCGGTGACCAGTGCGATCAACGCGATGGCGCATGCCGTGGAGGCGTTGTACGCCGAGCATGCCAACCCGATCGTCGACACGCTGGCGCTCGAGGCCATCCGCGCGATCGCCCGGGGCGTGCCGGTCCTCGGCGCCGACGCCGCGGACCGGGAGGGCCGCTCGGATCTGCTGCTCGCGGCGTGGCTGGCCGGCACGTGCCTGAGCGCGGTGGGAATGGGCTTGCACCACAAGCTGTGTCATGTCCTGGGCGGCAGTTTCGACCTGCCGCACGCGCCGACGCACACCGTGGTGCTACCGCATGTGATGGCGTTCAACGCGCCGTCGGTGCCGACCGTGATGAGCCGCATTGCCGACGCCCTCGGCACCCCCACGGCCCCGGCCGGGGTCTTCGACCTGGTGGCGGCGGCGGGCGGCCCGACGACGCTGGCCGAACTGGGGATGCCCGAGGGCGACCTCGACGAGGCGGCGCACCTGGCCACCGAGCGGCAGTACCCCAACCCGCGGGAGGTGACCCGGGTCGGGGTGCGGCGCCTGCTCGGGGACGCCTATGCCGGAGTCCGCCCCGAGTGACGGTGCGCGCGGTGTGTGCTCACTCGGTGTGTGCTCACTCGGTGTGTGCTCACTCAGGGGGCGGTCGGGGGGTTGCGGCGCGGCCGGATCTGCGCGTTCGGCAGCGCCGGCGCGGGTAGCCGCGTCACCTTCCCGGTGTAGCCCTCGACCCGCCCGAAGCGTTCCCCCTCGCGCTGCCACTCGTCCCGGAACGCGACGATCTCGTCGTGGCTACGGCCCACGAAGTTCCACCACATGACGATCTCCTCGCCGAACGGCGTACCGCCGAGCAGGACGGCCCGCGCGGGTTCGTCGGTGAGATTGGTCAGGGGGAGCGTGGGGATTCCGGTGCCGACGTAGCCGAGCGCGGAGCGGGCGAGGACGGTGCCGGCGAGGCGGACGCTGCCGGTGTCGACGAGCAGACCGTGCTCGAACTCGGGATCGACGGCCAGTTCGACGGTCGCGCCCGGGTCGAGGGTGATCTCGGCGCCGAGCAGCGGGGTGAAGGTGTGCACGGGCGACGCGGACCCGGCGAGGGAGCCGAGGAACACGCTCACGGTCGCGCCCTCGATCCGGACGGGTTCGGGGGCATAGTGCTGGAAGTCGCGGGGTGCGCCGCGGTGCGCGTCGGGCAGGGCCACCCACAATTGGACGCCGTGCAGGACCGTCGTGGCCGGCGTGGAGACCTCCGAGTGGGCGATGCCGTGGCCGCCGGTCATGAGGTTCAGTTCGCCGGGGCGGACGAACGCGTGCTTGCCGAGGCTGTCGCGGTGCTCGATCTCGCCGGCGAACAGCCAGCTCACCGTCTGCAGGCCGGTGTGCGGGTGCGGCGCGACGTCCATTCCGCCGGTGGCGGCGACGTCGTCGGGCCCGTAGTGGTCGGCGAAGCACCAGGCCCCGATGAGGGACCGGGCGCGCTGCGGCAGGGTGCGGCGGACCGGCATCGCGCGCGGGCCGCCGAGCGGCACCTCGCGGGAGGTGATGATCTGCACACGGGTGGGGGCGGGCTCGGTTTCGCAGCGGATCTCGGTGGGCTCGGCGTCGACGTTGCTCATCTAGAGGACCTTGTTTCCGTACATCTCGCCGAGGGGGTCGGCGATGAGTTCGATGCGGGCGCCGTCGGGGTCGCGGAAGTACAGCGATACCTCGCTGTGCTCGACGAGCTCGACGCCGGCGTCGGTCAGCTTGGTGCGCAGGCGTTCCCACCTGCCGGGCTCGACGCTGATCGCGATGTGGTGCAGGCCGCCGAGGACCTCCCGGTAGGGCCCGACGTCGAGTCCGGGGAAGTCGAAGAACGCCAGCAGGTTTCCGTTGCCGATGTCGAAGAAGAAGTGCGAGGAACCGGGGTAGTCACGGTTCTCGATCAGTTCGGTGAGAGGGAATTCGAGCACGTCCTGGTAGAAGCGCACGGTGCGTTCGACGTCGCTGCTGACGAGCGCGGTGTGGTGCAGCCCGCGGGCCGACGACGCGGGTCGCTCGTCGACCGACCGGAGGTAACGGCTGCGCAGTTCCTCCCGCAGCGTCGCGGATCGGCGGCTGCGCTCCTCTTCCACGCTGATTGCCACGATAGTGCTCCTTCGGCCGGTGATTGCCCCTTCGACGAGGAGCATACTCCGCATTGTTGATTAATCAACTACTTTTCGGCCTCCGACCTTCCGGCAGCTGGGGCGCTCGGGCACCCCAAGGTTGAACCTTCAACCTTGCGCAGCTACCGTGGACGCGGCTTCGATCGAAGGACGAGCCCCCCACCGCCCGCACCGAAAGGTCATCCCCATGAACAACCCCGTCCTGCGCAACGTCGGGCTGCTCGTCGCCCGAGTGGTCATCGGCATCGTCTTCCTGGCCCACGGCCTGCAGAAGATCAACCAGGGATACTCCGCCACCAAGGCCGGATTCGAGGGCATGGACGTGCCCGTGCCCGCGCTGTCCGCCTTCTACGCCACCTGGGTGGAAACGCTCGGTGGCATCGCCCTCATCATCGGCCTGCTCGTGCCGATCTTCGGCGTCCTGCTGCTGATCAACATGCTCGGCGCGTTCTTCGTCGTCCACATCGGCAACGGCATCTACGTCACCGACGGCGGATGGGAACTCGTCGGGGCCCTCGGCGCGGGTGCGCTGGTGCTCGCCGTCGTCGGCGCCGGCGCCTACAGCGTCGACGCCCTGCTCGCCCGCCGGGTGCGGTTCCTGCAGACCGCGTAGCCGTGGGTGAGGACCGGCGCCCGGGAACCGGGCGCCGGCCTCAGAGCACCTTCGCGAGGAAGTCGCGGGTCCGTTCCTGGCGGGGGCTCCCGAACAGTTCCTTCGGCGTGCCCTCCTCGAGGACGTACCCGTCGGCCATGAACAGCACCCGGTCGGCGACCTCCCGGGCGAAGCCCATCTCGTGCGTGACCACGACCATGGTCATGCCCTCGGCCGCCAGGTCGCGCAGCACCTGTAGCACCTCGCCCACCATCTCCGGGTCGAGGGCGCTGGTCGCCTCGTCGAACAGCATGATGTCCGGATTCATGGCCAGCGCCCGTGCGATCGCGACGCGCTGCTTCTGCCCGCCGGACAGGTTGGCCGGCTTCGCGTCGGCCTTCTCGCTCAGCCCCACCCGGTCGAGCAGGGCGAGCCCCCGCGCCCGTGCCTCCTCCTTGGTCGCCCGCTTCGTCAGCACCGGCGCGAGCACGATGTTCTCGAGGGCCGTCATGTGCGGGAAGAGATTGAAGTGCTGGAACACCATCCCGATGTGGCGGCGCACCCGGTCGATGTCGATCTTCCGGTCGGCGAGGTCGAACCCGTGCACCACCACCGAACCGGCGCTGATGTCCTCGAGCCGGTTCAGGCATCGCAGGAACGTCGACTTGCCCGAACCGGAGGGGCCGATCACGCACACCACCTCGCCGGCGAGGATGTCCACATCGATGCCCTTGAGCACCTCGTTCTCGCCGAACGACTTCTTCAGGCCGCGCACGCGGATCTTCACCTCGCGACCGTCCTCGAGCGGCTGGGCCGCGGCTGCCTCGGTCAACGGTTGATCCTCTTCTCGAGTCGGTCCGACAATTTGGTCAGCGCCATGATGACGACGAAGTAGATCACCCCGATGATCAGCCACATCTGGAACGACTGGAAGTTGCGGGCGATGATGATCCGCCCGGTCTGGGTGAGCTCGGCGATGCCGATCACCGACAGGATCGAGGTGTCCTTCAGCGTGATCACGAACTGATTGATGTACGACGGGATCATGGTGCGCACCGCCTGGGGCATGACCACCTTGCGCATCGCGGGCAGGTAGCCGATGCCGAGGCTGCGGGCGGCCTCCATCTGCCCCTTGTCGACGGACAGGATGCCGCCACGCACGATCTCGGCCATGTACGCGCCCGCGTTGAGCGAGAGTGTGATGATGCCCGCGGTGAACGCCGACATCTGGAATCCGGCCGCGGCCGGGATGCCGAAGTAGATGAAGAAGGCCTGCACCAGCAGCGGGGTGCCGCGGAAGACGTCGACGTAGGCGGTGCCGATCCCGCGCAGGACGATGTTGCGTGAGACCCGCATGAGGCCGAACAGCGCACCGAGCACCAGCGCGATCGCGATCGAGACGACCGACAGCACGAGGGTCAGCCACAGCCCCTCGAGCAGCAGTTGCCAGGTGCTGCGGAGCAGGCCGGGGATGGAGTTGTCGGCCTGCACGGCGCCCTCGCCGAGGTAACTCTCCACGATCTCGTCGTAGCGGCCGTTGTCCCGCAGATTCTGCAGGCCCGCGTTGAACGCGGTGAGCAGCTCGGGATTGCGGCCCTTGTTCACCGCGAACCCGTAGTTCGCACCGGCCTCCTTCTCCGTGACCGTCTTCAGCCCGTTGCCCTGGGCGATGCCGTACGCCAGCACCGGGTAGTCGTCGAAGACCGCGACCGAGTTCCCGGTGCGGACCTCGTCGTACATGCTCGCCGAGTCGGCGAAGTAGACCGTGGTGAACCCGTACTCGCCCTTGATGGACTCGGCGAACGCGGCGCCCTCGGTGCCGTTCTTGACCGCGACGCGCTTGCCTGCCAGATCGGCGTACGACGCGACCTCGTCGTTGCCGGCGAGGACCGCCATCTGCACGCCGGACTCGAAGTAGGGATCCGAGAAGTCGAAGACCTGCTTGCGCTCCTCCGTGATCGACATGCCCGCGATCACGCCGTCGGCCTGGTCGGCCTGCACCGCCTGCAGGGCGGCATCGAAGCCCAGCGGACGAACCTCCACGGTGAAGCCCTGGTCCTCCGCGATCTCCCGGATCAGGTCCATGTCGATGCCGACGAAGTCGCCCTGCTCGTTCTGGAATTCGAAAGGTGCAAAGGTCACGTCGGTGGCGATGACGTAGGTGCGGCCGGCGGCGGGGGACTGCGCCAGGGCCGCCGGGGTGGCAGTGAGCAGCAGCACGCCGAGCATGCCGAGCAGGGTCAGCAGCGCCGCACTCCGCCGCGCCGGCGGACGGTGAATTCGGTCACCCAAAGTAATCCCACCTCTGTAATTCGCGCGTCGTGCGGCACGTTTTCCCGAGCGTCGAATCGACGCTAGCCCGCACCTTCGGTCGCGGCCCGGCTATTGATCGAAAATTACGAATCGTCACCTGTCCCGTTACCGAGAAACTGCAGGTAGAAATGGTGCAGTTGCCGTATCAATGCCGATTCGTTACCGTGCCGTGATCGAAGTTGTCGACAGTGCAGGAATAGCCGTGTCACCTTTCACCAAGATCAACCGAGCGAAATCGCCCACGCTGTACGTGGTCGTCGCCGCACTCTTCCTCACCCTTGCGGCCGGCGGCGTCGCCGCCCTGATTCAGCACAAGGAACTCACCCTCGACGTGGACGGTGAGCGGATCGCGCTCAGCACCATGAGCTCCGAGGTCGGCGACGTTCTCGCCGGCGCCGGCTACCCCGTCGGCGAGCACGACGTGGTGGCCCCGGCCGTCGATGCCGAGGTGTCGGACGGGGACACGGTGGTGCTGCGGCGGGCGCGTGAGGTGCAGCTGAGCGTCGACGGTGCCGAGCGCACGGTGTGGACGACGGCGACGACGGTGGACGAGGCGCTGGTGCAGTTCGAGCTGGCGGCGGATGTGTACACCTCGGCGTCGCGGTCGCACCGGTTGCCGCTCGAGGGTGCCGAGCTCGACGTGGTGAGCCCGAAGACGGTGCGGTTGCTCGACGGCGGTGCGCCGGCGGTTCAGGTGCGGATGGCGGCGCCGACGGTCGGGGAGTTCCTGGCCGCGCACGGGGTGGCGCTCGAGCAGGCCGATTCGGTGGTGCCGGCGGTCGATGCGGCGCTGACCGACGGCCTCGAGATCCGCATCACCCGCGACCGCATCGAAACCCGCATCGAGAACCAGCCGGTCCCCGCGCCCGAGCAGCGCGTCGACGACCCGAACATGACCGAGGGTGAGACCGCGCTCGACAACCCGGGCGCTCCCGGTGAGCGCACCGTGACCCTCGACGTGCACACGATCGACGGCGTCGAGGTCGGCCGCACCGAGAAGGCCTCGACCACCGTCCGGGAGCCGGCTCCTGCGATCGTCCGCGTCGGCACCAAGCCGAAGCCGGCCGTGCCCGCCTCCGGACGCTCCTCCACCTGGGACGCCCTCGCGCAGTGCGAGGCCACCGGCAACTGGGCCGTCAACACCGGCAACGGCTTCTACGGCGGTCTGCAGTTCACCCAGCAGACCTGGGCCGCGTTCGGCGGCACCCAGTACGCGCCGCGCGCCGACCTGGCCAGCCGCGAGCAGCAGATCGCCGTCGCCGAGAAGGTCCAGGCCGCGCAGGGCTGGGGAGCCTGGCCGGCGTGCACCAGCAAGATGGGACTGCGGTAAGAAGTACGGCTTGTGTCCCCACTGACGAAGATCAACAACTCGCGCTCCGTGCTGTTGTACGCCGTCGTCGCGGCGCTCCTGGCCACCCTGGTGGCCGGCGCCGCGACGGCGCTCGCCCGGCACAAGACCGTGACGATCGACGTCGACGAGGACCGGCTCACCCTGGGCACCATGGGCACCGACGTCCGAGCCGTCCTCGCCCACGCCGGCCACCCCGTCGGCGAGCGCGACGTGGTGGCCCCGGCCGTCGATGCCGAGGTGTCGGACGGGGACACGGTGGTGCTGCGGCGGGCGCGTGAGGTGCAGCTGAGCGTCGACGGTGCCGAGCGCACGGTGTGGACGACGGCGACGACGGTGGACGAGGCGCTGGCGCAGTTCGAGCTGGCGGCGGATGTGTACACCTCGGCGTCGCGGTCGCACCGGTTGCCGCTCGAGGGTGCCGAGCTCGACGTGGTGAGCCCGAAGACGGTGCGGTTGCTCGACGGCGGTGCGCCGGCGGTTCAGGTGCGGATGGCGGCGCCGACGGTCGGGGAGTTCCTGGCCGCGCACGGGGTGGCGCTCGAGCAGGCCGATTCGGTGGTGCCGGCGGTCGATGCGGCGCTGACCGACGGCCTCGAGATCCGCATCACCCGCCAGCGCACGGTCCGGGTCACCGAGACTCAGCCGCTCGCGCCTCCGGAGCAGCGCATCGAGGATCCCACCATGAACATGAGCCGGACGGTCGTCGAGAACCCCGGCGTGCCCGGCGTGCACGACGTCACCTTCGCCGTCACCACCGTCGACGGCGTCGAGACCACCCGCGAACAGATCGACGCCGTCGTCACCACCCCGGCGCAGCCGCGCATCGTGCGCGTGGGCGCCAAGCCGGGAACCGAGGTGCCGCCCGTCGAGGACGGCGACGCCTGGGACGCCCTCGCGCAGTGCGAAGCCACCGGCGACTGGGCCGTCAACACCGGCAACGGCTACTACGGCGGCCTGCAGTTCGACCAGAGCACCTGGGAGCGCCAGGGCGGCCTGAAGTATGCGCCCCGTGCCGACCTCGCCACCCGGGAAGAACAGATCGCCGTCGCGAGCCGGATGCAGCGTGCCCAGGGCTGGGGAGCGTGGCCGTCCTGCTCGTCCCGCATCGGCGTGCGTTAGGTTCGGCACGTGCCAGACCACTCACCCGGCGACCCCGGCTCGACCCCCCGCGACGGTTCCGACGTGACCGCCCGCGGTCGTGCCGCCCTGCTCGGTCCCGCCGAGGTGCGCGCCCTCGCGGAGGAGTTCGGAGTCCGGCCGACCAAACAACTCGGCCAGAACTTCGTGCACGACGCCAACACGGTGCGCCGCATCGTCTCGGTCGCCGGCGTGGGCCGCGACGACGTGGTGCTCGAGGTCGGCCCGGGCCTCGGCTCGCTGACGCTCGCCCTGCTCGACGTCGTCGACCGCGTCGTCGCCGTGGAGATCGATCCCAGGCTCGCCGAGCGCCTGCCCGCGACGGTCGCCGACCGCGCGCCCGACCTCGCCGGGCGGCTCGACGTCGTCCTGAAGGACGCCATGCGGGTGTATCCGGCCGACCTGCCGGCCACCCCGACGGCGCTCGTCGCGAACCTGCCCTACAACGTCGCGGTGCCCGTGCTGCTGCACCTGTTCGCCGAATTCGACTCGCTGCGCACGGCTCTGGTGATGGTGCAGGCCGAGGTGGCCGATCGGCTCGCCGCCGAACCCGGGAGCCGCGTGTACGGCGTGCCCAGTGTCAAGGCCGGCTTCTTCGGCCACGTCCGTCGCGCCGGGTCGGTGGGCCGGGCCGTCTTCTGGCCGGTGCCCCAGGTGGAATCCGGGCTGGTGCGCATCGACCGCTACGCCGAGCCGCCGTGGCCCACGGACGAGGGGCACCGCCGCAGGGTATTCGCCGTCGTCGATGCCGCATTCGCGCAGCGCCGCAAGACGCTGCGGGCAGCGCTGAGCGGCTGGGCCGGTTCGGCCGCGGAGGCCGAGCGACGCCTGCTCGCCGCCGGGATCGATCCGTCGACGCGGGGGGAGAAGCTGGACGCCGCTGCCTTCGTGCGGATCGCCGCCGCGCAGTGACGGCGCCGGGCAGGGCCGGTACGCAGTGACGGCGCCGGGCAGGTCGGTTCCGTCGCAGCGCTTGGCAGGCGGGCGGATCTGTGCTCTACTGGTACACGGTCGTTAGGTAGTGTGTTCGTGGTTTACCCCTCGCACATTTCTAGTTGCGAGCGGATGCGAAATTCCCACGGAATCCTTCTCAGCCGTCGAGTGACAGGCCCGGACGACGTCGTGTCGTTCGACGAAAGATGAAGGCCGCACGGCTTTCCGAGATGTATGAGGTTGAAAATGGTTGAAGGTACCGTGAAGTGGTTCAACGGCGAAAAGGGCTTCGGCTTCATTGCCCCCGCCGACGGCTCCGCGGACGTCTTCGTGCACTTCTCCGAGATCCAGGGTCGCGGCTTCCGCACCCTCGAGGAGAACCAGCGCGTGAGCTTCGAGGTCGGCCAGGGTCAGAAGGGCCCGCAGGCCACCGGCGTCACCGTCATCGGCTGACGTAGGTCGAACGCTCGCTGCGCGTTCCCCGGGCAGGTGCCTACTCCGACGGCCTCGTGAGGTCGTCGTGGAAGTGCCGCCGTGAGAGGTGCATCCGAGCAGTGAAGAGGGGCCGGTCCGCAGGGACCGGCCCCTCTTCGTGTCGGTGGGCCGGCGTCGTCGTATCCGGGCGTCGGCGTCGTGTCCTGCGAAAACGTTTCGGCACAACGCTGTTTCGTGGCAGTTCCGGCGATATCGCTGGCGGTGCGGGCGCCGATGTGATCTACTTGCACTCGGTCGTTAGGTAGTGTTCGTGGTTCACCCCTCGCGCATTTCTGGTCGCGAGCGGATGCGATAGCCCACACGGAATCGTTTTCTACCGTCGAGTGACAGACCCGAGCGGCGATGTGTCGCTCGACGAGTGGGGAAGCCTGGTGCTTCCCGAATCTTCTTAGGAATGAACATGGTTGAAGGTACCGTGAAGTGGTTCAACGGCGAAAAGGGCTTCGGCTTCATTGCCCCCGCCGACGGCTCCGCGGACGTCTTCGTGCACTTCTCCGAGATCCAGGGCGGCGGCTTCCGCACCCTCGAGGAGAACCAGCGCGTGAGCTTCGAGGTCGGCCAGGGTCAGAAGGGCCCGCAGGCCACCGGCGTCACCGTCATCGGCTGACACACCCGCCTCACCGGCCGGATGTCACACGAGTTCGGTTCGATCGAATACGTGTGACATCCGGTCATCGCACGCGCCGGCTCAGTCGCTCACAGCGACGGAGCCGGCGCGTTCGTATCGCCGGGCCAGCAGCTCGTGGCGCCGTCCCGCGTGCAGGCACGCGTCCCGCAGTTCCGGCGGATCCAGCACGGTGAAGTCGACGTCGAACGCCGCGAGCCAGCCCGCGATCGACCCGAGCGACGTGCCGCCGAGCGCCACCGCGCAATGGTCGTCGTCGACCGGTTCGAGGGTGCCCCACTGCTCGTCGACCATGGGCGCGATCGACTCGAACGGCGCGTGCAGCAGCACCCGGGCCCGGACCCGGACCGACCCGCGCGCGATGCCCCGGGCCACGAACTCCGCGGCCCCGCCGGGCGGCAGCCCGCGTGTGGTGAACCGCGGACCGGTGGGGATCTTCGGTTCCATCCGGTCGACGCGGAACGACCGCCAGTCCTGCCGGTGCAGATCCCACGCCACCAGATACCACCGTGCCCCGGAGCGCACCAGCCGGTACGGCTCCACCTCCCGCCGCGAGAATCCGCCGTCGTGCGTGCGGTAGTCGAAGCGCAGCCGCTCGTGTGCGTGGCACACCGAGGCGACGGCGGACAGCAGGCCCGCGTCGGCCGCGGACGCGGCCGGAGCCTGCTCGACCACGTCCACCCGCAGCGCTTCGAGCCGGTGCCGCAACCGCGACGGCATCACCTGCCGCAGCTTGGCCAGGGCGCGGCCCGAGGCCTCCCCGATGCCCGTCACCGAGCCGGTCGCGCCGGACTGCAGCGCGACCGCCACCGCGACGACCTCCTCGTCGTCGAGCAGCAGCGGCGGCATCTCCGCACCCGCGCCGAGGCGGTACCCGCCGCCGACCCCGACGGTCGCGTCCACCGGGTAGCCGAGGTCGCGAAGCCTGTCGACGTCGCGGCGCACCGTGCGGGTGGTGATCTGCAGGCGCTCGGCGAGCTCGGTGCCGGACCAGTCCCGCCGGGTCTGGAGCAGCGACAGCAGGCGCAGCAGGCGAGCGGACGTTTCGCGCATGGCCCGAGCATGCCAGTGAACGAGGACAGCCGTCGTCCGCAATCGGTTCCGCGCGGGTGCGTAAGCTGTATATCCGTGCTGTCCGTCGTTCCGAGCCCCGTCACCGTGCGGGCGCCGTCCAAGGTGAATCTGCACCTCGCCGTCGGTGACCTGCGCGACGACGGATACCACGAGCTGCGCACGGTCTTCCACGCGCTGTCGCTGAGCGACGAGGTGTCCGTCGCCCGCGCCGACACGCTGAGCCTGCGGGTACGCGGTGCCGACGCCGCGGCCGTGCCCACCGACGCCGGCAACCTCGCGTGGCGGGCGGCGGCCCTGCTCGCCGAGCGCGCCGGACGCGCACCCGAGGTCGCCATCACGATCGACAAGGGCATTCCCGTCGCGGGTGGCATGGCCGGCGGCAGCACCGATGCCGCCGCCACGCTCGTCGCCCTCGACGCCCTGTGGGGGCTCGGTCTCACCCGCGACGACCTCGACGAGTTCGCCGCCGAACTGGGCAGCGACGTCCCGTTCTGCCTGCACGGCGGCACCGCCATCGGCACCGGGCGCGGCGAGCGCCTGGTGCCCGTGCTCTCCCGCGGCACGTTCCACTGGGTGCTGGCCCTCGCCAAGGGCGGCCTGTCCACCCCGGTGGTGTTCCGCGAGCTGGACCGGCTCCGGGCCGAGGGCTCCCCGCCCCGGGTCGGCGGACTCGACAGTCTGCTGCAGGCGCTTGCCGCCGGCGATCCACACGCGCTGGCGCCGCTGCTGGGCAACGACCTGCAGGCCGCTGCCCTGTCGCTCGAGCCCGCGCTGCGGCGCACCCTGCGCGCGGGCGTGGAGGCCGGGGCCCTGGCGGGCATCGTCTCCGGGTCCGGACCCACATGCGCGTTCCTGTGCGCCGACGCCGCCGCGGCGGTGACGGTGAGCGCCGAGCTGGCCGGAGCCGGCGTGTGCCGGACGGTGCGCGTGGCTTCCGGGCCGGTACCGGGCGCGCGCGTCGTCGACAACTCCCACCACTGATCTCTCGGAAGGCATTGCTCCGCGTGGCGAATCTGATCAACCTCGAACAGGTCTCGAAGTCCTTCGGCATCAAGCCGCTGCTGGACTCGGTGTCCCTCGGCGTGCAGGAAGGTGAACGCATCGGCGTCGTCGGCCTCAACGGCGGCGGCAAGACCACCCTGCTCGAGGTCCTCACCGGCCTCGAGGAGCCCGACTCGGGCCGGGTCAGCCGGGTGGGCGGGCTGCGCATGGCGGTCGTCACCCAGCGCGGTGTTCTGCCGCCCGGGTCCACGGTCGGGCAGGTCGTGCTCGGGCCGTTGGGTGTCGCCGAGCACGAGTGGGCCGGCGACGCCCGGATCCGTTCCGTCCTCGCGGGCATCGGCGTCGACCGGCTCGGCCTCGATGCGCTCGTCGACGGTCTCTCCGGCGGCGAGCGACGGCGCGTCGCGCTCGCGGCCGCGCTCGTGCAGGACCTCGACCTGCTCGTGCTGGACGAACCCACCAACCACCTCGACGTCGAGGGCGTGCAGTGGCTCGCCGAGCACCTGCTCGCCCGGCGCAGCGCCCTCGTCGTCGTCACCCACGACCGGTGGTTCCTCGACACCGTCGCGACCCGCACGTGGGAGGTCGTGAACGGGCAGGTGGAGAGCTACGAGGGCGGCTACAACGACTGGATCTTCGCCCGCGCCGAGCGGGCCCGGCAGGCCGATGCGATGGAGGAACGGCGCCGCAACCTCGCGCGCAAGGAACTGGCGTGGCTGCGGCGCGGGGCTCCGGCGCGCACCTCGAAGCCGCGCTACCGCATCGAGGCGGCGGAGTCGCTGATCGCGAACGTGCCGCCGCCGCGGGACACGGTGGCGCTGGCGTCGTTCGCCAAACGGCGCCTCGGCCGGGTGGTCATCGAACTCGAGGACGCGACGCTGACCACCCCCGACGGCCGGGAACTGGTGCACGACCTCACGTGGCGGCTCGGCCCGGGCGAGCGGATCGGCCTGGTCGGGGTCAACGGATCGGGGAAGACGACGCTGCTGCGCACCCTCGCCGGGGAACTCGAACCGGCGTCGGGTCGTCGCATCCAGGGCAAGACCGTCGAGATCGGTTGGCTGCGACAGGAACTCGACGACCTGCCCACCGACCTGCGGGTGCTCGACGCGGTCAAGGACGTGGCTGAGCGGATCACCCTGGGGGACAAGGAGATCTCGGCCGGCCAGCTCGCCGAACGGCTCGGCTTCACCCCGGCGCGGCAGCGCACCCCCGTCGGCGACCTCTCCGGCGGCGAGCGCCGACGGCTGCAGCTGACCCGGGTGCTCATGGCCGAACCGAACGTGCTGCTGCTCGACGAGCCCACCAACGACCTGGACATCGACACCCTGCAGCAGCTCGAGGACCTGCTGGACGGCTGGGCGGGCACCATGGTGGTCATCTCCCACGACCGCTACCTGATCGAGCGGATCTGCGACTCGACATGGGCGCTGTTCGGCGACGGCAGGCTCACCAACCTCCCGGGCGGGATCGACGAGTACCTGCGCCGTCGCGCGGCGCTGGGCGACGGGGACATCCCGTCGTCGGCCTCCACCGTGGCAAAGGCGTCGACTCCGGATCAGATTGCGGCGCAACCGAAGCGCGACGGTGCGGCCGAGCGCGCCGCCCGCAAGGAACTGGCACGGCTCGAGCGGAGCGTGGCGAAGCTGACCGAGCGCGAGGAGAAGCTGCACCACGACCTCGCCGACGCGGCCACCGACCCCGATCGCCTGCAGAAGCTCGACGCCGAGCTGCGCAGCGTGGTCGCGGAGAAGGAGGCCGCCGAGGAGCAGTGGATGGAGCTGGCGGGAGAACTGGAATAGGGACCGGTTACCGGACGGTCTCCGGGACGCGATAGTCGTAGATCCAGCGCTGGTTGTCCCGACGGGACGCAGCGCGCAGGATCACCGGCAGGGCCGCGTCGCGCAGCATCCGGCGGACCGGGCCCACGGACTTGTAGCTGCCGTTGCGCCTGCCCTGCTCCACGATTCGCTCGACCCGGCCGCGGCGCAGGCGCTCGTAGGCCGCGAGCGCGTCGGCGGTGCCGGGGATGTCGCGCAGGCACCGGGCGAGCACGAGGGCGTCCTCGACGGCCATGGATGCACCCTGTCCCGACGACGGCGAGGCGGCGTGCGCCGCGTCGCCGACGAGCACCATACGGTCGGTGCGCCAGGTGGGGACGGTGGGCAGGTCGTAGGTGCTCCATCCGCGGACGATCTCCTCGGTGGCATCGACGATCCGCAGCGCGGGACCGGCGTCGGCGGCGAAGAGGGTGCGCAGTTCGTCGCGCCACCGATCCGGGGTGAGCGCGGCGAGGTCCCCGGGGGCCGGTTCGGTGCGCCGGCCCGGGTTGGCGAACCACCACACGTCACCGTCGGGGTGGGCGAGGTACCCGAAGAAGCACCGCGCGCCGAAGACGAAGTGCGCCGTGCCCGGCTCCACGTCGAGCCGCAGGCCCTTCGCGAACCCGCCGGTGTTGAGGAGGCCGAGGTAGCGGGGCTCGGGGGCGTGGGGGTCGAGGACCGCGCGCGTGCGGGAGTGCAGCCCGTCCGCCCCGATCAGCAGGTGCGCTTCGGCCGACGTGCCGTCGGTGAAGTCGGCCCGCACACCGTCGCCGCAGGGGCGGGCGTCGGCCAGGCGTTTGCCGTATTCGATTCGCACGCCACGACGCAGAGCCTCGTCGCGGAGCGCTCGATAGAGGTCGGCGCGCCGGAGGGTGCGGCTTGCCGCGCCGAACGAGGTCACGCCGCCGTTGTCGAACTCGGCCAGTAGTTTCCCGGTGCCACTGCAGATGCGCATCCGGCGGGTCTCCATGCCGAAGCCGGCAAGGTCGAGGTCGAGCAGGTGCAGCGCCTCGAGGCCGTTGGTGGCGACGGTGAGGAACGCGCCCACGCCGTCCGCCATCCGGTCGTGCCCTTCGTAGACGACGGGGTGGAGTCCCGCCTGCTGAAGCGCCATTGCCGTGACCGGTCCGGCGATGCCCGCTCCGATGATCGCTACGGTCTTAGTCATATTTACACTATACATAAAATGACCATGACGGACGGGTGGATATGCTCCACCGATGGCCACACCGCGCAGATCGGTCCTCGCCATGGCGTTGTTGTCGATGCTCTCCGAGGAACCCATGCACGCCTACCGGATCCAGCAGCTGATCAAGGAGCGGCACAAGGACGACGTCGTCAACGTCGCGCAGCGCAACAGCGTCTATCAGACACTGGACAGGCTGCTGCGCGACGGCCTGATCGAAGTGCAGGCCACCGAGCGGGCCGAGAACCGCCCCGAGCGCACCACCTACCGGCTCACCGAGCCGGGGCGCATGATCCTGCGGCAATGGCTGACGACGATGCTCGCCGAACCGGCACGCGAATTCCCGGAATTCCCGGCCGCTCTGGCATTTCTGCCCAGTCTCACCCCCGACGAGGCAGCCGCAGCATTGCGGGCGCGCGTCGCGGCGCTCGAGCGGAACCTGGAGGCGCTGGCCGCCGGCCTGGCGGACGCGGCCGCGTTCCTGCCGCGGTTGTTCGTCGTCGAGGACGAGTACCGGCGGGCCGTGCTGGCAGCCGAGCTCGGCTACGTGCGCGCGCTCACCGACGACATCGCCGCGGGCCGCCTGCGCTGGTGAGCGCGCGGGCGGCCCGCCCCGAGCCGCCTACAATCCCAGCACCTTGCTGATGATCTCGTTCATGATCTCGGTGGTGCCGCCGCCGATGCCGAGAACGCGGGCATCGCGGAAGTGGCGTTCGACCTCGCTCTCGCGCATGCAGCCGAGGCCGCCGAAGAGCTGCACCGACTCCATCACCGCGTGGTCGCACACCCGGACGGCGAAGTTCTTCGCCATCGACGTCTCGAGCAGCATCGCCTCGCCGTTCATCCAGCGTTCGGCGACGGAGCGGCAGAAGGTGTGGGCCGCAGCGATCTCGGTTGCCGTCTCCGCGAGCCGGTGGCGCACCACCTGACGGCTCGACAGGGGCCGGCCGAACGTCTCGCGCGAACGGACCCACTCCACCGCCAGGTCGTAGCAACGCCGCGCGGTGGCGACGGCCTGGAACGCGAGCGAGAGCCGCTCGCCCTGGAACTGCTGCGCGATCTGTGCGAACCCGCTGTTCTCCTCGCCGATCAGGTTCGCGACGGGCACCCGCACGTCGTCGTAGAACAGCTCGGCGGTGTCCGAGCACAGCCAGCCCATCTTGTCGAGCTTGCGCGAGACCGTGAATCCCGGTGTGCCGGTGGGCACGACGATCAGCGAGATGCCCCCGGCTCCCGCCGCACCCGTGCGGACGGCGGTGGTGACGAAATCGGCACGCGTGCCGGAGGTGATGTACAGCTTGGCGCCGTTGATCACGTACTCGTCGCCGTCGCGGCGGGCGGTGGTCCGGATGCCCGCGACGTCGGAACCCCCGCCCGGCTCGGTGATACCCAGCGAGCCGATCATCCGGCCCTCGAGGGCGGGCCGGGCGAACCGCTCGATCAGGTCCCGGTTCCCGGACGCGACGATGTGCGGGGTGGCGATGCCGTGGCTGAACAACGCGGAGATCAGGCCGGACGAGCCGCCCGCGAGGATGATCTCCTCGAGGATCGCGAGCATGTCGAGCGGGTTGCCGCCGGAACCGCCGTGCTCCTCGGCGACCGAGGCGCCGAGCAGCCCGGCGTCGGCCGCCGTGCGGTGCAGCTCGGGCGGGACGGCGCCCTCGCGCTCCCAGGTGTCGAGGTGCGGGAGGATCTCCTTGCGGGTGAAGTCGGCGGCGAGCCGGCGCAGCGCGGCCCGCTCGGGGGTGTCCCAGGTTTCCCTGTTCAACGTCGTGGTCATCGTCCGCTCCAGACGGGTGTGCGCTTCTCCATGAAGGCCATGACGCCCTCGAGGGTGTCGGCGCTGGTGGTCAGTCGGGCCAGGGCAGCGTCGGTCGCGGCCCACGCCTGTTCCTCGGACGGGACGATGCCGTCGACGATCCCGCGCGCGATCGTCTTGCTCGTCTGCACGGCCAGGGGTGCGCCGGCGGCGACGAGGTCGGCGAGTTCGAGCGCGGTGGTGAGGAGGTCGGTCCGCGGAACGACGCGGTTGACCAGACCCCAGCGCAGCGCGTCGGCCGCGGCCATCGGCTTGCCGGTGAGCACGAGCTCCATCGCGACGGCCCGCGGGAGGGCTCCGACGATCCGGAACACGCCGCCGGCGCCGGCGATGAGGCCGCGGTGGACCTCGGGCAGCCCGAATTCGGCGGTGTCGGCGGCGACGACGAGGTCGCTCGCGAGGGCGAGCTCGGTACCGCCGCCGAGGGCGGTGCCGTTGACCGCCGCGACGATCGGCTTGGTGATGTGGTGCCTGACCACGCCGGCGAAGCCCCAGTGCGCGGTCTCGGGCGGGGTCACCCCACCCGGGCCGGCGGTGCCGAGCGCCTTGAGATCGGCGCCGCCGCAGAACACGCTGCCCCCGGCGCCGGTGAGGACGACGACGCGCACGTCCGGATCCTTGTCGGCGCGTTCCCACGCCTCGCCGAGGCCGGTGTGCACGTCGGCGTTGATGCTGTTGGCGGCCTTGGGCCGGTTGATGGTGACGAGCAACGTGTGGCCGCGCTGCTCGACCAGGACGACGGGCTCGGTCATGCGGGGGTCTCCTCGGGGACGGGGTCGGTCAGGGTGACGGTGAGGGCGCCACCGCGGTCGACGACGTGGACGGAGCGGCCGGCGAGGTCGGGACCGCCGGCGAGCACCGCCGCGCCCGCCGCATCGGTGTAGCCGGAGACCCGGCGGCCGTCGGGGGTGGTGCCCACCAGGAACCCGATCGCCGGGTGGCCGTCGCGCCCGTATTCTGCGGTGGCCGTGTGGATCTCGACCTCTCCGGTGTAGTCGGCGGCGAACTCGGGTGCGGTGGCGGTCAGCACGCGGGGCTCGGGGTCGCCGACGTACCCGCGGGTGTGCGGGGCGGCGGCGAGCACGACGGTGTGCTGGTAGGTCAGGTAGCCGCCGTTGCCGTGGACGAGGGCGATCTCGGCGTCGGTGCGCAGCCGGCGCGTGACGGCGACGAACGAGTGCAGCGTGTAGCTGTTGAGCGGTCCGCCGAAGAACGAGTGGCCGCCGGTGACGCTCGGGACGGTCTCGCGGGGCAGGCCGAGGTGCTCGATGAGCAGCTTCGGCACCACGGGGAAGCAGCTGTAGGCGTCCACGATGTCGAGGTCGGCCGGCCGGAGATCGGTGCGTTCGAGGGTGCGGGCGAGGGCGTCGGCCAGCGCCGCGGACCGGCCGAAGTCGGCGCGGGCGAGGATGTCGGCCGGCTCGGTCGCGCCCGCACCGCCCCACACGTACACGATCCGGTCCTCGGCGACGCCGAGCTCGCGGGCGGTCGCGAGGGAGGTGACGACGACGGCGGCCGCCTGGTCGACGAACGGCATCGCGTTGAGCAGCAGCGGGTACGGGGCGGTGACCATCCGGTTGCGGGGGCCGACGGCGGTGATGTCCTCGGCGGTGCGCAGGTCCGGGTTCCAGGCGGCGGGGTTGCGGCCGGCGATCTCCGAGAACGCGGCGTACAGCTGGGCGGACCAGGCCAGCGACTCGTCGCGGGAGTGACCGAGTTCGTGGCTGAGCCGGGTCTCGAACAGCGGGTAGACGCGCGTGGGTGCGATCATCCCGGCGCGCTGCATGGCGGGGCTGCCGAGGTCGTCGGGGTCGAACGCCGGCGGCCCGCCGGGGTCGGTGGTCCAGCCGAGCGTGGCCGGGTCGGTGCCGGTCTTCGTCGCGGCGGTGACCGAGGCCTGGGACTCGCCGCCGACGAGCAGCGCGACACCTGCGGCGCCGGTGGCGATCTCGTGGGCGATCCGGTCGAGCAGGGCGGCCGGCCAGTGCCCGCCGATGGGGCTGGTGTGGGTGCGGACCGCTGCGGCGCCGAGACGCGCGGCGAGCAGGGCGGGCAGGTCGTCGTACGCCCAGCTCGCGGTCTTGACGGCGTACACGGAGTCGATGCGCTGGGCGAGTCCGTCGGCACCGGAGTCGGCGAGGGCGGCCACGGCGGCCTCGTGGATCAGGTCGAGCGGTTCGCGGGGGTCGGCGGGGGCGCCGGCGCGTCCGGAGCGCAGGTCGCCGACGCCGACGACGACGGGTACCCGGGCAGGGTCGGTCATGGCGGTCCTCGGGGGAGTTGTCCTGGGATCGGTCACCCGCACACTAATACGGACTGATTCAGTCTGTAAATGGGGTGGGGTGTCTGGCACACTGCAGACCGTGACCGAGCCGACCGTCCGTCGCCGGGGCCGACCCCGCGACGCCGACCTCGAGGACCGCGTCTACGACGCGGTGATCGAGGTCTACTCCGAGACCAGCTGGCGCGGCTTCACCATCGACGCGGTCGGCAGGCGCGCCCGGGTGGGCCGCGCGGCGCTGTACCGGCGCTGGGCCACCAAGGACGAGTTGCTCGTGCAGGCCCTCGAGGCGCGCAGCCCGCTGCCGGTGCCGATCGACACCGGATCGTTGCGCTCGGACCTGGTCGAGCTCGTCACCCAGCTGCTGCGCGGCTACCGCACCACGCCCGGGCTGGTGAGCCTGCGCGTCGCGCTCGACGCCCGCGTGCACCCGGACCTGCTGGCCAACCTGACCACCACGCTCAACCGGAGCCGCCTCGTCGCGGCCCGCACCATCGTGCTGCGGGCGGTCGAGCGGGGCGAGCTGCCCCCGGCGGTCTCGGTGACTCTGCTGCTCGAGATGGTCACCGGCGCGGCGCTCAGTCACGTGCTGTTCTCCCTCGCCGACCCGGGATCGGCGGCGGACGACGACGCCTATGCCCGCACGCTCGTCGACGCCGCGATCCGGGCGCTGGTCGCGGAACGGGAACACGATCCAGGTGCCGTGACCTAACTGCAATCGAATTGCCCGGCGAGCCGCCGAAATCGATACCCTCCGAGGGTGATCCCGGCTAGCCTGGCTGACAGGTCTTACCTGTGGTGGGAGGCGCGAGAATGGATCTGCAGGCGATAGGTGAGATCGAGCGGCTGAAGTACCGCTACGCGCGGGCGCTCGACACGAAGTCGTGGATCGAACTGGCCGACACCATGGTTCCCGAGGCCACCGCCGTCTACGGCGAGCACCTGAGTTTCGAGTCGCGCGACGCGTTCCTGAACTTCCTCGAGAACACCCTCGGATCCCACGTCATCACCGAACATCACTGTGGCCATCCCGAGATCGACGTCGAGGGCGACACGGCCACGGGCATCTGGTTCCTGGCCGACACGGTGGTGGTGCCCGAGGACGGGCTGGTGATGCGCGGGTCCGCCTACTACCACGACCGCTATGTGCGTTGCTCCGACGGGAGCTGGCGCATCTCCCATACCGGATACGAAAGAAACTGGGAGACAGTCACATCCGTGTCCGACATGCCCAGCTTCCGGCTCACGTCGAACCGGTGGTCGCTGCTGCAGCAGCCGCCCCGCGCATCCTGAACCACCCGAGAGGAGGGGACCCCGCCCGATGACCGCGACCGACACCGAAGTCTTCCCCCGGGCCGGTGCGCTCCCGTATCTCATCGTGGCGCGCGCCCGCAGCGCCATCGACTGGTACCGGCAGGTGTTCGGCGCGACACTGGCCGCGGACCCCGTGGTGCTGGAGGACGGCCGGATCGGGCACGCCGAGCTGGTCTTTCCGACCGGAATGGTCTACCTCGCGGAGGAGTTCCCCGAGATGGGCCTGGCCGCGCCCGAGGCCGGCGCGACGTCGGTGAGCCTGATGCTGCCGGTCGCCGACACCGACGCCGTTCTCGCGAAGGCCCACGACGCCGGCGGCACCGTCGAGCGCTGGATCGCCGAGAGCCACGGTCACCGCAACGCCACGCTGCTCGATCCGTTCGGGCACCGCTGGCTGCTCATCGGCCCCCCGACCGGTCGCCGGCAGGACGGCACCGCCGGTACCGGACAGTAGGCCGCGGTGCGCCGAGTTCGACACGCGCGCCGCCGGGCTCACACGATCGGCCGTCGGGGGAGCGGCCCGGTAGGCTCCGCCCCGTGACCGACACCTTCATCCGCACCCGCGTCGCCAACGGCATCGGCGAGGTGGTGCTCGACCGGCCGGTGGCGCTCAACGCCCTCGACTCGTCGATGATCCGCGACATGTACGAGGCCCTGCTGGCGTGGCGCGACGACCCCGAGATCACCGCGGTGCTGGTCACCAGCGCATCCGACCGGGCGTTCTGCGCGGGCGGCGACATCAAGCCGGTGCGGGACGCCGCCGTGGCCGGCGACACCGCCACGGTGCGGGACTACTTCGCGAACGAGTACCGGCTCGACGAACTGGTCGCCACCTACCCCAAGCCGTATCTCGCGCTCCTCGACGGCGTCACGATGGGCGGCGGGCTGGGCATCTCGGTACACGGCGCGGTGCGCGTCGTGACGGAGAAGGCGATGCTGGCGATGCCGGAGACGGCGATCGGCTTCATCCCCGACGTCGGCGCCAGCCACTTCCTGCCGCGGCTGCGCGGCACCACCGCCCGCTGCGACGCGGTCGGCCTGTATCTGGCGCTGACCGGCGCCCGCGCCGACGCGGGCGACGCCATCGCCGTCGGCCTGGCCACCCACTTCGTTCCCAGTCACCGGATCGAAGCCCTCGCCGACCGGATCCGCGAGGGACACTGGCAGCTGGCGCTCGACGAGTTCGCCGAGGCGGACCCCGCATCGGCGATCGCCGACCGCTACGCCGACATCGACGCGGTGTTCGGCGACGGCACCGTCGCCGACGCCGTCGAACGGCTCTCCGGCGACCACGACCTCGACGAGCAGTGGGCCGTCACCACCCGCGCGGCGCTGTGCGCGGCGTCCCCGACGAGCCTCTGGGCCACCGCGGAGCTGCTGCGTCGCGGCGCCGAGAGCACCCTGGGCGAGTGCTTCGCGCGGGAACTCGAGGTCGCGGTGCGGATCACCGCCGAGCCCGACTTCGCCGAGGGGGTGCGCGCGGTGCTCGTCGACAAGGACCGCAACCCGTCGTGGTCGCCGCGGGGGATCGGCGAGGTGGACCCGGCCGTCGTCGCGGGGCTGTTCCGGGAGTAGACGCTCGGCCGGCCGCAGTCCCGCGCGGGGAGTGGGGCGCGACGAGACGACGCATCCGCGCACGAAATCCTCAGCAGTGCGGGTTGTTTCGTGCGTTGCTGACCGGCGGGGGCGCGGATGCGGGCGTCAGCGTGCGGTGCGCTGCGGCGCGAGCAGGTCGACGACGATCTCCTGGCCGCCCAGCACGGCGCGGATCTCCGGGTTCTCGAACCCGCCCGCGACGAGGTACTCGCCGAGCAGGGTGAGCAGTTCGTCGGTGCCGATCGTCGGGTCGGAGGCGGGGGGCCGCTGCGCGCGGGCGGCGAGTTCGGTGTGCGCCAGTCGCGCCGCGATCCGCACGGATGCCACTCCCATCGAGTTGCGGCGCGACGCGGCGGTCGGCGTGCTGTCCGCGGCGACGCCGTTCGTGCCGGCGACGATCTCGTCGAAGCTCGGCAGCGAGAGCGGATCGGTGCCGTTGCCACCGGCCTCGTCGGCGACGTCGTGGTCCGCCGCGTGGCTTCCCACCGAGTGCGGGGCGGACGCGCCGTTACCGGTCAGGGTTCCCGGCAGGGGATAGACGAAGGTGCCCGCCCGCTTGGGCCCCGGCGACTCGTCCGCCGGGTCGGAACGGCCGCGCAGCGGCGTGCCGTCGGTCGGTGCGGCCGAGTCGTCGTCCATGAACGCTCCTGACATCCGCGAGCTCGGTCGGCTCGACGGCACAGCAAACTACCAGTAACACCAGCCCCACGCACCACGGGCGTCCCTAATCGGCGGTGGCCACCAGCGGCTCGAGGGTGAGCTCGGGAAGTTCCTTCTGGATGTACTGCAGCCGCCACTTGTCGCTCACCAGCGCCAGCAGCACCCCGTCCGAGCGGGTGAAGACCTCGACGCCGCGCTGCCGGTTCAGCTCGTCCGCCGAGGCCGCGTCGGTGCGGCGGGCCAGCGCGTAGCCGAGCGGTTCCATCCGCGGCTCGACGTTGTACTCGGCCTTCATCCGGGCCGCCACCACCTCGAACTGCATGGGACCGACGGCTGCCATCACCGGGGACGCGTCGCCGCGGATGTCGTTGCGCAGGATCTGCACCACGCCTTCGGAGTCGAGTTGATCGACGGCCTTGCGGAACTGCTTGTACTTCGAGGCGCTCTCGGCGCGCAGGATCGAGAAGTGCTCGGGCGCGAACGACGGGATCGGCGGGAACTCCACCTTCCTGTCCACGTACAGGGTGTGCCCGGGCGCGAGAGCCGTGGCGTTGACCAGGCCGACCACGTCGCCGGGGTAGGCGTTCTCGACCGTGGACCGTTCCCGGCCGAACACCGTCAGCGCGTACTTGGTGGCGAACGGCTTGCCCGTCTGCGCGTGCGTGACGACCATGCCGCGCTCGAACACCCCGGACACCACCCGCATGAACGCCAGGCGGTCGCGGTGCGCGGTGTCCATGCCCGCCTGCACCTTGAACACCACGGCGCTGAACGGGTCGTCCACGTTGCGGGAGTTGCCGTTCACGTCGAGCCGGGCGCGCGGCGGCGGCGCCAGCGCGACGAGGGTGTCGAGGATCTGCCGGACACCGAAGTTGAGCATCGCCGACGCGAAGATCACCGGCGAGGTCTGCCCGGCCAGGAACAGCTCCTGGTCGTGGTCCTGCCCGCTGGCCGACAGCAGCTCCGACTCCTCGGCCGCCTCGATCCACGTCTCGCCCTCGCGGTCCTCGGCCTCGCCGGGGGAGAGCCGGTCCTCGGGGGCGATCTTCGCGCCGCCGGCGGTGCGGGTGAACTTGACGTACTCGACCGGTGCGCCGTCCTCGCCGCGGCGCAGCAGGCCGCGGAAGTCGCCGGCGATGCCGACGGGCCAGAACAGGGGGGTGGGGGTCAGGCCGATGCGCTCGTCGATCTCGTCGAGCAGTTCCAGCGGGGTCCGGCCGGGCCGGTCCCACTTGTTGATCACGGTGATGACGGGGATGCCCCGGTGCCGGCACACCTGGAACAGCTTGAGCGTCTGCGGCTCGAGGCCCTTGGCGGCGTCGATGAGCATCACCGCCGCATCCACGGCGGTGAGCACCCGGTAGGTGTCCTCGGAGAAGTCGGAGTGGCCGGGGGTGTCGACGAGGTTGATCACGTTGACGATGTCGTCGCCGGACTCCTCGGAGCGATAGTTGAACTGCAGCGCCGTGGAGCTGACGGAGATGCCGCGGGCCTTCTCCATCTCCATCCAGTCGGACACGGTGGACTTGCGCCCGGCCTTGCCGTGCACCGCACCGGCCTCCGCGATGACCTTCGCATGCAGGGCCAGCGCCTCGGTCAGCGTGGACTTGCCGGCGTCCGGGTGGGAGATCACTGCGAAGGTGCGGCGGCGACCCGCTTCCGCGAGCACTTCCTTCGACGACACGGCGGTGTTGCCGGCGTCGTTGCCGGTGGAAACGGGCGGGGTAGTCAACGCAGGAGAACCTCTCGAAGCGGATGTGCGGCTCGTGGATGCGCGCGGGCGGCTCGCGCATCGCAGACAACTCGTCCATGTTACTCGGCGATTGAATGTCGATTTCCGCCAGATTCGGTCACATTCGCCGAAGAGACTCCCCCTCGGCGCGGATCGGGGGCACCCTGGGCGTGGTCGTATCCGGCGTGAGGAGTGGTTCGTGAGCAGATTCACCGACGAGATGTACGAGACCGCGGCTCGCTCGCCGCATGCTCTGGTCACCGGCGAGCCGGACGCCCCGCTGCGGCAGACGTGGGGGCAGATCCACGAGCAGGCCCGGCGCATGGCCGGTGCCCTCGCCGCGGCCGGCATCGGCCACGGCGACGCCGTCGGCATCCTCGCCGGGAATCCGGTGGACATCGCCCCCGCCTGCCAGGCCGTGTGGATGCGCGGTTCCTCGGTGACGATGCTGCACCAGCCCACCCCGCGCACCGACCTGGCCCTGTGGGCCCGCGACACCGAGGTCGTCATCGGCATGATCGGCGCCCGCACCGTGGTGCTCGGCGCCCCCTTCGAGATCGCCGCGCCGCTGCTCGCCGAGCGGGGCATCCCCGTCGTCACGATCGCCGAGATGGACGCCGGCACGCCCGTCGACCCGCTGCCCACCGACGAACAGGACATCGCGCTGCAGCAGCTGACCTCCGGGTCCACGGGATCCCCGAAGGCCGTGCAGATCACGCACGAGAACTTCTACGTCAACGCGTACGCGATGATCGAGCGGATCAAGTTCTCCCTCGACGACGACGTGATGGTCAGCTGGCTGCCGCTGTTCCACGACATGGGGATGGTCGGGTTCCTCAGCGTGCCCATGCAGGTCGGCGCCGAGGTCGTCTCCGTGACCCCGCTCGACTTCCTGCGGTCCCCGCTGCTGTGGGCCGAGCTGATGAGCAAGTACCGCGGAACCGTAACGGCCGCACCGAACTTCGCGTACTCGCTGCTGGCGCGCAAGCTTGCGCAGGCGCCCGACGGCGCGGTCGACCTGTCGTCGGTGCGGTGGATGTGGAACGGTGCCGAGCCGGTCGACCCGGACACCATGGAGGCCCTCGCCGCCGCCGGCGCCCGGTTCGGCCTCGACCCCGCCGCGCTCGCGCCGGTCTACGGCATGGCCGAGACCACCCTCGCGGTCTCGGTGCCGGACCCCGGACGCGGGCAGATCCTCGATCTCGTCGACCCCGACCTGCTCGAGGCCGGCGGGATGGCGGTGCCGTCGAGCCGGTCCAACGCCCGTCGCCTGCCCACTCTCGGCCACCTCGTGCCCGGCCTCGAGGGCCGCGTCGTCGGCCAGGACGGGGAGCTGCTGCCGCCCCGCGGTGTCGGCATCATCCAGTTGCGCGGCAAGGCGGTCACCCACGGCTACCTCACCGTCGACGGTCCGGTGCCCGCGCAGGACTCGCAGGGCTGGTTCGACACCGGCGACGTGGGCTACTTCACCGAGGACGGCCTGGTCGTGGTGTGCGGACGCGTCAAGGACGTCATCATCATGGGCGGGCGCAACGTCTATCCCACCGACATCGAACGGGCCGCGTGCAGCGTCGACGGCGTGCGCCCCGGCAACGCCGTCGCGATCCGCCTCGACGCCGGCGACAAACGCGAGTCGTTCGCGGTCGCCGTCGAGACCAACCGGATCGACGATCCGGAGGAGGTGCGCCGCATCGAACACGACGTCGTGCACGCGGTCGTCGCGGAGGTCGGGGTGCGGCCGCGCACCGTCGCGGTGCTCGGGCCGGGCAGCATCCCGAAGACGTCGTCGGGCAAGCTGCGCCGTGGCAGCTCCGTCCACCTGCTGGGCGGCTGACGCCGCGCTCAGTGCAGCCTGTTCTGCGCCTCTTCCAGGCCGACCCGCAGCAACAGCTCCACCGCGTCGGCGGCCTGCTCGCGGATCAGGTCGAGGTCCTTGCGTTCGGTCGAGGAGAACGGCTTGAGCACGTAGTCGGCCGGGTCCATGCGGCCGGGCGGGCGGCCGATCCCGATGCGGGTGCGCAGGTAGTGCTTGGTGCCGAGGGCACTCGAGATCGACCGCAGCCCGTTGTGGCCGTTCTCGCCGCCGCCGAGCTTGAGCCGGATCGTGCCCAAGTCCAGGTCCAGCTCGTCGTGGAGGACGACGACGTCGGCGGGCTCGACGGAGAAGAACCGCGCGAGTCCGGCGACCGGCCCGCCCGAGAGATTCATGTAGGTGCGTGGCTTGGCGAGGATCACCTGCCGGCCGTCGAGGCGGGCCTGCACAATGTCGGCGTTGCTGCGCTTGTGCGCGCTGAACTTTCCGCCGACGCGGGCGGCGAGCGTGTCGGCCACCATGCAGCCGACGTTGTGGCGGGTCTTCTCGTACTGCGGGCCGGGATTGCCCAGCCCGACGACGAGGGCGGTGCCGTCGCTCACTTGGCGGTGTCCTTCCGTTGCGGCGGGTGTTGTCACGACGGCGGCGCGTCATCCCGTGGGATGACGCGCCGCTCGTCACGTCACGCGGAGCCGGTGGGGGCTCAGGCCTCCTCGGCCTCGGCGGCCTCGCCCTCCGCGGTCTCGCCCTCCATCGCGGCGGCGGTCGGTGCGGCGACCACGTTCACCAGCAGCAGCTCCGGGTCGCCCTGCAGGGTCGCACCGGCGGGCAGCTGCACGTTGTTCGCGAGGATCTGGGTACCGGCCTCGACACCCTCGATGGACACCTCGACCTGCTCGGGCAGGTTCAGGGCGTCGGCCTCGAGCTGGACGGTGCTGACCTCGTTGACGACCAGGGTGCCGGAGGCGGCCTCGCCGGTGACCACGAGCGGGACCTCGACGGTGACCTTCTCGCCCTTCTTCACGACGAGCAGATCGGCATGCTCGATGTAGTTGCGGATCGGGTGCACGACGACCGACTTGGTCAGCGCCAGCTCCTCGCCGCCGTCGACCTCGAGGGTCAGCAGGGCGTTGGTGCCGTGGGCGCGCAGCACGGCCGCGAACTCACGGGCCGGGAGGGCGAGGTGCTTGGGGTCCGTGCCGTGGCCGTACAGAACGGCGGGGACCTGACCGTCGCGGCGGGCGCGGCGGGCGGCACCCTTGCCGAACTCGGTACGGACGGCGGCTACGAGACGGTTTTCGTCGGACATGCTGAAAGGCTCCTACGCATATGGCTCGAACTGGGGCGGTCTTCCCGGCGAGGGGCGACGCGCGCGGCCAGGAGCGTAGACACGCTCGAGCGGAGCCGCAGCCGCGTCGATCACGGTGAGCCAGCGATTTCGCGGTTCACCCTCGCCGAGACAACTCGAACGACTCTACCGGATCCGCCCGGGCCAGTCGAACGCCGCCCTGCGCTCAGCCGCGCGCGGCGGCGGTGCCCGCCCGCCGGCCGAAGAAACTGCCGTCGCCGAGGGAGATGCCGCTGCAGTATCCCCACGCCGACAGCCCGGCCGCCGCCCGTCCCGCCGCGAACAGCCCCGGGATCGGCGCGCCGTCGACGTGCAGCACCTCCGAGTCCAGGCTCGTGCGCAGGCCGCCGAGCGTGAACCCGCCGGTCATGCCGCGCAGGTCGATCGCCGCGACGGGCGAACCGATCGGCTTCACCCATTCGCGCTTCTTGCCCAGCAGCGGGTCCTCGCCCCGTGCGGCGTGCCGGTTGTACAGCTGCACCGTGGACTGCAGCGCCTGCTCGGGCAGACCCATCTCGGCCTCGAGGTCGGCGACGGTTTCGCACACCCATTTCGGCTGATGCCGCAGCTGCTCCGACGACGTCGGGGCTGCGATCCCCGCCTCGTACGCCGCCTCGTCGATGACGAGGAACGCCTCGTTGTCGTTCTTCAGCAGGGTCAGCTGACCGATGCGGCCCGGGTAGGTGTCCTCGGGCACGTATCGCTGGCCGCGCCCGTTGACGAGAATGCCGCGCGCGATCAGCTGAGGATCACAGAAGAACGCCACCTCGGTCGCGTTCATGTGCGCGAGGTCGGCGCCGAGGGCTTGCGCCATCCGGATCGCCCGGCCGTCGTGCTCCTCGATCGACGCGGCGGGACGGCCCACCAGATGCGGCGCGTACGCCCGCACCATGTCGTCGTTGTAGGCGAAGCTGCCCGTGGCGAGAACGACCCCTCGGCGCGCCCGGATCGCCAGGTCGGTGCCGTACCGCTTGGCCAGCAGCCCGACCACCCGTCCGGACGCATCGGTGACGAGGGTCTGCACCCGCACGTCGTACTCGGCGCGGACCCCGAGCGCGGCGGCCTTCTCGGCGAGCGGCTTCATGAGCATGTAGCCGCCGCCCTGCTCGCCGGTGCGCTTGTTGCTCATCTGCGGCACGTGACCGCGCGGCGCGGGCCGGGCGACGGTGCGGAACGGCGCCGCGTTCTCCCCGCCGGTGTACTGCAGGCCCGCGTCGGTGGGTGGCTCCCACCCCGGCTCGCCCCAGAACTCGTGCTTGAACGGCACCCCGCACCCGACGAGCCAGTCGAAGTGCGCGACGGAACCCGCGCAGTACGCGGCGATCTTCTCCTCGTCCACGCCCGGTCCGAGTGCCGCAGTCAGGAACGCGCGCATGTCGTCCACCGAGTCCTCGAACCCGCAGGCCCGCTGCACGGCCGTGCCGCCGCCGAGGTAGACGAACCCGCCGGCGAGGGCGGCCGCGCCGCCCCACCCGCCGGTGCGTTCCAGCACCAGCACGTCGGCTCCGGCGTCGGCGGCGCCGATGGCCGCGCAGACACCGGCGATGCCGTATCCGGCGATCACGACGTCGGCCTCGAGATCCCAGGCGGGGATCCGGTCGACGGGAACAGGACGGACGGGACTGGTCTCGGTCATCGCGATCCTCTCGAAGTGGTACGGGGATTCGCACACCTTGACCACGCGACCTGGGGGAGCGGTACCGGCTGTCCCGGTTGCCGGGACGGTCAGGACCGGGTGAGCGACCGCACGGCCGCCAGGAACCGGTCCACGTCGGCGGGGGAGACGAAGTAGTGCGGGGAAGCCCGCACCACCGACTCGAGCCGTCGCGCCGACATCTCGAGCAGCGTCGATCCGCGCCCGCTGACCGTGACCGTGATCGCCTCGGCGGCCAGCGCCTCGCGCAGGTGCGCCGGATCCCAGCCGTCGACGGTGAACGAGACGATGCCGCTGTGTTCCTTGCCGAGGTCGCGCACGGCCACGCCGGGGATCCGGCCCAGCCCGTCGCGCAGGTGCTCGGCCCGGTAGGCGACCGCCTCGGTCACCGCGTCGACACCGAAGTCGAGCAGGTAGTCGACGGCGGCGCCGAGCCCGAGGCGGGCGGCGACGTTGGTCTCCCACAGCTCGAACCGCGTCGCGTCGTCGGCGACCCGGTACTCGTCCGGGGCCGTCCACTGTGCGCTGTGCAGGTCGAGCACGGCCGGTTCGAGCTCGGTGATCAGCCGGGGGCGGACGTAGAGGAAGCCGGTGCCGCGGGGCCCGCGCAGCCACTTGCGACCGGTCGCGGAGAGCGCGTCGACATCGAACTCGGGCACGCTCACCGGCAGCTGGCCGACGGACTGGCACGCATCGAGCAGCACCAGCGCACCGACCTCGTGCGCGGCGTCGGCCACCTCCCGCACCGGGTTGACGAGCCCGCCGTTGGTCGGGGCGTGCACGACGGACACCAGCTTGACCCGCTCGTCGAGGGTGCGGCCGAGGGCGTCGACGTCGATCCGGCCGAGCGCGTCGGTGGGCATCGTCTCCACCGTCGCGCCGGTCGCGCGGGCGCGCTGCAGCGCGGAGACGGCGTTGCTGGCGTATTCGGAGCGGGTGAGCAGGATCCGGTCGCCCTCGCCGAGCGGCACCGAGTAGAAGAAGCTCGCCCACGCCCGGGTGGCGCTCTCGACCAGCGCGATCGACGACGCCTCCGCGCCGATCAGCCGCGCGATCGAGGTCTTCACCGCGGCGAGGTCGCCGGCGCGTTCCGCGGCCGCGACGTACCCGCCGACCTCGGCCTCGCGCCGCAGATGCGCGACGGTCGTCTCCAGCACCGGGGTGGGCGGCAGCGACGAGCCCGCGCTGTCGAGGAAGACCCGGTCGAAGCAGCCGGGCGTGTCCCGACGGGCGCGTTGCAGGTCGAGCATCGAGGGCGTACCTCCCGTTCATGTCTTCGTGGTTGGAATGTACGCGTGAGCGAACCGACACCCCTGCAGCGCCGGCTCGGCACCGGTGACGCCGTCGCCATCGGGCTCGGCGCGATGATCGGGGCGGGGGTGTTCTCGGCGTTCGCGCCGGCCGCCGCCGCGGCCGGCGCGGGCCTGCTCGTCGGCCTGGCCGTCGCCGCAGTCGTGGCGTACTGCAACGCCACGTCGTCGGCGCAGCTCGCCGCGCAGTATCCGACGTCCGGCGGCACCTACGTGTACGGCCGGGAACGGCTCGGGCCGTGGTGGGGCTTCGTGGCGGGCTGGGGCTTCGTGATCGGCAAGACCGCCAGCTGCGCGGCGATGGCCTTGACCTTCGCCGCCTACGCCGTGCCGGAACCGTGGCGGCGGCCGGTCGCCGTCGCCGCGGTCCTCGCCCTGACCGCCGTGAACTACCGGGGCATCACCCGCACGGCCCGGCTCGCGCGCATCATCGTGGCGCTGGTGCTCGTCGCCCTCGCCGTGGCGGTGACGGCGAGCTGGGCCGGCCCCGGGGCACAGCCCGCCGATCCGTTCGGCCCCGTCGGCGGCGGCGCGTACGGGGTGCTGCAGGCGGCCGGCCTGCTGTTCTTCGCCTTCGCGGGCTACGCGCGGATCGCAACGCTCGGTGAGGAGGTGCGCGAGCCGCGCCGGACCATCCCGCGCGCGATCGTCGGCGCCCTCGGATTCGTGGTGCTGCTCTACGCCGTCGTCGGGGTGACCCTGCTCGCGTGCCTCGGGCCGGACCGGGTGGCGTCGAGCAGCGCGCCGCTGCTCGACGCGGTCCGCGTGGGCGGCTGGGCGTGGGCGGCGCCCGTCGTGGTGGCCGGGGCTGCGGTCGCGTCGCTGGGCGCCCTGCTCGCCCTCGTGACGGGCGTCGGCCGCACCGCATTCGCGATGGCGCGGCAGGGCGATCTGCCGCGCCCGCTCGCGGCGGTACATCCGCGGTTCGCGGTGCCGCACCGGGCCGAACTCGCCGTCGCCGCGGTGGTGTGCCTGCTCGTCGCGACCGTCGATCTGCGCGGAGTGATCGGATTCTCATCCTTCGGGGTGCTGGTGTACTACCTCGTCGCGAACCTGTCCGCCTTCACCCAGCGGGACGAGCACCGTCGCTACCCCCGATTCCTGCAGGTGATCGGGGCCGTCGGGTGCGTCGCGCTGACACTGACGCTGCCGCCGGGCGCCGTCGGGGTCGGCGCCGCCGTGCTGGCGGTCGGTGTCCTCGCACGGGCGACGCGCCGGGCCGTGCCGTGAGCGTTCACCCGCATCCTGTCGCCGGTTGACGTTAGGCTCATCCGTGAGCTGGCCCACAGGCGAGGGAGGGGCGGACCGAGTGGTGATCACAGTCGACACGGCGGTGCCGCGCGCGGACGCCGGCATCGCCTCGCGAACCGCCGCCGAACTGCACGTGCGAAGGGTGAGCTTCCGCTTCGGGCCGCCCCGGCTGATCGGGGTGGAACTGGAATGGCTCACGGCCCGGGCCGACGGCACGAGCGCCCGGCCGGAGCTGCAGGCGATCCTCGAGGCCCTCGGCCCGCACGCCCCCCGGCAGCTGGCTCCCGGCTCCTCGGCGCGGCCGTTGCCGTCGGGCAGCGCCGTGACCCTCGAGCCCGGCGGGCAGGTCGAACTGTCGAGCGTGCCGTGTGGCTCGGCGCGGCAGGTCTGCGACCGTCTCACCGCCGATGCCCGCATGCTCCGTGCGTTGCTGGCGCGCCGGTCGGTGGACATGATCGACGCGGCGGCCGACGAACTGCGCCCCCCGCAGCGGCTCCTGCGCACCCCCCGGTACAGCGCGATGGAGCTGCGGTTCGACCGGATCGGGCCGCTGGGCCGGTTGATGATGAACAGCACCGCCGCCACTCAGGTGAGCGTCGACGCCGGCGCCGACGACGACGAGCTGGCCCGCCGGTGGCGGGTGCTGCACGCCGTCGGACCGGCGCTCGTGGCCGCGTTCGCGTGTTCCCCCTCGCTGCGCGGCGCCCCGGACGGAACCTGGGCGTCGCAGCGGATGCGGACCTGGCTGGCGCTGGACGCCGACCGCACCACGCCCGTCCCCGATCCGGCGCACTACCCGGCCTGGGCGCTCGACGCGCCGCTGCTGTGCGTGCGCGCGTCCGACGGGGACTGGCACGCGCCGCCGGGTGCGTCGTTCGCGGACTGGCTCGGCGGCGGTCTCGACGACGAGATCGGGCGCCGGCCCACCGTCGCCGACCTGGACTACCACCTGACCACCCTGTTCCCGCCGGTGCGTCCCGCCGGGCATCTCGAGGTCCGGTACATCGACGCCCAGCCGGGTGCCCTCTGGCAGGTCCCGGTCGCCGCGGTCGAGGCGCTGCTCACCTCGCCGGCCGTGATGGACGAGGCCCTGGCCGTCGCCGCACCCGTCGTGGACCGCTGGCAGGAGGCTGCCGAGTTCGGTCTCGCGGACCTCGAGCTCCGGGCCGCGGCGGTCGGACTGCTCGCCCTCGCCGCGGAGGCGTCGCCGGACATGCGGTTCACCACGGCCCTGGACTCGGCGGCGGCGCGGTGCTGCCGCGGTCGCACCCCGGAGGTCCAGGACCGGTGAGCGGTCTGCGCACCCGGCTCGGCCGGGACCTCGCCCGCGCGCGGGCGAGGGTCCTCGCGCTGACCGACATCGACGACGCGGAGCTCACGGCTCAGCATTCGCCGCTGATGAGCCCCCTCGTGTGGGATCTCGCGCATATCGCCAACCAGGAGGAACGCTGGCTGCTCCGGGCGGCCGGCGGTCAGGGCGGTGTGCGCCCGGACGTCGACGACCTCTACGACGCCTTCCGGCATCCCCGCGCGGACCGTCCGGCGCTGCCGTTGCTCGGGCCGGCGGAGGCCCGCGGCTACGCGGCGGAGGTCCGCGCGCGGGCGGCGGACGTGCTGGCGCAGTGTGCATTCGACACCGACCTCACCCGTGACGGATTCGTCTTCGCGATGAGTGTCCAGCACGAGGTGCAGCATGCGGAGACGATGCTGGCCACGCACCAGTTGCGGGCGGGATCGCCCGTGCTCGACGCCCCACCGCCGCCGCGGCGCGCCGAGCCGCCGGCCGCGGAGGAGGTGCTGATCCCGGGCGGCGAGTTCGAGATGGGGACCTCGACCGATCCGTGGGCGCTGGACAACGAGCGGGCCGCGCACCGGGTGTACGTACCGGCGTTCGCGATCGACACGGTGCCGGTCACCAACGGGCGCTACCTCGAGTTCCTGGCCGACGGCGGCTACGCCCGCCGGGAGCTGTGGAGCCCGGAGGGATGGGTGCACCGCGAGCAGGCGGGTCTCGAGGCCCCCCAGTTCTGGACCCGCGACGACTCGGGCACGTGGTGGCGCCGCCGGTTCGGGGCGGTGGTGCCGCTCGATCCCGACGAGCCCGTGGTGCACGTGTGCTTCCACGAGGCCGAGGCGTTCGCGCGCTGGGCCGGGCGCCGGCTGCCCAGCGAGGCCGAATGGGAGAAGGCTGCCCGCTGGGACCCGCTGACCGGGGCGAGCCGGCGTTACCCGTGGGGCGACGAGGAACCGACCGAGGCCCACGCCAACCTCGGCCAGCGGCACCTCGAGCCGGCCGTCGTCGGTGCCTATCCGGCGGGTGCGTCGCGCCTCGGCGTGCACCAGCTGATCGGCGACGTGTGGGAATGGACGGCCTCGGGGTTCGAGCCGTATCCCGGGTTCACCGCCTTCCCGTACCGGGAGTACTCGGAGGTGTTCTTCGGCGGCGACTTCCGGGTGCTGCGCGGCGGCTCGTTCGGCACCGACCCCGCGGCCTGCCGCGGCACCTTCCGCAACTGGGACCTGCCGATCCGGCGGCAGATCTTCGCCGGCTTCCGCTGCGCGCGGGACGTGCCGGATGTGTAGACACCTGGGATATCTCGGGCCGGTCCGCTCGGTGAGCTCCCTGGTGACCGAGGGACCCCGGTCGCTGTTGCGCCAATCGTGGGCGCCGAAGGACATGCGCGGCGGCGGCACCATCAACGCCGACGGGTTCGGGGTGGCATGGTGGGGTGCCGACGGCTTCGGCCGCTACCGGAACCCCGCTCCGATCTGGTCCGACCCCTTTGTCGCCGAAGGCCTTTCGCACATCAGCGCCGGAGCCGTCATGGCGTCGCTGCGCTCGGCGACGGAGGGCATGCCCGTCGAGCGCTCGGCCTGCGCCCCGTTCACCCGCGACGGCTGGGCGTTCAGCCTCAACGGGCTGGTCCGCGGGTGGCCCGGTTCGCTCGTTTCGCTGGCCCAGCGCCTGCCGGTGGCCGAACTGCTGCAGCTCGAGTCGCCCACCGACGCGGCCGCGCTGTGGCTGCTGCTGTACTCGCGGCTGCGTTCCTCGCGGCCCGAGCAGGCGCTGATGCGGCTCGTCCACGACGTGCTCGCGGTCGCGCCGGGTTCGCGGCTGAACCTGTTGCTGGGCAACGGTTCCGGGTTGTGGGCGACGGCCTGGTACCACTCGCTGTGGACCCTCGTCGACGAGGACGTCGCCGTGGTGTCCTCGGAACCGTACGACGACGATCCGCGCTGGCGTCAGGTGCCGGACCGGCACCTGGTCAGCGCCCGACCGGGACACCTCATCGTGTCCCCCATGGAGGTGGCCGTTTCATGACGGTGGACGTGTACCTGACCCCGGAGCAGCTCGACGAGTCGCTGCGCGCCGACGCGCGCCGCGGGCTGACGTCGTCGCCGAAGTGGCTCTCGCCGACCTGGCTCTACGATGCGCGCGGCGGCGAGCTCTTCGACCGGATCACCCGCCTGCCGGAGTACTACCCCACCCGCACCGAACGGGCTCTGCTGCAAAAGCATTCACCGGAACTGGCCGACGAGGCCCGCCCCGAGATGCTCGTCGAGCTCGGGTCGGGCTCCTCCGAGAAGACGGAGATCCTGCTCGACGCGCTGCAACCGTACATCCATACGTACGTACCGCAGGACGTGTCGGAGGCCGCCCTGCAGCCCGCGGTGACCCGGCTCTCGGCCGAGTACCCGGACCTGACGGTGCGGGGCGTCGTCGGAGACTTCACCGGCTCGCTCACGCACCTGCCCGGCGGCGGACGCCGCATGATCGCGTTCCTCGGCGGCACCATCGGCAACCTGGCGCCCGCCGAGCGCGCCGCGTTCCTCACCGATCTCGCCGCCGTGCTCGAGCCGGGGGAGTGGCTGCTTCTCGGCATCGGCCTCGTCACCGACCCGGACGTGCTCGTGCCGGCCTACGACGACGCGGCCGGGGTCACCGCGGAATTCGACCGCAACGTGCTGAACGTGCTCAACAACCGGCTCGGTGCGGACTTCGAACCCGGGAAGTTCCGGCACGTCGCCGTGTGGGACCCGATCAACGAATGGATCGAGATGCGGCTCGAGGCCACCGAGCCCATGACCGTCCGAATTCCCGGGCTGGATCTCGAGATCTCCTTCGCGGCGGGTGAGCAGCTGCGCACCGAGATCTCCGCCAAGTTCCGTCTCGACGGGATGGGCCGTGAACTGACCGAGGCCGGGTTCGTCGTCCGGCGCGAGTGGATCGATCCCGACGGGAGGTTCGCGCTGATCGGTGCGAGCCGCGCCTGAGCCGCACATCGGCGATCCCGGGCCGCCGACGGCAGGAAGCCGGTTGGACAGCACCGGCCCGGCCGCGCGAGGCTGGCAGACGTGACGTCGACCCGGCCCGTGCTGACCACCCCCGTGCTGCTGCTGATGGCGGCGGCCACCGGTTTGTGCGTGGGCGGCAACTACTTCAACCAGCCCCTGCTCGACTCGATCGCCGCCGCCCTGGGCACCTCCCACTCCGCCGCCGCAGCCACCGTCACCATCGCCCAGGTCTCCTACGGCCTCGGCCTGCTGTTCCTGGTGCCGCTCGGTGACATGTTCGACAAGCGCCGCCTCACGGTGGGGCTCATGCTCGCCGCCGCGGCCGGCCAGGCAATCAGCGGCTTCGCCCCGAACATCGCGGTGCTGGCCGTCGGCACGGCGATCGCAGGGCTGTTCTCGGTGGCCGCGCAGGTGCTGGTGCCGTTCGCCGCGGCCCTGGCCACACCGGAGCGCAGCGGCCAGGCTGTCGGGACGGTGATGAGCGGGTTGGTGCTCGGCATCCTGCTCGCCCGAAGCGTCGCCGGGCTCCTCGCCGGCGTCGGCGGCTGGGCCACCGTCTACCGGGTGAGCGCCGCCGTGATGGTCGTGGTCGCGCTGGCCCTGTGGCGGGTGCTGCCGACGTCTCGACCCGCCGAGCGCATCGGTTACGGGACCACGCTGCGTTCGCTCGGGACCCTCGTGCGCACCCAGCCGCGGCTGCGCACCCGGTCGCTGCTCGGCGCCCTGTCGTTCGCGTCCGTGAGCGCCCTGTTCTCGACGATGGCGTTCCTGCTGGCCGGCGAACCCTACGGTTTCGACGAGGTGCAGATCGGACTGGTGGGCCTGGCCGGGGTCGCCGGCGCGGTGATGGCCAACCTCACCGGCCGCCTCGCCGATCGCGGGCTCGCGCAGCTCACCTCGGGCGCCGGCGCGGCGGTGCTCGTCGCGTCCTGGGCCGCGCTGGGCGCCGGCGCGTACTCGCTGGCGTGGTTCCTGATCGGGATGGTCGCGATCGACCTGGCGCTGCAGGCCATCCACATCAGCAACCAGAACATCGTCTACGCGCTGGCGCCCGCGGCGCGTTCCCGCATCAACGCGGTGTACATGACGACGTACTTCATCGGCGCCGCTGCCGGTTCGGCGCTCGGCGCGGTCGCGTGGACGAGCGCCGGCTGGACCGGGGTGTGCGTGTTCGGGGTGGCGGCGGCCGTCGTGACCGCCCTGGTGTGGGTGGCGGACCTGCGGGTGGCGCGACGGGCCGTCGCCGTGCCGGCCTGAGGTGCTAGTGGACGGCGGACTGCGCGACGTGTGCGGACCGTCGCGCCAGGACCGGAAGGATCACCAGCGACACCGCCGCACCGGTCAGCGCCAGGGCGGGGAACCCGGCCGCCGCGACGACGAGCCCGGAACCCAGGCCGCCGCCCGCCCCGGCGAGTGCGACGAACAGGTCCGCGGTGCCCTGCGTGGCCGCGCGGGACTCGAGCGGCACCGCATCGGTGACGAGCGCGGTGCCGCTCACCAGGCCCAGGCTCCACCCGAAGCCGAGCAGGCCCAGCGCGAACGCGAGCGCCGCCACCGAGTGCGGCGGGGCCAGCGCCGCGGACACCCCGGAGGCCAGCAGGACGAGTCCCGCGGCGGCCGCGACCCGGTAGGGCCCGACCCGGTCCACGAGCATCCCCGCGATCGGTGAGGGCAGGAACATCGCCGCAACGTGGATCGCGATGACCACGCCCGTCGCGCCGACGTCGTGCCCGTGGTCGCGCATGTGGATCGGCGTCATCGTCATCACCGCCACCATCACGAGCTGCGTCACGATCATGACCACGACCCCGGCGGTCACCGCGGGCGTCCACGGCCGGCCCGGCGCCGGCGGGTCGCCGGCCGGCGCCGGATCCTCGCCGACGGTGCCGCTCAGGGTTTCCGCGGCGGTACCGCTCAGGGTTTCCGCGGCGGCGCGGCTGCGGGCGAGCAGGAGCGGGTCCGGGCGCAGCAGCACCCACAGGACGACGGCGGCGAGACCGTAGGCGACGCCGGAGAGCACGAACGGCCCGGACAGCCGGGGAATGCCCCACGATTCGGCGGCGTCGCCCATCACGGTGGTCAGGTTCGGGCCCACCACCGCCCCGAGGGTCGTCGCCACCAGCACCGTGCTCACGGCGCGGCCGCGCCGCGCCGGGGCGGCCAGGTCGGCGCCCGCGTAGCGCGCCTGCAGGCTCGTCGCCGTGCCCGCGCCGTAGACGAACAGGGCCGCGAACAGCAGCACCGCGGTGTCGAGCGCCGCCGCGGCCACCACGCCCGCGCTGCCGATCGCGCCCGTGGTGTAGCCGAACGTCAGGCCCCCACGGCGCCCGGCGCGCTGCGAGATCCGCCCCACGGCGACGGCCGCGGCCGCCGACCCGATCGTGAACAGGGCGCTCGGCACCCCGGCGAGACTGGTGCTACCCAGCATGTCCTGCGCGAGGAGCGCGCCGACGGTCACGCCGGCGGCCAGGCCCGCGCCGCTGAGGATCTGCGCGGTCACCAGCACGGTCAGTACGCGGCGCTGTTCCGGGATCGGTTCGGTCACAGCCGGGAGGGTACGCCGGTAACGTCGGCGGTGACCCGGCGGTAAGGAGACACGGTGACCGATTCGGAGAAGGTCGAGAACGAGAACGCCCGCGTATCGCGGATCTTCGACGAGATGTCGAAGAACTACGACCGCGGCATGGGCCTGGTCGAGCGGCTGATCCTCGGGCCGGCCCGGCACTGGGCGGCCGCGCAGGCCCGCGGCCGCGTCGTCGAACTCGCCGTCGGCACCGGGCTCAACCTTCCCCTCTACGGGCCGGAGGTCGAGCACGTCGTCGGCATCGACATCTCACCGAGGATGCTCGAACTCGCCCGGGCGAAGGCCGCCGCCGATCCGCGCGTCGAACTGCGGGAGGGCGATGTCCAGGCCCTCGACCTGCCCGACGCGAGCGCCGACACCGTGCTCTCGACCTTCACCTTCTGCACCGTGCCCGACCCGGCCCGCGCCGCCGCCGAGGCGCACCGCGTGCTCGTCCCCGGCGGCCGCGTCGTCCTCGCCGAGCACGGGCCGTCGACGAACCGGGCGCTGCGCGCCCTGCAGCGGGGCATCGAGCCGCTCAGCATCCGCTTCGGCGCCGACCACCTGCTCCGCGACCCCGTCCCCTATCTCACCGAGGCCGGCTTCGTGGTCGACGACGTGCACCGCACCGGGCGGATGGGCATCGTGTTCCGGGTGCGCGCCCACAAACCGGCGTGACCTCCCCCCTAGCCGAGCGAACGTGCCATCGCGTCGATCTGCGGAGATGAGCGATACATTCGCTCGGTTCGGGAGGGGACGTCGGCGCCGGAAAGGGCCGCGGAAGCGTGCCTAGAGCTCACCGGTCACCGGCAGCAGCCGCAGCTCCCGCGCCCGGGTGATGGCCTCGACCCGGGTGTGGACCTCGAGCTTGCGGTAGATGCTGCGCAGCTGCGTCTTGACCGTGTTCGGGGAGACGAACAGGAGCCGGGCGATCTCGCTCTGCGGTGATCCGTCGGCCAGCAACGCGAGCACCTGCCTCTCCCGCGGGGACAGCTCGACCCGCACGACCTCGTCCGGGAACACCGCCTCGACGGAACCGCCCGGCACCGCAATACCGCTGCGCTCGACGAGCTCTCGCCGATGCCGGTCCGGCACGGTCGTGAAGGCGCGCCGATTGCCGAGCGTCCGGGCGAGCGTGCAGGCGCGCTCCCAGCACACGATCGCGGACCGGGGATTGCCGAGATCGAGCTGCGCGGCGGCGTCCAGCAGCAACGCCTCGAGATGGGCCCGCGGGAATCCACAGTCCGGCCACGACACCCGCGCGAGCTTCTTGGCGGCCCGGTCGGGACTCCCACCAAGCAGGTCCACCCGCGCGTCGGAGACGACGAGTATCGGATGGTGCCGGGGCTCCTGGTCCGCCACGGCGCGGGCCAGGTTGCCGTTGCCGAGAGCCAGGTGCAGGTCGATCTCCGTCGCGGTGAGCAGCGTCCGGGAAAATGCGCCGTCGCCGTGCCGGTGGGCGTGGCCGGCGACGGTGTGGTGCAACCACGTCAGACCCGCGTACGCCTCGAGGGTGAGCAGGGCGTGCTGGGCGTGGGCGTAGGCGACGAACCCCCACAGCTCCTCCCGATCGCTGGGCGCGCCGAGCAGCTCGATCATCGACTCGGCCGCGCCCACGTCGAGCGCGTCGAGATGGGTCAGGGCCGCGGCGACCCGGCCGCCGACCTTGACGAGTTCGCCGAAGAGCCCGTCGGACGGTTCCGTCGTCGCCTCCCGGTCGAGCCACCGGCGGGCGCGCGGGACGTCGCCGACCAGAGCCCAGTTGAGCGCCGAGCTGCCCGCGGCGTTCTGGACGATGTAGGGGGTGTCCGCGGCGACACCGCCGCGGTAGGCCAGTTCGAACTGCCGGTTGGATTCGGCCAGCTCCGCGACGAGCTGGAAGGTGATCGCCCACTGGACCCGCAGCAGCGGCAGCTGCGGGGTGATGTTGTCCGGCTGGTGCAGGAGCATGCTCTGTACTAGCGGCTCGAGCCGTCGCGTGCAGTCGGCGCCCTGGACGAAGTCCCCGGCGACACGCAGCGCGAGCGACTGCACCGTCGCCAGGTGCAGGACGTTCGCGGCGTCCGGCCCGGCGCCGAGCGTGTGCAGCTCGTCGGGTTCGCTCGGAAGCGACGCCCGCAGGATGGGGTGATCGGCGAGCATCTGCACGAACAGCGCCCGTCCGGCGAGCACCGCCGGATAGTCCTCCAGGAAGTCCTCCGGGATCGTCCGCAACACGAGGATGAGCACCTCCAGGTGCTCGGAGACCATCTCGCCCCAGCTGCGCTCCACGATGCCCGCGGCCATCGTCCAGTTGCGAGCCTCGGCCGCGTACACCGCGGCCTGCGCCGGCCGGCCCGCATCCCGGTGCAGGCGCGCGAGAAAGGTCATCAGCTCGTCGACCCGTGCGGGCTCCTCCTGCCGGGCCTGTTCCAGTACCGCCGACCGCAGGGCCGACGGCCACGACCACGTCCGTGTCTCGTCCGCCTCGTCGACGACGAGCAGGCCTCGCGCCTCGAGACGGTCGAGCAGCGCGGCCGGCTCGGGCCGGCCGGTGAGCTCGGCGGCGAGTTCCGCGTCGAGATCGCGGGCGGCGACGACGCACATCGCGAACGCCCGTTCCTCGGCGGTGAGCGTGTCGAGCAGACCGGACGCGAACCCGGCGATGGCGACGGCCAGGTCGGGGGAGGGCCGGCCCTCCTCGTCGACCGGTGCGCCCCGGTGCAGCCGGGCGACGTTCAGGGCGCCCGAGATCAGCTGGGGCAGCCCGCCCAGGGCGCGGCACAGGTCGCCGTACTCGTCGATCCCGAGTTCCACCCCGGCGGCGCGGAAGAGTTCCGCCGTCTCCCGGGGCGTGAACCGGAGGTCGTGGGCGGAGACGAACGTGCAGTCGAGGCCCGCCGCGGCCACGGTGGCGGACGTGGTGCTGCCGCGAAGACAGACGGCGACGTCCACGGACGGGCAGCGATCCAGCAGCTGCCGGATCGCCGGCAGCAGGTCGTCGAGGGCGGTGCCGGGGAGCCCGTCGAGGACGAGCAGGGACGGCGTTCCGCCGAGGGTCGAGGCGAGCCGGTCGACCGGGTCGCCGGCCACGACATGGTCGCCCAGCACCGCGCACGCGTCGGACCAGATGCGGTCCGGTGTCCCGTCGTCCGTCGCCGCCGGCACCCACGCGACGTCGCGCCCGGGTACGCCGCCGCCGTGCAGCCACGTGGCGAGCAGCGTGCTCTTGCCGAACCCGTCCGGTGCGTGGACCACCGTCAGCGCAGACCCGCGGTCGAGCATCTCGAACAGGCGAGGACGGGGCAGCGCGGTGGCCAGCGCCCGCCACGTCGGTACCCCCGTACGGCCGGCGCCGGGGACACTCACGGCAACTCCTCTCGATCGGTCGGTCCACGCAAGCCTGCATGTGCGGTCTCCACCGATACCCCGGTGTCCCCGACAGACCCTTCGGCACGGGCAGACTACCTGGTCTCTTACGGATCGAGGGGAGGGATGTCCGGTATGCGTAGTCCCACCAGGTGATATATGCGACGAGGGGGAGGTTGTCGACTGCGGCACTCGAACGATGCCGCGACAACCTCCCCCTCGGGGCGAGAAGTTCCCTATCGGGTGGCGCTGAGCCGGGCCTTCTCCAGAGCAGCCAGGGTGCGCAGGACGGTCGCCTTCTGCTTCTCGAGGTCACCGCGGCGGGCGCGGGCGGCGAGGCCGGACTGCTCGGCGACGAGGGCGAGCTGCGCGTCGATCGCGGAGAGCTGGTCGAGCAGCGCGAGGGCGCGGTTCTGGATCTCGTCGACGTCGACGGCGCCGGTGCGCACCGGCGCGGGGGCCGGCTCGGAGGCGGCGCGCTGCGACGGGCGCGACGAGGACGTGCGCGGCGTGACGGTCCGGCGCGCCGGGGCGGTCTCGGCGACGACGGCGGCGGCGCGGGGGCGCAGGGCCTTGCGGACGAGGGCGGGGTCGGGCTGTTCGGCGAGCCGGATGTCGTTGAGGACGCGGCGTGAGTCGCGGGCGGCCTTGCGGTGCTCGTACTCCTCCTCGTCGTCCGACTGCAGGGTGCCGCCGATGGGACGCAGGCCGTACATGCCGACGAACTTGCGCGCCTCGTCGATGATCGACTCGTGCGTGCGGCAAGTGGCGCAACGGGGTTCGTTGCGGAACTCCTCGACGGAATCGGTGTCGCCGCACCAGACGCAGGCTCCCGGCCTCCACCGCCGGACGGTCTCGAGTTTCGCGTTTTCGGTGGGGGCCTCGAGGGTTTGAGCGTCGATCACGAGGAGCCACCTTAAGTCAAAGCCGGCCCGGTCGGTCGGGGGGGTCCTGCACGACCTGCGGCTGAGGGATGTCGGAGTGATGAAGATCATGTTAACCGTCGGCGTCCGGGCGGCAAAGCCTTGTGCCACACGACTTTCCATACCGATCGGTTTGCCGAGGGGGCTCGGAATCGACCGCGATGCGAACGCTTTTCAGGCGGCGGTGGCGGCGGTCAGCCACTCCACGAGCGGCCGGACGTCGCGCCACGCGGTGCGCACCTCGTCGAGGGTGCGCGGCGAGTCGAGCCACTCGGGCGACGGGTGCTCCCGCGCCGCGGTGAGGGACTTGTGCCGCAGCAGGTCGAGGCGGGGGTGATCCTCCGCGACGCCGCGCGGACGGGTCTTCAGCCGTTCGCCACCGATCTCGTACCCGGCCCGGCGCAGCCGCCGCACGAGCGTCTCGAGCCGGGGACCGTGGCGCGAATCGTCCACGGTGGCACGGTATGCGGAGACCTGTGCGGACGAGCCCGCGTAGAAGCCGCCGGCGATCCGCAGCCCGGCGGCGTCGATCTGCACGTAGAACCCGACGCCGGGCCCGGTTTGCACGAATCCGCCCTGATGAGTCTTGTACGGCGACTTGTCCGCGCTGAAGCGGACGTCGCGATGCGGACGAAACGCCTTGCCCGGGCCGAACTCCGGTTCGAGTTCCGCGAGCAGGGCAAGCATCGGGCCGCGCACGCAGTCGTCGTAGACGGCCTTGTGCGCGGCCCAGAACGGCTTGCTGTTGTCCGCCTCGAGGTCTTCGTAGAAGTCGAGGGCGGCAACGGGGAAGCCGGTGAACATGCCGGGTGTCCTTTCGGTCCGGTGACGGTCCGAAAGTACACCGCCTTCCGCGACTACGCGGAACCGTTGAACAGCGACGTCACCGAGCCGTTCTCGAACACCTCCTGGATGGTGCGCGCGAGCAGCGGCGCGATCGACAGGACGGTGAGCGTCGGGAACCGCTTCTCGTCGTCGATCGGCAGCGTGTTGGTGACGATGACCTCCTCGGCACCGCACGCGGCGAGGCGCTCGGAGGCGGGGTGCGAGAGCACGCCGTGGGTGGCGGCGATGACGACGTCGCCCGCGCCGGCCTCCTTCAGGATCTTCACGGCCCCGGCGATGGTGCCGCCGGTGTCGATCATGTCGTCGATGAGGATGCAGGTGCGGCCCTCGACCTCACCGACCACGCGGTTGGACTTGACCTGGTTCGGGACCAGCGGGTCGCGGGTCTTGTGGATGAACGCCAGCGGGGCGCCCCCGAGGGTGTCGGCCCACTTCTCGGCGACGCGGACGCGGCCGGAGTCGGGGGAGACCACGGCGATGTTCTCGACGCCGTACCTGTCGCGGATGTACTCGGCGAGCTGGCCCTGGGCGTGCATGTGGTCGACCGGTCCGTCGAAGAAGCCCTGGATCTGGTCGGTGTGCAGATCGACGGTGATGATGCGGTCCGCGCCGGCGGTCTTGAGCAGATCGGCGATCAGGCGGGCGGAGATGGGCTCACGGCCGCGGTGCTTCTTGTCCTGGCGGGCGTACGGGTAGAACGGCAGGACGGCGGTGATGCGCTTGGCCGATCCTCGCTTGAGCGCATCGATCATGATGAGCTGTTCCATCACCCACTGGTTGAGCGGGAACGGGTGGCTCTGCAGCACGAACGCGTCGGAGCCGCGCACGGACTCCTCGAACCGCACGAAGATCTCGCCGTTGGCGAAGTCACGCGCGGTCTGCGGGGTGACCTGGACGTCGAGCTCCTTCGCCACCTGCTCGGCCAGCTCGGGGTGGGCCCGGCCGGAGAAGAGCATCAAGTTCTTCTGGTTGTCGATCCAATTGGAGGTCACTGGTCCTGGCCGTCCTTATGCCGTTCGATCTCTTGCTGCTGCCGTGCTGCAGACGCTGCCTCGGCCGCGGGGGTCCCGGGTCGGTTTCGCTGGACCCAGCCTTCAATATTGCGCTGTGGCGCACCCGACACCGCAAGCGCCCCCGGCGGAACGTTGCGGCGCAGGACCGTGCCGGCGCCGGTGTAAGCTCCGTCGCCGACCGTCACGGGGGCCACGAACATGGTGTCCGACCCGGTCCGGACGTGGGATCCGACGACCGTGCGCGACTTGTGCACGCCGTCGTAGTTGACGAACACGCTCGAGGCCCCGATGTTCGAGTACTCGCCGATGGTGGCGTCGCCGACGTAGGTCAGATGCGGCACCTTCGAGTGCGGCCCGATCTCGGCGTTCTTGGTCTCCACGAACGTGCCGATCTTGCCGGACTCGCCGAGGTCGGTGCCCGGCCGCAGGTAGGCGAACGGCCCGACGGTCGCGCCCTCGCCGATCACGGAGTCCGACCCGTGGGTGCGCACGACCGACGCCCCGGCGCCGATCCGCACGTTCGTCAGCGTGGTGTCCGGGCCGATCACCGCGTCCTCGTCGACCACGGTCCGGCCGTGCAGCTGCACCCCGGGGTGCAGGGTCACGTCCCGGGCGAGGACGACGTCGACGTCCACCCACGTGCTGGACGGGTCGATCACGGTCACACCCGCCCGCATCCAGTGCTCGAGGGTGCGCCGGTTCAACTGCGCGGCGAGCGCCGCGAGCTGCACCCGGTCGTTCGCGCCCGCGACCTTCATCGGGTCGGCGAGCTGGGCGGCGAACACCGGCAGGCCGTCCTCCCGGGCGATCGTGACGACGTCCGTCAGGTACAGCTCGCCCTGCGCATTGTGGGCCCGCAGCCGGGTCAGCGCGCTGCGGAGGAACTTCGCGTCGAAGGCGTAGATGCCGGCGTTGACCTCGTTGATGGCAGCCTGCTCGGCGTCGGTGTCGGTCTCCTCGACGATCTCGCGGATCTCGCCGTGGCCGTTCCGGACGATGCGGCCGTACCCGGTGGGATCGTCGGCGAGGAACGTCAGGACGGTCACCGCCGACTGCGCCGGTTCGGCGAGGTGCTCGGCTTCGAGAGCCTCGAGGGTGTGGCCGTCGAGCAGCGGGACATCGGCGTTGGTGACCACGACCACGCCGGAGAAGTCGCCGGGCAGCGCGTCGAGCCCGCACTGCACCGCGTGCCCGGTACCGAGCTGCCGGTCCTGGACCGCGATCGACACCTTGCGGTCGAGCGTCTCGGCGATCTCGGCGGTCGCGGCGGAAACCCGCTCGCGCTCGTGCCCGACGACCACCACCAGGTGGCTCGGGTCCAGCTCTGCGGCCGCGTGCAGCGAATGGGCGAGCATCGTGCGACCCCCGAGTGTGTGCAGCACCTTCGGGGTCTTGGATCGCATTCGCGTACCCGCTCCGGCCGCCAGAACGACAACTGCGGTCTGCACTTGCATGAAGCTCCCTCGACGTTCGACATGCGCAGGTTCGGCACCGGCAGGGGAGCTCGCCGGCCCCGACTGCCCCGCTCCGCCGCCAGGACTCGAACCTGAACTATCTGAACCAAAATCAGAGGTGCTGCCGATTACACCACGGCGGACTGCCGCATTCCCGGCGCCGACGCCCCGGTCATGCGTCTGTGATCCTCGCATGCCGCCACACCCGGAGTCGAACGCGGGGCCGGGCGCGTCGCCGCCACGGATAGGCTGATCGCAACCCGCCGCGCGTCGTCCTCGGTGTTTTCCGGTGGCACAGGGTCCGGCCGGGTGCCGGAAAGGATGTACACGTGTCGAAACCGTCGCAGAACCACGCCGACCGCAGCCCCCGGGTCCGGATGACCGGGACCCAGCGCCGGGAACAGCTCATCGAGATCGGGCGGGCGATCTTCGCCGAGCGCGGCTACGAGGCGGCGTCCATCGAGGAGATCGCCCAGCGGGCCCAGGTCTCCAAGCCCGTGGTCTACGAGCACTTCGGCGGCAAGGAAGGCCTGTACGCCGTGGTCGTGGACCGGGAGATGTCGACCCTGATGTCGATGATCAGCGCGAGCCTGACGCAGAACCGCTCGCGCATCCGGGTCGAGCGGGTGGCGCTCGCCCTGCTCACCTACGTCGAGGAACGCACCGACGGCTTCCGCATCCTCGTGCGGGACTCCCCGGTCGCCGCGGAGGAGGGCACGTACTCGTCCCTGCTGAACGAGGCGGTGCGGCAGGTGGCGCACATCCTCGCCGGCGACTTCTCCCGCCGGGGCTTCGACCCGGACCTGGCCCCGCTGTATGCGCAGGCGCTGGTGGGCATGGTCGCGACGGCCGCCACGTGGTGGCTGGACGAGCGCAGCCCGTCGAAGGAGGTCGTGGCCGCCCACCTGGTGAACCTGTGCTGGAACGGCCTCACCCATCTGGAGGCGAATCCGCAGCTCGGGACCGACTGACCGGGCGATGCGAACTCCCGATCGCGCCCCTACCAGGTGGTATCGTTGCCCAGCCGACTCGACGAGCAATTGCGAGGTGATCGTGGTACCCAGCGGAGCGGCGATCGGCGCCGATCGTCCGGGTCGCCGGGCGGCGCCGAGCCCGCATCGAGGGGGATGAATGGCCCGGCAGGTTCGCGCCGAGGTGACGCGCGACTCCGTGTTGCGCGGCGCCGCGGAAGTGTTCATGAATCTCGGCTACGCCAACGCCAGCCTCAACGAGATCATCCAGCAGTCCGGAGTCACCAAGGGCGCGCTGTACTTCCACTTCGCCTCCAAGGAGGAGCTGGCCCGCGCGGTCATCGACGAGGGCTTCGCCCGGCTGGGTTCGGCCGGGCTGAGCGCGATCAGCGACCGGACCCCCGCCCTCGAGACCATGATCGAACTGTCGGTCCTCACGGTCGACGTGTCCCGCGCCGACCCGATCGTGCGCGCCATGTTCCGGCTGGTGATCGAGATCGGCGACTACCGCGGGTCCGGGGAAGGGGTCTTCGCGATCTGGCTCTCGACGGTGCAGGATCTCGCCAAGCGGGCCCTCGCGGAGGGCGACCTGAGCGAGGAGCTCGAACCGGACGCGGTGGGCCTGCTCGTGCTGCAGGCCCTGACCGGGGCTCGCGCGGTCGCGGCGGCACTGAATCGTCGGGACGAGCTCGTCGAGCACCTCGAGAACATGTGGCGCCTGCTGGTGCCCGCGCTCGTGCCCGCCGACAAGGTCGAGTACTTCCGGCAGTTCGTCTCGCGCCGGCTGCGGGTGTAGCCGGGCGATTGCGTTCGGTGCCTCCGCCTGACACGATCGCCGCCGTGACCCTGGGACCGTTCGACGCGGACGCGGCCGGTGCGGCACTCGCCCGCACCCTGGACGAGCTCGGCGCCGCTGCCGCCGTGACCATCACCCCGGTGCCGGCGATGCTCACCACCGCCCAGGCGGCGGACGTGCTCGGCGTCGGTCGCCGGCATGTGGGCCGCCTCGTCGACGACGGCACCCTGCCGTCCCGGTTCCGCGGCCTGCACCGCCGCATCCGCCGCGCCGACGTCCTCGCCTACGCCGAGCGGCGCGCCGAGACCCGGACCCGGGCCCTGGACACCGTCGCCGACCTGAGCCGCCGCGACGGCCTCTACGACGACGACTTCTAGGGGGAACGGTCGTGCCGATCCGAGCGGTACTCGACGCGCCGGCGCTGACGCCGCCACGCGTGCGCGACGTGCTGCTCGCCCTGGCCGAAGACGCGCTGTTCCAGCCCTATTGGAGCGACGGCATCGTCGCCGAGGTGGAGCGGCGGCTGCCGTCGCACATGTCGCGCCCGGCGCGGGACTTCCTGTTCGCCGAACTCGAAACCGCCTTCCCCGAGGCCCGGGTGACCTGGCCGGCCACGGTGCTGCGGGAGGTGCCGTACATCAGCGATCCCCGCGACGCGCACCTGACCGCGGTGGCGCTGTTCGCGCAGGCCGACGTCGTCGTCACCACCGACGCCGGTCTCGCTCGCTCGCTCGAGCGGTCCGGGGTCGAGCCGCAGACGCCGGACGCGTTCGTCGCGTACGTGCTCGACGCCGAGCCGCAGCGTTGCCGGCGCGTGCTGCTGCGGATGGCGCGACGGCGGTGGCTCGGGCCCGGCGAGGAGACCCCCGACGCCGCCCTGCAGACCCGGCTGGCCGCGTGGGCCCGTCGCGATCTCGGCGACAACAGCGCCGATCTGCTGGCCGCGGACCCGGTCCGACCGTGACCGGACGCCCCCGGTGGTCCTGGCAGCCCGAACCGGACACCGCATAGACTCGGACGGTCCTCTTCTCGAACCCAGGAGCGCCCTTCCCGTGTCCGACGTGTCCGTCACCCCCCTGTCCGGATTGGCGCGGATCGCGCTGGCCGACGCTCAGCTCGAACGTGTGGCCGCCCTCGCCGGGACCGCCGAACAGGCCCTGGTGGCCCCGCCGTCGGCCCGGCCGTTCGTCGCCGCCGCGCTCGCGGCGAAGACGCCGCTGCTCGTGGTGACCGCGACCGGCCGCGAGGCGGACGACCTGACGGCCGAACTGCACGAGATGCTCGGCGACGTCGTCGCGCAGTTCCCGTCGTGGGAGACGCTGCCGCACGAGCGGCTCTCGCCCAGCGCCGACACCGTCGGCCGCCGGTTGCAGGTGCTGCGCCGGCTCGCCCACCCCGAGGACCGCGACTACGGCCCCGAGCTGCGGGTGATCGTCGCGACCGTGCGGTCGCTGGTGCAGCCGATGGCCCCGCGTCTGGGCGACATCGAGCCCGTCACCCTGCGGGTCGGCGCGGAGCACGACTTCGACGAGCTGATCGAGCGGCTCGTCGAGCTGGCCTACACCCGCGCCGACATGGTCGGCAAGCGCGGCGAGTTCGCGGTGCGCGGCGGCATCCTCGACGTCTTCCCGCCGACCGCGGACCATCCGGTGCGGGTCGAGTTCTGGGGCGACGAGGTCACCGAGCTGCGCCCGTTCTCCGTCGCCGACCAGCGGTCCATCCCCGAACTCGAGGTGGGCACCCTCATCGCCCCGCCCTGCCGGGAGCTGCTGCTCACCGAGCAGGTCAAGGAGCGCGCGGCCCGGCTGGCGCAGGACAACCCGGCCGATGCGGCGCTGGTGGAGATGCTCGACAAGATGGCCTCCGGCATTCCGGTCGAGGGCATGGAGGCGCTGCTGCCGGTGCTGCAGACGGGCGAGCTGCAGCTGTTGACCGACGTCGTGCCGGCCGGCACGCACGTGCTGCTGTGCGATCCGGAGAAGGTGCGCACCCGCGCGGCGGATCTGATGCGCACCGGTCAGGAGTTTCTCGAGGCGTCGTGGACCGCGGCCTCGCTCGGTGGTGCCGCGCCGCTGGACACCGCCAACATGAAGGGCGTGGACCTGGCCGCGTCGGCGTACCGGCCGCTGACCCAGGTGCGGCAGACGGCGGAGGCGGCGGGCCGGCCGTGGTGGACGCTGAGCCCGCTGGCGTCGGGCGCCGACACCGAGGTCGTGCTCGACGTGCAGCCGGCGCCGGAGGTGCGCGGCTCGGACGAGCTGCTGACGATGCTCTTCGCGAACCTGCGCGCGCACGTCACCACCGGCGGGCGGGCCGCGATCGTCGTCGCGGGCGCCGGCACCGGGCAGCGGGTGCTCGAGCGCCTGCAGGAGAACGACGTGCCCGCCGCGCGTCTCGATCCGGGCGCCGAGCCGGTGCGCGGCACGGTCGGGGTGCTGTGCGGCGCGCTGCACGACGGCGTGGTCCTGCCGGGCGACGGCGCGGACGTGCCCGGCCTGGTGCTCGTCACCGAGTCCGACCTCACGGGCAACCGGGTGACCGCCGCCGAGGGGCGCCGCACGCCGGTCAAGCGTCGCAACCAGGTCGACCCGCTGGCGCTCACCGCCGGGGACATGGTGGTCCACGACCAGCACGGCATCGGCCGTTTCGTCGAGATGGTGGAACGGACCGTGGGCGGTGCCCGCCGCGAGTACCTGGTCATCGAGTACGCCCCGAGCAAACGCGGGCAGCCGGGTGACCGGCTGTTCGTGCCGATGGAGTCCCTCGATCAGCTCTCCCGCTACGTCGGCGGCGAGATGCCCGCCCTGAGCAAGCTCGGCGGCTCCGACTGGGCCAACACGAAACGCAAGGCGCGCAAGGCTGTTCGTGAGATCGCCGGGGAGCTGGTGCAGCTGTACGCGGCGCGCCAGGCCGCGCCCGGGCACGCGTTCGCCCCGGACACCCCGTGGCAGAAGGAGATGGAGGACGCGTTCGCGTTCACCGAGACCCAGGATCAGCTCACCGTCATCTCCGAGGTCAAGGCCGACATGGAGAAGGCGGTCCCGATGGACCGCGTCGTCATCGGCGACGTCGGCTACGGCAAGACCGAGATCGCGGTGCGCGCCGCGTTCAAGGCCGTGCAGGACGGCAAGCAGGTCGCGGTGCTGGTGCCCACCACGCTGCTGGCGCAACAGCACCTGCAGACCTTCACGGAGCGGATGGCGTCGTTCCCCGTCACCGTCAAGGGCCTGAGCCGCTTCACCGATCCCGCCGAGTCGAAGGAGACGATCGCTGCCCTCGCCGACGGCGCGGTCGACATCGTCGTCGGCACCCACCGGCTGCTGCAGACCGGCGTGCGCTGGAAGGACCTCGGCCTCGTGATCGTGGACGAGGAGCAGCGATTCGGCGTCGAGCACAAGGAGCACATCAAGGCGCTGCGCACGCACGTCGACGTGCTGACCATGTCCGCGACGCCGATTCCGCGCACCCTGGAGATGAGCATGGCCGGCATCCGCGAGATGTCGACGATCCTCACCCCGCCCGAGGAGCGGCACCCGGTGCTCACCTACGTGGGCGCCTACGCGGACAAGCAGGTCGCCGCCGCCATCCGTCGCGAGCTGCTGCGCGACGGGCAGGTGTTCTACGTGCACAACCGGGTCAGCTCGATCGACAAGGCCGCCAAGCGGATTCGTGACCTCGTCCCCGAGGCGCGGGTGGCGGTCGCGCACGGGCAGATGAACGAGGACACCCTCGAGAAGACCGTGCAGGGCTTCTGGGAACGTCAGTACGACGTCCTGGTGTGCACCACCATCGTCGAAACGGGCCTGGACATCTCCAACGCCAACACCCTCATCGTCGAACGCGCCGATTCGCTCGGCCTGTCGCAGCTGCATCAGCTGCGCGGGCGCGTCGGCCGGTCCCGCGAGCGGGGTTACGCGTACTTCCTGTATCCGCCGGAGAAGCCGCTGACCGAGACGGCGTACGACCGGCTCGCCACGATCTCCCAGAACTCCGACCTCGGTGCGGGCATGGCCGTGGCCATGAAGGACCTCGAGATCCGCGGCGCGGGAAACGTGCTGGGCGCGGAGCAGTCCGGTCACGTCGCCGGCGTCGGGTTCGATCTGTACGTGCGGCTCGTCGGCGAGGCGGTGGAGGCCTTCCGGGCCGCCGCGGACGGCCGGCCCGTCGCCACGGAGGAGGCCGCCAAGGAGGTGCGCGTGGACCTGCCGGTCGACGCCCACATCCCGCCGGACTACGTGACCTCCGACCGGCTGCGGCTCGAGGCCTACCGCAAGCTCGCCGCGGCGCACGACGACGACGCGATCGCCGCGGTGGTCGAGGAACTCGTCGACCGCTACGGCCCGCTGCCCGAGGAGGTCGGCCGGCTGGTGTCGGTGGCCAAGCTGCGCCTGCTGTGCCGCGAGTACGCCCTCGAGGAGGTCGCGGTCTCCGGTACCCAGCTGAAGATCTCGCCGATGCATCTGCCGGATTCGAAGCAGATGCGGCTCAAGCGGCTCTACCCGGCGGCGCAGTACCGGGCCACGAGCGGCCTGGTGCAGCTGCCGTTGCCGCGGACCGGTGGGGTGGGCTCCGATCGGGTGCGCGACGTCGAGTTGCTGCAGTACATCGCGGACTTCCTGCTCGCCCTCGACGGTAAGGCGCAGGGTTCGGTGGACGTGCGCGTGCCGGCCGTCGCGAGCGTGTGACCGGGGCGAGCGCAGCGACGGGGAATGTGACCGGGGCGAGCGCAGCGACGGGGAATGTGACCGGGGCGAGCGCAGCGACGGGGAATGTGACCGGGGCGAGCGCAGCGACGGGGAATGTGAGGCGACGGCCGTGACGGTGATTCTGCTCGACCCGTACCGGCCCGGATCGGTGCCGCTCGAGGCGGTGCCGCTGCTGACCGGGCCGCTCGCCTGCACCGACGACGTGCCGGCGGCGGTTCGGGAAACGCTCGGCGCGACAGCGGGATCCGACGCCGAGACGTTGGTGGCCGTCGATGCCGGGCACGAGGCGGTGCGTGAACGCGTGCGGCGGGGTGAGCGGGTGATCGCCGCCCCGCCCGCGCCGGGGGAGCGCCTGCTGCGTGCCGTGGAGGTGATGGACCGGCTGTGGGGATTCGGCGGCTGGGAGGTCACCCAGACGCACGATTCGTTGCGCCGCTACCTGCTCGAGGAGACCTACGAACTGCTCGACGCGATCGAGGAAGGTGACCCGCACGGCCTGCGCGAGGAACTGGGAGACCTGTTGCTCCAGGTGCTGTTCCACTCGCGGATCGCCCAGGAGTCCGGCACCGACCCGTTCACCGTCGACGATGTCGCCGACACGCTCGTCACCAAGCTCGCGTTGCGCAGCCCGCACCTGACCAACGGTCATACCGGCCCGATCGACGTGGCTGAGCAGGAGGCGGCGTGGGAGGTGGCGAAGGCGGCGGAGAAGGCCCGGCCCTCCTGCCTGGACGGCATCGCGATGGCGCAGCCGGCGCTGGCGTTGACCGAGAAGGTGCTGACCCGCAGCGCCAAGGCGGGATTTCCGTCGGATCTGGTACCGGAATCGCTCGGTTCGGTACGGATCTGCGGTGAGGGCAGCGCCGAGCAGACGCTGCGGACCGCTGTCGTGGCTTTCGCCGGCCGGATCCGCAGAGCCGAAGACGCCGCCGAAGCCGATCGCGGTAAGCGAAGACCATTGTCGAGCGACGACTGGCGCAGGTATTGGCCGCAGACGTGAGCGACGACGCCGGTCGGGGTCGCCCGACCCGGCAGGATGCGGCAGCCCGCCGCCCGCGGCCTAACCTGTCTGGCGACGTCCTGCACGTCGGCGGGTCGTGCGCGTGAGCTTACGGCCGACTCGAATCAGCAAGTCCTGCTGGCGCCGTGCATACAATTGGGCCACTGCGCGCCGGGCCCTGCGCCGCTGCTCGGCGCTCAGGTCGTACTCGGCCAGCGATCGCACCATTTCCCTGCACTCCAGTGTGGTCGCGATGTACGCCTGCCACGACGGTACGTCGAGCTTGCGTGCCAGCATCGACGGTGTCGCATGCGTCAGGTGCCGTCGCGCCAGCACCTCCGGCACGTGCCCCCATGGCCCGGCAAGCGCCAGCTTGGCGGCGAACACCTCGTCTTCGCGCAGCATGTTCCGACGCTCGATCCGTACCGCGGGTTCGCGTCGGATCAAGCTGTACAGAGGGTCGACTAGGGGGATGGCCTCGTTCAGCATCCCCAGCATCGCGGTGAACCGCGTAACCGGGTCGTCGGAAGCGAGGGCCGTGCCGTGGTGCGGGCTGAGTCGTGTCAGGCCGTCCGGAGCGGTGTACTCGATTCGGTTCGTCACCAGGATCAGCCGGTCGTCGGCTGCGAACGCCTCCAGAGCCCTGGAGATGCAGCGCGGTGCAAGCCAGTCGTCATCGCCTACCCACCGAAAGAAGGTGCCGGTGGCCAGCCGGAGCGCGCTGATGTAGTTGTTGAGCAGGCCCACGTTCACGGGGTGCCGGTGGTAGACGACCCGGCTGTGTTGCTCCGCCAGGCTGCGGCACAGCTCCTCGGTCCCGTCGGTGGAGGCGTTATCGCAGATCACGAGTTCGATGTCGGTGTGGTCCTGGGCGAGCACCGATTGCACCACGACCTCGAGGCGATCCGCCCCGTCGCGAACGGGCAACCCGATGGAGACCAGCGTGTCGGTGTGGCCCATCGGGCACCCCCTCGTCGCTCGACTCGTGCATTACACCGTGCCTCCACGCCTCGGGCGGAATGCTCGGGCCGGGGCGACGACAGGCCTGGCGGCTTCTTCGATCAGGCCGGTACTCGGTGGACCGGACACCGAGTCCGGTTTTCAGATACGTTCGAGCCAGATTTCCCGCCAGAAAGGCACGAATTCGCGGGGGCAGTTGGCGTTGTACGCGCCGCTGCAGACGACGTCCGCCAGCACGATGCAGGGGTTCTTCATGGTCAGCAACTCGCCGGTCTTCTCATCTATACATTTGGTGACCCGGGCCTGCACTCGTGCCGTGCGGCCGCAGTAGCGGGCCATCTCTTCCTCGAAGCCCATGCCCCGGTTCAACCGATCTTCGTTGAGCGTCAACATGATCTGATCCTTGGGCTTGATGCGTACCATCTCGCCCGGTTGGAGGTTCAGGTGGGCGGTCGGCGTCCTTCCGACCGCCTTGCCCGCGACGAAGCCCCAGGGCAGCCCGTCGCGGAACCACAGCTTGCGCGGTAGCCGCCGCCTGCTGGCGTCCTGCAGGCGATTGAACAGGCTTACGAGAAAGGCCTTGATCGAGTCGATGGGACCGGCGTTTCCGGTCTTCACGTCCGTCACATACTGGCCGAGATCGCGGAACGGCAGGCACGTCGGCGCGGCGCGCATCAGCTCGGTGGCCTGGCACGAATAGCGTGGTCGGCCGTCGGGTCCCGGTTCCTTGCGGGTGTTGACCTCGAGCAATGGAATCTCGATACGGCCGGAGACGGACGAAGTCGGCGTTCCGGGGCCGACGCGTTTGAGCCAGGCTTCCTTCCAGTACAGGGAACACGCTGTCTGGCAGCCCCCGTGCGCGGAGCCGTCACAGCGCGAATCGGTCAGGTGTACCGCATTGTCCATCCTGTGGATGCCGCTGCCCGAAATGGTGTCGCAGAGCTTGTGCGCAACCTTGTGCACGGTCAGCCGACGGCCGCAGAACCCGAGCATCTCCGGCATGAAGGGCAGGTTCTCGAGCTCGCCCCGTTCGTCCAGCGTCGCGAGGATCTCTTCGGCGCTTCGAACCTCGACCAGGTCGCCGACGCGCAGGCCCGGAATGGTCGCGGACTTCGTCATCGTGAGTGTTTCCTTCCCTCCCGGGGGCTGCAGCGCGTCGGATGTCCGGGTGTACGCGGTGGACCACGATTGCAGCGATCCGGGACGTCCTCCGCGCTGCGCTACCGGGCGAACGGGCGATTCGTGTTCGGGATCGCCATCGGGGCCTGTTCCATTTCGATGCTACCTCCGGCCTTGCCGTCGAATCTTCGACTCGGACGGAGCGCTCTGTCGGAAAGCACCCCAGGATTTCGGGTCGAATCGGGTGTCGGGAGTGGCATCCGTCAGCCCACCGCGATGATCGATTTGGGGACACCCAGTATCCGTTCGCGCAGAATGGTCGCCGTGGGGAAGTAGTCGCGCATCTCTGTGATGCTCACCAGTTCGGTCCACAGAACCTCGTTGCGCGCCTCGTCGATGTTCGCCGGCCTCGTGTGGACCAAGGGCCAGTGTGCGGCAATGGCGACCCGGGCAGCGGCAGGCAGAAACTGCATTCCGGGAAAGAGCCAGTGCGGTTCGAGGGGGAAGTAACGATATGGCGTCTGAATCCAATAGTGCGGCGCGAGGCGCCGGACCTGTCGCGCCAGCTCCGCTCTGCGGGCATGTCCGCCCACGTGCTCGATGAGTGAATTCGAGAACACGATGTCGAAGCGGGAGTCGACGTCCGCCTGTGCAAGGACGCGGGTCGCATCGCACGCATCACCGAGGACGGGAACGATCCACCCGTCGTCGGACTCACCGGGCTCGAAGAGATTGAGTACCGTAACGTGCTCGGGCCTGACCGGGGCACGGCGCCATGCCTCTATCGTTCCGCCGAGATCCAGAACCCGCATGTTCTCGATCGCCGGGAATGCCTCACGAAACATCTGCCAACGCCGCATCCTCGTTCTGGCGCCCAGAGATGTCGGAGAATCCACGAGTATGCGTCGCAGTTGGGTGCCGGCCACAGATCCCCCTCCGGTGATCAGGCTCTCGACGTTCGCAAGACGCCTATGCTATCACCGCCGTGCGACGACAGGGCCGATCTCGATCCGGTTCGATGCGCCGTTTGCGTGGTTCGCGCGTACTACCCTCGGTTCTCATGACCGGACCGAAGGTTCGTATCGCGATCCTGGGCATCAACTTCGCCCCAGAGCCGACCGGGATCGCGCCCTATACGACCCTTCTCGCGTCCGGATTGGCCGCGCGTGGGCACGAAGTCGAAGTTCTGACCGGATTCCCTCATTATCCGCAATGGAAGCGCCTGGACGGAGGTTTCCGGTTCCGATCCGACGAAATCGAGGATCGCGTTCGGATTCGGCGCTTCGGTCACCACGTCCCGCGGGGTGCTACGGCAGTCGGTCGAGCGTTGATGGAGATGAGCTTCGGGCTTCAGCTTCTGCTCGCGCGATGGAACGGACCCGACGTCGTCCTCTGCGTGAGTCCACCATTGCTGGCGGCAGGACTGTCCGTGGTGCGCGCACGGCTGTCGTGGCGGCGACCTGCAATCGGCGTCATCGTCCACGACCTCTACAGCCGTGGGGTCGTGGAGGCGGCGGCGCTGTCGGGCTTGTCCGCCTGCGTGGCACAGGCGGTGGAATCTGCATTCCTTCGGTCGGCGGACGGCATTGTGGTGATCCACGACGGATTCGCGCAGATCCTCGAGGAGCACCTCGGCGTCGACCGCAGAAGAATACGCACGATCCGGAACTGGAACCATGTCGCACCCCCGGATCCCGCGGCCAGCTCCGCATTCCGTGCCGCACACGGCTGGGATTCCGACGAGGTGGTGATCTTGCATGCTGGAAACATGGGCACCAAACAGGGCTTGGAAAATGTTGTCGCGGCGGCCCGGCTGGCAAGTCGCGAAGGCCGCCGTGTGCGGTTCGTCCTGCTCGGTGACGGCAACCAGCGCGTTCGTCTGGAGGCTGCGGGCGCCGGAATCCCCACACTGCAGTTCCTGGCGCCGGTCACAGAGGAGGACTTTCCTTCAGCGCTCGGAGCTGCGGATGTGCTTCTCGTGAACGAACGACCCGGCGTCGCGCAGATGGCGGTACCCAGCAAGCTGACGTCCTATTTCAACTCCGGCAAGCCTGTCCTCGCGGCGACCGACGCGGACGGATTCACGGCGACCGAGATCGCCGCATCAGGGGCCGGTATCCGTATCCCGGCCGACCGACCGGACCTGTTGCTCCGGGAGGCGGTCCGATTGGGCACGGACGGGGCGCTCGCCGCACACATGGGGGAGCAGGGACGTCGCTACTGCGCTACAACCTTGTCCACATACGAGGCCCTGGAGCGCTACGAGAAATGGATCGGGGATCTCGTGCGCGAGTCGCGCAGGCAGAGGCCGCGCTGATGGTCAAACGCGCACTCGTGACCGGCATAACCGGACAGGACGGGTCCTATCTCGCGGAGTTGCTGCTGAACAAGGGCTACGAGGTCCACGGAGTCATCCGCCGTGCCTCGACGTTCAACACCCACCGGATCGAACACCTGTACGTGGACTCTCACGTACCCGGCGCGAGGTTGTTCCTGCACTACGGAGAACTCCTCGACGGGGCACGGCTCACGGCGCTGCTGTCGGCGATTCGTCCCGACGAGGTGTACCACCTGGCGGCGCAGTCACACGTTCGCGTGAGTTTCGACGAGCCGGAATACACCGCCGAAACAACAGCACTCGGAACAATTCGGCTGCTCGAGACGATTCACCAGATCGGACTCGACTGCCGCTTCTACCAAGCGTCGAGTTCGGAGATGTTCGGCGCATCGCCGCCGCCGCAGAATGAGGAGACGCCGTTCCATCCCCGCTCGCCGTACGGCACCGCCAAGGTGTTCGCCTACTGGACGGCACGCAACTACCGGGAGGCATATGGTCTCTTCACAGTCAACGGCATCCTGTTCAACCACGAATCACCCAGACGGGGGGAAACCTTCGTCACGCGAAAGATCACCCGTGCGGTGGCTCGCATCCGGGCCGGCCTGGATCGGCATCTGTACATGGGCAACGTCGACGCAGTCCGTGACTGGGGTTACGCACCCGAATACGTCGAGGGGATGTGGCGGATGATGCAGGCCGAGACCCCGGACGACTATGTGCTGGCGACGGGAGAAGGCTATTCCGTGCGCGAATTCCTTGCCCTCGCGTTCGACCACGCCGGTCTCGACTGGGAGAAGTACGTGCGATTCGACGAACGCTACCTTCGCCCCGCGGAGGTCGACTCGGTGATCGGCGACGCAGCGAAGGCCGGAGCGATCCTCGGCTGGAATCCTCGGGTGCGCACTCCCCAACTCGTGAAGATCATGGTGGACGCCGACCTCGCGGCACTCGAATCTCGAGGCGGTCACCGGATCGACAGACCCGAGCTGCCGGGGTGGGGCACCTCGTCGCACTGACCCTGTGGGATCAGCTGCGACAGGTTCCCTGATGCGCGACGAACCACTCGTATGTCATCCGGACGCCCTCCTCGAGCGGGGTCTTCGCGGTCCATCCGAGTTCCGTGAGGCGTCGGACGTCGAGCAACTTGCGCGGGGTGCCGTCCGGCTTCGACGGATCCCACCGAATCTCCCCGCGGTAGCCGACCACGTCGGCGACAAGGTGCGCGATCTCGGCGATCGTTACGTCACTACCAGTGCCCACATTGACCGGCCGGCAGTCGTCGTAGTGGTCCAGCAGGAAGTGGCAGGCATCCGCGAAGTCGTCGACATACATGAACTCGCGCCGGGGCCGGCCCGTGCCCCAGCACGTTGCATGCGGAGCGCTGTCCCGGGCCGCGTCATGGAGGCGACGGATCATGGCGGGCAGGACGTGGCTGTCGTGCGGGCTGAAGTTGTCGCCCGGACCGTAGAGGTTCGTGGGCATCGCGCTGATGTAGGGCAGGCCGTGCTGGCGGCGGATGGCGGTGACGTGCGCGATCCCGGCCAGCTTCGCGACCGCGTAGCTTTCGTTCGTCTCCTCCAAGGGACCCGTGAAGAGTGCCTCTTCGCGAATCGGCTGTTCTGCGAACTTGGGGTAGATGCAGCTCGACCCCAGGAAGAGGAATCGCTTCACGCCACTCGCGACGGCGCTGTCCAGCAGGTTCACCTGTATGCGCACATTGTCGGAGATGAAGTCGGCGGGTCGACGAGCGTTCGCTGCGATCCCGCCGACCCGTGCTGCTGCGGCGATCACCACCTGCGGGCGGGTCGCCTCGAAGAACTCCGTGGTAGCGCGGGCGTCGCGCAGATCCAATTCGGCCGAACTACGTCCGATCAGATTCTCGAAGCCGCGCTTTGCGAAGTGGCGCCACAGCGCCGATCCCACCAGTCCCCGGTGACCCGCGATGTAGATCCGGGTGCTTCGAGGTAGGGGGTAGGAGTTCGTCCCGGGATGACGACCTGCGACGCAGGAGGCTCGATCGGACCGATCGACATCGACGCTATCCCGTGCAGGGTCGGTATCCGACACGGCCACCTCGATCCTCCGGTGGGGGTCCCGAACGCTCCGGTGATGTCCGGGAGAGGGTGGCACATGCACGCACCGCAACTTCCTCCAACCGATCACCTCGAACCGGAGCCGGTACCGGGTTCGAAGGTTACCACTTGCTCGTTCGTCGACGCGCGGAGATTCTCAGCGCGTGCCCGGTGTAAGGGCAGGACTGCGACTGAGCCGACGGAACGCGACACGGCCGGCACGTGCCGGCGAGCTCACCGCGTCGTCGGGTGCTCGGATCTGGCCGCGCACGCACGTATCGGGCCCGAACTGCATGCAGCTCGGGTAAAATTCGACGGAACAACGACGCCTCGAGGGGTGCGAGTTGGGTGGGACGAGTTGGGATCACGGACAGCGAGACCTGCGCGGTCCGGCGCACCCATGTCCGACGCCGTGGCCTCGAATGGTTGTGGATGCCGTTCCGATCGATCTGGTCGATCGAGAGCTCGCGATGGCCCTCATCGTCGATGCGCTCCGCCTACCGGACCCGCTCGCCGTCGCATCGGCCAACCTCGACCATCTCCATCACTTCGAACGCGACAGCTTCTGGACGGACCGTCCACCTGCGGTTTCCATCGGAGAGCCGTCCAGGGGGCTGCGCTGGCTCACACTGCTCGACGGAGTGCCGCTCGTCCGGAAAGCCGAGGCACTCAGCGGTCGGCCTTGGCCGAAGCTTTCGGGCAGTGACCTGATCTGGCCGATTCTGGAGTACGCGGCGAAACACGGCACGCGGGTGGGGTTTCTCGGCGGGACCGCCGAGACACACGAGCAACTCCGCAAGACGCTGAGGATGCGCCTTCCCGCCCTGCAGGTCGCGGGCACCTGGGCGCCGGCGCGATCCGAGATACTCGACTCCCGAACGTCGGCGGGAATCGCCGCCGACATCCGTTCGGCCGAGGTGGAAATCCTGATCGTGGGACTGGGAAAGCCCCTGCAGGAGAATTGGATTGCGCGATTCGGCCCGGACACCGGAGCGCGGGTGCTGCTCGCGTTCGGTGCCGTGGTGGACTTCCTCGCCGGCCGCGTGAGCCGGGCGCCGCGGTGGATGGCGGACCACGGCTTCGAGTGGACGTGGCGACTGATGCTGGAGCCACGACGGTTGAGCCGTCGCTATCTCGTGCACGATCCGCCGGAATTGCTGCGGTTGATGCGCCGAGAACCGACCCTCCAGCACGAAGCGGCGATGGCGCATCCCGACAGGAGTGTGGGGCGCGGTGCATTCGTCGGGCCCCGACGGCGGGCTACCGTCGCCGTGGTGGTGGTGACGTACAACAGTGTGTCCGATCTGCCCGGGCTGATCGACGACCTGCGTATCGCTGCTCGCGACCAGTCGATCCGCGTCGTTGTCGTCGACAACCAGTCGTCCGACGGCACAACCGATGTGGTGCGCTCGCACACCGACATCACGTTGGTCGAGTCCGGGGGGAATCTCGGCTATGCCGGTGGCATCAATGCGGCGATGCCGTTCGTGGAGCCGTGCGAGGCCGTGCTGATACTCAATCCTGATCTGTCGTTGGCCCCTGGAGCGGTGACCCGCTTGATGACATCGCTCCGTGGCGACGACCGAATAGGGGCCGTGGTACCGCTCATTCTCGACGCAGACGGCGCAGTCTACAACTCGATTCGACGCGAGCCCTCGCTCTCGCGTGCGGTCGGGGACGCATTGCTCGGCCGCAGACTTCGTAAGAGGCCGTCCTTGCTTTCCGAAATCGATTACTGTCCAGCAGATTACCTCGAAGCTCACGATGTGGACTGGGCAACCGGAGCCGCACTGCTCATTCGAACCACGGTGGCGCACGAGGTAGGCCCCTGGAACGAGGAGTTCTTTCTCTACTCCGAGGAGACGGACTACTTCCGTCGCATCCGCGAGAGCGGCCATTTGGTTCGGTTCGAGCCGTCGGCGGTGGTGCAACACCGCCAGGGAGGCTCGGGTACATCGCCGGCTCTCGCACGGCTCATGGCCGTGAACCGAATTCGATACGTGAAACGACACCACGGAGCCGCGTACGCGGTGCTTTTCCGCGGAGCTGTGGCATTGGCCGAAGCGCTGCGCTCCTACGATCGGGAGCGTCGACGTACGCTCGCAGCTGTGCTGAACCGCAGGAAATGGCGAGATCTCCCGCACGCGACCTCACATGGCTGAACAACTGTCGGGACCGCACCGACGCGGCGCAGTGATCGTTCCCGCGTACAACGAAGCCGCGGTGATCGAGCGGACGCTCCTGCCGCTCAGCCACGCTGCAACCGAGGGGTATATCGAGCTGATTGTGGTGCCCAACGGCTGTACCGACGACACCGCCGCGGTGGCCCGACGTATCCCGGGCGTGCACGTTGTCGAGTTGCGGGAGGGGTCCAAACCTGCGGCACTGAATACCGGTGACCGGATCGCCACGATGTGGCCCCGGCTGTACCTGGACGCCGACATCCGGATTTCGGCCGGTGCGGTACTGGCCGTCCTCGATCGACTCGCCCGCGGTGACGTGCTCGCCGCTCGTCCCGAGTTCCGTTACGCGTTCGACCGCTCCGACCCACTGGTTCGCAGCTACTACCGTGCCCGGCAGCGGATTCCGCAGCGAGAGCCCATACTGTGGGGTGCCGGTGTGTACGGCCTGAGCAGACAGGGGCATGCGAGGTTCGGATCCTTCCCGGATCTTACGGGGGACGATCTTTTCGTCGACTCTCTGTTCGACGCCGATGAGAAATCCGTGGTGCGTACGGAACCGGCCGTGGTCACGACTCCTACTGATGTCGGAAGTCTGCTCGCAATTCTGCGTCGCAGTCATCGCGGCGGCACCGAAGCGCGCGTCGTCGACCGGAGTCGCGTGCGCCGCACCGGCCCGGCCACCGCTCGCGCGGTGCTGCGGTCGATCCGGGGACCCGGATCGGCTGGGGATGCAGCGGTGTACATCGCGGTGGCGCTCGCGGCCCGGCGGGGTGCACTGCATCCGAACGTGCCGTGGGAGCGCGACGAAAGCAGTCGAGAGCCTCGGTGAGGGGTTCATGAGGGGTGCTACTGGAGGTCGCAGTCGGCAGTCCGGTCGATCCGATAAAGATGAACGGCGTTGCCGTCGTCGAATGTGTCCCGGAATGTGTTACCGGTGACGGGTATGCTCCGCCCTTCGTCCAAGACCTCCACCTGGTCCGCATTCCCGCATGCAAGGGCGATCGTGGCGTCTCCGCCCTCGTTCCGCGTGGATCCCGCGAGCACGTAGAGACTTCCCTCGTGATACTTGGCAGCCAGATCGACGGGTCCGTCGGATCTGGCAAATCCGTCGACGAACGGTGCATTGAGAACTGGGGCCAGTCGATTGATCTGATCGTTGACTGCCCTGACGTCGTCGCGGATGCCGTCTCCGCACCGATCCCGGAAGATGTTGTACGACAGGCACGATCCGCCGAAGTTGTGGGAGAAGTAGACGATGCCGCGTGCGCCGTTGATGATGCTGCTCCAGACCGCGGCTCGAATCTGCGGGCCCGTGATCGTGCCGCCCGTGTCCTCCTCGAAGGGGTGACCCACCTCCACGAAGTTCCACACCGGCATCGCCGCAGGCGGCTGGACCAAGGAGCGGACGTATCGTGTTGTCACACCGTAATTGGCCGCCAGATGGCACTCCGCGGGGGAGAGGTCGGCCTGCCCGTCCTTCGTGAGGACACCGCCCTGGTCGGCCTGACAGATCGTATCGTCGGTGAACCAGTAGTTGTCTGCGGATACGACATCCTGAAAGTCGTTGACGAATCGCTCGGCTGCGTCCCGGGGCTCCCAGAAGGTGACGCCCTTGCCGTAATTCGTGAAGGTCATGACGCCCGACGGTACTTTGCTCCTGAACGCATACATCACCGTGTAACCGCACTTAGCTTGTTCGGGTACGCAGATCGGTCGATCGTCAGGCATCCGACCCGTCCACGGCGCATCTCCGGCACCCGCCCACATGTCCGCCTCGTCTGTGGTCAGTTGACCGGACGCGAGCGGGTCCGGGCGGCTGGGAAGGGCGAACATCCCGCTGTCACGAATCACCCGCACGTCGCTGTCTTCGGTCAGTTCGACGTAGGTATTGAGTCCGATGGTCCGATCGACGGCAGCCTCCTCAGGGGAGGTCACGCTCGCGAACCATACTGCGAGAGGGAAGTAGTCCGGCGACGTTGGCAGCGAATTCTCGAAGGTGTCGTAGTACTCCTCACCGCCGTCGACCGATCGCAGCGACGGACCCGTCGGCTCGAACACGACGTCGACGAAATAGGCGGCACCGTTTCCCGACTGGTCGGGGATTCCCTCGCCGTAGGTGAACCGTCCGTCGCGCGCGGTCAACCATCCGCTCTTCACGGTTGCGCCCAGGTCGAAGGTGTTCAGATCCGTCGGATAGTGCCCATTCGAAGCACGGTAGGAGATCACGTAGCTTCCGTGCGCTTGTATCGGAATCGGTTCGTCGAACGGTACGTTCCGCCAGCCGCTCGGGCCGGTGGTGATCGGGACGGTACCCAAGGCGGTGCCGTCGGACGACCACAAGGTGGCGGTGACCGCCCCTGTGTCCTCCGGTCCCTGATAGAACCGCGCGGCGGTGACGACTCCATCGCTCGTCGTCGTGAACTCGGTGCCGACTTCGATCGGCCGCGCGGCGGGATCGCCGGAGACGGCCGGGACGGTTTCGTCGGACCACAGGCTTCCTGCCGGCGAGCCGGGACGTTCGGCCGTGTCGGGGGAGCCTTGCGTGCATGATCCGGTAAGCACCATCACCGCCACGAGCAGCGGGGCGACGAGGGAACGTGCTGTCGGGCGCTTATCGAGCACTGTCGTCAGCCTGTGGCGAGGAAATGTCGCGTTCTGCGTCGTATCGGTCGGGTGAGTCGATTTCCGGCACCGAAACGCTGAAGGTGGACCACAGCAGGCCGAACACGATGAAGAAGACGAAGGTTGCCTGCTGGTAGAAGAACAGGTCGAAGGTAGTGCTGGAGACCAGGATGCCCACCAGCACTGATCCCATCATGTAGGCCTGATCGCGTTCCCGGGGTGAGGTGGCGCGGCGCAATCCCGCCGAGATGCCGAAGATTGCTCCTCCCGTCAGCAGAATCATCGCGGCGAGTCCTACAACACCGCCCTGCACGATCGTCCGTAGCCACTCGTTGTCCAGCAATTGATACGCGCTGGGAGGAGCTCCACCGAGGCCGACCCCGAAGACAGGATTCTCGCGAAAGGTCTGCGACACTGCGGCATAGTCGGCTGTCCGCGTCAGGATACTGTCATCCTGCTCCGAACCCGTGATCGTCCGCCACAGCGCATCCAGTGTCTCCGGGAAGGCGACGGCATAGCCCATGATCGCGGCCGCCCCGGCGACGGCGGCCAGGACCAGCTGCCGAACCTGGAACGCGAACATGTAGACGAGCAGGCACGCGAGCAGAGTGAGCACGCCGGTGCGAGAGATGGCGGCGGGCATGGACACCAACGCCACACCGCACGTGGCGACCGCAGCCCAGCGGGCGCTCCGGCGCGTGGCGTAACGCGCAAAGTGGATGGTCATCGGCACGGTCACTGCAGCCAGAACGGAGAATTCGATCGCGTGCTCGGAGGTACCGACAACACGCACGGCGCCTCTCCGCTCGGTGAACTGCAGGTACTCGGGATCGAGGTTCACGACGAAGCCCGGGGGCATGAACAGGAATCGCAGATCGATCGAGGTCAGACTCTGGAGTAGTCCGACCGAACACGCGAATGCCAGACCTACGGTGAGGCAGCCGAGGATGATGGTCCGCTGCCGTGTGCTCTCGATTCTCACGAGAACATAGAGGGCCACCCCCACATTTGCGACCAGGGTGATGATCGCCCGGGTCTTGTTGGCTTCTACCAGGGCATCGCCCGTACGGAGCAACCCGATTCCGTAGACCAGGGTCAGCAGCAGGAAGAACAGAAGCATGACGACCACCCCAGGGTTCACCGTGGGGTGAGTTGTGGTGCGTCGGACCGTCAGGAATCCGAGGACGACGAGGCCGAACAGCATGACCGCGGCCATCCGCGCAGGTGAACCGTTGCTCTTGAGCGGGCCGGGCAGGGTGGCGAAGGCCGGTAGGCAGGGGATCAGGAGACACAGGAAGGCGAGAAACCACGGGGTGCGTTCTCGCTGTTCGGCACCGCGGACCGCACCGTCGAAGTGATCGCCCGGCCGTCGGCGCGCAACGAAGACCGTAGTCTTCATCGGGCATCCACGGCACCGTCGGCAGGCATACGTCCGCCTTCGCCGTCGGGGTTGTACGAGGATCTGCCGGGGCGCGGACCTGCCGGCGACGGAGGTTGGGCTGTCTGCCTGCGTGATTTCAGCCGCGTCAGCGAAACGTCGACCAACACGGTGAACAGGATCGATAGTCCGACCCCGGTGGCAAGGATCGCAACGGTCGAGCGTGTGCGGGTGGGCATCGCGGCCGTCGGGACGCCGGGCGGTGTCACGACGAACGACGTGACCATCTGATCCTCGGGTACCCGAGCTTGCTGCTGCAGGGTCCGCAGCGTCACTTCGGCCTGTGCGGCAACAAGCTCCAAGGTCTTCGTCACGTCGGCAGGATCCGACGCCGTCTCCTCGACGAACACCAGCGGCAGCTGCGGGTTGGGAGATGGGGTCGGGAATGCCTTCGCGCCGTAATCGGACAGGCCACCGGCCGCCACGACCCGGTCCACCACGGACGGTTCCCTCAGCCCGAGTGCGGTCAGATTCGCCAGCAGTGACGCTCCACCGACATCCAGCAGACCGTTCCGCCGGATCTCGCCGCCAGTCGAGGGCGTGTCCTGCCGGACACTCGGCGGAGCCAAGCCGATGACCGCGCTTGCGTAGTAGACCGGTTTCACGGAGCTGTAGACGCCGTAGCTGTACCACGCGGTGATCGCCAGAAGTGGAAGTACGACATACCAGCGGCGGAAGCACGACCGCACGACATCGAACAGATCCATGTCAATGCCCCCTCATCATCGGATGAACCGACGTGAGCTACCTGCCGAGGACGAACCGTGCTCGACGACCCGCAGACTCGCCGACCCGAGCAGTTCAACCCTACCGACTGAAACCCGTCGATTGTGACCTTTCTGCCCCATCCGACAGCACCACGCCGGTCACAGGCGCGCCGACAGAGCGAAGGGACTCGACGGCGCGACTCAAATCCCGCCGTCGCGTCACGTCCAATACGGCCGCGAGGAGGATGCCGTCGGCCTGTTCGCCCGCAATCGAGGCCGTACACGTCGACAGGACGGCGGGCGCGGCCACGATGACCTGCGCGTAGTCCGGTCGCAGACGGTCGATCGTGACAGTCGGATCGGTCGCGTCGGTCGCGATGGTCGTCGGGTCGGAGGGGTAGCCGGTGAGTCCGGGCGTGGAATCGGTCAGGCCGGGTGCGCCGTCGCGTTGCGCCGGTTCGGTCCAGGCCGGTCCCCGTGTCCCGGCTTCCGCCCGGGTCCCTCGCTCGTCGGTATGGACGACGAGCGTCCGATCGCCGCTCGATGCCGTGACACGCCCCAGGTTCGACGCCAGCGTCGCTGTGTCGGCCTCTCCTGCAGCCGACGTCACGACCCAGACCTGTGCCCGATCACCAGGCTCGGCACGAGGGTCGGGGCGCAGCCGTAGCCGCAGCCGGCGATACCCGTCCATATCACTGTCGGTTGCGGAATCCACCCCGTCCACGCGTCCGAGCACCGGAACTCCCGACACGGTGACGGCGCGGTCGGCGGTTCGCACTATGGGGTCGGTTCGGGATCGGATCCACACCGCGACGGCGCCCAGCAATGGTGCGGCGAGCACGATGGCGGCAGCAGAACCTGCCCGCTCGACCCACGCCTGCTGCGGCTCGGACGCGGAAGAGGCGATCCGCGTGTTCACCTTCTGACCGTCGTCGCCGGTCGGTGTTTCCAGTGCTTCGACATACCCGACGAACTCGCGCGCGAGCGCGTCGGCGATGAGCCGAGCACGATCCGGATATCGGTCCGTCACCGTGATGTCGATGATCGACGTTCTCGGCGGCACGACCGTTGCGCTCACCTTGCCGGACACTTCTCGGGCCGTCTCCGGCAGGCCGAGTTCATCCACAACGAGCTGGGTCACGACGTCGCTGGTCAGCAGGACGACATAGGAGTTGACCCGTCCTGCGACCACCTCGTCGTTCTGGTATGCGGCGGCGGTCGTCGATCCCTCGATCGACACCATCAGCTTGGTGGTCGACACGTACCTGTCCGGGGCCAGGAGAAGCCAGGCGAGACCTGCGACGAACACCACAACGGTGACGACGAGAAACGTCTTCCGGTACAGCTTCAGCTCGGCAAGGAACCCGTCCAGTCTCACTCTGCCGCCTCGGTCTTCCTGTCGCGCTCAGAACTTCGGCCGGGACTCCAGTGGGTGTCCATGTCGAAGACCACGACCGCGTCCCTCGGCAGCAACGCCGAGGCCTGACGTAGCTGCTCCTCTGTCGTCACATTCTTTCCCACCGCGAGCACGACCACATCCGACTCGGCCCCGATCTCTACTGCTGCCGGCAGCGAGGGGCACGTGAGTACCACCCATGTGTACGACGTGCGGAGGGCGTAGACCATCTCCCGCAGTGGGGCTGTGAGCATCCGGTCATCGATGGCCCCCGCTGCGGTGCCTACTCCGATGAAACTGCTGTGGGTGGTTCGCAGCGAGACTTCTCTCGCCGCTTCAGCCGGTGTCGTCTCTCCGCGCAGGACGTCGGCAACCCCGGACGCGTGGCGATCCGACAGCGCTTCCGTCAGTTCGGCGGAGCGGAAGTCGAGATCGACCAGTACCACCGAATCGCTGCGCATGGCGAGCGCCGTGGCGAGGAAGACGGACACCGCGGAGACCGTGGATCCGGGACCGGCGCCGGTCACCGTGAACGCGCCGCGTTCCGACCGGTCGACGGCCGCGAGCAGACGGTACAGGATCCCGCGCTCCTCCACCGTGAACTGCTCCGTCGGTTCCCCGCCGATCGAACCGAGAACCGGCCGCCCGGAAATCCGTGCAGCATCGCGGGGGTCGCGGATCGAGTGATCGAAGAGGAAACGCAGCACGGCCCCCGCGGAGCCGAGGAGCGCCCCGATCAGCACCGCGCCGGACAAGACGACCGGGATCGTGGCACGCATGGCGACGACACGAGCTGTCGGCCCCGGGGTATCGACGACGATCAACTCGGCGCGTGGGACGAGCGATCCGGGAACCGACTCCAGAGTGCGCACTGTGGCCGCGAGTTCGGAGAGGAAGACGGTCGCCATCTGTTCGGACTCTTCGGCCGAAGGAGCACGGAACTCGAACTCGATGAGTGCCGTGCCCGGTGGATTGACGGCCTCCACTCGCGCGGACAGCACCTCGGGCGTGAGGCCGAGACCGAGATCGGCGATCACCCGAGCTGCCACGTCGCGGCTGTTCGCCAGTGCGGCATAGGTTCGGGCGCGGCCCTGCGCGTAGGAGTCGCCCCCGTCGAGAACGCGGCTGACATCACCGGGCGTGCGGACGAACACGGCGGCCTCGGACCGGTACAGCGGCGGACGCAGCAGCAGGAACAGCGTCGTTGCAGCCAGCGTCAGCAGAACTCCCCATACGATCCAGCGCCACCGCTCACGCAGTACGCGACCGTACTCGGAAACCGTGTCGTTCATGATCGGACGCCCGGTCCGAGAGCTTCGAGCGAATCGGTCAGCGCCGCACCGATGGCTTGCACACCGAGGGGATTGGGGTGCTTTCGATCCGCAGCCAGCAGCGCGGAGGTGTCCGTCCCGCTCAACGGCGCGATGGGATCGACGAACAGGACACCCTCGGCGGCGGGTTCTGCCGCCAGGCGCGCCATGAATTCGTCGTCGAATCCCAGATCATCGGATGGGTCGGCGAGGAGGCGGGGCCTGACGAAGACGACCGTGGCCGCGGGCCAGGTGCGCCGTACGTCTTCGACGGTCGCGACCATTGCCCGGAAGACGTCCTCGGTGGGTGGAAAGAGATCGTTTCGTCCGCCGTCGAGCACCACGACGTCGGGTGCATAGACGGTGGCCAGGCGCGGGATGCGTTCGGCGAACGACGTCGACCGACCGATGTACTCGTCGACCACGAACCTGTTGGCCGGTCCGCCGCTGATGTAGCCCGTTCCCGGCACAGCCGCGAGGTTGCACAGCCACCCCATCCGGACTGCCGTCGTGCAGGCGTAGGACATTTCCGCAAGACCGGTCCCGCCGGTGTACGAATCGCCGATGAACAGTGCGGAAGGCCGGCTGTCGCCGGCAACGTTCAGGCGATTGATCTCCGGGGACGGGCGTGTGGATGGTGCATCTGCGGTGTACATCGGTCCGGAGACGAACACCAGGCCGACCGCGATTGCCAGGGCCGACACCATTGCGGCCAGATCCCACCGAGCGCGTCGAGATGTGGCGCCCTTCCCTCCCTGGCTCCGGCCCGGCGAGTACCGGAAATCTGCGCGGCGAGATTCCGAATCCGTACTTCGAATCTCGAGGGCCCGGCGGCGGGGGGCTGCCGGCGGTGAAGGATGATCTCGTCGAGCACGCCGTCGGCGATAGAACACGAACACCGCGCCGCCCGCGATCGCCACGGCCGGCATCATCGCGGCCGTACCCAACAGTCGGGTGCGGTTCATCGGATGACCTGCGTGCGGACCCACGCCGCGATCATGTCGGCGAGCGCCGATTGTCCGGCGTCCGTCGGCCCGCTCAGGTCCGGCCACATCTGATCCCTCGTCAGCAACGGGGGATCGAGTGCATCCAGGTACGGCACCCCCATCTCGTCTGCGGTGCTGCGGAGAACGTCGGACACCCGGACGACGGATGCCGGAACCGGCGTCTCGAACCACGTGGGCCCGACCAAGAGGGGGCGCCGGCCACCGACGATGATCTTGTTGATCGCATCGGTCGCGCCCACCACGATCGCCTCCGTGTCCGGCAGTCCGGTGTCGCCGAGCCCCCCGACGATCAGGACGACCCGTGGATCGACAGCATCCGCGCGGTCGACCTGATAGGTGAACGCGTGGCCGCCCTGACCATCGGCGACGAAGCCGGAGTCGGGCAGGGCGAAATTGGCGACGAACCATCCCGTTCGTTCGGCCATGAGCGTCGGCCACACCGTTCGGTTGCGGAATCCGGCCGACCATTCGTCGCCCACCACCGCGATGGCGAGTGGGGACGCATCTGCCTCGCTGGTACGTGTCATCGCGAAGACCGAAGTGGCTACGAGGGCGCTGACCAAGACGTTGGCCGCGAGGACGGCCACGAGCGTCCGTGGAGCAATGGTGAGTCGCTTCATCGTTCACTCCCGGCCACGTCCGTGTAGGTATCGAGCAGTCGGTCACCGACCGCGTGCATCCCCAGGTCGGTGCGCACAGCACGGCGTCCTCGTTCCCCCATGGCACGCGCGAGAGACCGGTCGGCAAGCAGCGACTCGACCGCGGTGACCAGAGCGGGCACTGTCGGCTCCGTGACGATTCCGCTGCCTGTTCGTTCGATCGTCGGGGCGAGCCCACAGTCGCGGGTCACCACGACGGGAACACCCACGGACATGGCCTCGAGCACCGACATCGGGTAGGGCTCACGCACTGAGGGGAGCACGTACACGGTCGCTGCCGCCATTCGCCGGGGCACGTCGTCCGGGTCGAGCGCTCCCTCCCAGGAAATCCGCGGGTCTGCTTCGGCTGCGAGCATGGCGCGCAGCGCCGGGCCCTCGCCCTCGTCCGGTCCCACCAGGGTGAACCGGGCGTCCATCCCGGCGGAGAGCAGAACTTCGGCCATTTCCACGAAAGCCGTCGGGCGTTTGCGCGGGTGCATGCGTGCGACGAAGAGCACCTCGGGAGGTTCCGCGCTCGGCCGGCCGGGTGGGTAGCACGGCACGCCGTTGCCGAGCTGCACGAAAGGCAATGACGTCCGTGCGACGGTGGCGAGCTGGTCCTTCTCCAGCGCGGTGAGGTGGAACACGGCTCCGGCGTCGCGTAGCACCTTCCTCGTCCACAGTGCGTCGAGTGGGCCGGCGAGCGGATGATCGGACGGAGTGACCATGCCGTGGGGCTGGAGCACGTACAGGATCCCGTGGTGCCGCGCGCTCACCGCAAGCGGGAGCACGACGAGGTCGCGGCCGAAATGGATGTGGACGATGTCGAACCGAGTTCGGTTGCGGTGGAACCATCGCTGCAATCCGGGCGCACCGACACCGGCGAACCCCGTCCTGGGAACTACGGTTCGGACGGTGAACAGCTTGACCGGTACGTCGTTCAAGCGGGTCGGTACGACCGGGAACCCCCGGGCGCCGGCGCCGAGCGTCACCTCGTGGCCCCGGCGGATCAGCTCCATACTCTGATTGAGCGCGACCCGGGCGGGTCCCCCGTACGCGCCGTCGGGGTCGAGCAGCGTGACCACTTGCAGGATGCGCACGGAGTCAACCCGGTGTGACGATCGATCGCGGAGCCCGGACGAGTGAATCGGGAGGAACGTCGGCGGTCACCAGTGCTCTCGCTCCCACGACCGAATTCGCGCCGATGGTCACGCCCCGCAAGACGGTGGAACCGGCGCAGAGCCAGACGCCGTCCTCGATGACGATCGGGCCGTTGTCGAACTCGAAGGTCTTCGACCGCCTGTCGTGACTCCCCGTGCAGAGGTAGGTGTACTGCGAAACGCAGACATCCGAACCGATCACGATTTCGTCGATGTTGTAGAGATCGGCATCTGTTCCGATCCACGAATCGTTCCCGACCACCAGCTTCCACGGCCATTGAACTTTGACCCGGTGCTTGATCAGCACCCCGGTGCCGATGCGGGCCCCGAAGCACCGTAGGATCGTGCACCGCAGGCGCGCCGGACACCATACCTGGGTGAAGATCAGCGTCGAGACCGCAACCCACAGGGCTTGGGCGGCGAAGCCGCGACCCTTGTCGTAGGGGCGGCCACGCAGGGATTGCAGCGACCGCTTGGACTGTGCAGCGGACACGCGCACCTCCGCAGGACAACGCACTACACTTCGAGAGGATACGCCGTGTTCGGCTCCGACCGAGGGGCATTTCGTGACAGATCTCGGGTGTGCATCCGTCCCTACCGTGGCCGAACGCCAGCGTGCACACCGTCAGGTGCTGGCCCGAGTGGCCCTGTTCGCTATCGGCGCCACATCGGGTGTTCAATTGGCGAATTTCACCGTCACCGGGTTGTCGGTGGTCTGTCTGCTGCTGGCACCCGGATTCCTGCTCATGATGCACCGGGGGATCGACCTGTTGCCGGCCGTACTCGCGGTGGCGGGATCACTCTCCTTTGTCGCGTCGTGCGCGGTGAACGGGGTCACCGTGCTATGGCCCAACGCAATCGCATTTCCTGCATTCCTGCTCTACCTCGTGGGCCTGACCGTGCTCACAGTCCGTGCGGTGGACGCGACCGCCACAGTCCTCGCCGGAATCGCCACCGGCACTATGGCCTTCTTCCTGACCCAGGGAATCGAACTGACGCGAACCGGGAGCATTCCTGACCTTTGGAAGTACGGAATCGCTCACGCGGTGACGATTCTCGTCCTCTTCGGAATGACGACGGCGCGGATTCAGCCGCTGTTGCAGTCGGCGGTGCTCGTGGCGCTTGGGCTGGCGAGCCTGGGACTGAACTTCCGCTCGCATGCCCTCGTGTGTCTCCTCGCCGGCGCCATCGTCTTCACCCGGCACATGCTGGGCTCCCGGATCGGACGAGGCTGGCAGTTCCTGGGGGTCGCGGTGTTCGGGTTGGTCTTCGCGCAGGTGATGCCGATCGCTGCGCGGGCAGGACTGTTCGGGGCCGCGCTGCAGCAGAAGACGCTGGAGCAGGATGCCACGAATCTGCCGTTGCTGCTGGCCGGCCGCACCGAGCCCCCGCTGAACATCACAGCGATCCTCGAGCGTCCGTTCCTCGGTTGGGGAAGTGCCTTCAACCTGACTCCGGACGTGTATGCCCGGGCCCAGCACCTGGCGATCCGGATGGGATTCGATCCCACTTTCCCGTTCGAACTCTACTGGCGGCTGCCGCCGAGTGATTACTCCGCAACCCATTCGATCCTGCTGGGTTCCTGGGTCGAGGGCGGCATTCTGGCGGTGCTTCTGCCGCTGTGGCTCCTCGTCGCCTGCGTCGGCGTGGTCTGGAACAGCACATCTTTCGGCCGCTGGAGTCCGCTCGTGGTGACCCTCGCACTGCAAGGCATCTGGGACCTGCTCTACGCGCCATGGACGTACAACATGATCCCGGAGTTTGCCTGCATCACGCTCTTCTTCTGCGCGGTACGCGTCCGCCGGCCGATGGTTGCTGTACGGGACTCGTCATGAGACCGAGTGTGAGCGTCGTGATCCCCACGCTCGGTCGGCCTTCCCTGTACGGCGCTGTGCAATCCGCTCTCGAGCAGACGTATCCGGTCGCCGAGGTCATCGTGGTCGCGGACACCGATCTGGCCATGTCCCTGCCGTCGGACGACCGCATCGTGGTGCTGCGCAGCGAAGGTCGGGTCGGACCCGCCAGATGTCGGCAACTGGGAATCGATGCCGCGCACGGGAGCGTGATCGCTCTGCTCGACGACGACGACGAGTGGCGCCGGGTCAAGCTCGAACGACAGTTGGCGGCCGTCGAGCATGAGGCGGCCTTCGGAAAGCCCTGGATCGCATCGTCGCGTATGGCGGTCGTCGGGCCGGGGACCCGGCGGCGAGTCTGGCCGCGGCGACTTATCGGATCGGAGCAATCCGTCGCAGAGTATCTGTTCCGGTTCACCGGATTCACGGTCGGTGGCGCGACTTTGCAGACCTCGACACTGTGCTTCCCCGTGGACCTCGTGGGCACCGTCCCATGGGATACCGACGCGGACGCGCCGCACGAGGAGGCGAGCTGGCTGCTCCGGATCCGACGTGCCGTCCCTGATGTCTGCCTCGTCCACCATCCGGACGTGTTGAGTACCTACCACGTGGGGAATTCGTCCCTGTCCCACAGCTCGTCGGACCGAGCCGATGAGTACATTGCCTGGGGACTGCAGTATCTCGGTGAGGAATCGCCGCGCGTTCGTGGTGATTACCTCTGCACGAGCCCGGTGAGCGCGGCGGTGTCCGCGCGGTCGCTGGCAGGTGTGCGGCGCTCGATGTGGTCGGCGATACGTCATGGCAGGCCGGGTCCGTTCGCGGTCGTCTACGCAGTTCTCGGCGCCGCGCGGATACTTGTGCGCACAGCACATGCATCGGTCCGTTGATGGCAGCGGAGCACGATCAGCTCACGCCGGAGGAGCGTCGAGCATTGTTCCGGGGCACGCTGTACCGCATTCTCGGTACTCCGGTGGTTGCTGTCCTGGGACTCGCCAACACGGCCGTCATCGCGCACGAGACGGGAGCGGCGGTCTTCGGGCTGGTGTCCTTGATCGCAACGATCACTCTTCTCGTGCCATTCGTCGACTTCGGGATCGGCGCGACGGTGCTGAGCGCCAGTGCGACGCTCCATCAGCATGAGGGGGATTCGATTGCGGCCGATGTCATCCGACGTGCCTATCGCGTCCTGTTCGTGGTCGCCGCCGCAGTCGTGTCCGGGGCCTTGGTCGTCATGGCATTCGACGGCTGGATCGTGCTCGTCGGCATGTCCAGTGGTCCCGCGGACCGGTGGGCGATCACTCTTGCCGCGTGTGTCTTCGCCCTCACGATTCCTGCCGGCCTCGGTTTCCGGATCCTCATCGGGATCGGACGGATCCCTGAGGCGACGCTGGTGCAGATGAGCTGTCCGGCTGTCGCGCTGGTCATCACCCTCGTGCTGTATGTGACCGGGGTGAACGAGATCTGGTACGCAGTATCGGCGCTCGGTGGTCTGCTCGGCGGACAGATTCTCGGTACGGTCTTGGCTTTGCGACTGAGCGGGCTCGGATGGTCGGCGTTTGCACGGACGTCCGCACCGACGACCGGCGCCAGGCTGCTGGCGGGCAGCGGATGGCTGTTCGTCGTCGGCGTGGGGCTGCCCATCGGGCTCCAGTCCGGACGGGTTCTCCTGGCGCATCTGTCGACACCCACTGAACTGTCCGAGTACGCCGTGATGGCCCAGATCTACGGTGTGGTCTGGTCGGTTCTCTCGACGGTGGGATTGGCTTATTGGCCGGTGTTCGTGCAACGACGGTCCGCCCCTGACGAGACGATCCGGATGTGGTGGCGGCTCACGGCTGTACTCGTCCTGTGCGCATCGATCGGGGCCAGCGGAATCGCGCTGCTCGGCCCATGGGCCGCGTCCGTGCTTTCGGGCGGTCAGATCGACGTGTCTGCATTGCTCGCGCTCGGATTCGGTGTGCTGATGGTCGCACAAACCGCACATCTCCCGGCGAACGTGCTGCTGGTCGGTCCCGGCGAGGCGCGGTGGCAAGCGCTGTGGACGGTCGTCATGGCCGCACTCAGTCTCGGGCTAGGGTTCGCGTTGGCGGGACCGTTCGGAGCAGTGGGCGTGGTGTGCGCGTCTGTACTGGGCATTTGCCTGGCGCAAGTTCTCCCGGATCTGCTGTGGGTACCTAGCCTGGTTCGTCGCCGGTCACTCGCGGGCCCCTGAGTTCGGTGGCCAACGGGGCGACTACGGTCGTCCCTGCAGGCACATCACGGATCACCGTCGCGTTCGCGCCGACGGTCGCCCCGTCGTGCAGGGTGATCGGACCGATCACGATCGCGCCGGCGCCGACGCGGACTCCGTCACCGAGGGTCGGCCTTCCCCGCGCGTCGTGACCGATGGTGACCTGCTGGTTGATCCAGCAATGACGCCCGATGGATTCGGCCGTGACGATCGTGCCGACGCCGTGCTGAATGAAGAGACCGGGACCGATTCGGTCCGCTTCGAGAGTCAGCGTGGCGGCGGGTCGGTACAGCGCGCGAAGCAGCATCCGTAGGACCGGCGGGGCGGAACGGAGACGGTAGTGCACGAGCGTACGAAACTCGGTGAGCGCCCCGGCCAGATAGGCGAATCTCGAGTACCTGTCGAGGGACGCCAGATCCGCGTCCCCGATGCACTCGCTCCACCAGTCGACGTCCTCCGTGATCGCATCCGTCGAGTCCCAGTGGGCGGAGATCCACCACAGCGGAAACGCCCAGATGCGTGCGCCCTGGAGCAGTACTGCACGATTGCCTCGCATCGTCCGCCTTTCAACATCCCGGCTCCAGTTCGGCCTTCAGATAGCCCGCGGTCTGGTATAGGTACTCGGACGCCCATCCCCACAGCGAGAGCTCCGCTGGGCTTGCCACCATGATCAATTCGCCGTCGAAGCACCGCTGCAGGACGAATCGAGCTCGGGAGATGTGCGGTGTGTACGTCACGACGATCACCCGGTTCCAACCGTACTGCTCGGCCCGGCGGCGCACTTCTCGCGCTTCGCCCCGGGTCGTCGATGGATCGGGGAGGAAACAGTCCACTTCGAATCCGGGATACGCCTTCCCGCAGTTCTCCGAGGCCCAGTTGTCACCCGGCCCGTCGGGATGGGAGAGAACCACCTTCGGCGCCCAGCCTGCCATGCCGAGCTCGATGCCGAGCGAGTGGCGGCGCCAGTCCTCACCGCCGAGGACGAAGATCGCGTCGGCAGGGCGCAGCGAATCAGTCTGTGGCCGGACGTAGACCGGCAACCCGGTAACCAGTGCTGCGATCACCAGCATGCATATCGACGCCACCACCACACGGATGGAAGGCCAGTTGTTTCGAAGCCTCACCCACGCGTTCTCCGTTTCGAGCCGAGGGTGCTAGCGGACATGCCAACCTCCCTGTAGGCGGACACGTTCTTCCCTGCTGACGGACAGCTGATCTCCCTGTCCGTGACCGTGGGACCGGCGGTGTGTCGGTCCTGAACCAGACGCCCCTCCGGGGTTTTGCTCGAGGTCTTCGACCACCACCGAGCGACTCCCACCGGAGGGACGCATGAAGAAGTCTGACAGGGACATCATGGAAATTCTCGAGGCCTACGACGCCACCGGCAGCGCGCACTCGGCCGCGCAGCTCGCCGGGGTGGACCCGAAAACCGTCCGACGCTACGTCGCCGCCCGCGACGCGGGTATGCCGGTGACCGGCACGGCGCGGCGGCCGCGCATCATCGACGACTACCTCCCCAAGATCGAGGAGTGGGTCGAACGCAGCAAGGGCCGGGTCCGCGCCGACATCGTCCACGAACGCCTGGTCGAGCTCGGGTTCGACGGGACCGAACGCACCACCCGCCGGGCCGTGGCGCAGGCGAAAACGGCGTGGCAGGCCGGGCACCGGCGCACCTACCGGCCGTGGATCACCGAACCCGGACTGTGGATGCAGTTCGACTGGGGCGCCGGCCCGAAGGTGCCCGGACCGGGCGGGATCGTGCGCTCGACCCTGCTGTTCTGCGCCTGGTTGGCGTGGTCCCGCTACCGGGTGGTGATCCCGGTGTGGGATCAGACGTTGCCGACGCTGATCGCGTGCCTCGATGCCACGGTGCGTCGCTTCGGTGGGGTGCCGACCTACGCGCTGACCGACAATCCGCGCACCGTCAGCATCGATCACGTCGCCGGCATCGCGGTGCGGCACCCGCAGATCGTCGAGACGGCCCGGCACTACGGCATGGCCGTGCACACCTGCATCCCCTTCGACCCGGAATCGAAGGGTGGCAGCGAAGCCACCGTCAAGATCGCCAAGGCGGATCTGGTGCCCACCGAGGCGAACCTGCTGCCCGAGTACGCCTCCTTCACCGACCTCGAAGCCGCGTGTGACCGCTTCTGCGTCACGGTCAACGCCCGACGGCACCGGGAGAGCGCCCGCATCCCGGCCGAGGCCCTGGCCGAGGAACGCGCCCGCCTGCACACCCTGCCGTCGGCCCCGCACACCCTGGCATTGGGGACCACCCGCAGTGTCGGCACCGACCAGACGATCCGGTTCGGCTCGGTGCGCTATTCGACCCCGCCCGGTCTGGTCGGCGCCGAGGTGTGGGTGCGCGCCGCCGGCGCCGACCTCGTCGTGGTGGCCGACCTCGATGCCCTGCCGCGGATTCCGGACTGGGCCGCCGGTCGGTGCGGTCTGAGCGAGGTTGCCCGGCATCGTCTTTCGACACCGGGCAACCCGAGCATCGACCCGGCCCACTACCCGAACCACCCCCAGGAAGCGGACGGGGCGCCGCGGCCGCCCCGTCCGAGGGCCCGCTCCGCTGCCGAGGCCCGGTTCCTCGATCTGGGACCCGGCGCGCACACCTGGCTGATCGCCGCCTCGGCGGCCGGGGCGGCCCGGATCCGGGCGAAGATGACCGCCGCGGTCGAGCTGGCGGCGTTCGTCGGCGCCGACACCGTCTCGGCGGCGCTGGCGGTCGCGGCCGGAGCGGGCCGGTTCGCCGAGTCGGATCTGCCGGCGATCGTCGCGCACCACACCGACACCGGCGCCGGCGCCGGGCGGGTCGTCGCCGACGAGACCCATTCGGTCCAGCCCGGCACCGGAGCCTGGGCCGGCTTCGGCACCGCCCGCACGGAGGCCCGCTCGTGAACCCCACCGCACCGCCGCTGCCCGACGATCTGCTCGCCGTCCTCAAACGCATGCGCCTGCCCTACCTGCGGGCCGCCGCCCCCGAGGTGCTGGCGACGGCAAAAGCGCAGCGGTGGGACCCGACCGAGGTCCTCAAAGTGCTGCTGACCGAGGAGATCCGCGGCCGCGACGAAGCCACCAGGGCGATGCGCCGCAAAGCCGCCGGGCTGCCGGCCGGCAAGACGTTTTCCTCGTGGCGCGAGGAGGATTCGTCGATCCCGGTCCCCACCCAGAGCGCCCTGGCGGCGTTGGAGTGGGTGCATCGCGCCGAGAACCTCGCCGTCAGTGGCCCGTCCGGAACCGGCAAGACCCACTTCGTCGAGGCGTTGGCGCATGCGGTGATCGACGCCGGGATGCGGGTGTCGTGGTTCACCCTCGAATCGTTGACCGCCGCGATCGGGCGGGCCGCGGTGGACGGGTCGATCACCAAGACCATCACCAAGATCACCCGGGCCGAGCTGATCGTCGTCGACGACATCGGCATGCTGCCCTCCGGTCAGGCCGCCGCCGAGGCGTTCTACCGCCTCGTCGACGCCGCCTACGAACGCCGCAGCGTGGCGGTGACCAGCAACCTCCACCCGTCCGGGTTCGACACCATCATGCCGAAGACCCTCGCCACCGCCGCCGTCGACCGGCTGCTGCACCACGCCCACGTCGTGATCACCGAGGGCACCTCACTGCGGTTGAGCGAGGCCACCGCCGGACGCGGGGTGGTGCCGTTGACCTGACATCGAGGGAGATCACCTGACCGCGGACAGGGAGATCAACTGTCCGCAGGCAGGGAGATCACCTGTCCGCCCACAGGGACGTCCTCCTGTCCCTTGACAGAGGGTGCCGTGACTACCGGCCAGTGTATGGGACGCAGCTCTGTCGGATCGTGCGGTCGGCGTCGAAATCGATACGGACGGAATCCTGCCTTACGGTCGGGCCTGACCGGCACGCGAGGACCTCGATATCGCGGATCCCGATCGGCGACCTTCCCTGCACCGATCGACCTAGGATCTGGAGGTATGGAGCGAAGCCCTTCGGCGTCTCCCCGGCCTGACGTGGTGTTCGGGTTCTCGTACGAGATGTTCGACGATGCAGTCGGTCGTGAATTCTGCCGACCGCCCGACCAGACGCTGCTTGCCCTTGCCCACGACGATCGGGTCGGCAGACTGATCGTGGCCGATCCGTGGCGTTCCTACGTCGTATCCGCGGCGCGCCGTCGGCCTGTCCGGCTCGTCGAGGACATCACAGTCGCCGGGCGAAACGCGGTCCGCGTCCGGCCTCACCGATTGCGGACGGGCGATCCCACCGATCTCGGCAGGGTGGAACGGTCCTATCGCCGCTACGGCGCAGTGCTCGGGCGCGCGCTGGCTCGGACTCGCGGCGAACGGAAACCGCGTCCGAGGTCGGCGGCCCTGGTCACCTACAACCCCTTCGTGGCGGCATTCTGTGATTCTCCGTGGATCAGCAAGGTCGTGTATTTCGGCCAGGACGATTGGGCGACAGGGGAGGGGGTGGTTCGATGGTGGGATCTCTACCGCGAAGCCTACCGGCGCATCGAGGAACGCGGAGCCGCGATATTTGCGGTGTCCGAGGAACTCGCAGAGCGTATTTCGCCGCGCACCACAGTCGTGCCCAACGGGGTGATCGCCGACGTGTGGCGTCCGCGGCATCCTGAACCCGATCGGATCGCGGCGCTGCCGCGACCTCGCGCCGTCTACACCGGCACGATCGACGACCGTCTCGAAGCGGATCTGGTCGAGACCACGGCGAGCATGGTGGGTTCGCTGGTCATGATCGGCTATCCAGGAGATGCGCGGACCGTCGAGTGGCTGCGTTCGCTCGACCGCGTGCATGTGTTCGACCCAGTCGGGCAGCATGAACTCGCAGCATTGGTGCAAGCCTGCGACGTCGGATTGATTCCGCACCGCGATCAGGCTTGTATCCGCGCGATGTCGCCCCTCAAACTCTACGAGTATCTCGCTGCCGGGCTCCCCGTGCTGTCGGTTGATCTGCCCCCCATTCACGGAGTCGACGACGAGCGGGTGTGTATCTGCCGGCGCGAGGAATGGGCGAGTGGCGTGAAGCGGGTCCTCGACATGGGGAGCGCACCGGAAGGCCGGCGACAGCAGTTCATCGACGCGGTTTCGTGGGAGCGTCGGATGCAGCCCGTGGTCGAGGCCGCTGTCGATTAGCGCGCGACGTCGGTGCGACCCTCGGAGGAAACGGGCGGACCGCCCCCGCGGCCGAGTACCCGGTCGGCCATGTGCCGAAGTTCGGCGAAGAGTGTTGGATGTGCGAGTCGCAGAACGGTTGCACCCGCAACGGCCGCTCCCGGCATTCCGAGTACGAGCACGACCACAGTGCGATCCGGCACGAGGACGGCAACCAGAAGGTAGGTCGCCGCCGCCCAGATCGCCACGTGGAGACCCGGCAGCAACAAGGCGACCTGGCTGCGCAGAGTTACGCCGAGGAGTCGCCGCCGGATGAGCCACTCGACGGGGACGAGCAGTCCGGTCGCAAGACTGTAACCGACTGCCACGCCGAACGGACCGAACGGCAGACCGGCGACGATGCCTGTGGTGGACACGACGGTGGTGAGCCACGCATAGCGCAGGTTGAGCCCTGCGTGCCCGAGCCCGAGCATCAGGGGAGCTGTCGACGGCTGGTAGATCGCCTGTATGGCGCCTGCCATGGCGAGTACCTGAATGATGGGGATTGCAGGTTCCCATTGGGAGCCGAACAGCAGGGCCATGAATTGGGGCGCTGCTACGGCGGCCGTGGCCATGACGGGCAGCGCGAGGACGGCATTGGCGCGCGTTGCACGCGCCAGTTCCCTACGAAGCGCATCGAGGTCGTGCGCCAGTCGGGCGAACGCGGGAAACAACACCGCGCCGACGGTGGTGCATGCCAGCTGAACCGGCAAGAGCAGCAGCCGATACGCCAAGCCGTAGAAGGCCAGAGCTTGAGGGCCCTGAAACCGTCCTACCAACAGGTTGTCGATATTCCGGGACACCGAGTTGATCAGCAGTCCGGCGGTGAACGCCCGCCACGAAAAGGCGGCGATGTCGCGCAGGTGCCTCAGACGCAGATTCGGCGACCGTCCGGCTCCCGCTGCCAGCAGCATCAGCAGCAGCACCGAGTCGGTGGTGACAATCTGTGCCACCAGTCCCCAATAACTGCCCCCTGCCAGCGCGACACCCAACCCGGCCAACCCGCCGACCATTGCGGCCGTGATGTCGGCGAGGCCGATCTCGCGGAACCGCATGTCGCGCTGGAGCAGCGCCCGCGGCGTGATCGAGGCGGCTCGGATGAGCAAGCTGGGCGAAAGCGCCACGAGCACGAGGGTGAGCTCGGGGGAGTGCATGAAGGAGGCCCATGTCGAGGCGACGGCGCAGGTCAGGGCGGTGAGCGCCCCCCCGACGGCCAGATTGACCGTAACGACCGCACCGGGCATGTCGGGTTCGATGCGTTCGCGCTGGATCAGTGCGCTGGAAAAGCCCTGGTCCAGCAGGAGTGCGACGATGCCGATATAGACCAATGCCTGCGCGACGATGCCGAATGCCTCGGGACCGATCAACCGGGCAAGCACGATCGTGAACCCGGCTCGGGACACCTCCCTACCGATCACGGAAATGCCGCTCCAGCGGATTCCCGTGGACAGACTGCTGTCAGCCATGGGGGGTCCGTGCCCGGGATCGCAGCGGGAGCCCTCGGTGCGTGGCGAATCGCCGAAGGCCCCGGCGTAGCGGAGTATCGGGTGCAGCCGATGTACTCACGGCGCAGCCGTCCGGACCGAAACGGACTGTACAGCCAGTTCTTCGATGATCCGAGCAGCGCTGTCGACGTCCTGACCCAAGTGCCAGTATGTGATTCCGTATCGGTCTCGCCACTCGAGCAGTTGCGCCGCGCATTCCGACGCCGTGCCGACAAGTATCGCCGGCGAGCCCTTCAACGTGTCGCCGGCCGCCTCGATGTGCCCCGACCACGACGAACGTGGCACGGAACCGTGCGGCGCGTCCGTCACGCGGACGTAGTAGCAGTTGAACTGGAGGACGGGACAGGGCCGCCCCGCGGCGTCGGCGGCGGCCCGGACTCTCCGGATCTTGGCCTCGATGCGATCGGGCGTGAGGTCGGCGATCGCCGCTTCGTCGATCGTGTTGGCGCGCATGCTCGGGTGTATCCCGACGATGTCGGCGGCACGTCCGGCGAGGTCGAGCATCCGGGGCCCTCCGGCGCCGACGAGAATCGGCGGATTCGGTTGCTGTACGCACCGTGGAAGGGCTTCCATGTGGCCGATTCGATAGTGTTCTCCCTCGAAATCGACGAACTCGGCCGTGAAGTAGCGTCGCAACACCGTCAATGCTTCGTCCAGCCTCGCGATCCGCCGGCCGGTGGTGTCGAATCGGAGGCCGAGGGCCGCGTAGTCGTCCGGCTGCCAGCCGGCGCCGATCCCGACTTCGACTCGTCCGCCTGAGAGCACGTCGATCGTCGAGATGTCCTTGGCGAGCAACGCCGGGTGGTGAAGATCGTTCGGCAATACGAGGGACAGGACCCGTAACCGGGTGGTGCCGGCCGCGGCGTATGCCATGGCGACCAGTGGAGCAAGTTGCCAGCCGTGGCTGACGTGCTGGGAGACGGCTACCGTGTCGAACCCCAGGGATTCGAGCCGGCGCACGTCGGCGATCCATCTGGCGCCGTCGGCCCGGAGCCGAGGCATGGGCGCGATCATGCGCATCGCGGGAGGGGCATGTCCGATCGAGCTCATGAACCGTCGACCTTCCATCGTCCGGCTAGTGCGGGGTACCTCCGATCGACTTCCGGTAGCAGATCCGGAAGTGTCAGCAGCACCCGGTCCGGCTCAGCTGCAACGAGTTCCTCCGGCGAGATGATCGGCACGTCGGTGCCGGGCATTCGGCGCCCTTGTTTAGCCGGTGAGGCGTCGGCTACCGCGGCCACCAGCCTCCGGTCGACGGCCGCGAGGCTGAACAACGCCACCGCACGGGACGCCGCGCCATATGCGTACACGCGTTTGCCGGACCGGTATTCGTCCTCGAGCCAGGTGCGCAGTGAGCGCACATGGTCGTCGGCAGCACGTTGCAGTGAACCTACGGTGCGTGGATCGGTCATACCGGTTTCGTCGGCGAAGACCCTCCGCACCGATTCGTCCGGTTCGACCTGCCCGTGCATGGCCGCGACGAGGACCGTGCCGCCGTAGAGGTCGAACGTCCAGGCCGCCACCGGACCCATGCCGACGTCCTCGAGGAGGCGGGTCAGCGCCGTCATCGAGTAGTACGCGAAGTGGCCATGACGAAGCGCGTTCCACTGGCCCCGGCAGACGATGGTGGCCAGGGAATGGAACTGGACGAGCAGCACACCGTCCGGGGCTGTGGCAGCGGCTCGCTCGACCATGGCCTTCAACTGGTCCGGTTCGTGCATCAGGCCGAAACAGTCGAGCACGACGTCGCAGGTACCGTCGGCCACGGTGAAGCCACGCTCGACGAGCAGCGGAAGCCACGTCCCTCCGTGGGGACTGCCGAACTCCCGTACGGTCGAGCCCCGTAACCGCTCGGATCGAGCGACGCACCGTACCGCACACACGGCCTGTTCTCTCAGGGCCTGCGGTTCGACGCCGCGTGGCTCCTCGATGATCGTGTCGTCCTCGGCGAGTTGCGCGAGGCCGCACGTCGCACACAGATCCATGGCAAGGGGATGCGAGACCTCGTCGTCGCCGATGACGTCGTCGGCTGGGGGAAAGTGATCGGCGGCCGGCACCTTTCCGAGATCGAGTACTCGATCCAGATCGGGCATTCCGCACGCTCGGCACACACTCATGGGAACATTTCCTCGTGCGCATCGAGGAAGCCGAGTTGGCCGACGTGATCGTGCTGATTCCGCAGCCCTTCCGCGACGAACGGGGGCTGTTCACGCGCACGTTCGACGCGGAGACGTTCGATGACCACCTCGGCAGGCCGGGAACTGCCGCGGCGTTCGTGCAGGACTCCCAATCCCGGTCGGTCCGCGGCGTCGTCCGGGGAATGCACGGTAGGTCCGGCCGTGGCGAAGCCAAACTCGTGCGCTGTGCGAACGGCGCGGTGCACGACGTCCTGATCGACATCCGGCCCGACTCGCCGACGTTCGGACGAAGCCAGGCGTTCCGGCTCGACGACGAAGAATTTCGCCACCTCTACGTTCCGCCGGGATTCCTGCACGGGTTCCAGGCACTGACCGCGACGGCGGACGTCTGCTACCGGATCGATCGGCCGCACGACCCGGCGGAGGACATCGGCGTCGCCTACGACGACGCGGATCTCGGGATCGACTGGCCGCTGCCGGTAACGGCCGTGTCCGCGAGGGACGCGAAGGCCGGAAGCTGGCGGGAGTTGCTCACGCGATTGCATTGACAAACCGCATCGATTCGTCCAGGATTCCTGTTTCCCGTAGCTCCTTCAGGTGTGAGAGCCGGGTGAACCGCTCGTGGAAGTCCTCCATTTTCAAGCTGAAGGCGGTGTACTTCTCGTACAGTTCCGCGGCGCCTTCGGGAACTGTCCATTTCGCCTCGTAGCCGAGCCGATCCCGAGCAGCAGAGAAGTCGACCCGGTACGAGCGAGGGTCGGGGCCGCTCTCCCCGGTGATCACGAGTTCGGAGCCAGGGACAACGTCCACCACGGCACCGGCAATGTCGGCCACCGTCAGGTTGTTGGTTTCGGTGCCGATATTGAATGCGTGGCAGTGGATGGCGTCCACCGGCGCCACGAGGCAGCGCGCGAACGCTTCCGCGATGTCCCGAGCGTGCACCAACGGTCGCCAAGGGGTTCCGTCCGACAGCACACGCACCTCGCCGGTGAGAACGGCATACCCCACCAGGTTGTTCAGGACAATGTCCGCTCGCAGTCGGGGCGAGAACCCGAATGCGGTGGCGTTGCGGAGAAACACCGGCGAGAAGCCGGGGTCGGCGATCGCAGCCACGTCGTCCTCGACGCGCACCTTGCTCTCCGCGTACGGCGTGAGCGGGCGCAGCGGTGCACTCTCGTCGACGGCATCTTCCCCGGCGGCGCCGTAGACAGAGCAGGTGGATGCGTAGAGGAAGCGACGCACACCAGCCGCCTTGGCGCATCGAGCGAGCCGCACGGAGGCCTGGTGATTGATCTCGTAGGTGATTCTCGGTTCGAGCGCGCCGAGGGGATCGTTGGACAGGGCCGCGAGGTGGATCACGGCGTCGAATCCCGTCAGGTGCGATGCGGTGATGTCCCGTAGATCGAGCCGGATCGCGGGAGGATCCTGCGGAGCGGGCCCGAGAATGCAGTCGGCGAAGAGACCGGAATCCAGGCCGATCACCTCATGACCGTACGAGCGAAGGACCGGCACCATGATCGACCCGAGGTATCCCTGATGACCGGTGACGAGGACACGCATGTCATACCTTTCCGAAGTGGACGGTGGCCTTCTCCACGACGAAGGCCTCGGCGTGCGGCCGTCGGCATTGCACGCCGCGGAGACGGGAAAGACCCAGGAATGCCTGTTCGTCGAACCAGTCGTGGTCGGTCTGGGACGGGTAGTGCTTGAGCAGGATCCGTGCCTTCTCCTCGGCGATCCTGCGGGTCAGCGGATGGTAGATCGTCGGTCGTGGCGTATCCGTTTCCCATTTGAGGATCTCGTACCCCAGGACCAGGTGGTCACGGAAGACGGTGGGCACCAGTTCGGCCAGTATTCGATGATCCTGATGCGCGTCGTCGCGATGCGGCGCGAACACCACGTCGGGTTCGCAGGTGTGCCGGAACGATTCGAGTGCGTTCTTGATGGGCTCCCAGTATCCAGGGGCGTGGCCGTCGGGAACGTCGAGGACCCTCACCTCGACCTCGGCACCGGGACACAGCGCCGCCAGAGCGTGCCGCTCTTCGATCTCGCGCCGCGAGTCCTCACCGGAAAGTACGAACGCATGCACGCGCAGCGGGGACGAGACCCGAGCCGACAGCGTCAGCAATGTGCCGCCGACACCGATGGCGATGTCGTCGCAGTGCGCACCGAGCACTGCGATCTCTCGGACGTCGCCGGCACAGAGCTCGATCATGATTGCACCGCCACGGCAGTCGGTTCCCACAGCATCCACGGCCGGATCCCTCGCGCGTAGTTGTCGTCGAGCTCCGCACGTTCCTTGAACGTATCCGCCGGCTTCCAGAAGCCGTCGTGCCGATATCCGAACAGGCGGCCGCGGCCCGCAAGGGTGCCGCACACGTCGGTGACAAGGTCACCCCCTGGCGGCAACAGCTCGAAGATCTCCCGATTCAGCACGAAGTAGCCGCCGTTCTCCCAGATGGGGAAGTGGCTGACCGGCACGATTTCCTTGATTTCGCCGTTCTCGGCCAGATCCACACAGTGGAACGAGGACTGTGGGGGTACGACCAGCAGTGCGGCGGTCGCGCCGGACTCGTGGTACCGCTCGATCATCCGATCGAGTGGCGCGTCGGTGAGCACGTCCGCGTAGTTGGCCAGGAAGTGCTGGTCGCCTCCGAGATAGTTCCGCACGCGTCGAAGCCGCTCGCCGATCGAGGATTCGAGGCCGGTGTCGACGAAGGTGATCGACCAGTCGCTGATATCCGTATGGAGCAGTTCGACCCGGTTGCGGTGCATGACGAAGTCGTTGGATGCCTCCTCGTGGTAGTCGAGGAAGAACTCTTTGATCTTGGTGCCCCCGTAGCCCAGACACAGGATGAACTCGGTGTGGCCGAAGTGCGCGTAGTACTTCATGATGTGCCACAGCAGCGGCCGCGGTCCCACCATCTGCATGGGCTTGGGGATTTCGTCGGTGCGGTCGCTGCGCATCCGCATGCCGTAGCCGCCACAGAACAGAACGACTTTCATACCGTGATCCTCCTGACGAAGTCGGCGGGGCCGATGGTGGTGTGCAGAGTGGGCAGCGGGAAGACGAGCCGGCCGCCCCAGGCGGCGATGTACTGCAGCTGCGTCGTCAGTTCGGCCGCCAGGTTCCACGGCAGGGCGACGACCACGTCGGGCCGGTCCTTGTCGATCTGCTCCGGCGGCAGGATCGGGATCCGGGCGCCGGGCGTGTAACGCCCGTGCTTGTACGGATTCCGGTCGACGGTGTACGCCATGAGGTCGGGGCGGATGCCGCAGTAGTTGAGCAGGGTGTTGCCCTTGCCCGGCGCGCCGTAACCGACGACGGACAGGCCCTGGTCGTGGCAGTCGAGGAGGAAGCGCAGGAGGGTTTGGCGGACGGAACGGGCGCGGGCCTCGAGTTCGCGGTAACCCGCCCTCGTGTGCAGACCCGCCCGGCGTTCCTCCTCGAGCACGGCTTCCACCCGTGACCCGGGGGGATCCGCGACCTCGTCCGGCCGGGCCCAGAGCCGGATCGATCCGCCGTGGGTGCCGAGAAGTTCCACGTCGACGACCGACAGGCCGCCGGTGGCGAGCGCCCGCATCGCGGACAGCACCGTGTAGTACTGGAAGTGCTCGTGGTAGACGGTGTCGAACTGCGCTTCGCGCACGAGGTTCAGTGCGTGGTGCACCTCGATGGAGATCCAGCCGTCGTCGGCGACGAGGGTGCGCAACGATCGGGTGAACCCGAGCAGGTCCGGGATGTGGGCGTAGACGTTGTTCGCCACGACCAGGTCCGCGGGCCCGTACTCCCCGCGGATGTCCTCGGCGAGGCTTTCGTCGAGGAAAGCGGTGACGGTGGGAACCCCGATGGCACGAGCCGCGGAACCGACATTCACCGACGGTTCGATGCCCAGGCACGGGATGCCGGCCGCGACCGCGTGCCGCAACAGATAACCGTCGTTGCTGGCGACCTCCACGATCGACGAGCCCGCGCCGAGATGTAGATCCCGGATGGCGGCTTCCACGAACTGCCGCGCGTGGTCGACCCAGGAGTCGGAGAACGACGAGTAGTAGGCGTATTCGGTGAAGGTGTCCTCGGGTGTGATCAGCGCCGGGATCTGCAGCAGTAGGCAGTCCTCGCACAACCGCAGGTGCAGCGGATAGGTGGTCTCGGGCAGGTCGAGCTCGTCCGCGGCCAGGAAGCGTTCGCACGGCGGTGTGGCGCCGAGATCGAGCACGCTGAGGAGCCGTTCCGATTCGCACAGGCGGCACTTCATTGATGGCACCCCTCGGGCAGTCGGTGGGAACCGTGCCGACGAGATATTCGCAACATCAGGTCCGACTCGATTAGATAATCATACTGAGGGGATGAATGGAACCCTGAAACAATCTTCGAGATTGTTTTGCCTGCTGTTTGGTGCCAATTGGTAGACACCCCTAGACTCGAATCACTCACACCCCACACGTGGGTCGGGCACGCCGGGGTGTCGAGGCGTACGGTGAGATCCTGGGGAGGTCGCCCGATGTCGTTTCAGATCGTTCAGCGTGACCAGACGCTCGTCGCCGGCCTACCCGTGCGCAGCCCGCGCCGGGCCCTCGGCAAGGTTCGCGACCGGGCGCTCGAACGGGCATGGTCGGCGGTGCTGAAGCAGGAACTCGGCGGGCCCCTGGCCTCCGCCTACACCGATCATGCGGTCGACATCGACTCCTACTACACCCAGACGGTCGGGTATCAGTGCGAGTCGTTGGATCAGGTGACCGAAGGCCACCTCGTGGCCTGCCTGCCCGCCGGGACCTACGCGAAGTTCTCCTCGACCGGTACGTTTCCCGGCGTCTTCATCGACCTGTGGAACCAGATCCGTGCGGCCGAGGAGGCGGGCGAGATCGTCCGGTCGTTCACCGGCGACTTCGAGTTCTATCCCCACGCGTACCGCATCGACATGTACGTGGCGATCCGAACCACGGAAAAGGGTGGTGCGCAATGACTTTCGAACTCACCAAGCTGCACGACCACTATGTGGGGGGACTCGTTCTGCCCGGACTCGAGCCGGGGGCAACCGGGCAGCGGTCCGAACTGCTGACCTTTACGGAGGATCGCATCCGCGCGCGCGGCATCGGCGAGGTGGTCGTGGTCTACATCTGCCACCCCGAGGTCGGATGGAACGCGGTGGTCGGCTATCGCTGCGACGGCCTGTCCGACCTGACGATCGGAGACTCGCTGGTGCGGATCCCCACCGGATACTTCGCCCGCTTCGTTCCGGGCGGGGATCACTCCGATCCCGTCGAGGACGTGTGGCACCAGGTCGAGATTGCCGAAAAGGAGGGTCGGATCGAACGGGCGTACCGTGAGGAGGTGGCTGTCATCGGCCCGTCGGGAGTAACGGAACTTTACATATCTTTGGCTTGAAGACCGTGTGAAACACCCGAATACTGCATACTCGACCCATACAGCCACATGTATGCCCCGTGCTGTCCCAGGTCGACGATCACGACGGCGGTGAGCGAGAGGGCCTGATGTGGTCCGCCGGGTAACTCCGATCGGGGTCACCCGCAAGGTCGGAGGCCGACAGTGGATCGAGCAGTGCGGGTCGCATCGGACTCGGTGCGCGAGCGCGTCTCGACCTACAGGGATCCTGCCTCCGGGTATTCGTTCGTCGCTGCCGCACCGAGTGCGGCGCCGGATCTGTGGAACGAATATCTCGCCCGGGCATTGGGTGCCTATCGCAGATTCGGCGTCGAGTGCGCACTCGAGTACGAGAAGGTGCGAAGCGGGGAGAACACGGCGATGTTCTGCGCAGGGCTCGATCGAAGGGGGGTCGTCGTGGGTGGGGTACGAGCCCAGGGGCCTTTTCGCAGTGCGGACGAGTCCCATGCCGTGACCGAGTGGAGTGCTCCCGAGCACGTCGATCACCTCCGCAGCATGATCGAGAGCCGAATCCCGTTCGGCCTGATCGAGGCGAAGGCCGCATGGGTGTCCGAGGATGTGCCCCAGCGTCGGGAGCTCACCCTTGCGATAGCCCGGATGGGCGCGAAGTTCATGGACCTGCTCCAATCCCGATACATGATGGCCACGGCCGCCGACAACCTTCTGGATCTGTGGAAGACCTGCGGGGGAGTGGTGGACGAGAGCATGCCGGCCACCCCGTACCCGGACGCCCGCTATCGGACCCGGCTCATGTGGTGGGACCGTCTGTGCGCCGATCCGCTCGGCGACGGGCTCCGACGAGAAGTGGGTGGATATCCTTTCGACGGGGAGCCGGCGTGATGTCCGACGGCGAGGCGGGATGGACGGCTTCCGTGTTTGTGGAAGACCGGCCGGAGGATATGGAGGAATTCCGGCGCGTTCGTTCCGAACCCGGCCTCGTGGTCGTCGACCGTCTCGTCGATCAGGTGAGAGGACTGCGCGAAGTGCTCCCACCGCCGGGGAGCGAATTGCTCGACGAACCGGCACGGTGGGTCCACTACCCCTGGCGCCGGACCGTCGTCCGCGTGCTCGGCCCGCACTCGTTCCGGCGGCTACGGCTGGATCGCAACCGGAACAAGGTGACGTCGGCCGAACAGGACCGGCTGCGCGGGGTGACGGTGGGGATCGTCGGATTGAGCGTCGGCTTCTCGGTTGCGCAAGCGCTGGTGCTCGACGGGGTGGGCGGGGAACTGCGGCTCGCCGACTTCGACCCGATCGAGCTGTCGAATCTCAACCGGGTGCCGGCCTCCCTCGTCGATCTGGGCACGAACAAGGCGGTCGTGGCCGCGCGACGACTCTCGGAGCTGGATCCGTACCTGTCCCTGTCGGTGTGGCCCGACGGGGTCGGACCGGAAACGATGAGCGAGTTCCTGGACGGACTCGACGTCGTCGTGGACGAGTGCGACTCCCTGGACGTCAAGGTCGTGTTGCGCGCGGAAGCGGCCCGGCGAGCAATCCCGGTGGTGATGGAGACGAGTGACCGGGGGTTGATCGACGTCGAGCGCTTCGATCTGCGGCCGGGACCCCCGTTTCACGGATTGCTGGGAGAGATCGACCCGCAGCGGCTCGCCGCCCTGTCGGGTCGGGAGAAGATTCCGTACGCTCTGCGCCTGCTGGGACCGGAGCGGATCTCGACCCGGATGGCCGCCTCCCTCCTGGAGGTGGAGCGGACGCTGGTCACCTGGCCTCAACTGGGGAGCGAGGTGATGCTCGGCGGCGCGACGGTCGCCGCGGTCGTGCGCCGGCTGGGCCTCGGGCAGCCGCTGAACTCGGGGCGAGGCCGCGTGGACGTCGAGGCCTGCCTCGACGCCCTGACCCCACCTGCGGATCCGGGGAACCGGGCTGTCGCGGAAGCCCCCCTGCCCGCGGAATCGAACGATCCGATCGACCGGGTTCTGCATGCCGCGAACAGAGCCCCCTCGGGAGGTAACAGCCAACCCTGGTCCATCACGGCCGGCGGCGGGATGCTGGAGATCGACATCTCGGACGACTTCGTGCCGACCGCGATCGACATCCACTGTCGGGGCACCTACGTGGCGCTCGGCGCAGCCCTGCAGAACGCGCGCATCGCCGCGGCGGCCCACCGGATACTCGGCCCGGTCCGAGTGCTCGCGCGGGACCGCGGCGAGCCGCCGCGCGAGGTGATCGCGACGATGCGGTTCTCCGACGACACCGACCCGGTGCTGGCCGCCCAGTACGAGGCCATGCTCTCGCGCGGCACCAATCGGCAACCCGGTGACGGAACGCCACTGTCCGATGCCGAGACGGCTGCCCTGTACGAGGCGGCCGCGCGGGAGGGCGGCCGGATCCGGGTCGTCACGGACGTCGATCGCCTGGCCGAGACCGCGGAGCTGCTCGCGGAATCGGACAGGATCCGCTACCTGACTCCCGTCCTGCGCCGGGAGATGCTCGCGGAACTGCGGTGGCCGCACTCCGAGGCCATCGACAGTGGCATCGACGTCGGAGCACTCGGGATGGACGACGCGGAGCGCACGATGCTCGACCTGACGGTGCGAAACGATGTGCTCGATCAACTCGGGGAGTGGGACCTCGGGCATGGTCTGGGGCGTCTGACCGGAACGCGGGTGCGGAGCAGCTCGGCACTCGTAGCGGTCTTCGCGTCGGGACCGCGGCCGGCCGACTACGTCCGAGCGGGAATGGCGGCCGAGAGCGTGTGGATATGCGCCCACGGTATGGGCCTGGCGGTTCAGCCGGCGTCACCGGTGTTCCTCTACGCCGAGGACGACACCGACCTCACCCGGCTCTCGGAGGCCCGGTTCGGCGCTCTCGGAAAGCTGCAGTCGACGTTCGACGACGTGTTCGACAGACCGATCGGACGACGCTTCGCCCTCCTGCTCCGGGTGGCGCGGGCGAAGCCGGAACGGGTTCGCAGTGCGCGCCGCTCGGATAGGGTTCGAAGACATCCCTGATGCGGCCACGGTCGCGTCGGATGTGCTGCTCACAAGGGGTTTGGGATGGCGGAGAAGAGCTTCGAGAACATTGTCACCCGGGTCGCTTCCCGCCTCATGCCGGCGGACGCCGCGTCTCATCACTCGGTGATCGAAAGGGTGCTCCAGGACCTCGTCGAGCACTTCGAGGTCGACACCTGCTTCCTTCGCTACAACGACCATGACATCCACGCGACGGTGCTCGTCGCCGAGTGGCCGCCGCGGGAGTTCGTGCCGAGCCCGGATCCTCTGGGCGTGGTGCACTTCCGCGACGCCGACCCGATCTTCGCCATGACCGAGACCATGAAGGAACCGGCGGTCAGCCGTCCGGCGCAGTCGGGTGCCGAATACGCGGACCGGGTGCGTGCGGGTTCGGGAGTGCCCGAGGTCTCGGTCGCGGCGGTGCCGCTGATCTCCGGCAGCGTCACCACCGGCACCCTGGGCTTCATCAAGGCCGGTGATCGTGACTGGAGCGAGGACGAGATCAATACCTTGATGATGATCGCGGCGTTGCTGGCCCAGGTGCAGGCCCGGGTCCGCGCGGAACAGGACCTGCGCGACGCCGCCTATCACGACGACCTCACCGGCCTGGCGAGCCGGCGGGCTCTCCTCGAACACCTCGAGGAGCGGTTGAAGCGGGGGCAGCCGGGACCGGTCGCCGTCCTGTTCCTCGATCTGGACCGCCTCAAGCCGCTCAACGACTTCCTCGGTCACGCGGCCGTCGACGTGTTCCTGTGCCGCACCGCGCAGCGGCTGTCGCGGGTGTGCGATCCGAAGGACATGGTGGCGCGCCTCGGCGGTGACGAATTCGTCATCGTGCTCGACGGGGCGGTGTCGCTCGAGGTGGCGCGGGAACGCGCCGAGGCACTGCGGTGGGCGGTCGGGATGTCGGTGCAGCTGGGCAGCCAGGTCGTCGGTCGCGGCGGCAGCCTCGGTGTTGCCGTAGGCGAGCCCGGACGGATCACTCCGGTGGCGTTGCTCGGGCGCGTCGACGAGGCGATGCTGATGGCCAAGAGCAAGGGCGGCAACAGCGTCGTCGCGTACACCGACGACATGCGGGGCGCGAGCGAACGCCGCAACCTCATCGAGCTGAGCCTGCGGACGTCGATCGACGACGAGCACCTCACCCTCGAATATCAACCCGAATTCGACCTGCGCGACGGCAGCATTCTCGGTGTCGAGGCCCTGGTGCGGTGGAATCACCCGGTGCTGGGCAAGCTGCAGCCGGCCGAGTTCATCGAGGTGGCCGAGTCGACGAACCTTGCGGGCGAACTCGGTCGCTGGGTGCTGCGGACGGCGTGCGGGCAGCTGGCCGAGTGGCGGCGCCGGATTCCGGGGTTGAACCTGCAGATGAGCGTGAACGTCTCGCCGGTGCAGCTGGTGAGCCTGGACTTCGTGGAGACGGTGGAGAGCACGCTGGAGGAGTTCGGCCTGGGCAGCTCGTGCCTGTGCCTGGAGATCACCGAGTACGTGGTCGTCAGCGATCTGGAGCGCTCCCGCAAGACACTGCGCCGGCTCGAGCGTCTGGGTGTGTGCTGCGCGATCGACGACTTCGGCACCGGCTACAGCTCGCTCGCCCACCTGAAGTCTCTGCCGGTCCACACACTCAAGATCGACAAGGCGTTCGTGCTCAATCTGCAGCGCAGCGAGAGCGACCGCGTCATCGTCGAATCGATCATGGGGCTGGCCTCCGCGTTCGGGCTGGACGTCGTGGCCGAAGGGCTCGAGTCCGTGGCGGCGGCGATGAAGCTGCTGGAACTCGGGTGTCGACGCGCGCAAGGATTCCTCCTCAGCCGGCCTCAGCCGCCCGAGCAAATCGTCGAGATGCTGCGTCACGGCAGGATCGAACTCCCGTGGAGACTTCCGGCTTCGCTCCCCGAATGAACTACCAGTCCGTTATTGCCGGGGAAACAATCTCCGAGTATGTTTTAGGGGTCCGAGAGTCGTGCGACTCCGAAATGGGGCGGGCCCTGATGCAAAACCGGGAAACGGCGAGAACCTTCGCTGGGGCGGGAAACGCCCCAGAAGGCTCGTCCGTGGAGCGAAGGGGCGGAGACCGGACAGGAGTGGTCCGGAGCCTGCCCGGGCTGTGTGCTCCGGAAGCCGTGCCGCGGCCGGCCTGGGAACGACGCTATGCGATTCTTGTCTTCTGCATCGACCTATTGTGCGTGCTGATTGCGGACCTGGCCGTCACCTTCGGCTACCACTGGGGGGAGTTGCCCAGTGGTAAGACGCTCGCGCTCGTGATGGTCGTACCATTCGCTGCCGTGCTCGCCCTGGCGGTGCAAAAGGCATGGGATGCCAGGGTTCTCGGGGCGGGTGTCGAGGAGTTCCGGCGTGTCGGCCGTGCCTACGTCCTTGCGATCGCGGTCCTGGCGGGGGCCGGATACGCGTGGGGGACGGCAAGCGGCCAGTCCTGGATCTTCGGCGCCTTGCCCCTGGCCGGCGCTGCAACGCTGGGTGCCCGCCTGCTGTTGCGGCGATTCGTCCGCATGCGCCGCCGCCGGGGACGCCTCGTGCGGTCGGTGCTCGTCGCGGGTGACTCGATCGAGGTGCACGAGCTGCTGGCCCGGGCGGGGGAGCTGCGCGATGCGGGCTGGCAGGTGGACGGGATCTGCCTGCCCGCCAGGACGTCAGGAGTGGTGCTGCCCCTCGCCGTCGACGATGTGCCGGTGCTGGGGACCGAGGACGACATCGTCGGAATCACCCAGCTGCACGGATTCCAGGCGGTGGCGCTGCTGCCGTCGAGCGGTTGGACGCACTCGAAGACCCGCAGACTCAGCTGGGATCTGGAGCACACGGGCGCCGATCTCCTCATGGCCCCGGTTCTCATGGACCTGGTGGGGCCGCGCCTGCACATGGCACCGCTCGCCGGGCTGCCGTTGCTCCAGCTCAGTGCCCCGCGCTACGCCGGCCCGGCGTGGTTGGTGAAGAACATCTTCGACCGCGTGGCCGCCCTGATGATCGTGGTGCTCCTGGCGCCGTTGCTGCTGGCCATTGCCCTCGCCGTCCGGCTCACGAGCCCGGGTCCCGTGCTCTTCCGGCAGACCCGGGTCGGCAGGGACGGGCGGACGTTCACGATGTTCAAATTCCGCAGCATGGTGGTCGATGCGGAGGATCGTCTCGCCGACCTGACCGACTGCAGCGACGGCAACGGGATCCTGTTCAAGATGCGGGAGGACCCCCGTGTCACGCGGGTCGGCCGCTTCATCCGCCGGTACTCGCTCGACGAACTGCCGCAGCTGTTCAACGTGGTCACCGGCGACATGTCGCTGGTCGGCCCACGTCCCCCGCTGGAATGCGAGGTGGCGCGGTACGGAGAGGACGGCGCCCGCCGGCGGCTGTTCGTCAAGCCGGGACTGACCGGCTTGTGGCAGGTCAGCGGACGAAGCAACCTGAGCTGGGAGGAATCGGTCCGCGCCGATCTGCGTTACGTCGAGAACTGGACCTTCGCCCTCGATCTGTCGATCCTGCGCAGGACCCTCCGGGCCGTCCTGCACCGCGACGGCGCCTACTGAGCCCCGCTCGGCCTCACCGATCTCGTTCCGGGACGGTTCACGCCTCGAAGAGCGCCTGCCCCCAGTACTCGCCCGGTGCCGGCCCGGCCGGGCACGCAAATACCGCCGATCCGACGTGCTGGATGTACTCGTTGAGCGCGTCGCGTCGTGCCAGTTCGAGCTGCATCGGCACGAACTGCTCGAGCGGGTTGCGGCAGAACGCGATGAAGAACAGGCCCGCATCCAGGTGGCCGAAGCCGTCGGAGCCGTCGGTGAAGTTGTAGCCCCGGCGCAGGATCTTCAGCCCGCCGAGGTGCTGGGCCGACGCGAGGCGCACGTGTGCGTCGACGGGGACGAACGGCCCGTCCGGTCCCCTGGACTCGAGGTCGAGTTCGTCGAACTCGCCGGTCTTCCCCAGCGGAGCGCCGTCGCGTTTGGTGCGGCCGATCACCTGCTCCTGCTCTTGCAGCACCGCTCGGTCCCACTGCTCGATGAGCATGCGGATCCGCCGCGCCACCAGGTAGGTGCCGCCGGCGAGCCAGGCCTGGTCGTCGCCGGGGCCGACCCACACCGACTCGGTGAGCGCGCCGGGGTCCTCGGCCTTGAGGTTGTTGGTTCCGTCCTTGAATCCGAACAGGTTTCGCGGCGTCTGCTGCGACGTCGAGGTGGACGAGGTGCGGCCGAATCCGAGCTGCGACCAGCGCACCGACGCGGTGCCGAACGCGACCCGTGCCAGGTTGCGGATGGCGTGCACCGCCACCTGGGGATCGTTGGCGCACGCCTGGATGGCGATGTCGCCGCCGCTGCGGGCCGGATCGAGGTTGTCGGCGGGAAAGTGCGGAAGTTCCTCGAGTGCAGAGGGTCTGCGGTCGGCGAGACCGAACCGGCCGTCGAACAGCGACGGGCCGAACCCGATGGTCAGGGTCAGCTGGGAGGCGTCGAGGTCCAGGGCCTCGCCGGTGTCGGTGGGCGGATGGTAGGGGCCCTCGCCGGTGGCGCCGTCCTCGGTGGCCTCGAGCCCGGCGGTCATCCGCTCGGCCATCTCGGTCCACGTCTTCAGCAGCGCGACGAGTTCGTCCCGGTCGTCGGTGGTGACGTCGAACGCCACGAAGTGCATGCGGTCCTGGGCGGGGGTGACGATCCCGGCCTGGTGTTCGCCCCGGAACGGGACGGCGCCGGCGTGGGCGGTTTCCGCGCCGGGTGCGGTGACCCGGCCGACCACCGCGCCCGCTCCGGCGAGCGCGGCGCCGGCACCGACCGCACCGAACAGGCGGCGGCGGGAGATGCCCCCGCGGGCGGCGGGGGCCGCGGCGGTGTCCGGGGTCCCGCTCATGCGCCTGCAGCTCCCGCGACGACACCCTGCACCTTGCTCACCTCGGCCGAGAGCGCGTCGATCAGGCGCGAGAGTTCCTGCCGCTGTGGCTCGGTCACGGTGTCGTAGGAGACGAAGCCGTCGCCCTGCCGGTACCGGGCGAGCGCGGCGTCGAGGTCGGCGAACCGGGCGTCGATGGCCTGCCCCAGCTCGGGATCGTTCGCGTCGAGGATCGGGCGCAGCGCGGCGACCGCGGCCTGCGAGCCGTCCACGTTGCCCTGGAAGTCCCACAGGTCGGTGTGGGAGAAGATGTCCTCCTCACCCGTGATCTTCGAGGTGGCGATCTCGTCGAGCAGGCCCTGTGCATTTCCGGCGATCTTGGTCGGGTCGACCGTGTAGTCGGCGGCGTTCACCAGGTCGGCCAGCTCCTGGACGTCGACCGCGAGCTGATCGGCGATCGCGCCCGTGTCGGGCTGGGGGCCCTGCACCCACAGGTCCTTCTCGAGCCGGTGGAATCCGGTCCAGGCCTGGCCGGGCTCGAGGTCCGCCTCGCGCAGGTCGATCCGCGGGTCGAGGTCGCCGAAGCTCTCCGCCTCCGGCTCGATGCGTTCGAAGTAGGTGCGGCTGACCGGGAACAGCCGCTTGGCCTCGTCGACGTCGCCGGCCTTCACGGCGGCCACGAACTCGCCCGTGGCGGTGACGAGGGCTTCGGTCTGGCTGCGGATGTACCGGCGGTAGCCGTCGCCCGCCTCGGTGAGCTTGCCGTCGGCGTCGGTGGCGGCCTGGGAATCGCCCGTGACCACGAACTCCTGACGGATCCCGTCGCCGACCATGCCGGGGCGGCAGGACAGCTCGTAGGTGCCGGCCTCGGGCAGGTTCACGATCAGCTGCCGGGTGAGTCCGGGGCCGATGTTCTCGATCTCGCCCATCACCCGGTCGCCGGCGGCGAACACGTAGAACTCGGTGACCTTGGTGCCGTTGTTGGTGATGCTGAAGGTCGAGTGCCCGGTCGCGCCGTCCGCCGCCGCCACGTCGCATGCGGTGTCGGTGGCGGTGACCGCGATCGCGTCGTCGCCGGCGGTGGACTTCTCGGTGCAGCCCGCCAGGGCGAGGGGCAGGGCCGCTGCCGCCGCGAGGGCGTACGTGGATCGACGCATGGATCGGTGCCTTTCGAACAGGGAGGGGGTCAGACGGCGACGGCCGGTTCGGGTGTGCGGGCCGGCGCGACGGGACGCAGGAACACGTACAGGACGACGACGAGGTAGCTCACCCACGCGACGGCCTGGAGGACGGTGGGGTCCGGACGGAGGTTGAAGATCCCGGCCAGCACGGTGCCGTACCAGCTGCCGGCGTCGTAGTGGGCCGAGACGTCGAAGGCGAGGTTCGAGCCCCCGGGCAGGACGCCGCCGATCTGGAGGGCGCGCAGGCCGTAGGCGAGAATGCCGGCCGCGACCACGATCAGGAAGGCGCCGGTGTACTTGAAGAAGCGGGCCATGTCGATCCGAATCGCCCCGAGGTACATCAGTACCGTGAGCCCGGCGGCCACGCCGATGCCGCCGAGCAGGCCGACGAGCGGCCAGGCGCTGCCGGCGGTGTTCTCCGCGTACCCGACCATGAGCAGTGCGGTCTCGAGGCCCTCACGGCCGACCGCGAAGAACGACAGGGTGAGCACCGCCGCCGGTCCCGCGAGCAGTGCCTTCTCCATTCCGGAGCGCAGGTCCCCGGAGATCGACCGCGACGCCTTGCGCATCCACAGCACCATGGCGGTCACGATCACGACCGCGGCGAGCGACGCGAGGCCCGCGGCCACCTCGGCGGCGAGGCCGGTGAGGGTGGTGGTGCCGAAGTGGATGATCCCGAACGTCGCGGCGACCATGGCGACCGCGGTGCCGACGCCGAGCCATACCCACCTCAGGGCGTCGCGGCGCTGGGCCTTGACGAGGAAGGCGACCAGGATCATCACGACGATGCCGGCTTCGAGGCCCTCGCGGAGCCCGATGAGGCCGGAGCCGAACAGCTGGGTGGCGATCGACGGGGCCTCGGAGCTCGCGGCGAGTGCGGACATGGGCATGACTCCAACGGTTAGGTGAGGCGAACCTCTCTTAGGTGATGCAAGCCGAAAACATACACCCGGTCGGGACTCCGTCGACAGGGACCTTGGTCTCTTTACCTGCGCTTTGCCGGGGATATGGATGATGGGAACCATGCCCCCTGCCGCCTCGCGCCGACGCTCGCCGTGGCCGCGCGTCCTGGTCGGCGCCGTCGCCGCGGTGATCCTCGTGGTCGTCGGCGTTGCCGTCTGGAGCCCGCGCGAGCCGCGCATCCCGATCCCGGACGGCGTCCCGCCCGCCCCCGGAACCGCGGTCCCGGCGATCGACGTCGACGCCCCCGGCCGCACCGCCGACCAGTTGCGGGACTGGGCGGCACCGCAGGCCGAGGCGCTCGGCATCCCCCGCACCGCGCTCGAGGCCTACGGTCACGCCGCAGCCGTGCTCGCCGCCTCGCGCCCCGGCTGCGGGCTCGCATGGACGACGCTCGCCGGCATCGGGAGCGTGGAGAGCCGGCACGGCCGGTACAACGGCGCGAGCATCGCCCCCGACGGACGCGTCGACCCGCCCATCCGCGGTGTGCCCCTCGACGGTGGTCCCGGACTGGCCGAGATCCGGGACACCGACGGCGGCCGGCTCGACGGCGACCCCGTTCTCGACCGGGCGGTGGGGCCCATGCAGTTCATCCCCGAGACCTGGTTCCGCTGGGGCGTGGACGCGAACGGCGACGGCGTCGCCGACCCCGACAACATCGACGACGCGACCCTGACCGCCGGCCGCTACCTGTGCGACCGGGGCGGCGACCTCACCACCGCCGAAGGCTGGACGCGGGCGCTGACGGCCTACAACCTCTCGGGCGAATACCTCGCGCTGGTGCGCGACCACGCCGCCGCGTACGGGGTGGGCCGTCGGCCCTGACGCGGCTGCCCGATCCGTCCGCCTCCCCGCCGGGCGGGCGGCCGGTGGCCGCCGCCGTGGGGCGCGCCGTGCTTCGGGCGCAGGTCGGGGCGGTTAGGCTGTTCCCAGCGTGCAGACCCCGCAGCGTGAAGTCCATCGAAGGAGAATCAGCCAGTGGCCATCATTGAGCAGGTAGGAGCCCGCGAGATCCTCGATTCGCGTGGTAACCCCACGGTCGAGGTCGAGGTGCTGCTCGACGACGGAAGTTTTGCCCGCGCTGCGGTGCCCTCCGGTGCGTCCACCGGTGAGCACGAGGCCGTCGAGCTGCGCGACGGTGGCGAACGCTACCTGGGCAAGGGCGTCGAGCAGGCCGTCGAGGGCGTCCTCGGTGAGATCGCCCCCGCCATCATCGGCCTCGACGCGACCGAACAGCGCACCGTCGACCAGGCCCTCCTCGACACCGACGGCACCCCCGACAAGGGCCGGCTCGGCGCCAACGCCCTGCTCGGCGCGTCCCTCGCCGTCGCCAAGGCCGCGGCCGAGTCCTCCGGACTCGAGCTGTTCCGCTACCTCGGCGGCCCGAACGCCCACATCCTGCCCGTGCCGATGATGAACATCCTCAACGGCGGCGCCCACGCCGACACCGGCGTCGACGTCCAGGAGTTCATGGTCGCCCCGATCGGCGCCCCCACCTTCAAGGAGTCCCTGCGCTGGGGCGCCGAGGTGTACCACGCCCTCAAGTCCGTGCTCAAGAGCCGCGGCCTGGCCACCGGTCTCGGTGACGAGGGCGGCTTCGCGCCCGACGTCGCCGGCACCAAGGAGGCCCTCGACCTCATCAGCGAGGCCGTCGCCAAGACCGGTCTGAAGCTCGGCACCGACGTCGCGCTCGCGCTCGACGTCGCCGCCACCGAGTTCTACACCGAGGCCGCCGGCTACAAGTTCGAGGGCAAGGACCGCACCGCGGACGAGCTCGCCGACTTCTACAACGAGCTGCTCTCCGCGTACCCGCTGGTGTCCATCGAGGACCCGCTGAGCGAGGACGACTGGGACGGCTGGGTCGCACTGACCGACAAGATCGGCAACAAGGTGCAGCTCGTCGGCGACGACCTGTTCGTCACCAACCCCGAGCGTCTCGAGGAAGGCATCGTCAAGGGCGCCGCCAACGCGCTGCTGGTGAAGGTCAACCAGATCGGCACCCTCACCGAGACCCTCGACGCCGTCGACCTCGCGCACCGCAACGGCTACAAGTCGATGATGAGCCACCGCTCCGGCGAGACCGAGGACACCACCATCGCCGACCTCGCCGTCGCCGTGGGCAGCGGCCAGATCAAGACCGGTGCCCCGGCCCGCTCCGAGCGCGTCGCCAAGTACAACCAGCTGCTGCGCATCGAGGAGTCGCTCGGCGACGCCGCCCGGTACGCCGGCGAACTGGCGTTCCCGCGTTTCAACATCGAGGGCTGAGCGCACCCGCATGAGCCAGCGCGGTAGGTCCCGGCCCGGTGCCCGGCGCACCCGCACCGAGGGTGCGCCGGGCGTCCGGCGGCCCGGACGGGCCCGCCCGGCCGGACCTACCGCCTCGACGGAACCGCCCGCCGACGCTCCCGGTGCCCGCACCGGGGGCGCATCGGGGCGGGCCCGGCCCACCCGCGTCGGAACGCCGCGCGAGTCCCGGCCCGCCCGTGCCGAGCGCACCTTCTTCGGCCTGTCCACCGGCCGTGCCGTCGTCCTCGCCCTCGTGGTGTGCGGCCTCGCCCTGACCCTCGCGGTTCCGTTGCGCACGTACGTCAGCCAGCGCTCCGAGGCCGAGCGGGTCGCCGCGGAACGGGCACAGCTCGAGCAGGAGATAGCGGCGCTCCGCGAACAGAAGGCGCAGATCGAGGACCCGGCGTGGATCCGCGCCCAGGCCCGCGAACGGCTGCGGTTCGTCATGCCCGGCGAGACTCCCTACCAGGTGCAGCTGCCCGGCGACTACCAGGAACCGGTCACCGAGCAGACCGAGGAACTGCCCTCCACCGGCGCCTGGTACAGCGACCTGTGGCAGTCGGTGTCCGTTCCCGCGCCAGAACCCGAACCCGCCCCGGTGCCGCGGCAGATGCCGGTGGCGCCCCCAGAACCAGGAGAACCGACCGGGTGACCGATCCCGTCGCACAGGAAGACCTCGACGCCGTCGCCGCCCAGCTCGGGCGGGCCCCGCGTGGCGTCCTCGCCATCGCCTACCGCTGCCCGGACGGAGCCCCCGGCGTCGTGAAGACCGCGCCGAAACTGCCCGACGGCACGCCGTTCCCGACGCTGTTCTACCTCACCGATCCGCGGCTCACCGCCGAGGCCAGCCGGCAGGAATCCGGCGGGGTCATGAAGGAGATGACCGAGCGGCTCGCCGCCGACCCCGACCTCGCGGCCGCGTACCGGCGGGCCCACGAGTCCTACCTCGCCGAACGCGACGCCCTCGACTCGCTCGGCACCGACTTCAGCGGCGGCGGCATGCCCGACCGTGTCAAGTGCCTGCACGTCCTGATCGCGCACTCCCTCGCCAAGGGGCCGGGCGTGAACCCGTTCGGCGACGAGGCCGTCGCCCTCGCCGCCGACGCCGGCCTGCGTGGCACCGCCGTCCCCGCCGACTGGCCGACCTACGCCGAGCTGCGCGGAGAGACCGAGTGACCGCCGTCGGCGCCCGCCGCGTCGCGGCGATCGACTGCGGCACCAACTCCATCCGCCTGCTCATCGCCGACCTCGGCGACGACGGCCGGCTCACCGACGTGACGCGGCTGATGCGCATCGTCCGGCTCGGGCAGGGCGTCGACGCCACCGGCCGGCTCGCCCCCGAGGCGATCGAACGCACCCGCGTCGCCCTCGTCGAATACGCCGGCCTCATCCGGGAGACCGGTGCGCAGGCGGTGCGGATGGTCGCGACCTCCGCCACCCGCGACGCCGCCAACCGGGACGACTTCTTCGCGATGACCCGCGAGGTCCTCGGTGCAGTGATCCCCGGTGCCGAGGCCGAGGTCATCACGGGCGACGAGGAGGCGCGGCTGTCCTTCACCGGCGCCGTCGGCGAACTCGACCCCACCCGGGGGCCGTTCGTCGTCGTGGACCTCGGCGGCGGCTCCACCGAGGTGGTGCTCGGCGACGCCGACGGTGTTCATGCCGCCTACTCCACCGACATCGGCTGCGTGCGTCTCACCGAGCGGTGCCTGCACGACGACCCGCCCACGGCCGAACAGATCGCGGCGGCCCGAGAGTTCACGAGGGAGAAGATCGCCGAGGCGCTCGCACACGTGCCGGTTGAGCAGGCCCGTACCTGGGTCGGCGTCGCCGGCACCATGACCACGATCGCGGCCCTCGCGAACGGCCTCGCGGAGTACGACCCCGAGCGCGTGCACCTGTCCACCGTCGGTTTCGACCGGCTGCGCGAGGTGTGCGACGGCCTGCTCGCCGCCACGCACGACGAGCGCGCGGCGCTCGGCCCGATGCACCCCGGACGGGTCGACGTCATCGGCGGCGGGGCGATCGTCACGACCGTGCTGGCCGACGAACTCGGCCGTCGCGCGGGCATCGGCGAGCTCGTCGTCAGCGAGCACGACATCCTCGACGGGATCGCGCTGTCGATCGCGTAGGTCGCCGTGGTGTCCTTCCGGACCTGCCCGGGTCCGGAAGGACACCACGCACTACCCTCTTCTTGCGCCCCCATAGCCCAATTGGCAGAGGCAGCGGACTTAAAATCCGCGCAGTGTCGGTTCGAGTCCGACTGGGGGCACTCGATCTATACAATTCGGCGACCAATTCGCGGCCGTAGCAAATGACCCGCACCACCGGGTGCGTCGTCGGGTGAACAGCACGAGGTGCCCAGCATCGACGGCGGTGATCCCTTCAGATCTCCCCTTCTTCGATCTCCCCGGGGCGCCAGGACTTGTCGAAGAACGGTTGCAGCGGGCTGTAGAGACGCAGGCACACACACCATCCCCTGCCCGGCGTCGTCTGGATCGAGTTGCCATCGGGTACGCCGTCGGGGAGTTCGGGCGCGAAGTGCACCGTCGTCGACCCGTCGGGATCGGCGGTCGCAGCCCGGCGAGGGTAGCCCTGGCTGCCGACTTTCGAGAATCGTTGCGGTGTGTCGAGCATGGACCGGGTCTGGTTGTCCCACGCGGTCAGGGACCAGAACCTGGCGGCCGGGATGCCAGGGGGAAGCGACACCGTGTAATGCCTGCCGCCGTCGAGGGTTCGGCCCTCTTTGTCCGCGGCCGTGACGAGGTACTGCGAACCGAGGTTCGTGATCCGCATGCACATCGCCGGACTGATTCCCCAGGCGAGGTAGAAGAACTGGGTGCGAAGATGCAGCTTCCGTGCGCCGTCGGACGGGTACGGCCCGATTCCCGTGTCGGAAACCTCCGCGGGCGGGGTCATGAGGTCGTAACCGCCCGCGAGCAGGCCGTTGACCCATTGCGACGCCTCCCCGTAGTAGTGGACCCCGTCTTCTGTGCGCGGGCGGAACGTGAGGGTGCGTGCGATCGCATTGCCCACGGCGGCTGCCTCGGTCAGGATCTCCCGCATCCGCGCATCCGCGCATCCGCGCATCCGCGCATCCGCGCATCCGCGCATCCGCGCGTCCGGCTCGAAGGCCTTGCCCTTGACGATCCCGATCGCGGCGAGTTCGCCGGCAATCTCGGCATCGAGTGCCTCGGCGGGCTGGTCGCTCACCAGGTCACTCGCGAACTGGTAGAACGAACTGTCGTTGGGATTGACGGTGTTCATGGGGAGACCGGTTCCCTCGACGAACCGCCGGCACCGCGGTCCGGGCCGCCCATGCCGGAGTCGGTCACCCACCGTGCCCACATGTCGTTCATGAATGTGAGTGTGAGCGGCGGACTCTCGACCATCAGTGGACCGCCGGTCAGGTCCGCGGACGTCGAGAAGTAGTAGAGAGTCGGAACTTCCCCCGAGCAGGATCGTCCTGGAGTCCAGCATCCCCGACCACACGACGACGTCGTTGTCCCGGATGCCCGCCTCGAGATACCCCTTGCGCATCGCCCAGGTGTTGACTCCGGGAAGTGCATGCAGGAACGTGTTGAGGGCCTCCGAAGGCCGCGTGGTTTCGTCCATGATGTCGGTCCTCTCTCGGAATCAGTGGACTCGCAGGTTGAGCCCCGGATGCGCGGTACACAGTCGTCGGCCGCCGATCGGGTAGCTCCCTTCACCTGCAAGGGATGAGAAGCGCCCCGCCTGCTCCCAGCCCATTCCTCGGTCGGGAAGCGTCCACGGGTGCGTGCGTGCCCACGCGCCCGCCTCGTCCTGGGTCGCGAACGGCTGCTCGTCGACGACGGCGCCGTCCGTGTGCACGATCCGGAAGTACTTCCAGTGGGCATCGTCCCGGACGAAGGCCCTGGTCGCGGCGCATTCGTCGAATCATCTGCGCTCAGCAGCCGCCCGGCAGCGAAGGCCTGTTGCTGTCCCCGACAGCCGACCGACACCCACTGATCATCTTGTTCGCACGGACTTGCGGACCGGCCAGGTGCTCACCGTTGTCGGGGCTCTGTTCTCGGACGCTCGTGACTGCCGGCGAGCGTTGACGGAGGCGGACGACCGCTCGTCTCACCCAGCGGAGGACCCGCGATGACGATACGTTCGGTGTATGTCGAACGAAACCGAAAGTGCCGTTCTGCCCCTCAGCACCCCGGTCACGATGAGCATCGTCCGTGCGTTCCTCGCGGGCGCTCCGGAAGACGCCACGCTGGAACTCGATTCGTCCAATTCTGCAGAGCCGAGACTCGTGCTGACGTGGGCGAAGCGCCAGGAGGGCTGAATCCACCGCCCGAGCAGCCCGGTCCGCTGCGGTCAGGTCCGCTCGGAGTTCTCCCGCTTCTCCCAGTCTGCCTCGACCTGCTCCTCCAGGGTCCATCCCGGGGTTCCCGCCCGCGGATGCGTGTGCGCCCACGCCAGGGCCTCGTCCTCGGTCTCGAACGGCTGCTGGTCGACGACGGACCCGTCTTCGTTGACTATCCGAAAGTGCTTCATATCCAAAATCGTTGCAGGCCCCCGTCCCGATCGGGCGCATTCGGTCGAACCCGGTCGCGCGAACATCGCGTGAAAGCGCTCCCCTCGTGCTGGCCCCGGCGGGAGAATGAGGAGACACAGCCGGGTTCCCGAGGAGGCGGAGCCGTGGACTACGTCGAGTACCGCCGGTTCGACGCCGTGGGCCTTGCCGGGCTCGTCGCGAGCGGGCAGGTCGACGCGGGGGAGCTGCTCGAAGCGGCGCTGAGCCCACTCGACACTGTGGAGCCGACTCTGAACACGGTGGTGTACCGGCTCGACGAGCTGGCCCGTGCCCGGGCGCGCGAGATACTCACCGGCCCGTTCGCCGGGGTGCCGTTCCTGGTCAAGGATCTGTTGCAGGACGTCGCCGGGACGCCCACCGGAAGTGGCAGCCGCGCCCTCGCCGCACTGCCCGCCGAGCGCAACGCGCTGGTCGTGGACCGGTGGCTCGGAGCGGGACTGGTGATCTTCGGGAAGACCAACACCCCCGAGTTCGGCGCGAAGGGCATCACCGAGCCGGAGGTCAACGGTCCCACCCGTAATCCGTGGAATCCCGCGCACACCCCGGGCGGATCCTCCGGGGGTTCGGCCGCCGCGGTGGCGGCGGGGGTGGTGCCGGCGGCGGGGGCGAACGACGGCGGCGGTTCGATCCGCATCCCGGCGGCGTGCTGCGGGCTGGTCGGCCTGAAACCGGGGCGCGGTGTGGTTCCGAGTGGTCCCGCGTTCGGTGAGCTCCTGCACGGAGCCGTCAGCCACGGGGTGGTGACGCGCACGGTACGGGACACGGCGGCGATGCTGGACGTGCTCGCCGGTCCGGACCCGGCGGGTCCGTATCTGGTTGCCATGCCCGAGGATTCGTATTCCTCTGTGGCGTCGGAAGAACCCCGCAGGCTGCGCATCGGATTCGCGACGGAATCGCCGCTCGGCACGCCGGTGGATCCGGCGGCCGTCGCGGCCGTCGCCGATGCGGCGACCCTGCTCGGCGAACTCGGGCACCACGTGGAACCCGCGGCCACCGGAGTCGACGAACGCGGCCTCGCAGTGGATTTCCTGACGATGTGGTTCGCGGGGGTGGCCGTCGAGATCCGGCGAGCCCGTCGGCTCACCGGGTGTGGTCCCGAGGGATTCGAAATGGACACCCGTCTTCTCGCCGCCCTCGGGGACTCGGTGCGGCCGTCCGAGTACCTCGCCTCGCTCGAGCGGTGGAACGGATACGCCCGCCGGTTGGCGGTCTTCCATGAGACGTACGACCTGTTGCTGACTCCCACGCTTGCGTTCCCGCCGGCGCGGATCGGTGAGTTGACCACCCCCCGCGTCGTCCGCGCCGCCGGTCGCGCCCTCCTCGCGGCACATCTGGGAGGGGTCCTCCGCCGGGCGGGCGTCATGGATCGCATCGTGGACGAGAACCTCGGTCGGACGCCCTACACCCAGTTGGCGAATCTGACCGGAAGGCCGGCGATTTCGTTGCCGCTGTACTGGACGACGACGGGCCTGCCGCTCGGGGTGCAGTTCGTGGCGCCTCTGGGCGGTGAGGGTTTGCTGCTGTCCCTGGCGGCCGAACTCGAGCGGGCACGACCGTGGTTCGACCTGCAGCCGCCGTTGTGGGCGCCGGCTGCCTGACGGCAGTGTCGGCCACGCGTCAGGGCAGCGGCGCGCCCGCCGTCAGCAACAGCACGGTCCCCACTGCGACGACGACCGCGATCATCACGACGATCGCGGCCGTGCCACGGGGCTCTTCGGGGTCCCCGAAGAACGGCTCTTCCTTGTTCCACTTCCACAGCCGGCGCACCCCTACATGAAACCGGGTGACCGGTATGTCCGCAATGTGACACTGCACGCCCCGGCTCGGTCAGGGCGACAAGCGGCGCCGCTCGGGCGAGATCAGTTCTTCGCCGCCTCGACCACCCGCTCCGCCACCTCACGCGACGACGCCGGGTTCTGCCCGGTGTAGAGGCGGCGGTCGACCACGACGTGCGGTTGCCACGCCGGTCCCGCGGAGAACTGGGCGCCGCTCTCACGGAGGCGATCCTCGAGCAGCCACGGCGCCTTCTCGGCCAGCCCGGCCTGCGTCTCCTCCTCGTTCGTGAAGCCGGTCATCCGGTACCCGTCGAAGAGCCAGCCGCCGTCCGCGCGTCGTGCCGGCAGCAGTGCGGCGGGGGCGTGGCATACGACGGAGACGAGCTTGTCGGCGTCCAGGAAGTTCCCGAGCAGCCGGCCGAACGGTTCGGACACGGCAAGATCCTCCATCGGGCCGTGCCCACCCGGGACGAACACGAGGTCGTAGTCCTCGGCGCGCACGTCCTCGAGCACGGTGGGGGAGTCGAGGACCGGCTTCAGGTCGGCGAGGGTCTGCCGCAGTTCGTCGCTGCGCTCCTCGCCTCCGGCGGCGTCGGGCGCGAGACTGGCTTCGTCCACGACGGGGGTGCGGCCACCGGGTGTGGCGAACGTGATGTCGAATCCGGCGTCGGTGAACACCCGGTACGGCTCGATCAGCTCCTCGGCCCAGAACCCTGTAGGGTGTCGCGTCCCGTCGGCCAGCGTCCAGTGATCGGCTCCGGTGACGACGAACAGCACCTTGGTCATGATGGAAGTCCTTCCGGTCGGGAAAGGGTCGTGGGCGACCCTCGGACTGCGTTCCCGTTCCCGGCCGATTCCAATCGTCGACCGAACGGCGTCCGGAATGACGAACGCCCCGGCGCGGGGCCGGGGCGTTCGCGTGGCCGGGTCTTCCCCACCGGCCGCCGTCCACTGTACGCCTTCCGGACGGCGGCCCTGTCGCAGGGCCTCCCGGGCAGAGAGACTGCCGGGATCGTCTGGCGGGCTTGTCATCCCGCAATCCGGGCCGGCAGTGACGCGGGTCAGGCCCGGGCGGAGAAGATGCCGTGGTAGTCGTACGGACCGCTCGGCGGCTGCGAGGTCGCGACGGGCTCGGTGTTCCCCTCGTCGCCGGGAGTGGTGGGCTCGACGAAGAGCGGCGTCTGGAACTCGGTTTCGTTGTGCATGATGTCCTTTCGGGCCGGCGAGCCGGGTCGGGGCGGCGGAGCCGCAGCTGTGGTACCCCGACGCTGCCGCCGCTACACCCGTACCCGGTATGCGGGTAGGACGGTCACGGGACAGGGCTCGGTTGGTGGTGCTCGACCGAAATCACGCTGTACTCGCCCGATCGGAAGCGATCGACCGAGACGTGTCGTCGATGCAGTCACCCTACACGGCGGGAGGTGGCCGATGCGTTACGCGCATGGAACCTGTGCGTGACGTGTCGCGGGGTGCGGCGTGGCGAGGTGAGGCAAAGTCTTGTTCGTCCTGTTCGGTGGCGTCTACGGTGAGTGCGGACCGCGTGTACGACACTGCGAATCGGAGGCCGATATGAAGGCCGGCAAGATCGTCATGTTCGTTGTAGGCGTCCTGCTGTCGATGCTCGGCCTGGCGTTGCTCGTCGCCGCCGGAGTGCTCGGCTGGGGATACTTCGCCCAGCGCGACGACGGCTGGTTCACCGCTCCCACCGAGCGGTACCGCACCGACTCGAGTGCGCTCGTCTCCGAGCGCATCGACCTGGTCTTCGACGACGCGCCGACAGGTTTCGGCGCCGAGGACCTCGGCCGGCTCAGATTGCGTGCGGCGTCGGAGGATCCCGGCCGGCCGGTGTTCGTCGGCATCGGCCCGCAAGCGGAGGTCGACGCCTTCCTGTCCGGCGTCGCGCACGCCGAGCTCACCGACGTCCGGTTCGAGCCGTTCCGCGCCGAGTATCGCGAGATCCCAGGCGACGACCCCGCCCGCGTGCCCGGTGACGAGGACTTCTGGGCCGCGTCGGCCTCCGGCCCGGGCACCCAGGAGCTGCGCTGGGAATTCCAGGAAGGGGTGTGGTCGATCGTCGTGATGAACGCCGACGCCACCCCGGGCGTGGCGGTGGACCTGCAGGCGGGCGCCCAGTTCCCGTTCCTGGGACCGCTCGCGCTGTGGCTGCTGATCAGCGGGCTCGTGCTACTGGTGATCGGGGTGCCGCTGCTCGTCCTCGGAGCGGTGGGACTCGGCCGGCACGGCCCGCCCGCGGCGCACGCTCCGCCTCCCGCAGCCGTCGCCCCGGGCTCCTATCCGGTGATGCTGCGCGGCGATCCGGACGCGCCGTCGCGCGGGCTGTGGCTCGTGAAGTGGCTCTTGGCGATCCCGCACTACATCGTGCTCTTCTTCCTCGCGATCGCGCATTTCGTCACGACGATCGTCGCGGGCTTCGCGATCCTGTTCACCGGCCGCTACCCACGGCCGCTGTTCGACTTCAACGTCGGCGTGATGCGGTGGTGGTGGCGCGTCGGGTTCTACACCTACGCGGCCCTGGGCACCGACCGGTATCCGCCCTTCACGCTGCACCGCACGGACTATCCCGCCGATTTCGACGTCCCCTACCCGGAACGCCTCTCCCGGGGACTGGTGCTGGTCAAGTGGTGGCTGCTCGCCGTCCCGCACTATCTGATCCTCGCCGTGCTCGTCGGGGGTGGGGCCACAGCGGCGTCGGGGAACGGCGACGACTGGGACGACGCGGTGTGGACCTACTCGTGGTCGCTGCTCGGCATTCTCGTGCTCGTCGCGGCGATCGCCCTGCTGTTCACCGCCCGTTACCCGAGCGGGTTGTTCGATCTCGTCGTGGGCATCAACCGCTGGCGGTTCCGCGTGTGGGCCTACGCGGCCCTGCTGCGCGACGAGTACCCGCCGTTCCGGCTCGACCAGGGTCCCCGGGAACTGCACGAGTACGCGGCACCGGAGGGGCCGCACGACGACCTCCCGCCCGAACACGGCCCCACCCGAACGCAGATCCCGCTCTCGAAGGAGCAGTACGGCGACCCGGCCTCCGGGGAGCAGACCCGCCCGGGGGAGGGACGCTGACGGTCCCCGGACATGAGCCGTGGCCTCGTCGACAGGGTCGACGAGGCCACGTGCATGCGTGCCGCGGCACTACTTCTTGAACGAGTCCTTGACCTTGCCGGCGGCGTCGGAAATCTTGTCGCCGGCCTGCTTGAGGCTGCTCGACGCCTGGTCGCCCCGGCCCTCCGCCTCGAGGTCACGGTCACCGGTCGCGCGGCCGGCTCCCTCCTTGGCCTGACCGGACACGTCCTCCGCCTTGTGCTTGGCCTTGTCGATGAAATCAGCCATGTCTCCTCCTTCGTCCGTGGTCGCTTCCCCTGCCGGTTACCCCACAGCGCGTCGGCTCAATCCCCCGCGCCGCGGGGACGGCTCAATCCCCCGCGCCGCGGGGACGGCTCAATCCCCCGCGCCGCGGGTTTGGCCGCCGCGTCACCGGGGAAAGCCCCGGGCATGGCTACTTACCGAGTGATCGACCCCAAGGGCGAAGTGGTGGCGACCAAGGACATCGAGAGCGCGGACGACGCGCACGCCTGGTTCGTGGACTCCAAGGCCGACAACAGCGAGCTGGGCTGGCGTATGGAGGTCAGGGTCGAGGGCGACCACGACTGGCGGTTCTTCGACGACACCGAAGGAACCTCGTAGCACGGCCGGACGCGGGCCGCGCCGGTCACAACCAGTTGCGTTGCTTGAACACGATGTAGAGCATCCCCGCCGACCCGGCGATGATCGCGGTGCTCGACAACACCCCGCTCCACTGCCCGAAGCCGGGGTACGGCACGTTCTGGCCGTACCAGCCCGTCACCGCGGTGGGCACGGCGATGATCGCGGCCCACCCCGTGAGCTTCCTCATCACCATGTTCAGCCGCGCGTCCTGCAGCGACAGGTTGGTCTCGAAAACCGTGGTGACCATGTCGCGCAGCGACTCGGTCCACTCCGTCGCGCGGATCACGTGGTCGTACAGGTCGGTGTACCAGCCGTCGAGCTCGACGGAGTTTCCCCGCTCGGCCCGGTGCCGCATCACCGCGGCCACCACCTCCCGCATCGGCAGCACGACCCGGCGCAGCTGGACGAGTTCCTTGCGTACCCGGTAGGTGTGACGCTGGAGCGCGCGAATGTGCGCGCGCTCGTCGAACAACCCGTCCTCCAGTTCCTCGATCGCGTCGTCGAGCCCCTGAATGGTCTCGAACTGGCCGTCGACGACGACGTCGAGCAGCCCGTGCAGCAACGCGGCGGTGCCGTGCCGGAGCAGATCGGAGTTGTCGTCCCAGCGCCGCATCACCTCGCCGACGTCCAATCCGGTGCCCCGATGCACCGTGACCAGGCCGCGCGGGACCACGAACACCGAGACCCGAGTGATTCTGAGCCGTGACCCGTGCGCATCGGCCGGCTCGCTCTCGTCCGCCAGCGACGTGGCGTAGATCGTCATGAAGGTGTGGGTGGCGTAGCGGGTGACCTTCGTGCGTTCCGCGTGCGCCACGACGTCCTCGACGGCATGCGGATCGAAATCCAGCTCGTCCGCGACGTCGGACAGCTCGCGGTGCGTCGGATCGTGCAGGTCGACCCACACCAGGGCCCCCTCGTCCTGAAGGTGCTCGGAGACCTCGGCCAGCGGATAGTTCTCGGCGACGAGCCGTCCGTCGCGCCAGAGCCGGGTGCGGACGTGGTCGGGAACAGCAGCGGTCACGTTCGCAGTCTGCCCTACCCGTCCGCCGACGCGTGCCCCGACGGCCGGTGCTCAGAGCGCGGTGCTCGTGCCGCCCGACTCCGTCAGCCGCAGCATCTCGTCGAGAAAGGCCTCGTCCACCGCCGGCCAGTCCGGGGGCCACAGCAGAGTCTGCAGCCGGTCGCGGAGCAACGGGAGGACCTGCACCACATGGGCTCCACCGTCGACGAGATAGCGGAGCATGCCCAGCCGCCCGCACGTGGCCACCGCGGGGGCCAGCACCTCCTGGGCCTCCTCGAGACGTCCGGCCGCGTGTAGGCACGCCACGAGCAGCCGCGCCGCCTGCAGTTCGGCGCGGTACCGGCCGCGGCCGGACACCCGGCGATGCCACAGCCGGGCCCAGTCGCAGGCCCGGGCCACGTCCTCGGCCCGGCCCGTGCCGTAGAGGAGACGGATGGCGGTGGCGTCCTCCACCTGCGCGGTGATCTCCGCGATGCCGTCCGGATCCGGGGCGTCGGAATCCGGCATCTCCCGCGGGGCGGGCCGCGGAACCGGCAGGCCGAGCCGCACGCGTTCGTTGATCACCCGGGCACGCAGCCGCGGCAGCCGGTAGTCGTCGGCGGCCCGCGCTCCCTCGTCGAGCAGTGCCGCCGCCGCGGCGCGGTCGCCGCGCAGCGCCTTGAGCCGCGCGGCCGTGACGAACCGGGCGATCATGAAGTCCGGTACGCCGCCCTCGGTTCCGAGCTCGTGACTCTCGTCGAGCAGAGCCTCGGCCTCGGCGATCCGGCCCTGCTCGTAGAGCAGCTCGCCGAGCATGGCGGCGGCCAGGCGCGCGGCATGGGTGTGGACGCCGCCCCCCTTGCGGGCGGCCCGCAACCCCGCGCGGAAGTGCCTTTCGGCCGTGGCGACGTCGAGCTGCTCGTTGGCCGCGATGCCGAGCAGGCACAGCCCGTACACGAGGCTGAAGGGGCCGTTGGTGGCCCGGTGGTACGGCTCGGCCCACCGCTGCCGCCGCCGCGCCGCCTCGAAGTCGAACCGGTAGACGTCCACGAAGGTCGCCACGTTCGCCGCGACGGACACCACCCAGGGGCGGAAGGTGTCCGGGTCGTCCAGGCACGGCGCGACCTTGTCCGCGACGCCGGCGGTGTGGTCGGTGGAGGCGGCGACGACACCGTCGACGACGTCGGCCTCGACCTGCAGGACCGCGATGTCCTCCTCGGGCGCGTTGCAGCAGCTCAGGCATCCCCGGGCCGCGGCGAGGGCGACGCGGGTCTGGTCGGCCCGTTGCAGCAACGCGTTCGCCCACGCGACGGTCATCTGCAGCTGCGGATGCGCCGCCACCCCACGTGGCGGCAGTTTCGCGACCAGCGCCAGCAGTGTCGTCATGTGGGAGTGCTCGACCAGGAGCATCCCGTCGGCGGCGACCATCTCGACCGCGAGTTCCGGCTCGTCGGCGCTGAGCGCATGGTCCACGGCCTCGCGCAGCATGTGCTGGCGCGCAAACCATTCCGCGGCGGCGTGGTGCAGCGCGCCCACGCGTTCGGGGTGATCGCGTTCGAGCCGGCGGCGCAGGAAGTCCGCGAACAGCCGGTGGTAGCGGAACCAGCGGCCCTCGTCGTCGACCCGGCGCAGGAACAGGTCCCGCTCCTCGATCTGCTCGAGCATCGCCTGCCCGTGCGGGTCGCCGGTGAGCGCGGTGGCGAGGCTGCCGGTGATCTCCTCGGTGATCGACGTCGCGAGCAGGAACTCGTACACCTCCGGCTCGAGGGTGTCGAGCACGTTGTCCGCGAGGAACTCGCCGATGGCGTGGTGCCGGCCGGAGAGGTTCTCGATCAGCCCGGTCGGATCCTCACTGTCGCGCAGCGACAACGACACCAGTTGCAGCGCGGCGACCCAGCCGTCGGTGACGTCGGTCAGGTCGCGGACGTCCTCGGGCTCGAGGTCCAGGCCGCTCACGTCGCGCAGAAAGGCATCGGATTCCTCGGCGTCGAAACGCAGGGCGTCCGAGTCGATCTCGATGAGCTCGTCGAGGACCCGCATCCGGCTGAGCGGTAAGCCGGCCTGGCTCCGGCTGGTCACCACGATCTGCAGGTGATGGCACCCGCGGTCGAGGAGGAAGTCCAGTGCGGCGACGGTCCCCGGGGCGGTGACGAGGTGCCAGTCCTCGATCACCAGGGCCATCGGCGCCTCCTCCCGGTGGATCTCGTCGATCAGGGTGGACAGCACGTACCGCTCGGCGTCGTCGCCGTGGGCCTCGAGCACCTGCCGCAGCTGACGGGCGAACTGCGGACGCACCTGCCGGAACGCCTCGATCAGGTGGGTGAGGAACCACACCACGTTGTTGTCGTCCCGATCGACCGCGAGCCACGCCACCGCAACACCCTCGGCGGTGAGTACCTCCCGCCACTGGGCGGCCAGCGTCGACTTCCCGAACCCGGTCGGGGCGTGGATCGCGACGAGGCGGCGGCGCCGGCCGAGGCGCAGCCGGTCGATGAGCCGGGTGCGCTTCACCAGCGGCCGGGTGGGTGCCTGCGGCCGGAACCGGGTCGCCGGCACCGGCGGCGTGGTGATCGCGGTGGGCGTGGGGTGCGGTCCGGTGGTGTGCGTGGTCCCCGCGACCGGCAGCGGCCCGAGACTGTCCGGACCCACGGGCAGCGCCATCTCGTCCACGTCGCAGCCGCCGCGCTCCTGCGCCTGCTGCAGCAGCTCCCCGAACTCCGCGGCGGACTGTGGACGGGCATCCGGCTCGGTGGCCATGCCGCGCTCGAGGGCCGAGCACACGTCGTCCGGGACGCCGGTGCTACGCAGATCCGGGACCGGTTCGGTCGTGATCCGCAGGAACTGTGTGACGACCTGCTCGCCGCGGCGCCGCTCGAACGCCGCGTGCCCGGTCAGCGCACAGAACAGGGTGGCGGCCAGGCCGTAGACGTCGGCGGCCGGGGTGGGCGGCGTGCCGGCCAGGATCTCCGGCGCGGTGAACGCCGGGGAGCCGGTGATCGCGCCCGACGAGGTGTGGAAGCCGTCGCCGATGCGCGCGATGCCGAAGTCGGTCAGCTGCGGTTCGCCGTACTCGGTGAGCAGGATGTTCGCGGGCTTGACGTCGCGGTGCAGCACGTCGGCCCGGTGTGCCGTCTCGAGCGCCCCGGAAAGCTTGACGCCGATGCGCAGCACGTCCGGCCACGGCAGCGGTCCGTAGCGGCGGATGCGGGCCTCGAGCGAGTCGTGCGGGTGGTAGTGCATCACCAGGTAGGGCCGGCCGCTGCCGGTCGTGCCGACCTGCAGCACGGTGACGATGTGCGGGTGCCCGGAGAGCCGGCCCATCGCGCGCTGCTCGCGGAGGAACCGTTCGAGGTTGTCGGCGTCGAGCGTCGCGGTGAGCACCTTCACCGCGACGGTGCGGTCGAGTGCCGTCTCCCGGCACCGGTACACCACCCCGAAACCGCCGCGGCCGATCTCCACGGCGTCCGCGAACCCCGCGAGGCGCAGATCTTCGACGGTCTCGTCCTCCGCCGCGCCGGCGTGGGAGACCGGGGCTCGCCGGGTGGCGAGTGGATCGTTCTCTGCCATCGGGGCACTCACCTCACGTGGATTCCTCCAGGATAGTCCCGGGTGTGGCGGGCACGACACGGATCGATCGCCGGTTCTCCATTACCGTTGTCCGGCCGGGCCTCCCGGCAACGACGGCCGGAAACTCCGGGAAACGACACTGCGATCGGAATTGGGAAACGATGAAGAAGACTCTCGCGGCGCTGTTCGGTACGGGTGCGGTGCTGCTCGCGGCGGCCTGCGGATCGTCCGGCGACTCCGGCTCCGCAGGTGAGGGGACCACCGAGTCCACCACCGCCGCGCCGAGCACGAGCCAGGTCACCGGAAGCACCGGCATCGAGCTGGGCCAGAGCTACGACCAGATCTGCAGTGCCCTGGTGCCGTACTTCGACCAGCTCGAATCCTGGGGGCAGGACCGCACCCAGGCCGCGACCTCCGTCGCCGACGCGCAGAAGTCGCTGCCGGGTTGGGCGGAGCTGAGCGAGGAACAGCAGGCCGAAACGCTGCGCGCCGTCGAGAACGCCGGCAAGGGGCAGTGCTGACCGGCGACTCTGCTGCCGGCGACGAGCTGTTCGGCCGGTTGCGGCGCCTCCCGGACGTGGAGGCGCCCAACCTGGTCGCCGTCGACGCCGCCGACAGGTTGATCCTCGACGAAGCCGCCGCCGCGCTCGCCGCGGCGCCGGCCGGGACCGTCGCGGTGATCGACGACCACTACGGCGCCCTCACCCTCGGTGTCGCCGTGCGGTACTCCGCGTCGGGGATCCGGGTGCACCAGGACTCGGTGGTGGGGGAGCGGGCCCTGGCCGCGAACGCCGCGCGCGAGGGCCTGTCCGATCGCTTCACCGTGCACGGTCTCGGGGCCGATCTGCTCACCGGGGCCCGGGTGGTGCTGCTGCAGCTACCGCGGTCGCTCGCCGCGCTCACCGAGATCGCCGAGACCGTCGCCCGGCACGCCGACCCTGGTGTGACGGTGTTCGCCGGTGGCCGCGACAAGCACATCACGCCCGCGATGAACGAGGTGCTGGCCCGGAGCTTCACCGAGGTCCGGGCCTCCCGGGGCCGGCAGAAGTCACGGGTGCTCACCGCCCGCGGCCCGATCGCCGCCGAGCCGACCTACCCGGTGACCGAGACGGTGACCGACGTCGGGCTCACCGTCGTCGCGCACGGGGCCGCGTTCGCCGGTTCCCGCCTGGACATCGGCACCCGATTCCTGCTGGACTTCCTGCCCCGGCTGCCACGCGACGCGAGGACTGCCGTCGACCTCGGCTGCGGCACCGGCATCCTCGCCGTCGCGGCGGCCCGGCGGTTCCCCGGGCTGCGGGTGATCGCCACCGATCAGTCGGCCGCGGCGGTCGCGTCGGCCGCCGCCACCGCCGCCGCGAACCACGTCGCGGACCGGGTCGAGGTTCTGCGCGACGACGTGGCCGGGTCGCTGCCGGACGCCTCCGTCGACGTGGTGCTGTGCAATCCGCCGTTCCACGTCGGCGCCGCCGTGCACACGGGCGCGGCCGTGAAGATGTTCGACGCGGCCGCCCGGCTGTTGCGCCCGGGCGGTGAACTGTGGACCGTCTACAACACCCACCTGAACTATCGTGGGATGCTGCAGCGGACGGTCGGCCGCACAGAAGTTGCAGGACGCAACCGTAAGTTCACCGTGACCCGCTCCGTGCGCACCCGGTAGAGTCCGGTTTGTCCGTGCTCGGCTCCGGTCCGGGGAACTCCCGGCGTCCGCGGATCGTTGAACGGACAGAACCGACCACGAGAAGGGATGTGCACGGTGCGCACCACCAGTAACCCGGTGTTCCGCAACCTGCCCAAGCAAGAGGGCGGCGGATACGCCACGTTCGGCTCTGCGACGGCGGGCGCCGCGCAGGTCACCCAGCAATTCGGCCAGCCGCAGTACGCGCAGGCGGACCCCTGGGCCCGGCCCACCACCGAGCGGTCGATGACGATCGACGACGTCGTCACCAAGACCGGCATCACGCTCGGCGTGCTGGCGAGCTCGGCGCTGATCTCCTACGTCCTCGTCAACGGCAACGTGAACCTGGCCGCGCCGTTCGTCATCGGCGGTGGTCTCATCGGCCTGGTCCTGGTCCTCGTGGCCACCTTCGGCCGCAAGATGGACAACCCGGCCATCGTCCTGGCCTATGCCGTCGCCGAGGGCTTCTTCCTGGGTGCGCTGTCGTTCATGTTCACCGACATCACCTTCGGTGGCGCCGGCGGCGGAACCCTGATCGTCCAGGCGGTGCTCGGCACGTTCGGCGTGTTCTTCGGCATGCTCGTCGTCTACCGCACCGGGGCGATCCGCGTGACCCCGCGCCTGACGCGCATGATCGTCGGCGCGCTGATCGGTGTCCTCGTCCTGGCGCTGGGCAACCTGGTGGCGAGCTTCTTCGTCGACGGCGGCCTGGGCCTGCGCGACGGCGGCACCCTGGCGATCGTCTTCAGCCTCGTCTGCATCGGCATCGCCGCGTTCAGCTTCCTGCTGGACTTCGACGCCGCCGATCAGCTCATCCGCGCCCAGGCGCCGGAGAAGGCCGCGTGGGGCGTCGCCTTCGGTCTGACCGTCACCCTGGTCTGGCTGTACGTCGAGATCCTGCGCCTGCTGTCGTACTTCCAGAACGACTAGCCGATCTCTCCGGCCACCGTGCCGACCGCGGGCCCCGGGAACAGCCGTTCCCGGGGCCCGCGGCGTGTCCGGGGCAGCCACAGCCGGGCAGCCGCCGACGTCAGCGGCGGCTCCGGCACCGGACCGCCCGCCCAGTGACCCAGCGCGGCGGCCAGCACCGGCAGCAGGTGACGGGCCGCCAGCTCGTATCCCGCGGCCGAGGGATGGAACCCGTCCGCGGAGAACAGGCGGTCCGGCGCGGAGAGGAACTCGGGCGTCAACAGGTCTGCCAGCGGCACCGGATGCCCACCGGCCGCGCGCGTCGCCGCGGCCTGCGCGCGGGCCAGTTGCCGCCCCCACGTCCGCACCACCGTGCGCAGCGGCTGGGGGATCGCGCCGACCACCCCGAGGTCGGGGCACGTGCCGACGACCACGACGGCGCCGCCGGCGCGCAGCCGGTGCACCGCCGAGCCCAGCCGCTGCGCCGAACGATGCAGCGACTGCTTCGCGGTCACGTCGTTGGCACCGACCAGGATGACGGCCGCGTCCGGCGGCGGTCCCGCCACGTACATCGCGTCGACCTGCCCCGCCAGGCCCCGCGAGGTGGCCCCCGCGATCGCCTTCGTGCTGAGCCGGACCCGGCGACGGGACTCGTCGGCCAGGGCGCGGGCCAGCAGCACCCCGGGCACCTCGGCGGCGCTCGCGCAGCCCAGGCCGGCCGCCGTCGAATCCCCGAAGATCATCAGGTGCATGTCGAACGGCACGTCGCGGCGCCACGGCACCGGGGACTGCGCTCCGGGCAGGTACACCCCGTCCGCCTCGGGCGGCTTCGCCCAGGTGCGGCCGATGACGCCTCTCGCTTCCGTCGCCTGGCGCATCAGGTACGTGTACGTCAGCCACGAGGCGCCGCCGGCACCGGAGCCGGCGGCGACGGCCGTCGCGCCGGCCAGCGCCGCGGCACGCCACGAAGTTCGGGGCACGGTGGATCACCTTTCCGAGAGGACGGCCACACCCTGAAGTTGCCGTGTCCAGTGTGCGTCGTATGCGTCGCTCGAGCAGCCGGAACGGCGTTGTGCAGAGGCATCTGAGACCATGGAGGAATGCGCATAGCGGATTCCGTCGTCGGTCTCATCGGAAACACGCCGCTGGTCAAGCTCAACTCGGTGACGAAGCCGGGTTCGGGGCTGGTCGCGGCGAAGGTCGAATACTTCAACCCCGGTGGCAGTTCCAAGGACCGCATCGCGGTCAAGATGGTCGACGCCGCCGAAGCCTCGGGTGCGCTGAAACCGGGCGGCACCATCGTCGAGCCGACCTCCGGCAACACCGGCATCGGTCTCGCGCTCGTCGCGCAACAGCGCGGCTACAAGTGCGTGTTCGTGTGTCCCGACAAGGTCAGCGAGGACAAGCGCAACGTGCTCCGCGCGTACGGCGCCGAGGTCGTGGTGTGCCCGACCGCGGTGCCCCCGGAGCATCCCGACAGCTACTACAGCGTCTCCGACCGGCTCGCCCGGGAACTGCCCGGCGGCTGGAAGCCCGACCAGTACTCCAACCCGGCCGGGCCGGAGAGCCACTACGAGACCACCGGCCCGGAGATCTGGCGCGATACCGACGGCAAGGTGACCCACTTCGTCGCCGGCGTCGGCACCGGCGGCACCATCACCGGCACCGGCCGCTACCTCAAGGAGGTTTCCGGCGGCAAGGTCAAGGTGATCGGCGCCGACCCGGAGGGCTCCGTCTACTCCGGCGGCACCGGTCGCCCGTACCTCGTCGAGGGTGTGGGCGAGGATTTCTGGCCCAGCGCCTACGACCCCTCGATCCCCGACGAGATCATCGCCGTCTCCGACGCGGACTCGTTCGACATGACCCGGCGTCTCGCCCGCGAGGAGGGCCTGCTCGTCGGCGGGTCGTGCGGCATGGCCGTCGTCGCCGCCCTGAGGGTCGCCGAGCGCGAGGGACCGGACGCGCTCGTCGTGGTACTGCTTCCCGACGGTGGGCGCGGCTACATGTCGAAGATCTTCAACGACAAGTGGATGGCCTCGTACGGTTTCCTGCGGGCCCCGCTCGACGGCAAGCCGGACGATTCGACCGTCGGCGACGTGCTGCGCAGCAAGTCGGGGGAGCTGCCCGCCCTCGTGCACACGCACCCGTCGGAGACGGTCCGCGACGCCGTCGAGATCCTGCGCGAGTACGGGGTCTCGCAGATGCCGGTCGTGGGTGCCGAGCCGCCCGTCACCGCCGGTGAGGTCGCGGGCAGCGTCAGCGAGCGCGAGCTCCTCAGCGCCGTCTTCGAGGGCCGCGCGAGGCTGGCCGACCCCGTCGCGAAGCACATGAGCCCGTCGCTGCCGCTGATCGGTGTCGGCGAGTCGATCGCCGCCGCCACGAAGGCGTTCGGCGACACCGATGCGCTGCTGGTCATCGACGACGGCAAGCCCGTCGGCGTGATCACCCGTCACGACCTGCTCGGGTTCATCAGCGCGGGCTCGTAGCGGCCGCGCCGGTGGCCCGGGGTGTGTTCCCCGGGCCACCGGCGTGTGCCCCCGACTAGGCTGAGCCGCATGAGTGAGCAGCGCAGCCACGGCTTTTCCACCCGAGCGATCCACGCCGGATACGATCCCGACCCGGCGACCGGCGCCGTCAACGTCCCCATCTATGCGAGTTCGACGTTCGCGCAGGACGGGGTCGGCGGGATGCGCGGCGGATTCGAGTACGCCCGCACCGGAAACCCCACCCGCAAGCCGCTCGAGGCGAACCTCGCGGCCATCGAGGCGGGCACCTTCGGCCGGGCGTTCAGCTCCGGCATGGCCGCCACCGACTGCCTGCTGCGTTCGGTGCTGCGGCCCGGCGATCACCTCGTCATCCCCAACGACGCCTACGGTGGCACCTTCCGGCTGATCGACAAGGTGTTCACGCAGTGGGGCATCGAGTACACGCCCGCGCCCATCTCGGACGTCGACGCCGTGCGCGAGGCGATGCGGCCCACCACCAAGCTGGTGTGGGTCGAGACCCCGACAAACCCCCTGCTCAACATCGGTGACATCGCGGCCCTCGCCGACGTCGCGCACACCGGTGGGGCGAAGATCGTGGTCGACAACACGTTCGCGTCGCCGTACCTGCAGCAGCCGCTGGCCCTGGGGGCCGACGTCGCACTGCACTCGACCACCAAGTACCTCGGTGGCCACTCCGACGTGGTCGGCGGCGCGCTGGTCACGAACGACGAGGAACTCGACACCAGGTTCGCGTTCCTGCAGAACGGTGCGGGCGCCGTCCCGGGCCCGTTCGACGCGTACCTGACGATGCGCGGCATCAAGACGCTGGCACTGCGGATGGAACGGCACAGCGACAACGCCGAGAAGATCGTCGAGCTGCTCGACGGGCATCCCGCCGTCGCCCAGGTGATCTACCCCGGCCACGAGGCGCACCCCGACCACGCCGTCGCCTCGAAGCAGATGCGCCGGTTCGGCGGCATGGTCTCGCTGCGCCTGGCCGGCGGCAAGCAGGCCGCCCTCGACTTCTGCGCACGCACCGAGATCTTCACCCTCGCCGAGTCCCTCGGTGGTGTCGAGTCGCTGATCGAGCACCCGGGCGCGATGACGCACGCCTCGACCGCCGGGTCGCTGCTCGAGGTCCCGGAAGACCTGGTGCGCCTGTCCGTCGGCATCGAGGATGCCGCCGACCTCGTCGCGGACGTCGAGCAGGCACTGGAGGCGTAAACCCGGATGTGACTGCGCCGAGGGGGCGGATGTGGGCGCCCCTTCTCGCATGTGGCCGCAGGAACCGCCCTCTCGACCCCCGAACCTCCCGGTCGACCGCGCGGTGATCGAGCGCCGCGTTCCCTGTTGATGTAACTTCGAGTTCGCTGTGTGGCGCGTCACAACAGCCAAACTGGAACAGGTTCTTACATATATATGATATCCAAGTAACGAAACCGCACCGGTGACAGAGATCACAAGTACGGTGAAGGCGGTCGTCTGAGGGATGGGGAGTTCGCGTATGTCAGTTGACCCGTCGGCGGTGATTGTGGCGGTGGCCACGGCGGCGAGTGCCCTGGTACAGGGAGCGGACATCCCGGATCAGATCAAGGAACAGGTGACGCAGGCGGTCGAGTCGTTCCAGGCATCGGCCGAAGCCTCCGCCGCGACCACGGACCGGCAGGTCGCCGATCTGGTGGCGGGGTTGCCCGAGCCGATGCGTCCGGCGGCGGAGCAGGCCGTGGCGGACGCGACGTCGGCGGCGAAGGACGCGCTGATGCCGCACCTGCCGGCGGAGGCGGCCGCGGTGCTCGAACCGCCGCCGGCGCCGGTGGAGAACCCGGTGCAGGCCGTGCTCGAACAGGTGCCGTCGGTGCTGGCGCCGGCCGCGCCGGCGGGACGGCCGTCGGTGTTCGGGGCGCCGGCCACCGGGGCGACGGGCAGCGGCGCGTGGGCGCCGGGTCCGGCGTGGGGTGGCGGCGCGGTGACGTTGCCGTCGATCCCGGCGATCCTGCCCGGGACGAACCTGGCGCCGATCGGCGCGATCGCGGTGTTCGCGCCGTGGCTGCGCAAGGCCGGCCAGTTGTGCGACGGGGTCGGCGCGCCGGTGCTGGCGGCGCTGTACTCGGCGGAGAACGGCTTCCGGTACGGGCCCAGCGCCCCGGTCTCGCCGGTGGGGGCGAAGGGGCCGGGGCAGTTCATGCCCGGAACCTGGGATGCCTACGGCAAGGACGCCGACGGGGACGGGCGGGCCGATGTGCTGGGCATCGCCGATCCGGTGATGGCGTCGGGGAATCTGTTGTGCGACAACTACCGGCAGATCGAGCAGTGGAAGGCGCAGGGGGTGGTGCGCGGGGACACCCTGGACCTGACGTTGGCGGCGTACAACGCCGGGCTGGGGGCGGTGCGCCGGTCCGGGGGGATGCCGTCGGGGTCGCCGGACTACGAGAACCAGACCAAGCCGTACGTGGCGAAGATCCGGGCGACGGAGATGGTGTTCGCGCGGCTGCTCTCGCCGTTCTTCGGGCTCGGGTTGCCGGGGATGACCGAGACCGGCAACCGGGTGGTGGACCTGGCCTTCCGGTATCTGGGGCTGCCGTACGTGTGGGGTGGCGGCAACGTCAACGGTCCGTCGGGGGGCGGGTTCGACTGCTCGGGCCTGACGTCGTACGCGGTGTACGCGGCGACCGGGGTGACGTTGCCGCGCACCTCGCAGACGCAGTGGCGGGTCGGCACCGAGATCCCGATCCAGCTGGCCCGGCCGGGGGATCTGGTGTTCGGCAACTGGCAGTCCGACGGGCCGGGGCACGTGGGCATCTACATCGGCGGCGGTCAGATGGTGCACGCCCCGACGTTCGGGGACGTGGTGCGCGTCGGGGCGGTCTTCCCCGGCATGAAGGCCCGGCGCCTGCTCTGAACCGCCTGCCCCGGGCGCGCGAGAAGGGCCCGACCGGAGACCGGTCGGGCCCTCACGTCGTGCCGGCCGCGCCGCGAGGCGGCTGCCGCCGATCAGCTGTGGTACGGCTCCGCGCTGACGAGCGTCACCTTCATGGTGCTGCCGTTGGGGAGCGTGTACTCGCGGGTCTCGCCGACCTTCGCGTCGATCAGGGCACCGCCCAGCGGGGAGCTGGGCGAGTAGATCTCGATCTCGTTGCCCCGGGCGCCTTCCTCACGGGTGGCGATGAGGAACGTTTCCTTGTCGCTTTCGTCGCCGTCGTAGTACACCGTGACGACCGAGCCGGGCAGCGCGACGCCGGACTGGGTGGGCGCAACACCGACCTTCGCGTTGTTCAGCAGTTCCTGCAGCTGACGAATCCGGGCCTCCTGCTGACCCTGCTCCTCGCGAGCGGCGTGGTAACCACCGTTCTCCTTGAGGTCGCCCTCTTCACGGCGCTCGTTGATCTCGGCCGCGATGACGGGACGATTCGCGATGAGCTGGTCGAGTTCTGCCTTGAGTCGGTCGTACGACTCCTGTGTCAGCCAGGTCACCTGGGTCTCGGTCATCCTCGATCACTTCCTTCGGGTTGGAGCCCCCGGCTCCGTCGACTGGTCGCCGCACTCGCAGCGACGACGGCAACGCGGATCCCTCGAACGTTCCCCCCAAGCCAGTGGCGAACAGGACCGCACTGCTTCCTATGCAGCAATACACGGCCCCAAAGGGTGGAACCGTGTATCCGGCGATTCTAGCACCAACGTGGTCTCCACCACGGAATCCGCAGCGTGCGGTCAGTGTGCGCGCAGGTATTCGGGCACGTCGAAGCTGCAGCCGTACATGTCCGCCATGCCCGGGCGCTGCGACGTCACCACCGGTGCGTCCATCAGCAGGGTGCCGGACTCGGACGAGGGGATCAGCACCTCGCGGCGGCCCGTCTCGGACCCGTCCTTCGACCGCGAGCGGATGATGCACACCGCCTCCTGCGACGGATCCTTCCGCGTCACGGTGAACTGCACCTGGACGGTGGAGTCGTCGACGACGGTGTAGGTGACGACGTCGCTCTCGATCTCCGGGGTGCCGAACTTCTGGTAGAGCAGGAACGCCCCGACCACCCCGACGACGAGCCCGACCGCGACCAGCGCCCACAACCAGGTGCGGCGGGATCCGCCCGTCGCCGGGTAGCGGCCGGTCGGGTAGCGGTCGATCGGGGTGGTGTCGGTCATCACATTTACTTTCGTGCACCCGCGAAGGCCGCGGGGGCGTGGCTGACGATGGACGTGTCAGGTGGAACTATAGGGGAGGAACCCAGGACGCCGGCTCGCAGTGCCGGTGGTCCGGGCCGCGACGATGCAGCCGACGGCGAGGTGGAGGAAAGACGTGAGCGGACTACGGCTCATGGCCGTGCATGCCCATCCCGATGACGAGTCGAGCAAGGGTGCCGCCACGACGGCCCGCTATGCCGCGGAAGGGCACGAGGTGCTGGTGGTCACCCTCACCGGGGGTGAACGCGGCGACATCCTCAATCCCGCCATGGACATCCCCGGGATCCAGGACCGCATGCCCGAGGTCCGGCGCGAGGAGATGGCCGCGGCCGCCCGCATCCTCGGCGTGCAGCACCGCTGGCTCGGCTTCGTCGACTCCGGGCTGCCGGAGGGCGACCCCAAGCCGCCGCTGCCCGAGGGCTGCTTCGCGCTGGTGCCCCTCGAGGAACCGACCCGCAAGCTCGTCGAGGTGATCCGCGAGTTCCGGCCGCACGTGATGACCACGTACGACGAGAACGGCGGCTACCCGCACCCCGACCACATCCGCTGCCACGAGGTCTCCGTCGCGGCGTACGAGGCGGCCGGCGACCCGGGTCGGTTCCCCGAGGCCGGCCCGGCGTGGAAGGTGCAGAAGCTGTACTACTCGCACGGGTTCATCCGCAAGCGCCTGGAATTGTTCCGCGAGGAGTACGAGCGGCGCGGCGAACCGTTCCCCATGGAGGAATGGCTCAAGCGGTGGCGCACCGAGCAGGGCGACATCATGGCGCGGGTGACCACGCAGATCACCTGCAGCGACTACTTCCCGAAGCGGGACGACGCACTGCGCGCCCATGCGACGCAGATCGACCCCAACGGCTCCTTCTTCGCCGTGCCGCTGGACATCCAGCAGAAGGTGTGGCCGACGGAGGAATTCGAATTGGCCAAGACCCGCGTGCACACGGCGATCCCCGAAACGGATCTGTTCGCGGGCCTCGAGGACGGACAGGTGAGATGACGGTAGGCATGCTGGCGGCCGAGGTTCTGGCCCAGGACCCCACCGGCCCCGAATTCGGTAAGGCGTCGCCGCTCGGTCTCGCGCTCATCGTGATCCTGCTCGTGGCGACCGCCCTGCTGATCCGCTCGATGAACAAGCGGCTCGGCAAGCTGCCCGAGACGTTCGAGCCCGAGCATCCGGAGCCGGACCAGGCCGCGGACGAGGGGACCGATCGCGGGGCCGCGGAGAGCCGCAAACCCGACCACCCCCAGCCCCCGATGGCCACCAACTGACGGGCGCGTCGTGACACCCCCGGAGCCGTCGGTGCCCGGCACCCGCAACCGGAACACCCTCGGCGAGGCGACCAGCCCCTACCTGCGGCAACACGCCGGCAACCCGGTGCACTGGCACCAGTGGGGTGACGAGGCGCTGGCCTGGGCCCGGGAGCGGGACGTGCCGGTCCTGCTGTCCGTGGGGTACGCGGCGTGCCACTGGTGCCACGTGATGGCGCACGAGTCGTTCGAGGACGAGGCCACCGCCGCGCTGATGAACGAGCACTTCGTGTGCATCAAGGTGGACCGGGAGGAACGCCCGGACATCGACGCGATCTACATGAACGCCACCGTCGCGATGACCGGTCAGGGCGGCTGGCCGATGACGTGCTTCCTCACCCCGGACGGTGCCCCGTTCTACTGCGGTACCTACTACCCGAAGATGCCGCGCGGCGGCATGCCGTCGTTCACCCAGCTGCTCGAGGCGATCGCCGAGACCTGGCGCAACCGTCGCGCCGACGTGCACCGGTCCGCCGTCGCCATCGTCTCCGAGCTGCGCCGCGGCAGCGGCGGCCTCGCTCCCGGCGAGCGCCCGGTGGACGCCGCGCTGCTCGACGCCGCCGACGCCGCCGTCGCCGCCGACGAGGATGCGGTGCACGGCGGGTTCGGGGGCGCCCCGAAGTTCCCGCCGTCCGCGCTGCTCGAGGGTCTGCTGCGCGGATACGAGCGCAGCGGGAACCCGGCCGTGCTGTCCCTCGTCGAGCGGACGGCCGAAGCGATGGCGCGGGGCGGCATCTACGACCAGCTGGCCGGCGGCTTCGCCCGTTACAGCGTCGACGCCGGGTGGGTGGTCCCGCACTTCGAGAAGATGCTCTACGACAACGCGCTGCTGCTGCGGGTGTACGCGCACCTCGCGCGACGGACGTCGGCGCCCTGGGTGCGACGGGTCACCGAGGAGACCGTCGAGTTCCTGCTGCGGGACCTGCGCACGGCCGGGCGCTGCTTCGCCTCCGCTCTCGACGCCGACACGGACGGGGTCGAGGGCCTGACCTACGTGTGGACCCCCGGGCAGCTGGCCGAGGTCCTCGGCGACGACGCGCAGTGGGCGGCCGAGCTGTTCACCGTGACCGACGCCGGCACCTTCGAACACGGCTCGTCGGTGCTGCAGCTGCTCGCCGACCCGGACGATGCCGAGCGCTACGAGCGGGTGCGGGCCGAGCTGTTCGCCGCCCGGCTGCAGCGGCCGCAGCCCGGCCGCGACGACAAGGTCGTCACGGCGTGGAACGGTTTCGCGATCACCGCGCTGGCCGAGGCCGGTGCCGCGTTCGGCCGCACCGACTGGGTCGACGCGGCCGTCGACTGCGCCCGGGCCCTGCTGGACCTGCACCTGGTGGACGGACGGCTCCGGCGTGCCTCCCTCGGCGGCACGGTCGGCGCCCCGGCGGGTGTGCTCGAGGACTACGGCGCCCTCGTCACCGCCCTGCTGGCGGTGTACCAGGCGACGGGCGACGCCGCGTGGCTCGACCCGGCCCGGGCCCTCGCCGACGTCGCGTTGACGCACTTCCAGGATCCGGCGCGGCCCGGAAGCTGGTTCGACACCGCCGACGACGCCGAGACCCTGGTGGCGCGGCCTCGTGACCCGATCGACGGCGCCACCCCGTCGGGGGCGGCGCTGATCTCCGAGGCCCTGCTCACCCTCGCCGCGGTCGTGCCCGAGGACCCGCGGTACGCCGACGCGGCGGACGCGTCGCTGCGGTCGGCGGTGGTGCTGCTCGAACGGGCGCCGCGCTCGGCCGGGCACTGGTTGACGGTCGCCGAGGCGGCGGTGCGCGGCCCGATCCAGGTGGCCGTGGTCGGCGGCGGCGAGCTGCTCTCCGTCGTGCGGCAGGCGGCCCCCGGCGGCGCCGTCGTGGTCGGCGGGGACCCGGACTCGTCCCCGTTGCTGGCCGACCGCCCGCTGGTCGACGGAGGGCCGGCGGCGTATGTGTGCCGCGGATACGTGTGCGACAGGCCGGTCACGACGGAGGCCGAACTGCGCGCGGCGCTCTCGGCCTGAGCGGTCCGGGGCTCAGCCGGCGCGGGACGGGGTGAGCAGCGCCGGCAGCGGAGCGTCGATGCCGTTGCCGTCGAACGCCTCGAGCACCGCGCGGGCGATCGCCCGCTGCACGGCCCACTGCTTGCCGGCACGCGTGCGCACGGTGATCCGCAGCGTCACCGACTCCGGGGTGACGGAGTTGACGCCGAGCATCTCGGGCGGCTCGAGGATGTCGCCGGCCAGGTCGTCGCGTTCGACCGTCTCGAGGGCCGCGCGCAGGGCCACCTCGCAGGCCCGGTGCACGTTGGCGGCGTGGGCGATGGGGGAGTCGACGACGGCGACGGCGTAACCCTGGCTCATGTTGCCCACGCGCAGGATCTCGCCGTTGCGGCAGTACCAGAGGGTGCCGCTGATGTCGCGGACGGTGGTGACCCGCAGGCCGACGGATTCGACGGTGCCGACCGCGTCGCCCAGGTCGACGACGTCGCCGACGCCGTACTGGTCCTCGAGCAGCATGAACATTCCGGAGATGAAGTCACGCACCAGGTTCTGCGCACCGAAACCGAGGGCCACGCCGACGATGCCGGCGGACGCGATGAACGGCGCGACGTTGAGTCCGAGCGTGCCGAGGATCTGCAGGACGCACCAGACGAGCACCACGACGGAGACGCCGGACTTGAGCACCGAGCCGATCGTCTCGGCGCGCTGCGTGCGCCGCTCGTTGACCAGCACGCCCGGCAGGCCCCTGGGGGCGCGTTCCTGGAAGGGCCGGAGCAGGCCGGGTTTGCCGTTCTGGTGCCGCGGCTTCGTCATCCGGTCGATGAACCGGTGCAGCACATACCTCAGGATCAGCGCTGCCACGAGGTATCCCGCGATCGTCAGCGGCCGCTCGACGAGCCACTCCCGGTTGGTTTCGGTCAGTTCGAATGCCATTCGCTGAACAGTCATCCCGGCCGAGTCTACGGATCCGTGCCGCGACTGCCACCGATGTGATCTTCGTCCGAACGGGTTTACCCGAACACCACCAGCCACACGGCAACGGCATGGCACAGCGCGGCGAGCACAGTCGCCGCGTGGAAGAACTCGTGGTAGCCGAAGACGTGCGGCCACGGGTCGGGCCACTTGGTGGCGTAGAGGATCGCGCCGATGCTGTAGAGGATGCCGCCGACGAGCAGCAGCACCATCGGGACGATGCCCGCCTCGTCGATCAGCTGACCGGCGACGGGGACGATCGCCCAGCCGAGCAGCAGGTACAGCGGGACTCCCACCCAGCGCGGCGCGGTGGGCCAGAGCATCTTCAGCGCGACCCCCGCGAGGGCGCCGGCCCACACCACGAACAACAGGGTGCGGCCGGTCTCCGGCGGCAGGGCGAGCGTCGCGAAGGGGGTGTAGCTGCCGGCGATGAACAGGAAGATCATCGAGTGGTCCGCACGCTTCATCCACGTGCGTGCCCGCGGATTGTGCCAGTGGACGCGGTGATAGAGGGCGCTCACGCCGAACACACCGCAGACGGTGAGGCTGTAGATCACCGTCGACCAGCCCGCGGGCGGATCGGCCACGGTCTGCGACAGGACCACCAGCGCGATGCCGGCCACCACTGCGACGCCGAACGCCCACAGATGGATCCAGCCGCGCATCCGCGGCTTCACGGGCAGTTCGTCGATCCCGAAAACCGTCATGGTCGGGCCTCCCTTCGATACCGAAGAGTAACCTACGCTTCCGTAACTTTCGCGGTGTGCCGGATCCGCGACGGGGTGGAGGCCGGCGCACGGGCGTCGGCCACGACCGCCGCTGCGACCGGAGACGACCGTGAGCGTAATGTGACCCGCGTGGTGATCTCGGGGTGAACGCGCGCGGCCTGCTGTATCAGCTCTACGAACGACGGCTGCTGAGCAAGCTGGACGGCGCGCAGCACCCCCGGCACGTCGCCGTGATGTGCGACGGCAACCGTCGCTGGGCCCGCGAGAACGGGTTCACCGACGTCAGCCACGGGCACCGCATGGGCGCACTGAAGATCGCCGAACTGCTGAGCTGGTGCGACGCCGCCGGCATCGAGCGCGCCACCATCTACCTGCTCTCCACGGAGAACCTGCAACGTGAGCCCGAGGAGCTCGAGGCGCTGCTCGAGATCATCACCGACGTCGTCGAGGAGATCTCCGGACCGGAGCAGAACTGGAGCGTCAAGATCGTCGGCACGCTCGACCTGCTGCCGGACGAACTGGGCCGGCGGCTGAGCGAGGCCGCCGAGCGCACGCAGGGGCGCACCGGCACCCACGTCAATGTCGCGGTCGGCTACGGCGGCCGGCAGGAGATCGCCGACGCCGTGCAGGCCCTGCTCCGGGCCAAGCAGGCCGAGGGGCTCGACGGCGAGGGCCTGGTCGAGGCCGTCACGGTCGAGGCCATCAGCGATCACCTCTACACCTCGGGGCAGCCCGATCCCGATCTCGTCATCCGGACCTCCGGCGAGCAGCGGCTCTCGGGCTTCCTGCTCTGGCAGAGCGCGTACTCCGAGATCTGGTTCACCGAGGCCTACTGGCCGGAGTTCCGCCGCGTGGACTTCCTTCGCGCCCTGCGCGACTTCGCGGCGCGGCACCGCCGGTTCGGGACGTAGCCGCGGTGTGTCCTTCGGGCTGTTTCCGCCGCCCGAAGGACACACCGGCGGCGAAGCCGCCTACAGCTTCCGCAGGCGCAGGCGGTTGACCGAATGGTCGGAGTCCTTGCGCAGGACCAGCGTTGCGCGCGGCCGCGTCGGCAGGATGTTGTCCACCAGGTTCGGCCGGTTGATCGAATGCCAGATCTCCTTCGCGGCCCCCACGGCGTCGCGGTCCGACAGGTTCGCGTAGTGGTGAAAATGCGCGTCGGGGTCGGAGAACGCCGTCTTGCGGAGCGCGAGAAACCGCTCGACATACCACTTCTCGATGTCCTCGAGGCGGGCGTCGACGTAGATCGAGAAGTCGAACAGATCCGAGACCATCAGCCGTGGACCGGTCTGCAGGACGTTCAGGCCCTCGATGATGAGGATGTCCGGTTGCCGCACCACGTGGTACTGGCCCGGGATGATGTCGTAGGAGATGTGCGAGTACACCGGAGCGGCCACCTCTGCGGCGCCGGACTTGACCTCCGTGACGAACCGCAGCAGCTTGCGACGGTCGTAGCTCTCCGGAAAGCCCTTGCGGTGCATGATGTTCCGACGCATCAGCTCCCGGGAGGGGTACAGGAAGCCGTCGGTGGTCACCAGGTCCACCCGGGGATGGTGCTCCCACCGCGCCAGCAGTGCCTGCAGCACGCGTGCCGTCGTCGACTTGCCGACCGCGACCGACCCGGCCACCCCGATCACGAACGGCACCTGCTGGTCCGGGTGCTTCTCGCCGAGGAACGTGGCGGTCGCGGCGAACAACCGCTGCCGCGCGGCGACCTGCAGGTGGATCAGACGGGCCAGCGGGAGGTACACCTCCGCCACCTCCGCCAGATCGATCTGCTCGCCGAGGCCGCGCAGGCCGCGCAGTTCCTCCTCGGTCAGCACCAGCGGCGTCGACTTGCGCAGCGTCCGCCACTGCTTGCGATCGAACTCGACGTACGGACTCGGCTCGCTCAGACGCGCCACCGGCACACTCCCGACTCGACGACGGGCCCGGCGGCATACCCCGGGTATGGCTGGCGGCGAAGGATGTCCATATCGGCCGATTGTGCTCGCTGACACATCCGCTCGCCGCGCGGGGTCCGGTTTCCGGGTTCGCCGGCAGGCACGGGGCCGATCCTGGGGACTAGGGTGCCAGGGCATGGACCCGGACTCGTTGGTGCGCGAATATCTCCTGCTCGGCCTGGCATTCGACCGGCTCGAGGAGGGTTACGTCGACGCCTTCACCGGCGACCCCGCCCTGCGTGGCCGGGTGGAGAACGCGCCGGCCCCCGATCCTCGTGATTTATCCCACACCGCGCGCACACTGCGGGCCGCGCTGCCCGTCTCCGGGCTCTCCGACGAGCGCACCCGCTTCCTCGACGTGCACCTGCGCGCCCTCGAATGCTCGGCCCGCAAGTTCGCCGGTGCGGACATCGCCTTCGTCGACGAGGTCGAGGCCTACTTCGACGTGCGTATCGACATGGGCGACGAGGACGCGTACCGCGAGGCCCACCGCCGCATCGACGCGCTGCTGCCCGGCAGCGGCCCGCTCGCCGAGCGAGTGCAGGCCCACCGCAAGTCCGAGGTCGTCCCCGCCGACCGCCTCGCCGAGTGTGTCGACGCCTTCTCGAGCGCCCTGCGCGACAGGGTCCGCGCGGTGTTCCCACTGCCCGAGACCGAAACCGTCGAATACGAGGTGGTCGGCGACAAGCCGTGGTCCGGGTTCAACTACTACCTCGGCAACTACCGCTCCCGCGTCGCGATCAACTCCGACCTCGAACAGCACATGTCCCACCTGCCGCGGCTGATCGCGCACGAGTCCTACCCCGGCCACCACACCGAACACTGCCGCAAGGAGGCCGGACTCGTCGCCGGCGGGCACGAAGAGCAGACCCTCTTCGTCGTCAACACCCCGCAGTGCCTCATGGCCGAGGGGCTCGCAGACCTCGCCCTCGAGACGATCGTCGGGCCCGGCTGGGGACAGTGGGCGCAGGACATCTACGCCGACCTGGGCCTGCGGTTCGACGGTGAACTCGCCGAGAAGCTGCACGAGGCGTCCGCCGGCCTGCTCGGCGTCCGCCAGGACGCCGCCCTGCTCCTGCACGACCGCGGCCGCACCGGCGACGACGTCGTCGCCTTCCTGCAGCGCTGGTCGCTGTCGAGCCCGGAGCGGGCCCGGCAGTCGCTGCGCTTCCTGTCGTCGCCGTTGTGGCGCGCCTACATCAGCACCTACGTCGAGGGTTACCGCCTGCTCGGTGGCTGGCTGGCGCAGGCCCCTGCGGGCGCGGAACGCATCGAACGGTTCCGTCGCCTGCTCGACGAACCGCTGGTGCCCAGCGCCCTGCGGTAACGAGCGGGCGTGACCTGGTCCATTGCCCGAGGGGACCGGGTTCCTCGACCGGGGGTGAGGTTCGTAGACTGGTAGGTGAATTCCTGCCGTCCCCAGCTTGGAGAATCCTCGATGACCGTTGTGCCCGGCACCGACGTCAACACCGCCTCGCTCTCAGACCTCGACCCCGAGCTGGCGCAGGCCATGGCCGGCGAGCTGTCGCGCCAGCGCGACACGCTCGAGATGATCGCGTCGGAGAACTTCGTGCCGCGCGCGGTGCTCCAGGCGCAGGGCAGCGTGCTCACCAACAAGTACGCCGAGGGCTACCCGGGGCGCCGCTACTACGGCGGCTGCGAGAACGTCGACATCGTCGAGGACCTCGCCCGCACCCGCGCCAAGGAACTGTTCGGTGCCGAGTTCGCGAACGTCCAGCCGCACTCGGGCGCGCAGGCCAACGCCGCCGTGCTGATGGCGCTGATGAACCCGGGCGAGAAGCTGCTGGGGCTCGACCTCGCCCACGGCGGGCACCTGACCCACGGCATGAAGCTGAACTTCTCCGGCAAGCTGTACGACGTCGCGTCCTACGGGGTCAGCAAGGACGACCACCGCGTCGACATGGACGAGGTCCGCTCCATCGCGGTGGCCGAGAAGCCGAAGGTCATCGTTGCCGGATGGTCCGCGTACCCGCGGCACGAGGACTTCGCCGCGTTCCGCTCCATCGCCGACGAGGTCGGCGCCTACCTGTGGGTCGACATGGCGCACTTCGCCGGGCTCGTCGCCGCGGGCCTGCACCCGTCGCCGGTGCCGTACGCCGACGTCGTGTCCACCACCGTCCACAAGACCCTCGGCGGCCCGCGCTCGGGTCTGATCCTCGCCAAGCAGGAGTGGGCCAAGAAGATCAACTCCGCGGTGTTCCCGGGCCAGCAGGGCGGCCCGCTCATGCACGTCATCGCCGCGAAGGCCGTCGCGCTGAAGATCGCCGCGAGCGAGGAGTTCAAGGACCGGCAGCGCCGCACCGTCTCCGGTGCGCAGATCCTCGCCGAGCGCCTGATGCAGTCCGATGTCACCGACAAGGGCATCACCGTGCTGACCGGCGGCACCGACGTGCACCTCGTCCTCGTCGATCTGCGCAACTCGCAGCTCGACGGCCAGCAGGGCGAGGACCTGCTGCACGAGATCGGCATCACCGTCAACCGCAACGCGGTTCCGTTCGACCCGCGTCCGCCGATGGTCACGTCCGGTCTGCGCATCGGCACCCCGGCACTGGCCACCCGCGGCTTCGGGGACGAGCAGTTCACCGAGGTCGCCGAGATCATCGCGGCCGCGTTGACGGGGTCGTCCGACACCGCGACGCTGCGCGGCCGGGTGAGCAAGCTTGCCGCCGACGCTCCGCTGTACCAGGGTCTCGAGGACTGGAACCTGGTCTAGGCGCGACGCCCGGCAATCTGTCCGGATCGTCTCGTTTACCCAATCTTCACCGACACGCCTCGTCGCTCATCGAGCGGACGGGGCGTGTCGGCGTTAGCGTCGGGGGTGTAGACGGCGCAGTTGCCGGCTACGCGGGAGGTCCTGATCGTGACTGTGACAGGCAGAGCGAGGGGCCGGCACCCGGCCCTCGTGTCCCTCGTGGACACCAGGTTCGACCGGCCCATCGAACGAAGTCTGTGTGGTGCTGCACAGATCTAGGAGCCTCACGTGACTGCAACACGCTCCGTCCCCGCCCGCCGCTCCGGCAGGACCCCGGCGAAGAAACTCGATGTACGCACCTTCGTACTGGACACCTCCGTGTTGCTCTCCGATCCGTGGGCGGTGACCCGCTTCGCTGAGCACGAAGTGGTGCTGCCCCTCGTAGTGATCGGCGAACTCGAAGGCAAACGGCACCATCACGAACTGGGTTGGTTCGCGAGGGAATCGTTGCGGCTGCTCGACGACCTGCGCCTGCAGTACGGCCGGCTCGATCAGCCCATCCCCATCGGGACCGCGGGAGGCACCCTGCACGTCGAGCTCAACCACACCGACCCGGAGGTGTTGCCGGCCGGATTCCGCACCGACACCAACGACTCCCGGATCCTCGCGTGCGCGTTGAACCTCGCCGGCGACGGCCGCGACGTGGTGCTGGTCAGCAAGGACATTCCGCTCCGGGTCAAGGCCGGTGCCGTCGGGCTGACCGCCGACGAGTACCACGCCCAGGACGTGGTGACGTCGGGCTGGACCGGCATGACCGAGCTCGAGGTGGACAGGGCGCTGATCGACGACCTGTTCGCCGAGGGGATCGTCGACCTCGACACCGCGAGGGATCTGCCGTGCCACACCGGGATCCGGCTGCTGGGCGGCTCGTCCAGCGCCCTGGGCCGGGTCACGCCGGACAAGCGGGTGCAGCTGGTGCGCGGAGATCGGGAGGCGTTCGGGTTGCACGGCCGTTCCGCGGAACAGCGGGTGGCGCTGGACCTGCTGCTCGACGAGTCCGTCGGCATCGTCTCGCTCGGCGGGAAAGCCGGGACGGGCAAGTCGGCGCTGGCGCTGACCGCGGGCCTCGAGGCCGTGCTGGAGCGTCGCACCCAGCGCAAGGTCGTGGTGTTCCGGCCGCTGTACGCCGTCGGCGGACAGGAACTGGGCTATCTGCCGGGCAGCGAGAGCGAGAAGATGGGGCCGTGGGCGCAGGCCGTGTTCGATACCCTCGACGGTCTCGCGAGCCCGGAGGTGATGGACGAGGTCATCAGCCGGGGCATGCTGGAAGTGCTTCCGCTGACCCATATCCGGGGCCGGTCGCTGCACGACTCGTTCGTCATCGTCGACGAGGCCCAGTCCCTCGAGCGCAACGTGCTGCTCACCGTGCTGTCCCGGCTCGGCGCCGGCTCGCGGGTGGTGCTCACCCACGACGTCGCCCAGCGCGACAACCTGCGGGTGGGCCGCTACGACGGCGTCGCGGCGGTGATCGAGAAGCTCAAGGGGCATCCGCTTTTCGCGCACGTCACCTTGACCCGCAGTGAGCGCTCGCCGATCGCGGCGCTGGTGACCGAGATGCTCGAGGAGTTCGCCCCGGGCGCCTGACGCCGTCGGCTGGTGGGCCGAATGTCACACCGGTGCGATGTGATCGACCCGATGTGACATTCGGCCACCGCCCCGCGCGGGCGGGTCAGTCCTGTGAGGGGCGCGGGCCGAGTTCGGCCTCGAGGACCTCCTGGACGACGCGCATCGCGGCCAGGCCGGCCGGGGCGCCGCAGTAGGCGCCCGCGTGGATGACCGCCTCGACGATCTCGGTGCGGGTCAGACCGTTTCGCAGGGCGCCGCGCACGTGCCCGCGCAGCTCGTTCTCCGCGCGCAGCGCGATCAGCATGCCCAGGTTGAGCAGGCTGCGGCTGCGACGGTCGAGTCCCGGCCGGGTCCACACCGAGCCCCACACGTGCTCGGTGACGAACTCCTGCATCTCCTCGGAGTCGGTGCCGCGTGCGCGGTCGAAGGCCCGCTCGACGAAGTCGGCGCCCATCACCTCGCTGCGGACCTGAACTCCGGCCTCGAACGCGGGCGTCCGGTCGGCGTCGGTCATCGTCGTGCTCCCTGCCTCGTCGCCGCCGAACGGTTCGGCGGCCGGGGAGATTCTACGACCGGCGCAGCACCGCCCGGAGCGCGCCGGCGCCCAGTGCGCCGACGATCGTGCCGACGTTGTAGTGGTCGTCCCACACCGCGATCTTCCCGTCGCGCAGTTCGAACGTGCCGCACACCCAGAACCGGGTGGAGACGGGGCCGAGGCGCAGGACGTCGGTGCGCTCGGTGAGCACCACGTTTCCGGTCGCGGCGATGTGATGGATGGCGACGTCGAAGCCCAGCGACGGCCGGCGCAGGCCCTCGAGGATGCGCCGCACGCGGGGCAGGCCCCGCACGGTCGGCAGCGACGTGTTGTGCCAGGCGATGTCCGGGTCGAGGAGGGCGACGGCGCGCTCGACGTCCTCGGCGACCATCGCGTCGAGGAACTCGCGGACGACGGCGACGGACTTCTCGTCCACGGAGGTGTGCGGCTCGGTCATGACGCTCCTGTTCGGGTGAAGGTTCCCAGGCCGTTCTCGTTCCAGTACTCGAACGTGACGCCGTCGGGGGTGAAGGTGGCCGTGGAGATCGTCCCGTCCGGGGCGTTCTCACCGCCGTCGATCGGGAAGGTGAACACGTCGCCGTCCCAATGGTCGAGCCGGTAGGTCTGCCCGGCGGGACCGATGGTGAGCACCAGTGTGCCGGCGCGATCGTCGATCCGCGCGGGACCGTAGTACTCGCTGGTGTAGACGCCGGTGTACTGCCCGAGGGGGCGGGCCGGGGCCGGATTCGTGGGAGCGGGGCGTCCGACGAGCGAGCCCTTTGGGTCGTCGAACGATGCGAACGCCTTCTCGTAGAGGGCGAACCAGTCCTCGCGGATCTCGCCGAACTGCACGAGATCGGCGAACTCGGCGGCGAGGGTCTCCGGCACGCCGATCGGGGCGGCGTTGGTGAGCGCGACGATCGCGACGTCCGCCGACGGCAGGGCCGTGAACGCGGTCGCGGCACCCAGCGAGAACGCCCCGGAATGGCTCAGCGTCACCCGCCCGGCCGGGCTCGTGCCCACATTGAACCCGTACCCGTAGAACCCCGCCCGGCTGTCGACGGTGCCCGGCGGGCTCGACACGGCCTGCGGGGACACCGCCGGCAGCAGGGCGTCCGCGTCGACGATGCGCCGGCCCTGGTACTCACCGTCGCCGAGCAGCATGGTCAGCCACCGCGCGACGTCGGTGACCGAGGCGCTCACCCCGCCGGCCGGGGACTGGGCGTCGGGATCGCGGACGGCGCGCGCGACGTAGTCGCCGTCGACGAGCTGATGACCCACGGCCCGGTTGGGCCGGGCCTCGTAGTCCTCGAATCGTGAACTGGTGGAGGTCATTCCGAGAGGTTCGTACAGCACGCGCGCCGACAGGTCCGCCCAGTCGGCCCCGGACGCGTCGGCCACCGCCTGCGCCGCGGCCGTGAGCCCGAAGTTGGTGTACTCGTAGGAATCCCGGAACGGCCCGAGCGGCAGCAGGCGGAACCGGTCGAACACCTGCTCGCGGTCGAAACCGAGATCCTCGAGCTCGTCGCCGGCGTGGTCGGGAAGCCCGGAGCGATGGGCGTAGAGATCGCCGACGGTCACGCGGCTCGTCACGTACGGGTCCGCGAGGGCGAAGCCCGGCAGGCGTTCGATCACCGGGGTGTCCCAGCCGATCACGCCCTCGCCGACCTGGTGTGCGACGACGGTTGCGCCGAGCGGCTTCGACATCGACGCCAGCTGGAAGACGGTGTCGGCATCCACTGCGGCGTCGCGGCCGGCCTCGCGCACACCGAACCCCTTCGCGTACACGATCTCACCGCGGTGCACGACCGCGACGGCCATCCCGGGGATGGCGGTCCGATCCATCAGTTCGCGTGCGAGGTCGTCGAGGCGGCCGACGGCGTCGTCGACCTGCCCGTCCGGGATGTCGACGCCGGCAACCTGCGGGGGAGTGAGCGACCGGGACTCCGGCGAGGCCGGTGCCGAGGACGTCGGGGAATCGGTGTCGACCGAGACGCACCCGGCCGACAGGGTCGCCACGAGGGCGAGGGCGGCGCCGATCCGGCGACGACGGGGTGCGCGCATGTCACGGCCTTTCTCGTCCGTCGCATGGTAAGCCCTGCGTCCGTGGCGCGGAAGCGTTCTGTTCCGCGTCACGGGCGCCGGTGACGGCGACGGACGCCGGTCGCAGCCTCGTTCGCCGATCGTTGTCCGACTGTGACGAGGAGAGCGGGCCGGGACGGTCGAACCGCCGCACCGGGCGCGACCTGCGCCGATGCTGCGATCGCGGCGGGGCGCGGACGGGCACCGGCCGCGCGGTCCGGTCCGGCGCGAGGAAACCGCCGCACGGGACGGCACGGGATGGTTAGCGTCGAGTGGCCGGTGTTCGGATGCCAACGAGGAGTGATCCCATGAATCGAATCCCGCGTCGTTCTGCCACTGTCGCCGCGGCCGTCGCCGCTGCAGGGCTGGTACTGGCCGGCTGCAGCAGCGACGACGGCACCACCGCAGAGGATGTGGTCGGCAGCGCCACGAGTGCAGCGCAGTCCGCGGTCGAGGGGGCAACGTCCGCCGCCCGGTCCGCGGTCGAAGACGCCACCGGAACCGGAGGCCCCACGGAACCGGGCGCCTCCGTGGAGGAGACGACCACGCTGCCGGGTGCGGGCGGCGCCGAGTACACCATCAGCGGGCCGATTCTCGCGAAGTACAACGAGATCGGCGGGGCGAACAGCCCCCTCGGGGCGCCGACCGCGGATCAGCAGGACGTCGGCGACGGCTACATTGCGGAGTTCGAGGGCGGCATCATCGCCTGGAGTCCCGACACCGACTCGCACGTGGTGTGGGGCGAGATCCGCACCGCCTGGGAGGCCCAGGGCGGCGCGGAGGGTGAACTCGGCTTCCCGATCAGTGACGAGCGCCCGATCCCGAACGGCCTGGAGAGCGAGTTCGAGATGGGCACCATCACCTACGTCGCGGGTGCGACGCAGGTGATCCCGAAGTAACCCGTCCCGATGTAGCCCGCGCCGGCTACGGCTGGAACACGAGCCGGCCGACGGTGTGCCCGTCCCCGAGGCGGGCCACCCCGTCGGCGACGTCGTCGAGGGAGAGCCGCTCGCTGATCAGCGGCTTGATGGCGCCGTCGTCGGCGAGGCGGCACAGTTCCTCGTGGCACGCCTCGATCGCGGCACGGTTGTACTGCCGGTACAGGCCCCAGTGCAGGCCGATGATCGAGTAGTTCTTGATGAGCGCGTGGTTCAGCGCTGGTTGCGGGATGGTGCCCCCGGCGAACCCGATCACCAGGATGCGGCCCTCGAACGCGATGCACTTGGTGGAGCGGTTGTACGAGTCGCCGCCGACGGGGTCGTAGATCACGTCCGCGCCGCGGCCGGCGGTGACGTCCTTGACGACGTCGACGAAGTCCTCGCGGTGCCGGTCGACGACGACGTCGGCGCCGAGAGCCCGGCAGTAGTCGGCCTTCTCGGCGCCGCCGACGACACCGATCACGGTGGCCCCGGCGGCCTTGCCGAGTTGCACTGCGGCACTGCCGACCCCACCGGCGGCAGCGTGCACGAGCAGGGTCTCCCCGGCCCGCAACTGCGTACGGCGGTGCAGGGCGAACCACGACGTCTGGTACCCGATCGACAGCGCCGAGGCCTCGGCGTCGTCGAGGGACGCCGGAGCGCGGTAGGCGTCCTCCTCCGGAACCACGGCGAGCTCGGCGAATCCGCCGAAGGGGAACTCGGGATTGCCGATGATCCGGTCGCCGACGGCGAAGCGGGTGACGCCCTCGCCGGCCGCGACGACGGTCCCGGCGAGTTCGACGCCCGGTGTGAAGGGCAGTTCCGGCTTCAGCTGGTACTGCCCGCGGCACAGCAGCACGTCGGGGAAGTTGGCCGGCGCCGCGGCGACGCGCACGACGAGCCGTCCGGGCCCCGCCTCGGGGTCGGGGACGTCCGTCAGCTGCAGCGCTTCCTTGGGCTCGCCCACTTCGTGAATTCGCCAGGCCTTCATAGGGTTACCTTTCGCTCGAGTTCGGTGTGCGGAGGTGCGCTCAGCGGGCGGCGACGCCGGCCTCGGCTGCGGCGGCGGTACCGAGCATCGCTCCACCGTCGACGACGAGGGTCTCGCCGGTGATCCAGCTCGCCGCGTCGGAGGCGAGGAAGGCCACCGCCGAGGCGATGTCGGCCGGTTCGCCGATCCTGCCGAGCGGCAGGGCCGCGTCGAGCCGGTCCTCGTGGTCCTTCCACAGGGCCTCGGCCAGGCGGGTGCGCACGACGCCCGGGGCGACGGCGTTGACCCGCACCCGCGGCGCCAGCTCGAGGGCGAGCTGGCGGGTGAGGTGGATCAGCGCCGCCTTCGAGGCGTTGTAGAGGCCGATGTTCGCTTCGGGTGCCATCCCGCCGACGGAGGCGGTGTTGACGACCGCGCCCCCGTGCTCGCCCATCCACTCCCGCACGGCCAGGGAGGTCCACAGCACCGGACCCCACAGGTTGACGTCGAAGGTCTTGGCGAACCGGGCGTGGTCCTGGGCGATCACCGGGCCGAACGCGGGGTTGGTGCCGGCGTTGTTGACGAGGATGTCCAGGCGCCCGAACCGCTCGACGGTGAGTTCGACGCACCGTCGGGCCGCGTCCTCGTCGACCGCGTGCGCGCCGACACCGAGTGCGGTGCCCCGCACCCCGGCCGCGGTGACCTGCGCGGCCGCGGCGTCGGCCGCGTCCTGCTTGCGGGAGGTGAGCACCACGTTCGCGCCGGCCGCCGCGAGGTCCCGGGCGACGGCCAGGCCGATACCGCGGGACGCCCCGGTGACGATCGCGGTGCGGCCGGTCAGATCGAGTCCGGTCATGGGTCAGCCCACCGTCACCTTGTGGCCGTTGACCGACGGGACGCCGGCGGGAGCGGTGCGGTACTTGCGCAGCTCGGCGACGGCGATGGAGCGCTTGTGCACCTCGTCGGGGCCGTCGGCGAGGCGCAGCGTGCGCATGTGTGCGTACATCATCGCGAGCGGGAAGTCGTCGGTGACGCCGCCGCCGCCGTGCACCTGGATGGCACGGTCGATGATCTTCAGCGCCATCGTCGGGGCGGCGACCTTGATGGCCGCGATCTCCATGCGTGCCTGCTTGTTGCCGACGGTGTCCATCAGGTGCGCCGCCTTCAGGGTGAGCAGCCGGGTCATCTCGATCTCGATGCGGGCCTCGGCGATCCAGTCCTGGATGTTGGCGCGCTCGCTGAGGGGCTGACCGAACGTCACCCGGCTCGACGCGCGCCGGCACAGGAGCTCGAGGGCCCGCTCGGCCATGCCGATGGCGCGCATGCAGTGGTGGATGCGGCCGGGTCCGAGCCGGGCCTGGCTGATCGCGAAGCCCTCGCCCTCGCCCGCGAGGACGTCCTTGCTCGGCACCCGCACGTTCTCGAAGGTGATCTCGGCGTGGCCCTCGCGGTCGGCGTACCCGAAGACCGGCAGGTTGCGCACCACTGTCACGCCGGGGGCGTCGATCGGGACGACCATCATCGACTGCTGGCGGTGCGGGGCGGCGGTGGGATCGGTCTTGCCCATCACGATGAGCACCTTGCAGTTCTTGTGCATCGCGTTGGAGGCGAACCACTTACGCCCGTTGAGGACGTACTCGTCGCCGTCCCGGACCATGGACAGCTCGATGTTGGTGGCGTCGGAGCTGGCGACGGCGGGTTCGGTCATCGCGAACGCCGAGGCCATCGTGCCCTCGAGCAGCGGGCGCAGGTACTTCTCCTTGTGCTCGTCGGTCCCGAAGAGGGTGAGCACCTCCATGTTGCCGGTGTCGGGGGCGTTGCAGTTGCACGCCTCGGAGGCGATGTGGCTGCGGCCCATGATCTCGGCGAGGGGCGCGTACTCGAGGTTGGTCAGACCCGGGCCCCAGTCGGGGTGGGGGTGGAAGAGGTTCCACAGGCCACGCCGGCGGGCCTCGGCCTTGAGCTCCTCGAGGATCGGGGGCTGGAAGTGCGGGTCCCCGGAGGCGCGCATCTGCTCCTCGTACACCGCCTCGGCGGGGTAGACGTGCTCGTCCATGAAGGCGAGCAGGGTGTCGCGGTACTGCACGGTGCGCTCGGACATTTCGTAGACCGACATGGTCACTCCTGGCGGAAGGGGGGGCAGGGCTGGGATCGCCCGTCGTCGAAGGCGGTGCGTCGCGAAGAGGATGGTGACGGACGTCTCCCTCTCTGTATAGTTGAACGCGGTTTCAACTTCAAGTTTTGATTCGGCGCGAGTCGTTCCGGCCGCGCGGAGAGGAAGCATCCATGACCGACGACATCACCACCCTGCCCGTGCGTCCCACGGGCCTCGACGACCTCCAGGCCCTGGTGGGACGGGATATCGGGCCGACGGACTGGGTGCCGGTCACCCAGGAACTCGTGAACGCCTTCGCCGAGGTCACCGACGACCACCAGTGGATCCACGTCGACCCCGAGCGCGCCGCGACGAGTCCTCTGGGCACGACGATCGCGCACGGTCTGCTAGTGCTCTCGCTGGGGCCGGGACTGTCCTACAAGCTCATGAGCTTCGACGGGTTCGCCCACGGGCTCAACTACGGCTACGACAAGGTGCGCTTCGTCTCGCCGCTGCCGGTGGGCTCCCGCATCCGGATGCGCATGCAGGTTCTCGGGGCCGAGGCCGCCGGCGGCGGCATCCAGATCCGGACGCTGCAGACGTTCGAGCGCGAGGGGCAGGAGAAGCCGGTCGCGGTGGCCGAGTCGCTCGCCCGCGTCGTCGCCTGAGGGGTATACGGCAAAGATGCTGCCGGCCTCCACGAGTGATCGTGGAGGCCGGCAGCACCCGTTCCGGTTACCGTGCGTGGGCGATGCCCGGGACGGCCTTCGGGTCGCGGCGCACCGCGGCGGGGTTGGTCTCCTTCAGCACCCACGCCGAGAACAGCGTGAGGGCGCCCATCAGGGCCACGAACACCGAGACCCACGTCGTCGTGCCGGTGTTGGCGATCAGGGCGGTCATGATGAACGGCGTGCCACCGCTGACGGTGACGGCGGCGAGCTGGTAGGCGAGCGACGCGCCCGAGAGCCGGACGTTCGGTTCGAAGAGCTCGCCCAGGTACGCCGCCAGTGGGCCGTACGTCATGGACTGGAAGATCGAGCCGACCGTGACGGCCACCGCGAACAACACGAGATTCGCGGTGTTGACGAGCCAGAAGTAGGGGAAGGCCCACAGCACGAGCGCCGCGGCCCCGATCATGATCATCGGCCGGCGGCCGACGCGGTCGGAGATCCACCCCGACCACAGGATGAACCCGAGACCCACCAGCGAGCTGGCCAGCGACACGGCCAGGATCGAGTTGCGGTTCATGCCGAGTTCGGTGGTGCCGTAGCTCAGGACGCCGGCGATGCTGATGTAGAACAGCGAGTTCGTCGCGGCGAGCAGGCCGCAGCCCAGCAGGATCTTGCGCCAGTGGGTGCGGATCGCCTCGGCCAGCGGGGCCTGGACGACCTGCTGCTCGGGCCGGGTGGCTGCGACTTCGGCCTGCAGTTCCCGGAATTCGGGGGTGTCCTCCACCTTGGTCTGGATGTAGAGGACGACGGGGAACAGCGCCGCGCTGGCGAGGAACGGGATCCGCCAGCCCCAGTCGAGGAACACCTCGTTCGGCATCGCGGCCGTCGCCGTCAGGAAGGCGACGTTGCCCAGGATGACGCCGCACGGCACACCCATCTGCCCGAACGTGCCGGCGAAGCCGCGCCGCTTGGGATCCGCGGACTCGGTGAGCAGCAGGACGATTCCGCCCCACTGTCCGCCGCAGGCGATGCCCTGCAGGAAGCGCAGCGTCACCAGGAGGATGGGGGCGAGGACGCCGATGGAGGCGGCGGAGGGCAGGCAGCCGATGAGGAACGTCGCCAGGCCCATGAGCAGCAGGGAGACCACGACGACGGGTTTGCGGCCGTAGCGGTCACCGAAGTGGCCGGCTACGAGTCCGCCGATGGGACGGGCCACGAATCCGGCCCAGAAGGTGCTGAAGGACAACAGCGTTCCCATCAGGGGTGAGCTGTCGGGGAAGAACACGTGCGGGAAGACCAGCGCCGCGGCGGTGCCGTAGAGAAAGAAGTCGTACCACTCGATCGAGCTGCCGATGAGCCCGGCGGCGAGCAGCTTACGATGAGCGCGCGTGTGGTGCGACGTGCCGGCGGGCGCGATGCCGGTCGGACTCACGGATGACGATGTCACAGATCAATTCCTCCGGTCGGACGGGCCGAGAAACAGCACTCAAACATGAATTCGGGTTCAGGCTGTGGTGCTAGTCTGGGGCATCCGTCATGTGATGTCAATCACGAGCGGGCCTCCCCCCAAAATGTCACTCGACGAAGGGAAACCAGTCATGGCCAGTGTTCTCGACCCCGTCCTCGCCCATGCGGACGCGGCGCCGGAACGCATCGCCCTGCGCACGCAGGACGGGCAGCGAAGCTATCGCCGGCTTCGCGACGACGCGCTGCGCTACGGCGCACTGCTCCGCGGTCGCGGCGTCACCACCGGCGACCGGGTGCTCCTGCTCGCCCCGTCGGTACCCGAATTCGTCGTGGCCTACCTGGGCATCCAGGCGGTCGGCGCCGTGGTGGTTCCGGTGAACACCATGTCCACCGCGGCCGAGCTGAGCTATACGCTCGGGGACTCGCGGGCCGTGCTCGCGATCGCCTGGCACGGCGCCTCCGCCTCGGTGGCCGAGGCCGCGGAGGGTCTCGGCGTGCCGTGGCTGCCGCTGGAGCCGGGCGCCGCGGTCGAGGAGGACCCCATCGACCCCGTCGACCGTGCCGACGGCGACATCGCGGCGGTGCTGTACACGTCGGGCACCACCGGCCGCCCCAAGGGGGCCCAGCTCACCGTCTCGAATCTGCTGTCCGCGGGCCGTATTTCGTGCACATTGTCCGGATCGGGACCCGAGGACCGCGTGGGGACCGGATTGCCGCTGTTCCACATCTTCGGCCAGGCCTCGGTGATGATGTCGGCGTTCACCGCCGGATCCTCCCTGTCCCTGCTGTCCCCGTTCGACCCGGCGGCGATGCTCGATCTCGTGGTCCGGGATCGGCTGACGGTGGTGTGCGGGGTTCCGACCATGTGGAACGCGATGCTGCATGCCGAATCGCCCTACGGCCCGGCGGATTTCGAGGGGCTGCGGCTGGCGGTCTCGGGGGGAGCGTCGCTGCCGGGTGAGGTGGCCCGCGACTTCGGGCAGCGCTTCGGCTGCACCATCCGGGAGGGCTACGGCCTGACGGAAACCACGGCCATGGCGACCTTCTCATGGGGGGACGTCCCGGCGCGCATCGGGTACAGCGGAACCGCGGCCCCGGACATCGAGGTCGAGGTCTACGGGCCGGACGGTGCCCCGTGCGGGCCCGGCGAGGTGGGGGAGGTGTTCGTCCGCGGACCCGTCGTCATGGCCGGCTACTGGCAGCGCCCGGCCGACACCGCGGCCGTGCTCGACGAGCAGGGCTGGTTCCGCACCGGCGACCTCGGAGAGTTCGACGAGCAGGGCCGGTTGCGCATCGTCGACCGCGTCAAGGACCTCGTCATCCGCGGCGGCTACAACGTGTACCCCAGCGAGGTGGAGGAGGTGCTCTACGAGCATCCCGACGTCGTCGAGGCCGCCGTGGTGGGCGTCCCGGACCGGCACTACGGCGAGGAGATCGCCGCGGTGGTCGTGCTGCGCGACGGCGGCGGCGCCGACGCCGAGGACGTCGTGCGATGGTGCCGGGAGCGGTTGTCCGCCTACAAGGCACCCCGCATCGTCCGCTTCGTCGACGCACTGCCGAAGGGGGCGTCCGGGAAGATCCTCAAGCGGGCCATCGACCGGGACGAGTTGTCCCGGTTCGTCGTACGCCGCACCGAGTCGGCGGTGTGATCCGCGCCGTCCGCTGCCGGGTGCCACACCCGGCAGCGGACGGCACCCGACTCAGTACGTGTCGCGGCGTTCGAAGATCTCGCGCGGGTTGTCGATCAGCATCCGGTCGATGTCCGCCTCGCTCACCCCGGCCTCCCGCAGGGCGGGCAGCACGTCGTTGTGCAGGTGCATGTAGCTCCACCGCGGCGTCTCCACGGCGAGCATCTTCGGATCGAGCCAGTCGTTGAGGGTGGCGTAGTCCTGCGACAGCAGCATCCGGCCGGCATAGCCGCGCTCGACGAGGGTTGCGATGGTCTTCACCCGCTGCTCGAAGCCGAGGTAGACGTCGACGCCGCAGCGGTCCATGCCGATGTACGACCCGGCGTCCATCAGCGACGTGAGGTAGCCGATGTCGTCGGAATCGCCGCTGTGGCCGACGATCACACGGGAGAGGTCGACACCCTCCTCGGTGAACAGGCGCTGCATCACCAGCCCCGACTCGGAGTGGGCGTGGGTGTGCACGGTGATCGGCACGCCGGTGCGGCGGTGGGCGACCGCCACGGCCCGGGCCGTGCGCTCGACGCCTGCGGTCAGGCCCGGAGCGTCGATGGCGCACTTGAGCATTCCGGCGCGCACTCCGGAATCGAGGATGCCCTCCTCGATGTCGCGGACGAAGAAGTCCACCAGGGGTTCCGGGCCACCGAACAGGGTGCCGGGGCCGCGGTAGTGGAAGTAGTGCGGCAGGTCCATGTAGGTGTAGAGACCGGTCGCCACGACGATGTTCATGTCGGTGGCCTCGGCGACCCGCCGGATCAGGTCGATGTTGCGGCCCGTGCCGACCACGGTGAGGTCGACGAACGTGTCGAAGCCGGCCGCGTGCACCTCCCGGACGCGGCCGATCGCCTCCGCGACCGCCGCGTCGAGGTCGACGCCGATGTCCCAGTTGCCGTGCAGTTCGGGGGAGAGGACGAACAGGTGCTCGTGCATCAACGTCCGGCCGAGGCTGCCGCTGTCGACGGTGCCGGTGACGGTGGGGACGGTGGTCATGGCGTCTCGCTTCCTGAAGACCTGAATTGGAATTCAGCTTCATATGAGACCACGATGAGACGCCTGTCACAAGACCCCACCGGCGTCGGGCGCAGTCAGCCCTGCGGCTCGACCCGCGTCATCGCCAGCACGTCGAGCCGCCGGTCCAGCTCCTCCTCGCTCAGGCCGTCGCCGATCAGGCCCCGGTCGATCACCGCCTGCCGGATCGTCTTCTTCTCCCGCAGCGCCTCCTTCGCGACCGCGGCGGCCTCCTCGTATCCGATCGCCGAGTTCAGCGGCGTCACGATCGACGGCGACGACTCCGCCAGTGTGCGCAGGTGCTCGGTGTTCGCCACGAGACCGTCGACGCACCGCTCGGCGAACAGGCGCGAGACGTTGGCCAGCAGGCGCAACGACTCGAGCAGGTTGCGGGCCATCATCGGGATGTACACGTTGAGCTCGAACGCGCCCGCGGCGCCGCCCCACGCCACGGCCGCGTCGTTGCCCACGACCTGCGCCGCCACCTGGGTCACCGCCTCCGGCAGCACGGGGTTCACCTTGCCCGGCATGATCGAGCTGCCCGGCTGCAGGTCCGGCAGCTGGATCTCGGCGAGACCCGTCAACGGACCCGACCCCATCCACCGGATGTCGTTCGCGATCTTCGTCAGCGAGACCGCGATGGTCCGCAGCGCCCCGGACGCCTCGACCAGACCGTCGCGCGCGGCCTGCGCTTCGAAACTGTTCTTCGCCGGCGTCAGCGCCTCCACCCCGGTCGCGCGCACCAGTTCGGCGACGACGCGGGGGCCGAACCCCTCGGGGGCATTCAGGCCCGTCCCGACGGCGGTGCCGCCGATGGCCAGCTCGCCGAGCCGCGGCAGCGTCGCCTGCACCCGCTCGATGCCGGCCTCGATCTGCCGGGCGTAGCCCCCGAACTCCTGCCCGAGCGTGACCGGCACGGCATCCATCAGATGGGTCCGGCCGGACTTGACGACCCGCTTCCACTCCTCCGCCTTCGCGGCGAGGGACGCCCGCAGCTGGTCGAGGGCCGGGATGAGATCCTTCACCGCCGCCTCGGTGGCGGCGACGTGCGTCGCGGTGGGGAAGGTGTCGTTCGACGACTGCGACATGTTGACGTGATCGTTGGGATGCACCGTCACCCCGCGCTGCGCGGCGAGGCTCGCGATGACCTCGTTGGCGTTCATGTTCGAGCTCGTGCCCGAACCGGTCTGGAACACGTCGATGGGGAACTGGTCGTCGTGCAGGCCCTCGGCGATCTCGGTAGCGGCGGCGACGATCGCGTCGGCCTTCTCCGCGTCGAGCAGGCCCAGGTCCTGGTTGACCCGGGCACACGCCGCCTTGAGCAGGCCCATCGCGCGGATCTGGGTGCGTTCGAGGCCGCGGCCGGAGATCGGGAAGTTCTCCACGGCCCGCTGGGTCTGAGCGCGCCACAGGGCGTCGGCCGGGACCCGGACCTCACCCATGGTGTCGTGTTCGATTCGGAACTGCTGCTCGGGATTTTCGGCCATGGCTTCACAGTAGGCGGCTCGCGCCGCAGGGGCGCCCCTTCGGACCGGCGGAGATCCGAAAGGACACCACGACCGCGAAGCGGGTCACGGCATGGGAGGAACGGCCCCCGCGACGCCGTGGAAATCGATCGACGTGAACTCGCTGAGCTTCTTCAGACGGTGGTACGCCTCGACCATCCGGACGGTGCCGGACTTGCTGCGCATCACGATCGACTGCGTCGTCGCGCCGCCGCCGTAGTAGCGGACACCCTTGACGAGTTCGCCGTCGGTGACGCCGGTCGCGCAGAAGAAGATGTTCTCGCCCTTGACCAGGTCCGTGGTGGTCAGCACGCGGCCCGGTTCGTGGCCCGCGTCGATCGCCTTCTGCCGCTCCGCGTCGTCCTTCGGCGCCAGCCGGCCCTGCAGCGCGCCACCCATGCAGCGCATCGCGGCCGCGGCGATGATGCCCTCCGGGGTGCCGCCGATGCCGAGCAGCATGTCGACACCCGAACCCGGGCGCGCCGCGGCGATCGCGCCGGCGACGTCACCGTCGGAGATCAGGCGGATGCGCGCGCCGGTCGCGCGCACATCGCTGATGAGCTGCGCGTGCCGGGGACGGTCGAGGATCGTGACGGTGATGTCGGAGATCTCCGAGTGCTTCGCCTTCGCGACCCGGCTGATGTTCTCGGCGACGGGCGCGGTGATGTCGATGACGTCCGCGGCCTCCGGGCCGACGGCGATCTTGTCCATGTAGAACACGGCGGACGGGTCGAACATGGCGCCGCGCTCGGCGACGGCGAGCACCGCGATGGAGCCGGGCGCACCCTTCGCCATCAGGGTGGTGCCGTCGATCGGGTCGACCGCCACGTCGCACAGCGGGCCGTCGCCGTTGCCGACCTCCTCGCCGTTGTAGAGCATGGGCGCCTCGTCCTTCTCGCCCTCACCGATCACGACGACGCCGCGCATCGACACCGAGCTGACCATGTGACGCATGGCGTCGACGGCGGCGCCGTCGCCGCCTTCCTTGTCACCGCGGCCGACCCAGCGGCCCGCAGCCATCGCCGCGGCCTCGGTGACACGCACCAGCTCGAGGGCGAGATTGCGGTCCGGGGCCTGGCGGCGGGTCGGGGTGCTGGCCGTCATGGGCTACTGCCTCCTGATGCAGTCGGTCGGCGCGGACGCCGACGCGGGACGGCCGCCGAGGGGACAGCCGCCGGGTTCCGATGGTTTCGAGTGGTAATTCTCTCATCACCGCCCCGTCGGCGGGGCTCGGACCCGGCCACGTGCGGGTATCGGTGCGGACGGCTGTCAGACTGGAAGCGTGGCCTCCCAGAAACCCCGCATTCTCCACGACACGCGCGACATGGCGTGGTCGCTGATCCCGCTTCTGCTGATCATGGTCGTCGTGGCCGCGATCGCCAGCCAATGCTCCTTCAGCCCCGGCGGCCCCACTGCGGGACCCGTGCCCAGCTTCGACGTCGACGCCGGCCTGAAGTACGACGCCCGCGAGCTGGACTTCCCGATCCGGCAGCCGAAGGTGCCCGAGGACTGGCAGGCCAACTCCGGCAGCCGCAGCATCATCACCGGCGAGCAGGGTGGCGATTCGAGCACCGTCGGATTCATCACCCCTGACGGCCGATACGTGCGGTTCACCCAGTCGAATGCGGGGGAGGACGAGCTGGTGCGGTTCGTCGCCGGGGAGCCGCGCACCGCGACCGGGGCGCAGAGCCTCGCCGGCCGCGACTGGGTGGTCTACGGCGGCGAGGGCGTCGAACCGCTGTGGGTGTCCGACTTCGGCGACGTCCGGATCCTCATCGGCGGCTCCGGCGACGAGGCCGAGTTCCGCGAGCTGGCGACCGCCGCGGGTGCGGCCGAACCGCTGCAGCCCTAGCAGCCGCTCCGCTCACTCCTCGTCGTCGGCGTGCGACAGCGCGGTCTCCACACGTTGCCGGGCACCGGCGAGATGCTCCTCGCAGCGCCGCGCGAGCGCCTCGCCCCGTTCCCACAGCGCCAGCGAATCGTCCAGGTCCAAGCCACCCTGTTCGAGCATCTTGACCACGTTGACCAGTTCGTCGCGCGCACGCTCGTAGCCGAACTCCGCCACGTCGTCGTTCGGGCCGCTCGCGGAGGTGGTCTTCGGGCCGCTCGCGGCCGTGGTCTTCGTCTCGCTCATCCGTTCCCCGTCACTTCTCTCGTCCGATGACGGCGGCGCGCAGCGCCCCGTCGGTGACCCGCACCCGCAGCTGGGTGCCGGGCGGTGCGTCGCCGGCCGACCGCAGCACCTCCGGATCCCCGTCGGGGACCACCCGCTGGACCACCGCGTAGCCGCGGGCGAGGGTGGCGGCGGGACCGAGGGTCGCGAGCCGCGCACCGAGGTGCTCGATCCGGGCGGCCTCGGCGTCGATCGCGCGGGTCACGTCGCGACGGGCGCACTGCTGCAGCCGCTCGATCTCCTCGCTTCGCCGGTCGACGGTGCGCAGGGGGTCTGCGAGCACCGGCCGGCTGCGCAACTGCTCGATCACCTGCTCCTCCCGGCGCACCCAGTTCCGCAGCGCCGCCGCCGACCGCCCTCGTAGCTCGTCCACCAGGTCCTGTTCGGCCACCGCGTCCGGCACGATCCGTTTGGCGGCGTCGGTGGGGGTCGCCGCCCGCAGGTCGGCGACGTGGTCGGACAGCGGGCTGTCCGGTTCGTGCCCGATGGCGCTGACCACCGGCGTCGTGCACCGGACGATCGCGCGGCACAGCGCCTCGTCCGAGAACGGCAGCAGGTCCTCCACGCTGCCGCCGCCGCGCGCGAGCACGATGACGTCGACGGACGGGTCGGCGTCGAGTTCCTCGAGCGCATCCAGGATCTGCGGGACCGCGGTGGGCCCCTGGACGGCGGTGTTGCGGATCGCGAAACGGACGGCCGGCCATCGGCGCTGCGCGACGCTGAGCACGTCCCGCTCGGCGGCGCTCGCGCGCCCGGTGATCAGACCGATCCGCTGCGGCAGGAACGGCAGGGGCCGCTTGAGCCGAGGGTCGAACAGTCCCTCGGCCGCGAGCAGCGCACGCAGCCGCTCGATGCGGGCGAGGAGTTCGCCGATACCGACGGCGCGGATCTCGGTGACCCGCAGGGCGAGGGTGCCGCGGCCGGTCCAGAACGACAGCTTGCCGAACATCACCACCCGGCTGCCCTCGGTGAGCGGTACGGGGGAGTTCTGCACCAGTTGCGGCGAGCACGTCACCGACAGCGACATGTCCGCCGACGGATCCCGCAACGTGAGGAACGCGGTGCGGGTGCCGGGACGCACGTTGAGCTGGGTGATCTGGCCCTCCACCCAGACCGAACCGAGCCGGTCGATCCAGCCGGCGACCTTCTGCGAGACGGTCCGGACCGGCCACGGATGCTCCGCGGAGTTGGACGGGGTGACCGTGGGCGCGGAGGTCACTTGGTGCTTGCGTTCGCGATCCGGTTGGACAGCATGGTCTCGAACGGATCGCGTGCGCGCGTGGCGCTCTCGTACTCGAGCAGCGCCCGCAGGTCCTCGACCGACAGGGTGCGCATCCGGGCCCGCAGCTGTGCCAGGGTCAGCGACGGGTAGTCGAGCAGTTCGACGATCTCGGGCACCTCGGATCCTGCCGCGCTCCCGGCGGCTGTCTTCTTCGCCGCCTTCTTCGCGGATTTGCCCCCGGCCGCGTCGGCGCCGCCGACGGCGGTCTTGCCGGCGCTGATCTTCGCGGCGGTGGACTCGGCGGGCGACCCGGTCTCGGCGGCGCCGGAGCCGGCGGTCTCCGTCTCGGCGACGGGGGACTTGCCCGCCTTCGGGCCGGCGGCCACCGGCACCGCGGCCTCCGCGGCCGGCGGCATCGAGTAGAGCGCGAACCGCCCCGGCGCTGCGGCGGTCGACATCTCGGCAGTGCCCGCCGGCACCTCGGCGTCGTCGTCGAAGGTGGCCCACGACGGCTCCTCGGCGGGGGCCGCGCCGAGCAGCTCGAACAGCTGGTCGCCCTTGATGGCGAGCGACGTCATCGTCTGCTGGATCCGCATCGTTGTCTGAAGGATCTGGCTGACCGTGGTCATCGGCAGCGCGACCGCGGTGGACGGCAGCTTGAGGGTCTCTTCGTACGCGGTGACGGCCAGCCCGGCCGCCACCCGCGCCATGAACGGTGGACGGATCATGAGAAACAGACTGCCTCACGTGCCGCCCGATTGGTAGCCGACGAGGGCCGACCCCGCGAACGGCCCGTACCCTGGAGGCATGTCTGCGCCTGTTCCCCTCGAAGTCGGAATCACTCGGTCGGCCGGTTCACCTGCTGCCGGTAAGCGCGTCCTGCTCGCCGAGCCGCGCGGGTACTGCGCCGGCGTCGACCGGGCCGTCGAAACGGTGGAGAAGGCACTCGAGAAGCACGGTGCCCCGATCTACGTCCGCAAGGAGATCGTCCACAACCGTCACGTGGTCGAGACCCTCGCCGAGCGTGGCGTGGTCTTCGTCGACGAGACCGACCAGGTGCCGGCGGGCGCGGTGCTGGTGTTCTCGGCGCACGGTGTCTCGCCCGCGGTGCACGCCTCCGCCGCCGAACGCAACCTGCGCACCATCGATGCCACGTGCCCGCTGGTGACGAAGGTGCACCAGGAGGCCAAGCGCTTCGCCCGCGACGACTACGACATCCTGCTCATCGGTCACGAGGGTCACGAGGAGGTGGAAGGCACCGCCGGCGAGGCTCCCGACCACGTCCAGCTCGTCGACGGGCCCGACGCGGTCGACCACGTCACCGTGCGCGACGAGGCCAAGGTGATCTGGCTGTCGCAGACCACCCTCAGCGTCGACGAGACCATGGAGACGGTCCAGCGGCTGCGCACGAAGTTCCCCCTGCTGCAGGACCCCCCGAGCGACGACATCTGCTACGCCACCCAGAATCGGCAGGTGGCGGTCAAGGCGATGGCGCCCGAATGCGACCTCGTCATCGTCGTGGGCTCGCGCAACTCGTCGAACTCGGTGCGGCTCGTGGAGGTGGCGCTGGGTGCCGGTGCCCGGGCCGCGCATCTCGTCGACTACGCCCGCGAGGTCGACCCGGCCTGGCTCGAGGGCGTGCAGACCGTCGGGATCACCTCGGGCGCATCGGTGCCGGAGGTTCTGGTGCGCGGCGTGATCGACCTGCTCGCCGAGCACGGCTTCGCCGACGTGCAGTCGGTGACCACGGCCAACGAGACCCTGGTGTTCGCGCTGCCCCGGGAACTGCGCTCCGCGCGGCGCGCCTGATCCGGCGCGCTCAGTCCTCGTACCGGTCCCGGTAGCGCACCCGGGGCCGCCGGTGTTCCGGGGTCTCCGGAACCGGGGACTGCCTGCGGGGCGGCGGGGGAACATCGCCCCGCTCGTAGGGCCGGTCGGTGCGGCTCCGGTGGTCGCCGCGCCGGTCGTATTCCCGGCGGGCCTCGGCGGCCCGTCGCGGTGCCGGTTCGCTGCGCCGCGGCCGGTCGGCGACGTCACGTGCCGCGGCCGGTTCGGTTGCGCCGCGACGGACCGCGTCCGGAGCCGGGGCCGGGGCGGTGGTGCGGCGCCGCACCACCGGGTTGTCGCGCGTGTCCGCCACCTGCCGCACGCTGGCCTTGGTGGAGGCGGGCGGCCGCGCGGCCGGGCGCCCGCGACGGCCCCGCGCCGGCTTCGCAGGCACGGCGGTGTCGCGGTCCTGCTGCGCGGCCCGCGACGGGGCCTTGGCCGCACGCGCTGCCGCGCGTGCGCTCCTCCTGCCCGCTCGGGTCCTGCCCGCTCGGGCCGGAGCCGGCACCGGGGGCCGGCTCAGGAAGATCCGCAGGCCGCCGACGACCAGGACCGCCACCGTGGCGGTGAGCATCACGGGAAAGCGGTTCACCAGCGGATACGCGACGTTGAGCGCCAGATCCTTCAGGCCGCCGCCGCCGGATTCGACGAGGAACTCCTGCGCGATCGGGACGGCGATGAGGAGCAGTAGCGGCGGCTGCGCCATCGCCGTGAACAGCGCCCGGTGCTGCACGGCCGCCACCGCCGCGATGCATCCGAGCACGTAGAACGCGGAGAACGCCGAGCCGAGCTCGTTACCGCGTGCCGCGTCGATGAGGAAGCCGAGCAGGGTCGAGCCCGCCGCGACGAGGATCGCGCCCCACCACGGGACGCCAGGCACAGTGGGCGCCACCGACCGCATGTCGAGCGGCACCGCCGAGCGAGCACGTTGCGTTGCAGACACATGTCGACACTAGACCCATCGGGTCAACTTGCTTCGTCGACAGGACCGCCGGACTCGGAGATGTCGGTCGGAGTCGTGCGGCGCGGCCACGCGTCGACCGGTTGCACCTCCGGGTGCTCGCCGTCGAAGATCTCCAGTTCGCTCAGCTTCCGCGCCGTCACCGCCACCCGGGACTCCATCGACGCGACGGTCAGATTGAACGAGTCGACGGCCTTGCCCAGCTGGGATCCGAGCCGATCGAGGTGCCCCCCGACGACGCCGATCCGCTGGTACAGCTCCCGGCCGAGCTGGTGGATCGTCGCGGCCTCCTTCGACAGGGCCTCCTGCCGCCACGTGTGCGCGATGGTGCGCAGCAGCGCGACGAGGGTGGTGGGGGTGGCCAGGATCACGTTCCGGGCGAATGCGTACTCGAGCAGCTCCGAATCCGCGGCCAGCGCCGCATCGAGGAACGGGTCGCCGGGGACGAACAGCACCACGAACTCGGGCGTCGGATCGAACGACTCCCAGTAGGCCTTCGCCGAGAGCTGATCGATATGCGTGCGCACCTGGCGGGCGTGCCGCACCAGGTGCTGGTCCCGCCGGGCGACGTCCTCCTCCTGGGCGGCGTCGAGATAGGCGGCGAACGGCACCTTCGCATCCACGACGATCTGCTTGCCGCCGGCGAGATACACCAGCAGATCCGGGCGCACCCCGTCCTTGGCGACCTGGGTGTCGAAGTCGCAGTGCCGCACCATCCCGGCGAGCTCGACCACGCGTTCGAGCTGGATCTCGCCCCATCGTCCGCGCACCTGCGGGGCGCGCAGGGCCGTCACCAGCTGCTGCGTCTGCGTCGAGAGCAACTGCGAGGCGCGGTGCATGCCCTCGACCTGCTCGGTCAGGCCGGCGTAGGCGTGCACCCGGTTCCGCTCGACGTGCTCCACCTGCCGCGCGAGGGCTCCCACCGCCTCCTGCAACGGCCCGACGAGACGTGAGACCTGCTCGCCGATCGCACCGGAATGCCGGCGGGCGGAATCCTCGCTCACGGCACCGAGCGCCTGCCGCAGTTGCGCTTCGTTCTCGCGCAGGGCCGCGAGCTGGGCCTCCGCCCGCGCGGCGCGGTCGCCGCTGCGCGCGGCGTGCAGCAACCAGCCGAGAACCGCGCCGAGTGCGAGGGCGGCGAGCAACGCGAGTGCCGTGAGTGCCGTCATGGTGCGCATGATGCCCGAGACGACCGACAGGCTCACCCGGACCGGGCGATGTCGTGTCGGTGCGCTGCTCTACGGTCTGACGGCATGCGGATCCTGCACACCTCGGACTGGCACATCGGCCGCACCTTCCACGGCGTGGACCTGTTGTCCGACCAGGCGCAGGCCCTCGCTGCCCTCGCCGACCTCGTCGCCGAGCGGCGCGTCGACGTGGTGGTGGTGGCCGGCGACGTCTACGACCGGTCCATCCCGAGCGCGGATGCCGTCGCGGTGTGCAACGCGGGACTCGAGGCGATCCGCCGGGCCGGCGCCGTCATCGTCGCGACGTCCGGCAACCACGACTCCCCCGTCCGTCTCGGCGCCGCCGCGGCATTCGCCGCCGAGGGCGGGCTGCACCTGATCACCCGGGTCTCCCAGGTCGACCGGCCCGTCCTGCTCGACGACGCCCACGGCACCGTCGCCTTCTACGGCATCCCCTATCTGGAGCCGGAGATCACCCGCGCCGAACTGGGGGTGCCCGAGGCCCGCTCGCACGCGGAGATCCTCGGGGCGGCGATGGACCGGGTCCGCGCCGACGCGCGCGCCCGCGGCGTTCGCGCCGTGGTGCTCGCCCACGCCTTCGTCGTCGGCGCCGAGGCCGCCGGCTCCGAACGGTCGATCTCGGTCGGCGGCGTCGAAACCGTCCCGGCGTCGGCGTTCGACGGCGTCGACTACGTCGCGCTCGGTCACCTCCACTCCCCACAGACCGTCGCCGAGCACATCCGCTACTCGGGCTCGCCGCTGCCGTACTCGTTCGGCGAACGCACCCACCGCAAGGCCGTGTGGCTCGTCGATCTGGACGCCACCGGGCGGGCGGCCGTCGAGCGCGTCGACCTGCCGGTCGTGCGGGGCCTGAGCCGTCTCACCGGCGTCCTCGACGACCTGCTCACCGACGTCGCGCACACCGGGGCGGAAGACCACTACGTCTCGGCCGTCCTCACCGACGCCGTGCGCCCCCTCGACGCGATGCGTCGGCTGCAGTCCCGTTTCCCCCGCGCCGTCCACGTCGAGTGGGAACTGCCCGTCGCGGCATCGACCGTCACCTACCGGCAGAAGGTGCGCGGCCGAAGCGACCTCGACGTCACCCGCGGATTCCTGGCCGATGTGCGATCGGAGCCGTCCGAGCGGGAGCTGCGCTGGGTGCAGCAGGCGCTGCGCGACGTCGACCGTGCCGCAGGCGTCGGGACCGAGCAGACCGTCGCACCGGGGGAGGCGTCCGCGTGAGGCTGCACCAGCTGGAGATCACCGCGTTCGGGCCGTTCGCCGACACCGTGCGGGTGGACTTCGACGAGCTCGGCGCGGACGGGCTGTTCCTGCTGCACGGCCGCACCGGCGCCGGCAAGACCTCCATTCTCGACGCGGTGGCGTTCGCCCTGTACGGCACGGTGCCCGGAGCCCGCGCCGACGGACGCCGGCTGCTGTCGGACCACGCCCCCGCCGGCACCGCACCGCAGGTGAGTCTCGAGGCGACCATCGCGGGCCGGCGGCTGCGGATCGTGCGCAGCCCCGACTACGAGCGCCCGAAGCTGCGCGGGACCGGGACCGTCAAGCAGAATGCCAAGGCGAGCCTGACCTGGCTCGACGGCTCGGGCGAGCACCTCTCGCGGCTGCCCGACATCGGGGAGGCCGTCCGGCGCCTGCTCGGGATGAGTGCCGAGCAGTTCTTCCAGGTGGTGCTGCTGCCGCAGGGCGAGTTCGCGAAGTTCCTGCGCGCCGACAGCGAGGACCGCGGCAAGCTGCTCGAGCGGCTGTTCGACACCACGCGATTCGGCTCCGTCGAGCGCTGGTTCAAGGACCGCCGCAGCACCGCCGCCAAACGCCTCGAAGAACAGCAACGCGCCGTCGACCTGCTGCTCGCCAAGGTCAGCGCCGCGGCCGGCCTCGAGGCCGGCGCCGACGCCGAACCGGTCGTGTGGGCGCACCGGCTGCGCGACGACGCCGCCGAGAGCCGCGATCTCGCGCTCGCGGCGCTCGACGTCGCGCGCGCCGACGACACCCGCGACCGGGCGGTCCTCGCCGAGGCGACCGAGCTGCGACGGTGCCAGGAACGACGCGCCCGCGCGGTCGCCGAACTCGCCGACCTCGATGCCGCGGCCGGCGAGCTGCAGACCCTGTCCACGGAACTCGAGACGGCCCGGCGGGCGGCGCCGGTCGTCGACGTCGCCCGCGACGCGCACCGCGCCGCGGAGGCCGCCGCCGCCGCACACGCCGCCGCGGTGGCCGCGGCCGCCCCGCTCGCCGCCGACGGGGAGGGACAGGCCCTCGTCGCCGAGCTCGACGGTTCCCCCGCCGAAACCGACCGCGCTCTGATCCGCCCCCACGAACAGCGGTGGTCTGCAGAGGTGGTCCGCCTCGACGCCCTGCTCGAACAGGAGCAGCGCCTGACCCGGCTCGAGGCCGACCGCGTCGCCCTGCAGCAGCAGCGGCGCGACCTGGCCGTGCGCGCCGAGCGGATCGCCGCGGAACTGGAGGGACTTCCGGGCCGCCGCGACGCCGCGGAGGAGGCCGCGCGCCGGTCCGAGCGGGCCGCGGCCACCCTGCCCCGGCTCGAGGCCGAACTGGCGCGGGCCACCGACGCCCTCGCGGCCGCCACCGAACTCCAGGACCGGGCCCCCCGGCTGCGACGCCTCGAGGACGAGGTCGTCGCCCTGCGCGACGCACACCACGACGCCCGCACCGCCCTGCTCGACGTGCGCGAGCGCCGCATCGCCGGGATGGCCGCCGAGCTGGCCACCGATCTGGTCGACGGGCGTCCGTGCGTGGTGTGCGGAGCCACGGCGCACCCGAACCCGGCCCGGCCCGCCTCGGACACCGCGACCAAGGCGGACGAGGACGCCGCCCGGGAGGTCGAGCAGCGAGCCGCCGCGGAACTGACGCGGGCGCAGGCGGCGGTCGCGGACGCGGCCAACACCGTCGCGGTGCTGCGGCAGCGCTGCGGTGACGCCGGTCTCGACACGCTCACCGAGATGCGGGCCGCGGCCGCCGCCACGCACGCCGCGACGGCGGCCACCGCCGCCGAACGCGAGCGCCATCGCGGCGAGATCGCCCGGCTGCGCGGGCTCGACGCGGACCTGCGCGAGCAGGCGCACGCGGTGGACGTCGAAGTCGCCCAGGCCGCGCACCGCGAGGAGAGCGCCGCGGCAGAGGCCGACGAGATCCGCACCCGCATCACCACGGCGGCCGGTGCCGAGGACTCCCTCGCCGCCCGCCGACGTCGGATCGCGGCGCTCGCCGGTGCTGCGGCGAACCTGCTCGACGCCCGGGTGCGGGCCGCGAACGCCGCGACGGTCGCGCGCGAGCGGGCCCAGGAGGCGGCGGCAGCCGCCGAACGGGCCGGGTTCGCGAGCATCGAGCAGGCACTCTCGGCGGTGCGCCCCGATTCGCGCCTCCGCGAGATCGAGCAGGCCCTGCGCGCGGCGGCGGACCGGCGTGCGGCCGCGCAGGCCGTGCTCGACGACCCGGAGACCGCCCGGGTCGGCGACGACCCGGTGGACCTGACGGAACCGGAGGCGGCGGTCACCCGGAGCGCGGCCGCGCTGGCCGCGGCGGTGTCCGCGGCCTCCGAGGCCGAGCGGCGCCACGCCGACATCGAGAAGTTCGCGGCGCGCCTCGAAGAGGAGTACGCCAAGCTGGTGCCGCTGCGGGACGAGCAGGCCGAACTCGCAGCGCTCGCCGACGTCGTCGCGGGCACCGGGCAGAACACGCGCAAGATGTCGCTGCGCTCGTACGTCCTCGCGGCTCGCCTCGAGGAGGTGGCCGAGTCGGCGTCGGTGCGGCTGCGGCGCATGTCCGGCGGCCGCTACGAGTTCGTGCACACCGATGCCGCCGGCACGCACGGCAAGCGCGGCGGCCTCGGCCTCGACATCCACGACGAGTACACCGGTGCGGTGCGGTCGACGAAGACCCTCTCGGGCGGCGAGTCGTTCCAGGCGTCGCTGGCGCTGGCCCTCGGGCTCGCGGACGTCGTCGCCGCCGAATCCGGGGGACTGGTGCTCGACACGATGTTCATCGACGAGGGGTTCGGCACGCTCGACGCCGACGCGCTCGACGCAGTGATGGGGGTGCTCGACGAGCTACGCGCCGGCGGCCGCGTCGTCGGCGTGGTCAGCCACGTCGACGAGATGCGTCAGCGCATCCCCAGCCGCCTGCACGTCGTGCGCGGCCGCACCGGATCCACGGTGGAGATCGCGAGCTGAGCCCCGCCGATCAGGCCGGGCCCGGCTCGGCTGCCGCCGGTCCCGGCGGCAGCGCCGGGGTCTCCTCCCCGGCGGTTTCGGGCTCCTCCGGCGCGGCGCTGCGTTCGTCGATCTGCTCGCCGATGTAGCGCAGCACCACCGCGGCGACGGCCGCGACGGGGACGGCGAGGAACGCGCCGATGATCCCGAACAGCGACGTCCCGGCGGTGACGGCGAGCAGCACCACCACCGCGTGCAGGTGCATGCTGCGTGACTGCAGCACGGGCTGCAGCACGTTCCCCTCGAGCTGCTGCACCGCGATGATGATGACGAGAACGATGATCGCGGTGGTCAGACCGTTCGCGACCAGCGCCACGAGGACGGCGAGCGCTCCGGCGACGAAGGCACCGACGATCGGGATGAACCCGCCGATGAACGTGAGGATCGCCAGCACGGGCGCGAGGGGCACTCCGAGGATGACCAACCCCAGACCGATGAAGAACGCGTCGATGAAGCTGACGAGCGCCTGGGTGCGGATGAAACCGCCGAGGGTGTTCCACATCCGGATCAGCACCTCCTCGAGGTGCCGCCCGGCGCGACCGCCGCCGACGGCGTGCACCCACGGGATGAACCGCGGGCCGTCCTTGATGAAGAAGAACACCAGGACGAGTACCAGACCGATCGTCACCAGCAGGGAACCGGCCGTGCTGACACCGGTGAACACGCCGCTGGCGATGGTCGCGCCGCTCTCCTGGACCTTGTCGATCACCACCTGCGTCGCGTTCTCGAGCTGCTCGTCCTTCAGATTGACCGGGGGGCCCTGCACCCAGTCCAGCACCTTGTTGATGCCGTCGGTGGTCTTGTTCGCAAGCTCCGGCGCCTGCGCCACCACCGACGGGACGATGCCGGCGATGATGCCGCCGAGAATCGCGAAGAACAGGAACAGGGTCAGGCCCGCCGCGGCCGCCGGCGGCACGCCGCGCTTCATCATGCCGCGGGTGGGCGGCCACAGCATCGTGGCGATGACGATCGCCAGCGCCACGGGCAGGACGATCACCCACATCTTCTCGATGATCCAGCCGATGACCAGTGCGCCCGCCGCGATCACCACCAACGCCGCCGACCACTTCGCCAGCGTCAACCCGCCGGAGGCGATCAGCGTGGTGCGGTCCGGTTTCGGTGCCGGTGGCTTCCGCTCGGTGCTCTGCACATCGCTCAACGGACGGTCCTTCCGATGCTCTCGACGACGTGGATCGGGCTCGTCTGCAATCTACGGGAACCGCGCCCCGCGGGGCGGTTCACCGGCGCGAACACCCGGATCGTGGCAGGCTCTGATCATGAGGAAGCTCACCGCCGTGCTGGCCGCGGGTGCCGTGGCCGCCGTGCTCGTGTCCTGCAGTTCCGGTGACGACGCGTCGAACGAATCCGATGCGGCGCGCACGACGCTCGGCGGGGCGGCCTCGAGCCTCGCCTCCGCCGCGTCGAGCGTGGCCGAGCGGGCGCGCGGCGCCTTCGACGAGGCGAAGCTCGCGACGTTCGTCGCCGCGTTCCGCACGGGCTATCCCAACCTCGCCGCCGACCGCGACGACGCCTCCATCGAGGCGATCGTCATCGAGACGTGCCCGCTGATCGACTCCGGCGCGAGCGATCAGGAGGTGATCGCGAAGGTCGGGGAGCTGGCACAGAACGGGGACACCGCTCCCACCGAGGAGCAGGCCGGCCGGATCTCGCAGCTCGTCCGCGTCGCCTGCTGACGCCCGCGGCCCGGGCTAGCATCGGGCCCATGTCCGCGACGCGATGGCAGTCCGAGCGCAGTGCCGGGGATTCCCGGGCCTACATCGAGCGGTTCGCCGAGCTCGCCCATGCGGGGACGGATCTGCACGGGGAGGCCCGGTTCGTCGACGTGCTCGTTCCGCGCGGCGCGCGGATCCTCGACGCCGGCTGCGGCACCGGCCGTGTCGGGCTCGAGCTGGCCCGGCGTGGCCACAGCGTGACCGCCGTCGACCTCGACCCGGTGCTCGTGGAGGAGGCCCGGGCGCACCCGGAGCTGACCGTGCATCTCGCCGACCTGGCACAGCTGGATCTGCCGGGCGAGCGGTTCGACGCGGTGGTCTCGGCCGGCAACGTGATGGTGTTCCTCGCGCCCGGTTCGGAGCGGACCGTGCTCGAGCGGATCGCCGCGCATCTGCGTCCCGGTGGGGTGTTCGTCGCCGGCTTCACCACCGGCGCGGCATACCGCCCGTCGCGGTTCGCCGCCGACCTCGCGGCCGCCGGCCTGAGCCTCGAGCACCGCTTCGCCACCTGGGACCTGCGGCCGTGGCACGACGACGCCGAGTGGCTGGTGGCCGTCGCACGCCGTGGGGATGGAAGGGGCGCGACCGCGACCACGTAGAATATCGATTCCGTGAGCCTAACCCTCGGAATCGTCGGTCTTCCCAACGTCGGAAAGTCGACGCTGTTCAACGCGCTGACCAAGAACGAAGTGCTTGCCGCGAACTACCCGTTCGCCACCATCGAGCCGAACGTCGGCGTCGTCGAACTGCCGGATCCGCGGCTGGAGCGGCTCGCCGAGATCTTCGGGTCGCAGCGGATCCTGCCCGCGACCGTGTCGTTCGTCGACATCGCCGGCATCGTCAAGGGCGCCTCCGAGGGTGCCGGGCTCGGCAACAAGTTCCTCGCCAACATCCGGGAGGCCGAGGCCATCTGCCAGGTCGTGCGGGTGTTCGCCGACGACGACGTCGTCCATGTCGACGGCCGCGTCGATCCGCTCGCGGACATCGAGATCATCGAGACGGAGCTGATCCTCGCCGACCTGCAGACCCTGGAGAAGGCCCTGCCACGCCTCGAGAAGGAGGCGAAGAAGAACAAGGAACTCAAGCCGCAGTTCGACGAGGCCGTCAAGGCCCAGGGCGTGCTCAACGAGGGGAAGACCCTGTTCGCGGCGAAGGACTCGCTCGACTTCGGCCTGCTGCGCGAGCTGAACCTCATGACGACCAAACCGTTCCTGTACGTGTTCAACGCCGACGAGGCGGTGCTCACCGACGAGGCGAAGCAGCAGGAGCTCCGCGCGGCCGTCGCCCCGGCCGACTGTGTGTTCCTCGACGCGAAGGTCGAATCCGAGCTGATCGAACTCGAGCCCGACGAGGCCCAGGAGCTCCTCGAGTCCATCGGCCAGACCGAGCCGGGCCTGCACTCGCTCGCCCGCGTCGGCTTCCACACTCTCGGCCTGCAGACCTACCTCACCGCCGGGCCGAAAGAGGCTCGTGCATGGACCATCCCGCAGGGTGCGACCGCACCGCAGGCCGCCGGCGTCATCCACTCCGACTTCGAGCGGGGCTTCATCAAGGCCGAGGTCGTCTCCTTCGAGGACCTCGACTCGGCCGGGTCGATGGCCGAGGCGAAGGCCCGGGGCAAGGTCCGCATGGAGGGCAAGGACTACGTGATGGCGGACGGCGACGTCGTGGAGTTCCGCTTCAACGTCTAGGGGCTGCGCCGCCCCAGGTGGCGGCGTTAACTCTTGGCAAACGTGCGGGTCAAGGTACGTTTTGCGCCGCCCTGTAGGCACTTCGTGGCCGCGTTGCGTCAGCCCCGCGACGGGGCTGAGAAGGGGCTGGGCCGGACACCCCGAAGCGCCCCACCGTTGTGGGTCTGCGATCGGTCTAGTGGGCGGCGGAGGCCTTCGTCTTGCACTGCCAGCACTCGTACTCCGCTTGATCCACGCCGACATTCTGCTGCGCGTTGCAGCGGGGGCAGGTCACCGGTCGCATCCCAGCGGGCGCAGGCGGTGTCCCCGGTGGAACGAGAATGCTGACCACGACGCCAAGGACAGGGAAGAGGAAGCCGAGAAGGAGGAAGCCGCCGACGCTGCGGTGCTTGTTTGAAGCGATGTTGGCTGCAATCACTCCGCAGACTGTTCCGACAATTACCCATAGGCCGAGCATGCCGACAGCTTCATTACTCATGAGTATCTCCTGCGAAATTCTGGAGCCGGTGACCAGGGATTATGTCCGCGCCAGGGGCGAGATGGCTCCGTCGACGCGTCGGGCGGTCGCTCGACGGGGTCGGCTCTCGTCGATCGATGACGGGGCAAGATCGGGAGTCGCAGTAGCTCTCGAGCAGTCCGCGTCCTCGGATCGGGTGCGGTCGTCCCCATCCGGTCGTCGGGGTTGCGCGAGCTTCGGATCTGCGCGAAGCGGGACCCGCTTCTGCCGAGCCATCCTGCCTTGTCCGAGGACATATCTGCGGACATCCCGCTGCCGCGCGGTGTCAGATTTCCGCACGAGCGCGAAGGGCTGTCAATAGCCCACGGCGTTTGCCCGTGACCGGATCGGTCTGCGGCGACGCAATTTCGGTCCTGGTGTTCTGGCGCTCGGTCGATCGGGCAGCAAGGCGACGATAACGACGCTCGCGGCGATGTATTGCTCGCACGGACCCTCATGGTGATATTCGGTTTCAGTCCCTGGGTAGCGCTGGTGTTCCCTGCGTGGGTGCCAAGGATCGATCGACACGAATCACCCCACCGGAAACGGAGACCCTTGTGAACGGGGCGGCGGTTGGCCCGACTTGGATCGCGCCGCCCCACGGTGGACCAGCGCGATGCGTCACCTCGTGCCTGTTCACCAGGGAACTTCACCAGGTGCCCGCGAAAGACGTTCACGGAAACCACGTCACAGGGCGGAGGACTACGCCCGTCATTGGCGGGACGTCGCGACCCGTGCGATTTCCGCCGGGTCGATCAGATGGGAGTGGTCGTCGTCGCCGACGTCGATCTGCACGACGTCGATGCGCCCGTTGAACTTGGTTTCGCCCACGTAGTGGGCGCTGACCGGCATCCCGTAGTCGTCACCGATGTCGGTCGTCTCCTCGGCGGAGAAGATCATCGGCTGCGTCTGTTCGATTCGGCCGGAGCCGACGCTGCGGCCGTCGTAATAGAGGGTGACGTTGCCGCCCTTCGCGAGACCGCCGCCGTCGTAGGCGAACTCCGCCCGAATCTGCAGACTGCCCGCCGGCAGGTCTTCGGTGGCCTCGGTAGTGAACTCCGTCATGCCGAGGAGGTTGTAGACGAACGCCGCTCGCCCCTCCTTGACGTACAGGGCCCAACCGCCGAAGCGGCCGCCCTGCGCGATGACGACACCGTTGGTGACGCCGTTCTTCGCCGTCTCGACGGCCGCCGTCACCGAGAACGACCGGTTCTTGATGTCGATGACGCTGTGCTCGCTGAGCCGCTTCATCCCGGGAAACAGCACCTGCCTGCTGCCGGACACCAGTTGGGGCCGGCCGGCGATCGTCGGGTTGAGACGTTCGAACCGGCGGTCGTCGATGGGCAGCACGTTGTACTTCACCGCCTCGATCAGCCACAGGCGCTGCAACGCCGCGAGTTTCTCGGGCATCTCCGCGGCCAGGTCGTGCGCCTGCGTCCAGTCGGTGGACCCGTCGTAGAGTTCCCACACGTCGTCGTCGAGCTCGGGCAGCACCTCGTTCGGCAGCCACGGGGTACTGTGCCGGGTGACAGCGCTCCAGCCCTTGTAGTAGATGCCGCGGTTGCCTGCCATCTCGAAGTACTGCAGGTCGTGGCGTTCCGGAGCGTCCGCGTCGTCGAAGCTGTACACCATGCTGGTGCCCTCGATCGGTGCCTGCTGCACCCCGTTGACGAACGTGGGCTCCGGCAGTCCGGCGGCCTCGAGCACCGTCGCCGCGACGTCGATGACATGGGTGAACTGGGACCGGGTCTCGCCTTTACTGCCGATGCCGGCGGGCCAGTGCACGATCGTGCCGTTGCGGGTGCCGCCCCAGTGCGAGGCGACCTGCTTGGTCCACTGGTAGGGCGTGCACATCGCCCATGCCCAGCCCACCGAGTAGTGGTTGTAGGCCTCCGCGGTGCCGAGTTTGTCCTTCACCTCCGCCATGAACTCCGGCGTCTCGATCGCGGCGAGGCCGTTGAAGTTCGCCAGTTCGTTGAACGCACCGTTGAGCGTTCCTTCGGCGGAGGCGCCGTTGTCGCCGATGATGTAGTACACGAGCGTGTTCTCGAGGGCGCCGATCGCGTCGATCGCGTCGATCACGCGCCCGACGTGGAAATCGGTGTGCTCGAGGAAACCGGCATACACCTCCATCTGACGTTCCAGCACCGGCTTCAGCGCGTCGTCCATCTCGTCCCACGCCGGGATCGCATCCGGACGCGCGGTCAACTCGGCGTCGGCGGGCACGACCCCGCGCTGCTTCTGCTGTTCGAGGATCGACTCACGCTGCGCGTCCCAGCCGCCGGCGAAGCGGCCGGCGTACTTGTCCGCCCACTCCGGCGGTACGTGGTGCGGTGCGTGGGTGGCGCCGGGGGCGAAGTAGACGAAGAACGGCTTGTCCGGGGCGAGCGCCTTCTGGGTGCGCACCCACTCGATGGCGTGGTCGGCGAGGTCCTCGGTGAGGTGATAGCCCTCTTCCGGTGTCTTGTCGGGCTCGACGGGGGCGAAGCCCTCGTAGAGCGCCGGGTAGTACTGGTTGTTTTCGCCCCCGATGAACCCGTAGAAGTGCTCGAACCCGCCACCACCGGACGGCCAGGCGTCGAACGGTCCGACCGGCGAGGTCTGCCACGGCGGCACCTCGTGGCACTTGCCGAACTGGGCCGTCGAATAGCCGTTGAGCTTCAACGTCATCGGCAACGCGGCCTTGGTGTTCGGACGGAGACCGGACGAACCAGGCGCCGACGTCGCGGCCTCGGTGATCATGCCCATTCCGACCGAGTGATGATTGCGGCCGCTGAGCAGAGCGGCGCGGGTCGGCGCGCACAGCGCGGTCGTATGGAATCGGGTGTACGTGAGCCCACCGGCCTGCAGTCGTTCCGCGGTCGGCGTCTGCGCGGGCCCGCCGAATGCGCTGGCGGCGCCGAATCCCACGTCGTCCAGGAGAACCACGAGCACATTCGGGGCGCCCTCGGGTGGCAGCAACGGTTCGATGGGTGGGAACGAGGTGTCCGGATCCTTTGCGTCGTAGGTCGTCAGGCCGAGATGCTGCCGATCGGGAATCGGAAGAACCTCGCGACGCCCGCCCATCGGATCCACCATGGCTTACTCACATCCCGTTGTCTCATACCGGAACGCCCGACGACGCCTTGCCGGCACCGACGACAGCGGCTCTGAATAGTCAGAATAGTCGCCGGGTGCGCGGCACCACGGACAAATGCACCGAGCAACGGCCCCTTTTCCGCGGACAGACAGGATGCTGTCGGAACCCTCTCGCACCCCGTGTCCCCGTTGGAGACCCGGGCAAGCGAGAGGTAGAGAGGTTGACCTGACTGGGAGACACCCGGTCAGTATGGGCTTTCAGTTCCGAGGCGGTCCGGGTCGCCGGTAGGCACCGATTCGTTCGCGGATGATCGCCCACCGACACGCGACGAGTGGGGGGCTTCAAGATTCGAGATGACTCTTGGCCCCACTCGCGGGTCGGATTCATCCGACCGCTAGGCGAACGCTGACCGGCACGTCCCGAAAGCCGGCCCCTGACCGAAACTCGCTGACCAGCACAAACCAGCGGGTCCTTCTTCTGGGCTTCTTCACTGCCCTTGTCCTGCACAATCCGGGCCAGTGCGTTCCGAAACATCGCGACTGCCGCGTGGGGAGCCTCTACACTCACGCACCGCACGCCCTCTTGGAATGCGCTCGAGAGGTGTGCCGTGACGTCGCTCATGTCGATGACGGCTCCCGTGATGGGGTACCACAGGGTTCCGATCCACTTACCGGGGCGGGAATTCATGCCACCAGGACCGAGTTCGAAGATTTCCACCACCAGGGTGCACTTCTTGCGTCCGTGGCATCGGAGGACGACAACTCGCTCAGTAGCGACCGAGCCGCTTCCGGTCGACCGCTCGACAAGCTGCACCGGACCGACCACGTCGAAGTTGCTGTTGCGGTCGCACCGCGGACAGATGCCGCTCGGTCGGCGTGCGTCGGGAGGGTATCGGGGTTGCGCTCGACCTGCTCGTCGGAGTCGTCGCTGCCTGTCCGAATCACTGAAGACGACATGTTTGATCATTGTGACGAAGTGGGCCGATAACGGTGACACCCCTGGGACGGGGCTGAGACGCCTGTCCTGAACAGCATTTCCCCAGTTGGATCGGCTGAACCGGTGCCCCGCTAGCGTTCCGATTCAACGTCCACGATCTGGTGTCGGCCGTCGCGTCTGCCGGGTTGCGACAAGGGCGCCTCGCCCAGCGTTCGGCAGGTGACGAACTTCCGCGACGTCCCCGACAGCGGATCGCTGAACTCCAGTTCCCGCGCGAGCAATTGGAGTGGGAGGGAATGATCGTCCGGGGCCTCGGGCAGCAGGTCGGGATACCAACGGTCGCCCAGGATCCCGGCGCCGAGCGCTGCCAGATGCACCCGCAACTGGTGCATCCGTCCGGTGCGTGGACGCAGAACCGTGTGCAGCACAGCACGTCCGGAGGCGCTCACGCCGGTCCCACTCACCTCGACCACCGTCTCGGCGTTGGGCTCACGGAAGTTGTCGACGAGCACCCGTAACTCGCCGCGCCGCGCCTCGATGTGGTTGCGGTAGACGAGGGGCAGGGCCCGCCCGGCAAGCGCCGGTGCATCCGGGTCCCACTCCGGCGGTCGCGCCGACACCGCCTCGTAAACCTTGACGACCCGCCGTTTTTCGAACAGCGACTGATATGCGCCGCGCGTCGCGGGACGGGCCGAGAACATCACCAGACCGGCGGTCGCTCGGTCCAGCCGATGGATCGGCGTCAGGTCCGGGTTGCCGAGGCGGGTCCGCAACCGGACGAGCGCGGACTCGCGCAGGTATCGCCCGCCCGGGGTGGTCGGGAGGAAGTGCGGCTTGTCGATCACGACGAGGTCGTCGTCGACATGCAGGATCTCCTCGTGGAACGGCATCGGTTCCTCTACCGGCAGATCGCGGTAGTACCAGACGAACCGATGCGCGCCCAGCGCGGTGCCGCGACCGATCGGACTGCCGTCGGAGCCCACGATCTCGCCGGCGTCGAACCGCCGGTGCAGGTCGTCGGCATCCAGGTGGTCGAACCTCGCGACGACGTACGCGGCGATCGTTGCCCACGGTCCGGACGTCGGGACGCGCAGGCGCGTGGGTCCGACCCCGTTCTTGACGGGCAGCGGTGAGGGCATCGGCACGCCCGCCATCATCCCACCGCCCGTCGGCTCGTCCGCTCCGCGGGTCGCGACGAGACCAGGCGGGACTGCCCGGCTTACACGTGATCGCCGGGCCCCGCGACGCGGAGCCCGGCGATCTGCTGTGGCGACTGATCAGTGGAGCCCGACGACCTCCTGGGCGATGGCGGCCAGGCGGGTCTGGGCGGCCGACACGACGCCGTGCCGGTTCTTGTGCGCCTCCTCGTACGCGACGATCGCGCGCACGTCGGCCGGTTCGGTCAGTTCCTTGACCTCGGCGACCGCCTGCGAGACGTTGAGGCTGTCGTAGTCGGCGATCGGAAGTTCCTCGGCGGAGAGGATGCCGGTGGCGCTGCGCGCCGTGTGGATAGCCCGGGCGGTCCCGTCCGCGCCTTCGCGGCGGGTGATCCGTTCGGCGGTCTCGAGCGCCGCGTCCCGGCTGGCCGTGAGGGTCTTGGTGGCGACGTCACCGGCATGGGCGCCACGGGCCAGCAGCGAACCCAGGGCGGGTCGCGTGGAGCGGGCGGCGTCGATCGCGCGGTCGATGCCGCGCGTGGACCACATCACCGGGATGTTGACGATCCGCACCGCCGCGCCGGCGGCGGCCTGCAGCGGGGTCCGTCGCAGCGCGGCGGGGCCGCCGAGGGCGTCCTCGGCCAGGACGGTGGTCAACCACTCCACGGTCGCGCTGTGGGCGGTGATCAGACGGTCGGCCAGGCCGACGACCGCGGGGGTCTGGGCGGCGGTGGCGAGGGCCTTGAGATAGCGGGCGCGATCGAGAAGCTGGTGCTCGAGCGCGAGGTCGCCCAGCAGCGCCTCGTCGAACGGCTGGGCCTGTTCGACCATGGCCTTCACCGCGGCGGCGGCGCGGCCGACGAACGGGCCGATGACGTCGGGCAGGCCGCCCAGCTCGCGGATGGTGCGCTCGATGGCCTCGGCGCGGTCGCGGCCGTTGGCGGCGTTCTCGGTCAGTTCGCGGCGGACGGCCTCGGTGCGGGCCTGGGCGATACGGGTCTCGGCGACCTGGATCTCGGTGTTGGTCAGGTCGAGCAGTGCTCGCAGCTGGGTGAGCAGCGTGGCGGTGTCGGTCGTGGTCATCGTGCGTTCGCTCCTTCGGTCGATGTCATCGATGGGGCTCACCGACGTGACACGAATCGGCTACCCGACCCCTACCGGCGGGTAACACGCTGTGAGGGAGAACACATTCGAAGGGCGCATGACCTGGCGTCCGGGTCATGCGCCGACGGTACGGACGGCGAACGGCAGGGACGGCCGATCAGGCCGCACGCGACAGCACCGCGACCAGGAACCCGGACCGGTCGGTGAACGGGCGTAGATCCCAGGTCGAGAGCTTCAGATCCACCGCGAGACCGCTGGCCGCGGCGTCGGCGAAGAACTGCGGGAACTCGTAGCCCCGGTCCGCGCCGAACCCCACGACCGCCCGGCCCGTCGGGGCGAGGTGACGGGCGAATCCTGCCAGTACCGCGCCGCGAGTGGAGGGCGCCAGGAAGGTCATCACGTTGCCCGCGCAGACGATGACTTCGAAGTCGGCCGCGACACCGCGGGCCGGCAGATCCAGTTCGGCGAGATCGCCGACGAGCCAGGTCGGGCCGGGATGGTCCTGTTCCGCAGCGGCGATCAGGACCGGATCCACATCGACGCCGACCACCACGTGACCGGCATCGTGCAGATAGCCACCGATCCGTCCCGGGCCGCAGCCGGCGTCGAGGACTCGTCCGCCGCGGTCGAGCATGGCGTCGACCAGCCGGGCTTCCCCGGCGATGTCCTTACCCTCGGCCGCCATCTTCCGGAACCGCTCGACGTACCAGGTGGAATGCGCGGGGTCGGCCGCGGTGATCTCTTCCCACTGGCTGGGGGTGCGATCGCTCATCGTCGTTCCTCCTCGATTCGGCCGTGCGGCGGGCCGCAGTTACCGTATGCGGTCACCTTAGGCACCCGGGGTGCCGGGCTGTCGAGCGCACGCCGGCGTCCCGGCTGTGCAGGCCCGTCCGGTGCCTGGCCACCTGCCAGGGCCGGTTGACATCCATGTGCCCGAACGCGAACGTGCAGTGGACGAGTCCGGCGGCGCGGCGCGGGTGCGCGAGTCCGGCTCACCTGTCCTCCGTACAGAGGAGTGCGATGTGAAGTCCGACTCCCGGCCCGGCGAGCCCCGCCGGTATCGCAGGGGCCGCACCCACCGCGTGGAGAACGTCGTGATGAGCGCCCTGGTGCGGGCCGGCATCGTTCCGCACTCGTACCTGCTGACCACCCGAGGCCGTCGCACCGGCCGCACGCGCGCCAACCCCGTCACCGTCGTCGAGCATGGAGGCCGGCGCTGGCTGGTGGCGCCCTACGGTGTGGTGCCATGGGTGCTCAACGCGCGCGCCTCCGGCCGCGTGGGCCTGACCCGCCACTTCCGCACCCGCCACTACACGATCCGGGAGGTGCCGGCGCACGAGGCCGGGCCGGTCCTGCGGAAGTACGTCGGCGTCGCGTCCGCCACCCGGGACTACTTCCGGGCCGGCAAGGATGCCTCGCCGGAGGAATTCGAGGCGGAGGCCGACCGTCACCCGGTGTTCGAACTCACCCCCGATCGCACGTCCGGGAACTGAGGGAGGGGCGGACGACCGACGCGGTCAGCCCGGCGCTGCGACTTCGGAAATCACGGATCGCACAGCGGCGATCAGCTGTGTCAGTCCCGGTTCCTCGATGGGGAAGTGCCCACAGTTCTCGAGGAGGAAGGACTGTGTCGGTGCGGAGATGCGATCGAGGAAACGCCGACTGAGCTGCGGTGGGGTCCACCGGTCGGCCGCGGGGTGGACGAGCGTGACCGGGGCGGCGGTGAAGTGCTCGGGTGCGGTGTGCGGGTAGGCGAACCAGTCGGCGAGGAATCCGACGGGAACTCGGACTCCGCCTCCGCGGGGGTCGGAGGCGCACAGGCGTGAAAGGTCGGGGTTGTTGCTCATCCGGTTCATGCGTACGAGCCATTTGACGGGCACCCGTAGGTTGCCGGCCGCTCGGGCGAGGGTGGCAGGAGGGTGGGGGCGGCTTTCCCGGCAGGACCCCATCGGGCCGCGGCCGCGCGCGCCTCGGGATCGGCGGGATCGAGCAGGCATGTCGCGAGCACCGCGGCTACTCGACCGGTCCGCGCAGCGACCTCGTACGCCGTCATCCCGCCCATACTGGCCCCGAAGAGGATCAGCGGGCGCGGGTCGACGGCTTGTTCGGCGTCGACCAGGTCGCAGAGGAGGTCGATCCAATCCCGGTAGCGAACGTGGGCCGGCCGAGGTTCGACGGTGCGTCCGTAGAGGGGCAGGTCGGGGAGGAGGAGATCGGCTCCGTCCCCCGCGATCAGGGATGTGAACGGCCAGAGGGCCGTGGCGTTCCCGCCGGCACCGTGGATTCCCAAGACTCGAACAGGTGCATCGGGACGTGCGGCGCGCGCGATGTGGACACGGCGACCGCGCCACTGCCACCACGTCGGTTCGGGGTCGCGGTAGTTCGATCGGTAGCCTGCCGGAAGGAAATCGGCATAGCGCGCTTCGTCCATCGTTCGAGTCTGCGTCGTCCCGGACCGGAACCGGTGGACGGCTCCGGGCGACTGCACATCGTTTCGTCACCGGGGGCTGCTATTCGTTCGTGACCGAATGTTGCCGTTCGGTGATGTCAGTGATGGTGGGAACGTCACCGGAAGAAGGAATGCTCGTGCACGGCAGGCTCACGAGCATCAGCAGCAACGATCGAGCTCAGCAGCAACGGTCGAGCCAGGGCTGTGCGGTGCGCACGAGGTTGGGACGTGACCATGGCGAGCACACCGGCATCCCCCGAGATCTCCGGCGAACGGGCTGCGTCACTCGTCGAGAGTCCGCGCGTCGGATGGATCCTGCTGACGCTCTTCGGCGTGGGTGGGGGACTGGTGGCGGCGTCGATCGCCGGGTCGTTCCTGATCGGGATCTCGGTGGTGCTGCTCGTCGGCGGGCTGGCCGCGGTGCTGGTCGCCGTCGTGTGATCTCCGGTCCCGGCAGGGGAAGGTCGGGACCGGGCCCGTCGCCCGCACCGGCCTTTGCGCAGCGGGTCGCGCATGCGACGCTGGGGTCATGGTGTTCGTCCTCTCCGACCCCACCCGGCACGCGGATCCCGAGGCCGCGGGCCTGCAGGTGACGCCGTCCTACGCGCCGGTGCGCCGGCTGGACTCGGGCGCGCTCGCAGCGGTGGAGGTCCAGTTGCGCGGCCCCGCGGACGGGCCGCTCGCCACCGCGGAGGCCCTGCGGGTCGCGGCGCGGACCATGAGCGAGAAGCGGCACCTCGACCGGCTCAAGTGGTCGGTCGCGCAGTCGAGGCCGGTCCGGAACGTACCCGCGCTGGTGGCGATGGACCTCGAGTCGGTCGAGAGCCTCGACGTTCCCGATTCGGAGGGATTGCGGCGCGACGTCGTGGTGATCACGGAGGAGTCCCTGACGGCCAACCCGTCGCGGACGCTGCGCGCGGTGGCCGATGCCCGCCGCAGCGGCAAGGTCGTCGCGGTCGACGAGGTCGGGTCGCGTCCGCAGTCCCTGGCCCTGTTGCCGCTCGTCGAACCGGACGTGATCATCCTCGCGGCGCGGCTGCTGGCCCATCGTGCGGACACGGACACCGCCCGTACCGCGCACGCCGTGGCCGCCCAGGTCGAGCGGACGGGCGCGCTCGTGATCGCGGACGGCGTCGACTCGGAACTGTGTCGGCGACGGGCCCTGGGGCTCGGGGCCACGTACGGCCTCGGCGCGCTGTACCCCGCCGTCGACACCCCGGAACAACTCGACGAGGAGGGGATCGACCCCTTCCCGCCCGCACCCGTCCGCAGCGTCCGCCCGGAGGAGGCGCGCACCCCGTTCGCGATCGCCTCGGTGGGGCGCCGGCCCGTGCGCAGCCTCAAGCGCCTCCTGGTCGCGATGAGCACGAATCTCGAGAAGCAGGCCGGCGCCGCGGGCCCGGAGACCATCGTGCTCGGCACCTTCCAGTACGCCCGGCACTTCGGTGAGCGCACCCGCGCGCGGTGGCAGTACATGGCGGACCGGATCGCGTACGCCGGGGTGTACGGCGTGGGCCTCGGGCACTACGCGGAGGCGGGCATCCACCACGCGCCGCTCGACCCGGACGACCCGCTCGTCGAGGAGTGGAACGTCGTCGTCCTCGGCCCGCACTTCGCGTGCGTGCTGTCGGCCGTGGACCTGCATCGCGGCACCGCCGACCTCGACCGCGAGTTCGACTACGTCGTCTCGTACGACCGCGACACCGTGGTGCGCTGCGCCCGCTCGATCATGGACCGGTTCACGACGACGTAGGGCCGTCCGGCGCGGGTGCCACCGGGCCGATCAGGACCCCCGGGTTCAGGATGCCCGCCGGGTCGAGAGCCGACTTGGCCGCCCGCAGGACCGCCGCGAACGGCTCGGGGCGTTGACGGTCGTACCAGGGCCGGTGATCCCGGCCGATCGCGTGGTGATGGGTGATCGTGCCGCCCGCAGCGAGGATCGCCTCCGACACGGCGGCCTTGATGTCGTCCCACTGGGCCACCGTGCTGCCCCACCGGCCCGCGGCGTAGATGCCGAAGTAGGGTGCGGGGCCGTCCGGGTACACGTGGCTGAACCGGCACGCGATCACCCCCGTCGCGCCCGCCCGGCGTATCGCGTCGTTCGCGGCGTCGTGCACCGCCGCCCGCAGAGAAGCGAATGTGTCCCACGTGCAGGCGGTTTCGAAGGTCTCGACGATCATCGACCGCGCGGCGAGGGCGTCGCGCAGGTACGGCATGCGCAGGAACGACGACCGCCACCTGCCCGCGGCGTCCGTGTCCCTCTCGTCGCCGGCCGAGCCGGTGCGCCGCGGCGCCTCCGGCGCGGTGCGCCGCGGCGCCTCCGGCAGGGTGCCGCCGTGCCCGCGGCACAGTTCGACGGCGCGGTCCATCCAGGCGTCCACGGGATGATCGGCCGACTCGAAGGCGAGCAGGAGGACACCGCCCGCCGACGGCGTGGCCGCGTGGACGAACGCCTCGACGGGGTCCAGCAACCGGCAGTTGGCGGGCCGGAGACCGGACTGGGCGACGGCGCGGGTCGCCGCCACCGCCGCTCCGTAGTCGGTGAAGTGCACCGACGCGTCCGCCCGCCACCGGGGGCGCGGATGCAGCCGCATCCAGGCCTCGGTGACGACACCGAGGACCCCCTCCGAACCGAGGAACAGGCGATCCGGCGACGGTCCCGCTCCCGAGCCGGGCAGGCGACGCGACTCGCACGTGCCCGCCGGGGTGACGACCCGCATCGACTCCACCAGGTCGTCGATGTGGGTGTATCCGGTCGCGAAGTGGCCTCCCGAACGCGTGGCCAGCCAGCCTCCCAGCGTGGAGAACTCGAACGACTGCGGGAAGTGGCGCAGCGTCAGACCGGACGGGCGCAGTTCGTCTTCGAGCGCGGGACCCAGGGTGCCCGCCCCGATGCGGGCCGCCCGGCTCGTGCGGTCGATCTCCCGAACTCCTTCGAGGGCACCGAGATCCAGGCTCACCGCACCGGAGAAGTCGCCGTCGAGCCGCGGCTCGACACCGCCGACGACGGACGTGCCGCCGCCGAACGGAATCACGGCGACGTGCACCCGGGCACACCAGTCCAGGACGTCCACGATCTCGCCCTCGACGGTCGGCCGCACGACGAGGTCGGGCGGATGGCGCAGGTCGCCGAGCAGGTTCCGGACCACATCCCGGAACGCGCGCCCGTGGGTGTGGGCGGCCCGGTCCGTCGGGTCGGAGGAGCACAGCGCCGCAAGGGAATCCGGTGGGACGATCCGCGGGGGCGGCAGTCCGAGCGACGGCACGTCGGGCGGCGGGTGGTCCGTGAGGTCGGCGCCGGGCAGCAGGGCCGAGGCACGGTCGACCAGGTCCCGCAGCTCGGCGCCGCGCACCGCGTCCTCGACCGTGCCCCAGCCCCACCAGGAACGCGTGCCGGATCCCGTCACCGGACCCGCCTCGCGGTCCGCAGGGTCACGTGGTCTCGTCCGGCGTCGACAGCACGAGGTCGGCGGTGGTGGTGAAACCGATGGGACCGTGCGGGACCCGGCCGGCCCGTTCCAGCACCAGATGCGCGGCGCGGCCGGCCAGGCGCAGCGTCGCGATCTGATTGCCGAAGAACGGTCCCGTCGCCTTGGTCCACTCGATCGGCACCGGCGGCACCTCCGACACGCGCCCGAGCGCGAAGCGCACGGTCCGTTCCATCGCCCGGCTCCAGGAGATGCGGAACACCGCCCGGACCGCGGCGGGCACGTAGTTGTGCAGCGGCGAGCAGGTCAGCTGGTACACCCGGGTCGGCATCGGATCCGGGAACCGCGCCTGCGCGACGTAGGCGTGGTGCACGTCGCCCGAGAGCACGCAGATCGTCGCGGGGGGACGGCCGGACGGTCCGGTGCAACGGCCCCGGCCGATGTCGGCGAAGAGCCGGGCGAGCCGGTCGAACGAGTCGCGGAACGCCGCCCAGTGCTCGAGATCCGCGCCGCGACGGACGGTCTCCGCCCAGCGGGCGACCCGATTCCCGCGCACCCCGGCGGCGAGCCGCTCGTCCCAGGATTCGAGGTCGTGCAGCGCCCGCGGCAGCAGCCACGGCAGCGACGTCCCGACGAGCAGGTGGTCGTAGTCGCCCTGGGTTTGCCGCTCGATCCAGGAGAACTCCGGGTCCGAGACCATCTCCCGCCGGCCGCCGGACAGGACCCGCCCGCACCGCGAGTCGATCACGAGCAGTCGCACCCTCCCGAGGTCGCGCCGGTAGGACCACTGGGCGCCCTTCGCGCCGTCGGCCTCCTCGTCCGCGGCCGACGCGAACTCGCGCAGCAGCGGCTCGGCGTCCCCGTCTGCCTTCCGGACGCGCTGGTACAGCGCGTTCTCCGCCAGTTGGACGGGGTCGAGGTTGCCGAGGTGCTGGTACACCCAGTACGACGCCAGCCCGCCGACGATGCGTTCCTCCCACCACGAGGTGGCCTCGACCTCGTCGCGCCAGGACTGCGAGGTGTTCCAGTCGTCGTGCACGTCGTGGTCGTCGAAGATCATCGACGTGGGGACGGTGGACAGCAGCCACCGCACGTGCGGATCGGACCACGACTCGGCGTAGAGCCAGGTGTACTCCTCGTAGTTGCGGACCTGCGGGCCGGGAGGCTCGTCGAGGTCGTGGCGTTCGCGGACCCGCGCGAGGGTCTGTTCGGACAGTTCGTCGGCGTAGACCTGGTCGCCGAGGAGCAGCAGCGCGTCGGGCCACCGGTCCGGGGTCCGGGTCATCATGCGCTGCGCGTATGCGTCGAGGGCGTCGGCGCCGAGCTTGTCGTCGTTCTCGGTGGCGGACGTGGTGGCGAACCGGCACGAACCGAAGGCCAGTTCGAGCGGCCCGTCGTCGCTGAGGGTGCGGACGACGGACGCGGGGAAGTCGGGGTGCGGCCAGACCGGATCGCCGTCGAGGCGGACCTCGTACGGAGTGGTCGAGCCAGGCTCGAGGTCCTCGATCACCACCAGTGCGTAGTGGTGGCCGGCCACGGTCCAGGTGCGCTCCCGGTGGCCGAGAATCTCGACGGTGCACGGGTCCGACGTCTCCACCCACACGGTGGCGTCGCTGCGACCGACGTGCCGAAGGACCGGGCCCAGGATGAGCTCTGCCATGGCGCCACCTACCTCGGGGTTCGGATCGGCGATACAGCCATGCGCACGAGCCTACTGGTCCGCGGGGTCTCCGCGGCCCGGCTCGGCCGATTCGTCGGCGGGGGTGGTGCCGGGCGCCGATGCGGAGGATCGTGAGGGGTGCCGGGCGACCGGCGGCCAGGTGCACCGCGAGGGGATCGGAGCGAAACCGTTGAGTACCGAGCACAGGCCCGAGGATCCGCTGGAGAACATCGACGAGGACACGAAGCGCCGCGCGAAGGAACAGGCGGAGGAGATGCAGCGCCGGTACGAGCCGGGGGCCCGGCCGACGGTGACCCTGCCCGGGACCGGGGGGACGGTGTCGGGCACGGCGTTCGCCGACCTCGTCGACACGGGGTCCGACGAGGTCGACGAGGAGGGCGACACCGTCTCCGGGCGCTGAGCCCCGCACCGCGGGGAGGCGCTGAGCCCCGCACCGCGGGGAGGCGCTGAGCCCCGCACCGCGGGGAGGCGCTGAGCCCCGCACCGCGGGGAGGCGCTGAGCCCCGCACCGCGGGGAGGCGCTGAGCCCGGACGGCGGTCACATCCGGGCGAGCAGCGCGTCCAGCGCGTCGTAGCTCTGGCCGAGACCCTCGGCCATGCCGGAGTTCAGCATGCCGTCGCGTTCCTCGGGCGTGTGGAACTGCGAGACGGTGACCACGCGGGTGCGGCCGTCGCCGAGGTCCTTGAACGTCGCGGTGTCGATGGCGACGTATGCCGGCATCCCGTCCCATTCGAAGGACTGCACAATGCGGTCCTTGGGCGCGATCTCCCGGAATCGCCCTTCGAACCCGTGGGTTTCGCCGTCGCTGTGCTCGACGAACCGCCAGTGTCCACCCCGTTCGAACTCGTAGCGTTCGACGTCGAGCCGGTTGCCCCGGCCCCACCACTGGGCGAGCAGTTCGGGCTCGGTGTAGGCGGCCCACACGCGGTCGCGGTCGGCGTCGAAGACGCGCTCGACCCGGATCTCGCGCTCGCTGGGCGTCGTAACGGCAAGCGGAGCAGAGGGATTCGTGGTGGTCATGACGTTCCTTTCGTTCGGTCGAGGAACTCCGCGAGGCGGTCCATGCGGCCCTCGATCATCTGCTGGTGGTTGCGGATCCAGTCCGCCTCCCGCTCGAGCGGGTTGGTGCCGAGCCGGCAGTAGCGCACCCGGCCCTTCTTCTCGGTGACGACGAGACCTGCCTCCTCGAGTAGCCGGACGTGTTTGGTGATCCCGGTCGGCGTCATCCGGTACCGGGCGGCCAGGTCGCTGATCGAGGCCGGTCCGGCACGCAGGTCCTGGAGGATCCCGCGCCGGGTGGGGTCCGACAACGCCGCGAACGTGGCATCGAGACTCGAATACTGAACCATTAGGTTCAGTGTTGCATCGGGGCGGAGCCCTGTCAACGGTCCGGGCGGACCGATAATGTGCAGCTCATGCCGAAGTCCTTCGCCTTCACCACCGAGCTGGACCACCACGTCCGGGACGTGCACGCGGCCCTGATCGACGAGCGGTACTGGCTCGACCGGGTGGCGGACCGGGCGAGCGCCACCGCGGTGGTCGAGGAACCGCACGGTCCGGGCACCCTGCGCGTGACCGTCACGGACCGGTCCGAACCCTCGGAGCTGCCGTCGATCGTGCGCGGGATGCTGCGCGGCCCGCTGGTCATCGAGCGCACGGACGAATGGGGTCCGCTGATGGGCGAGGCCGCCGAGGGGCGGATGTCCGGAGGCGCCACCGGCCTGCCCGTCGCCCTCGAGGGACGCTCGCGGCTGCGGGTGAGCGAGACCGGCGGCACGTTCATCGACGTACAGGGGCAGGTCGTGGTCCGGGTCCCGCTCCTCGGGGGCCGGATCGAGTCGATGGTGCACGGGATGGTCCTGCAGATCGTCGAGAACGATCGGATCGCGATCGCGGCGTGGCTGTCGCGCTGACCTGCCGCGACCGCCCGCGCCGCGCCTGCTGCACCGCCGCGGCGGCGAGCCCTGTCGCCGCGGTGTGATAAGCCGGTGGAGGACCGGAACACACCGAGCGACGAGGGGACCTGCGTGCTGACGCTGCACCGCGCCGAGCGCGCCGACACCCTGGCGGCCGCCCTCGCCGACCTGCTCGCCGTGCCCCTCGCCGACCCGTTCGCCCGCGAGCTCGTCGCCGTCCCCGCCAAGGGGGTCGAGCGGTGGCTGACCCAGCGGCTGTCGACGGTGCTCGGGGGCACCTGCGGCGACGGCGTCGCCGCCAACATCGACCACCCGTCGCCGGCACGGTTGGTGGACGAGGCACTGGCCGCCGCCACCGGCCGGGCGGCGGAGGACGACCCGTGGCATCCCGACCGGATGCTGTGGACGCTGCTCGACGTCGTCGACGACTGCCTCGACGAATCGTGGTGCACCGTCCTCGCCCGGCATCTCGGCCGCGACGGCGTCGATCACCGCGCCGGCCGTCGCTACGCCACCGCCGCCCACCTGGCCGGCCTGTTCCGCAGCTACTCCACGCAGCGCCCGGAGATGCTCGTCGACTGGGCCGCCGGACGCGACACGGACGGCACCGGCCACGGCCTCGCCGACCACCTCGGGTGGCAGGCACGGCTGTGGCGGCGGCTGCGCGAGCGCATCGGCGACGACAGTCCCGCCGAGCGGCTCACCGCCGCCTGCGCGCGGTTGCGCGCCGAGCCCGCGCTCGTGGGCTGGCCGTCGCGGCTGTCGCTGTTCGGACCCACCCGGCTCACCGTCGCCCAGTGCGCCGTGCTGTCCGCGATCGCCGCGAACCGCGATGTGCACCTGTGGATTCCGCACCCCAGCCCGGCCATGTGGGAGGGGCAGGCGGCCGCGGAGCCGGTGCGCCGGCGCGCCGACGACCGCAGCGCCCTCGCGGTGCAGCACCCCCTCCTGGCGAGCCTGGCCCGTGACGTGCGCGAACTGCGCGCGCACCTGGCCGGCCCCGGAGTCGCCGACGTGCACCACGCCGGCCGGCCCGGCCCCGACACCCTCCTCGGCCGGCTGCAGGACGACCTCCGCGCCGACCGGCCCCCGGCCCGCTCCGCGGTCGCCGACGGCACGATCCGCATCCACGCCTGTCACGGCCCGGCCCGGCAGGTCGAGGTGCTGCGCGAGTGCCTGCTGCACCTGTTCGCGGACGATCCGGGTCTCGAACCGCGCGACGTGGTCGTCATGTGCCCGGACGTGGAGACCTACGCGCCGCTCGTGCAGGCCGCCTTCGGTCAGGGCGCCCTCGCCCAGCGCGACGCTTCCGGACACCCCGGGCACCGGTTGCGGGTGCGTCTGGCCGATCGGGGCCTGCGCCGCACCAACCCGGTGCTGGCGGTCGTGTCGACGCTCGTGGACCTCGCCGACGCGCGGGTGACCGCCAGCGAGGTCCTCGACCTCGCCGCCGCCGCGCCGGTGCGCCGGCGGTTCGGCCTCGTCGACGACGACCTCGAACGGCTGCAGGAGTGGACCGCCGCCGCCGGCGCCCGATGGGGCATCGGCAAGGGACAGCGAAACGCCTTCGGGCTCGGGGACTTCCCGCAGAACACCTTCGGCACGGCACTGGACCGGATCCTGCTCGGTGCGGCCGCCGACGAGTCGCAGAGCGAGTGGCTCGGGCTCACCCTCCCGCTCGACGACGTCGAGAGCAACGACATCGACCTGACCGGACGGTTCGCCGAGTACATCGACCGGCTGACGGTGGCGCTGCACGGCCTGCGCGGTCCGCAACCGGCCGCGCAGTGGGCCGCCGCCCTCGCCCGCGCACTGGACCTGCTGACCGACGTCGAGCCCGCCGACGCCTGGCAGCTCGCCCAGGCGCACCGCGAACTCGCGGCCGCCGTCGAGCACGCCGGGCCGGCGCCGCTGCGGCTCGCCGACGTGCGGGCCATGCTGGCGGCCCGGCTCGCGGGGCGGCCGACGCGCGCGAACTTCCGCACCGGTGAACTGACCGTGTGCACGATGGTGCCGATGCGGTCGGTGCCGCACCGGGTCGTGGTCCTGCTCGGCCTCGACGACGAGGTCTTCCCCCGCGCCGCGCACATCGACGGCGACGACGTGCTGGCATTGAACCCCTGTCTGGGAGAACGTGATCCGCGCAGCGAGGACCGGCAGTTGCTGCTCGACGCCGTCATGTCGGCGGGGGAAACGCTACTGCTGTTCTACACCGGTGCGGACCCGGTCACCGGCGCCCGCCGGCCCCCGGCGATCCCGCTCAGCGAGCTGCGCGACGTGGTCGAGACGATGGTCGGACCCGAGGGCATGGCCGAGGTCGTCACCCGGCATCCGCTGCAGCCGTTCGATCCGCGCAACTTCCGGCCCGGCCGCCCGCTGAGCTTCGACCGGGCCGCACTCGCCGGGGCGCGCGCCGCGCAGCATCCGGCGAGGCACCGGCCCGGGCTGCTGCACCGTCCGCTCGCGCCCGTCCCGCGCACCGACGTCGATCTCGCCGACCTCGTCGCGTTCGTCACCCACCCCACCCAGGCGTTCCTGCGGCAGCGGCTCGGGGTGCGGGTGCCCGACCGGGACGAGGACATCGCGGACGCCCTCGACATCGGGCTCGACCCGCTCGCCCGGTGGGACCTCGGCGACCGCATGCTCGAGGCGCTGCTCGCCGGCACGGACCCCGCGGACTTCCGGGCCGCCGAATGGCGGCGCGGGACACTGCCGCCGTACCGGCTCGGCGAGCTCGCGCTCGACGACGTCGCCGGCACCGTGGACGCCCTGGTGGCGGTGTGCCGGCCGATCTACACGGGACCGGCCGACACCGTCGACGTGAACGTCGACCTCGGCGACGGCCGGCGGCTGACCGGCACGGTCGGCGGGGTCCACGGCACCGTCGTCGCCCGCAGCACCTTCTCCCGGCTGGCGCCGAAGCACCGCCTCACCGCCTGGGTGCACCTGCTCGCCGTCGCCGTGTCGGACCGGCCGGGGCAGTGGCAGGCGATCACCACCGGCCGCGGCCGGTTCCGCAGCACCCCGGCCTGGCGGTCCACGATCAACGCCCCCGCCGACGCGCTCGAGCAGCTCGCCCGGCTCGTGGACCTGCGCGACCGCGGGCTGCACGAGCCGCTGCCGACGGCCACCGCCGCCGCCGCGGAGTACGCCGAGCGGCGACACCGCGGCGACTCCGTCGAGATGGGCGTCGACGCCGCCGCCCAGGAGTTCGGCTCCACCTACGGCGAACGCACCGACCGGCACATCGCCTACCTGTACGGCTCCGGCGTGACGCTGCGGGACCTGACCGCCGTCGCCGCCCGCGACGACGAGCAGGCGTGGCACGGCGAGCCCACCCGGTTCGGCGCCCTCGCGCGGCGCCTGTGGGAGCCGTTGCTGTCCAACGAGATCCAGGGGCGTCCGTGACCCGAACCGTGTCGAAGTTCGACCTGCTCGGGGCGCTCCCGACGGGCACCACCGTGCTCGAGGCCAGCGCGGGAACCGGCAAGACCTACGCCATCGTCGGCCTGGCCACCCGGTTCGTCGCCGAGGGGGCGGCGGAGCTGTCGCAGCTGCTGCTGGTGACGTTCAGCCGCGCCGCGACGCAGGAACTGCGCGAACGCACCCGGGACCGGTTCGCCGGCGTCGCGCGGGCGCTGGCCGACCCGGAGGCCGCGCGGCACCACCCCGACGAGCTGATCCGGCACCTCGCCGGCGGCGACGTGGCCACGCACCGGCGCCGGCTGCTGCGGGCCCTGTCCGACTTCGACGCCGCCACCATCGCCACCACGCACGGATTCTGCCAGCGCATGCTCGACGAGCTCGGTACCGCCGGCGAGCGGGACACCGACGCGGTGCTCGTCGAGGACGTCGACGACCTGACCATCGAGGTCATCGCGGACCTGTACCTGCGCCGGTACGGGCGGGCGGACAGGGCACCGATCTCGCATGCCGAGGCCGCGGAGGCCGCGCGCGCCGCGGTCTTCGACCCCCAGGCCGCCCTCGCCCCCGAGGGCGCCGACGGCACGCCCGCCGGGGAACGCGTCGAGTTCGCCCGGGCCGTGCGGGCCGAGGTCGACCGGCGCAAGCGCCTCGCGGGCCTGCGGGACTACGACGACCAGCTCGCGCTGCTGCACGCGGTGCTGACCGACCCGGAGCACGGCGAGGCCGCGTGCCGCCGCATCGGCTCCCGCTTCCGCGTCGTGCTCGTCGACGAGTTCCAGGACACCGACCCGCTGCAGTGGGAGATCCTGCGCAGCGCGTTCCACCGTCGCACGACCCTCGTCCTCGTCGGCGACCCGAAGCAGGCCATCTACGCGTTCCGCGGCGCCGAGGTGCTGAGCTACCTCGGCGCGATGGAGTTCGCCGACGGCCACCAGGAACTCGTCTGCAACTGGCGCAGCGACGGGAACCTGCTCGCCGCCCTCGACCACCTGTACGGCGGTGCGGCCCTGGGTGATCCGCGGATCGTCGCGCACCCGGTGGAGGCGGCGCAGCCGGCGTCCCGGATCGCCGGGGCAGCGCCGCTGCGGCTGCGGCACCTGCCGCGGACCGGGGCCGGCCCGTGCGGCGCCTCCGGTTTCCCGAAGGCCCAGGCGCTGCAGGAACGGGTGGCACGCGACGTCGCGGCCGACGTCGCGGCCCTGCTCGGTGGCGACGTCACCGTCGACCTCGGGGCCGGCCGCCGGCCCGTCGAACCCGGCGACGTCGCGGTCCTGGTGCGCACCAATGCGCAGGTCGCCCTCGTCCACGGGGCGCTCACCGGTGCCGGGATCCCGGCCGTGCTGGCCGGCGGGACGAGTGTCTTCGCGACCCCGGCCGCGCGGGAATGGCTGCGGGTGCTGCAGGCGCTCGAACAGCCGCACCGCCCCGACCGGGTGCGGTTGGCCGCTCTGACCTCGCTGATGGGCCGCACCGCCGAGGACGTCGATACCCGGGGCGACGAACTCGTCGCCGCGATCGGCACCCTGCTGCGCGAACTGGACGTCGTGTTCGAGCGGTCCGGCTTCGCCGCGCTCTTCGAGCGCCTCGCCGCGTTCTGCGACCTCGAACCGCGGCTGCTGGGATGGCCGGGCGGCGAGCGGGAACTGACCGATCTGCGGCACCTCGCGCAACTGCTCGACGAGACCGCGTCGGCCGAGGCGCTGGGTGTCACGGCGCTGACCCGCTGGCTGACGGAACGGATCGCCGAGGCGGGCACGGCCCGCGCCGATCGCAGCCGCCGCCTCGACAGCGACGCCGCCGCGGTGCAGGTGCTCACCGTCCACGCCAGCAAGGGCCTCGAATTCCCCGTCGTGTACGTGCCGTTCGCGTGGGAGTCGGGCGTGCGGTCGAAACCCGACCGGCTCCTGCTCCACGACGACGACGGTCGTCGCGTCCTCGACGTCGGCGGCGAGGGCAGCGCGGGCTACGGCGAGCGCTGCCGGCGCCACGACGAGGAGGTGGCCGGCGAGGAACTGCGCCTGCTCTACGTCGCGCTGACCCGCGCCCGCTGTCACCTGGTGCTGTGGTGGGCTCCGGGGTACAGCACCTCCGGTGCCCCGCTGCACCGCATGCTCTTCGGCCGCGTGCCGGGCACGTCCGAGATCGCCCACAAGGCGCGCGTGCCCGAGGACCCGATCGTGGCGCAGCAGCTGACCGGGTGGGCCGGCCGGGCCGCCGGCACGGTGTCCGTCGAGGCCGTCGGATCGGCGCCGATCCCCGCCGTCACGTGGGTGCGGCCGCACGAGACCGTCGTGGAACTCGAGGCCGCCCGCTTCGACCGCGAGCTCGACGACGCCTGGCGGCGCACCTCCTACACCGCCCTCACCGCCGCCGCCCACGAGGGGCCCGGCGCGGGCGCCGAGGCCGAACAGCCCGCGAAGACCGACGAACCCGAGGAACCCCCGCTGCTGCCGGCCGACGCGGAGGACGACGGCATCGCGTCCCCGATGAACCCCCTGCCCGGCGGGGCCGTGTTCGGCACCCTCGTGCACGCGGTGCTCGAGGTCGTCGACACCGCGGCCGCCGACCTCGGGGCGGAACTGCTGCGCTGTTGCCGTGACACCGTCGCCGAGCAGTTCTCCGACGTCGACCCCGAGGAGCTGGCCGAGGCCCTGCTGCCGGTCCTGCGCACCCCGCTCGCCGGGGGCGCGGGCACGCTCGCCGACATCGCTCCCGCCGACCGGCTCGCCGAGCTCGACTTCGAGCTGCCCCTCGCCGGGGGTGACGACCCCGTCGCCACCACCGTCACCCTCGACGGTGTCGCCCGGCTGCTGCGTGCCCACCTGCCCGCCGGCGACCCGTTCGCGTCCTACGCCGATCTCGTGGGCATCCTCGAGCCGACCCCGCTGCGCGGCTACCTCACCGGCAGCATCGATTCGGTCCTGCGGATCCACGGCACCGAGCCGCGATTCGTGATCGTCGACTACAAGACGAACCGGCTCGGGCCGGAGGAGCTCACCACCGCCCACTACACCCGGGACCGGATGGCCGAGGAGATGCTGCGCGCCCACTACCCGATGCAGGCGCTGCTGTATGCCGTTGCCCTGCACCGGTATCTGCGGTGGCGGCTGCCCGGGTACGACCCGGCCGTGCACCTCGGCGGCGTGCAGTACCTGTTCGTGCGCGGCATGGTCGGCCCGGACACCCCCGCGGGCTGCGGCGTGTTCGACTGGGTGCCGCCGCCCGCCCTCGTCGCCGAACTGTCCGACCTGCTGGCAGGCAAGGAGGTCCCGTGACGAAGGCCCAGGTGGCCCAGCGTGGCAAGGGGGCCCTGCGGGTCTTCAACGAGGCCGGGGTGCTCGCGGCCGCCGACGTGCACGTCGCGCTGCGGCTGGCCCAGCTGTCCGGGGAGACCGCCGAGGACGTGCACCTCGCGACCGCGCTGGCCGTGCGTGCCGTGCGTGCCGGTTCGGTGTGCCTGGACCTGACCCGGTTGCGGGAGGTCACCGTCGACGAGGCCGCAGAGGTGGATCTCGCGGCGCTGCCGTGGCCGGACGACGACGCCGTCGTCGCCGGGTTGCGCCGCAGTCCGCTCGTCGTCGGCGGCGACCGCGGCCCGCTGCGCCCGCTGCGCCTGGTGGACACCGCCGACGGTCCGCTGCTGTACCTCGAGCGCTACTTCCGTCAGGAGGAGACGGTCCGGCAGATCCTCGACGCCCGCGGGCTCGGTCATCCCGTCGTCGACGAGCAGACGCTCGAGCGGGGGCTGCGGGAGCTGTTCCGGGACCAGCACGACCCCGGCCGCCCGGCCGCCGCACCGGATCGGCAGCGCATCGCCGCGGCGCTGGCCGCCACCGGGTGGACCACGGTCATCGCCGGCGGGCCGGGCACCGGCAAGACCCACACCGTCGCCCGGATCCTGGCGCTCCTGACCACGCTGCACGGCCCCGCCCTGCGCATCGGATTGGCCGCGCCCACCGGCAAGGCCGCGGCCCGGCTGCAGGAATCCGTCCGCGAGCAGGCCGAGCCGCTGGGCCTGCGCGCCGACCTGTCCGCGATGACCCTGCACCGCATGCTCGGCTGGCAGCGCGGCCGCACCCGGTATCGCTACCACGCCGGCAACCATCTGCCCTACGACGTCGTGGTCGTCGACGAGACGTCGATGGTGTCGCTGACCATGATGTGCCGGCTGCTCGAGGCCGTCCGCCCCGGCACCCGCCTGATCCTGGTGGGCGACCCCGACCAGCTGACCTCCGTCGACGCCGGCGCCGTCCTGGCCGACCTCGTGGCCCGTCCCGTCACCGCCGCGGGAAACCCCGTTCTCGGCCGCGTCGTGGGACCCGACCTCGACGCCGGCGACGACCCCGCCGAGGCGGCGCTCTCGCCGGGGGAACGGAACCGGCTGCGCGGCGGCGTGATCCGGCTCAGCCGCGGCCGGCGGTTCGGTGGCGACATCGCACACCTGGCCGTCGCCGTGCGGGAGGGCGACGCCGACGCGGTGATGCGGATTCTCGGGGGCGGTGGCACCGAGGTGTCCTTCCACGCGCCGAACGACCTGGAGGCCCTGCGGCACGACGTCGTCACCACCGCCGCGACCGTCACCGCCGCCGCCGTCGCGGGCGACGCCGTGACTGCGCTCGAGCAGTTCGAGACGCACCGCCTGCTGTGCGCGCACCGCGAGGGACCGTACGGGGTGCAGTGGTGGGCGCGGCGGGCGATGGAGTGGATCGCCACCGACACCGGCCGGCGACTCGACGCCGAGCGCTGGTACCCGGGTCAGCCGCTGCTCGTCACCGCCAACGACCACGAGACCCGCATCTACAACGGCGACACCGGCGTCGTGGTCGTCGACGCCGCCGGCGAACCCGTCGCGGCGTTCGCGCGTGGCAGGGAGCCGTTCCGGCTCCACCCGAGCCAGCTGTCGGCCGTGCAGACCGTGTACGCGATGACCATCCACCGCAGCCAGGGCAGCCAGTACGGCACGGTCTCGGTGATCCTGCCCCCACCCGAATCCTCGCTGCTGACCCGCGAATTGCTGTACACCGCGATCACCCGGGCGCGCGGTCACGTGCGCCTGATCGGCACCGAGGAAGCCGCCCGCGCCGGGGTCGAGCGGCGGGTGCTGCGAGCCAGCGGCCTGCGCCGGCAGCTGCCGGGCCCTCGGGCCGTCCGGTGATACCAAAGTGGTAGCATCGGACTCATGGCCATGACACTCCGGTTGACCGAAGAGCAGGAGCGAGCACTTGCGCTGTTGGCGGAGGCGGACGGTGTGAGTAAGCACGAGGCGACGGTGCGTGCCATCACGGAGGCGGCGGCGCGGCGCGTGCGGGACACGCGGGTGCAGGCGTTGTCCCGTGACGGCCGGGAGCGATACGCTGCGCTGCTCGACCGATTGGCTCAGTGAACGTCGAGTACCTGGAACTCGAGGATCTGCTCGCGCTTGCGGCGGATCTGGGAGTGCCGCACATTCGCGATCTCGGTCTCCTGGATTCGGCTGCGCACCGACCTCGCTCCTCGCTTTTCGGGCGTGATGCCTATCCGTCGATCCACGAGAAGGCCGCGGTGCTGCTCGAATCGATCGCGCGGAACCATCCTCTGGTCGACGGCAACACGCGGCTCTCGTGGATGGCGGTGTTCGTCTTCTACGGCCTCAACGGGCTCGATCTCGACGCGCCGGATGACGACGCGTACGACCTGGTGATCGCCGTCTCTACCGGGACGATCGACTACCGGGCAGCAGCCGAGACACTCGCCGGCTGGACGTAGCGTAGGTCCCCGACGAGCCGTGTGAACAGCCGTGCGCCGGAGCGCCGAGTCGGGTCGGAACCCCAGCGGCGACGGGCGCGCGGTGCTCGACCAGGTGCCGGACGACGTGCCCGGCGTCCGCGCCGGCCCCGCCCACGAGCATCGAGCGGAACGACGACTGGAAGCACAGCCCGGTGAAGTACAGGCCGGGGATGTCGGTCACCACCCCGTGTTCCTCGAGCGGCCAGCCGTCCGGGCCGAGCACCGGCAGGTCGATCCAGTCGTAGACCTGGCGGAAACCGGTGCACCACAACACGTTCGTCACGTCGAGGACGCGCCCGCCGGCGAGGACCGGACGGCCGTCGACGACCCCGGTGACCCGTTCGGTGATCCGTTCGACGCCGAGCTCGGCGAGATCCTCCCGCTTGACCCGCAACAGCGGTGCGCCGTGCCGGCGTTCGTGTTCACGCACCTTCCGGCCGAGCGGGGTGCGGACGGAGAGCACGTGGCCCCACACGAACCACAGGACCGGGAAGAGCACCCGCATCCGGCGGCTCTCGATCCGCACCGGGAGCTGCCCGGTGTCGCGGCCGCACAGGATCGTCGGATGGGACGTCGCCACCTCGTAGGCGAGGTCGCCGCCGGAGTGGGAGGCGCCCACCACGAGCACCGGGCCGTCGATCAGCTGCGCCGGATTACGGTATTCGCTCGAGTGCAGCTGCACGATCCGCGGGTCCAGCTCCGCCGCGAATTCCGGGATGCTCGGGGTGCGGCCGAACGTGCCGGTCGCGACGACGACGTTGCCGGCCTCGATCCGCATCTCGCCGCAGTCGAGGAGGAAGCGGTCGCCGTCGCGTGAGAGCCGACGCACCCGGGTGCCGCCCGCGACGGGGAGATCGAACCGCGCGGCGTATGCCTCGAGATAGTTTGCGACGTCGTCCTTCGTCGGAAACCGGTGCGGATCGCCGGGGAACGGCATGCCGGGCAGGCCGTCGTATCCGGCGGGGCTGTACAGGCGCAGCGAATCCCAGTGGCTGCGCCAGTTGTCGCCGATCCGCCGGTTCGCGTCGACGATCAGGAATGAGCGGCCGCGCCGGGCGAGGTGGTAGCCGGCGGACAGACCCGCCTGGCCCGCGCCGATCACGACGGTGTCGATCAGTCGGGGTGCACTGTCGGTGGTCATGGGGAACTCCTGGCTCGAGGGGTCTGGACGGACGACGTTAGGCGCCGCCGGCATCGGCCGCGTCGGGCGAACTATGTAGCCGGACGAGAACCCGGGTGGGTCATTCTGTGCAGCTCAGAGCAGGTGGTGCTCGTACGCGTATGCCGTCGCGGCCGCGCGGGACGACACGTCGAGCTTGGTGAAGATGTTGCTCAGGTGCCGTGCCACGGTCTTCTCGCTCAACACGAGTTCACGGGCCACGGCCCGGTTGGTCTTCCCGGTGGCGACGGCCCGCAGCACTTCGACCTCGCGCGGGGTCAGCCGGCCTCGCGCGGCCGGCCGCGTCGGCACTCGCGCGAGGTCCCGCAGGTCCGGCTCGGCGTGCAGGTCCCGGAACGTCGCCGCCGCGGCCTCGTACTCGAGCCGCGCCGACTCGGCATCGCCGAGCGCGTCACAGCAGCGGCCCTGCAGCACCCGCACCCGCGCGCACTCGTAGGGCGCCTCGAACCCGCGCCAGAGCCCGCACGAGCGGCGCAGCCGGTCGAGGGCGGCGCGCGGTGCGCCCTCGGCGAGCAGGACGGCCCCGGTGACCTGCTCGGCGATCGCGCTCAACGCCGGAGCGTCCTGTTCGCGGGCCAGCGCCGCGAGTTCGTCGGCGCTGCGGCGCGCGGCCGCGACGTCGCCGACGGCGAGCGCGACCTCCACGTGGCCCGCCAGCAGCCGCGGACGATAGAGGGGAAGCGATTCGCCGAGCGCCCGCCGGATCCCGGCGAGCGCCGCGTCGGGGTCGCCCTGACGCAGACGCAACAGCGCCATACCCGGTTGGATCTCGCGGCCCAGCCGGCCCGCGCGGCGGTAGGCGTCCTCGGCCTCGTCGAACTCGCCGCGCAGCCGGTGCAGTTCACCCTGTTCGTACAGGGCCATGCCGACGGCCGGTTGCCCCGGTGGGTCCGACAGCCGACGGAACGCGAGCCGGGCCAGGTCCATGGCCTCCGTCCAGGCGCCCTCCAGTTGCAGGATCTCCGCGCGGTGTACGAGGCACTGTCCACGGAACGGGACGAGGCCGGGCTGGGCGTCGCACCAGCGGCCGAGTGCCCGCGTCCATTCCCTGGCCCGCTGCAGCTGGAACGTGCCCTGGCAGGCCTCGATCACCGCGCAGTACACCAGGCCGGCCACGACCGGCGAGACCTCTTCGAGGGTCACGCCGACCATCACCTCGTCCAGCGTGCCGAGACCGCCGGTGACGTCGCCGAGCAGGATGCGGCACTGCCCGATGCCGAGGGTGCTCAGCGCGACGAGGTCGGCGTCGCCGCAGGACCGGCCGATCTCCTGGGCGGCGGTGAACGCGGGCAGGGCGTCGGCCGGGCGGTTCGCATGCATGTCCTGCACCGCCGCCGGCAGCAGCAGGAAGCCGCGCGTCGCGCAGTCCGGGCGTCCGGGCTCGCTCAGATGCTGGGCCCGGGCGAGCCAGCCGCCGGCGCGCGCCACCTCACCACGGTTCATCAGCAGGAAGCAGAGCCAGAACGCACTGAGTCCCGCCCGCTCGGGGTCGTCGGCGTCGAGATGGGCCGAGAACGCACGTTCGCACAGCGTCGCGCAGTCGTCGTCCTGGCCGACCAGATACGCCGACCGTGCGAACAGGTCGAGATCGTCGGCGGTGAGGGGCTCGTGCGCGTCGGCGGCGCGGAACGCGTCGAACGCCCGCGTCCAGTCCCGCGCGTGGAACGCTGCCCGCGCGTGGTCGAGCACCGTCGACGGGCCCATCCTCGCTCCCTGCGGCGACCGAACGTGCACCGAGTGGTTGCCTGCGATCCTACGCCCCCCGGCCACCCGGTCCGGGGCGCAGCGGAGATCAGTCCGGCAGGCCGGGCCGGGTACGGACCGGTGCCAGACCGGAGACGAGGACGACGGCGGTGATCGTTCCGGCGGCCATGATCGCGGCGAGCACCACGATCTGGAAGCGCCCGGCCTCGAGCGGGGACACACCCCCGAAGATCGCGCCGACGAAGGCGCCCGGCAGCGTCACCAGCCCGGTGGTCTTGGTCTGGTCCGTCGACGGGATCAGCGCCGAGTGGACGGCCAGACGCGTGAGCTCGCGGGTGGACTGCCGCGGCGTCGCACCGAGCGCGAGCCAGCCCTCGACGGTGTCCCAGTTGTCCCCGGTCAGTTCCGTGAAGCGCCGCCCGGCGAGGGTCGCGATCGTCATGGCGTTGCCGACGACGATGCCGCCGATGGCCAGCACGTACCGCGGGGAGAACTCGATGGCGCCGGTGACGAAGACGATCGTGAGCGTCACGGCGATCCCGAGCACCATCGCACCGGATACGAGGGCCACGTGTCCCGGGCTCCAGCCGATCCGGCGCGATGCGGTGAGAGCCGCCACGGTGAACATGACGAGCAGGGCGGCGCCCACCCAGATCGGATTCGTGATCACCCCGGACAGCACCACGCTGATCAGGGCCAGTTGCACGGCGCCCCGCAGCACCGCGATCGCCGGCGCGAACTGATGCGGGGCGCGGTAGCCCCACAGCACCGCGGTCGTCGTCCCGACGAGCAGTGCCACCCCGACGGCGGTGGGCACCAACTCCAGGGACCAGGTCACCTCCGGAGCGTATCCGCCGGTCGCGCCCCTGCAACATCACCTGTGTCTGCCGTCGGCAGACGAAGCGCCCCGGCGCGCGGAACCGGCGCCAGGATGACGGTCATGATCACCACACCACCGCTGAACTACCGCGACCAACTCGCCGACCGGCTCTTCCAGCACCGCACGGTGCTGCTGACCGGGGAGGTGAACGACGACACGGCCGAACGGGTCTGCTCCGAACTCGTCCTGCTCGCCACGGCCGACACCGAACGCGACGTGGTCGTCTACATCAACTCGCCGGGCGGATCGGTCCTCGCCGGGCTCGCGATCTACGACACCATGAAGCTGATTCCGAACGACGTGGTCACCGTGGCTCTCGGGTTCGCCGCGAGCATGGGGCAGGTGCTGCTCGCCGCCGGCACGCACGGCAAGCGGATCGCCTTGGCGCACAGTCGCATCATGATGCATCAGCCGTCGGCGGGGATCGGCGGCACCGCGATCGACATCGCCATCCAGGCCGACAACTGGGAATACATGAAGCGCCAGTCCGAGGAGATCCTGGCGGCCGAGACCGGGCGCCCGGTGGAGCAGATCGCCGCCGACAGCGACCGGGACCGGTGGTTCACGCCCGAGCAGGCCCGCGAGTACGGCATCGTCGACGCAGTGGTCCACTCGTTCGGTCAGCTCGCCCCGTTCGCGGCCGGTCGCCGGATGGGATTGTGATCATGTCCCAGTACACGATTCCGCACGTGATCGAGCGGACGCCGGCGGGGGAGCGGTCCTTCGACGTGTTCAGCAGGCTGCTGAACGAGCGAATCATCTTTCTGGGCACGGAGATCGACGACGGCGTCGCGAACGTCGTGATGGCCCAGCTGCTGCACCTCGAAGCCGAGTCGCCCGATCGGGAGATCGGCCTCTACATCAATTCGCCCGGTGGGTCGAGCACCGCGATGATGGCCGTGTACGACACGATGCGGTTCCTGCGGCCGCCCGTCGCCACGTACTGCATGGGTCAGGCCGCGTCCGCGGCGGCGGTGCTGCTCGCGGCCGGAGCACCGGGCCGGCGCTTCGTGCTCGCCCACTCGCGGGTGCTGCTGCACCAGCCGTCGACGCAGGGGCAGGGCACGATCTCGGACCTGTCGCTCCAGGCCGCAGAGGTGTTGCGGATCCGCGCGCAGACCGAGGAGATCCTTGCCGAGCACACCGGTCAGGACCCGGCGCGCCTGCGCAAGGACACCGACCGGGACCGCGTCTTCACCGCGCAGGAGGCCATCGACTACGGGCTCGCCGACGAGCTGATCGTCGACCGCGAGCCGTAGTGGCCGGGCCGCAGGGTGCACTCCCCCCTTCGGGTGGCCGAATGTGACATGCGTTCGCTCGGATCGAAGCGGTGTGACATTCGGCCACGTTGGGTGGGGGCGCTCAGCGGATCAGGTTCCCCAGATCGACCGGGATCTGCGCGCCGGTGATGTACTTCGCCTCGTCCGAGCACACCCACGCGACGACGGCCGCGACGTCCTCGGGCTGCAGGATCTCGTACGGCAGGGAGTTCATGTAGATCGGGCCGAGAGTGGTCGCGTACTTCGCGATCAGCGGGTGCAGGTCGCTGACCTTCATGCCGGTCTCCACCCCGGCCGGGTGGACGGTGTTGACCCGGATCCGGTGCTCGCCGAGTTCGTTCGCCATCGTCTTCGCCAGTCCGGTGATGCCGTGCTTCGTCGCGACGTAGTGGCCGGTGAACGGGGTGCCCTTGAGACCCGAGACGGAACTGGTGAAGACGACCGCGCCGCCCTCGCCCTGCTCGATCAGGTAGGGCACGGCGGCCTTCGCGGTGTGGAACACTCCGGTGAGGTTGACGTCCACCGTTTCGCGCCACTGCTCGAGGGTGATCTCCCACGACAGCGCGCCCGAGCAGATGCCGGCGTTGGCGACGACCACGTCGAGCCGGCCGAGCCGGTCCACGCCGTCGGCGAGTGCCCGCGAGAGCACGTCGAAGTCCCGCACGTCCGCGGTCGTGGCGACGATGCGACGCCCGGTCGTCTCGACCAGCCGCACGGTCTCCGCGAGATCCTCCTCCGTGGCGCCCGGGTAAGCGGTCGAGGCGAAATCGATGCATGCGTCGATCGCGATGATGTCGGCGCCCTCCCGGGCGAACTGCACCGCCTCGGCGCGGCCCTGGCCGCGGGCTGCGCCGGTGACGAAGGCGACCTTGTTCTCGAAACGGCCGGCGGCATCCATGCTCGTCTCCTCGGCAGTGGGGGGATCGTCGGGTCGGACGCGGATTCTCCAGCCCCGAAGCGACGGGCGATACCACGGGTTCCGCTCAGCGGGACCGGGGCTCAGGCGGCGCACAGCTCCACGCGCGGGTCGCGCACCCGCTCGACCGGCGCGTTCACTCGCGCGGCGGTCAACCGCCGGATCCCGCGCGAGAGCAGGTGCTCGACGGGCAGGTGCAGCGCGCCGCACACCGAGCGCAGCACCTCCGACGACGGCTCCTTGCGGCCGCGCTCGATCTCGGACAGGTACTGCTTGGACATGCCGATCGCGGCCGCGACGTCGGCGAGGCTGCGGTCCTGATCCCGGCGTTCGTCGCGCAGGATCTCCCCGTAGACCTCGCGCAGCAGGCGCTCGGGCCGCGGCCCCCGGGCACGGTGCTGTCGGCGCCGGGCGTCGAGATCCGCGACGGCGGGCCGGTCCGCTGCTGACATGCCCCGAAGTCTCGCATGACGTCGGCACCGGGGCCGGGGTATTCACCGACAGCGAAACGGGGGCCTCCGTCCGCGACGCGACGCGGCACGGCCGGCCGCGATTCGGCAGCGCAGCCGATCGCCACCCCGAGGTTACCGCCTAGTAATAGAGCGCATGTTCTGTTATGGTCCCGCTGTGCCCCGCCCCCGCATCCATGACCTCGACGAGGTTCTCGACACCACCGAAAGTCTGGTGGTGGAGGGTGGCGCGAGTGCGGTGACGCTGCGTGCGGTCGCCGCGGCCACGGGGATGTCGAACGGCGCTCTGTATCACGCGTTCGGCTCACGAGGCGGGCTGGTCGGCCGGGCCTGGTTGCGCGCGGCCCACCGCTTCCTCGACCTGCAACACGCGGCGGTCGACGAGGTTCTCGGCTCCGCCTCGGCGCCGGGCTGGGCCGTCGGGGTCGACGCCGTCGTCGCAGCTGCCGATACCCCGGCGGCGTTCGCCGCACGCTTCCCCGAGTCCTCGCGTCTTCTGCTCACCGTCCGGCGCGACGAGTTGCTCGGGTCCGACCTGCCGGAGGATGTCGCCGCAGAGTTGAGCCGGCTCGATTCGGTTCTGGTCGCGCTGCTCGTTCGCCTGACTCGGACGTTGTGGGGCCGCGGCGACGCGCGTGCGGTCGCGGTCGTCGAGGACTGCGTCGTCGGTCTGCCCACAGGGCTGTTGCTCCGGCGTCGGCGTGTCCCCGACACCGCCTTGCGGCAACGCCTCGAGGCCGCGGTCCGTGCGGTTCTCGCCCTCGATCCTCCGCCGGCGCCGCCCCGGCGCGGCGGCCACACGAAAGGTTCTCGATGACTGTCACTCTGACCTACCGGGACAAGATCGCCGTCCTCGACCTCGGCGACGATGAGAACCGGTTCTCCCCGGACTGGCTCGACACCGTCGACCGCCTCCTCGACGAAGCGCAGCAGAACGCGCACGCGCTCGTCACCACGGCGACGGGGAAGTTCTACTCCAACGGCCTGGACCTGGAATGGTTGACGGCGCACGGTGATCGGGCGCAGTGGTACGTCGGCCGGGTGCAGGCGCTGTTCAGCCGCATCCTCACCTTCCCGTTGCCGACAGTCGCCGCGGTGGTCGGGCACGCGTTCGGGGCGGGCGCCATGCTCGGCATCGCGCACGACTACCGGGTGATGCGCGCCGACCGGGGCTATTACTGCTTCCCCGAGGTCGACATCCACATCCCGTTCACGCCGGGCATGGCCGCCCTGATCCAGGCCAAGCTGACCCCGCAGACTGCAGTCACCGCGATGACCACCGGGCACCGTTACGGCGGCCTCGAGGCCGAGGCTGCCGGCCTGGTCGACCGCACAGCCGGCGAGGATACCGTCCTGGATGCTGCCGTCGAGCTCGTCACCCCGCTCGTGGGGAAAGACCCCGGCACCCTCGGTGTCATCAAGTCCACCATGTTCGCCACCGTGGTCGAGTCGCTCGCCCGGGGGCGGGCATGACCGGCCACGAGCGACATCCGGTATCGGGCGGAAGTGCGGGGCGCTAACCGGAATCCGTCGCCGGCAGCAGCGCCCGCACCGCGTCGATCGTGTCCGCCTCGGCGGCCGTCTTGTCGGGGCGGTAGCGCACCACCCGCGCGAATCGCAGCGCCACCCCGCCGGGGGTAGCGCGGGCTGACCTGCACGCCGTCGAGTTCGATCTCCACGACCAGCTCCGGCCGCAGGTACACCGCGTGTGCGTCGCGGCTGCGTTCGTGCCGCGGGAATTCCTCGGTCTGCCATTGCAGCAGCGCGTCGGTCAGCCCCTTGAACGTCCTGCCGACCATGATCGGTTCACCGCCGTCCGGGTCCCGCGCGCCCAGATGGAGATTGGACAGGTACCCGGTGCGGCGGCCGTAGCCCCACTCGGCGCCGAGCACCACCAGGTCGAGGGTGTGCTCCGGCTTGACCTTCTGCCAGGCGCGGCCACGCCGGCCCGCCGCGTAGGGCGCGGTGAGGTCCTTGACGACGACGCCCTCGTGTCCGGCGGCGAGCGCGGCCTCGAACTGGGCCTTGGCTGCGGCGTCGTCCGGCTGCAGCACGCCCGGGATCCGGTGCTCGGGGGCGACCCGCTGCAGGGCGTCGAGACGCTCGGCGAGCGGTGCGTCGAGCAGGTCGACGCCGTCGAGGTGCAGGCAGTCGAAGAAGTACGGGTGCAGCAACAGATCGTGGGCGGACTCGGCGCCGAAGCGGCTCATGGTCTCCTGGAACGGCCGGGGCCGGCCCGCGGGGTCGAGTGCCAGGGTCTCGCCGTCGAGCACCACCGACGTGCACGGCAGCGCGGCGACCAGATCGACGAGTTCCGGTACGCTGCCGGTGATCTCGCGCAGGGTGCGGGTGAACACCCGCACCGTCTCGTCGTGGCGGTGCACCTGGATGCGGGCGCCGTCGAGCTTGTATTCGACGCTGACGTCGCCGCCGAACCGGCTGTAGGCGTCGGCGAGGGACGGCGCGGGAGAGGCGAGCATCGGCCTGATCGGCCGGCCCACCTCGAGACGGAACGCGGTGAGCGCGTCGGCGCCGCCGGTGAGCGCGGCGGCCGCCGTCACGGACAGTTGCCCGGAGAGCATGAACGCCCGGCGCACCGTCTCGGCGGGCAGACCGGCCGTGGCGGCCACCGCGTCGGTCATCACGCCCTCGAGCGCGCCCTGCCGCAGATCCCCGGTGAGCAGCCGCACCAGGAACTCCTGTTCGGCGGTGGTGGCCGCGCCGAGCAGCGTGGCGAGCAGTTCGCGGCGCCGCCCCGTCGATCCGGTCCCGGCCAGACCGGCGAGCTCGGTGAAGGCCCGGTCGACGTCGGAGACGGTCAGCGACGGCGCGTCGGCCGGGTCGGCGCGGGCCCCGGCGAGGGTGCGCCAGCCCACGCCGATGCGGCCCTGGCGGGGCTCGCCCGCCAGCCACGACACCGCGGGCTCGACCTCCACGGGGTCGAGGACGGCGAGGAGGCTGCGCAGTTCTTCCACCTTGGTCCGTCGCGACCGGGTGGTGCCGACGGCCCGTGAGGTGGCGACGATCGTCGAGAAGAGCACGTCCCGACCGTACCGACCCCGCCGGTTCCGGCGCAGGTTCACCGCCGGTTCCGGCGCAGGTTCACCGCCGGCCGGTCAGTCGCCGACGCGTTCGCCCGTCTCCGGATGGAACAGGTGCACCGAGCCCTCCCGCTTGCGCAGCCGGATCGTGTCCGCGAGCCGGGCCGGGGTGCGGGTGAGCGACCGCGCGACGAGGGTGGTGTCGCTGCGCGCGACGCGGGTGTACACGTACGACTCGCTGCCGAGTTCCTCGACGAGGTCGACGATGGCCTCGACGCCGTCGCCGTCCGTGATCTCCAGCTGTTCGGGCCGGATCCCGACGGTGACGGTCTCGAGGCCGGCGCGGTGCAGCGAGGCGATGCGGTCCCGTTCGACGTCGACGACGGTGCTGCCGATCTGCACGCCGCCGTCGACGATCCGCGCGTCGAGCAGGTTCATCGCGGGCGAGCCGATGAACCCGGCGACGAACGCGTTGGCGGGCCGGTCGTACAGCTCGGTGGGGGAGGAGAACTGCTGCAGCGTGCCGCCGCGCAGCACCGCCACCCGGTCACCCATGGTCATCGCCTCGACCTGGTCGTGCGTGACGTACACCGTGGTGGTGCCGAGACGCCTTTGCAGCGCGGCGATCTGGGTGCGGGTCTGCACCCGCAGCTTGGCATCGAGGTTGGACAGCGGTTCGTCCATGCAGAACACCTGCGGTTCGCGGACGATCGCCCGGCCCATCGCGACGCGCTGCCGCTGGCCGCCGGAGAGCTTGGCGGGCTTGCGGTCCAGGTAGTCGGTGAGGTCGAGCAGCTTCGCCGCCTGCTCGACCTTGCGCCGCCGTTCGTCGGCGCTCACGCCGCGCATCTTCAGTGCGAAGCCCATGTTCTCGGCGACGGTCTTGTTCGGGTACAGGGCGTAGTTCTGGAAGACCATCGCGATGTCACGGTCCTTCGACGGCACGCCGACCATGTCGCGGCCGCCGATGCTGATCGAGCCCTCGTCGATGTCCTCGAGTCCGGCGAGCATCCGCAGCGCGGTGCTCTTGCCGGAGCCGGACGGTCCGACCAGGACGACGAACTCCCCGTCCTGGATGTCCAGGTTCAGCGAGTCGACGGCGAGGGTGTCGGAGTTCTCGTAGATGCACGACGCGTTGCGGTAGGTGATCTCGGCCATGACGATTCCTTCGAAAGTGATCGGGAGAGTTACTTGATCGCGCCGAACGACAGGCCGCGCACGAGCTTGTTCTGGGCGACCCAGCCGGCGAGGACGACGGGCAGCGCCGCCATCGTCGCGGCCGCGGACAGGCGAGCCCAGTACAGGCCCTCGCCGGTGATGAAGCCGACGAGGAACACGGGAATCGTCTGCGCCTGCACCGCCGTGAGGTTGACGGCGAAGAAGAATTCGTTCCAGGAGAAGATGACGCAGATCAGGGCGGTGGCGGCGATGCCGGGCGAGACGAGCGGCAGGATCACCTCCCGCACCGACGTCCACAGGCCGGCGCCGTCCATGCTCGCGGCCTCGAGCAGCTCGCCCGGCACCTCGAGGAAGAACGAGCGCATCATCCACACCGCGATCGGCAGGTTCATCGCGGTGTAGAGGATGATCAGGGCCCAAATATTGTCGAGCAGACCGATGTTCGCGACGATCACGTACAGCGGGATGATCGCGGCGACGATCGGCAGCATCTTCGTGCTGATGAAGAAGAACAGGGCGTCCTTGGTCTTGCGCACCGGCCGCAGCGACAGGGCGAACGCGGCGGGCACGCCGAGCAGCAGGACGAGGATCGTCGACACGCCGGTGGCGAACGCCGAGTTGAGCAGGCTGACACCGACGCCGGTGTCGAACACCGCGCGGAACTGGTCGAGGGTGGGAGTGAAGAAGAACTTCGGTGGATCGGAGTAGGCGTCGGCCTCCTGCTTGAAGGCGGTGAGCACCATCCAGAACACCGGGAAGAAGAACCCCAGGGCGGCGATCCAGGCGACGACGCCCCATGGATTTGCCTTGCGGTGCTTACGTTTCCGGGGGCGCGCCGGGACGGTCTCCGGTGCGGGGAGCTGCTGTGTGGTGGGGGCGGTGGTGCTCATCAGGCGGCCTCCTCCTTGCCCGTGAACGATGTGAAGATCAGCCGCAGTGCGACGGTGGCCACGACGATGGTGGCGACGACGACCACCACGCCCATGGCGGCGGCCTGGCCGATGTCGAAGCCGAGGAACGCCCGCTGATAGATGTAGAACGGCAGGTTGGAGCTGGCGGTGCCCGGTCCGCCCTGGGTCATCATGTAGATGGCGTCGAACGTGTTGACCAGGTGGATCGCGCCGAGCACGGCGCCGAGTTCGATGAACCGCCGCAGGTGCGGCAGCGTCAGCTCGCGGAACAGGGCGAAGGCGCCGGCCCCGTCGACCCGGCCGGCCTCGAGGGTGTCACGCGGCATGGACTGCAGCCCGGCCAGGATGAGCAGCATCATGAACGGGGTCCACTGCCACACCAGGTTGGCCATCACCGCGGCGAGCGGGTAGCGGCTGACCCAGTCGATCTGCCCGACGCCGAACGGGGAGAGCACGAAGTTGACGATGCCGAACACGGGATCGAACATCGCGGTCTTCCACATCAGCGCTCCCGCGACGGGGGTGACCAGGAACGGCGTGATGAGCAGGGTGCGGACGATGCCGCGACCGAGGAAGACCCGGTCGAGCAGCAGCGCGAGCAGCAGGCCCAGCACGACGGAGATCAGCACGGTGCCGACGATGAGGATCACGGTGTTGACGGCGACCTCGCGGAACTGGCTGTCGCGGAAGACGTCCGCGTAGTTCTGCAGGCCCACGAAGCTGCGCGAGCCCGGGCGCACCAGGTTCCACGACTGCGTGGAGTAGTAGAGGGTGAACACGAACGGGATCTGCGTGACCACGATCATGAAGATCAGGGCCGGCAGCAGGGGCCCCCGGCGGCGCCAGCCTTCCGCGCGGGAGACCGCGTCGCTCTTGGCTTCCCGCACCCGGCGGATGCGTTCCGAGTCGTCGGCGGTGGGTGCGCCGACTGCCACGGTTGTCATTGTTGATCCTCCCGGTAGGTGGCGCCGACGACGTCGGCGTATTCCTGGGCCTGTTCCAGCGCTTCGGTGACGGTCTTCTGACCGGCGATCGCGGCGCTGATCTGCTGGCTCACGCGGGTTCCGAGATCCTGGAACTCGGGGATGGCCAGGAACTGGACACCGGTGTAGGGCACCGGCTCGACCGTCGGGGCGTCCGGGGTCGCGTTCTCGATGGACCGGAGGGTGAGCGGCCCGTAAGCGGCTGCGGCCTCACGGTATTCGGGGATCTCGTAGGTGGACAGCCGGCTGCCGGGCGGCACCCGCTCCCAGCCGAGGGTCTCGCCGACGGTGCGCAGGTACTCCTTGCTCGTCATCCACGAGACGAACCGCCACGCCGAGTCCGCGTTGTCGCTGTCGACGGGGATGCCGAGCGACCAGCTGTAGAGCCAGCCCGCGTCGTCCTTGACCCGGATCGGTGCCGGCGCGTACCCGATCTTTCCGACCACGTTGCTCGACGCGGGGTCCTCGAGGGTGGAGACCGCCGACGTGGAGTCGTACCACATCGCGACGCGGCCCTGGGCGAGCTGCGTGGCGCATTCGCTGAAACCGCTGGTGGCGGCGCCCGGCTGGCCGTGCTCGCGCACCAGGTCGACGTAGAACTGCACGGCCTCGACGACCTCGGGACTGGTGAGCTGCGCGTTCCAGTTCTCGTCGTACCACCGGCCGCCGAAGGTGTTGATCACCGTGTTCAGTGGGGCGAGCACCTCACCCCAGCCGGGCTTGCCGCGCAGGCAGATCCCGGCGGTGTCGGGGCTGTCGAGGCGGGCGGCGGCAGCGGCGACCTCGTCCCATGTGGGGGTGGGGGACAGGGCGATGCCGGCCTGCTCGAACAGGTCCTTGCGGTACATCAGGAACGAGGACTCGCCGTAGAACGGCACCGAGTACATGTCGCCGTCGTAGGACAGCGATTCGCGCAGGGAGGGAATGAAGTCGTCCTCGTCGTAGCCCTCCGTCTGCCGGGCGTAGTCGGAGAGGTTGGTCAGCCAACCGTTCTCCGCCCACTGCGGGGTCTCGTAGTTGCTGATCATCACCACGTCGAACTCGCCACCGCCCATCGCGGTGGAGGCCGTGATCTTCGCGCGGGCCTGGTTCTCCGAGAGCGTGACGAACCGCAGGTCGATGTCCGGGTTCTCGGCCTCGAACTGCGCGGCGAGTTGCTGGGCGTCCTGCATCTGAGAGTTCGACACCATCGCGATGGTGACGGTCTGGTCGGAGGCGCCGAGCGAGCCGGCGCCGGCGCAGCCGGTGAGCGTGAGGCTGAGCGCCCCCGCCCCGGCCACCAGCATTCGGGTGGTCGTTCTGGATGTGTTCACCGATCGTCGCCTCTTCTTCGGTCTCTCCGGTGGGGTTATCGGTCGAGTAGCCAACGTGCGCACTCGATGTCGCACACGAGCATGGTGGCCAGGCCGCCGCGCAGTGCCCCGAGCGCGGCCTGGTGTTTGGCGGCCCCGCCGGTGACGAGGACCGTGCCGGGGCAGGCGCGGATGTCGTCGAGCGAGACCGACACGGCGCGACGGTCGAGGTCCCCGCCGACGGCCGTGCCGTCGGCGTGGAAGAACCGTCCCGCGATCTCCCCGACCGCGCCGAGGTCGGTGAGGGAGTCGAGCATGGCGGTGTCGAGGTAGCTGCCCTCGAACAGGGTGGTCGACGTGGACACCGCTCCCACGCCGAACATCATCATGTCGGCGCGGCGGCCGATGTCCAGGGTGCGGGAGATCATCGAGTCGGCACGCATGGACGCGACCGTCGCGGGGTCGGCGTACAGGGGAACGGGGAGGCGGACCATCTTGGCCTGCAACTGTTCCGCGCATCGTCCGAGCACGTACTCGGCGCCGGTCTGGTAGTCGGACGCGGTGACGGCGCCGTCGAGCTGGACGATCGTCGCGCAGGTCGCCCCGCCCGGCGGCAGGGCCTGCGCGACGGCCACGGTCTCCGGGCCCCACGTGAATCCGAGGGTGTCCGTCGCGCGGATCCGCCGGCTGATCAGGGCGGCGGCGGCCCGTCCGACGCCCGCGAAGCTGGCGGCCTCGTCGAGCGGGCCGGCCGCGTCCACGCCGTCGCCGACGACGACGGCCTCGAGCAGGCCGAAGCGCTCCTCGAGGGCGCGTTCCTCGTCGGCGTGCAGGTCGTCGCGCAGGTTGGCCGGCACGTTCACCTCGATGCGCACCAGGCCCTGGGCCCGGGCCCGGGCGACGAGGCGTCCCGCGGTCGGCCGGGAGACGCCGAGACGCGTCGCGACCTCCGCCTGGGTGAGGCCGTCCAGGTAGTACAGCGTCGCCGCGCGCAGCGCCAGGCGCAGCTCCTCCGGCGCGGCGGCGGCCGCGGGCTGGTTCGTCACGTGGGGGACGGTCACGACATCTCCTGGTTCGGAGGAACGCTGTGAGCAAATGCTCATGGGTGCGTTCATTTGCTCAGTACGCTAGCATCGGCAATGTGACCCACACAACACCCCCGTCGATCCCGGCCGGCATGCGCGCCGCCGTCCTCGTCGAACCCGGACGGATCGAGATGCGCGAACGGCCGGTCCCCGAACCCGCACCCGGCGACGTGCTCGTCCGGGTCACCTCCGTCGGCGTGTGCGGATCGGACACGCACTACTACCGGGAGGGCCGCATCGGCGAATTCGTCGTCGAGGCCCCGCTCGTCCTCGGCCACGAGGCCGCCGGCACGATCGCCGCGGTCGGCGCCGGCGTCCCCGCCGGCCGGGTCGGGCAGCGGGTGTCCATCGAGCCGCAGCGCCCCGACCCCACCACCGACGAAACCCGGCGCGGGCGCTACAACCTCTGCCCGCACATGCGGTTCTACGCCACCCCACCCATCGACGGCGCCTTCTGCGACTACGTCACCATCGGGGCGGAATTCGCCCACCCCGTGCCCGACACCGTCTCCGACGACGCCGCCGCTCTCTGTGAACCGCTGTCCGTGGGCATCGCCGCCGTCCGCAAGGCGGGCGTCACCGCCGGATCCCGGGTCCTGGTCACCGGCGCGGGCCCCATCGGGATCGTCACCGCGCAGGTCGCCCGCGCGTTCGGCGCCACCGACATCGTCGTCACCGACCTCGACGCGGACCGGCGCGCGCTGGCCCGGAAGTTCGGGGCGACCGCCACGCTCGACCCGCGCACCGACGACGTCAGCGACCTGCACGTCGACGCCTACATCGACGCCTCCGGCGCCCCCGCCGCGGTCGCCGCCGCGATGCGGGCGGTCCGGCCCGCCGGCACCGTCGTCCTCGTCGGCTCCGGCGCCGAGACGATGAACCTGCCGGTCCAGCTGATCCAGAACCGCGAGCTGGTCCTCACCGGCGTCTTCCGTTACGCCCACACCTGGCCGACGGCGATCGCCCTCGCCGCCACCGGCCGCGTCGACCTCGACGCGATGGTCACCGCCCGCTTCCCGCTCGAGAGGGCGGCCGAAGCACTCGAATCCGACCGGACACCCGGCAACATCAAGACCGTCGTGCGGGTGCACCCCGGCGACGACACGTAAGGAGCCCCGAAGTGGACCTGGGGGAGAACACCCTGAACGCCCTGCCCGTCCCCGGCCCGACCTACTCGCGCCGCGACATCGGCGTCGGCATCGTGCATTTCGGGGTCGGCGGATTCCATCGTGCCCATCAGGCGATGTACGTCGACCGGCTGCTCGAACGCGGCGCCCGCAACTGGGGCATCTGCGGGGTCGGCGTCATGCCCGGCGACCGCCGCATGCGCCACGCCCTCGCGGCCCAGGACGGCCTCTACACCCTGATCCTGCGCCACCCGGACGGCAAATGGGAACCGCGGGTTATCGGTTCGATCGTCGACTACCGCTACGCCCCCGACGATCCCGAGGCGGTGATCGAACTGATCGCCGCACCCACCACCCGCATCGTCTCGCTCACCGTCACCGAGGGCGGTTACAACATCCGCCACGACACCGGCGAATTCGACGTCGACGACCCCGCCGTCCGCCGCGACCTCGAGCACCCCGACGCGCCGGCCACCGTCTTCGGCCTGGTCACCGCCGCGCTCGCGCGCCGCCGGGAGCGCGGGCTGCCGTCGCCGACGATCATGTCGTGCGACAACATCGAGGGCAACGGCACCGTCGCCCGGCGGGCTTTCACGTCCTTCGCCGAACTCGTCGACCCCGATCTCGCCGGCTGGATGCGCGAGCACACCCGGTTCCCCAACTCGATGGTCGACCGCATCACCCCCGTCACGACCGACGACATCGCCCCGGAACTCGACGCCCGCTTCGGCATCCGCGACCGCTGGCCCGTCGTCGCCGAACCGTTCACCTCGTGGGTGCTCGAGGACGACTTCTCCTGCGGCCGTCCGGCCTTCGACGAGGCTGGGGTGCAACTCGTCGACGACGTCGCGCCGTACGAGTTGATGAAGCTGCGCCTGCTCAACGCGAGCCACCAGGCGCTGGCCTACTTCGCCCACCTGTGCGGCTACCGCTACGTGCACGAGGCCGCCCAGGACCCTCTGTTCGCGGAGTTCCTGCTCGACTACATGGACACCGAGGCCACCCCCACCCTGCGGCCCGTGCCCGGCATCGACCTCGCGCAGTACAAGCGCACCCTGATCGAGCGCTTCGCCAATCCCGAGATCCGCGACACCGTCGCCCGGCTGTGCGCCGAATCCTCCGACCGCATCCCGAAGTGGCTGCTGCCGGTGGTGCGGGAGAACCTCGCCACGGGCGGATCGGTGCGCCTGGCCGCCGCCGTCGTGGCCGGCTGGGCCCGCTACGCCGAGGGCATCGACGAGGCCGGCGACCCCATCGAGGTCGTCGACCGGCTCGCCGACACCCTCGGGCCCCTCGCCCGCAGCCAGCGCGAGGAGCCGACCGCCTTCCTCGGGAACCGGTCCGTCTTCGGGGATCTCGCCGATCAGCCGCGGTTCGTCGAGGCCTACCTGTGGGCGCTCGGGTCCCTGCACCGCGTCGGGGCCCGCGCCACCCTGCAAGCCCTGCGCAGCAAGGTCGGATCGTGAACGGGCCCGTCCTCGTGATCGGCGAGGCGCTCGTCGACATCGTCCGCCGGGGCGCGGCCGAGCCCGTCGAACACGTCGGCGGCAGCCCGCTCAACGTCGCCGTCGGCCTCGGCCGGCTCGGCCGCGACATCGAGTTCGTCACCCATATCGGCGACGACGACCGCGGCCGCCGTATCGTCGGCCACCTCGCGGCCTCGAAGGTGCGGCTCGCCGCCGGCAGCAGCACCGCGGCGCGCACCCCGACCGCGACCGCCGTGCTCGACGAGAACGGCTCCGCCACATACGAGTTCGACCTGGAATGGCAACTGCCCGATCCTCGTCCCACGCCCGGTGCCCGGCACGTGCACACCGGATCCATCGCGGCCCTGCTGGAACCCGGCTGCGAGGCCGTCGCCGCGCTGCTCGACCGGCACGTGCCCACCGCGACCGTCAGCTACGACCCGAACGTCCGGCCCGCGCTCGTCGGCGACGACCCGCGCACCCGCGACCGCATCACCCGGTTCGTCGCGGGCGCCGACGTCGTCAAGGCCAGCGACGAAGACCTGAGCTGGTTCGCCCCCGGCCGCGACCCCCGCGACGTCGCGCGGGAGTGGCTCGCGCTCGGGCCGGCACTCGTCGCGGTGACGCTCGGTGCGGGCGGTGCCGTCGCCGTCGCGCGGTCCGGCGCCGTCGAGGTCGCCGCGCACCCGGTCGAGGTCGTCGACACCGTCGGCGCCGGCGACGCGTTCATGGCCGGCCTGCTCGACGCCCTGTGGACCCAGGAGCTGCTCGGCGACCGCGAGGGCCTGCGCGGAATCGGACCGGACGCGCTGCGCACGGCCCTGGACGTCGCCGCGCTCACCGCGGCCCGCACCGTCGCGCGTGCCGGCGCGGACCTGCCCACCCGCGACGAGCGGGACGCCGACCCGAAGGAGCCGTGGTGACGCTCGTCGCCGGGATCGACTCGTCCACCCAGTCCTGCAAGGTGCTCGTCTGCGACGCGCACACCGGCCGCATCGTGCGGCAGGGCCGCGCCCCGCACCCCGACGGCACCGAGGTCGACCCGCGTGCCTGGGCGGACGCCCTCGACCGCGCCGTCGCCGCCGCCGGCGGGCTCGCCGACGTCGCCGCGGTGTCGGTCGGCGGTCAGCAGCACGGGCTGGTGACCCTCGACGAGACCGGGACGGTGGTGCGCCCGGCGCTGCTGTGGAACGACACCCGCTCGGCCGCGGCCGCCGCCGACCTCGTCGCCGACCTCGGGGGCGGACAGAAGTGGGCCGACGCCGTCGGCGTCGTCCCGCTCGCCGCGATCACCGTCGCCAAGGCCCGCTGGCTCGCCGACCACGAGCCCGCCCGCGCCGACCGCACCGCGGCGCTGTGCCTGCCGCACGACTGGCTGACCTGGCGGCTGGCCGGAGGATCGGACATCGGTGCGCTGATCACCGACCGCAGCGACGCCAGCGGCACCGGCTATTACAGCGCCGCCGACGACGCCTATCGCACCGACCTGCTCGAACTGGCGTTGCGCGGCCGGCGGCCCCTGCTGCCCCGGGTGGCCGGACCGGCCGAACAGGTCGGGGAGACGAGCCGGGGTGCCGCGCTGGGACCCGGCGCCGGGGACAACGCCGCCGCCGCCCTCGCCCTCGGTGCGCGCGAGGGCGACGTGATCGTCTCCGTCGGCACGTCGGGCGTGGTCTCGGCGGTCTCGGTCACCCCCACCCGCGACCCCGACGGGCTGGTCGCCGGCTTCGCCGACGCCACCGGCCGCCACCTGCCGCTCGTGTGCACCCTCAACGCGGCGCGGGTCCTCGACGCCACCGCCGCGCTGCTCGGCGTCGACCACGACGAACTGTCACGGCTCGCGTTGTCGGCCCCGCCCGGCGCCGGCGGGCTCGTGATGGTGCCGTACCTCGAGGGCGAGCGCACCCCCAACCGCCCCGGCGCGACCGGCGCGATCCACGGCCTGCGCCTGACGAATTCGACGCGGGAGCACCTGGCGCGCGCGGCCGTGGAGGGGCTGCTGTGCTCGCTCGCGGACGGCCTCGACCACATCACCGCGCAGGGCGTGCCGGTGCGACGGGTGCTGCTCGTCGGTGGCGGCGCCCGTTCCCGCGCGCTGCGCGAGGTCGCGCCCGGCGTGCTCGGGGTCCCGGTCGAGGTGCCCGAGCCGGGCGAGTACGTCGCCGTCGGCGCGGCCCGCCAGGCGGCGTGGGTGCTCGACGACGGTGCGGAACCACCGCGGTGGCAGGGTGGTGCCGTGCAGCGTTACGAGACCGACCCGATGCCGGCCGTGCGCGCCCGGTACGCGGAGGTCCGCGACCTGACCGAGGGCACGATCCGTTGCAGCTGACGCGGGTGGCCGGCTCAGGACAGGCCGAAGGCACTGGCCAGGAAGTCGATCAGCCAGGAGAAGATCTCGACGGACCCGATCACGCTCGAGCCCTCGTCGGTGGTGTCGGCGAGGGCCGTGCCGGGCGCGAGCGCCGACAGGACTGTGGCGCCGAGAACTGCCGTGGTGATGCGAGCCGACGTCCGCATGAGCGTCTCCTTCCGACGGGTATCGAAACCAGTTCATGATCGCCCGGGCGTGCACCGGTTCGCGACCGCGATGAGTTCCGGTTCCGTCTCGGGTCGATATCTGTGACACCGACGGCAGCGACACAGACGTCTGTGACACCGACGTCTGTGACACCGACGTCTGTGACACCGACGTCTGTGACACCGACGTCTGTGACACCGAGGGCAGTGCCGTCATCCACCCGAGCAAGGAGAAGACGATGCCGAAGATCACCCCGTTCCTGTGGTTCGACACCGAGGCCGAGGACGCGGCCAAGTTCTACACCAGTGTGTTCCCCGACTCCCGCATCCTGGGCACCACCTACTACCAGGACGCCGGCCCCAAGCCGGCCGGCACCGTCATGGCCGTCGACTTCGAACTCGACGGCCAGCGCTACGTCGCGTTCAACGGCGGCCCGGAGTTCTCGTTCTCCGAGGCGGTGTCGCTCCAGATCGACTGCGCCGACCAGGACGAGGTCGACCACTACTGGAACGCCCTCACCGAGGGCGGGGAGGAGAGCCAGTGCGGCTGGCTGAAGGACCGCTTCGGGCTGTCCTGGCAGGTGGTGCCACGGCGGCTCTACGAGCTGCTCTCCGACACCGACCCCGAGGTGGGACGGCGCATCACCGAGGCGATGTTGCAGATGCGCAAGATCGAGATCGCGCCGCTCGAGGACGCCGCCCGCGGCTGAACCCGAGCGGCGGCCGAGCCCAGCTATCACCGCGGTGGCGGTGATAGCTTTCGGTCGATGACCACGCGCACCGAGCGGCTCGACGAGCTCCCGTTCACCCGCAAACACGGCAGGCTGCTGCTCGGCTCCGGTGTGGGCTGGGCGCTCGACGCCATGGACGTCGGGCTCATCTCGTTCGTGATGGCCGCCCTGGCGGTGCAGTGGGGCCTGAGCACGACCCAGTTGTCGTGGATCGGTTCGATCGGCTTCGTCGGGATGGCCGTCGGCGCCGCGCTCGGCGGCCTGCTCGCCGACCGGATCGGCCGGCGCCAGGTGTTCGCGGTGACACTGCTGGTGTACGGCCTGGCCACCGGTGCCGCCGCGCTCGCCGGCTCCGTCGCGGTGCTGATCGTGCTGCGGTTCGTCGTCGGTTTGGGTCTCGGGGCCGAACTTCCGGTGGCGTCGACCCTCGTCAGTGAATACGCGCCGCGCCGGCAGCGCGGCCGCATGGTGGTGGCGCTCGAGGCGTTCTGGGCGGCCGGGTGGATCCTCGCCGCCCTCATCGGCTACTTCGTGATCCCGCTCGGCGACGACGGCTGGCGCTGGGCGCTGGCCGTGGGGATCGTCCCCACCCTGTACGCGGTGGTCGTGCGGTTCGGCCTGCCCGAATCCGTCCGGTACCTCGAGAGCCGTGGCCGCTACGGCGAGGCCGAGACGGCCGTCCGGTCCTTCGAGACGTCCGCCGGCGTCGACGCGCCCCCGGACCAGGAGGAGACGTCGCGCCCGGTGCGCACCGACCCGGCGGCGGCCGAGTCGATCTGGTCGTCGCGGCTGCGGCGCCGGACCGTCGCCCTGTGGACGGTGTGGTTCGGCATCAACCTCTCGTACTACGGGGCCTTCATCTGGCTGCCCAGCCTGCTGGTCACCCAGGGCTTCGATTTGGTGAAGTCCTTCCAGTACACGCTGATCATCACGCTCGCGCAGTTGCCGGGGTACGCGGTCGCCGCGTGGCTGATCGAGGTGTGGGGGCGGCGCGCCACCCTGGCGAGTTTCCTCGTCGGCTCGGCGGCGGCCGCGGGGCTGTTCGGCCTCGCCGACACCCCCACCCGGATCGTCGCCGCCGGAATGGCGTTGTCGTTCTTCAACCTCGGCGCGTGGGGCGCGCTGTACGCGATCGGTCCGGAACTGTATCCGACGTCGGTGCGGGCCGCCGGGACCGGTGCGGCGGCCGCGTTCGGGCGCATCGCGTCGATCCTGGCGCCGCTGCTGGTGCCCGGGCTGCTCACGGCCGGCGGCAACCCGCTCGTCTTCGGGGTGTTCGCGGCGGCGTTCGCCGTCGCCGCCGTCGCCGCCTACACGCTGCCGGAGCGCAAGGGGCAGGTGCTCGAGGCCTGAGCCCTACGCCCGTGCGGGCGGCGCCTGGCTGCAGGCCGTCGCCACGGCGAAGGCCCCGAGGGCCGTGCCGGTGACGAGGCGCTGCGCCCGCACGGCCCGCGGGTGCGTTGCCAGGCGGCGCGCGACGGCTGCCGCGCCGAGCACGATCAACCCGTTCACCGTCAGCGCCACCCCGATCTGGACCGCCCCGAGCACGAGGAATTGCCGCCACTCGGGACCGGCGGCGGGCGAGACGAACTGGGGCAGCAGCGCCGCATACATCAGGGCGATCTTCGGGTTGAGGACGTTCGTCGCGAGGCCCATGCCGAACAGTCGCGCCGCCGAGTGCTCGGTCGCAGGGGCCGGGGCGAAGAGTGCACCGCCGCCGGGACGCAGGATGCCCCATGCGAGATACGCGAGATAGCCCGCGCCGGCGAACCGCAGGAGATCGTAGGCGACGGGGACCGCGGCGAACAGGGCGGAGAGCCCGGCCGCAGTGGCGAGCAGGTAGCAGAGGAACCCGGCGCCGACACCCGCGAGGGACACCAGGCCGGCCCGGCGGCCCTGCGCCAGCGACCGGGAGGTCAGGTACATCATGTTCGGGCCGGGCGTGAGGACCATGCCCAGCGCGACCACGGCCACCCCGGCCGCAGCGGAGACAGAAACCACGGGAACCCCTTCCGTTCGGGACAGGATCGAGAGTGCCGCGCGGAAACGTGCACGTCCATCACGGCTTTGTGCAGGGTTCTGTGTAATGTTGCTACATGCTCGACGTCGACGGGCTCGTGGCCCTGCGTGCGCTGCGTGACCACGGCACGGTCACCGAGGCCGCGAGCGCCCTCGGCTACACGCCCTCCGCCGTCAGCCAGCGCGTCAAACGGCTCGAGCGACGCCTCGGCGCGGCCCTCACGGCCCCGGCGGGCCGCCGGGTGGTGCTCACCCCCGCCGCCCAGCGCCTCCTCGACGATGCCGAACCCCTTCTCGGGCAGCTGGAATCGGCCTTCTTCCGGGTCTCGGGATCGTCGCGGATCGCCGGCGCGGTCACGGTGGCGGCATTCACGACGGCGATCCGGGCCGGCATCCCCGCGGCGCTGGCCTCGGCCACCATGGGCCGGCCGGATCTGTCCGTCAGGGTCGTCGAGGCCGACCCGGTCGACGCTGCCCTGAGGGTGGCCACCGGGCGGGCCGACGTCGCCGTGCTGCACCACTGGCGGTTGCTGCCGCGGGCGTTGCCCGACACCCTCGTCGCCGAACATGTGCTCGACGACGGCGCCGACGTGATCGTGCGCGCGGACCATCCGCCGGCCCTCGGCGAAACGCTCTCACCGCAACAGCTCTCGTCGTCGGACTGGGTGTCCACCGGCGAGGGGACGCTGTGCCACGAATGGCTGATGTCCATGTTCGCCGGGCACGGCCTGCGCCCCCGGATCACCTGTACGTCGAGTGACTTCGACATCCATCTGGACTTCGTGCGCGCCGGGCTCGCCGCCGCGCTGGTGCCGCGACTGGGCCGCAGGCCGCTGGGACCGGACCTGGTGGCGATTCCCGCGCCCGGCGCCCTGCGGGTCGTCAGCGTCGTCCGGCGCGCCGGTCAGGTCGACGACCCGACCCTCGCGCACGTCGTGTCGCACCTGCGCATGTCGTTGGGCGCGTAACCGCCGAGGCCCCGCGAGTGCGCACGTCTCGCGCCGATTCCCGAGGCCGCGCGACGGGATGTGCACACTCGGTGCGCGTGGAGTCATCCTTCTGTGCATTCCCAGCCATGTTCGCCCGCCATACGGGGACCTAGTGTTCCAGATCACAAGCATCCGGCGGCGGGTGGTGCGCATTCGAGGCCTCCGCCGCGACCCGAAAGGACGGACCTGGACGTGGCGTCACTGCAGACGGTGCAGAGGATCGGACCGGTGCTGGACCTGTTCACGGTGCAGCAACCCGAGTGGGGAGTCTCCGAGGTCGCGGCGGCGATCGACGTTCCCCGATCGAGCGCGCACGCCCTGCTGTCGAGCCTGGTCGACACGGGGCTGCTCCAGTGCCGCGCACGCGGACGCTACCGGCTCGGTTGGCGCGTCGTGGAGCTGGGAGAGACGCTGCGCGGCACCGTCGACGTCCGGTCCTGTGCCGCCCCGGTCCTCGAGCGCCTGGTGGAGAAGTACGGCGAGACAACTCATCTCGCGGTCATGGATCGATGGAACGTCCTCTATGTGGACAAGATTCTCGGCAATCACAACATCACCGTGCAGGGTGCGCGGATCGGGACGCGCCTGGATGCGCATTCCACGGCGGTGGGCAAGGTGCTGCTCGCGCAACTCGAGGAGATCGAGGTGCGCCGGTATCTGGCCATGCGCCCGTTGCGGCGGCTGACACCGTCGACCACCACGAACCCCCAGGCACTTCTGGACGCCCTGGCCGGTGTGCGCTCGGCCGGCTTCGCTGCGGACCTCGGGGAGACGGTCTCGGAGGTGCACTGCGTCGCCGCCCCGGTGCGCGACGACCTGGGTTCCGTCGTGGCGGCCGTGAGCGTGAGCGTGCCCGCGACGCGCTTCGTCCAGCGGCGACCGCAGCTCGAGCGGGCCGTGGTCGGTGCCGCGCACGAGATCACCCGGGCGATCGCCGAAGCCCACGACTGCAGTCCCGTGCTCCTGCGGGACGACCCGGGTGCCGCCGGTTTGACGGCGGCGAGCCCGCGCGCCTCCTGACCACGAATCCGACCGCACGAACGAGACAAGCGAAAAAGAGGAGCCATGGACACCGCCGCCCACAAGGCCGCAGACCGACTGCTCGAGGTGTATCGCACGGGGGAACCGATCGATCCGCTCACCCCGGACCATCCCGACGCGTCGATCGAACTCGCCTACCGGATCCAACAGCTGCAGGTCGAGCAGTGGACGCTGGCCGGTGATGTCGTCAAGGGCCACAAGGTGGGCTTGGCCTCCCGTGCGATCCAGCGGCAGATGGGCGTCGATCAACCCGATTTCGGGCACCTGACCGCGAGCATGTTCCACCTCGAGCACCAGCCGATCCCCGCCGGCCGCTTCCTGCAGCCGCGGATCGAGCCCGAGGTGGCGTTCGTGCTCGGCCGGCCGCTGGCCGGTCCGGGCGTCACCTCCGCCGAAGCCGCGCGGGCCGTGGACTTCGTGCTGCCCGCACTCGAGATCGTCGACTCGCGGATCCGGGACTGGAAGATCGGCATCTTCGACACCATCGCGGACAATGCCTCCTCCGGCGGGGTGATCCTGGGGAGCCGGCCGGTCTCCCTCGGCGACGTCGACCTGAGGCTGATCGGATGCACGCTCCACATAGGCGGTGAACTCACGGCGACGGGAGCAGGCGGAGCCGTGCTCGGGTCCCCGCTCAACGCACTGGTGTGGCTGGCCAACACGGTCGGCCCGCTCGGGGTCACCCTCGAACCGGGGCATGTGGTGCTTCCAGGCTCCATGACCAGGGCGTTCCCAGTGGCGGCGGGCGACTCCATCGTGGCGAACATCAGCGGGCTCGGCAGCGTCACCGCCGTGCTCGGCGGAAAGGACGAGAAATGAGCGACCAGTTGTGGAGCGCGGCCCGCGTCGCCGACGTGCTGCTGCGTGCAGAGGACACCGCGACCCCGCAGACGTCGATCCTCGCGGAATGGGACGGACTGGACCTGGGGACCGCGTACGCCGCGCAGGACATCGCGTTGCGCATGCGGCTCGCCCGCGGCGAGCGGCTCACCGGCGTGAAGCTCGGGGTCACATCGAAGGCGAAGCAACGGCAGGTGGGCGTGGACTCGCCGTCCACCGCGTGGCTCACGGACCGGATGATCCTGCCGATCGGCGAGCCTGTCCCGCGCGAGAAGATGATCCACGCCCGCGCGGAGCCGGAGATCGCATTCGTCATGGGCCGCAGGCTCGAGGGACCCGGGGTCTCGGCCGCGACCGCACTGGCCGCGGTGGAGCACGTGGTCGGCGCGATCGAGATCATCGACAGCCGGTTCTCCGGCTACCAGTTCTCGATGATGGACGCCGTCGCGGACAACAACTCGTCCGGACGGTACGTGACCGGTCCGGTCGGCCGTGCGCCGGAGGATCTCGATCTCGCCCTCGAGGCGTGCCTGCTCGAGGTCGACGGCGAGGTGGTGGACTCGGCGACGGGCGCCGCGGTGCACGGACATCCCGCGGAGGCGCTGGCCTTCGCCGCGAACACCCTGGCCGAGCGGGGACTCGCCATCGAGGCAGGGTGGGTGGTGCTCACCGGCGGCATGACCGACGCGGTGCCGGTGCAGCCGGGGGCGCGCATCGCCGCGCACTTCACCACCCTCGGCACCGTCATCGTGGCGGGAGGCTGACGATGCCGTTCATCGACGTGACGATCGCGGAGGGGCGCAGCCCGGACGAGCTCCGGAGGCTGATCCACGAACTGACCCAGGCGGCGCACCGAGCGCTGGACGCGCCGCTGCCCAACATCCGGGTGGTGCTGCGGGAGACGCCGAAGACACACTTCGCGGCGGGTGATGTGACGATCGCCGAGCGTGAGACACGGGCCTGAACGGTCCGGATATCCCGAACTGCGACAACGCCCGCCGGCGACGCAGTCGAGCATCGTGATCGGGCCGGATCGGGGCGGGGCCGCGGGATACACAAGGGAGACACCATCCCCTGTATCCCCCGGAGACCCGATGACGTCGAACCGACAGCGCGCCCTGACCCTGGTTGCCGAGCCCGAGCCCGGCTGCGAACGGGTGGCGGACCGGATGTACCACGACCTGCTGTCGCCACCGGAGGTGCGACAGGTGCGCGACCGCGTCCGGGACTTCGCCACCCGGGCCGTCGCGCCGATCGCCGGCCGGATCGCCGGCGGGGACGAGCGCCTCGACGGGTTCCCGCGGGACGCGTTCGAGGCCATGGCCTCGAACGGTCTGTTCCGCATTCCCTTCACCGCGGACGTCGGTGGCGACGGACTCACGCATCGCGCCACGGCCACCGCGGTGGCCGTCGAGGAACTGGCGTACTACTCCAACAGTGTCGCCGCCATCTACGACGTCCATTGCATCCTCGCCGGCACGGCACTGGACCAGGGCACCGAGGCGCAACGGCACCGATGGCTGCGTCCCGTCGTCGACGGGGAGATCGTGGGGTCGTTCGCGACGAGTGAGCCCGGTGCGTCGAGCGATCTCTCTCCCGAGGCGGTGCAGACCGTCGCGAGCCCGGACGGCGACGGGTGGGTACTCACCGGCCGCAAGCGGTGGATCACCAATTCGGTCGTCGCCGGCGTCGTCGTCGTGCTCGCCCGGACCGGCGACAGCCTCACCACCTTCATCGTTCCCACCAGCGCACCGGGCGTCACCGTCGGCACACCCGACCGCAAACTCGGCAACCGCGGGCAGATCACGGCCGACGTGATCCTCGACCGTGTTCGGCTCGGACCGGAAGCGGTGCTCGGGCGGGTCGGCGGCGGCCTGCGCGTCGCGCTCCGGACACTCACGTACGGCCGCATCGGAATCGGCGCCGCCGGCGTCGGCATGGCGCAGGCCGCCTTCGACCGCACCGTCGCGCATCTGAAGTCGCGGCACGCGTTCGGTGGTTCGCTGGCTTCCAAACAGCACTGGCAGTTCGTGATGGCCGACTACGCGGCGGATCTCGAGGCCGCCCGCAGCCTGTACCTGAAAGCGGCTCTTCGGCTCGACGCCGGGGAGCATTTTCCCGAGCCCGAAGCGGCGATGGCGAAGCTGCGCGGCACCGACCTGGCGGCGCGCATCGCCCGGGATGCCGTGCAGGCGTTCGGCGGACTCGGATTCGTGCAGTCCCTCGGAGCCGACGACACCGAAGGACCGGTCGAGGCGATATACCGGGACAGCAAGATCGGTGAGATCTACGAGGGCGCCAACGAGATCCAGCGATGGGTCCTCGCACGACAGATCTTCGGACGCGATCACACCGGATAACGGAACATTCTCCGCACATCATTCGGAGCGCGGGACGGTCGTCGATCTCCGGCGAGGAAACGGGACGAACGGTTCTCGCGGGACTGCGGACGCGCGGTGCACGCGGTCCGCCCGTCCCGGCGACTATCGTACGGCTCGACCGAGCCGGAAATGCGCGGGGCTGGAGCCGAACTGCCGACGGAAGGCACGGCTGAAGTGGGACACGTCCCGGAAGCCGACCAGGCCGCTGATCTCGGTGACCGTGAGGTCGGTTTCCGACAGCAGGGCACGCGCGCGTCCGAGGCGTACCTGGTACAGCCAGGTACGGGGGGTGGTTCCCGCCGTGCTGAACAACTTGTGGATGTACCGCACGGACATTCCGAGTTCAACGCCGACATCGGCGAGCGTGTGGTCGGGGTCTCGGAGATACCGGACCATGGTGCTCTGCACCTTGCGAAGGTCGTCCGCGTGGATCCGCTTCGTGGCGCTCAACGGGGGCGATTGTTCACCGATCGCGCTCACGAGCAGATCCAGCGCCGCGGCCGCAACGGTTGCCGAAGAGCCCTGCGACAAGGGGGTATCGGCGGTGGCGACCTCGACGAGGAACCGGGACACGAACCGGCCGATTCCGGACTGCCCGGAAATGCCCTGGCCTGTCACGCTGTTCATGAGCTCGACGGGAAGGCGGGAGGTCAGCTGCTCACGCGGCGTGCGCAGCACGATCTGCTCGAATTCGGTTGTGGCGTCGACGACGAACGGTGCCGACGAGTCGACGATGCCGAAGGCGCCGTCGGTGAGGGTCGCCGACCGGGTCCCCTGCGTCAGGATCGCGGAACCGCGCGTGATCAAGCACAGCAGGTAGTCGTCGTTCGGATCCGAGGTGATCATCGACGGTGTCCGCACCACCGCGTGCGGATCGGCATGCACCACACTGACGGTCATCTCCCCGAGCGGGCGCGCGACCAGATCCGCCGCGAAACGGTCGTGCGTCTGCGGCCAGTCGACGTCCATCTCGCAGTAGGTCGTCTCGAGCGTGTCCGTCCACCGGGCACGACCTTCGGTGGACTCCAGTTCGCGCGTGCTCAGCGCCAATCTCCGGCCGGACGCCGCGGTGCACGGGGAGTCATCCTTCGGTGCACTGTCGGTCATGTTCCCGCTCACCTCCGCCTTCTAGTGTTCCAGATCACAGGAACTCGGCGGGCGGACGATACCGCGGGACACCCCGTCTGCGCGACCCCGGCCGTCATCTCCGGATGAGCCCACGACAGGAGAGCGACATCATGACCACCACCCATACCTGGATCGACGAGATCACCATGGAGGAACTCGACCGCGACCCGAATCCGATCTACGAGCGGCTGCGCCGGGAGGCGCCGGTCGCCTACGTCCCGGCGATCGGGATGCACGTGGTGGCCACGAGGGAGCTGTGCCTGCAGATCACCCAGGACTCCGAGACGTGGTCCACGGTGATCGCCCCCTCGGGCGGGCGGACGTTCGGGACCGGAACCGTGCTCGACTCCAACGGCGAGCGGCACCGCAAGCTGCGCGAATGGATCGATCCGCAACTCCGGCCCGCCGCGGTCGACTCCTACGTGGAAGCGCTGGTCCGGCCGCAGGCGCGGAGCATCCTCGAACGGATCGAGGAACTCGGGGCCGTGGACATCCAGGAGGCCTATTTCGCTCCGGTCAGCGTCCGTGCGGTCGGTGACCTGATGGGTCTGCGGAACGTCCCCTCGGAGACGCTCGTGCGGTGGTTCCAGACGCTCGCGCTGTCGTACGGCAACGCCGAGGTCGACGAGAACGGCGAGTTCGCCCATGCCGAGCCCTTCGAGGCCGGAGACCGGATCAAGGAGGAGATCGTCGCCACCGTCGATCCGTTGCTCGACCACTGGACCCGCAATCCCGACCACACGTTGATCTCGCACTGGTTGCACGACGGAATGCCGGAGGGGCAGGTGCGGGAGCGGTCGGAAATCTACCCGAACATCTACGTCTTCCTGCTCGGTGCGCTGCAGGAGCCCGGTCACGTCATGACGACGACACTGGCGGGCCTGCTGCAGCATCCCGACCAGCTCGAGCGCGTCGTCGACGATCCGGATCTCCTCCCGCGGGCGGTCAACGAGGGCGCGCGCTGGGTAGCGCCGATCTGGAGCGCCGCCGTCAAGGTCGCGAACCGGGAGGTCACCGTCGGCGGCGTCGACCTGCCCGCGGGTACGCCGGTCATACTCGCGTACGGCTCGGCCAACCGCGACGAGACGGTGTGGGCGAACCCGGACGCCTACGACGTGGACCGGCCGGTCATGCCGCACCTCGCCTTCGGCGCCGGCAAGCACGCCTGTGCCGGCACCTACCTCGGGACCGCGATCGTCCGGATCGCCCTCGAGGAGTTGTTCGAGACGATCCCGAACATCGAACCCGACCCCGACCGCACCCCGAGCTTCTGGGGCTGGACCTTCCGCGGCCCGCAGGGCCTGCACGTCCGATGGGAGGTGTAGTCGTGAGCCACTCGGTGACCGTTTCCGGGCAGGACGGGGCCTTTCCCGGCGCGCCCGACCGTTCGGTACTCGAGTCCGCACTGCGGGCGAACCGCTGGTTGCCGCACGCGTGCTCGCAGGGCACCTGCGGGACCTGCAAGATCAGGGTGCTGTGCGGCGAGGTGGACCACGGCCGGCCCGACGAGACCATCCTGAGCGAGGCGGAGCGCGCGTCCGGGCTCACACTCGCCTGTCAGGCGACACCTCGCACCGATCTGACCGTCGCGCCGTTGAACGACGTGCCCCCGGACGGGCCGAGGCATCCCTTGCGCGACCACGCCGGCACCGTGCTCGAGCTGGCCGACATCGCACGGTGCACCCGCCGGCTCGTCGTGGAACTGGACGAGCCGATGGAGTTCTCCGCCGGTCAGTACGCCGAGCTGATCGTGCCGGGTTCCGTTGTGGCGCGTCAGTACTCGATGGCCAATCCGCCCTCCGAGTCGCGCCGGCTCGAGTTCCACATCAAGCGGGTCGATGGAGGGCTCGCGACGGAGGGGTGGATCTTCGGCTCGCTTCGGCCGGGAGACCGGATCGGGCTGCGCGGGCCGCTGGGGCAGTTCGCCCTGGTTCGTCCCCAGGAAGAACCGGCCATTCTGGTCGGCGGCGGAACGGGGCTTGCCCCCTTGAAGTCGATTGTGCGCCATGCACTCTCCAACGATCTTGTCCCGAGTATCGACCTGTACCACGGAGGGCGCGGGCAGGCGGATCTGTACGACGTGGACTTCTTCCGGGCTCTCGAGGCCGCCGATCCCCGATTCCGCTACCACCCTGTACTCAGCGAGGAGCAGTGGGACGGCGCCACCGGCGTGGTCACCGACGCCGTGCTCGACGACTTCGCCAGTTGCAAGGGGCGCAGCGCGTACCTGTGCGGGCCACCCGCCATGGTCACCGCGGCGGTCAAGGCGCTCAAACGGCGTCGCATGGCGCCCCGGTTGATCTTCAAGGAGGAGTTCACCGTCGGCAGCGCGCCGCCGGTGATGTCGCCGGTGTGACCGGTTCCGCGGCCGGGTGTTCGGGTTCACCCCGAGCACCCGGCCGGTCGTCGTTCAGTGTCGGTGCCCCGGTTCGCGGCCGGCGCGTTCCTTCCGATACTGGCCGGGGCTCGCGCCGAAGGCGGCGCGGAACGTCCTGCTGAAGTGGGAGACGTCCCGGAAGCCCGCGCATTCGCTGACCTCGGCGACGGACATCTCGGTCGTCAGCAGGTACTTCCGCGCGCGCTCGAGCCGTGCCTGATACAGCCATGCGCGCGGAGTGGTGCCCGCTGCGCTGAAGAGCTTCTGGACGTTGCGCAACGACATCCCGGCGTCGGCGGCGACGTCCGGAAGCGTGAGCTCGGGATCGTGCAGCTTCTGTTCGATGACCCGCTGGACGCGGGTGAGATCTTCCGTGCGGTGCAATTGGGCGGCACCGGTCGCGACAGTGCCTTCGGTGAGGGCGGTGACCAGCATGTCGACGGCCGAGGAGGCGAACGACACGGCGGCCCCCCGCGAGATGGGGGCATTCATCGACGCGATGTCGACGAAGAAACGACCGACCAGTCCGCCCGGCCCGGTCTCGCCGCAGATCGTGCGGGCCGTGCCGTGTTCGACGATCCGCCCCGGCAGGCGCGAGGTGAGCAGTTCACGAGGAGACCGCACGACGATCTGCCGGAACGGCGCGGGGGAGTGGAAGACGAACGGGGTGGCGCAGTCGAGCAATGCGAACGACCCTCGCTCGACCGTCGTGGTCCGGCCCGACTGCTGCACCTCGACGTGGCCCTCGGTCACGATGCACACGAGATAGCCTGCACCGGAGTCGGAGTCGACCATCGCGGGCGAGCGGACCACCGTGTGGGCGTCGGCCCGGATCGTGCTGACGTGCAGATCGCCGAACGGCCGGCCGCCCCATTCCGCGTCGAAGTGACGTCGTGGGTTCGGCCACGCGACGTCCATCTCGCAGTACAGCTGCCCCAGCGTGCTCGCCCATCGGGCGTGCCCCTCGCTCGTGTCCAGCTCCTGCGTCCGCAGGGAAACGATGCCGGGGGCCGCTCCGTTGCGCGCAGAGTCACCCGTTTGTTCGCGCTCAGCCATGTTCCACCACACCTCCGCCTTCTAGTGTTACAGATCACAGGAACGTGGCGCCCGGAACGATGTCCCAACCCCCGGCCCCGCGCGACCACCGAGGACGGTTACCGAAGCGCGCCAGCGTGATCGGTGCCGGGATCCTCCGAAGTCGGCGGATACGGCCGGGCCGGGTCGACGCCCGTCGTGCCGTTCCCCACCCGAGCCGATTCCTGCACCACACCCCCGAGACCAGGAGTGAAGACCATGACGACCACATCGATCCTGGGCGACGCCGTCGGAGCGCCCAACACCGTCCGGCCCATGACCGGCGACGAGTACATCGAGTCGCTCCGCGACGGTCGTGAGGTGTACTTCCGTGGCGAGCGGGTCGACGATGTCACCACACATCCGGCCTTCCGCAATTCGGTCCGGTCGGTGGCCCGGATGTACGACGCGATGCACAAGCCGGAAGCGAAGGGCATCCTGTCGGTGCCGACCGACACCGGTAACGGAGGATTCACCCATCCGTTCTTCAAGACGGCGCACAGTGCCGACGATCTGCTCCTCGCTCGTGATGCGATCGCCACCTGGCAGCGCGAGGTGTACGGCTGGCTGGGCCGCTCGCCCGACTACAAGGCGTCGTTCCTCGGCACCCTCGGAGCCAACGCGGAGTTCTACGGGGAGTACCAGGACAACGCGAAGCGGTGGTACAAGGAAGCACAGGAACGCGTGATCTACATGAACCACGCGATCGTGAACCCCCCGATCGACCGCGACAAGCCCGCCGACGAGACCGCCGACATCTGCGTGCACGTGGTGGAGGAAACCGACGCGGGCCTGATCGTGTCCGGCGCCAAGGTGGTGGCGACCGGGTCGGCGATCACCAACGCCAACTTCATCGCGCACTACGGCCTGCCGCTCCGCAAGAAGGAGTTCGGCCTGATCTTCACCGTCCCGATGGATTCGCCGGGCCTGAAGCTGTTCTGCCGTACGTCCTACGAGATGAACGCCGCCGTCATGGGTACGCCGTTCGACTACCCGCTCTCGAGCCGATTCGACGAGAACGACGCCATCATGGTGTTCGATCGGGTGCTGGTGCCGTGGGAGAACGTCTTCGCCTACGACACCGAGACGACCAACGGGTTCGTGATGAAGTCGGGCTTCATGTCTCGCTTCATGTTCCACGGTTGCGCCCGTCTCGCCGTGAAGCTGGACTTCATCGCCGGCTGTGTGATGAAGGCGGTGGAGATGACCGGCTCGGCCGGATTCCGCGGCGTGCAGATGCAGATCGGCGAGATCCTCAACTGGCGTGACATGTTCTGGGGACTGTCCGACGCGATGGCGAAGACGCCCGATCCGTGGGTCAACGGGGCCGTGCAACCGAACCTCAACTACGGTCTCGCCTACCGCACCTTCATGGGCGTCGGCTACCCGCGGATCAAGGAGATCATCCAGCAGACCCTCGGCAGCGGCCTGATCTACCTGAATTCGCATGCGAGCGACTGGGGTAACCCCGAGATCCGGCCGTACCTCGACCAGTACGTTCGCGGGTCGAACGGCATCGTGGCCATCGATCGTGTCAAGCTGCTCAAGCTGCTCTGGGATGCCGTCGGTACCGAGTTCGGCGGCCGGCACGAGCTGTACGAGCGCAACTACGGCGGCGACCACGAGGCCGTGCGCTTCCAGACGCTGTTCGCCTACCAGGCTCAGGGCCTGGACAACCAGCTCAAGGGCTTCGCCGAGCAGTGCATGTCCGAATACGACATCGACGGCTGGACGCGCCCGGATCTGATCAACAACGACGATCTGAAGATCGTCCGTAGCTGAACGGGGCGCAGCGATGAGGAGCACGGTCATGACCGACACCGCCCGGGAATCCGATCTCGACGTCACGCCTCTGCACATGCGTAAGGCCCTCGGCCGGTTCGCCAGCGGCGTCACCATCGTCACCACCGCCGAGTCCGAGGACGAGGCCTCGGTGCACGGAATGACCGCCAACGCGTTCACCTCCGTGTCGCTCGATCCGCCGCTCGTGCTCGTATCGATCGCCAACCGCGCCAAGATGAACGAGCGGATCCGCGAGGCGGGGCGGTACGGCGTTTCGATCCTCGCCGGGGACCAGGAACCGTTGTCCCTGCACTTCGCCGGCGCGGCGAACCAGCCGGATCTGGTCCGGTTCGTGTGGCGCAAGGGCGTGCCTCTCCTCGAAGGTGCACTGGTTCACCTCGCGTGCACCGTGGTCGATTCGCATCCCGCGGGTGACCACACCTTGCACGTGGGCCGGGTGGAGCGGCTCTGGTACGACGACGGGCACCCGCTGGTGTTCTACACCGGCACCTTCCGGTCGCTCGAGTTGCAGGGCAGGGACGAACCCTGGGGGTTCTGATCGAGCAGGGCGGGGAGGCCGCGGCGGGCGTCGCGGTCACCCCGCCTCTCGAACCCCCGAGCGAAGGTGCCGTTGTGTCGGATAGATCGACGTAACGGCACATTCGCTCATGCCCCGCTGATCACCGCGCCGGCTGTGCGGCCGCCGCGCGTGCCGTGATCTCGCCGGCGCGCGTGGCAGCGGCCGGGTTGCCTGCGATGGACCAGTTCACCGGATCGACTTCGACGATCTGTCCGCGCACCAGATCCCGCTGCGCCCCAAGGATCTCGACGATCAGATCGGTGAAACGCGCCGCCAGCTCCTGGCGCTGCTCGATCGGTCGTCCGGCGAGGACGATCGCGGTGAAGTAGGGGGCCGGGGTGCCGCCGTCGGCGATCACCGTCCCGGTCGTCGCGGCGTCGCCGGGGTCGTACCTGACGACGAACGCCCGCACTCGCTCGATCGGGGAGTCGAGGACCTCCGCGTAGCAGCGGCTCGCGTCGGCGAGCAGCCGACGTCGTTGCTCGGCAGAGTAGGCGCCGTCGACGAGATGGAAGTGTGCAACGGGCATGGCCGCTCCTTTGTGACGTTTTGGGGTACAGATCTATTGGACTCCGTGACTATTGGACTCCGTGCCGGGTCCCGCCGTCGACGGTGAGGACGCTTCCGTGCAGCACGGCGGCCTCGGGGGCGAGCAGCATCTCCAGAGTCCAGCCGATCTCGTCGAGGGTCGGTAGCCGGCCGAGCGTGGTCTTGGCGCGGTAGCGGTTCCAGATCTCGCCGGGGTCGCGGCCGGTCTCGGCGGCTTCGGTCTCGACGAACTTCCGCAGCCGTGGCGTGTCGACAGGCCCCGGCGCGATGGTGTGGGTGGTGACGCCCTTCGGGCCGTACAGCGCGCTGAGTTGGCGCATGAGGTTGAAGACCGCGGCGTTCACCGTCCCCGGCCCGGCGTCGAGCGGGCCGGGTTCGAGCCCGAGCGACCCGGCGATCGTCACGAAACGCGAACCCGGCACCAGGTGGTCGCGGACGGCGTGCAGCAGCCGCACCAGCCCGCCGACCTTGATGTTCGCGCCGACCGCGAAGTCTCCCGGCGCGATGGTGTCGGCCGAGCCGCGCACCGGAAGTCCGGCCGCGAACACGGCCATCCGCACCGGTGCGTCGACGTGGGCGGCGATCGCCTCGATCGCGCTGTCGTCGGCGATGTCGGCGACGCACGGGACGATCAGGTCGTCCGAGGCCGCCAGCTTGTCGAGGTCGTCGGCGTTGCGGGCGACGGCGATCACGCGAAGGCCGCGACGGGCCAGGCGACGGGTGAACTCGGTGCCCATCGCACCGGTCGCGCCGACGACGACACACACTGAGGACGAAGTCATACCTGTGCTCCCTCTTGCCGTTGTGGAACGCCCGGACGACCCGCGCAGTAGCGGGACGGGCGATTGGTCGTTCGGCCGCGATCGACGCGCCGAACAGAAATCCGCCCACGCAAGATGCCGTGGGCGGATTCCGGTCTGCGGAGCGAATCCGATTCTCCGGCCGTTTCAGCCGCGCAATCGGAGGGTGACCGCGCGGGGTTCGGTGAAGAATTCGCGCGAGTACTGGCCGCCCTCGCGGCCGAGGCCGCTGGCGCCTTCGCCGCCGAACGGCAGGCGCAGGTCGCGTTCGAAGAACGTGTTGATCCACACGGTGCCGGCCTTCCAGCGGGCGGCCATCCGGTGGGCCCGGTCCAGGTTCTGGGTGAACAGCATCCCGGCCAGGCCGTACGGGGAGTCGTTGGCGATGCGCAGGGCCTCCTGTTCGGTGTCGAAGCCGAGGACGGTCTCGACCGGGCCGAAGATCTCCTCGCGTGCGGTGCGGGAGTCGTTGGTCAGCCCGGTGATCACGGTGGGCGGGTAGTAGAAGCCGCCGGCGCGGGCCTCGTCGGTGAGGCGGGCGCCGCCGGTGACGACCTTGCCGCCTTCCTCCTGGGCGAGCTCGACGTAGCCGTGCACCTTGTCGAGGTGGCGTTGCTCGATGAGCGGGCCCAGGAAGTTCGACGGGTCCTTCGGGTCGCCGACGGTGAGCGTGTTCGCCTGCTCGGTGAACCGGGCCAGGAACTCGTCCATGATGCTGTTGTGCACCAGCAGCCGGGACCCGGCCAGGCACACCTGTCCGTTGCCGCCGAAGATCGCGCGGATCGCCATCGGCACGGCGACGTCGAGGTCGGCGTCGGCGAAGACGATGTTCGCGGACTTGCCGCCCATCTCCGCCGAGACCGGGGTGTGGTTGGCTGCCGCGGCCTGCAGGATCTTCACGCCCGTCGCGCTCGAGCCGGTGAAGGTGATCCGATCCACCCGCGGATCCGAGGTCAGCGGCCCGGCGACGGCCTCACCGCCGAACCCGTGCACGACGTTGAGCACGCCCTCGGGCAGTCCGGCCTCGAGGGCGAGTTCGGCGAAGCGGTGCGCGGTCAGCGGGGTCTGCGGCGCCGGCTTGAGCACCGCGGTGTTGCCGAAGGCCAGCGCGGGGGCGATCTTCCAGGTGGCCAGCATCAGGGGTGCGTTCCACGGGCTGATCGCCGAGACCACACCGGCCGGCGGGTAGAGCACGTAGGACAGCAGGTCCCCGTCGGGGTAGGCCTCGTTGGCGGCCATCGCGACGTAGTCGGCGAAGAACCGCAGATTGTGGGCCACGCGGGGGATTTCGGCGTGCAGCGACTGGTTGATGCTCTTGCCGCCGTCGCGGGTCTCGAGCAGGGCGAGTTCCTCGCGGTGGGCGTCGACCGTGTCGGCGACCGCGTGCAGGATCTTCGCGCGCTCCTTCGGGGACAGCAGGGGCCAGGGGCCGTCGTCGAAGGCGGTGCGGGCGGCGGTGATCGCCGCGGCACCGTCCTCGGCGGTGCCCGCGGGCACGACCCCGAGCAGCGCCCCGTCGTGGGGGTCGCGGGACTCGAAGGTGGCCCCGTCCGACGCCGGCTTCCATTCGCCGCCGATCAGGTGCCGGACCTGCGTCACCGACGGCGTGTTCTGGGTCTGGGTCATGGCAGTCTCCCCGGGTCAGACGCCGGCTCGGGCCGGCAGTTCGTAGGTGCGGCCGGCCAGTTCGGAGGCGACATCGACGATCATGTCCTCCTGCCCGCCGATGACGCCGCGGCGGCCGAGTTCGAGCAGGATCTCGCGGGTGGAGAGGCCGAACTTCTTCGCGGCCCGCTTGGTCGGGTGGAAGAACGTCGAGTACACCCCGGCGTAGCCGAGGATCAGGGCGGTCTCGTCGACGATCTGCGGTTCGGTCATCAGCGGGGCGACGACGTGCTCGGCGGTGTCGATCAGCGGGAACAGCTCGACCCCGGTGTCCCAGCCGGCCCGCTCGAACGCGGCGGCGAGCACCTCGGTCTGGGCGTTGCCGGCGCTGGCGCCGAGCCCGCGCAGCGACCCGTCGATGAACGTCGCCCCGTGCTCGGCCGCGGTGAGCGCGTTGGCGATGCCGACCCCGAGATTGTTGTGGGCGTGGAAACCGATGTCGGCGGAGATCGCCTGCCGCAGCGCCGCGACGCGGTCGCCGGCGTGCCGGGGCACCATCGCGCCGGCGGAGTCGACAACGTAGACGACGTCGGCGCCGTAGGAGTCGAGCTTGGCGGCCTGCTCGGCGAGCGGTGCGGGCTCGAGCTTGTGGCTCATCATCAGGAACGTCATCACGTTCAGGCCCTGGTCCTTGGCCCACTCGACGGGCTGCTGGGCGCAGTCGGCCTCGGTGCAGTGCACCGCGACGCGCACGGTCTTGATGCCGGCGTCGATCGCGCCCTGCAGTTCGGCGAGGGTGGCGATGCCCGGGACGTACAGCACCGCGATGTCCGCATGGTCGACGGCGTCGACGGCGGCACGCACGTACTCGGGGTCGGTGGCGGCGGCGAAGCCGTACTGGATCGAGGAGGCACCGAGGCCGATGCCGTGGGCCACCTCGATGGTGGGGATCCCGGCCCGGTCGAGGCCGCGGGCGATGTCGGCAACATTGCCGGGGGTGAACCGGTGCGAGACCGACGACATGCCGTCGCGCAGGGTGGTGTCGACGAGGGTGACCTTGCGGCGCCCGCCGGGGGTGTGGGTGGTGTCGGTGGTGCTCACTGGGCTGCTCCCTGGACGAGGCTGCGCTGCGCCATGACGTCGGCGACCTGCACGGCGGCGGCGGTGATGATGTCGAGATTTCCGGCGTAGGTGGGCAGGAAGTCGCCGGCGCCGACGACCTCGAGCATGACCGTGACCAGGTCGCCGTCCACATCGACCAGACGCAGCGTGTAGCCGGGGACGTACTGCTGCACCTTGGCGACCATCTCGACCACGGCGCGCTCGATCGCGTCCGGGTCGGGGTGGCGGACCTTGGCGTAGACGGTGTCGCGCATGTTCATCGGCGGCTCGGCCGGGTTGATCACCGAGATCGCCTTGGCGCGGTCCGCGCCGGCGACCTGCGCGAGTGCCCGGCCGGTCTTCTCGCTGAATTCGCTGAGGTTCTGGCGGGTGCCCGGGCCGGCGCTGTGCGAGGCGATCGCGGCGACGATCTCCCCGTAGTAGGCGTCCGCGGCCCGGTTGATCGCGTACAGGATCGGGATCGTGGCCTGACCGGCACAGCTGACCATGTTCACGTTCGGTGCGTCGAGGTGTTCGGTGAGATTGACCGCGGGCACGACGTACGGGCCCACCGAGGCGGGCGTCAGGTCGATCGCGGTGATGCCGGCCGCGGCGTACCGGGGTGCGGCCGCGGCGTGCACCCTCGCCGAGGTGGCCTCGAACACCACGTCCGGGAGCTCGGGCCGGGCCAGGAGCCACTCGAGTCCCTCCGCGGACGCCTCGAGGCCCTCCCGCCGGGCCCGCTCGAGTCCCTCGCTGGCCGGATCGATGCCGACCATGTACACCGGCTCGACATGCTCGGACCGCAACAGCTTGTACATCAGGTCCGTCCCGATGTTCCCGGATCCGACGATCGCGGCTTTCAATCGACTCATCTGTGGGCCTTCCCTCCAGTGTCGGGGTGATGCTGCCGACGCTAGGGCCGATCCCCTGGTAGACGGCGGGTGATCCGGCGGTACCGGACACGCCCGGCCGTGATCCGATCGGTGTTCGGCTATCCCGAACAGCGCTGACGGAAGCGCCGGCACCCCCGCAAGCTCGTGACATCCACCACAACCGGAGCAGCAAGCCCGGCCAGCGGAGATCAGGAGTAGCCATGACCGACCCCACTGCCCGTTTCGACATCGCGCACCTCGCCCGTGCCGAACTGTTCACCCCCAGGCCGCAGGAAACCCTCGACTTCTTCACGAAGTTCCTCGGCATGTACGTCACGCATCGGGAGGGGCAGTCCGTCTACCTGCGTGGGTACGAAGACCCGTACCAGTGGAGCCTGAAGGTCACCGAGGCGCCGGAAGCCGGCATGGGCCACGCCGCGCTGCGCGCCAGTTCGCCGGAGGCGCTCGAGCGCCGCGTGGCGTCGCTGAAGCAGGGCAACGTCGAGGGTACGTGGAGCGAGGACCAGTTCGGCTACGGCAAGACCTTCGAGTTCCAGTCCCCGGACGGTCACAACCTGCAGTTGCTGTGGGAGGTGGAGAAGTACGTCGCCCCGCAGGAACTGCAGAGCAAGATCCTCTCGCGGCCGTCGAAGAAGCCGCTGTCGGGGATTCCGGTCAAGCGGATCGACCACCTCAACCTGATGGCCTCGGATGTCACCCCGCTCAAGGACTCGTTCGAGCGGCACCTCGGATTCCGCACCACCGAACGCGTCGTGGACGGCAACGTCGAGATCGGCGCCTGGATGAGCTCGAACCTGCTCGGCCACGAGGTCGCCTGCATGCGGGACATGACCGGCGGCCGCGGCAAGCTCCACCACCTCGCGTTCTACTACGGCACCGGCCAGCACCTTGCCGATGCGGTCGAGATGTTCCGCGACTACGACATCCAGATCGAGGCCGGCCCCGACAAGCACGGGATCACCCAGGGGCAGTTCCTCTACGTGTTCGAGCCGGGCGGCAACCGCATCGAACTGTTCGGCGAGGCCGGTTACCTGCACCTGGATCCGGACGCCGAGACCAAGACCTGGCAGATGTCCGATATCGACACCGGTCTCGCGGTCGGCGGCGCGAAGCTGCCGTGGGAGACGTACTTCACCTACGGCACCCCGAATCCGCTCGCACTCGATCAGCACATCGAGAAGTTCTCGCACTTCGGTCCCGGTGCTCCCGTCGACGACCCGGAGGTGAGTGCCGCGGAACGCGCGGTTCCGGACGAAATCGACCATTCCCGAGCGGTTTCGGGATCCCCGGTCTGAGCCCTGGCCTTCTACGGGTGCGCACCTCCCGCGCCGGTCTCCGGCGTGCCGCGACGAGAGGTGCGCACCCGCGTGTCAGCCGGCGTCCGGGAACGTCACCTCGAGCGCCGCGAGCTGCCCGGGATCCGACACCACCTCGATCTCGACGATCGCGTCGTCTTCGATCGTGAAGGCGAACACCGTGCGCGGACGGCCGCCCGGCGCCCATGCGGCACCGGGCATTCCGTCGACGAGCACCGTCCGGGCGGCCTGGGCGCGGCCGTCGAAAACCTTTGCGACGCTGTGGGGTCCGTGAAGCTCGTGCGCGAGCGCCGGTGCGCCGTGAGCCGCGCCGGCACGGGCCGTCGCCACGGCGACGTCGTCCGCGCGAAGGACCACGTCCGGATCGAGCAGGGCCAGCAGGTCGTCGAACCGTCCCTCCCGCGACGCGGCGAGGAACGCGTCGACGAGGCGACGGCGGCGCATCAGGTCGGCCCGTGGGGCGGTCGCGCCCTGGATGCGCCGCCGCGCGCGGCTCGCGAGCTGGCGGGTGGCGGCGGGGGAGCGCTCCACGATCGGGGCGATCTCGTCGAACGGGACGGCGAACAGGTCGTGCAGCACGAACGCGAGGCGTTCGGCCGGGGCGAGGGTGTCGAGCACGACGAGCATGGCCACACCGACCGAATCGGCCAGTAGTGCAGCGCTTTCCGGAACGTCGCGCGGGTCCGTCGACCCAGGTTCGGGACGGTCGGGCTGATCGAGGGGGACCTCCCGGCGCGAGCCCCGGGAGCGCAGCATGTCCAGGCACACCCGGCTCACCACCGTCGTCAGCCAGCCTCCCAGGTTGGCGACCTCGTCGGTGCCGGAGCGGTGCAAGCGCAGCCAGGCCTCCTGCACGGCGTCGTCGGCCTCGCTCGCCGAGCCGAGCATGCGGAAGGCCACCGCCCGGAGATGGTCCCGATGTGCCTCGAACTGTTCGGCGGGGAAGGCGCCGCCGGGGTGGGCCGAGAAGTTTCCGTCGCTCATGTCGTCACATTCTGTCGTCGGGATCCGTCATGGCTGTGACGAACGCACGACCCCGGATGTGACAAGGAGACGATCATGAAGGCTCGAATGATGAATCCCGCGCTCGTTCTGCCCGACGCGGTGACGGCGTTGCAGGCACTGGGGAACGCCGCCGACGGTGGCGGGCTGCCGGCGCGCACCACCCACCTCGTGCATCTGCGGGCGAGCCAGATCAACGGATGCAGCGTCTGTGTGGACATGCACCCGCGGCTGGCGAAGAAGGACGGGGAGACCGACAAGCGGCTGTTCGCGGTGGCGGCGTGGCGCGAGGCGCCGTACTTCACCGATGCCGAGCGGGCGGCCCTGGCGCTGACGGAGGCGGTGACCCGGCTCGCGGACCGGCCCGACCCGGTGCCCGACGACGTCTGGGACGAGGCCGCCCGCCACTACGACGAGCCGCAACTGGCGGCGCTGATCCTGCAGATCTCGCTGATCAACGTGTGGAACCGGCTCAACGCGACGGTCAAGCAGGTGGCCGGCGCGCAGTGGTGACGACCGCGACGTTGCCCCCTGCCGTATTTTCTGGAATCATTCCAGATAATGCGTCGGAGGGTCGTCGCCCGCGTGGTGACGGCCCCGAACGAAAAGAACGAAAAGGAGTGCGCTCATGTTCGCCGCCGGCTCCGGTGCCGTCACGCTTCCGTCGATGGTCCTCGGAGGACTGCGGCCGCTCTACCGGCAGATGGCACGCGCCAACGTGCGCACCGTGGGCTTCGTGCACACCGTGGGCGCGAACCGGTTCGAGGTCCGGCTGACCGCGGCGGTGGGTGGACCGACGCTCGACATCCGTTCGCGGGACCGGACGATCGCGTTCACGGTGCCGCTCACGGCGCAGTTCCGGGCGCAGCCGGAACTCGATCCGGGCAGCTACCGGACGCTGTGCGCGATGCTGACGCCGGACGCCGCTCCGGCGGCCGGCACCGTCGTCCGCTTTCTGCAGGGCCTCGTCGCGCAGGCGCCCGCCGTGCTCTCCCGCACGGACACCCCCGCGGCCTGAGGGAGCCTGCCGCGACGGGGTTCGGCTGCCGAGACGGTGCCCGGGGGGCATGATCGGATCGGGACCGAACCGTGGTCCGGAGGAGGGTGACGATGGCGGAGGAAGGCGAGACCCGTCGATTCGGACTGCTCGGGTCCGCGATGGAGGAGTTGCTGGAGAGGACCCGCGCCGTGGCGGACGCGGTCGGGTCGATCGGGAGCGACGCCCTCGGCGCGATTCCCGAGCCCCTGTCCGCGCCCGCGATCCGGATGCTCGGCTCTCTTCGGCAGGTGATGGAGCTCGTGCCACCCGTCCTCACCGAGTTCGATGCACTCGTCGAGCAGCTGCACGCGCAGCGAAAATCGGTGCAGGCGCTGCAGGCACAACTGTCGGCGTTCGACCGTCAGTTGGAGGTGGTCGAAAAGTCGCTGGCACCGTTGCAGGGTCTGGCCCATCAGTGGTCCCGTCTGCAGCAGTCGCTGCTCGACTACCCCGCCACCGGCGAACCGAAGAAGTCCGGCCCGTCGGAGGCCTGATCGACCGGATGCGTCGGCTCGTCCGGCGCCGCAGCATCCCGGTGCGTCCTTCGGGCTGCTGGGACAGCCCAAAGGACGCACCGGCGGGCGCAGCCGCCTACAGGCCGGGGCGCTTGCCGATCGTCAGGGTGACCTCGCCGGTGCCGGCGAAGAAATCGTTGCCCTTGTCGTCCACGACGATGAACGCCGGGAAGTCCTCGACCTCGATCTTCCACACCGCTTCCATACCCAGTTCCGGGTATTCGAGAACCTCGACCTTCTTGATGCAGTCGAGTGCGAGGCGCGCGGCCGGCCCGCCGATGGAGCCGAGGTAGAAGCCGCCGTGGTTCTTGCAGGCGTCGGTGACCTGCTGCGAGCGGTTGCCCTTGGCGAGCATGACCATCGAGCCGCCCGCGGCCTGGAACTGCTCGACGTAGGAGTCCATCCGGCCGGCCGTGGTGGGGCCGAACGAACCGGAGGCCATGCCGTCCGGGGTCTTGGCCGGCCCGGCGTAGTACACCGGGTGGTCCTTCAGGTACTGCGGCATTCCCTCGCCGGCGTCGAGGCGTTCCTTGATCTTCGCGTGCGCGATGTCGCGGGCGACGACGAGCGGGCCCGTGAGGGACAGCCGGGTCTTGACGGGGTGCTTGGACAGTTCGGCGAGGATCTCCGGCATCGGCCTCGTCAGGTCGATCTTCACCGCGGCACCCTTGCCGGTGCCCGACACGCCCTCGGTCTCGGCGTCGAGCTGGGCGTCGGTGATCTCGGGCAGGAAGCGGCCCGGGTTGAACTCGAGCTGTTCGAGGAACACGCCCTCCGGGGTGATCTTCGCCTTCGCCTGCCGGTCGGCGGAGCAGGACACGGCCAGCGCCACCGGCAGCGACGCGCCGTGCCGGGGCAGGCGGATGACACGCACGTCGTGGCAGAAGTACTTGCCGCCGAACTGCGCGCCGATCCCGATCTTGCGGGTCAGCTCGAGCACCTGCTCCTCGAGCTCGAGATCGCGGAAGCCGCGGCCGGTGATCGCGCCCTCGTTCGGCAGCTCGTCCAGGTAGTGCGCCGAGGCGTACTTGGCGGTCTTGAGGGCGAACTCGGCGGAGGTGCCGCCGACGACGATCGCGAGATGGTACGGCGGGCACGCGGCGGTGCCGAGCGAGCGGATCTTGGCCTCGAGGAATCGCATCATCGAGTCCGGGTTCAGGATCGCCTTCGTCTCCTGGTACAGGTACGACTTGTTGGCCGATCCGCCGCCCTTGGCCATGAACAGGAACTTGTAGGCGTTCTCGTGGCCGGCCGCCGTGTCGGCGTAGAGCTCGATCTGCGCCGGCAGGTTCGAGCCGGTGTTCTTCTCCTCCCACATGGTGAGGGGAGCGTTCTGCGAGTACCGCAGGTTGAGCCGGGTGTACGCGTCGTACACGCCGCGGGCGATGGCTTCCTCGTCGTTGCCGGGACTGAGGACGTGCTGGCCGCGCTTGCCCATGACGATCGCGGTGCCGGTGTCCTGGCACATCGGCAGCACCCCGGCGGCGGCGATGTTGGCGTTCTTCAGGAGATCGAGCGCGACGAACTTGTCGTTGTCCGACGCCTCCGGGTCGTCGAGGATGCTTGCGAGCTGCTTCAGGTGATCCGCGCGCAGGTAGTGCTGGATGTCGTGCAGCGCGGTCTCGGTGAGCAGGCGCAGCGCCTCGGGCTCGACCTGCAGGAAGGTGCGGCCGCCCGGTCCTTCGACGGTGGACACCCCCTCGGTGGTCAGCAGCCGGTACTCGGTGGGGTCTTCCCCGATCGGCAGCAGGTCCTCGTAGAGGAAGTCGGCCATTTCTTCTCCTGAACTGTCCTGGACAGCGGGGCTGATGTTCGCGACAAGGCTAGTCCGGGCGACACGGCGCCCCGACGCCGGGGCGTGTGACGCAATCCGCTCCCGCACCCGTCGTGACCTGCGTCACTACCGAATTCGGCCGTCGCTGTGGCGCCGGTCACAGCCCCGGCGGCACGCGATCCGTACACTGGTATGGATGGTTCGTACGGCACAGGAACGGGTACTCGGAGACCATCGGGTACCCGGAGGGCACCGCTTCCGACAGACCCGAGAGCGGGAGTTCGAGAACACATTGAGTACCGAGACCGTGCCGACGACGGCACTTGCGCACCGCGGATCGCTTCGCGGCGCCCACGCCTGGCTCGACGTCGCCGTCGTGGTGGTCGTCCTCGTCGCCACCAACCTGATCGCGCACTTCACCACCGTGTGGGCCAGCATCGCGACGGTGCCCATCGCGGCCGTGGTGCTCGTCGCGCTGATGCGCCGCCGGGGCATGCGCTGGTCCGAACTCGGGCTCTCGCCGCGCCACTGGCGCTCCGGCTCGCTCTACGCGCTGGGCGCCGCGGGGATCGTGCTGGCCGTGATCGCTGTCGGCGTGGCGCTGCCCCCGACCCGGCAGTTCTTCCTGTCCGACCGCTACGCCACGATCTCCGGCGCGCTCCTCGCGTCGATGATCGTCATCCCGCTGCAGACGGTCATCCCCGAGGAACTCGCGTTCCGCGGGGTGCTGCACGGCACTCTCGAACGTGTCTCGGGTGCGCGCGGCGTGTTCGCCGCCGGCTCGCTGCTGTTCGGCCTGTGGCACATCGCCTCGTCGCTCGGGCTCACGAACGGCAACCGCGGGCTGAGCGGCGTCCTCGGCGGCGGCCTGTGGGGACAGGTGCTGGGCATCGCCGGAGCGGTCGTGGCGACCGCGGCCGCCGGATTCGTCTTCACCTGGCTGCGCCGCCGCAGCGGGAGCCTGATCGCCCCGATCGCCCTGCACTGGTCGCTCAACGGCGCCGGTGCCCTGGCCGCGGCCCTGGTCTGGCACGCCACCTTGAACTGACCGCCGGCGAACCGCCACCGCGGTACCGTGCGCTGATGGCACTCGCGGTCTGCCTGCTCTTCGACGCCGCCGCCCGGCGCGCCCTGCAACAGCTGTGGGCCCGGCTCGAAGATCTCGGTGTGCCGACGCTGCTCACCCATACCCACGGCCGGCACGTGCCGCACCTGTCGTACGCGGTGCTGCGCAGCTACGACGTCGACGACGTGACGGCCGCGCTCGAGGCGCTGCCCGACGGCGGGCCGCTGACCCTCTACTCCGACGGCCTGGGCGCCTTCCGGCGCGGGCGGATCTGGCTCGCGCCCGCCCCCACCGCCGACCTCCTGCAGCGCCAGCAGCGTGTGGTCGACACCGTCACCGCCACCGGCGCGGACCTGCACAAGCACTACCGGCCGGGCGTATGGACCCCGCACCTGACCCTCAGCCCCCGCGCACGGCTGGACGACCTGCCGCGGGTGGCCGCGGCCGTCTACGACGTGCTACCCCTCGCAACGGCCGTCTCCGGCGCGGCACTGATCGACACCACGACGGGGGAGCGCCGTCCGTTGCGGCGGGTCCCGTGACCGACGTCGCTCACTCCTCGGGGTTCTCCACCCACTTGCCGTAGGGCGGGGGCCCCTCGCCCATGATCTGCACTCCGAAGTGCGGGGCGTGCTTCCACACGTAGCCGTGCAGGGTGTGTTCCTCCGACGTCTGCGTGTTGACGAGGACGAGGTCTCCCGTCGCGCGCTCCTCGAGCGAGAACCCGCTCTCCGGGCCCTCGAGTACCCACCACTTCTTCCTGCTCATGATCGATGCCCTCCGGTGCGGGACGGGACAGGTCTCGGGCCGGACGTTACTCCCGAGCGGGCCTTCGCGGCACCGGTTCGCCGATCCGGGTCACCGGCTCCCCAGCAGACGGCGGGTGGTCTCGTCGGCGGGGTAGAACGCCTCGATCGCCAGTTCCGCGACGGTGACGTCCAGCGGCGTGCCGAACAGCGTCGTCGTGCTCAACAGCGACAGCTCGCCGTCGTCGGTGCGCAGCCGCAGCGGCACCACCAGGGCGTGGGCGCCGGCCGGGTCGAGCTCGGCGTCGTGGCCGTCGTCGTCGCACGGGTAGGCGGCCAGTTCGGCGTGCAGCCGTCGCAGCACCGGGTCGCCCGTCGCGGCGAGCTGGTGCCGCAGGCGTGTCAGCAGGTGCGCCCGCCACTGGCCGTGGTTGGCGATGCGCGGCGCCATGCCCTCCGGGTGCAGCGTCACCCGCAGCACGTTCACCGGGGGCTCGAGCAGCCGAGGCGCGCAGCCGTCGAGCAGTCCCACCACGGCGTCGTTGGCGTCGACCATCGTCCAGTGCCGGTCCACCACCAGCGCCGGATACGGCCGGTGCGACGCCAGGATCCGCTCGATCGCGTCGGCCACCGCGGCCATCGGCACGTCCCCGAGTCGGTGCTCCGGATACGCGGGGGCCAGGCCGGCCGCGAGCAGCAGCGAGTTGCGCTCCCGCAGCGGGATGTCGAGCTGATCGGCCAGGCGCAGCAGCATGGTGCGGGTCGGCCGCGACCGGCCGGTCTCGAGGAAGCTCACGTGCCGCGCCGAGACCTCCGCCCGGTTGGCGAGCGCGAGCTGGCTCAGGCCGCGACGCTCGCGCCAGTGCCGCAGCAGCACTCCGACGGGTTCCTCGTGCACGGTGGTCATGCCCGTCACCGTAGGCGCGGAGCGGGAAGGGCGGCCATTACCTGCCGGGTAATCGATTCGGGCACCGGAGCGCGGCAGTCTCGTCGGTGTGCGGCACACCGCCGCCACCGACCGACCGGGAGGACCCCCATGACCGCCTACGCGATCGCCCATCTGCGTTCCGTCGACTTCGGCCCCGAGATCGTCCGTTACCTCGAGGAGATCGACGACACCTTCACGCCGTACGGGGGCAGGTTCGTCGTCCACGGCGCCGAACCCGAGGTTCACGAGGGACCGTGGCCCGGCCACGTCGTGGTCGTCGAGTTCCCCGACCTCGAGCAGGCCCGCGCCTGGTACCGGTCGCCGGCCTACCAGGCGATTCTGCCGCTGCGCACCGAGCACTCCGACAGTTCGGCGATTCTCGTCGACGGCGTGCCGCCGGGATACCGGGCGAGCGACTACCTCGCCAAGGTGGGACGCGGCTGATCCGTCCGCGGTTCAGCGCAGGATCCCGGCCGCGCGGGCCGGCGCCGCATACGCCTCGGCGAGGGTGTCCACCGTCTCGTGGGCGTTGAGCCCGCTCGGATTCGGCACCACCCACACCGGCACCCCGCCGAGCGTCTCCGCCTGCAGCCCCGCGACGGCCTTCCGGTGCCCGAACGCCGACCGGTACGCGGTGATGCCGGCGACGGCCACCACCCGCGGCCGGTGCAGCGCCACCACCTCGGCCAGCCGCACCGCCCCGGCCCGCAGTTCCTCGGCCGTGAGCTCGTCCGCGCGGGCCGTGGCGCGCGGCGCGAGATTGGTGATCCCGACGCCCCGCTCGATCAGGTGGGCCCTGTCGTCCTCGCTCATCCCCGAGGTGGGGTCGATGGGCCGGAGCAGGATGCCGGCCCGCAGCAGCGCCGGGTAGAAGCGGTTGCCGGGCCGCGCGAAGTGCGCACCCGTCGCCGCCGTCCACAGGCCCGGGTTGATGCCCACGAACAGCAGCCGGCAGTCCGGCCCGATCAGGTCGGGCACCACCGCGTCACGGAAGCGTTCGAGTTCGGCGCGCGTGAATCCCACCCGCCCCACGGTAGCGAGCGGCGCCGCCGGCCCCGGCAGTGCCGGGCCCGGGGAGTGTGGCCGCCATCGCGCCCGCGCCCATCGGCTAGGGTGAAATGCGCGTCGTGGCGGGACCGGACAGCCGCGGCGAGCAGGGCCGAAACGATAGGGGAAGGTGTGCAGCGCCGGAACGTGATCGGTAACCCCGTCGGAGACTCGTCCGGCCGCGAGGTGGCGCTACCGCCGTACACGGATCTGCTGTGGCCCACCCTGCAGGCGCTGATCGGGCTCGGAGGCTCGGCCTCGATCGAGGAGCTCGAGAAGGCCGTCATCGCGCGCGAAGGTCTGTCCGAGGCCGCGCGGTCCGTACTGCACGGCGACGGGCCGGTCACCGAGATCGAGTACCGGGTCGGCTGGGCGCGCACCTACCTCAAGGGCATGGGGCTGCTCGCCAACACCCGTCGCGGCGTGTGGAGCGTCACCGACCGCGGCCGCGCGGTGCAGGAATCCGAGATCAAGCCCCTGCAGGTGGCATACACCGCGGAGAAGCGGCGCAAGCGGCTCGTGCGCAACGCGTCGTCGCGCGCGCAGGTGGTGACCCTCGCGGCCGCCCCCGAGGATCCCGAGCTGTGGCGCGAGCCCGTGCTCGCCGCCGTCGCCGAGCTCCCCGACGAGGGCTTCGAACGGCTCGCCGTCGCGGTGCTCCGCGCCGCCGGCTTCACCACCATCTCGGTGCCCCCGCACGGCGGTCACCTCGACACCGGCTCCGACAACGACGTCGACGTCGAAGGCACCGGCGTGCTGCGGGTGTCGCTGCTCGGCTTCTCGGTGTTCTTCCGGTTCCTGCGCGGCCCCGAGCGGGCGGGCGCGGACGTCGTGCGCGAGTTCCGCGCCGCGATGGCCGGTCGCGGCGAGAAGGGTCTGCTCGTCACCACCGGGACGTTCGGCGACGACGCCCGCGCCGAGGCGCACCGGCTCGGCGCGCCGCCTATCGAACTCGTCGACGGCGACGGCCTGTGCGATCTGCTCAAGGAGCACGGTCTCGGGGTCCACACCACGGTGCGCACCGTCGAGGACGTCGCCCTCGTTCCCGCCTTCTTCGCCGAGCTCGGCGGACGGTAGCCCGTCGCGCGGGCCCCGAATCCCGATGCGCCCGCGCGGGACCCGCGAGTGTGGTGCAATACCGGAAGCTCGACACCCTGTCCGCCGTGCACGCTCGTCCAAGCGAGGTTCGATGGCCATCTCACGTCGGGAACTGTTGCGGTACGCGGCCGTCGGCTCGTGCGCGGCCTGGGTGTCGGCCGTCGCCGCCCCCGGGGTGGCGCACGGCCGGGAGGTGCTCGGCACGATCGTCGACTACTCGGCGGCCGTGCCGTCGCCGTCGTCGATCCGTGCCGCCGGGCACATCGGTGCCATCCGGTACGTCTCGGACCGCCGGCCGGGCGCCGAATGGATGCTGGCCAAGCCGCTGACGGAGTCGGAGGCCGCCGCGCTCGTCGCCGGCGACCTCGAGGTCGTGTCGTGTTATCAGTTCGGCAAGGCCGACACGGCGGACTGGCTCGGCGGATACGACGCCGGGGTCCGGCACGCGACGCGCGGCCTCGAGCTGCATCGGGCGGCCGGGGGACCGGCGGACCGGCCGATCTACGCCTCGGTCGACGACAATCCGTCCGAGCAACAGTTCGCCGACCTGATCGCGCCGTACTTGCAGGGCTGGCACGACGTGCTCGGCGCCGGGAACACCGGCGTGTACGCCAACGGGCCGACCATCTCCTGGGCCCGCGACGCCGGCCTGGGATCGTTCTACTGGCAACATGATTGGGGCACGGCCGAGGGCTACGTGCATCCCGCGGCGAACCTGCACCAGGTGGGTGGCGGGACGATCGACGGCATCGGCATCGACGTCAACAATGTATTCAGCGCCGACTACGGGCAGTGGTCGCTCACCGCCGGTTGAGCCCGCCGGGCCGCGCCCGGGGAACGGCGGCGGTCAGGGCCAGCGCGACGGCGGAGGCCGCGATCGACAGCAGGAAGGTGGCGCGGAACCCGTCGAGGGCGGGCACCGTGTAGGTGCCGACCGTCGTGGTCATCGCCGCGAGCACCACGCTCACCACCGCCGCGGACGTGGACGTCCCGATCGAACGCATCAGCGTGTTGAGACTGCTCGCGGCGGCGGTCTCGGACAGCGGCACCGCGCCCATGATGAGGGCCGGCATCGCCGCGTACGCCAGGCCGATGCCCGCCCCGATGATCATCCCCGCCACGACGATGTGCCAGATCTCGGTGTACGCGACGTAGACCAGCACGTAGCCGGCGCCCACCACCACGACCCCGCTCGCCAGGGTGACCCGTGGCCCGTGGCTGCCGGTGATCCGCGCGGAGACGGGGGACAGCGCCATCATGACGATCCCGCCCGGCGCGATGAGCACTCCGGCCATCACCATGGACAGCCCGAATCCGTAGCCCGTCTCGGTGGGGGCCATCAGCAACTGCGGGAACGCGAGCATCTGTCCGTAGATCGCGAATCCGACGGCGACCGACGCGAGGTTGGTCAGCAGCACCGGGCGCCGCGCGGAGATCCGTAGATTCACCAGGGGTCGCGCCGTGCGCAGTTCGTAGTATCCCCACACGAGCGCCGCGCCGGCGGCGCAGGCGAACATGCCCAGGGTCAGGGGATTCGACCAGCCCCAGGTGCCGCCCTTGGTGACGGGCAGGAGCAACAGCGTCAGCGTGACCGAGAGGCCGATCGCGCCGACGACGTCGAACCGGCCGGGGTTGCGGTGGGGCGACTCCGGGATCACCTTCAGCACCATGGCGATGCCCAGCAGGCCGAAGCCGGCGGCGGCGGCGAACAACATGTGCCAGTCGGCGATCTGGGCGATGGCCGCGGCGACGGGGAATCCGACGGCGCCGCCCACCCCGAGGGTGGCGCTGATGGTCGCCATCGCCCCGGCGATCCGCCGGGGCGGCAGTTCGTCGCGCAGGATCGCGATGCCGAGCGGGATCGCGCCGGTCGCCGCGCCCTGCAGGGCGCGGCCGGCGATCATCGGGAGCAGCGACTCGGCGAGGGCGCAGACGAGGGAGCCGGCCACGACCGCACCGAGGCTGACCAGCAGCATGCGCCGCTTGCCGAACATGTCGCCCAGCCGGCCGCTGATGGGGGTGAGGACCGCCGCGGCGAGGAGCGTGGCGGTGACCGCCCATGAGGCGTTCTCCACGGACGTGCCGAGCAGGTGCGGCAGCTGGGGGAGCAGGGGGATGACGAGGGTCTGCATCAACGCGACGACGATCCCGCACAGGGAGAGCACCGCGACGAGACCACGGGGTGCGGGGCGTTCGGCTGTGCCCGGAACGGGGGTCTCGACGGCCATGCGCCTCCTCGGGTCCGGGGGCCGCGCGATACGGGCGGGCATGGACGTGATCTACGAGATGTATCAGGTTCCCCACCGGGAGGGCAGCCGCGCGCCCGCCGATCGGGACACGGGCCGGCCGGTCAGCTCTGGCAGTGCGCGGCGGGGTCGGGTTCGGCGGCGGTGACGACGAGCGTGGGATGCGGGTCGTCGGGGGCATCGTGGACACCGCGCCACGACAGCAGCGACCAGCGGGACAGTCCCGACAGCGCCGAGCCGAGGCTGGCGAACGACAGCGACGACAGGGCCGAACCGAACGAGCCCACCGAACCGACGGACAGCACCGACCCCACGCTGCCGATCGACAGGATCGAGTACGCCGAGCCGATGGACAGGATCGAGCCCTCGGAGCGGACGGACAGGATCGACCGGTGTGAACGGCGCGAGCGCAGGGACCGGGAAGCGGTGAGCCTGGACGGTGTTTCGGCCATGACTCGGTCTACCACGCGGTTCCCGGCTCGGGAAGCGCCCGGACGACGGAGGCCGCCGGGGGATGATCCCGGCGGCCTCGGCCAACGTGCGGATGATCGGTCAGGCGACCGTGACGAGCCCGATCGTCGGCAGGAAGGTGCACGAACGCGGGGCCGCGCCCGCGGCTTGCGTGGTGATGCCGCCGGAGATCACGGCGGCCACGTTGCCGGAGCCGGTGTCGGCGATCGCGCTGAGCGTCGTCGGCCCGTCGGGGTTGATCCTGGCCTCGTTGGTCAACGTCGCGGTGCCGCTGCGGCCGTTGGAGACGTTGATCCAGCTCACCGTCAGCGGCTGCGCCTGCTGGTCGGCGAACTTGGCGGTGCCCAGGGCGGTGAACACGAACCCGGCCTGGCCGGCCTTCGGGCCCGGCGGCGGGAGCGGCGCGGGGCCGGCCACGGCGAGCGCGGTGCCGATGGAGTCGCCGCCGTCGCGGATGCAGTCCTTGCCGATGCTCGGGTACAGGAACTGCGAGATCGCCACGGCGCCCGGCTCCGGAATGTCGGGTCCGCCGCCGCCGCTGCCGTCGAGGAAGGTGATCACGCGCTGGAGCAGGGCCTTGACCGAGTCCGGCAGCTGCGAGTTCGCGAGCAGTTCCTTCGCTTGGTCGAGGAGCTGATTCTTGCCGTCCGCGACGTCGGCCGGGCCGGCCGCCGCTCCGACGATGGCGGGGGCGAGGGAGGCGAGGGCCTCGACCTCTTCGGGGGCGGCTGCCTGGGTGCTGAGCATGCCCATGAGCGACTCGATCGACAGATCCGCCGGCACCTGGTAGCCGGCGAACTCGGCCGGCAGCTGGAGCACGTCGGGGATGCCCGGAACGACGGGTTGCGCGACCGCCTGCGACGGCACGGTGAGCGCCGCGGCGGCGGCGAGGGCGCAGGCGGTGAACATCCTGCGCGTTGCTCGGGTTCGAAGCACTTTTCCCCATCCTTGTCGTTGAAGCGGCTCCGGAGCGCGAGGCGCCGATGCCGCTGACGGCTCGGGGAGACACTTTATGTAGGCCCCCCGATCAGTACAAGCCGTGGCCGGTCTCACAGCCGCGCCCGTACTGGCGGGAGTCTAGCCATAACGTGTTCCGATCAGTGGTGTCCGCTCGAGACTACGTGTGACTGATGTGGTTTTTGTGAGAGTAGATGAAACTGTTACTGATGTGAGTATCGTGTTCGGCCCGCCGCCGCGGAACGGATAGTCTGCATCCGTCCCCGGCCCTTCCCCCCGGGGTGACGTGACGACGGGAGGCCGCACCGCAGTGTCCGATCCGGTTCGCCCGCATCGACTGTGGTGGTGCGCGGCCCTGCTGGCCGTCTCCGTCGGGGCCCGGCTGGCGTGGAACTTCCTCACGCCCAACGGCATGAATCTCGTGGATCTGCACGTGTACGTCGACGGTTCCGCGGCGCTGCTGCGCGGCGAACTGTACGACTTCACCTACACCCGGGACACTCCCGAGTTCTCCCTGCCCTTCACCTACCCGCCGTTCGCGGCACTGGTCTTCTTCCCGCTGCACTATCTGCCCTTCCCGGTGGTCGGGGTGGCGTGGCAGCTGCTGACCGTCGCCGCCCTGTTCGGCCTCCTGCGCATCTGCCTCGAGTTGCTGTTCGGTTCCGCGGCGCACGGCGCGCGCTGGACGGCGGTCGCGCTCGTGTGGACGGCGGTGGGCATCTGGACGGAGCCCATCCGCACGACCCTCGACTACGGACAGGTCAACGTGTTCCTGGCCTTCGGCGTGATGGTCGCGGTCCGCAGCAACCGCTGGTGGCTCTCGGGCGGACTGGTCGGATTGCTCGCCGGCATCAAGCTGACCCCGGCGATCGCCGGCATGTACTTCGTGGCGCGTCGCCGCTGGGCGGCGGCGTTCTTCTCCGCGGCGACCTTCGCCGCCACCGTCGCCGTCAGCTGGCTGGTCCTCGGCGACCAGGCGCGGACCTACTTCACCACGTTGTTCGGCGACGCCGACCGGATCGGGCCGGTGGGGTCGGTCTGGAACCAGTCGCTGCGCGGAGCGCTGAGCCGCATCGTGGGACACGACGTGGGCACCGGGCCGCTGTGGCTGGCGGCTGTCGCGGCCTCGGCGGTGCTCGCCGTCGCGGCCTGGCGTGCCCTCGGCCCGGACGACCGGCTCGGCACGATCGTCGTCGTCGAACTGTTCGGCCTGCTGGTGTCGCCGATCTCCTGGATGCACCACTGGGTGTGGGTGCTGCCGATGCTGCTGTGGCTGGTCTACGGGCCGCTTGCCGGCCGCCCCGGCACCCGTGTGCTCGCCGGGTTCTGGGCGGTGCTGACCGTCGTCGGGGTGCCGTGGCTCCTCGGCCTGGCGCAGGACTCGATGTGGGACATCTCCCGCCCCGCCCTGCTGGCCTGGGCGGGCGCGTGCAACGTGGTGGGGGTGCTGGCGGTGTACGCGTGGATCGTCTACACCGGGCGCCCGGCTGCGGCCCCGCCCGTCAGCCGCGGGCCAGCGCGTCGATCTTCCGGGCCAGCTCCACGTCCGACCCGGTGATCCCGCCGGCGGAATGGGTGGACAGCGAGTAGGTCACCTTCCGCCAGCGGATGTCGATGTCGGGGTGGTGGTTCGCCGCCTCGGCGGCCTCGGCCACCCTGTCCACCAGCGCGACGGCCGCGGGGAACGAGGAGGACTCGACGGTCCGCACGATCGCGTTCCCGTCCCGTCGCCACTCGGGCAGCTGGGCGAGGGCGGCATCGATGTCGGCGTCGGAGAGCAACTCGGCCATGCCCCATTCTGGGACGATGCCGCACATGAGTGCAACGACGGGCCGGGCGGACGAGGTAGTGGCCGGGGCGATCTTCCGCGACGGCCGGCTGTTGCTGGCCCAGCGCATCGGGCCGCCGGAGCTCGCGGGGCTGTGGGAGCTGCCGGGCGGCAAGGCCGAGCCGGGGGAGTCCGCCGAGGCGGCGCTGCGCCGGGAGCTGCGCGAGGAACTGGGCGTGGAGGTCGCCGGTGCGCAGCGGGTCGGGGTCGGGGTGCCGCTGGACGGCGGCCGGGTGCTGCGTGCCTACCGGGTGGAGCTGCTCTCCGGGGAACCGCGGCCGCTCGAACACGCGGCGCTGTGCTGGGTGGACGCCGACGAGCTGGAGCAGATCGACCTGGTGCCGAACGACCGGCTGTGGCTGCCGGAGCTGCGCGCGCACCTCGGGCGCTGACGGGGCGGGCGGTCAGGCGGCGCGGGCCTTCTTCAGGCGCTTCGCGAGTTCCTTCCCGCCGAGGCCCTCGTGCTCGAGCCTCTTCATCCGCATGATCACCACGGGGCAGCGCACACAGCGGGTCTTCTTGCGGCAGCACTTCTTCTTGGGCTCGAGCTGCGCGACCCTGCTCGCCTTCACCTTGCCCATCCGTGTCGCCGGCCTTTCGTCGGTGGGTCCCGGACCACAGCACTGGGCCCCTGGTCACATCAATTGGAAGGTTAGCATGCCCTAACAAAGGCGGAGGCGCCCGGCGAGCCGGTTTCGGCGGCCCGCGGCCGCCGGCGGGTTCGCCGAACAGTGCGCCGGGACGTGGCGAACGTCACGCTCCGGCCCGCGAACTGGTGAATCAGCCGTCGGCGGGCGCGAGGTACCACGTCCGGCCTGTACTGTATTGGAGGCCGCAGTGCCTGTGCGGGCCGTTCGCGGCCGCGAACGGGTGACTCGCATTCGCGACGCGGCCACCGCAAGAACGCCGTACGGGCGAGGTGCCGTCTGGGTCCAGTGCCGTGTGGCCGGACAACAGCCAGGAGAGCCATCGCGTGAGCACCGCCAGTTTCCGCAACGTCGCCATCGTCGCGCACGTCGACCACGGAAAGACCACCCTCGTCGACGCCATGCTGCGCCAGTCGGGCGCCTTCGCCGAGCGCGCGGAACTCGTCGACCGGGTCATGGACTCCGGTGACCTCGAGCGCGAGAAGGGCATCACCATCCTCGCGAAGAACACCGCCGTGCACCGGTACAACGGCGACGGCACCGTCACCGTCATCAACGTGATCGACACCCCCGGTCACGCCGACTTCGGTGGTGAGGTCGAGCGCGGCCTGTCCATGGTCGACGGCGTCGTCCTGCTCGTCGACGCGTCCGAGGGCCCGCTGCCGCAGACCCGCTTCGTGCTGCGCAAGGCGCTCTCCGCGTCGCTGCCGGTGCTGCTGGTGGTCAACAAGACCGACCGCCCCGACGCCCGCATCGCCGAGGTCGTCGAGGAGACCCACGACCTGCTGCTCGACCTCGCCTCCGACCTCGACGACGAGGCCTCCGAGGCCGCCGAGCAGTTGCTGGACCTGCCGGTCCTGTACGCCTCCGGGCGCGAGGGCAAGGCGTCGACGGAACAGCCCGAGAACGGACAGGCGCCCTCCGCCGAGAACCTCGACGCGCTGTTCGACGTCCTCATGAAATACATCCCCGCCCCCAAGGGTGATCCGGCCGCACCGCTGCAGGCCCACGTCACGAACCTCGACGCCTCCGAGTTCCTGGGCCGCCTGGCGCTGCTGCGCATCCACAACGGCGAGCTGCGCAAGGGCCAGACCGTCGCGTGGATGCACGCCGACGGCGTGAAGAACGTGAAGATCACCGAGCTGCTCCAGACCATCGGTGTCGAGCGCCGGCCCGGTGACGTCGCCGTCGCCGGCGACATCGTCGCCGTCGCCGGTATCCCGGACATCATGATCGGCGACACCCTTGCCGACGTGGACAACCCGGTCGCCCTGCCGCGCATCACGGTCGACGAGCCGGCCATCTCGGTGGTCATCGGCACCAACACGTCGCCGCTCGTCGGCCGCGTGCAGGGCCACAAGCTGACCGCGCGCATGGTCAAGTCCCGTCTCGACTCGGAGCTGGTCGGCAACGTGTCGCTGCGCGTGCTCGACATCGGCCGCCCCGACGCCTGGGAGGTGCAGGGCCGCGGCGAGCTGGCGCTGGCCATCCTCGTCGAGCAGATGCGCCGCGAGGGCTTCGAGCTCACCGTCGGCAAGCCGCAGGTGGTCACCCGGCAGGTCGACGGCAAGGTGCACGAGCCCTACGAGGAACTCACCATCGACAGCCCCGAGGAACACCTCGGCGCGATCACCCAGCTGCTCGCGGCCCGCAAGGGCAAGATGGTGCAGATGTCCAACCACGCCGCCGGATGGGTGCGCATGGAGTTCATCGTCCCGTCGCGCGGCCTCATCGGGTTCCGCACCGACTTCCTCACCGAGACCCGTGGCACGGGCATCGCCAACGCCGTTTTCCACGGCTACGCCCCGTGGGCCGGGGAGATCCGCGCACGGCACACCGGCTCGCTGGTCTCCGACCGCTCGGGCTCGGTCACGCCGTTCGCCATGATCCAGCTCGGCGACCGCGGCACCTTCTTCGTGGAGCCGGGCAGCGACACCTACGAGGGCCATGTCGTGGGCATCAACCCGCGCGCCGAGGACCTCGACATCAACGTCACCCGCGAGAAGAAGCTCACCAACATGCGCTCCTCCACGGCCGACGTGATGGAGACCCTCGCGAAGCCGATCACCCTGAGCCTCGAGGAGGCCATGGAGTTCTGCGCGTCCGACGAGTGCGTCGAGGTCACCCCGGAGATCCTCCGCGTCCGCAAGGTGCACCTGTCGGCCACCGACCGGGCCCGCGCCCGCTCGCGGGAGAAGGCTCGCAACAAGTAGTCGCGGCAGTGGTGGTCCCGGCGCAGCCGGGACCACCGCCGCATCCCGGAGGGAAGGGAGGCCGGATGCGCAGGATCGCCGGGATCACCGCGGTCGCCGCGGTGCTGGGGTTGACGGCGTGCACCGCCGATCCGCCGCCGCCGATCGAGCAGACCGAGCCAACCCGGACCCCCACCCCGGTTCCCCAGCTCAACACCGTCGTGGTGGCCGTCGACGACGTGGGCGCCGGGCTCAACCCGCACCTGCTCGCCGACCAGTCGCCCGTCGGCAACACCGTCGCCGGGATGGTGCTGCCGAGCGCGTTCCGGCCCGTGCCCGACCCCGCGCGGCCCGGCGCCTCCGCCTGGGTGCTCGACGAGTCCGTCCTCGCATCGGCCGAGGTCACCTCGCAGGCCCCGTTCACCATCACCTATCAGGTGCGCGACGAGGCGCAGTGGTCCGACAGCGCGCCCATCGCCGCCGAGGACTTCCGGTACCTGTGGCAGCAGATGATCACCCAGCCCGGTGTGGTCGATCCCGCCGGATACCGCCTCATCGACGACGTCGGATCCTCCGGCGGCGGCAAGACCGTCACCGTCACGCTGCGCGAGCCCTACCCGGCGTGGCGGGAACTGTTCACCCACCTGCTGCCGGCTCACCTCGTCAAGGACACTCCGGGCGGTTTCACCACGAGCCTCGCCGAATCGATCCCGGTGTCCGGCGGGCAGTTCCATGTCAAGTCCGTCGACCGCGGCCGCGGCGAGATCCTGCTCGAACGCAACGATCGCTTCTGGGGCACGCCGGCCCGGCCCGACCGGATCCTGTTGCGCCGCGGCGGAACCGACGCGCAGCTCGCCGAGTCCATTCGCACCGGCGACGCGCAGGTCGCGCAGATGCACGGTGGGGGATCCGCGCTGCTCGCCCAGCTCGGCGCGATCCCGCAGGTGCGCACCGGCACCCAGCTGCAGCCCCGCGTCCTCGAGCTGACCCTCAACGGCCGCACGACCGAGTTCGCCGATCCGCGCGTGCGCCGGGCCGTCCTCGGGCTTCTCGACCCGGACCTGCTGGCCACCGTCGCGGCCGGCACGGAATCGGCCGTCGTCGCGGCCCGCGCGCAGGTGCTCGCCCCGTCCGATCCCGGCTATTCGCCGACGATGCCGCCGCGGCCCGGCCGCGAGGAGTCCCTCGCGCTCCTCGCCGGGGCCGGGTATGTACCGGCCGGCCCGGCGACGATCGACGCAACCGGCACCCCGGCGCCCGAGACCGCGACCACGGGTCTGCTCGCCCAGGGCGGCGTGCCGCTCACCCTCGTGCTGGGCGTGCCGGAGAACTCGCCGGTGGCCGACGCCGTCGCCCGCACCGCCGCAGACCAGCTGCGTGGGGCCGGCGTCGCCGCCACCGTGACGACGTTGCCGCCGGACGAGCTCTACGGCGACGCCCTCGTCGAGGGAACCGTGCATGCGGTGGTCGGCTGGACGCGCGCCGGAGGCGACCCCGCCACCGCTGCGCTGTCCCGATTCGGTTGCCCCCCAGTGCTTCCCGAGCAGGGTCCCGCCTCCGCCGAGCCGGCTCCCGCGCCCACCCCGACGCCGGAGCCCGCCCCCGGCGGTGACGCCGAGTCCGTTCCGGACGGTGACGCCGAGTCCGTTCCGGACCGTGACGCCGGGCCGGTTCCCGACGGTGACACCGGGCCGGTTCCCGACGACGAGATCGAGGCCGCCGAGGCGCAACTCGCCGCACCGAGCAATGTGTCCGGGGTGTGCGACCCCACCCTCGACCCGGAACTCGCCGGGGCCCTGCGCGGCGCCGGCGACGTGCCCGCCGTCCTGGCCGGGGCGCAGCCGAAGCTGTGGGACCTCGCCGTCACCCTGCCGATCGTGCAGGACCGCACCGTGATCGCCGCGGGACCCGGCGTCGAGGGCGTGACGCTGGCCGGCTCGATCCCTGCCGGTTCCCTGTCCGACGCGCAGAACTGGTGGAGGACCACACCGTGACCGATCGGAACGCCCCCGCGCCGAAACGCCTGTTGCTGGTGCACGCCCATCCCGACGACGAATCCATCACCACGGGCGGCACCATCGCCCGCTACGCCGCCGAGGGCGCCGAGGTCACCGTCGTGACGTGCACCCTCGGGGAGGAGGGCGAGGTCGTCGGCGACGAATGGGCGCAGCTCACCGCCGACCGGGCCGATCAGCTCGGTGGCTATCGCATCCACGAGCTCGGCCGGGCGCTGGCCGCCCTCGGCGTGCCCGCGCCCCGCTTCCTCGGCGGCGCCGGGCATTGGCGCGACTCCGGGATGGCCGGCACCCCGTCGGCCGCGAACCCGCGGGCCTGGGTGAACGCCGACCGCGACGAGGCGGTGGCCGCACTCGTCGCGGTGATCCGGGAACTGCGCCCGCACGTGGTGGTCACCTACGACCCCGTGGGCGGTTACGGCCACCCCGACCACATCCAGGTGCATCACGTCGTGACCGCAGCGGTCGAGGCCGCGGGGACCGGCGCCTACCCGCACGCCGGCGCACCGTGGGATCCGGCGAAGCTGTACTGGACCGTCACCGAGGCGAGCGCCCTGCGCCGCGGCATCGCGGAGATGACCGGCCTGCCCGACGGGTGGCAGCGTCCCGGCCCCGACGACCTGCCGTGCGTGCCCGACGAACAGGTCACCACCGTGGTCGACGTCGCCGGCGTGCTCGACGCCAAGCGGGCGGCCCTGGCGGCGCACGCGACCCAGGTCGTCGTCGCGCCCGGCGGAGCACAGTTCGCCCTGTCCAACCTCGTCGCGCAGCCCGTGCTGGAGCAGGAGCACTACGTGCTCGTCCGGGGCGACCGCGGCGACGTCGACGGCTCCGGCCGGGAGCGTGACCTCTTCGCCGGGCTGAGTTAGTGTGACCACGAGCACCGGACAGGTGATCGTGGTCACACGAGAGGGTCCTGATGTACAACTGGTCCGTCCAGAACCAGATCGTCGCATTCGTCGATTCGCTGCGTCCCTACGCGGACCAGATCAACGCCGCCTACTACCAGGCGCTCTACGGATTCGCGGACCAGGCCAGCCACGTGCTGACGCTCATGGGCTACCCGCCGGTGCCGTGATCGGCCGGGACCCGGTGACCACCCACCCGCGCCGGTGGCGCACTATCGAACGATGACGGTCGATCCCGCCACCACAGCCACCGAAGCTCCCGCCCCGCCGGCGCCGAAGCCGCGGCCGGGCATCGTCGCGCTGCTGACCTTCGACGGCTTCCTCTGCGCGCTGCTGTCCGTGTTCTTCCTCGGCCTGTACATCGGCACGGTGCCGTTCCCGATCACGATCGTGCTGGCCGGCGCGGCGAACATGCTCCTGGTGATGGCGATGCGCGCCGAGACCGGGTCCGCCTCGCGCGCGGCGTGGCCGCTGCTGGCGTGGATCGTCGGCTTCGTGGTGTGCCTGGCCGGCGGTCCCGGCGGCGATCAGCTCCTCGTCGCCGACTGGCGGACCCTGCTGCTGCCGGTCGGTGCGCTCGCCCCCGCCGGGTTGCACCTGTTCGTCGCCCGCATGGCCGCGCTCACGAGCGCAGTCCGGCAGCCCGCGCCGCGTCCGTGAGCACGGCGGTGAGCATGGCCGGGGTGAGCCGGCCGGTGAACGTGTTCTGCTGGCTCACGTGATAGCAACCGAACACGTGCAGCGGCCTGCGGTCCGCAGCGTCGCCGCGCGGCCGCAGTTCCACCGCCGTGCCGTGCCCGAATCCGGGGCGGGGACGCGGCACGGCCCAGCCGGCGTCGTCGAGCACCGGGAGCAGCGCCCGCCATCCGAAGCCGCCGAGCACCACGACCGAGCGCAACGTCGGCGCCAGCAGCTGTAGCTCCGCGTCGAGCCAGGTGCGGCACGTGTCCCGCTCCTGCGGCGTCGGCCGGTTGGCCGGCGGCGCGCAGTGCACCGGCGACGTGACGCGGGTGCCGAACAGTTCGAGGCCGTCGCCGCGGTGCGTCGCGGTGGGCTGCGACGCCAGGCCCGCCGCGTGCAGCGCGGCGTACAGGAAGTCGCCCGAGCGGTCACCGGTGAACATCCGGCCGGTCCGGTTGCCGCCGTGCGCGGCCGGGGCCAGGCCCACGATCAGCAGGGACGCATCCGCCGGTCCGAACCCGGGCACGGGACGCGCCCAGTACTCCTCGTCGCGGTATGCGGCACGCTTCTCGCGGCCCACCTGCTCCCGCCACGCGACCAGGCGCGGGCAGGCCCGGCACTCGATCAGGCGCGCGTCGAGCGCGGCCAGGTCCGGGGGCCGATCGATCGGGTTCATCGGCGCACCCATCCGTCGCCGGCCCCGGGAGTGACCGCCTCGACCAGCGCCCACGCCTGCTCCGCGGGGAGGTCCACCACCGCGTAGCGGCCCGTACCGGCCGGGGTCGCGGCGACGACCGTCGCCACCCCGGCGCGGCGCTGGAAGAACGTCTGCCGCACCGTCCAGCCGATGATGCCGTCCGCCTCGAGCGAGACGCGGCGCCGATCCAGCGACCCGCCGCGGGTGATCAGCCACGCCGTCGCGTCCTGCGGCCCCGCCCCCAGCACGGCATGCCCCAGGCTGCGGTAGCGATCCCACGCCAGCCCCACCGCCGCCACCGTGACGGCCGCGACCGCCGGACCCCATGCCGCCACCGGGACCGTGCGGCCGGTGACCGCGACCGCCGTCGCACCGGCGGCGACGGCCAGCGCCACGGGACTCAGCGCCCGGGTGAACCGTCGCCGCCGCGCCGCCGGCCCGTGCGGCCGCAGCGGGGCGTCGAGCTGCCGCGTGTCGCGCAGTACCGCTGCCGCGACCCGTCGCGCCTCGGCGGAGGGCGCGGGCGGCAGCAGCAGCGACGACTCGCCGTGCTCGGCGGCGACGCCGGTCATCACCGCGTCCAGGCGGGCCCCGCCGGCCAGGCGCAGCGCAAGCGGCTCGCGAAGGCTCACGCCGCGCAGGCGGCGCCGGTCCAGGGTGGTGTGCCGGTGCCGCAGCAGGCCGTGCCCGACCCGCAGCATCCGCCCGTCGTCGGTGACCGACAGGTCCGCGTACAGCAGCACGTACCGCACGCACGCCGCCAGGCTCGCCACCACGCCCAGGACGAGCAGGCCGAGCACGGCGGCGACGAACGGGCCGGCGGCCTCGATCGACGACAGCCCGCGCTCGACGGTGGCCGACTCGCCGAGCCGCTCGGCGATCCCGTACTGGAAGGCCAGTCCCACCACCGCCGCGACGGTGACCAGCCCCGTGGTCGAGAACGGGGCGTAGCGCACCCAGCCCGGCTGGAACCGGGCGATCGCGGTTTCGGCCGGGGCGGCCGCCCCGGCCGCCTCGTCCGGCGCTCCCGGGGGCGTGCTGAGCAGGGCGGCGCGCAGCGCCGGCACGGCACCGACCGCCAGGCCGTTCAGCTCGAACCGGTTGCGGTCGCGTCCGGCGCCGGTCCGCTGGCCGGTCCCGATCCGCACCACCGCCAGCCCGAGCAGCCGGTGCAGCAGGCGCTGTTCGACGTCCACGGACCGGATGCGGCTGCGCGGCACCGACAGCAACTGGCGCTGCAGCAGGCCCCGGCGCAGCTCCACGTGCACCGGTCCGATCCGGTAGGTCGTGGTGAACCAGCGCAGCATGCCGATCACCACCAGCAGCGCGGCCACCGCCAGGCCCCAGCCGTGATTGCCGCTGCTGCTGCCGAGCAGCACCGACGCCACCAGCACCGGCAGCAGCCGCAGTACCTCCTCGACGGGGTGGATCAGCAGCATCCGCGGATCCAGCCGCAACCACGGCTGCTCGGCCTCGGCGGCGAGGGCGGGGGCGTCCTCCCGCTCCGGCGGCACGGGTACGTCGCTCACGTGGCATCGGCCTGGCTGCTGCCGGCGATCGCGGTGAGCCGGGCGGCGGTGGCGTCGGCGACCCCGACGTCGAGAGCGGTGATCTCCACGGCGCCCGCGGACGAGGCGGTGGTGACGGTGACGGTGGCGAGGCCGAGCCATCGTTCGATCGGGCCGCGCTCCGTGTCGACCGTCTGGATCCGGGAGATCGGCGCGATCCGGCGTTCCTGGGTGAGCCACCCTGAGCGCGTGTACACGGCGGTGTCGGTGATCTCCCAGCGGTGCACCCGGTACCGCCACAGCGGCATCACGGCCACGTGCGCGACGGCGAGAACCGCGGTGGCGACGCCGGCGGCGACGTGCCAACCCGGGTGCCGGCCGGAGTCGACTATCGCCCACACCACCTGCGCGGCCACGACCGGCACCCACAGCAGCGCGGCGCTCACCGCCCACAGCAGCCGCGCCCTCGGGCTGGGGCGCCACGCCGGATCGGCCATCGTCACCGGCGGCGGGGCGGCCCTGCCGGCTGCCGGGGGCGGCGGGGGGTCGTCCCGGTTCACGCGGTTCTCCTCGTCGGTGGTGTCCAGTCGGTTCCAGGCTAAGCTGATCGGGCGAGCAAACCCGGCAATGCCGCGACCGGGTTCGGAGTCGACACGAGGAGGAGGACCGCCGTGACCGAATCATCGGAGACCACCGAATACACGGAACTGCCCGAGGCCGATCGGATCGAGCAGGAGATGCCGGCCGAGGACGAACCGGCCGACGACGAGGTGACCTCGGTGCCGCTCGAGGTGGAGCCCGCGGACGTTCTCGAGCAGAGCCGGGTCGTCCCGGGAGACGAGGACTATCCCCGCGAGTGAGTTCGCCGGGGACGTGCCCCCGAGGTGGCATGGGTACGGCGGGTGGCGCATGATCGGCGAATGACCGATTCGACCCACGACGGTGCCACGCCCGCGATGTTGCCCCTGCCCTCGGTCCGCGCCGGCGCGGCCGGGCCCGCGTCGTCCGCGGCGGATCCTGTGCGGGTTTCGCCGTCGGGCATGCGGCGGGCGTTGCGGCGCGCGCGGGACGGGGCGACGCTCAACGTCGACGAGGCCGCGATCCTGCTCGCCGCCCGGGGATCGGATCTCGAGGACCTGTGTGCCTCGGCCGCCCGGGTGCGCGACGCCGGTCTGCTCGCGGCGGGCCGGCCAGGCACGGTCACCTATTCCCGCAAGGTGTTCGTCCCCATCACCCGGCTGTGCCGGGACCGCTGCCACTACTGCACGTTCGTGACCGTGCCGGGCAAGCTGCGCGCCGCCGGGCAGGGGATGTATCTCGAGCCCGACGAGATCCTGGACATCGCCCGGCGTGGAGCCGAACTGGGTTGCAAGGAAGCGCTTTTCACGCTCGGTGACCGGCCCGAGGAGCGCTGGCCGGAGGCGCGGCAGTGGCTCGACGAGCGGGGCTACGACTCGACCCTCGACTACGTGCGCGCGATGGCGATCCGGGTTCTCGAGGAGACCGGGCTGCTGCCGCACCTGAACCCCGGGGTGATGAGCTGGGCCGAGATGTCCCGTCTCAAGCCGGTGGCCCCGTCGATGGGCATGATGCTCGAGACCACGTCGACCCGGTTGTTCACCGAGCAGGGGGAGTGCCACTACGGCAGCCCCGACAAGGACCCGGCGGTGCGGCTGCGGGTGCTCACCGACGCGGGCCGGCTGTCGGTGCCGTTCACGACCGGCATCCTCGTCGGCATCGGCGAGACGCTCACCGAGCGCGCCGAATCCATCGCGGCAATCCGCAAGCAGCACAAGGCGTTCGGACATATCCAGGAAGTGATCGTGCAGAACTTCCGGGCGAAGGACGACACCGCGATGCGCGACGTGGACGACGCCGGACTCGACGAGTTCCGGGCCGCGATCGCCGTGGCCCGGCTCGTGCTCGGCCCGTCCATGCGCATCCAGGCGCCGCCGAACCTCGTCGCCGCCGACGAGTGCCGCGCGCTGCTCGCCGCGGGCGTCGACGACTGGGGCGGGGTCTCACCGCTGACCCCGGACCACGTCAACCCGGAACGGCCGTGGCCGAACCTGGACGCGCTCGCACGGATCAGCGCCGACGCCGGGTTCACCCTCACCGAGCGGATCGCGGCCCAGCCGCAGTACGTGCTGGCCGGGCAGCCGTGGATCGACCCGCGGATCGCCGCCCACGTGCGCGCGCTGGCGGACCCGGCGACCGGTCTGGCCCGGGACGTGACCCCGCAGGGGCAGCCGTGGCAGGAGCCCGACCTCGATTGGGAGTCCAGCGGCCGCGTGGATCTGAACTCCGAGATCGACGTGACCGGGCGCAACACCGAGTACCGCTCCGACCTCGGCAGCGCGTTCGGCGACTGGGACACCGTGCGCGAGCAGGTCCTCGCACTCGGCGCGAATGCCCCGGTGCGGTTGGACGGGGACGTGCTCTCGGCGCTGCGCGCCGCGGAGAAGGACCCCGCCGGTTGTACCGACGCCCAGTACGTCGCCCTCGCGCACGCCGACGGGCCCGGCCTCGAGGCGGTCGTCGCCCTGGCCGACCAGCTGCGCCGGGACACGGTCGGCGACGACGTCACGTACGTGATCAACCGGAACATCAACTTCACCAACATCTGCTACACCGGCTGCCGGTTCTGCGCGTTCGCGCAGCGCAAGGGCGACGCCGACGCGTTCACCCTGTCCACAGCCGAGGTCGCGGACCGGGCGTGGGAGGCGCACGTCGCCGGTGCCACCGAGGTGTGCATGCAGGGGGGCATCGACCCGGAACTGCCCGTCACCGGCTACGCCGACCTGGTCCGCGCGGTCAAGGAGCGGGTGCCGTCGATGCACGTGCACGCCTTCTCCCCGATGGAGATCGCCAACGGCGTCTCCCGCAGCGGCGTGTCCGTCCGCGACTGGCTGACCGAGCTGCGTGAGGCCGGCCTCGACACGATCCCCGGCACCGCCGCGGAGATCCTCGACGACGAGGTCCGCTGGGTGCTCACCAAGGGCAAGCTGCCCACCGCGGAGTGGATCGAGGTGGTCACCACCGCACACGAGGTGGGGCTGCGGTCCAGCTCGACGATGATGTACGGCCACGTCGACCAGCCGCACCACTGGGTGGGGCACCTGAACGTGCTGCGTGGGATCCAGGACCGCACCGGCGGCTTCACGGAGTTCGTGCTGCTGCCGTTCGTGCACCAGTCGTCGCCGCTGTACCTGGCCGGCGCGTCGCGGCCCGGTCCGACGTTGCGCGACAACCGCGCCGCGCACGCGCTGGCGCGGATCATGCTGCACGGCCGGATCGACAACATCCAGACCAGCTGGGTCAAGCTGGGTGTCGCCGGCACGCAGGCGATGCTGCAGGGCGGCGCCAACGACCTCGGCGGCACCCTGATGGAGGAGACGATCTCCCGGATGGCGGGTTCCCAGCACGGCTCGGAGAAGACCGTGGCAGAACTCGTGGCGATCGCCGAGGGCATCGGTCGCCCGGCCCGTCAGCGGAGCACCGCCTACGCGCCGCTCGCTGTCGACGGGGGCGCCCTCAGCGGGGCCGGCCGGTGAGCCCCAGGCTGGGCGACGGGGTCGTCGCGGCGGCCCTGGATGCGACCGCCGCGGGCGTCGGGCCGCTGTTCGACCTGGCGTACCTCGACCCGTTCGGTCTCAAGGCCCGCACGTTCGTGCCCACGGTGCGGGAGCGGACCCCGGTCGAGCAGGTGCTCGACGCGGCCGCGGCCGTGCTCGACGCCGGTCGCGTGCCGGGCACGGCGGCGTGGGCGGCCGCGTCGGAACAGGAGCGGGTGAACTGGTGGGTCGGCGGGCTCGGCTCGGTCTCGACGCTGCCCGTCGCGTTCCCCGGCATGCTCGGGGTGGTGGGCCGGATGCTGCCGCTGCAGGACGCGCTCGGCTTCGTCAACCAGGCGATCGTGCTGCTCGCCGTCGCCCGGGAACGCGGAATCCACGACCGCGACCGCCAGGTGCGGATGCTCGCGGCCGTGCTGTGCCGCCGCGACCTCCTCGGCACGGGCGAAACCGGGACGCCGCTGTCGTGGGTGCGGCGTCCGGTGCGGTCGACGATCGACCTGGTCCGCGCGGTGAACGCGGAATTCGCGCGGCGTCCGCAGCCGTCGGGCGCGTGGCGCGCGCTCGGCGTGCTGCCGCTGGTGGGGGCACTGGCCGGATACGTCGGCGAGCGGTCCGCCCTGTCCCGGGCCGCCGCGGACGGGCAGCAGTGGCTGGGCGCCCAGCCGGGGCCCATCTAGTCAGGGCACCCTAACTCGGAGGGGTGTCCCCGCGGCGGGGGATACTGGACGTCGACGGACGCGGAGCGCGCCCCGATTCGGCGTGACCGTGCAGGTGGGCGGGCGACCAGAGAGGCAGGGAGAACACCAGTGACGTACACGATTGCGGAACCGTGCGTGGACGTGTTGGACAAGGCGTGCATCGAGGAATGCCCGGTCGACTGCATCTACGAGGGCGGTCGCATGCTGTACATCCATCCGGACGAGTGCGTGGACTGCGGTGCCTGCGAGCCGGTGTGCCCCGTCGAGGCGATCTTCTACGAGGACGATGTGCCGGACGAGTGGAGCGCGTACGTCAAGGCCAACGTCGACTTCTTCGACGATCTCGGATCCCCGGGTGGCGCCGCCAAGCTCGGCAAGGTCGACTACGACCCGCCGTTCGTCAAGGCCCTGCCGCCCATGGGCGAGGAATAGTGATCGGCGGTACCGTGACGCGCACTCGTCGTTCGGTGGCCGCGAGCCTGCCGGACTTTCCGTGGGACTCGCTGACCGGCGCGAAGGAGAAGGCGGCCGCGCACCCCGGCGGCATCGTCAATCTCTCGGTCGGCACCCCCGTCGACCCCGTCGCCCCGGTCATCCGTGAGGCGCTGCTCGCCGTCGCGGAGGAATCCGGGTATCCGACCACCCACGGCACGGAAGCGCTGCGCGCCGCCGCGGTCGGGGCGCTGGCCCGACGCTACGGCGTCACCGGCATCGACGCGTCCGCGATCCTGCCGGCCATCGGCACCAAGGAGATGATCGCGTGGCTGCCGAGCCTCCTCGGCCTCGGCGGCAGCGACCTGGTGGTGATCCCCGAGCTGGCGTACCCGACGTACGAGGTGGGAGCGCTGCTCGCCGGCACGCGGATCATTCGTGCCGACGGCCTCAACCGCCTGGGACCCGAGGGCGCGGCGCTGGTGTTCGTGAACTCGCCGTCGAACCCGACGGGCAAGGTGCTCGGCCTCGAACACCTGCGCAAGGTAGTGGACTGGGCGCGCAGCCGGGACGCGATCGTCGTCTCCGACGAGTGCTACCTGGGCCTGACCTGGGAGGGTGAGGCACTGTCCATCCTGCACCCGAGCGTGTGCGACGGCGACCACACGAACCTGCTCGCGGTGCACTCGCTGTCGAAGACGTCGAACCTGGCCAGCTACCGCGCCGGCTTCGTCACCGGCGACGCCGAACTCGTCGCGGACCTGCTCGAGGTGCGTAAGCACGCCGGCATGATGGTGCCGCTGCCGATCCAGTCGGCGATGACCGTCGCGCTGAACGACGACGAACACGAGAACGCGCAGCGCGAGCTGTACCGCAAGCGCCGCGAGGTGCTGCTCGCGGCCGTCCGCGGTGCCGGGTTCACGGTGGATCACTCCGAAGCCGGCCTGTACCTGTGGGCGAGCCGCGGCGAGGAGTGCCGCGCGACGGTGGACTGGTTCGCCGAACGCGGGATCCTCGTGGCCCCGGGCGAGTTCTACGGTCCCGGCGGCGTCCAGCACGTGCGGATCGCGCTGACGGCCTCGGACGAGAGGATCGCGGCCGCCGCGCAGCGGCTGATGTGATGCGCGCGCATCGGCTGACGTGATGTGCGCGCACCGGCTGATGTGATGTGCGCGCAGCGGCTGATGTGATGTGCGCGCACCGGCTGACGTGATGCGCGCACGGCGGAAGCGACGCTGCCCGAGCAGGATTGCCGTATGCGACGCCGTGTTCGGCGCTACCCTGGGCCCAGGGAGGCCCCATGGACGCCGTCACTGCAGTTCCTGCGCCGGCCAACGAGCCGGTCCACACCTACGCTCCCGGCAGCCCGGAGCGGGAGCGTCTGACCGCCAAGCTGAAGGAGCTGGCGGCCGAACCGGTGGACGTCTCGCACGTCATCGGCGGCGAGCACGTGCACGGTGAGGGCGATCGCTTCGACATCGTGCAGCCCCACAACCATCACGCGGTGCTCGGCACCCTGCGCAACGCCACCCCGGCGGAGGCGACGGCGGCCGTCGAGGCGGCGACGGCCGCGGCCCCCGCGTGGCGGGAGATGTCGTTCGACGCCCGCGCGGCCGTGCTGCTGCGGGCCGCCGACCTGCTGGCCGGGCCGTGGCGGGAGACGATCGCGGCCGCCACCATGCTGGGCCAGTCCAAGTCGGTGCAGCAGGCGGAGATCGACGCGCCGTGCGAACTGGTCGACTTCTGGCGATTCAACGTGCACTTCGCCCGGGCGCTGCTCGCCGACCAGCCGTATTCGTCGCCGGGTGTGTGGAACCGGATGGACTACCGGCCGCTCGAGGGGTTCGTGTACGCGATCACCCCGTTCAACTTCACGGCGATCGCCGGGAACCTGCCCACCGCTCCGGCGCTGCTGGGCAACACCGTGGTGTGGAAGCCCGCACCGACGCAGTCCCTGTCGGCGTACTGGACGATGCGCCTGCTCGAGGCGGCGGGGATGCCGCCGGGCGTGATCAATCTGATCACCGGGGACGGCCGGGTCGCGTCGGAGGTGCTCCTGCGCGATCCGCGGCTGGCCGGTATCCACTTCACCGGGTCGACCCGGACGTTCCAGCACCTGTGGCGGGAGGTCGGGGCCAACATCGACGGCTACCGCACGTATCCGCGGCTGGTGGGGGAGACCGGCGGCAAGGACTTCGTCCTCGCGCACCCGTCGGCCGATCCGGGCGTGCTGTCCACGGCCCTGATCCGGGGGGCCTTCGAATATCAGGGGCAGAAGTGCTCGGCGGCGTCGCGGGCGTTCCTGCCCCGCTCCCTGTGGCGGCGCATGCGCACCGAGTTCCTCGACGAGGTCGAGAGCCTGACCTACGGCGACGTGACCGACCTGTCGAACTTCGGCGGCGCCCTGATCGACCGGACCGCCTACGAGAAGGTCGTCGGCGCCCTCGAGCGGGCCCGCGACCGCGAGTCGATCGAGATCGCCGTCGGCGGCGGGTACGACCAGTGGGTCGGCTGGTTCGTGCGGCCCACCGTCCTGCTCACCGACGATCCGGGTGACGAGTCGATGTGCACGGAGTACTTCGGTCCGGTGCTGAGTGTGCACGTCTACGACGACGCGGAGCCGGACGCGTGGCGGCGGGTGCTCGACCTCGTCGACCGCGGCGCCCCCTACGCGCTCACCGGCTCGGTGATCGCCGAGGACCGCGCGGCCGTCGAGGAGGCCACCGCCGTGCTGCGGTTCGCGGCCGGCAACTTCTACGTCAACGACAAACCCACGGGCGCGGTGGTGGGGCAGCAACCCTTCGGCGGCGGCCGGGCGTCCGGCACCGACGACAAGGCGGGCTCGCCGCTGAACCTGCTGCGCTGGGTGTCGGCGCGGACGATCAAGGAGACGTTCGTGCCACCGACGGACTACCGGTACCCGCACATGAAGGGCGGGTGAGGTCCGTGGTCGCCTCGGAACCGCTGCCGTCGCCGCCCGTGACGTCGCGGGCGCTGCCGCGGCTGGCGTCGAACCCGCTGCGGCCGGTGATCCTCGCGGCCGCGAAGTCGCCCCGCGTCCGGGCGCTGGTCACCACGGCGCCGCCGACACGCCGGCTCGTCGACCGGTTCGTCGCCGGGGACACCCGCCCCGACGCGCTGGCGGCCACGAAGGCCCTGCTCGGCACCGGACGGGCGGTGAGCATCGACCACCTCGGGGAGGACACCACCGATCTCGCGCAGGCCCGGGCGATCGTCGCCGAATACGAGGCGCTGATCGCCGACCTGGCTCCGCTGGTCGAGCGCGATGCGCCGATGCCGGCGGTGGAGGTGTCGGTCAAGCTCACCGCGCTCGGCCTGGCCCTCGGCGCCGAGGGCCCCGGCATCGCGCTCGGGCACGCCCGGCAGATCTGCGCGGCCGCCGCCGCGGCGGGGGTGTGGGTCACCGTCGACGCCGAGGACCACACCACCACCGACGCCACCCTGTCGATCGTGCGGCGGCTGCGCGAGGACTTCCCCTGGGTCGGTGCCGTGCTGCAGGCCTACCTGCGCCGCACCGAGGCGGACTGCCGCGACCTGTCCGGCCCGGGCTCGCGGGTGCGGCTGTGCAAGGGCGCCTACCGCGAACCGGCGTCGGTGGCGTACCAGGATTCCGCCGAGGTGGACGCCTCGTACCTGCGGTGCCTGCGGGTGCTCATGGCCGGGCAGGGCTATCCGATGGTGGCCTCGCACGACCCGGCGATCGTGGCGGCCGCGGGACCGCTCGCCGCCGAGTACGCCCGCGGCCCGCACGGATTCGAGCATCAGATGCTGTACGGGATCCGCGACCTCGAACAGCGCCGGCTCGCCGGCGCCGGCCTGCGCATGCGGGTGTACGTCCCCTACGGGGCCCAGTGGTACGGGTACCTGATGCGGCGGCTCGCGGAGCGGCCGTCGAACCTGCGGTTCTTCCTGCGCTCGGTGGTGTCACGGGATTGAACGTCCGGCGCCGGGGGAGCGGACCCGCCGTCGACGGAACCGGACGCCGGGTACGTCCGCAGGTACATTGACGCCCGTGAGCACCTCGGAGGCCGACCCCGGTTCGGTGCTCCTGCTCGCCCTCGTCGCGGCCCTCGCGGTGCTGCTCGCGCAGCGTCGGTGCGCGCCGCCGGGGCGGCTGGTGTGGTGGCCCCCGCCGGGTCAGCTGCTGTGGCCGCCGCCGGTGACCGCGCTCGTGCTGTGGCTCGTCGTCGCGGTCCCGTCGCTGCTGCGCCTGGCCGTGCCGTCGCTGCTCGGGACGTTCGGCCGCGACCCGCTGCGGATCCGCGCCGAGGACGAATGGTGGCGGGTCCTGACCTCGGTGCTCGTGCAGGACGGCGGCGTGTTCGTCACCCTGGTGAATCTGCTCCTCCTCGCCGTCGTCGCGACCGTCGCGGTGCGGGTGTGGGGCCCGGGCCGGGCGGTCGGGTTGTTCGCGGTGAGCCAGCTGCTGTTCGGACTGTTCACCGCGTTCGTGTCGCCGTCGACCGGTGCCGGCAGCTCGGGCGCGTCGTTCGCGGTCGCGGGGTCGATCGCGGGCCTGTGGCTGGCGGTCGGCGCCCGCGGGGCCGTGCTCGCGGCCGCCGTCGGCATCGGCCTCGCCGGCGCGGTGCTGGTGGTGGCCGGTGACGGGCACGGCGTGGCCGTCCTCGTCGGTGTGCTGCTCGGCGCGGTGCTCGGGACGGTGGCGCCGCCGCGCCGCGCCGCCCTCGCGGCGGCTGTGCGATCCTGACCGACGTGTCTTCGCTGCTTCGTTCCCTCAACCCCCTGGCCGTCGCGCGCGGCGACGACCTGCCCGACGCGGTCCGCATCGACGGGCACACGCTCTCGCGCAGCGACATCCTCGGCGCGGCCGGTGCCCTGGCCCGCCGCATCGGCGGAGCCGAACGTCTCGCGGTGCTCGCCGCGCCGACGGCGACGACGGTGATCGCGGTGGTGGGCTGCCTGCTCGCCGGGGTCACCGTCGTCCCGGTGCCACCGGACTCCGGCCCCGCGGAACGGGAGCACATCCTGCGCGACTCCGGAGCTCAGGCGTGGCTCGGGGACGCGCCGGACGAACCCGGCCTGCCGGTGGTGCCGGTGCGGCTGCACGCCCGCGACTGGCACAGTCACCCGGAACCCGATCCGTCCCGCACGGCGTTCGTGCTCTACACCTCCGGCACCACCGGCGCGCCCAAGGGCGTGCTGCTGAGCCGCCGCGCGATCGCGGCCGGGATCGACGCGCTGGCCGAGGCGTGGGACTGGACCGAACGCGACACGCTGGTGCACGGGCTGCCCTTGTTCCACGTGCACGGCCTGATCCTCGGCGTGCTCGGTCCGCTGCGCGTCGGCAGCCGGCTGATCCACACCGGCAGGCCCACCCCGGAGGCGTACGCGCAGGCGCACGGCACCCTGTACTTCGGGGTGCCGACGGTGTGGTCCCGCGTCGTGGAGGACGAGGAATCCGCGAAAGCCCTGAGCGGTGCGCGGCTGCTCGTGTCCGGCAGCGCGCCGCTGCCCGTCCCGGTGTTCGAGCGCCTGCGCGAGCTGACCGGGCTGACCCCGATCGAGCGGTACGGGATGAGCGAGACGATGCTGACGCTCAGCACCCGGGTCGACGGGGAGCGCCGGCCCGGATGGGTGGGTACTCCGGTGCGCGGGGTCGAAACCCGGCTGCGCGACGAGCACGGCAACGACGTCCCCCACGACGGGGAGAGCATCGGCGGGCTGCAGGTGCGCGGGCCGATGCTGTTCGACGGCTACCTGAACCGTCCCGACGCGACGGCCGCGGCGTGGACCCCGGACGGGTGGTTCGTCACCGGCGACGTCGCGGCGATCGATCCGGGCGGGTTCCACCGCATCGTCGGTCGCGAGTCGACGGACCTGATCAAGTCCGGCGGCTTCCGGGTCGGGGCCGGCGAGATCGAGACCGTGCTGCTCGGCGATCCGTCCGTGCGGGAGGTCGCGGTGGTGGGCGTCCCCGACGACGACCTGGGCCAGCGCATCGTCGCCTTCGTGGTGCCCGCCCCGGACGGCCCGGCCGTCGACCCGGGCGCGCTGATCGAGCTCGTGGCCCGTCAGCTCTCCGTGCACAAGCGGCCGCGGGAGGTGCGGGTGGTGGACACCCTCCCGCGCAACGCGATGGGCAAGGTCCAGAAGAAGCAGCTGCTGACCTGAGTCTCGGCCCGTCGCCGCCGCCGGGTGTGAGCCAGGTCTCTGCGGGCCCTTGTCCGATTCGCCCGGGCCACGTACCTTCCTACGGCAGAGTAAGTTCGTCTCTTTCCGGAGTCATGGGGGGTTCCGCGGAATGTCGGTGTCCGAATACGGTTCGCGGTCCGGGGTGGCGTTCGTCGTCGACGGAAGGCCCGCCTCGGTCCCGCTGCGGGACCTGCGCGCCGTCGCCCGCAAGCTGGTCGCGCACTTCGCGGACAACGTCGCGCCGTGTTCGCTGCAACCGGGCGAAGCCCTGCGCGGCGACGTCACCGAGATCACCGTCCGGTGCCTGCGCCTGGCGATCCAGGTGCTCGACACGGGGGAGCTGCCGACCGACGCCGACCTGTCGGAGCTGCGCAGCAGCGCCGCCCAGTGGGCGCGCGCCGGGTTCCGTCTGGAATACATGCTGCGCATCTACCACGAGGGCATCCGGCTGGGCTGGGAACTCGTCACCGCCCGGGCCCGCGAGGGCGACGTCGAGTCGGTCGCCGCGGCGTCGCGGCTGTGGATGGCGCTGCTCGAACGCGTCACCGTCGCCGCGACCACCGGGTTCGTCGCCGAACTCGAGGCGATGCGCCGCAACCGCGACGTCGCGGCCCAGGAGCTCGTGACGGCCCTGCTCGGCGGGCAGGACGCCGCCGCCGTCGCGCGCCGGTCCGGGCTCGAGCTGGCCGAGCGGTACACGGTGCTGGGCGTGCGGCTGGGCCGGCACCCGGACGAGCGCAATCCGCACGTGCGGCCGGAGGTCGTCGCGCGGCGTACCCTGCGGCGGCTCGAGACCGAGCTGGACCGGGTGTGCGACGGCCGGCAGCTGACCATGCTCGGACCCGAGGGCGGCACCGTGCTGCTCGGCGACACCCCGGCCGAGCACATCCGCACCGCGCTCTACGAGCGGGTCGCGCGTGCCGCGGGGGTGCCGCTGACGGTCTCGCTCGTCGAGTCCGACGTCCCGGGCATCCCCGCCGCGGCGCACCAGGCGCACGAGCTGCTCGAACTGGTCGGCCATCTGCGCCGGCCCGCCGGCGTGTACCGGATGCAGGACCTCGCGTTCGAGTATCAGCTCACCCGGCCCGGGCCGGCCCGCGAGCACCTCGTGCGGGTGCTCGAACCGCTCGCCGACGCGCCGGAGCTGGTCGAGACCCTCGAGACCCACATCGCCCACGAACTGAGCCGCCAGCGCACCGCGCGGAGCCTGCACGTGCACGCCAACACCGTCGACTACCGGCTCAAGCGGGTCGCGCAGCTCACCGGGTTCGATCCCACCGTCCCCTCCGGGCTGCGCCACCTGCACGCCGCGCTCGTCGCGCGGCGCCTCCAAAGCGGAGCGGCAGCCGGCGGCTCACCTTCCGACGGCACGTGAGACCGGACCGTTACGATGTGGCGCAGATCATGACGACGGTGTGTGCGGCGCGGCCCGGCACCGGCAGGGGAGGACCACATGGCAGGAGGCCGCCACAGCGTGCGGACGTCACGTGACGGCCGATCGACCCGGGTTGTCGCAGTCGTCGGAGCGGTGGTGGTGGTAGTGCTCGCGGCGGCCGGAGTCGGCGTCGTCCGCGCCCTGACCGGAGGATGCGACACCGTCGAGCAGTACAGCCTCGCCGTCGCTCCGAGCATCGAACCGGCCGTGAGTTCCGTCCTCTCGGAAAACGCGGACACCCACTGCTACGAGTTCACGGTCGACACCGCCGAACCGGGGGACGTCGCCGGGCTGCTCGGCAAGGGGATCGACGCGCCCGACCTGTGGATTCCCGATGCCCGGTGGTGGGCGAGTCGTGCGGCACCGACCGCCGCCGGGCCGGTACAGATGATCGCCGGGGCGATCGCGAGCACCCCCGCGGTGCTGGTCGGGCCCCCGGGGGCGGTTCCGGAGGTGTCCAGCTGGCGCGCCGCCCTCGCGATCCCGGATCTGGTGCTGGGCAACCCGCTGCGGACCGGTGTCGCCGCCGCCCCGATCCGGGCGGCCCTGGCCGAGACCCAGGACGACCCCGTCGCCGTCGGCACGGTGCGCACCGCCATGGTGCCGCTGGCCCAGAAGGAGAGCATCCGCACCGAGGAGGCGCCCAGCGGCGCCGACCTGCTGGCGACGATCGGCGCCGACGGCATCGGCGTCGCCACCGAGCAGCAGGTGCTGGCCTTCACGACGGCGAACGAGTCGGCCCTCGAGGCGCGGGTACCGGACAACGGCAGCATCCTGCTGGAATATCCGGTGGTGGTGACGTCGCCGGTGCCCGACCGGCACCATCGCGCGACGGACGCCGCACGGGTACTGATCGAGGTGCTGGGCACGGAGAAGGCCCTCGACGTGTTCCACGACCACGGGTTCCGCGGGCCCGACGGCGAGCCGTTGCCCGACGGCCGCGGCATCGGGGGCGTGCCGCTGCTGTCACTGCGGGACGAGGCGATGGCGGAGGAGGCGCTCGGCGCCTGGTCGCTGATGGCGTTGCCGATCCGCACGCTCGTCGCGATCGACGTGTCCGGTTCGATGCGGTTTCCCGCCGGCGACGGCACCCGGATGGACCTGACGGTGCGGGCCGCCCTCGCGGGCAATGCGATGTTCCCCGACAGCGTCTCCGCCGGGCTGTGGGCGTTCTCGCAGGACCTCGGCGGTGACGGCCAGGACTATCTCGAGCTGGTGCCGATCCGGCGGTACGACACCGACGTGGACGGGCGCACCCAGCGTGAGGTGATGGCGGCCCAGGCGGAGAAGGTGCCCGGTCTGGTCGGGGGTGGCACCGGCCTGTACGACACGACTCTCGCGGCGTTCCGCGCCGTGCAGCAGAGTTACGACCCGCGCGCGGTCAACAGCGTCATCGTCCTCACCGACGGAGCGAACGAGGATCCGGACAGCATCACCGAGGCGCAGCTCCTCGAGATCCTCGCGCGGGAGCAGGACCCGGCACGGCCGGTGATCGTCGTGACGATCGGCATCACGGAGGACGCGGATGCGCAGACCCTCGCCGAGATCTCCCGCGTGACCGGCGGCTCGAGCTACGTCGCCCGCGACCCCGCGGACATCGCGAACGTCTTCGTCAACGCCCTCGCCGACCGCGGCGAGCGCTGAGGCCGCCGGCCACCCCCCCGGACCTACCGCGCCGCGGTGCGGGACCGGCTCCGGCGCTGCCACAGCCGGGACACCGCGGCGATGAACAGGAACAGCACCGCCGTCGAGGCCAGCTGTATCCGCGCGGCGGAGTCGAACAGCATGAGCACGACGAACGCGCCGAGCATGGCCAGGGTCAGCCAGCTCAGGTAGGGGAACGCCCACATCCGGACGGTGAGGCGGCCCTCCTGTTCGAGCGTGGGCCGCAGCCGCAGGTGCGAGACGACGATGAAGATCCAGATCGCCAGCAGGGCGGAGCCGACCGCGTTGAGCAGGATGCCGAGGATGTCCTCCGGCAGCCACCAGTTCAGCAGGACCGAAACGAACCCGAAGAACACGGACAGCAGCACGGCGTTGCGGGGAACACCCGTGCGGGAGAGCTTCGCGAGCACGGTCGGGCCGTCGCCGCCCCGGGCGAGGGAGTACGCCATGCGTGAGGTGCCGTAGACGTTGGCGTTGAACGCCGACAGCAGGGCGATCACTACGACGAGTTCCATGAAGCCCGACACGTACGGCAGGCCGGCGATGTCGAGGACGCTCACGAACGGCGAGGTCTCCCCGCTCGCCGACGTCCACGGCAGCACCAGCACCATGATCGAGATCGAGCCGAGGTAGAACAGGCTGATGCGCCACACGACGGTGCGCACCGCGGTCGCGATGGACCGCTCGGGGTCGCGCGACTCGGCCGCGGCGATGGTGACGATCTCGATGCCGCCGAACGCGAAGGCGACGGCCAGCAGGCCGGCGGCGATACCGGCGAGCCCGTTGGGGGCGAAACCGTCGCCGTCGCCGAGCAGGTGTGTCAGTCCCACCGGCTCGGTGTCCGGCAGCAGACCGAACACCAGCAGCACGCCGATGACGAGGAACGCGATGATGACCGCGACCTTCAGCGCCGCGAACCAGAACTCGAACTCGCCGAAGTTGGCGACCTTCGCCAGGTTCACCACCGCGAAGAACGTGACGAACACCAGGGCCACCACCCATTGCGGCACGCCCGGCAGCCAGCTGCTCACGATCGCCGAGGCGCCGGTGATCTCGACGCCCAGCACCATGATGAGCATGAACCAGTAGAGCCAGCCCATCGTGAAGCCGGCCCATTCACCGATGCCGATGCGGGCGTAATGGGAGAAGGATCCGCTGGCCGGGAGGGCCGCTCCCATCTCCCCGAGCATGCGCATCACGAAGACGATCATGATGCCGGCCAGGACGTAGGAGACGATCACCGCGGGTCCGGCGGCGGCGATGCCGACGCCGGACCCGAGGAACAGGCCTGCGCCGATCGCGGAACCGAGTCCCATCATCGTCAGGTGCCGGACCTTGAGCCCGTGCTCGAGGTGGTCGGCTTCGGTGAGTGTGTGCTCGGTTTTCGACACGATCGGTTTCTCTGGGTCAGTCGTTGGCGTGCAGCGCCGCATTCAGTTCGACGCCGGTGCCCTTGGTGGGAACCACCTCGACGGCGCCGGTGACCGAGTTGCGGCGCAGCATCAGGTTGGAGCGGCCGTTGAGGTCCTTGGCCTTGACGACGGTGCCGTCGGGGCCGCTGACCTTGGTGCCGGCGGTGACGTACAGGCCGGCCTCGACGATGCAGTCGTCGCCGAGGGAGATGCCGACACCGGCATTGGCGCCGAGCAGGCAGCGCTTGCCGATGGCGATGACCTCCTTGCCGCCGCCGGACAGGGTGCCCATGATCGACGCGCCACCACCGATGTCGGAGCCGTCGTCGACGACGACGCCGGCGGAGATGCGGCCCTCGACCATCGAGTTGCCGAGCGTGCCCGCGTTGAAGTTCACGAAGCCCTCGTGCATGACGGTGGTGCCGGCGGCCAGGTGTGCGCCGAGGCGGACACGGTCGGCATCGGCGATGCGCACCCCGGACGGCACGACGTAGTCGACCATGCGGGGGAACTTGTCGACGCCGTACACGGTCACGGGGCCACGGATGCGCAGGCGCGAGCGCACCAGTTCGAAGTTGTCGACGGCGCACGGGCCGTAATTGGTCCACACGACGTTGGCGAGCAGACCGAACACGCCGTCGAGGTTGGCGCCGTGCGGCCGGACGAGGCGGTGCGACAGCAGGTGCAGCCGCAGGTAGGCGTCGTGCGCGTCGGCCGGCGGCTGGGACAGGTCGGCGATCGTCGTGCGGACCGCGACCTGGTTGACCTCGCGCGCCTCGTCGGCGCCGACGAGCAGCGCGAAGTCCGACGGGATGTCCGTGCCCTCGAGCCGAGACGTGCCCGTCTCGCTGTATTCGCCCAGCGTGGGGGCCGGGTACCAGGTGTCGAGAACGGTGCCGTCCGCCGCGATGTTGGCGATGCCTACTGCTGATGCTCCCTGTGCACTCACGGTCGTGAAGCGTACGCGAGGCGTCGTCGTTCGCACCGGCGGCCTGGGAAATCGCTCCACGTATTGTACTTGCATGTCTGCACCGCGCCTGGACCTGCACGCCGATCCGATCGAGCTGACCGCTGCGCTGGTCGACATCCCCAGTGTCTCGCAGGACGAGGCGGTGATCGCCGACTCCGTCGAACAGGCGCTGCGCGAGCAGACCACCGGTTTCGAGATCGTCCGCAGCGGCAACGCGGTCCTCGCGCGGACCCGGCTCGGCCGGCCGAGCCGGGTGCTGCTGGCCGGGCATCTCGACACCGTGCCCATCGCGGACAACGTGCCGTCGCGGCGCGACGGGGAGTTGCTGTACGGCTGCGGCACGGCCGACATGAAGTCGGGCGACGCGGTGTTCCTGCACCTGGCCGCCACCATCGCGGACCCGGCGCACGATCTGACGCTGGTCTTCTACGACTGCGAGGAGATCGCCGCGGCCTACAACGGTCTCGGCCGCATCGAGCGGGACCTGCGGGACTGGCTGGACGCGGACGTGGCGATCCTCGGCGAGCCGACGGCCGGGCAGATCGAGGCGGGCTGCCAGGGCACCCTGCGGGTGCGGATCTCGGCGACCGGGGTGCGCGCGCATTCGGCGCGGTCCTGGCTGGGTGACAATGCGATCCACCGGCTGGCCCCGGTGCTGGAGCGGCTCGCGGCCTACGAACCGCGATCGGTGGACATCGACGGCTGCGTCTACCGCGAGGGTCTGTCCACGGTACGGATCGCCGGCGGCGTCGCCGGCAACGTGGTGCCCGACGCCGCGGACCTCGACGTCAACTTCCGGTTCGCGCCCGATCGCACCGTCGAGCAGGCTCTCGCGCACGTGCGGGAGGTGCTCGACGGTCTCGACGTCACCCTCGAGCTCACCGACAGCTCGCCCGGCGCGCTGCCCGGCCTGGCCCACCCCGCCGCCGCGGACCTCGTCGCCGCGGCCGGCGGCCGGTTCCGGGCCAAGTACGGATGGACGGACGTCGCGCGCTTCGCGGCGCTGGGGATCCCGGCGGTCAACTACGGTCCCGGCGATCCGAACCTCGCGCACAAGCGCGACGAGCACGTGCACGTGAAGCAGATCACGGAGGTCGCCGGCACGCTGCGGAGGTATCTGGCCGCCTGACGCACGATGCGGGGCATCGGCCGGGACGGCCCGGCGGCATCCCCTAATCTGGGCGCATGGCGCGCGACACCGACCCCGGATCCCGCGACCGTGCGAGTGCCGATGTGGTGCACCGCGGTCCCGTCCAGTTGCGCCGGGACCGGGCGACCGAGACCACGACGATGGACCAGCGACTGCTGGACCGGAGGGGCCCCTCCGACTGGGTGCACACCGATCCGTGGCGGGTGCTGCGCATCCAGAGCGAGTTCGTGGAGGGTTTCGGTGCGCTGGCGGAGGTGCCGCGTGCGGTGGCGGTGTTCGGCTCTGCCCGCACCCCCGTCGACCACCCCGAGTACGTCACCGGCCGTGCCCTCGGGGCCGCGTTGGCCGCGGCGGGCTATGCGGTTGTCACCGGCGGTGGGCCGGGGGCGATGGAGGCGGCCAACCGGGGCGCGAGCGAGTCGGGCGGGTTCTCCGTCGGACTGGGCATCGAGCTGCCGTTCGAGCAGGCCCTCAACGAATGGGTCGACCTCGGACTGAACTTCCGCTACTTCTTCGCCCGCAAGACGATGTTCGTGAAGTACTCCCAGGCCTTCGTCTGCCTGCCCGGCGGTTTCGGCACGCTCGACGAGCTGTTCGAGGCGCTCACGCTGGTCCAGACCCACAAGATCACCCGGTTCCCCATCGTGCTGCTGGGCACCCACTACTGGGCGGGGCTGCTCGAATGGATCCGGCACGCGATGGTCGGCGAGGGCCGGATCTCACCGAGTGACCTCGATCTGCTGTACCTGACCGACAGCGTGGAGGAGGCGGTGCAGATCGTCGTCGACGCCCATCGCGGGCAGGACGAGTCGGCGCTGTACGGAGGGGGCGGGGCGTGGTGAGCGGTTTCCATCCGTTCGAGGGCATCGGCGGCGAGCGCACCGTCGAGGCGCGGGCGGTGTGCGTGTACTGCGCCTCCGGGCCGGTCGACGAGTCCTACCTCGAGCTCGCGGCGGCGGTGGGGACCGCCATCGGACGGCGCGGCTGGCAGCTCGTCTCCGGCGGCGGCAACGTGTCGATGATGGGTGCGCTCGCCCAGGCGACGCGTGCCGCCGGCGGGCACACCGTCGGTGTGATCCCCAAGGCGCTGGTGCACCGCGAGGTCGCCGACGTCGACGCCGACGAGCTGATCGTCACGGACACGATGCGCCAGCGGAAGCAGGCGATGGAGGAGCGCGCCGACGCGTTCGTCACGCTGCCCGGCGGGATCGGCACCCTCGAGGAATTGTTCGAGACGTGGACGGCCGGCTATCTGGGCATGCACGCCAAGCCGGTGGTGCTGCTCGACCCGGTGGGGCACTACCGGGGGCTGCTCGACTGGCTCGAGGCGATGGTGCCGACCGGCTTCGTCAACCGCCACGCGCTCGACGGCCTGCAGGTCACCGGCGACATCGACGACGCCCTCGACCGCTGCGCCGGGTGAGGGGCTTCCGCTTCGCGCCGAGGTTGCTTACTCTGCAGTAAGTTCCTGTCCGCCAGTAACCGAGGATGCCATGACCGAGTCCGGCTCGACGATCTCCCTGGTGGGTCTCGCCACCCAGCTTCCGCGAATGCTGCCCGACGCACCGAGCCTGCTACGCGGCGCGCGGGGTCTCATCCGGCGGCCGGACGCGCGCGAGACGATCGGGTCGGTGTTCCAGCGCCTCGCGGAGCGGAACCCGGACCGGCCGTTCCTGCGATTCGAGGGCGACGCCCTCAGCTACGGCGACGCCAACGCCCAGGTCAACCGCTACGCCGCCGTGCTCACCGCGCAGGGTGTGCGCACCGGCGACGTCGTCGGCGTGCTGATGAAGAACCGTCCGGAGGCGTTGCTCGTCGCGCTCGCCACGGTCAAGCTCGGTGCCGCGGCCGGCATGCTCAATCACCATCAGCGCGGAGAGGTGCTCGCGCACAGCCTCGGCCTGCTCGACAGCCGGGTGCTCGTGGTCGGGGAGGAATGCGAGGAGGCCCTGGAGTCCCTCGACGGGCCGCCGCCGGCCGGAAAGGTGCTGCGCGTCGGCGAACTCGACGACCTCGCCGTCGCCGCCGACTCCGCGAACCCCGCCGTCACCGACCGCCTGCAGGCGAAGGAGACCGCCTTCTTCATCTTCACCTCGGGCACCACCGGCATGCCCAAGGCCAGCCGGATGACCCATTTCCGGTGGCTGAAGTCCATGTCGGGCCTGGGCAGCCTGGGCGTCCGGCTGCGCCGCGACGACACCCTGTACTGCTGTCTGCCGCTGTATCACAACAACGCCCTCACCGTGTCGCTGTCGTCGGTGCTCGCCGCCGGCGCCACCTTCGCGCTCGGCCGCAAGTTCTCCGCCACCGGATTCTGGGCCGACGCGAAGCGCAACGGCGCGACGGCGTTCGTCTACATCGGGGAGATCTGCCGCTACCTGCTCAACCAGCCACCGTCGCCGGACGACCGCGACAACGGCATCCGGTTGATGGTGGGCAACGGACTGCGGTCCGAGATCTGGACCGAGTTCACCCAGCGGTTCGGCATCGCCCGCGTCGCCGAGTTCTACGGCGCCAGCGAGTGCAACATTGCGTTCGTCAACGCGCTCAACCAGCCGCGCACCGCGGGTGTCTGCCCGCTTCCGTACGCAGTGGTCGACTACGACCACGAGACCGGCAAGGCGCTCCGCGGACCGGACGGCCGGCTGCGCCGGGTCGGCCGCGGCGAGGTGGGCCTGTTGCTGGCGAAGGTCACCGACCGTGCCCCGTTCGACGGCTACACCGATCCCGAGGCGAGCGAGTCCAAACTCGTGCGCGACGGCTTCGAGGACGGCGACACCTGGTTCGACACCGGCGACCTCGTCCGCAGCCAGGGCTTCATGCACGTCGCGTTCGTCGACCGCCTCGGCGACACCTTCCGGTGGAAGGGCGAGAACGTCGCCACCACCGAGGTCGAGGCGGCCGTGTCGGCGAACGAGTCGATCTCGCAGGCAGTGGTCTACGGGGTCGAGATCCCCGGCACCGACGGCCGGGCCGGCATGGCCGCGATCACGCTCCACGACGGTGCCGAGTTCGACGGCACCGCGCTCGCGGCGCAGCTGTACCGGGCGCTGCCGTCGTACGCGGTGCCGCTGTTCGTCCGTGTCGTCGGCGAACTCGAGCACACCTCGACGTTCAAGAGCCGCAAGGTGGACCTGCGCAAGCAGGGCTACGCCGACACCGGCGACGACCCCGTCTACGTGCTCACCGGGCCGGAGGAGGGCTACCGGCCCGCGTACGACGGCTACGTCGAGGCCGTTGCCGGGGGCGAGCTGCCGGCGGGCTGACTCCCGCTGGGCCGGTTCCTGCCCGGGCCCGCCCGCGGGTGCGTGCCAGGATGGAAATCATGACCGCCTCCGTCACCGTCTCGCCGACCCTCTGCGGCCGCCCGGTCGCCACCGACCGGGCCCTGGTGATGGCGATCGTCAATCGCACCCCGGACTCGTTCTACGACCGGGGGGCGACCTTCACCGACGACGCTGCGATGGCGGCCGTGGATCGGGCCGTGGCCGAGGGCGCGGACCTCGTCGACATCGGCGGCGTGAAGGCCGGCCCCGGCGAGGTGGTCGACGCGGCGGAGGAGACCCGGCGGGTGGTGCCGTTCGTCGCGGCGATCCGGGCCCGCCACCCCGGGCTGCTCATCAGCGTCGACACCTGGCGCAGCGACGTCGCGCGGCGCGCGGTGGCGGAGGGGGCGGATCTGATCAACGACACGTGGGCGGGTGCCGATCCGGAACTGGTGACCGTCGCGGCCGAACTCGGCGCGGGCATCGTCTGCTCGCACACCGGAGGTGCGGTCCCGCGCACCCGGCCGCACCGCGTGCGCTACACCGACGTCGTCGCCGAGGTGACGCGCGAGATCGTCGCCGCGGCCGAGCGGGCCGCGAAGGCCGGGGTGCCCGGCGACGCCATCCTCATCGATCCGACCCACGATTTCGGCAAGAACACCTTCCACGGCCTCGAGTTGTTGCGGCACGTGGACGTTCTCGTAAATACCGGGTGGCCCGTGCTCATGGCGCTGAGCAACAAGGACTTCATCGGGGAGACTCTGGGGGTGGAACTCGCCGACCGGTTGGAGGGCACATTGGCAGCGACAGCACTTGCGGCCGCGGCAGGCGCGCGGATGTTTCGGGTGCACGAGGTGGCGGCGACCCGTCGCGTGGTCGACATGGTGGCGGCCGTCGCCGGCACGCGCCCCCCGGCGCGCACCGTCAGGGGGCTGGCATGAGCACCGCGATGACCCGGCCGTGGGCCGAGGCGAACAGCTGGGACGAGCCCGGATGGAGCATCGCCGAACTCGAACGCGCGAAGCGGGGCCGAACCGTGTCGGTGGTGCTGCCCGCGCTCAACGAGGAGACGACCGTCGCGGGGGTGGTGGACACCATCCATCCGCTGCTCGGCGGGCTGGTCGACGAGCTGATCGTGCTGGACTCGGGGTCCACCGACCGCACGGCGGAGCGGGCCCGCAGCGCCGGCGCCCGCGTCCTCTCCCGGGAAGAGGCGGTGCCGGGCCTCGCCCCGGTGCCCGGCAAGGGGGAGGTGCTGTGGCGCTCCGTCGCGGCCACCACGGGTGATCTCATCGCGTTCGTGGATTCGGACCTGCTTGACCCCGATCCGGCGTTCGTCCCCAAGCTGCTCGGACCGCTGCTCACCGGCGACGGAATCCACCTGGTCAAGGGCTATTACCGCCGCCCGCTCCGGGTCAGCGGCGCCGAGGAGGCCAACGGCGGGGGGCGGGTCACGGAACTGGTGGCGCGGCCGCTGCTCGCGGCGCTGCGGCCGGAGCTGACGTGCGTGCTGCAGCCGCTGGGCGGCGAGTACGCCGGTACCCGGGAACTGCTGTCGGCGGTGCCGTTCGCGCCCGGCTACGGCGTCGAGATCGGGCTGCTGCTCGACACCTACGACCGGCTCGGGATCGGCGCGATCGCCCAGGTCAACCTCGGCGTGCGCAAGCACCGGAACCGGCCGCTCGGGGAGCTGGGGGTGATGAGCCGGCAGATCGTCGGCACCATGCTCGCCCGCTGTGGGATCCCCGACTCGGGGGCGGGCCTGACCCAGTTCCTGGTGGACGGCGATGCGTTCGTCCCCGTCACCACGGAGGTCAGCCTCGCGGACCGGCCCCCGGCCGCCACCGTGGCCTGACGCCCCGGGCGCCCTGTCGGTGGCCCGTGCCAAGATCGGTACATGCTGACGGTTCTGCTCTACCTGCTCGTCATGGTGGTCGTCGGCGCGGTGCTGTTCCTCGTGGCGAGCGCGGTGTTCGGCCGCGGGGAGACCCTGGCGCCGATCCCGCCGGGCACCACCGCCACGGCCCTGCCGGTCACCGACGTGACCGGCGCGGACGTCCGGGATCTGCGCTTCCAGCAGGTGCTGCGGGGCTACAAGACCGCCGAGGTGGACTGGGCGCTCGACCGGCTCTCGCACGAGATCGACGACCTGCGGGCCAGGCTCGCCGCGTACGAGGACGCCGAGCGGGGCACGCCCGGTGGCGACGCCGCGGTGGGGCAGGCCGACGCATCCGTTGCGGCAGAGGCCGCAGGGGACCGCTCGGACAGGGGGGAGTAGCGATGGACGAGGACCGGGTGCGCTGTCCGTGGGCGGTGGATCCGCTGGGGTCCACGCTGTACCGGGACTACCACGACGAGGAGTGGGGCCGCGAGCTGCACGGGCGCGACGAGCTGTTCGAGCGCCTTGCCCTCGAGGCGTTCCAGTCGGGGCTGTCGTGGCTGACGATCCTGCGCAAGCGGGAGGCGTTCCGGTCGGCGTTCGCGGGGTTCGACGTCGAGGTGGTCGCCCGCTACACGGATGACGACGTCGCTCGCCTGCTCGGCGACGCCGGCATCGTCCGGAACCGGCGCAAGGTCGAGGCGGTGGTCGCCAACGCCCGGGCGGTTCTCGACCTGGAGGGCACGGACCTCGACGCGCTGCTGTGGTCGTTCGCGCCGGCGCGGCGCGCCCGGCGGTTCCGCTCCGTGGCGGAGGTGCCGGCGGTGACACCGGAGTCGACGGCAATGGCCCGCGAACTGAAGCGGCGCGGCTTCGCGTTCGTCGGTCCTACCACGGCGTATGCGCTCATGCAGGCCACCGGCATGGTCGATGATCACCTCGCCGACTGCTGGGTCGAGACGGACGTTCGACCAGTTTCCGGCCACATTAGGGCATAGTCAGCTACCCGGCGGTCGGCCGTATAGGGAAGAATGATGTGGCGAGCCTCGTCGAATTCCGACGAGGCCCCCACGGTAACCCACGCGCGCAAGAGTCGAGCGCAGATTTGGAGGGAGCAGAGGATGGCGGCCATGAAGCCCCGGACCGGGGACGGTCCCCTCGAAGCAACCAAAGAGGGACGAGGAATCGTCATGAGGGTTCCACTCGAGGGTGGCGGACGTCTGGTCGTCGAACTCACGCCGGAGGAAGCTGCAGCGCTCGGCGAAGAGCTCAAGGGCGTCACCAGCTAGGTGTCGGCACCCGGCGACGATTCGCCGGGTTCTCCGGGCCCCGCGCTCCACGGTGCGCGGGGCCCGTTGCTGTTCGTACTCCGGTGCTCTTCGTTTCTCGGAAGGACTGCCCGTGCTCGACGCGGTGACCGATCTGCTCGCCTGCCCGCAGTGCGAGCGCGGACTCGACCTCGACGACGGCGTGCTGCTGTGCGAGGCCGGGCACAGCTTCGACGTCGCCCGTCAGGGGTATGTCAGCCTCCTCACCGGGGCCGCGACGCGGTTCACCGGCGACACCGCGGAGATGATCGCCGCGCGGGCGGACTTCCTCGAGGCGGGACACTACGATCCGCTGCGCGACGCCGTCGCCCGCGCCTGTGCCGAGCGTCCCGGCGGCGACGGCACCGCCCGCGTCCTCGAGGTGGGCGCCGGCACCGGGCGGTATCTCGCGGCGGTGCTCGACGCGCTGCCGGGCAGCCGCGGCGTCGGGCTCGACGTGTCCAAGCCCGCGGTCCGGCGCATCGCCCGCAGCCATCCCCGCGTCGGGGCCGTGCTCGCCGACGTGTGGCGGCAGTGGCCGATCCGCAGCGGCGTCCTCAGCCACGTGCTGTCCGTCTTCGCGCCGCGCAACGCCGCCGAGACGCACCGGGTCCTCGCGCCGGGCGGCGTGCTCGTCGTCGCGGCCCCCACCCCGTCGCACCTGCGCGAGCTGGTGGCCCTGCCCGGCATGGTCCAGGTGGACGAGCGCAAGACCGAGCGGCTCGGGGCGGCCCTGTCCGGCGCGTTCGAGCGGGTCGACCGCGCCGACGTGCAGTACACCCTGGAGCTCGACCGTCCGGCACTCGGACAGCTGGCCGGCATGGGGCCCTCGGGGCACCACCTGACCGCCGAGCGGCTGGCGGAGCTGGTCTCGGGGCTGCCGGAGCCGTTCCCGGTGACCGCCTCGGTGACCGTCACCGTGTGGGAACGGCGCGAGACGCACTGAGCCGGGACGCTCAGTGCCGCGCGGCGGCGACCTCCTGGTACACCGCGAGGGTCTGCCGCGCGATCTGCGCCCAGGAGAACTCCGCGATGGCCCGCACCCGTCCGGCCCGGCCCATCTCCGCAGCCAGGGCGGCGTCGCCGGCGACCTCGTTGATCGCCGCGGCCAGCGCCTGCTCGTACGCCCGCGGCTCGTAGGAGTTGTAGTGCACGAGCCGGCCGGTGACCCCGTCTTCGACGACCTCGGGGATGCCACCGACGTCCGACGCGACGACAGCGGTCTCGCAGGCCATCGCCTCGAGGTTCACGATACCCAGCGGCTCGTACACCGACGGGCACACGAAAACTGATGCCGCGGAAAGGATCTCACGGACCGAGTCGGTGGGGAGCATCTCGCGGACCCAGAAGACGTTGCCGCGCCGGCGCTCGAGTTCGGCCACCGCCTGCTCGGTCTCGGCGGCGATCTCCGGGGTGTCCGGCGCGCCGGCGCACAGCACCAGCTGAATCCCGGGGTCCACGTCGTGGGCGGCGGCGATGAGGTGCCCGACGCCCTTCTGGCGCGTGATGCGCCCGACGAACGCGACGATCGGCCGATCGGGGTCCACCCCGATCTTCTCCAGGGCGGATGGCTCTCCCGGCTCGGCCGGCCCCGGGTGCCACACCCCGGTGTCGATGCCGTTGCGCACCACGTGCACACGGGCCGGGTCGACGAATGGATATGCGTCCAGCACGTCGAGGCGCATCCCAGCGCTGACCGCGATGACCGCGTCCGCGTGCTCGACCGCGTTGCGTTCGGACCACGAGGAGACGCGGTAGCCGCCGCCCAGCTGCTCGGCCTTCCACGGCCGGCGCGGTTCGAGCGAATGTGCCGTCAGCACGTGCGGCACGTCGTACAGCTCGGCGGCGAGATGCCCCGCGAGGCCGGTGTACCAGGTGTGGGAGTGGACGACGCCGGCACCGCTCGCGGCGTGCGCCATCCGCAGCTCGGCGGACAGCGTCGTCAGCGCCGGGTTGGCGCCCGCCAGTTCGGGGTCGGGTCCGTGGACGAAGGCGCCCTCGCGGGGTGCCCCCATGCAGTGCACGTCGACTTCGCACAGCCGGCGCAACTGCGCAACCAATTCGGTGACGTGCACGCCGGCACCACCGTAGACCTCCGGCGGGTACTCCCGCGTCATCATTGCCACCCGCACCGGATCAAACTATCCGGCGCGTGACGTTCCGGCCACCGATGGGCCTCTTCGCTGGCGGCGGAGGGGGGTGGCGGATAGGTTGACTGTGTGAGGAGCCAGCCCCATGTGCTTGGAATCGTGCTCGCCGGCGGCGAGGGCAAACGCCTGTATCCGCTGACGGCGGACCGCGCGAAACCGGCGGTACCGTTCGGCGGTGCCTACCGACTGATCGACTTCGTGCTGAGCAACCTGGTCAACGCCGGGTTCCTGCGGATCTGCGTGCTGACCCAGTACAAGTCCCATTCGCTGGACCGGCACATCTCCCAGACCTGGCGCCTGTCGGGCTTCACCGGCGAGTACATCACCCCGGTGCCGGCGCAGCAGCGGCTCGGGCCGCGCTGGTACACCGGCAGCGCCGACGCCATCCTCCAGTCGCTCAACCTCGTCTACGACGAGGATCCGGAGTACATCGTGGTGTTCGGCGCCGACCACGTCTACCGGATGGACCCGGAGCAGATGGTGAGCCAGCACATCGAGTCCGGCGCGGGCGTGACCGTCGCCGGCATCCGGGTACCCCGCAGCGAGGCGTTCGCGTTCGGTTGCATCGACACCGACGAGCAGGGCCGCATCACCCAGTTCCTCGAAAAGCCCGCGCACCCGCCCGGCACCCCGGACGATCCCAACGTCACCTTCGCCTCGATGGGCAACTACGTCTTCACCACCAAGGTGCTGGTGGAGGCGCTGCGGGCAGACTCCGAGAACCCGGACTCGGACCACGACATGGGCGGCGACATCATCCCCGCCCTCGTCGCACAGGGCGCCGCGCACGTCTACGACTTCAACGACAACGTCGTGCCGGGCGCCACCGAACGCGACCGTGGCTACTGGCGCGACGTCGGCACCCTCGACGCGTTCTACGACGCGCACATGGACCTGGTGTCGGTGCACCCGATCTTCAACCTCTACAACCGGCGCTGGCCGATCCGCGGCGCCTCCGAGATGTGGCCCCCGGCGAAATTCGTCCAGGGCGGTCTCGCGCAGGAGTCGATCGTCGGATCGGGCAGCATCCTGTCGGCCGCCACCGTCCGCAACTCGGTGCTCAGCTCCAACGTCATGATCGAGGACGGCGCCACCGTCGAGGGCAGTGTCCTGATGCCGGGCGTGCGCATCGGCAAGGGCGCGGTCGTGCGGCGCGCGATCCTCGACAAGAACGTCGTCGTCGGCGACGGCGAAATCATCGGCGTGGACCTCGAACGCGACCGGCAGCGCTTCGCCGTCAGCAGCGGCGGCGTCGTCGCCATCGGCAAGGGCGTGTGGATCTGATCGGGGCGTGCGCCGGGGCCTAGAGCTTGGCGGCGCAGAGCAGCCCGTCGCCCACCGGCAGCAGCACCGGTGCAAGACGCTCGTCGGTCACCACGGCCCGCGTCGCCTCTCGGACGGCGAGGACGGCGGAGTCGCGCTCGCCCGGGTCGGCGACGCGGCCGCAGAGCAGCGCGTTGTGCAGCACGATGACCCCGCCCGGTCGCAACAGCCGCACGCCCTCGCGGACGTAGTGCGGATGATCGGCGGGGGTGGCGTCGACGAAGACCAGGTCGTAGGCAGAGTCGGCCAGCCGCGGCAGCACGTCCAGCGCGCGCCCGTTGATCAGCCGGGTGCGGGAGGCCGTGACGCCGGCCTCCCGGAACGCGGTCTTGGCGGCACGCTGATGCTCGGGCTCGCTGTCGATGGTGGTGAGGACGCCGTCCTCGCGCAGGCCCCGCAGCAGCCAGAGTCCGCTGACGCCGGCGCCGGTGCCGACCTCGACGACCGTCCGTGCGTCGAGCATGCGGGTGAACATCGCCAGGGCCGCGCCCACTGCTGCCGGGATCGGATCTGCGCCGAGATCGAGGGCACGCTCACGCGCCAGGGCGAGGTTCTCGTCCTCGGTGACGTTCTCGACGTGGGCCAGGATCCGTTCGGCATTCGTGTGCACCCCAGTGAGGTTATCGTCGCCGGGGGCCGGTCGCAGGCAGGCGCGCACGGCGGGTGGATTCTCAGGCGATGCTCAGGTTGCTCATATCGGCACCACATCCCCGTGCGTGAGGGTGTAGATACCACATCAGACCGCACCGACAGCGCGATCGGGGTACCGGGAACAAGCCGGCGCCCTCGGGTGTTGGACGAAGACACCGACACCCACGATCAGCGGTCCCGAAGAGGAGGATCCAGCGATCCACATGGCCGATTCCCCCCAGCTCCCCAGCCCCGACGCCGAGCCCACGGCCGACGTCGAGCTCACCGGCACGGCAGTGTTCGACGCCACCGGTGACCGTGCGGTGATGCCGTCGTGGGACGAGCTGGTGCGCGAGCACGGCGACCGGGTGTACCGGCTCGCCTACCGCTTGTCCGGAAACGCGCAGGACGCCGAGGACCTCACCCAGGACACGTTCATCCGGGTCTTCCGCTCGCTGCAGAACTACCAGCCGGGCACCTTCGAGGGCTGGTTGCACCGCATCACCACCAACCTGTTCCTCGACATGGTCCGGCGCCGCAACCGCATCCGCATGGAGGCGCTGCCCGAGGACTACGACCGCGTGCCCTCCGAGGGCCCCGACCCCGAGCAGATCTACCACGACGCCCGGCTCGGCGCCGACCTGCAGTCCGCCCTGGACTCGCTGGCGCCGGACTATCGTGCTGCTGTCGTCCTGTGTGACATCGAAGGCCTGTCCTACGAGGAGATCGGTGCCACACTGGGAGTCAAGCTCGGCACGGTGCGCAGCCGCATCCATCGCGGACGGCAGGCGCTGCGTGAGCACCTGCGCGAGCATGGGAAGGTCGAAGTCGGTCGAGTCGATGCGGGGTAGCCGCCAGGAGGATTTCATGACGAGGGCACACCCGACCCGCCGGTTCGGTTCCACGGAGCACCTGGCGAGTGAGGCTGTGGCAGCGTACGTAGACGGCGAACTGCGGATGAACGCGTATCTCCGGGCGGCCGAGCACCTGGCCGTGTGCCCGGAGTGCGCCACGGAGGTCGAGGCCCAGCAGCAGGCCCGGCGCGCGTTGCGCGACGCCGCCCGGACGGCGCCGCCCCCGATGCCGAGTTCCCTCCTGGGTGCCCTCGCCGACATCCCGCAGCACCACCAGGACCTGTCCGCGCCCGGCTTCGGGGGAGTGCTGGCGGCCGACCAGTCCTGGCCCGCCGGGCGGCGCTGGCCGATCCGTTGGCGCCGTTGACGGTGCTCGCGTCCTTCCGCGCCGTGATCGACCCGCGACGGTCGGTGGCGGTGCCATCGGTGATACTGGGCACCGTGACTGACGGACACGGGGGAGACGGGCACGCGTGACAGCGGAATCAGTGGAGTCCGAGCGCCGGGCCGCCTCGACGTCGGACACGGACGGCGCTCCCGCGCCGGGCGTGTCGCACCGTGCCGACGCCCCGCGCCTGCAGCCCCGCCCGGTCTATCGCCCGGACGTCGACGCCGCCGCCAGCAGCGTCTTCGGCCGGCCGGCCGGTACGACGGGCTCGTTCGGCCGGTCCGCCGAGGAACGGGCCGCGGAGCCGCGGGTCGGCCACGGTGCGCCCGCCGATCCGGTGCTGGCCGAGGCGTTCGGCCGACCCGTGGGCACCTCCGAGATCCTGCAGCGGCCCCCGGCCGACCCGGACGCCGAGACCGATGCGGATGGCCCCGAGCCCGACCCGTGGCGCGACCCCACGACGAACGTGCGCCTGGGCGCGCCTGCGCAGGCCCGCGACGAGCGCCCGTTGCCGCCCGCCCCCAAGCTCACGCTGCGGGAAGTCCTCTTCGGCGGTCGGATCGAGACCCGCGCCCTCGCGACGCTGGCGGCGGTCGCGCTGACCATCGGCATGATCGGCGGTCTCGTCGTCGCGCTGATCACGTCCGACACCGGCTCCCTCACCAGCCGCAGCGTGACGCTGGCCCAGGTGGAGCAGGACGGCGACCTGCCGACCGGGCAGGTGGCCCGCGTGGCCGACGCGGTGCTGCCCGCCGTCGTCTCCATCCAGGTCACCGTCGGCGACGAGTCCGGCACCGGGTCCGGTGTCGTGATCGACGGTGCCGGATACATCGTCACCAACAACCACGTGATCTCGATGGCCGCGACCGGTCCGGACGCGAAGATCCAGGTCACCTTCAACGACGGCACCAAGGTGCCCGCACAGATCGTCGGGCGCGACATCAAGACCGACCTGGCAGTGCTCTCCGTCGACGTGGACAACCTCACGGTCGCCGAACTGGGCCGTTCCGGGGACGTGCAGGTCGGTGAGGACGTCATCGCCGTGGGTTCGCCGCTCGGGTTGAGCAAGACCGTCACCCGCGGCATCGTCAGCGCCCTCAACCGGCCGATGCGCCTGGGCGGTCAGGGCACCGACACCGACGCCGTGATCGACGCGGTGCAAACCGACGCCTCCATCAACCCCGGCAACTCCGGCGGCCCGCTGGTCGACGCCGAGGGTCGCGTCATCGGCATCAACTCGGCCATCAAGACCGAGACCGGCGGTTCCGTCGGTCTGGGGTTCGCCATTCCCATCGACGACGTCACCGCCGTCACCCAGGAACTGATCCGCACCGGCGCGATGCGTCATCCGGAGATCGGCGTCAACGCCCGCAGCGTCGTCAACGACGTCGCCAGCGGCGCCGAGGTGGCCAACGTGCAGGAGGGCAGCCCCGCGCAGCAGGCCGGGATCGTCGAGGGCGACGTGATCGTCAAGGTCGGGGACCGCGAGGTCACCAGCGCGGACGAGCTGGTCGTCGCGGTCCACGCCCAGAAGATCGGCGAGCCGGTGACGGTGCAGCTGGTCCGCTCGGGCCGTCTCGTGGACGTGCAGGTGACCCCGCAGTCCGACTGACCGTCGGCTCCCTGTTCGCTGGGAATTCGCTGTGACCTGGGTCCTCCGGGCTGCGAACGGCGCGGCACCACGTACCCTGGAGCGGTGTTCGGCAACATCGGTTGGGGCGAATTCATGGTCCTCCTCGTCGCGGCGCTCGTGGTCCTCGGCCCCGAGCGGCTGCCCGGCGCGGTGTCGTGGGTGACCAAGTCGCTGCGGCAGGTCCGCGACTACGCGTCCGGCGCGAAGGAGCAGCTGAAGGAGGAGCTGGGCCCCGAGTTCGACGACCTGCGTCAACCCCTGTCCGAACTCAACGAGCTGCGCGGCATGACGCCCAAGGCGGTCATCACCAAGCACCTGCTGGACGGCGACGACTCGCTGCTCACCGGCAACTTCGACAAGCCCGGCACCAAGCCGGTGAGCAAGCCCGTCCCGCCGCCGCTGGCGGCCGGGGAGAAGCCCCCCATCGACTCCGACGCGACGTAGGCCGCTGCGCGGCCGGTGTGTTCTTCGGGCGGCAGGAGCAACCCGAAGGGCACACCGGCGCCGCAGGCGCCTACAGGTGGCGGGTGGTGTCGATCCCCAGCGACATGCCGGCCAGGCCGCGGCGCCGCACGGCGAGCTTCTCGGCGATCTCGCGCAGCGCCGTACCCGCAGGCGACTCGGGGGCGCTGAGAACGATCGGGGTGCCGGCGTCGCCGGCCTCGCGCACCGCCGGATCGAGCGGGATCTGGCCCAGCAGCGGGACGGTCGCGCCGACGGCGCGGGTGAGCCGCTCGGAGACGGCCTGACCGCCGCCCGTGCCGAACACGTCCATCCGGGTACCGTCGGGCAGTTCGAGCCACGACATGTTCTCCACGACGCCGACGATGCGCTGGCGGGTCTGCAGCGCGATGGAGCCGGCCCGTTCCGCGACCTCCGCGGCGGCCTGCTGCGGCGTGGTGACGACGAGGATCTCGGCGCCCGGGATCAGCTGCGCGACGGAGATCGCCACGTCGCCGGTGCCGGGCGGCAGGTCGAGCAGCAGCACGTCCAGATCGCCCCAGAACACGTCGGCGAGGAACTGCTGCAGCGCACGGTGCAGCATCGGCCCGCGCCAGACCACGGGCGTGTTGCCCTGGGTGAACTGGGCGATGGAGATCATCTTCACGTCGTGCGCGACGGGCGGCATGATCATCCGCTCCACCTGGGTGGGCTTGGCGTCGGTGCCGAGCATCCGTGGGATGGAATGGCCGTAGATGTCGGCGTCGAGCACGCCGACGGACAGGCCCCGCGCGGCCATCGCGGCGGCGAGGTTGACCGTGACGGAGGACTTGCCGACCCCGCCCTTGCCGGAGGCCACCGCGTAGACGCGGGTGAGCGAGCCGGGCTGGGCGAACGGGATGACCGGCTCGGTGGAGTCGCCGCGCAGCGACTTGCGCAGCTCGGTGCGCTGCTCGTCGGTCATGACGTCGAGCTCGACGCGCACGGCGGAGACCCCGGCGACGTCGGCGACGGCCTTGGTGACGCGGTCGGTGATCTCGGTGCGCAGCGGACAGCCGGCGGTGGTCAGGTAGATGCCGACGTCGACGCTGCCGTCGCCGCCGATCTCGATGCTCTTGACCATGCCGAGCTCGGTGATGGGCTTGCGGATCTCGGGATCCTGGACCCGCGCCAGGGCGCTGCGAAGGTCGGACTCGCTGACTGCCATGGCATCAATCGTAGGTGGCGCCCGATCAGTGGATGCGCGGCAGGTCCGCCGCGCTGGGGGTGACACCGGTCGAATAGGCGGCCGACCAGGCAAGCACGTTGGCAACGTATGCCATGGAGTTGTTGTAGCGATGGATGGCCTTGGTGGCCTGCGCGATGTCGTGCATGTTGTTTCCGCCGTCGCACAGGTACTTGGCGGTGGTGAGGGTGGAGTCGTACAGGTTCTGCGGGTCGGCGTCGCCGTCGCCGTCGCCGTCACCGGCGTAGAGCTTCCACGTGGACGGGATGAACTGCATGGGGCCGACCGCCCGGTCGTAGACGGTGTCGCCGTCCAGGGTGCCGCCGTCGGTGTCACGGATGACGGCCTGGCCGCGCAGGCTGCCGTCGAGCGGAAGGCCGATCACGGGTTCGAGGAGGTTGCCCTTGTCGTCGGCCTTGCCACCCTTGGCGTGGCCGGACTCGACCTGGCCGATGCCGGCGAGCAGCGTCCAGTACATGTTGCAGCCGGGGTTCTCGGCGGCGAGGATCCGCTCGGCGTTCTGGTAGGCGGCGAAGTTGATGCCGGGGATCCCGAGGGGGCCGGGCTGCAGGGGCGCCGGGGCGGCGGGTGCGGGCGCCGGGGCGGGCGCGGGGGCCGCCGCGGGTTCCGCGGTAGGCTCCGGGGCGGTCATGAGGGCGGCTGCGGCGGCGACGTCGCGGGAGACCCCGTCGGCGACGTAGGTGGTCTCGGACGCGGCGGTCACGGGCTCGGCCACCGCTTCGGTGTCCTGGACGCCGAACAGGGTCTTCGGGCTCGCACCGGCGCTGGTGGCGGCGGCGACCACGCCGACCGGAACCAGTCCGGTGAGGGCGATGACCGAATTGCGGCGAAGCTTGGACTCCGAAGGCTTTCTGTGCCGGCCCACTCGATACCTCCTGGGCGCCTACCCCGAGACGCTTTCGTTACATGGCGGTATCGACCATACATGAAGTGATGCGTTTCCGTTACCCTACCGTGATGTAACACGCTGAGCTGGGCATACGGTGGCAGGGAGGGGTTACGGGGAGATCGAGTCGTGACCGGATCAGGGCACGGGCGGCGCCGGGCACAGCGCCGGGACGAGACACGGCAGCGGCGGCAGCACCGGCGCGGGCGGCGGTGTCCCGACGACCGGCGCGGGGGCGGGGTCCGCCTCGACCGCGGGCGCCGGGACCGGCCCCGGCGGGGGCGCACCGGTGGTCCCGGCGACGGGAGCCGGGACGGTCTCGGCGACGTCGACGGTGTTCGGTGAGGCCGGAACGGCCGGCGGCATCGGGGGTGGCACGACGATCCCCGGCGAGACCGCGGCGCCCTTCTCGTAGGCGGCCGACCAGGCCTGCACGTTGGAGACGAACTCGGGCGACGGGTCGAACCGGGCCGCTGCCCGGGCGCGGGCGTCGGGCTCGGCGAGGCGAGCGTCGTCCGAGCACAGCCAGGTGCCGGCCGCCAGGGTGGCGTCGAAGACGTTCTGCGGGTCGGCGGCGCCATCCGCATTGCCGTCCGCCGAGAACTGCGACCACACCGCCGGGGGCAGCTGCATCGGCCCGAGCCTGCCGGTCCCGGGCGCCACGCGCGCGGTGGTGAGGGTGCCGAGCACGTCGGTGCGTCCCGAATCGGCGTGCTGCGAGGTGATCCGTCCGATCGCCGCGAGCAGATGCCACGGCAGCGCGCACCCGGGCTCGCTGATCGCGAGCTGCATCTCGGCCGCCCGGTACGCGTAGAGCACCAGTTCGGGAATCGCCAGGGGGCCCTCACCGGCCATCACGGGAGACGGCTGTCCGGGAGCGGCCGTGACCGCGGGCGGTAGGTCCGCGGCGGGATCGGGAGCCGTGCCCGCGGCTCCGCGCACGGGCCGCGGCGTCGCCGGATCCGCCGGCAGCACCCCGATCCCGGTGCTGCCGTCCGCCGCCGTCACGGGGACCGGCTCCGTGTTCTCCGTCGCGGCCACCGTCGCCGGCGACGACGCGACCGCCGCGAACCCCGCGCCGAGCACCACCGGCACCGCGATCAGACCCTGCCAGCGCACGCCATCACCCCACAGACCTACTCGTCGCGGACCGTTACCCCACCGACACCATCGACCGGCTGTGATGAACGTTACAGCGAGTCACGTCTCAGCGGCGGGGAGGGCGCGGTTTTCCGGCCGTCGTCGTTGCCGTGTCCTCCTCTTCCGGCTCGATCAGCAGTGCGCGCAGATCGTCGAGTTCGCGGCGCAGATAGTCGCGGGTGGCCACCTCGCCGACGGCCAGCCGCAGCGCCGCCAGCTCACGCGCGAGGAACTCGGTGTCCGCCTTGGTCTGGGCGGCGCGGGCCCGGTCCACCTCGAGGGAGACCCGGTCCCGGTTCTCCTGCCGGTTCTGGGCGAGCAGGATCAGCGGCGCGGCGTACGCGGCCTGCGTGGAGAACGCGAGGTTCAGCAGGATGAACGGGTATGGGTCCCACTGCAGCGCGACGGCGAAGACGTTGAGCAGGATCCACACGATCACCACGACGGTCTGGATGGCCAGATAGCGTCCGGTGCCGAGGAACCGGGCGATCGACTCGCTGACGCGCCCGACGGCCTCGACGTCGAAGTTGACCCGGAAGCGGCCGGTGCGGGGGGTGTCGAGGCGCTGCCGGGCCACGGCGGAACGGTCACTCATCGTCGGCCTCCTCCTCGCGCCAGTCCTCGGGCAGCAGGTGGTCGAGCACGTCGTCGACCGTCACGGCACCGAGCAGGTGCCCCTCGTCGTCCAGCACGGGCCCGCACACCAGGTTGTACGTCGCGAAGTACCGGGTGACCGCGGTGAGCGAGTCGTCCGGGTCCAGTCGCGGCAGGTCGTTGTCGACGATCCCGCCCACCAGGCCGGCCGGCGGCTCCCGGAGCAGCTGCTGCAGGTGCACGCAGCCCAGATACTTGCCCGTCGGGGTCGCGGTGGGCGGCCGCACCACGAACACCATCGACGCGAGCGCCGGCGTGAGGTCCGGGTCGCGGACCCGGGCCAGCGCCTCGGCCACCGTCGTCGCCGGGGTGAGCACCACCGGCTCGGGGGTCATCAGGCCGCCGGCGGTGTCGGGGGAGTGCTCGAGCAACCGCCGCACCGGCTCCGAATCCTCCGGATCCATCAGGCGGAGCAGCGACTCGGCCTCCGAGTCGGGCAGCTCACCGAGCAGATCCGCGGCGTCGTCGGGATCCATCGCCTCGAGCAGGTCCGCGGCGCGTTCCACCTCGAGGTGCATCAGCAGATCGGTCTGGTCGTCGGTGGGCAGCTCCTGCACGACGTCGGCGAGCCGCTCGTCGTCCAGCGCGACCGCCACCTCGTGCCGGCGCTTCTCGGGCAGCTCGCGGAGCGCGTTCGCGACGTCGGCGGCGCGCATGTCCTCGAACTGCAGCAGCAGCTGCGAGACGCCCTGGCCGGGCATCCCGAGGTTGGTGTAGGTCAGACCGTGCACGTGCTGCCAGTCCACGACGTGGATCGCGGACCTCCGGCCCAGCCGGCCGCGGTGCGCGCGCACGGCCACCCGCGAGACCAGCCAGTCCCGGGTGCGGGTCAGTTCGATGCCGAGGTCGACGACGACCACGTCCACGCCCGCGAGCTCGCCCAGCTCGGGATCGTCGACCCGGACCTTCGAATCGAGCACCTGCGCGAGCGCCAGCACCTCGGTCGGCCGCTGCGTGAACCGGCGCAGGCTCACGTTGCCGGTGTTCAGGGTGACGGCGCCCGGCTCGATCGCCGTCACCCGCAGCATCGGCACGAATATTCGCTTGCGCGTTGGCAGTTCGACGACCAGGCCGAGCACCCGGGGCTGCTGCCGGCCGATCCGGATGGTGAGCACGACGTCGCGCACCCGGCCGATCGACTCGCCGTCGGGCCCGAGGACCACCAGACCGGCGAGCCTCGCCGCGAATACCTTGCTCACTGCTGCCATGATGGTCAGGCTAGAACGTGCGGTCGTCGATTTCGGAACACGGAGGTCTGCCCAGCCCATGTCGTTCGACTTCAGGCCCCGAAGGTCCGTGCTCGCCGTTCCCGGCAGCAGCCGCAAGATGATCGACAAGGCCAAGGGCCTCGCCGCCGACGAGGTGTTCCTCGACCTCGAGGACGCCGTCTCCCCGCTGGCGAAGGATCAGGCCCGCACGACGATCGTCGAGGCCCTCAACGAGGACGGATGGGGCGAGCAGCTGAAGGTGGTGCGGGTCAACGACTGGACGACCGACGCCACCTACCTCGACGTCGCCACCGTGGTGGGCGGCGCCGGCGCGCACCTCGACGCGATCCTGCTGCCGAAGGTCCCCGACGCGAGCCACGTGCAGGCGCTCGATCTGCTGCTGACCCAGGTGGAGAAGGCCCACGGCCTCGAGGTGGGCCGCATCGGCATCGAACCGCAGATCGAGGACGCACTCGGGTTGACCAACATCAACGCCATCGCCACGGCGAGCCCGCGCGTCCGGACCCTGGTGTTCGGCCCGGCCGACTTCATGGCGAGCATCAACATGCGCACCCTCGTCGTCGGTGAGCAGCCCGACGGCTACGACCGCGGCGACGCCTACCACCACATCCTCATGACCATCCTCATGGCGGCCCGGGCCCACGGCCTGCAGGCGATCGACGGGCCGTACCTGCAGATCCGCGACGTCGAGGCGTTCCGGCGCTCGGCGCAGCGGACCGCTGCCCTCGGCTTCGACGGCAAGTGGGTACTGCACCCCAGCCAGATCGACGCCGCGAACGAGGTCTTCAGCCCGCGGCAGGAGGACTACGACAAGGCCGAGATGATCCTCGACGCCTACGAGTGGCACACCTCCGCGGCCGGCGGCGCGCGCGGCGCCGCGATGCTCGGGGACGAGATGATCGACGAGGCCAGCCGCAAGATGGCGCTGGTGATCTCCGCGAAGGGCCGGGCGGCCGGGATGACCCGCACCACGAAGTTCGAGCCGCCGCAGTAGGCGGCTGCGCCGCCGGTGCGTCCTTCGGGCGGCGGAAACAACCCAAAGGACGCACCGGCGCCGAAGGCGCACACGGGCAGAATGGACAGGTGCGCCGGATCGGGGCGCGCAGTCACGAGAAGGAGTCGAAGATGACCAACCCCCTCGGACAGCCGGGACGCGCCACGCCGGGCCTGCCGACTCCGCCGAGCGGCTGGCCGGTCGGTTCGTACACCACCTACGCTGAGGCGCAGCGGGCTGTCGACCACCTCTCGGACCAGTCCTTCCCGGTCGAGGACGTCACCATCGTGGGCGTCGACCTCATGCAGGTCGAGCGGGTCACCGGCCGGTTGACGTGGGCGAAGGTGATCGGGGGCGGCATCGCCTCCGGCGCCTGGCTCGGTCTGTTCTTCGGCCTGCTGCTCGGGATCTTCTCGACCGACTTCCTCGGCCCCCTGCTCGTCGGCATGGTCGGCGGCATCGTCTTCGGCCTGATCTCCACCACGATCCCGTACGCCGCGACGCGCGGCCAGCGTGACTTCTCGTCGACGATGCAGCTGGTGGCCGGCCGTTACGACGTGCTGTGCGCGCCGCGCAACGCCGAACGGGCCCGGGACCTGCTCGCCAAGCTCGCGTTGTAAACCGTTCGATCACAGTTCCGCTCCGGGCGGCAGTTGGGTCGCGCGCCGGCGCCCGGTGCGTTACGTTCGCACCAAGTGTGACGGAAGTCACCGTCGCGCTGGACGACGGGCGGAGGCTGCGGTGCGGAGACGGGCGGTGAGGGTCGGACTGGTGGGTGCCGCGGCGGTGCTCGCGCTGTCGTCGGTCGCGGCGTGCGGCAGCGAGTCGAGCGGGACGGTACTGAGTTTCTACACCGCCGCCGACGGTGCGGAGCAGTACGCCGCCGCGGCGGCGAACTGCACGGCCGCCGCCGGCGGCAGGTACACGATCGAGCAGCGCACCCTGCCGAAGGGCGCCGACGACCAGCGGCTGCAGCTCGCGCGGCGGCTCACCGGCGAGGACGACACGCTGGACCTGATGACCCTCGACGTGGTGTGGACGGCCGAGTTCGCCGAGGCGGGATGGGCGCTGCCGCTGCCGCCGGACGTCGCGGCCTCGGTGTCCGAGGGCACCCTCGCCGGGCCGCTGGCCTCGGCGACGTGGCAGGACACCCTGTACGCGGCTCCGCTGAACACGAACACCCAGTTGCTCTGGTACCGCAAGGACCTGATGCCCGGCGGCCGCCCGCCGCAGACGTGGGACGAGATGATCGACATCGCGAGCGGGCTCGCGGACGAGGGCCGGCCCAGCTGGATCGGGGTACAGGCCCGCCAGTACGAGGGCCTGATGGTGTGGTTCAACACCCTGCTCGCCAGCGCGGGCGGATCCGTCGTCGCCGAGGACGGCACCACCGTCACCGTGGCCGACGGTGACGCCGCCGTGACGGCCCTCGACATCATGAAGCGCGTGGCGACGGCGCCCGGTGCGGACCCGTCGCTGAACCAGTCCGACGAGGCCGCCGCCCGCCTGGGCATGGAGAGCGGCAAGGCCGCCTTCCAGGTGAACTGGCCGTTCGTCTACCCCGGCATCCTCGAGAACGCCGAGAAGGGCTTCCTGCCCTCCATCGACGACAACGGCAACGTGACCGCCGAGAACACCGGCAACACGGTGCTGACGGTGAACGGCGAGCAGAACTTCCTCCCCGCGCCGTACCCGGCGGTGATCGCCGGCACGCCCGCACGGGTCACCATCGGCGGGTTCAACATCGCTGTCGCCCGCACCAGCCGCAACCCCGACCTGGCGTTCGAGGCGATGCAGTGCCTGCGCAACGAGGAGAACCAGCGCAACAACGCCGTCGACGGCGGCGTTCCGCCCACCCTCGCCTCGCTCTACGACGACCCGGAGTTCCAGCAGGCGTACCCCGTCTGGCGGGAGGTGCGCGAGAGCCTCGAGAACGCGGCGGTGCGCCCGGTCTCGCCCGCCTACCAGAGCATTTCGACGCTCATCACCGCCACGCTCAACCCGGTCGACCGGATCGATCCGCCGCGCACGGTCGACGAACTCGCGGAACAGGTTCGCAAGGCGGTCAATTCGGAAGGGCTGATCCCGTGACCACCACGCCCGCAACCAGACCCGTCCCGCCGGCCGAGGGCGCCCGGACCGCACCGTCCCGGCGCGAGAAAGCCCTTCTCTCCGAAGGGAAGAAGGCCGAACGCCGGCTCGGGCTGTGGCTCGTCGCACCCGCGGCGCTGCTGATGCTCGCCGTCACGGCCTACCCGGTGGGGTACGCGGTCTGGCTGAGCCTGCAACGGTACGACCTGCGGTTCCCCGACGAACGCGAGTTCGTCGGACTGGCCAACTACGTCTCGGTCCTCACCGACGCGTTCTGGTGGCAGGCGTTCGCCGTGACCGCCGGGATCACCGTCGTGTCGGTGGCGATCGAGTTCGTCCTCGGCCTGACACTGGCGCTGATCATGCACCGCACCATCGTCGGCAAGGGCACCGTCCGCACCGTGGTGCTGATCCCGTACGGCATCGTCACCGTCGCCGCGGCCTACAGCTGGTACTACGCGTGGACGCCGGGCACCGGTTACCTCGCGAACCTCCTGCCCGAGGGCAGTGCCCCACTGACGCAGCAGCTTCCGTCGCTGGCGATCATCGTGCTCGCCGAGGTGTGGAAGACCACCCCGTTCATGGCGCTGCTGCTGCTCGCCGGGCTGGCCCTCGTCCCGGACGACCTGCTGCGCGCCGCCCAGGTCGACGGCGCCGGCGCATGGACGCGGCTGACCAGGATCATCGTGCCGCTGATGAAGCCGGCGATCCTGGTGGCTCTGCTGTTCCGCACCCTCGACGCCTTCCGCATCTTCGACAACATCTACGTCCTCACGCGCGGATCCAACGGCACGGGCTCGGTGTCGATCCTCGGATACGACAACCTGTTCAAGGCGTTCAACCTCGGGATCGGGTCGGCGATCAGCGTCCTGATCTTCCTGTGCGTGGCCATCATCGCGTTCGTGTTCATCAAGCTGTTCGGGGCGTCCGCACCGGGCTCCGATCCGGAAGGGAAACGGTGACATGACGACGACCGAGACCCCGCGCCGCAAGCTGAGCTGGTCGGTGGTGAACCTGCTCGTCCTGCTGTACGCGCTGATCCCCGTCGTGTGGATCGCCAGCCTGTCGTTCAAGCCGGCCGGCACCATCAAGGACGGCCGGTTCATTCCCCGGGAGTGGACACTCGACAACTACCGCGGGATCTTCCGCACCGACGCGTTCACCAGCGCACTGATCAATTCCATCGGTATCGGGCTGATCGCGACGGTGGTCGCGGTGGTCATCGGCACCATGGCGGCCTACGCCATCGCGCGGCTCGACTTCCCGGGCAAGAAGATCCTCGTCGGCGTGGCGCTGCTGATCGCGATGTTCCCGCAGATCTCCCTCGTCAGCCCGCTCTTCGACATCATCCGCAAACTCGGGCTGTTCGACACGTGGGCCGGCCTGATCATCCCGTACATCACCTTCTCCCTGCCCCTGGCGATCTACACGCTCTCGGCGTTCTTCAAGGAGATCCCGTGGGAGCTCGAGAAGGCCGCCAAGATGGACGGCGCCACGCCCGGGCAGGCGTTCCGGAAGGTGGTGGCGCCGCTGGCGGCGCCGGGCATCGTCACCGCCGCGATCCTGGTGTTCATCTTCTGCTGGAACGACCTGTTGTTCGCGATCTCGCTGACCTCCACCGAGCGGTCCATCACCGCGCCCGCGGCGATCGCCAACTTCACCGGGGCCTCGCAGTTCGAGGAGCCCACCGGCTCGATCGCGGCGGCCGCGGTGGTCATCACCATCCCGATCATCGTGTTCGTGCTGATCTTCCAACGTCGCATCGTGGCCGGCCTGACGTCCGGCGCAGTGAAGGGATGACCCAGATGGCTGAAATCGTGCTGGACAAGGTGACCAAGCTCTACCCCGACGGGGCGAAGGCGGTCAGCGACGTGGACGTGACGATCGCCGACGGCGAGTTCATCATCCTGGTCGGTCCCTCGGGCTGCGGGAAGTCGACGACGCTGAACATGATCGCCGGGCTCGAGGACATCTCCTCCGGCGAGTTGCGTATCGGCGGCGAGCGGGTCAACGAGAAGGCGCCCAAGGACCGGGACATCGCGATGGTGTTCCAGTCGTACGCGTTGTACCCGCACATGACGGTGCGGGAGAACATCGCCTTCCCGCTCACCCTCGCCAAGATGCCCAAGGACGAGATCGAGCGGAAGGTCACCGAGGCCGCCAAGATCCTCGACCTGACGGACCATCTCGACCGCAAACCGTCGAATCTGTCCGGCGGGCAGCGTCAGCGGGTGGCGATGGGCCGCGCGATCGTGCGCAACCCCAAGGCGTTCCTCATGGACGAGCCGCTGTCCAACCTCGATGCCAAGCTGCGGGTGCAGATGCGCACCGAGATCGCCCGCCTCCAGAAACGGCTGGGCACCACCACGGTGTACGTCACCCACGATCAGACCGAGGCGATGACCCTCGGCGACCGGGTGGTCGTCCTCCGCGGCGGGCTGGTGCAGCAGATCGGCGCGCCCCAGGAGCTCTACGACCGGCCGAGAAACCTGTTCGTGGCCGGATTCATCGGCTCTCCGTCGATGAACTTCCTGGCCGGCCAGCTCGAGTCGAACGGCGTGCGCACCGTGATCGGCGACTTCACCCTGCCGGCCGAGCGGTGGGCGGCCGTGCAGAAGCACAATCCGGGACGTGACGTCGTCGTCGGCGTCCGGCCCGAACACTTCGAGGACGCCACGCTCCTGGACCCGGCCCAGCGTGAGCAGGGTACGACCTTCACCGTGGACGTCGACGTGCTCGAGTCGATGGGGTCGGACAAGTACGCGTACTTCACCGTCGAGTCCCCGGACCTGCATTCGAGCGACCTCGACGACCTGGCGGCCGACGTCGGCGTCGCCGACCTCGCCGGCGGGTCGATGGTCGCGCGGCTGCCCGCCGAGTCCGGCGTCGCGAAGGGCCGGCCCGTGCAGCTGTGGTTCGATCCGGCGAAGATCGCCCTCTTCGACCAGGCGACGGGGGAGAACATCACCCTCTGACCGAGCGGTGCATAGTAGGCCGGTGGACCTCGACGACATCGCCGACGAGCTGTACGGGCTCGATCCGGGCGAGTTCACCGCGGCCCGCAGCGAGCACGTCGCCCGCGCCCGTGAGGCCGGAGACCGCGAGCTCGCGGCGGCCGTCGGCCGGTTGCGCAAGCCGACCGTGTCGGCCTGGCTGGTGAACATGCTCGTCCGCGAGAAGTCCGAGGAGGTCACGGCCCTGCTCGGGCTCGGCGACGCCCTGCGCTCCGCGCAGCGCCAGCTCTCCGGGTCCGAGCTGCGGCGGCTGTCCACGCAGCGACGGCGGGTGATCGGTGCGCTCGAGAAGACCGCGGCCCGCCTCGCCGCCGAGCATGGCCGGCGGGCGTCGGAGGCGGCCCTGCGCGAGGTCGGCCAGACCCTGCACGCCGCCCTCGCCGACGCCGATCTGGCCGAGCAGGTGCGCGGGGGCCGGCTCGAGGCGCCCCTGGACTACAGCGGCTTCGGCCCGGTGGGGCTGTCGGTCGTCCCGCCCCCGCCGGCACGGACGGACACCGAGGCGGACGAGGCCGAGCGCACCCGGCGCGCCGCCGCCCTGGAGACCGCCGTCGCCGAGGCGGAGGCGGCGCGGAACACCGCCGACGAGGCGCAGTCGGTGGCGGCGCGGGCACGCGCGGCGGTCGAGGAACTCGACGGGCACGTCGCGCGGTTGCGCGAGGAGCTGAGCCGGGTGGAGCAGCGGCGCGAGTTCGCGCGACGCACCGCCCGGTCGGCCGACGAGGACGCCGCGAAGGCCGAGGACGCGGCGCGGCAGGCGGAGGAGGCGGTGCGCGCGCTGCGGGAGCAGGACTGACGTCGCCCGATCAGCCCCGACGCGCCGCGGCGGCCTCGGCCTGTTCGTCCGCGACGACGGGCGTGGCGGCGAGACCGGACACCGATCCCCATTCGGCGGCGAGGGCCGTCGCCTCCACCTCGTCCTCCTCGCGATCGCTGAGCGGACGCGTCGCCGGTTGCCCGCCGACGAGAACGAGCACCGCGGCGGCGGCCGCGGCCGCGGCGCCCAGCGCGAACGCCGCGACGAACGCGCTCTCGCGGACGACGCCGCCGGTGCCGGCGACGGTCAGCGTGGCCAGCAATGTCGTCACCACTGCGCTGCTGAGCGAGCTGCCCGCCGTGCGGGCGATGGAATTGATGCTGTTCGCGACCCCGGTCTGATCGGGGCGCACCTCGGCGACGAGGAGCGCCGGCAGCGCCGCATAGGCGAGACTGACGAAGGTGGTGACGAGGATGCCGGAGACGATCAGCTGCCAGCTCCGGTCGTGCACGACCGCCACCAGGGCGAAGCCGGCGATCCCGAGAACGCACGCTCCGATCAGCACCCAGCGGGCGTCGAACCGGTGGATGAGCCGGCCCGCCAGTGCCGCGGCGACCACACCGACGAGCGCGCCCGGGAGCATGTACACCGCGGTCGCCTCGAGCACGGTGGCGCCGAACCCGTATCCGGCGACGGCGGGCGGGGTCTGCACGAAGTATGCGGTGGCGAGGAAGCTGACGAACATGGCCATGCCGACGAGGAACGCGGCGCCGTGCACCACGAACACCGGCCGGTGGGTGAGCATCCGCGGCGGCACGAGCGGCTCGTCGACGTGCCGTTCGAAGAGGAACCACCCGGCGAGCACGGCCAGGCCGAGGGCGGCGCTCGCGACGGTGGGCGGCGCCGCCCACCCCCACGTTCCGCCCTCGGACAGGGCGAGCAGCACCAGCGCCAGGCCGACGGCGAGCAGGGCCGCGCCGAGCCAGTCGATCCGGCCTCCCTCGGCCCGCCGCCGCTTCGGCACGACGAGGAAGGCGCTCAGCAACGCGACGACGTTGAACGCCGCCACCAGCCAGAACACCCGGCGGTAGTCGCCGCCCGAGACCATCAGGCCGGTGAGCACCATGCCGATCGCACCACCCACGCCGAGCGTGCCCGAGAACAGGCCCATCGCGCCGATCAGCCGCTGCGGCGGCAGTTCGGCGCGCAGCACGGCGATGCCGACGGGGAACAACGCGAACGACACGCCCTGCAGTACCCGGCCGAGAAGCAGAAGCGCGAACGAGTCCGTGGCGGCGCACAGCAGCGAGCCGACGAGCACTACGGCGAGGACGGTAAGCAGAACCGGGCGTTTGCCGCGCAGGTCGGCCAGCCGGCCCAGCAGCGGCGTGGTGACGGCGGCGGCGAGCAGGTTCGCGGTCAGCACCCAGCCGGCGGCGGTCGTGCTCACGCCCAGCTGGTCGCGGATGGTGCCGACGATCGGCACCACGGACGTCTGCATCACGGCGATCGTGGTGATGATGAAGCACAGCACGGGAACCAGCAGCCGCGCACCTCTCGGATCGGACATCGGCTCTCCTCGACGCTGCAACATGAAACTAAATTCAACTAAACATCTACCGGACGCTCGGTCTCGCCGTCCAGGCGCATGCGAAGCCCGGGCCGCCGTCGGACCGCCGTGGCAGGGTGTCCCCGTGACGCCGCGCACCCTCACCGCCCGCGCGCTCGGCCGCGCCACCCTCGCCCGGCAGCACCTGCTGCGGCGCGGCGACCTGCCCGCGATCGAGCTGGTCGAGCAGCTGCTGGGCTTGCAGGCCCAGGCGCCGAGCCCGCCCTACTTCGCGCTGTGGGCGCGGTTGCGGCGGTTCCGGCCGACGGCCCTGGCCGACCTCCTCGAATCACGCGACGTGGTGCGCATCGTGCTCATGCGCGGCACGGTGTTCGCCGTCTCGGCGGCCGACGCGGTGGCCCTGCGGGACTGGATCCAGCCGCTGCTGGACCGGGACCTGACCACCAACCCCCAGTATGCGGCCGGTCTGGCGGGGCTGGATCTGCGCGAGCTCGCCGCCGTGGGCCGCGACCTGCTCCGCGACGGCCCGCGCAGCCTGCAGGAACTGCGCCCGCTGCTCGCCGAGCGGTTCCCCGGCCGCGACCCGGCCGCGCTTGCCTACGGGCTGCGGAATCTGCTTCCGCTGGTGCAGGTGCCGCCGCGGGGGCTGTGGGGGCGCTCCGGGCAGCCGAGACTCACGCCGCTCGACGAGTGGATCGGTCGCGGCCCGGCACGGGCGGACCCGGCCGTCGTCCTCCGGCGATACCTCGCCGCGTTCGGGCCGGCGAGCGTGCGCGACGCGCAGACCTGGTCGGGGCTGACACGGCTCGGTGAGGTCTTCGAGCGGTTGCGTCCGTCGCTCGAGGTGTTCCGTGACGAGAACGGTGTCGAGGTGTTCGACCTGCCCGACGCCCCGCGACCCGCACCGGCGACGCCGGCGCCGGTGCGGATCCTTGCGCCCTACGACAACGTGCTGCTCTCGCACGCCGACCGGACCCGGATCGTGCCCGACGAGCACCGTCGCCGGATCATGACGCAGAACGGCATCGTGCGCTCGACCTTCCTCGTCGACGGGACCGTCGCCGGGGCCGCGAACCTCATCGTCACGAGGAATTCGGCCGTGCTCGAGGTGACCCCGTGGCAGCGACTGACAGCCACCCGGCGCGCGGCGGTCGAGAAGGAAGGTCTGCGGCTGACGAGATTCGCTGCTGCGACCGCCGAAGTGCACGAGGTGCGGTTCGTCGAACAGTAGGCGCGCGGCGGCAGGCGTGGCCCGCCCGCGGACGGGGTATCCGGCGGGCGGACCGAACTACCCGCAGGAGCAGCAGATGAGCAATCAGACCGACACGTCCCTCGACCTCGCGGAGACCGCCCGCAGGCACGCCCGCGAATACACGGCGGGTGAGGACCTCCCGATGCGGGGGTACGCGACGGTCCTTGCCGGGTACAGCACGCTCGTCACCGTCGCCGTGATCGGCGCGCTGGTGACCGGCCGGCGGCTGCCCGACCGGTTGAGCGGCGAGGACCTGATCGTGCTCGCCCTGGGCACGCACAAGCTGTCGCGGACGGTCACGAAGGACGCGGTGACCAGCCCCCTGCGGGCGCCCTTCACCCGGTACACGGGACGGGGCGGTCCCGCCGAGGTGACGGAGGAGGTGCGCGGAACGAACACCCTGCGGCACAGCCTCGGGGAGCTGCTCACCTGCCCGTTCTGCTTCGACGTGTGGGTGGCGACCTTCTTCACGATCGGGATGGTCTTCGCGCCGCGCCCGACGCGGCTCGTCGCCGGGCTGTTCGCGGCCCTGGCCGGCGCGGATTTCCTGCAGTTCGCCTACGCGAAGGCGCAGCAGAGCGTCGGGTGAGCGCCGCGGCCCGTCGCCCCCTGTGCCGTCTCGGGCAGGACGGGCCGTGCAGGATCCACGCGCCGGTTCGGAATCCGCCCGTGCTGCGGCGTGGGCGGATTCCGAAGTCGCGGGCGGATCCACCGGGCGCATCCGCCCGGCCCGCCTGGGGGACGTCAGGCGATGTCGGGCTCCGGCTCGGGCTCCGAGTTCTCGGGGCGCAGCAGGTCGTGCTCCTCGACCGCCTCGAGCGAGAGGGTGCGGTAGCCGTATCCGTCGAACAGCACGGTGATCCGGTCCGTCTCCGCGCTCATCACCTCGCCGGCGCCCCACTGCGCGTGCACGACCCGGGTGTGTAGCGGAATCGATTCGTGACGAACATGATTCGCCGGCTCGGGCCGGCTCTCGGGGATCCCCTCGCGGCAGCAGTCGCAGTGGCCGCACGGTTCGAGCAGCGACTCGCCGAAGTACCCGAGCAGGAACTGCCTTCGGCAGCCGCGGGTTTCGGCGTAGCCGCGCATCATCTCCACGCGGGAGCGGTCCATCCGTTCGCCCACCGCTGCCACCTCCGCCGCGCGCCGGACGGCGATCTCCACCTCGACGGTGCGTGCGGTGAACCCCTTGCGTCCCGAGGAGACCACCCCGGCCCGTTCGAGCAGGTTGACCGCGTTGGTCAGGGTCCGTCCGCGGGTATCCAGTTCGGCGCGTAGGTCTTTCAGTCGCGTCGGGGCTTTCGCGCGCCGCAGCGCGGTGAACGCCCGGCCGAGCAGTTCCTCGTCCGGGCGGTGGGTCGTGAAGAACTTCGCGAGCGAGAGGTCCTCGGGCCGGTAGAACAGCAGCGCCTTCGCCTCGAGCCCGTCGCGCCCGGCCCGGCCGATCTGCTGGTAGTAGCTGTCCACGGAATCCGGCGCGGAGGCGTGCGCGACGAACCGCACGTCGGGCTTGTCGATGCCCATGCCGAACGCGGAGGTCGCCGCCACCACCTCGTACTCGCCGTCGAGGAACCCGTGGTGTACCCGCTCGCGCGTGGCCGACGGCAGGCCGGCGTGGTACGCGGCCGCTCGCAGTCCCCGTTCGGCCAGTTCGGCCGCATAGAACTCGGCGTCCTTGCGCGTCGCGGTGTACAGCAGCCCGGGCGTCTCGAGTCCGGCGACCGTCTCGATCACCGCCCGGCGTTTCTCGGCGTCGGTCGTGTACCGCTCGACGGCCAGATCGATGTTGGGCCGATCGAATCCGCTGGCGATCACCACCGGGTCGCGCAGGCGCAGCTCCTCGACGATCTCCTGCCGCACCGGCGGCGACGCGGTGGCCGTGAGCGCCACCACCGGGGGCCGGCCGAGCCGGTCGAGCGCGTCGGCCAGGCGCAGGTAGTCGGGCCGGAAGTCGTGGCCCCACGCGGACACACAGTGCGCCTCGTCGACCACCACGAGGGAGACGTGCGCGTCGGCGAGACGGGCCACCACCTCGTCGTTGGCGAGCTGCTCCGGCGCCAGGAAGACGTACTCCACGGTGCGCTCCCGGATCGTCTCCCACGCGGCCGCGGTCGCCGAGGCCCGCTGCCGGGAATTGATCGCGACCGCGTCCGGCGCCGAGGTGGCGTCGAGACCTGCGATCTGATCGTTCTGCAGCGCGATGAGCGGGGAGATCACCAGGGTCGTGCCCTCGATCAGCAACGCCGGCACCTGGTAGATCGCCGACTTGCCCGATCCGGTGGCCATCACCGCGAGCACGTCCCGGCCCCGCACCAGCGGTTCCATCGCGTCGAGCTGGCCGGGACGCAGTTCCTCCCAGCCGAACACGCGGCGCGCGGCCGCCCGTAGCTCGGCCCGGATGTCACGCGGTCCGGTCGTGTCGGCTGCGTCCTGCACGGTCGCCGTCAAGCGTGTCCTCCTGTCGTGGGCCCGGTCCTCCCGACCAGGGTACGGAGCGCATGGAGTCCCCAACCCCAGCGCGGACCGGCGCCGGCACGCTTCTCGACCGGCCCGAGGCACCCGGGCGTTCGGTGGGCGCCCTCGGTGGCTGACCGGGGATACCTCCGGCGCCCCGGGATCAAACCGGTGGGCGTGCGCTCACCGCGGGGCCCGCCGCCGCAGCCGCTCGATGATCTCCTCGTTCCACACGTGCCGCCGCACCAGCCGGTACCGTTCGCCGGCCAGCCACAGATACGCCTCGGCGTCGGTGCGGGTGCGCAGCATCCCCGCCGCCCGCACCATGTCGACCACCGGTACGAACTCCTCGTCGAACCACCGCTGCGCCACCACGTCGCGGGTGAGGAACTCGCCGCGCTCCTGCATGAGCCGGAAGCCCCACGCCTCGATGCACTCGGCCAGTTCCGCGTAGTCCCACGGGTCCCGGACGGTCACCGCATCACGCCGGCTGCCGGTGAGCGGCACCCGGCTGAGGAACATCCGGTAATGGTCCTTGCGCATCAGGTCCGAGTGCTGGGTCACGCCCTCCGGCGAGATCCGGGTGACGATCTCGGTCACGTAGGCGTCGATGGTCGCGTCACCGCGGGCGTAGGCGATGGAGACGCGGTGGTGCCCGTCCACCACGAAGTGCATCGTCCCGATGCGGTACACCGTGATCGGCGGCACCGCCTCGCCCCGGCGGCGGGCCGTGGCCAGCTTCTCCCACCGCTGGCGCAGCCGCGCCGACGTGGGCCGGAACCGCCGGTCGAAGTCCTCGGTGCGGTCCACGCTGCCGACGATCGAGGCCACGTCGATGCTCTGCAGGCCCAGGCGCCGTTCCCCGACCCGGCCCAGGGCCCGCACCACGGCGTCGAACGGCAGCACGGCGTTGACGTCCTCGGGTTCGCGGCGCAGCCACGCGATCAGCCGCGCGTACTCGGCGCGCCGCCGCTGCCGGGAGAAGTCGTCGCCGGCGTCGGCGCCGGGGAAGCCGGTGTCTCGCACCATTACACGACGGTACCGGCGGACGGGGTCCCGGTCGGCCGGATCGGCGCAGGCCGCACCTGCGGCGCGGGACCCGCCTCGGGTCTACATTGCAGGGGTGATCGACGCCGTGCTGCCCGCCGTCCGTGCCCATCTCAGCGCCCGCCTCGGGGGCGGCGATCCGGAGACGGCGTCCGTGACGTTCCTCGGCCTCGAACCCATCGAGGTGCTGCGCTTCCGCGTGGAACAGCCGGACCTGGTGCGGTTCGCGACCCTGGGGTGTTCGCGGCACCCGATGGGCGACCCCACCGCGACGGTCGCCGACCCGACCCGCGGGCCGCGCGCCGAGCTGATCCTCAGCGTGCGCGGCCTCAGCGGCAGTCTCCCGGGACTGGTCCGCACGCTCGCGACACTCGCCGCCCTGCCCGCGGTGGAGGGCGTCGTCCTCACCGACGACGCCCTGCTCGACCTGGGGGAGCCGCTGTGGCAGGGCGCCACCTTCACCGCGGTGATGCTCGAGCCGAGCGACGTCCCCGACCTGGTGCTGCCCGAGCCCGCCGACCCGGTGCGGTTCTTCGAGGTGATACCGCTGACCGGCACCGAGGCCGCGTGGAAGCGGTTGCGCGGCGGCGCTGCGCTGCGCGAGGCGTGGTCGGAAGCCGGCATCGACGTGCGGGACCCGAACCGCGCCCCGGCCCGCATGTGAATCGCGCCGTCAGCGGGGCACGACGACCCCGATCGGGCCACCGGCGAGGCAGACGTCGAGCCCGGCCGACGCGGAGCGGGCCTGCAGCCCGGTGCCCGCGCCCGGGACCCGCGCGTACACCGTGCCCAGTCCCGCGGTGACCGGCACCCGCGCCCGCGGCGCGGCGGGGAAGCCCACCTCGATCTCGCCGTCCGCGGAGGCACGGTAGTTCAGCTGCACCGTCCATTCCCCGCCCACCAGCGCGGTGTCGGCGGGGAGCACGGTCGTCGTCGACGCGGTGAGCAGATGCCCGCAGTCGGGTACCGGCCCGGGCAGCACGTGCCGCACCGGGACGAGACCCGCCGGCACCAGCCGTCCGCCGTCGTCGAGCACCTGCAGTTCGGGGGTGACGGCGCCGATCTCGGCGCGTCCCGGCAGCGGCGAGAACACGCGGCTGAGCAGATTGTGGGGGTGGGTGACCGGCAGGAGCACCCACACCGAGACGGGATGATCGAGGATCGGCACGTCCGGCCGCGCGGTGAGCGCGGACTTCGCGGCGGCCAGGTACGCGCCGGTGGGGTTGTCGGCCCAGGTGCGGGCGAACGTCGCCGTCGACCACAGGCTGCTCGCCGCGAAGGTGACCGCGCACCCGGCCGCGACGAGCCGCCGTGCCGGTGGTGCGGGGGGCGCGTCGCCGCGCGACGGAGCGCGCAGGATCAGCGCCGCGGCGATCGCGACGACGACGGCCGTGTCGGTGTGGTAGCGCAGGGTCTGCGCCAGTTCGTACGTCGTGTCCGGACCGAAGCGGGTGCTGATCATCGCGGCCGTCGAGGCTGCCACGTAGACGGCCGTCGCGGCCCACACCCAGCCCGTGCGCCGGTTCCGCCGCAGCGACCACACCAGGACGGCGAGCACCGCCGCCCAGGCCGCCACGACCAGCCCGGCCGGCGGATCCGCCCACGGCGGGCCCGGATTCCAGCGGTCCCATCGCCACGGCCCGCCCAGCAGGGTCGGCAGCACCCCGAACGAGACGCCGTGGTGCGTCAGCCCGCGCACCATGTCGGCCGTGGGCGCCCCGAACCGGGACTCCACCAGGGACAGGTAGGCGGCCGCCCACCCGGCGAGGGCGAGCGCCGAGCCCAGCCACAGCGGCGCCCCGCGTACCGCCGCGGTGCGCACCGGCCGGCGGCGGCCGTCCAGCCGGTACATCAGGGCGACGGTCGCGAAGGCCACCGCCGGCACCAGCACCGACTTCTCGAAGAACAGCAGCGCGACGACGGTGACCGCCGTCCCGCTCAGCGCGTAGCGGATCCGGCCGGTGCGCACCAGCCGGATCGCGTCGCCGGCCACCCACGCCAGGGCCGCCTGCAGCGGCAGCGAATTCAGCCCCGCCGCCCACCACGCGAACGACGGCAGCGTCAGAGGGGTGAACAGGTAGAACAGCAGCGGGCCGAGCAGCGCCGGCCGCGGCCCCAGCAGCAACCACAGCACGCGCAGCACGGCCAGCGACGCCAGCGCCTGGCCGGCCACCAGCGTCGCCGCTGCGGGCCACCACTGCAGCGGCGCGAGGGCCGTGACGACGCCGGCCACCAGGAACCCACCCGGCATGAGATGGCCGTCGTGGTCGTAGCCGAGGAGTTCGAACGACAACAGCGGGTGCATGCCCGAGCGTCCGACCAGAATCAGGTCGTCCCAGTAGAACTCCCCGCGGAAGGCGAGCAGCGAGCGCACCGTCAGCTGCAGGGCGATCAGGACGAGTGCCGCCGCGAGCACCGCCGGGCCGGGTGTGCGCCCGTCGGGGGAGACCGGCGCGAGGCGCTCCCGGGCCGCGGTGATCAGAGCCATTTGTTGCGGCGGAACGTGACGAACAGGCCGACGGTGATCGCGACGATGGCCCCGATGACCACGAAGTATCCGTGCTCCCAGTGCAGTTCGGGCATGTTGTCGAAGTTCATCCCGTAGATCCCGGCGATCATCGTGGGTACGGCCGCGATCGCCACCCATGCCGAGATCCGGCGCATGTCGGTGTTCTGCTGCACCGTCACCTTCGCGATCGCGGCATCGACGAGAGTGCTCAGCGTCTCGTCGTAGTCCGCGATGCGCTCGGCCACCTTGGTGTGATGGTCGGCGACGTCCCGGAAGTAGCGCCGGACCTCCTTGGGCACCGGATTGCCCGCGCCGCGGGTCAGCTGGCGCAGCGGCGTCGCGAGGGGGAGCACCGCCCGCCGCAACTCCACGATCTCCCGCTTGAGCAGATAGATCTGTTCCACCGCGATGCGGGTGTCGGGCGTGAACACCAGTTCCTCGAGGTCGTCGATGTCCGGCTGCACGGCGTCGACCACGGCGAGGTACGTGTCCACGACGTGGTCGGCGACGGCGTGCAGCACCGACGACGGCCCCAGCGCCAGCCGTTCCGGCGCCGCCTCGAGCCGATGCCGCACGTCCGCCAGCGCCGAGTGGTCGCCGTGGCGGACGCTCACGACGAAGTCCCGGCCGCAGAAGAGCATGATCTCGCCGGTCTCGACGATCTCCTTCGTCGTGGTCACCGACTCGTGCTCGACGTAGTTCACGGTCCGGAGCACCAGGAACGTCACGTCGTCGTAGCGCTCGAGCTTGGGCCGCTGATGCGCGTGTACCGCGTCCTCGACCGTCAGCTCGTGCAGGCCGAACGTGCGGCCCACGCTCGTCATCTGCTGTTCGTCGGGCTCGTGCAGGCCGAGCCACACGAAGCCGGCGCCGCGCCGGCGCACCTCCGCGAGCGCCGCGCCGTGGGCGTAACGGCCCGGCAGTCGCATGCCGTCGACGTAGACGGCGCAGTCCACGACGGCCCGCTCGGCGGGGATCCGCAGGGCGGGCGCCGCGGCGCCGGTCCGTCGCGACGAGTGCGAGGGCAGGTTCGGCATCGGTTCCCTTCCGCGCGGCACGCTCCGGCCCGCACCGGGCGGGTCCGGGCCGTCACTGCGTCATGCTAACCCGCCCCGGGCCGGCCGCCGGGGCTGCGCGACGGCACCTGACACACTGGTGGGGTGCGTATCGACCTGCATGCCCACTCGCTCGCCTCCGACGGGACCGACACCCCGGCGGGGCTCGTCCGCGCGGCCGCCGAGGCCGGGCTCGACGTCGTCGCCCTGACCGACCACGACACCACCGCCGGCTGGGACGCTGCGGCCGACGCCCTGCCCGGGGGACTGCGGCTGATCCGCGGCATGGAGATGTCGTGCACCGGGCGCGGCGAGGACGGCCGGCCCGTGGCGGTGCACCTGCTCGCGTACCTGTTCGACCCGCGGGACGAGGCGTTCGCGGTCGAGCGGGAGCGCCTGCGGGCGGAGCGGGTGGCCCGCATCCGGGCGATGGCCGAGCGGATGGCCGACGACGGGCTGCCCGTCGACCCCGAACGGATCGTCACCGCCGCCGGCCCGGTGGCCGGCCGACCCCACCTGGCGCGTGCGCTGGTGGAGGCGGGTGTCGTCCCGAGCATCGACGCCGCCTTCGCAGACCTGCTCTCGTCGCGGGGCCGCTACTACGTCACCAAGGCGGACACGCCGCTGTCGGACGCCGTGCGCATGGTCGCCGCGGCCGGCGGCGTCACCGTCGTGGCGCATGCCCGTGCCCGCTCGCGCGGGCGGCTGCTTGCGCTCGACCACATCGAGGAGCTCGCCGAGCTGGGCCTCGGGGGCCTCGAGGCGGACCATCCGGACCACGATCCGGACGACGCGCGGCTCATGCGGGACATGGCGGCGAAGCTCGACCTGTTCGTGACCGGGTCGTCCGACTACCACGGCGGCAACAAGAAAGTCTCCCTCGGCCGGTACACGACGGACCCCGAGGCGCTCGAGGCCCTGACGGCCCGTGCCACCGGGATCGAGGTGCTTGCGGGATGACCACCTGGGGCCGCCCTGCGCGACGTCACGACCGCGCCGACGGGTACGACGACTACCACGCCGACGACTACTACGCCGACGACTCCGGCCGCGACCCCTACGGCGCCCCCACGGCGGCGCCGTCCCGCCCGGGTCGCGGGGCGCCGCGGCGGGACGGGCTCGTCGTGCGGGGACTGCGGGCGCTGTCCGGCGTGGTGTGCGGCGCGGTGATCGTCCTGACGGTGGTGGTCTGGGCGGCGCAGTACCTGGGCGACAAGCGGGATTTCCCGGGACCGGGCTCGGCGTCGCTGTCCGCGCACGTCGTCGCGGTGGTCGTCGTGTCGGCCGCGCAGGTGTTCGCGGACCGCCGGCGCGGGCTCGCCGCCGCCGTGGGCGCCGGTGTGGTCTATCTCACGGGCGCGGTCCTGATGTTCACCCAGTGGTGGGGCTGACGTTTCGCGCGCCGTCCGTTACCGGTAGGTAACCGGCCGGCATCTCGGGCTTTTGCCTCGGAACGGCTCCGATCGCGGGGTCGACATTCCGGCTCGGCTGTCCAAACTCACAGGTGAGCGGGGAAAAACGTGAGACATTCGCAAGAAATACCGATTTGATTGTTGGGTTGTGAAGGTGGCAAACTTTTCCTCAATCCGGCGTCGGTGCCACCGCCCCGAAGCCGGACGAAGATGGCAGACCCTGTAGAGGGCTCGTCGCCAGGGCTCACCCGCCTCGGCGCCATCACGCTCCGGAAGTCGTACAGCGTTGTACAGCGGTAACCGTGATCGCGCCCGGAAGCTTCACCGAAATGTCCTTGGCGAAGCGCTGCGCCGGATGTCCGTCGCGCAGCTACTTCGCAGTAACCGGAACCCGAGTGGTTCCGGCTCGAGCAGGAGTGTCATCGTGTCAATCGTGTCTGATGCACCTACCCCCCGGAAGGTCGAATTGACCGACGAGGAAATCTTCAGCAGCCATATCGACGGCAAGCTGTCCGTCGAGCTCACCGCACCCCTGGAGACGCAGCGCGATCTGTCGATCGCCTACACGCCCGGCGTCGCGCAGGTTTCCCGCGCGATCGCGGCCGACGAGACCCTCGCCGACCGCTACACCTGGACCAACCGCCTCGTGGTGGTCGTCTCCGACGGTTCGGCGGTGCTCGGCCTCGGTGACATCGGCCCGCGCGCGTCGCTGCCGGTGATGGAGGGCAAGTCCGCCCTGTTCAAGAAGTTCGCGGGCCTGAACTCGATCCCGCTGGTGCTCGACACCAAGGATCCCGACGAGATCGTCGAGACGCTGATCCGGCTGCGCCCGAGCTTCGGCGCGGTCAACCTCGAGGACATCTCCGCCCCGCGCTGCTTCGAGATCGAACGACGCGTCATCGAGGCGCTGGACTGCCCGGTCATGCACGACGACCAGCACGGCACCGCCATCGTGGCACTCGCCGCGCTCAAGGGCGCCGCCAAGGTGCAGGGCCGCGAGCTGGCCGGCCTGCGCATCGTCATCTCCGGCGCCGGTGCCGCCGGCGTCGCCGTCGCGAACATCCTGCTCGCCGCCGGCGCGGCCGATGTGACCGTGCTGGACTCGAAGGGCATCGTCTCGGCCGAGCGCACCGACCTGAACGAGGTCAAGGTCGACCTGGCCGCGCGGACCAACCCGGCCGGCCGGCACGGCGGGCTGATCGAGGCCCTCGACGGCGCGGACGTGTTCATCGGCGTCTCGGCCGGCACGGTGCCGGAGGAGATCGTCGCTCGGATGGCCGACGGCGCGATCGTGTTCGCGCTGTCGAACCCGGATCCGGAGATCCACCCGGAGGTCGCCGCCAAGCACGCCGCGATCGTCGCGACCGGCCGCAGCGACTTCCCGAACCAGATCAACAACGTGCTGGCCTTCCCCGGTGTGTTCAAGGGCGCGCTCGACGCGGGCGCCCGGCGCATCACCGAGGGCATGAAGCTCGCCGCCGCCGAGGCCATCCTCTCGGTCGTCGGTGACGAGTTGGCCGTGGACAAGATCGTCCCGAGCCCTCTCGATCCGCGGGTGGCGCCCGCCGTCGCCGAGGCCGTCGCGGCCGCGGCGCGGGCCGAGGGCGTCACCGACTGACGCGATCGACCGCACGCCCCGGCCGGAGCCCGCACCCAGGTTCCGGACCGGGGCGTTCGGCTTTCCGGGGATGCGCGAGGATGGGCATCGTGTGGAGCGCGAGGAGCCGGGGACTGCGGGGCGAGGGATTCATTCGGACGGTGGCCGGGCCGGTGGTCGCCGTCGCGGTGCTGACCGGGTGCGGGCCGTCGGTGGTCGACGAGTCGACGGACGTCGCCACCGTGGTCGTCGGCGCCGGAGACGACGCCGCGAGCGAACTGCTCGCCCGGATCTACGCGGGCGCCCTGGCCGGTAGCGGGACCCGGACCGAACTGCGCACCGGGCTCGGCGGCCGCGCCGACTACCTCGCGGCGCTGGACGCGGCCGAGGTGACCCTCGTGCCGGACTACACCGGACGGCTGTTGCGGTACTTCGCCCCGGCTGCGACGGACACGGACGCCGAGGACGTGTTCGAGGCGCTCGCCCGATCCCTGCCCGACGACATGGCGATCACGGACTACGCTGCCGCACAGGATCGTTCGGTGCTGTTCGTCTCCGACGCCACCGCTGCCCGGCTCGGTACCACCGAGTTGGCCGGGATCGTCGGCCGGTGCGGCGAGCTGACCGTGACGGTCACGGGCGGATTCGAGGAGAACGACGGACTGCGGGACATGGCCGAAAGAGGCTGCGTCCCAGGCCGTGTCGAAACCGACGACGCGCCGGGGCCCGCGGCCGGCGGGGGCGTGGCCGCGCTGACGACCGCCTCGGCCGCCGCGCGCGACGCGACGGGCGTCGCGCTGCAGGATGCGCCGGACCGCGCGCCCGGATCCGGTCCGGAGACCGGAACCGGCACGGAGCCACCGGTGTTCACCGCACAGAACGTCATCCCGGTGTTCCGCAAGCACGTCCTCGAGGAACGTCAGCTCGAGGCCCTGAGTCTCGTCGCGGGGGAGCTGACCACCGCCGACCTGGCCGAGATGCTCGACCGGATCGGCGGCGGCGAGGACTCAGCCGTCGTCGCGCAGGCGTGGCTCACCGAGCACGTGTGAGCGCAGGAAGGCGCCGAGCTGTGCCACCGCGTCGGCGGCCTCGCCCACCAGCGCGGCCTGCAGATGGGCCACGTGCCACAGTTCGCGCTGCTCGGTGACCGTCACGTCCACCCCCGCCTCACGCAGCTTCCGGGCGAACTCGGTGACCTGCGGGTACAGCATCTCGCCGGTGCCGACGTGGATCAGCGTCGGCGGCAGGCCGGCCAGGTCTCCGCGCAGCGGCGCGTAGCCGGGGTCGGAGGCGTCGCGGTCGCCGAGATACGCCCGCGCCGACGCCGAGATCCAGGCGGCGTTGAGGACCGTGTCCCGGTCGAAGGGGAAGTCCCGCGAGGCGGGATCGACCCAGGGCGCGATCAGCCCCAGGGCGGCGGGCCGCACCCCGTGCCGGTCGATCAGCCGGCGCGCCGCCGCGACCGTCAGGCCGCCCCCGGCCGAGTCGCCGGCGATCGGGGCGGTCTGCGGGGTCACGCCGTGCTCGGTCACCAGCTCGAGGTACGCACCGACCGCGTCGTCCAGTGCGGCGGGGTAGGGGTGCTCCGGGGCCAGCCGGTAGTCGAGCACGTACACCGCCGAACCCGAGGCCGCGGCCAGGTGCGCGGCCAGGGACCGGTGCGTGGCGGGCGAGGCCACCGTGTACCCGCCCCCGTGCAGGTACAGGACCGCGGTGGGACGTTCGGTGGCGCCGACGGTGACGCGTTCGGCGGGCCGGCCCGCGAGCGTGACCTGCCGCACCACCGTGCCCTCGGGCAGGGTCTGGATCGGCGCGACGAGCTCGAGCAGCCGGCGCTGGACAGGGTACGGCAGCCGCGCGTTGAGGGCGAGCCGGTAGGCCGGCCGCACCGCCGCCCGCACGACGGGCAGGGGGAGCTGGGGCATGACCGCGACCCTAGCCCTTCGGCACGAAGCGGCCACTGACGAATGCGACGACACGCTGATAGGACGGGCCCACCACGCGCACCCAGGCGTCGAGGAACTTCGCGTCGGCGCCGATGAGTACCCGGGCCCTGCCCCTGCGCACGCCCTCGACGATGGTGCGGGCCGCGTCCTCCGGGCTGGTGCGGGCCAGCTTGCGGTCGAAGAACTGGGCGAAGGACTCCTGATCGTCGCCGGCCGGGACGGCGGCGTTGCGGGCGATCGCCGTCTTGATGCCGCCGGGGTGCACGCAGGTGACCTTGACGGGGTGCCGGGCGACCAGCATCTCCTGGCGCAGCGCCTCGGTGAAGCCGCGGACGGCGAACTTCGCGGAGTTGTAGGCGCTCTGACCGGGGATGGCCAGCAGCCCGAACAGGCTCGAGACGTTGACGATGTGGCCGTCCCCGGACGCGACGACGTGGGGCAGGAACGCCTTGGTGCCGTTCACCACGCCCCAGAAGTCGACGTCCATGATCCGCTCGATGTCCTTGAAGTCCGAGCGTTCGAACTCGCCGTGGTAGGCGATGCCGGCGTTGTTGTAGATCTGGTTGACCTGGCCGAAGTGGACGGCGACGGCGTCGGCGTAGTCGAGCACCGCCTCGCGCTGCGTGACGTCGAGGTGATCGGCCTTGACCTCGGCGCCGAGGTCGCGGGCCCGGCGCACAGTCTCGTCCAGCCCGGCGGTGTCGACGTCGGACAGGGCCAGCCGGGCGCCGCGCCGGGCGAGCTCGAGCGCCAGGGCACGGCCGATGCCCGATCCGGCGCCGGTGATCACGGCGACCTTTCCTGCGAACTCGCTCACTGCGCTGCCACCTTCCGGGTGTCGGTCTCGTCGGAGTCACGGACGGTCGCCGGCGTCTGCGCCGGGACCGGGGGGAGGTCCGCCGCGGCGACGCTGCGGTAGGCGTCCAGGTCGAAATGCTTGGTGATGCGGCGGAATTCGAACGTGAAGCTCGGCCACAGGGTGGTGTTGTTGCCGTGCTTGTCGAGGTACCAGCTGGCGCAGCCGCCGTTGCTCCACACGCTGCGCTTCAGGGCGTCCTGCAGGTTGCGGTTGTATTCGCCCTGCACCTCCGGGCGCACCTCGACGGTGCCGATCCGGTGGCGGTCGATCGTCTCGATCGCGTCCACCAGGTAGTTCAGCTGGGATTCGATCATGTACACCATCGAGGTGTGGCCGAGTCCGGTGTTCGGTCCCACGAGGAAGAACATGTTGGGGAAACCGGCGACGGCGGCGCCCTTGTAGCCCTGCATGCCGGTGGCGTCGAAGACGTCCGCCAGGCTGCGGCCGTCCTTGCCGAAGATTCCGGCGAAGGTGGGCGAGTCGGTGACGTGGAAGCCGGTGGCGACGACGATGGCGTCGACCTGGCGGGTGGTGCCGTCGCGGGTGACGATGCCGTCCGCGGTGACCTCGGCGATGCCGTCGGTGATCAGGTCGACGTTCGGCCGGGCCAGCGCGGGGTAGTAGTTGTTCGAGATGAGCATCCGCTTGCAGCCGATCCGGAAGTTCGGGGTGACCTTGCGGCGCAGCTCGGGGTCGGTGATCTGGCGGCGGATGTGCGTGCGGGCGGCGAGCTCGAGCGGCTTCATGAAGACCGGTGCCTTGGCCAGGCCGACGACCTGCGTCTCGCGGGTGAGGTACTGCAGGGCGCGGGACAGGCGCTGGAACCCGGGTACGCGGCGGAACGCGAGCCGCTCGACGGGGGTGTATTCGCGGTCGGCGCGAGGCAGCACCCAGGGCGCGGTGCGCTGGTAGACGTCGAGGCGGGCGACCTTGCCGGCGATGGCGGGCACGATCTGGATTGCGGAGGCTCCGGTGCCGATCACGGCGACGCGCTTGCCGGTCAGGTCCGCGTCGTGGTTCCACCGGGCGGAGTGGAAGATCTCGCCCCGGAACCCTTCGATGCCCGCGATGTCGGGCAGCGACGGCTCGCACAGCGCCCCGACGGCGGAGACGACGATCCGGGCGTCGAACGCACCCTTGGTGGTCTGCACGTCCCAGCGGTGGGTGGCGGTGTTCCAGCGGACGGTCTGCACGTCGCACCCGAAAACGGTGCGGCGGCGTATGTCGTACCTGTCGGCGACCGAGGCGATGTAGGCCTGGATCTCGGGCTGGGGGGAGAAGGACCGCGTCCAGCCGGGGTTGAGGGCGAACGAGTAGGAGTACAGGTTGGACGGGACGTCGCACGCGGCGCCCGGGTACGTGTTGTCGCGCCAGGTGCCGCCGACCTCCGATCCGCGCTCGAGGACCACGAAGTCCTTGCCGGCCCGGGTCAGTCGGACGGCGGCGCCGAGTCCGGCGAACCCGCTGCCGATGATCAGCGTGTCGACCTGACGTGGGTGCGCATCGGTGGCGATGGTGTCTGTAACCGGAAGACTCATGTAAATAAGCGTAGGGCCATATTGAGCGCCGGTCAATAGCCTGTTGACTGCGATTCAACAAGAGTGTTTGCATGGCACCTGTGAAGAGCAACAGCATCAAGCGCACCAGGCTGAGTCCCGCCGAGCGGCGGGCCCAGCTCGTCGACCTCGGCGTGCAACTGCTCGCCGAACGGCCGCTCGAGCAGATCTCCGTCGAGGACATCGCCGACCAGGCGGGGGTGTCGCGCGGGCTGCTGTTCCACTACTTCGCGTCCAAGCACGACTTCCACGTCGAACTCGTCCGGCACACCAGCCGGGACATGCTCGAGCGCACCGCACCCGACGACAGCCTCGAACCGATGGAGATGCTGCGCGGCACGATCGTCGCGTACGTCGACTACGTCACCGACCACCGCGACACCTACCTGTCGATGCTGCGCGGCACCGCGAGCGGGGACCCGGACATGCGGCAGGTCTTCGAGGACACACGCACCGCCATGGTCGATCGCACCGTCGCGTACCTGCCCCGCATCGGCATCGACGCCGGGCCCGCCGTCGCCCTGGCCGTGCGCGGCTGGATCGCGTTCGTCGAGGACACGACGATCGCCTGGCTCCGGGACCCGCAGCTCACCCGCGAGGAGTTCGTCGACCTCGCCGTCGCCGCCCTGCCCGCGCTGGCCCTCGCCGCGGGCGCACCGAATGTCACAGCGGTTCGATCTGAGTGAACGCGTGTGACATTCGGTCACGTCCCGGGGGGCCGGAAACGGCGCGAGCCGGGCCGGCCGCCCCGAAGGGCATGCACGACCCGGCTCGCGTGAGAACCGCGGGGCTACCGCCGGTGACTACCGGCCGAACGCCTTCTCCAGGATCTCCTGCTGCTCGACCGCGTGAACCTTGCTCGAGCCGGAGGACGGAGCCGACATCGCGCGCCGCGACGCCCGCTTGATGCCCGACAGCTTCTCGGGCAGCATCTCCGGCAGCGCCAGACCCAGGAACGGCCACGCTCCCTGGTTGGCCGGCTCCTCCTGCACCCAGAAGAACTCGTGCGCGTTCGGGTACCGGTCGAGCGCCTCGGCGATGCGGCGACGCGGCACCGGGTACAGCTGCTCGATCCGCAGGATCGCGATGTCGTCCCGCTTCTCTTTGTCCTTCTTCGCCTTCAGCTCCCAGTAGAGCTTGCCGGAGGTCAGCAGGACGCGGGTGACCTTGTCGCGGTCGCCGCCCTCGTTCTCGTACAGCGGCTCCTCGAACACCGAGCGGAACTTGCCGGTGGTGAAGTCCTCGAGGTCGCTGACCGCGGCCTTGTTGCGCAGCATCGACTTCGGCGTGAACACCACCAGCGGGCGGCGGATGCCGTCGAGGTGGTGGCGGCGCAACAGGTGGAAGTAGCTCGCGGGCGTGGACGGCATGGCCACCGTCATCGACCCCTCGGCGCACAGCTGCAGGAACCGCTCGATGCGGCCCGAGGTGTGGTCCGGGCCCTGGCCCTCGTGGCCGTGCGGCAGCAGCAGCACCACGTCGGAGAGCTGACCCCACTTGGCCTCGCCGGAGGAGATGAACTCGTCGATGATGGACTGCGCGCCGTTGACGAAGTCACCGAACTGCGCCTCCCACAGCACCAGCGCCTCCGGGTTGCCCACGGAGTAGCCGTACTCGAAGCCCAGGCCCGCGAACTCGGTCAGCGCCGAGTCGTACACCATGAACTTGCCGCCCTTGCCGCCCTCGGCCGCCACCTGCTGCAGCGGGGTGTACTCGGCACCGGACTTGCGGTCGATGAGCACCGCGTGGCGCTGGGTGAAGGTGCCGCGGCGCGAGTCCTGACCGGCCAGGCGCACCAGGGCACCCTGCTCGACCAGCGAACCGAACGCCAGCAGCTCGGCGTACGCCCAGTCGATGTGGCCCTCGCGGGACATCTCCCGGCGCTTCTCGACGACCGGCTTGACGCGCGGATGCACGGAGAAGCCCTCGGGGACGTTCACGAACGCGTCGCCGATCCGCTCGAGCACCGACTTGTCGACCGCGGTGGTCAGCTTCGCCGGCGGCGTCTGGTCGAGCTCGACCGACTCCGACGGTTCCGGCTTGTACTTCTCGAGCTCGCGGACCTCGTTGAAGACCCGTTCGAGCTGGCCCTGGTAGTCGCGCAGCGCGTCCTCGGCCTCTTTGAGCGAGATGTCGCCACGACCGATGAGGGACTCGGTGTAGCTCTTGCGGACGCTGCGCTTGGTGTCGATCACGTCGTACATCGCCGGCTGCGTCATCGACGGGTCGTCGCCCTCGTTGTGGCCGCGACGGCGGTAGCAGATCATGTCGATGACGACGTCCTTGTTGAACTTCTCCCGGAAGTCCACGGCCAGCCGGGCCACCCACACGCACGCTTCCGGGTCGTCCCCGTTGACGTGGAAGATCGGCGCGCCGATCATCTTCGCGACGTCGGTGCAGTACTCCGACGACCGCGAGTGCTCGGGGGCCGTGGTGAAGCCGACCTGGTTGTTGACGACGATGTGCACGGTGCCGCCGGTGCGGTAGCCGCGCAGCAGCGCGAGGTTGAGGGTCTCGGCCACGACGCCCTGGCCGGCGAACGCGGCGTCGCCGTGCAGCAGCAGCGGCATGACGGTGAAGCCGCCCTCGCCCTTGTCGAGGATGTCCTGCTTGGCGCGCACGAGGCCTTCGAGGACCGGGTTGACGGCCTCGAGGTGCGACGGGTTCGCTGTGAGCGACACCTTGATGTCGTTGTCGCCGAACATCTGGATGTAGTTGCCCTCGGCGCCGAGGTGGTACTTGACGTCGCCGGAGCCGTGGGCGGCGGCCGGGTTCAGGTTGCCCTCGAACTCGGTGAAGATCTTCGAGTACGGCTTGCCGACGATGTTGGCCAGCACGTTCAGGCGGCCGCGGTGCGGCATCGCGATGGCGACCTCGTCGAGCTCGTGCTCGGCGGCCTGGTCGATGATCGCGTCCATCATCGGGATGACCGACTCGGCGCCCTCGAGCGAGAACCGCTTCTGGCCGACGTACTTGGTCTGCAGGAAGGTCTCGAACGCCTCGGCGGCGTTGAGGCGGCTGAGGATGTACTTCTGCTGCGCCACGGTCGGCTTGACGTGGTGCGCCTCGACGCGCTCCTGCAGCCACTGCTGCTGCTCGGGATCGAGGATGTGGGTGTACTCCACGCCGACGTGGCGGCAGTAGGCGTCGCGCAGCACCGACAGCACGTCGCGCAGCTTCATGCGCTGCTGACCGTGGAAGCCGCCGACGTTGAACTCGCGGTCGAGGTCCCACAGGGTCAGATCGTGCGTGGTGACGTCGAGGTCCGGGTGCGACCGGAACTTGTCCTTGACGAACTGCAGCGGGTCCGTGTCGGCCATCAGGTGGCCGCGGCTGCGGTAGGCGGCGATCAGCTCGAGGACGCGGGTGCTCTTGTCGACCGCGCCTTCCGGCACGTCCTTGCGCCAGCGGACCGGCTCGTAGGGGATGTGCAGCGTGTGGAAGATCTCGTCGTAGAAATCGTCGCTGATCAGCAGGTTGTGGACGGTCCGCAGGAAGTCGCCGGACTCCGCGCCCTGGATGATGCGGTGATCGTACGTCGAGGTCAGCGTCATCAGCTTGCCGACGCCGAGCTCGGCGATGCGCTCGTCCGAGGCGCCCTGGAACTCGGCGGGGTACTCCATCGCACCGGCACCGATGATGGTGCCCTGACCCGGCATGAGCCGCGGTACCGAGTGCACGGTGCCGATGCCGCCCGGGTTGGTCAGCGAGATGGTGACGCCGGAGAAGTCCTCGGCGGTGAGCTTGCCGTCGCGCGCACGACGGACGATGTCCTCGTACGCGGAGTAGAACTGCGCGAAGTTCATCGACTCGCAGTTCTTGATCGCGGCGACGACGAGCGAACGGTTGCCGTCCTTGCCGGCCAGGTCGATGGCCAGGCCGAGGTTGGTGTGCGCGGGGGTGACCGCGTTCGGCTTGCCGTCGATCTCGGCGAAGTGGCGGTTCATGTTCGGGAACGCCTTCACCGCCTGCACGATGGCGTAGCCGAGCAGGTGAGTGAATGACACCTTGCCGCCGCGGGTACGGGCGAGGTGGTTGTTGATGACGATCCGGTTGTCGACCATCAGCTTCGCAGGGATGGCGCGCACACTGGTGGCGGTCGGGATCGAGAGCGAGGCGTTCATGTTCTTCGCGACGGCAGCGGCAGCGCCACGGAGAACCTTGGACTCTTCCTGGGTGGCCGGCGCGGCGGGCTTCGCGGGGGCCGGCTTGGCGGCGGCGGCGGGCTTCGCGGGGGCCGGCTTGGCGGCGGCGGGCTTGGCCGGTTCCGGAGCGGGAGCCGCCTTGGGTGCCGGTGCGGGCTTCGCCGGGGCAGTAGCGGCCTTCGGCGGAGCCTGGGCCGGGGTGGCCTTCGAGGCGGGGGCGGATTCGGTGGAGGTCGGGGCGGAACTCTGCGCCGGACGCTGGGTCTGCGTGGCGCCGTTCGCGCCACCCGCGACCGCCGCCTCCGGGGAGTAGTCCGTCAGGAATTCGTGCCAGCTGGCGTCCACGGACGACGGATCGTCCTGGAACCGCTGGTACATCTCGTCAACCAACCACTGGTTCTGTCCGAACTGGGAAGTAGAGCTGCTGCTCACGGCAGTTGTTCGCCTCGTTTCTTTCTTCGGTACCCGATCGGAGTGCCTATGTATATGAGGCTAGCCCGCGGCTGTGACGAACAAAAAAGCTCTGCCACGGTCGAGACCTACCTCACAATCTCTGATTCGATGGGATCCCCATCGACGACGGTTCTCGACAGCCGATTATTCCCTGCCCGCATTTGGGCCGCATCACAGAGGGTCGTGTACACGCCTCCGGCGTGCCGCAGTGCGTCGTGCGATCCGGTCTCCACGATGCGCCCGCCGTCGACCACGACGACCAGGTCGGAGCGTGCCGCGGTGGCCAGCCGGTGGGCCACCACCACGGCGGTGCGGCTGCGGGTCACCGACTCGCCCGCCGCGAGCACCGCCCGTTCGGTGCCCGGGTCGAGCGTCGCGGTGGCCTCGTCGAGCAGCAGCAGGTCCGGATCGACGAGTTCGGCCCGGGCCAGCGCCACGAGCTGACGCTGCCCGGCGGACAGGCCCTGCCCGCGCTCGCCGACGGGATGCAGCATGCCGCCGGGCAGACCGGCGATCATGTCGAGGGCCCCCACCGCGCGTGCGGCGGCCTCGATGTCCGCGCGGTCCGCATCGGGCCGCCCGTAGGCGATGTTGCTCGCGACGGTGCCGGTGAACAGGTGCGCCTCCTGCGGGACGACGCCGAGCCGGGCCCGGTACTCGGGCAGGCGATACCCGCGCAGGTCGACGTCGTCGACCCGCACCGAGCCGGACGTCGGATCGTAGAACCGGGCCAGCAGCTTGACGATCGTGGACTTGCCGGCGCCGGTGCGGCCGACGAGCGACACCGTGGAGCCGGCGGGGAAGTGCAGGTCCACGCCGGTGAGCGCGTCGGTGTCGGCCCCCGCGTAGCGGAACCCGACGTCGTCGAGGCGCACGTCGCCGCGCAGGTGTCCCGGGACGGGCACCGTGCCGGTGCCGCCCGTCTCGAGGGAACTCTCGGTGCGCAGCAGGTCGCCGATCCGGCGCAGCCCCACCCGGGCCTGCTGGTAGCCGTCGAACACCTGCGACAACTGCTGGATGGGACCGAACAGCAGGCCGAGGTAGAGCACGAACGCGACGAGCACGCCCGCGGTCGTCGCCCCGGAGGCCACCTCCCGGGCTCCGACGAACACCACCGCGGCCAGCGCGAGGTCGGACAGCAGCGCAATGAACGGGAAGTACAGCGAGATGGCCCGCTGGGAGCGCATCCGGCTGCGCCGGTACGCATCGGCGCGCTCGGCGAACCGGCGGGCCGCGAACTCCTCCCGGCGGTAGGCCTGGGCCGCCCGCAGCCCGGTGACGTTCTCCTGGAAGTCCGCGTTGACCAGGGAGATGCGTTCGCGGGAGACCGAGTAGGCCGTGGACGAGACCCGCCGGAACCACAGCGTCGCCGCGAGCAACGGCGGCACCACCGCCAGCGCCACCAGCCCCAGGGTGAGGTCGGTGGCGAGCAGGGCGACCGAGATCCCGACCAGCGTCAGCACGCTCACCACCGCGGTGGACAACCCGGTCTGGATGAACGAGGAGAGCGCGTCCACGTCCGTGGTCATCCGGGTCATGATGCGGCCGGACAGCTCCCGCTCGTAGTAGTCCAGACCCAGCCGCTGCAGGTGCGCGTAGCTGCGCACCCGCAACCCGAACAGCACCCTTTCGCCGGCGCGGGCGGTGAGCACGATGAGCACCGCGACCACCAGCCAGGCCAGGAGCGCCAGCGCGGCGCCCACTGCGGTGGCCGCCCACAGCCGCGCGGGTTCGCCCGGCGTGACGCCGCGGTCGACGGCGTAACGCACGATCGACGGGAACGCGATCGACGTCAGCGACTCGACCGCCAGGCACAGCACCACCGCCGCCAGCAGCCACCGCACCGGCCGCAGCGTCCGGGAGAGGCGGAACTCGGGGTCGGGGCGCCGCAGCTGTGCCGTGTCCAGCCCCGGTTGCTCGGTGGCCGGGGGCAACGCCTCGACCGCCCGGCGCAGCGCCGGCGTGGGGGCGATCGACCCGAGGGCGCCGCTCATCGGACCGCCGCCGCGGCCACCCCCGCCCGGCCCCGCCTGCGGCGCGGCCGCCCGGACCGCGGCCGGATCGGAGTCGGGCGCCGCCTCCGGCCACAACGCTTCGACGCCGTACCCGTCGGCGCGGTCCGGTTCCGGCGTCTCGTCCTCGGCGCCACTGAGCAGGGCCCGGAACAGGGCGTTGCGCGCCTTGAGTTCGTGGACGGTCCCGGAGTCGACGACGCGACCGCCGTCGAGCACCGCGACCCGGTCGGCGAGCGACAGCGTGGACCGCCGGTGCGCGAGGATCAGCGTGGTGCGCTTCGGGCGCGCCCGCAGCGCCGCGAAGATCGCGGCCTCCGTCTCCGCGTCCACGGCGGAGGTCGCGTCGTCGAGGATCAGCACCCGGGGGTCGAGCAGCAGCGCCCGGGCGAGCGCGACGCGCTGCCGTTGCCCACCCGACAGCGTCAGACCGCGCTCCCCGACGACGGTGTCGTACCCGTCGGGGAGCGCCTCGACGAACTCGTCGGCGCACGCCGCCCGCGCGGCGGCGCGGATCTCCTCGGCGCTCGCCTCGGGCCGGCCCAGCGCGATGTTCGCCGCGATCGTGTCCGAGAACAGGAACGGTTCGTCGAACACCAGGCTCACCGCCTCGCGCAGGTGCTCGGCGCGCAGGGCGGCGACGTCGATCCTGTCGCCGTCGGCGGTGGTGACGTACACGGCGCCGGATTCGGGGGCGTAGAACCGGGGCAGCAGCAGCGACATCGCCGTCTTGCCGGAGCCGGCGGAGCCGACCACGGCGACGGTCTCGCCCGGCGCCAGTTCGAGGTCGAGACCGTCGAGCACGGGCCGGCCGGGCTCGAAACCGAACGTCACCGCGTCGAGGACCAGCCCCAGCGGCCCGTCCGGCAGCGGCACCGGATGCGGCGGGTCGGCGACATCGGGCTCGGTGTCGATCACCTCGTACACCCGCTCGACCGCGGCGCGGGAGAGCTGCGCCATGATCACCACCGAGAACAGCGTGCGCGTCGTCGCGGTCATCGTCGCCAGGTAGGCGGCGAACGCGAGGAACGTGCCGACGGTGACGGTGCCCTGCAGGGCCAGCCAGCCGCCGAGCGCGATCACGGCGACGAGCCCGAGTTGCGGGATGGCACCCATCGGGGCGGCGAACGTGGCGTTGATCCGGGCGGCGCGCATGCGCTCGGCATAGAGGGCGCGGCCGTGCTGTTCGAGCTGGTCCACGGCGCGGGCCTCCTGCCCGAACCCCTTGACCACCCGCACCCCGGTGACGGTCTCCTCCACGTGCTGGGCCAGGTCGGCCGCGCGTTGCTGCGCCGACCACGTCGCCGCGAACAGTTTGGGCCGGACGACGGCGACCACCCCGGCGATCACCGGGACGGTGACGAGGGCGACGAGGGTCAGCAGCGGTGAGAGCACCGCCATGATCACCAGCGCCAGCGCGAACTGCAACAGCGCCCCGGCCGACATGGGGACCATCGCCAGCAGGCCCTGGACGAGTTGCAGGTCGGTGATCGACCGCGACACCACCTGCCCGGTGCGGATCTGGTCCTGGCCGCGCCCGTCGAGCCGCTGCAGCGAGGCGAGCAGCCCGAGCCGCAGGTCGTGCTGCACGTCCAGCGAGAGCCGGCCGGCGAGCATCCGCCGGCCGTACTGACACCCGAACCGCACCAGCGCGCCCACTGCGATCGCCGCCGCCGCCAGCCCGATCAGCTGCAGGTCGTGGCCGTCGGGGTGGGTGGCGCTGTCGAGCGCCAGCTTGGTCAGCAACGGGAACGTGATGTCGATCAGTGCGGCGACGACGGTGACGGTCAGCGCGCCGAGCGCGACGCGGCGATGCTGCCAGGCCTCCGCGCCCAGCCGACGGATCCAACCGGGGGAACGCGCGTCGTGTGCCATCGTCTTCCGACATTAGCGCCGGCCGGGGACACGGGAGGATTCTGCGGCGAGGGGGTGGTTGTTGCGCCCACCACTCGATCGATGCCGCAGCAACCTCCCCTTCGCCGCGAGAACCGCCGTCGGACTCAGACGATGTCGCGGGTCCGGGTGCGCCACCAGCCGAGGCCGCAGATCAGCGCGGTCCAGCCGAGCAGCCCCAGCGGCGCCGCCGGCCACGTCACGGCCGGGTCGACCTCCTCGGGCAGGTCGATGACGGTGAAGACCGTGTACCAGGTGAGCTGCCCGGGCAGCAGCCGGGCGAGTGCGCTCGCCCCGAGGCCGTCGAGGATCAGCGAGACGATCAGCTCCCCGAACGGGATCCAGGCGGTGATCGCCAGGACGCTGCCGGCCGTCGACCCGGTGAGCAGGCCGAGCCCGGCGCCCATGAGGGCCCACAGCATCGCGGCGAACAGGCCGGCGCCGAGGACCGCGGCGACACTGCCCGCACCCGAGCCGTCACCGGCGAGACCACCGCCGAACATCAGGATGGTCAGCATCGACACGGCCTCGACCACCACGCAGTACAGCAGCCCGAACGCGACCGCCGTCGTCAGCTTGGCGGCGATCACCCCGTCGCGGCCGCGCGTGGTCAGGAAACTGGTGACGATGGTGCGGTGCTGGAACTCGCTGCCCGTGTTGACCACCCCGAACAGCGCCGCGAACAGGAACACCAGCGCGAGCGCGACGCTCACCCCGATCGCGGCGGCGGCGGTCTCGGCGAAGCTCTCGCCGACGACGCTTTCGAGCGTGCCGAGGATCGGCAGGGTCAGCGCACCGGAGAACAGGCCCACCACCACCGGGGTGATGCCGAGGATCCACCAGTAGCGCAGGCCCAGGACCTTGCGGAACTCGGCCGTCAGCAACGCGGTCATCGGGGTCCCTCCCAGCCGGTCGGCGAATGCTGTTGCCCGGGCGGGAACGGCCCGGGCGGCGGGAACTGTCCCGGGTAGGGCGGCTGCTGCGGGGGCGTCGGCCCCTGCATGCCCCACCCCGGCGCGGCCCCCACGTACTGCCCGGCCGTCATCGCCAGGAACACCTGTTCGAGGTCGGCGTGCTCGATGCTCGTCCCGAACACCGTCACGCCGTGTCCGGCGGCGAGCGCCGCGACGCGCTCGGGCTCCACCCCGACGATCGCGAGCCGGCCGTCCGGCTGCACCTGCGCGTCGGTGTGGCCCGCCGCGGCCAGCGCCGTCGCCAGGCGGGCCGGGTCGGAGGCGGCGACGAGGACCCGCGCGCGGTGCGCGTGCCGCAGGTCCGCCGTCGTGCCCTGGTGCACGAGCATGCCGCGGCTGATGATCACCAGACGGTCGGCCGTCTGCTCGACCTCCCGCAGGATGTGGCTCGAGATCAGCACGGTGCCCCCGGAACGCGCGTAGCCGAGCAGGAAGTCGCGCAGCCAGGCCATGCCTTCGGGGTCCAGGCCGTTCGCCGGTTCGTCGAGCACGAGGTAGCGCGGTTCGCCGAGCAGCGCGGTGGCCAGGGCCAGCCGCTGCCGCATGCCGAGGGAGAACTCGCCGATCCGCCGTCGGGCGGCCGCGCCGAGCCCGACCAGGTCGAGAACGTGCCGCACCCGGGCCGCCGGCACGCCGATCGCGGCGGCGTACACGTCGAGATGGGTTCCGGCGGTGTGCTTGGGATGGAAGCTCTGCGCGTCCAGCACTGCACCGACCACCCGCGCCGGCTGCGGCAGCGAGGTGAAGGCCATCCCGTCGACGAGCGCGGCACCGGCCGTCGGGCGCACCAGACCGAACAGCATCCGCAGGGTCGTCGTCTTCCCGGAGCCGTTCGGTCCGAGGAATCCCGTGATCGATCCCGGCGGGACGGAGAACGACAGGTCCGACACCGCCGGCACGTTGCGAAAGGTCTTGCTCAGCCCCTGCACGGCGATGCCCGGCGGCGGCGCGGCCGCGTTCGCGTACCCGGCGCCGGCGACCGGCCCCGTCGGGAACGGCGCTGTCATCGATACCCTCCCTGGTGTGGGCCCCTGCTCGGACCCCGCGAGCCTACGTGCCCGGCGCGGCGGACCGGGAGAAGGACCGGTCGAGGAAGGGAAGCACCAGTTCGAGGAATTCGCTCGGGGCGTCGAGCTGCGGGCAGTGCCCGGCGTCCGGAATGATCGCGACCCGTCGCCGGGCCCCGGTGTTCACCCGGCCCGCGGCGCGCGCCGGGGTGATCAGATCCCGCTCGCCCCACACCAGCAGCGCCGGCACGGTCAGGGAGTTCACCATCTCGGGAATCGGCAGCCGGCCCAGTTCGGGGATCACGGCCCGGCCGACGGCCAGCATGGTCTCGATGCTGCGCCGCGTCGCGTAGTTCGCCGCGAACGCGGTGCGCGTGTCGACGCCCAGCCGGTCCGGGCGGTGCAGCGCCGCGCGGGTGTACAGGGCGGCGACGGCGAACTGCACGAGCGCCGGCGGCACGGGCCGGGACAGCGCGCGCGACACCATGTCCAACGGCAGCCGCGCTCCGCCCAGCCAGCTGCGCGGTATGCCGGCCATCCCCGGCATGTCGGCGAGTACGACGCCGTCCACCCGGCGCGGATACGTCGACGCGAACGCCAGCGACGTCACCGCTCCCAGCGAATTGCCGATCAGCGCAACCGGATCCCGGCAGTCGGCGATCACGTCGGCGACGGTGTCGACGTAGTGGTCCAGTACCGGCGCCCGCCAGTGCCCGGCGCTCCGGCCGAACCCCGGCAGGTCGACGGTCAGGACCCGGTGGCGTTCGGTCAGGGCCGGGGCCACCTTGCACCAGGTGCCCCCGTGGTCGGAGTATCCGTGCAGGAGGACCACGGTGCGCGGGCCGGATCCGCTCTCGCGCACGAACACCGTGCCCGCGGACATCTCACCAGCCGGTCAGGGGAGAGGACAGCGCCTGCCAGTTCGGATCGCCGTCCGGCCCGGTGGCCGGTCCGGCGAGCGGCGGACGCTTCGCCGGCCACTGCGCCGGCGGCGGGCCGAACGCATCGCGCGCGTTCGCGATGACCCGCTTGCCCAGCGCGCGGTTGCCCACGCCGCCGATCGCGGCACCGATCCCGGCCGGCACCAGCTTGCCGAACACGAGGGCGCTGCGCTTGGCGAGGTACTTGCGGACGAACGTCCGCGCGAGCGACTTGTTCACGGACCTCAGCTGGGCGCCGGGGATCTTGCCGGTGATCGCCGACGTCCACGTCTTCGCGGTCGTGCCCGTGGCCCGCTCGACGATCTCCATGCCTGCCTCACCCAGTGCCACGGCGAGCACGAGGGCGCGGCGCTGCTCGTGCTCGTGCGGTTCGATCCCGTGCACCGACGCCACCGCAAGCGTCAGCAGCGCGGCAGCCTCGAGGAAGAACGCGGTTTCGGCGCCGACCGCGGCGATCGATGCGAGCGTGCCGATGCCGGGAACGGTCGCGGCGGCACCCGCCGCCGTGCCGCTGCCGGTGACTCCGGTGAGGAAGATCTTCTCCAGCCGCGCAATGATCTGCTCCGGAGTCTCGCCGGGATGGGCGCGCCGCGTCAGTTCGACGTAGCGCGCCACCGCGGGCGCCTGCAGCCTGCTGCCGTTGTCCAGGAGCGTGACGAGATACTTCTCCACGCGTCCCACCCTGTCGGTCATCGTTCCGTCCTCGATCCTCCCGGCCCTCCCGGGCCTGCATGCGCCGCCGTGAGTCCACGGCTGCTCACCCCGTGTACCCCATGGGCGTGTCCTCTATCCCTGTTTACCCTGGGACCGTGACCGGCATCTCGGACGGTGCCCGGCGGCGGCCCGCCCCGTCGCTGCGTCCCTACGTGCGCGGTTACGACGGGTACCGGCTGACGGGATTCGCACCCGGCACCCACCTCGGCCTGCCGTCCCCGGACCTGACCGTCGTGCTCACGATCGGCGCACCGCTCGAACTCGCGCGGGCCGCCGCACCGGGCCAGGGGCCCGGCCGGTTCGGTGCGCTCGCGAGCGGGCTGGCCACCACCGCCGTCACCATCGCCCACGACGGCAACCAGCACGGCATCCAGCTCGCACTCACCCCGGCGGGAGCCCGGGTGCTGCTGGGCGTGCCCGCCGGTGCGCTCGGCGCCTGGGTCGTCGACCTCGAGGAGGTGCTCGGCGCCGCCGCCCGCGAGCTCGGCGAACGGATCGCCGCCACCGGGGCGTGGGAGAGCCGGTTCCGGGTCCTCGACGAGGTGCTCGGCCGGCGGCTCGCCGGCGGGCGCGGCGAGATCGATCCCCGCCTGCGGCACGCGTGGCGCAGGCTGCAGGACCCGCGTTCGCCGGGGCCGCGGATCACCGATCTGGCCGACGAGATCGGCTGGAGCCGAAGGCATCTGACGTCGCGATTCACCGCCGAGTTCGGGGTCGGGCCCAAGGAGGCGGCACGGGTGATCCGATTCGACCGGTCCCGTCGGCTGCTGCGCAGCCCCGGGCCGCACGTGCTCGCCGACGTGGCCGCCCGGTGCGGGTTCTACGACCAGGCCCACCTCGCGCGGGAATGGCGCGAGATCGCCGGGGTCCCGCCGTCGCGCTGGCTGCGCGACGAGCAGTTCCCAATCGTCCAAGACGGCGACCCGGCCGTCGACGAACACTGGCAGACATGACCACGACAGCACTCACCACAACCGTGTGGCCCTGCCTCTCCTACACCGATGCCCGGGCGGCGATCCGCTTCCTCGTCGACGCGTTCGGCTTCACCGAGAACGCCGTCTACGGCGACGGCGACCGCGTCGACCACGCCGAGCTGAGATGGCCGCACGGCGGCGGCGTCATGCTCGGCTCGGCCGGTCGGGGCGGCCCGATCGAGACGCCCGCCGGCACCGGCTGCATCTACCTCGTCGCCCCCGATACCACCGCCGTCGACACGCTGCACGAACGCGCCGTGGCCGCGGGCGCCACGATCGTCGTCGCCCTGCACGACACCGACTACGGCTCACACGACTTCACGTGCCGGGACCCGCAGGGGGTGTACTGGAGCTTCGGAACCTATCCGGGCGCGTGAATCACGCGCCGTGACCGGCCGGCACCGCCTCCTGCGCCCGCGGCGGGGGCGGTGGCGTGCCGTCACCGAACGGCTTGCCGCCCAGCTCTTCCCGGCCGTGCGGCGTCAGCCACCCCCTCAGGTCGGGGCCCTTCGGCACGATCTGCGTCGGATTGATGTCGGCGTGCACGATGTAGTAGTGCTCCTTGATCTGCACGAAGTCGATCGTGTCGCCGAAGCCCGGCGTCTGGAACAGGTCCCGGGCGTACCCCCACAGCGCCGGCATCGACGAGAGCAGACCCCGGTTGCACTTGAAGTGCCCGTGGTAGACGGCGTCGAAGCGGGCCAGCGTGGTGAACAGCCGGACATCCGCCTCGGTGATCGTCTCGCCCACCAGGTACCGGCGCGAACTCAGCCGTTCCTCGAGCCAGTCCAGCCGCGCGAACAGCCGGTCGAAGGCGCGGTCGTACGCGCGCTGCGACCCGGCGAACCCGCACCGGTACACGCCGTTGTTGATGTCCTGGTAGACGAGCTGGGCCACCTCGTCGATCTCGTCGCGCAACGGCTCCGGGTAGAGGTCGGGGGCGCCGTCGCGGTGCAGCGCCGTCCACTCCGTGGAGAAGTCCAGGGTCATCTGCGCGTAATCGTTGGTGACCACCCGGCCGGTGGGCACGTCCACGACGGCCGGGACCGTGATGCCCCGTGGGTACTCGGGGTCCCGGGCGAAGTACGCGTCCTGCAACCGCGGGATCTGCAGCACCGGATCCACCCCGCCCGGGTCGAGATCGAACGTCCAGCTGCGCTCGTCGTGCGTGGGCCCGCACAACCCCAGCGACAGCGCGTCCTCGAGCCCCAGCAGCCGGCGCACGATGAGCGTGCGATTCGCCCACGGGCAGGCGCGGGCGGCGATCAGCCGGTATCGGCCCGCCTCCACCGGATACCCGTCGCGCCCGTCGGCGGTGATGCGCGTGGTGATGTAGTGCGTGTCGCGGCTGTACTCGGCGCCGGGCGTGACATACCCGTCGCTGTCGCCTCCGGAGTGCTCGTTCACAGGGCTCCCTTCGCTCGGTGCGGCCCGTTCAGACGCTAGCCGGTACGGCCACCGAGGTGTGGGTACCCAGTTCGGTGTATCCCAGCACCGCGGCCAGGCCACGGCCCGCGGTGTTGTCGCGCCGGGCCCGCCACTGCGGGATCAGCCCGGCGTCGAGCGCGTCGTGCGTCGCGAGCGTCGCGACCGTCGCCGCCAGACCGATCCGGCGGTGCTCCGGCACGGTCAGTGCCGTCACGTCCGCCAGGATCGACTGCACCTCCCGGTACACCGCCCCCGACAGCGGCCGGTGGTCGTCGTCGAGCAGCACGAACGACGAGGCCTCCCCGTTCACATTCTCGAGTCCCGCCTCGGTCGCGTCGTCGGGTGGGCAGCGCCGCAACAGCTCCGCGAGATCGTCGACCTCGTGGGAGATCAGCGGATCGCGCACCCGCGTCGCGTCGACCCAGTCGGCGCAGTAACTCAGCGCGTGGCTGCGCACCGCGCGGCCGCGGGTCAGGTCGAGCAACGCCGACGCGTCCAGCTCCGCGTCGGGCACCGCCGCGACGGCCTCGACCGCCCAGCTCGGACCCACCACCGCGGTGGCCTCACCGAGGCGCAGCACCCGGACCAGCGCGGACGCGTCGTCCACCCGCGTCACCCGTCCCGGCGCGGCGAGCGCTCCGTCGTCGAGCCCGAGTTCGCGGCACCAGGCCAGCCGCACGATGTCCAGGAGATGTCCGTCCACGGCGCTACCGTAGACGCCTACGAGCGGAGGACGTGCGGGTGGAGACCGAGACAAATCCGTGGCCGGCGCTGTGGGCGCTGTGCCTCGGGTTCTTCATGATCCTGGTGGACAGCACCATCGTGGCGGTCGCCAACCCGGCGATCATGCGGGCGCTGGATACCGACATCAACAACGTCGTGTGGGTCACCAGCGCGTACCTGCTGGCATACGCGGTGCCGCTGCTGGTCACCGGCCGCCTCGGCGACCGGTTCGGCCCGAAGCGCGTCTACCTGGCGGGCCTGGTGCTGTTCACCGCGGCGTCGTTGTGGTGCGGATTGTCCGGCACCGTCGCCGCCCTCGTGGTCGCCCGGGTCTTCCAGGGCCTCGGCGCGGCCCTGATGACCCCGCAGACGATGGCGATCATCACCCGCACCTTCCCGCCCGACCGGCGAGGCACCGCGATGGGCCTGTGGGGCGCGGTGGCGGGGGTCGCGACCCTCGTGGGCCCGCTGGCCGGCGGTGTCCTCGTCGACAACCTCGGCTGGGAATGGATCTTCTTCGTGAACGTGCCGGTCGGGATCGTCGGTTTCGTCCTCGCGGCGCGGCTGGTCCCGGCGCTGCCCACCCATCCGCACCGGTTCGACCTCCTCGGCGTGCTGCTCAGCGGCGCGGGCATGTTCTGTCTCGTGTTCGGTATCCAGGAGGGCAACTCCTACGACTGGTCCACTCCCGTGTGGGTGCTGATCGCCGCCGGGGTGGCGCTGCTGGCGGTGTTCGTGTGGTACCAGTCCCGGGGGCGCGGGGAGCCGCTCGTTCCGCTCGGCCTGTTCCGCGACCGCAACTTCTCGCTGGCCAACATCGGCATCGCCACGATGGGCTTCTCGGTCACCGCGATGGTGCTGCCGCTGATGTTCTACGCCCAGGGCGTGCGCGGCTGGACACCCACGGAGTCGGCGTTGCTGATGGCCCCGATGGCGGTCCTCACCGGCGTGCTCGCCCCGATGGTCGGGCGGCTCGTGGACCGGACCCATCCGCGCTACATCGCCGGCACCGGATTCGCGCTGCTCGCCGTGTCGCTGGCGTGGCTGGCCGCGGTGATGACGCCCGACTCGCCGGTGTGGCAGCTGCTGCTGCCGATCGCCCTCATGGGCGCCGCGATGGCCGGCATCTGGTCGCCGCTGGCCGCCACCGCGACGCACGGCCTGCCGCCGCATCAGGCGGGGGCCGGGTCGGGTGTCTACAACACCACCCGGCAGGTCGGTGCCGTCCTGGGCAGCGCCGCCGTGGGTGCGCTCATCACGTCCCGCCTCGCCGTGCACGGGTTGGCCGGCGGCGGTGCCGGCGAGGGCGGGACGACGGCCCTGCCCGAGCCGGTGCGCGCGCCGTTCGCCGCCGCCATGGCCGAGTCGACGCTGCTGCCTGCCGCGGTCCTGCTCGTCGGCTTCGCCGCGGCGCTGTTCTTCGCGCGGCCCGTGCGCACCGAGCCGGCGCCGAGACCACCCCTCGAGCAGCGCCGCACGCTCGCCTAGTGTGGCGCGCATGACGCAGACCACACATCCCACCCGCCTCGAGCGCCACACCACCGCGGCCGGTGCCGAGGTCGCCGTGCTCACCGTCGCGCACGGCACGCTGAACCTGTTCGACCGGGCCCTGTTCGACGCCGTGATCGCCGACATCACCGCGCTCGTGGCCGCGCCGCCGCGCGCGGTACTGATCCGCGCGGAAGGCAAGGTCGTCTCCGGCGGGGTGGACGTCCACCTGTTCGACGGCCTCGACGCCGGGCAGGGCGCGCAGCTGTGGCAGGACCTGTTCGCGCAGATCATCCACCCGCTCGAGGCCCTGCCGTGCCCCGTGGTGTTCGCCGCGCACGGGCTCACCCTCACTGCGGCGTTCGAGATCTCCCTCGCCTGCGACATCGTCCTCGCGGCGCCGGGCGCGAAGTTCGGGCTGGTGGAAACCGTCGTCGGTCTGACCCCGTCGATGGGCGGGCCGCAGCGGCTGGCCGAGCGTGCCGGCTCCGGCCGCGCACGCGAACTGGTGATGACCGGCGACCTCTACGACGCCGAGACGCTGCGGTCGTGGGGCGTGGTCAACGCGGTCCACGAGGACGTGGATTCCGCCGCACGCGCCCTGGCGGACCGGCTCGCCGACGGCCCCACCCGCGCCCACGACGCCACCAAGCAGATCATCGGCGCGTGGCGGTCCGGTGGCGTCGCGCACGCCGACTCGGAGACCCCGGACGTCTCCGGCGCGCTGTTCGGCACCGACGACCTGAAGGGTGCCGTGCGCAGCTTCCTCACTGTCGGCCCGGGGAAGGCGTCGTACACCGGAAGGTGAGCCGATCCCGCCCCCAGTTGTGACCCGCGCCATATAGTGCAGGCACACGACGAGGCGGAGGTGACGATGTCGGTGGCGGTGGTCCGGGTTTCGTGCGCAGCGGGGTGGTTCCGTGACGAGCGTGTCAGTCGCCGACTGGACGGTGTCCTGCGGTACGAGGACCTCGAGCCGTGCCTGGCCGAGCTGCTCGACCGCAGCGCGCTGCGGCACTCCGCCCGCGTCGCCGCCGTCGACCGGGCCGGCAACGCCCTCACCTACGGGCAGATGTGGTCGTCGGCGGCACGGGTGGCGGGTGGACTGCTCGATCAGGGCGTGGGCCCGGCCGACCGGGTGGTCGTCCACTATCCGAACGGGTTCCGCTGGCTGTACGCGTTTCTCGGGGTGGTCCTCGCCGGTGGGGTGCCGGTGCTGCCGGATCCGACGTGCAGCGATCCGGAACTCGAGTGGATCGCCGACGACAGCGGCGCCGTCCTGACCCTCGACGGCGAGCTGCCCGACGGGGTGGCGTTCCTGGACGAGGGCGCCGCCCCGGACGAGCTCGCGGTGCTGTACTACGTGCGCAAACGCGGCGGGGGACTGCACGGGGTGGAGCTGACCAACGAGAACATCCTCTCCACGATCGAGGCCGTGGTGCACGCGATGGACCTGACCGCGGAGGGGGCGCGCACGGTGCTCACCGCACCGCTGTCCACGGCGGCGGGCAGCGCCGTGCAGCTGTTGCCCACCCTGGCGGCCGGCGGCACCGTCGTCGCCGCCGGGGCCCGAGGGGTGCGGGTGCCGTGGCGGCACCTGCGCGCGTCGTTCCCCGCGGCGAGGTGCGTACGCGGCTGGGGGGTGGCCGAAACCGGCGGCATCGGGCTGCTGCTGCCCACCGACCAGCGGGCCGCGCACCCGCGCAGCGTCGGAGTTCCGTTCGGCGGCATGGAGGTCGCGCTCCTCGGCCCGGCCGCCGATCAAGGCGTCGGCGAACTGCTGTGCCGCGGTCCCAGCGTCGCGCGCCGCTACTGGAACGACCCGGAATCGACCGCCGAGACCTTCGACGACGGCTGGTTCCACACCGGCGACCAGGTGCACATCGACGGGGACGGCTTCGTCACGCCCGTCGCCGTCCGGGTGTCGTGACACGGCGGTACGGCCGGTCCGCCGCCGCCGCCGGGTTCGGTTGCGGTATAAGCGAATGGACCGCGGTACGCGCGGTCGGCTACCGAATCCTGTGAAAGGTGTGCGCGCATGTCCGACGAGGTCCTGCTCGAGCGTCGCGGTCGAATCCTGGTGATCACCATCAACCGGCCCGAGGCCCGCAATGCCGTCAACGCGGCCGTCAGCCACGCCCTCGCCGCCGCCGTCGACGAACTCGACGCCGATCCCGACCTGTCCGTGGGCGTGCTCACCGGTGCGGGTGGCAACTTCTGTGCCGGCATGGATCTCAAGGCGTTCGTCGCCGGGGAGAACGTCGCGGTGCCGGGCAAGGGCCTCGGCTTCACCGAGGCGCCGCCGCGCAAACCGATCATCGCCGCCGTCGAGGGCTTTGCGCTGGCCGGCGGCACCGAACTCGTCCTCGCCACGGATCTCGTGGTCGCCGCCGCGGACGCCAGGTTCGGCATCCCGGAGGTCAAGCGCGGACTCGTCGCCGCGGGCGGCGGCCTGCTGCGCCTGCCCACCCGGATCCCGTATCAGAAGGCGATGGAACTGGCCCTCACCGGCGACGCGTTCACCGCCGAGGAGGCCCACGGGTACGGCTTCGTCAACGTTCTCACCGAGCCGGGCGGCGCGCTGGAGGGTGCCCTGGCCCTCGCCGAACGGATCACGGCCAACGGCCCGCTCGCCGTGGCGGCCACCAAGGAGGTCATCGCCAAGGCCGCCGACTGGCCGGCGGACGAGGCCTTCGACAGGCAACGCGAGATCGTCGGCCCGGTGTTCGTGTCCGAGGACGCCCGCGAGGGCGCGACGGCGTTCGCGGAGAAGCGTTCCCCGGTCTGGAAGGGCCGCTGACGACCCGCGTCCCTTCCGCGCGGCCGCGGAAGGGACGCGTCGACGAAGGAGGATCGTGCTCGCCGAACTGCACGTCCACATCGAGGGCACTCTCGAACCGGAGCTGATCTTCGCTCTGGCCGAGCGCAACCGGGTCGCGCTCCCGTACGCCGACCTCGCGGAACTGCGCAGCCGGTACGAGTTCACCGATCTGCAGTCCTTCCTCGACCTGTACTACGCGAACATGCAGGTGCTGCGGACGGCCGAGGACTTCGCCGATCTCGCGCGGGCGTACCTGCGCCGGGCGGCGCAGGCCGGCGTGACGCGGGCCGAGTTCTTCTTCGACCCGCAGGCGCACACGAGCCGCGGCGTGCCGCTGACGGAGGTGGTCGAGGGCCTCGCGGACGCCGTCGCGGCGGGCCGGCGAGAGTTCGGCGTCGATGCGGCGATGATCGCCTCCGTCGTGCGGGACCGGCCCGTGCACGAGGCCGAGGAGGTGTTCGGGGAGCTGCTGCGCCTGTCGGCTCCGATCATCGGGCTGGGCCTGGACTCTGCGGAGGTGGGCTATCCGCCGTCGCTGTTCGAGGACGTGTTCGCCCGCGCCCGCGCCGAGGGCCTGCACACGGTCGCCCATGCGGGAGAGGAGGGCCCGCCCGAATACGTGTGGCAGGCACTGGATCTGCTCGGGGCCGAACGCATCGACCACGGCATCCGATCCCTCGAGGACCCCCTCCTCGTCACGCGCCTCGTGGACGAGCAGATTCCGCTCACGGTCTGTCCGCTGTCCAATGTCCGTTTGCGCGTGGTGGATTCGCTCGAGCGGCATCCGCTGCCGCGCATGCTCGAGGCGGGTCTGCTGGTGACCGTCAACTCCGACGATCCGGCGTACTTCGGTGGGTACGTCGACGACACGTTCGCGGCGCTGCGCGATCGGCTCGGGCTCACGTCCGATCAGCGGGAGACGTTGGCGCGCAATTCGATCGCGGCGTCCTTCGGCTAGCCCGCGGCCTACGGGCCGAGCACGCGGTCCAGGTACGGGTTGGCGAAGGTGCGCTGCGGGTCGACGCGGTCGCGGACGGCGAGGAAGTCGTCGAAGCGCGGATACGTCGTGCGCAGGTCGGCCGCGCTGCGGCCGTGCATCTTGCCCCAGTGCGGCCGTCCGTCCACGGCGCGGGCGATCGCCTCGACCGCATCGAAGTACGCCCGGTGCTCGCGCCGGTGGTACTGGTGCACGGCGAGGTACGCGCTGTCGCGGCCGTGTGCCGTCGACAGCCACACGTCGTCGGCGGCGGCGAAGCGTACCTCGACGGGAAAAGCGACACGGAAGTCGTTGCGGGAGAGCCACGCATCGATCTCGGTGAGCACGTCGGTCACCGAGCCGACGGGTACGGCGTACTCCATCTCCCGGAACCGGACCCGGCGCGGGGAGGCGAAGACGCGATAGCTGCGGTCGACGAACTCCCGCGGCGACAGCGTCCGGGCGGCGAACTCGTTGAGCCGCGGGATGGTCGCGGGGGCGCGGGTCGCGACGCGCTGGACGACCTCGAACATGCCGTTGGCGAGCACCTCGTCGTCGACGAAGCCCCGTACCCGGCCCACCGGGGCGCCGGGCGCGTCGGCGGGCAGCCGGGTGTTGCGCTTGGTGAGCACCCGGTCGGTGTGCGGGAACCAGTAGAACTCGAAGTGGTCGACGGCGAGCCGGTCGCGCTCGAGCACGGCGAGGGTGTCGTGCAGCGTGCCGGGCGCTTCCGCGGCGTGCAGCGCGAAGGCGGGCACGCACTCGAGTGTGATCGTGGCGAGGATGCCGACGGCGCCGAGGCCGAGCCGGGCGGCCTCGTAGAGTTCCGGGTGGTCGTCGGGGGAGCAGTGCACGACGGAACCGTCGGCGAGCACCACGGTGGCGGCGCGGGCGACGGTGGCGAGGCCCCCGAATCGCGCGCCGGTGCCGTGGGTGCCGGTGGACATCGCGCCGGCGAGCGACTGCACGTCGATGTCCCCGAGGTTGGGCACGGCCAGACCCTGGTCCCACAGGAGCCGGTTGAGATCCCGCAGCCGGGTGCCGGCCCGCACGGTGACGAGCGCACCGGCGGAGGTGGGCCGGACGTCCTCGATGCCGGTGAAGCGGTCGAGGGAGACGAGCACGCCGTCGGTGACGGCGGCGCCGCTGAACGAGTGTCCCGCCCCGACCGCCTTGACGCGCAGGCCCCGCTCGGATGCGCGTGCGACGACGGCGGCGATCTCGTCCAGGGATTCCGGAGTCTCGTACGCGCGCGGCGTCGCGGATTCGGTGCGCGCCCAGTTGCGCCAGGTGGCTGCGGGACGGTCGGTGGCCATGGGGCAATCATCGACTTGGACGACCGTCCAGGTCAATAGGGGCCGACGGATCCGGACCGGGTTCTACGATCGGAGGCATGCTGAACCGGTTGCCGGCGGACCAACGTCGAGCCCAACTCGTCGAATCCGCCCTCGCGCTGGCCGAGGGCGGCGGTCTCGGGGCCGTCACAGTGCGTGCCGTCGCCGAGCACGCCGGCGTATCGCTCGGGGTGGTGCACTACTGCTTCGAGAGCAAGGAAGCCCTCGTCGCCGCGATGGGGGAGACGCTGGTGCTCCAGCTCAGCCAGGCGTTGCGCACCGCCTTCACCCTCCCGCAGAACGGGCCGGACCCGCAGGGCCCGCGCGGGCTGCGGCAGCTGCTCTACGCCGGGATCAATGCGATGTGGCCGACGATCGAGGCGACGGCCGACCGTCAGCTGCTCACCTACGAGATCACCACCTATTCGCTGCGCCACCGCGCCGCCGGCGAGCCGCTCGGCGGCAACATCGCCACCGAGCAGTACCGCATCATGGACGTCGAGGCCCAGGCATTTCTCGAGGAGTGCGCCGCCCGCACCGGCACCGAGTGGGTCGAGCCGGTCTCGACCGTCGCGCGCCTGGCGCTGGCCATGCTCGACGGCCTGGTCCTGCGGTGGCTGGTGGATCGTGACAGCGACGCCATCGTCACCGAACTCGACGACATCGCCGCGATCGTCGCCGGCCGGGCCGTGGAAACGACCTGAACCTGGACACAGGTCCAAGTCGGTGCTTGACTGGCCGCGACGACCCGACCTGCCGTGGATTGGACCCCCGCCGTGACCCACCCCCTCGACCGGCTCCACGACGCGACGGCCGACCTGGACCCGCCGCTCGCGGCCGTCGACCTTCCCACACTCCGACGCAACGCCGCCGACCTCGTCCGTCGCGCCGGGGGCACGCCCGTGCGGGTGGCGAGCAAGTCCGTCCGGTGCCGCGCGGTCCTCGAGGAGGTGCTCGGCACCGGCCTCACCGCCGACGGCGGTTTCCGCGGGATCATGGCGTACTCGCTGCGCGAAGCGCTCTGGCTGGTCGAGCGCGGCGCCCGCGACGTGCTCCTGGGATACCCGACCGTCGACCGTGCCGCGCTCGCCGAACTCGCCGGCCGGCCGCACGCCCTCGACGCCCTCACCTTCATGGTCGACTCCGCCGCCCAGCTCGGCATCGTCCGCGACGCCCTCGGCACCGCCCGTGTGCGACCCCGCGTGTGCCTCGACGTGGATGCGTCGCTGCGGCTCGGGCCGGTGCACCTCGGCGTGCGGCGCTCGCCGCTGCGCACGCCCGACGAGGTGGGGCAGCTCGCCCGCTGCGCCACGACCGCCGGCTTCGCCGTCGTCGGAGTGATGTTCTACGAGGCGCAGATCGCCGGTCTGCCCGACACGTCGCTCGCGGTCCGCCTGATCAAGCGCCGGTCGGCCGCCGAGCTGGCCACCCGTCGCAGCGCCGTCGTCGGGGCCGTCCGCGCCGTCGTCGGCGACCTCGAGATCGTCAACAGCGGCGGCACGGGTTCGCTCGAGATCAGTTCCGCGGACCCGGTCGTCACCGAGGTCACCGCCGGCTCCGGCCTCTACGTGCCCACGTTGTTCGACCGATACCGGGCCTTCACACCGCGGCCCGCGCTGTACTTCGCGCTGCCCACGGTGCGCAGGCCCAGTCCCACCATCGCCACGCTCTTCGGTGGCGGTTACATCGCCTCCGGCCCGACGGGTCCGTCCCGGGTACCGCGGCCGGTGCGGCCCGCCGGACTGCGGCTGCTGCGCGCCGAGGGTGCCGGCGAGGTGCAGACCCCGGTCACCGGCCGCGCCGCCGCAGACCTGCCCGTCGGCGGCCGCGTGTGGCTGCGGCATGCCAAGGCGGGGGAGCTGTGCGAGCGGTTCGCGCACCTGCATCTCGTCGACGCCGGCGGCACCCGCACCACCGTCCCCACCTATCGCGGCGAGGGACACTGCTGGTGAGCTACGCCGGTGCCGCGCTGTTGCACAACGCCTTCCAGTCCTGCTCCGTGCGATCGGCGTAGGCGGCGGACCACCGCGCCACCGCCTCGTCGAACACCGTCCCGCGGCCGAGGTACCCGGCGACGAACGCGCCGTCCGGGCTCTGGCTGTGGGCGCGGGCGAGCAGCGCTCCGCACAGCCGGCCGTACTGCTCCGATTGTGCGGGCCTGAGCCGTTCCCACTGCACCGATCCCTTCATGTCCCGGAACTGACGCACATAGAAGTCCCGGCGCACGCCGTCGGCGCCGGGGACGCCGGTGATCCAGCCGAGAAGCGGATCCGAGTGGGCCTGCAGGATCCGCTGCGCCCCCACGACGCGGGCGCCCTGGCCGTGCGCGATGAGGTCGGCCTCGACCCGGTGCGGGGTCTCCCGGATCCCGCCGTGCGTCTCCAACACCGACCGCCCGGCCTCCTTGACCTGGAGAAACAGCGGCTCGTCGGCTGGGCCGAGCAGCAGGACGAGGAAGCACCGGGTGCCCACGCTGCCCACCCCCACGATCCGCATCGCGAAATCCACGACGCGGTACTGGGAAAGCAGCAGCTGGGCATCCGCCCGCACCGTCGCACGGTAGGACGCGACGATCCGCTCGATGGCGTCGAGTGACCCGATGTCGAGGTGGCGGACGATCGGGGGCTGGTCGACGATGCGCGGAACGCCGTCGGCCGTGGTGACCGTCAGTTTCCTCAGGACCTGTTCCGACGTGCGGCTGCGAGCCTTCTGCACGACGGCTCGTATCGCCTCCGGATTCCGCGACGCCTGCTCGATCTCTTCCGCGTCGACCTGGAAGTAGAACCGCTCGGTGGCCGTCAGGCCGGACAGGAACCGGATGGTCTCGCGGTACGAGCGCACCGTCGCGAGGGTCGCGTCGCGGCACTGCTGCTCGGTGCAGCCGGTGTGACGGCCGGCCAGCCATACCGAGGCGGCCAGCCGCTTGACGTCCCATTCCCACGGCGCCGGATACGCCTCGTCGAAGTCGTTGAGATCGAACAGGACCCGTCGCTCCGGCGAGGCGTACAGGCCGAAGTTCGCCAGATGGGCGTCGCCCGAGGCCACCACGTGCGGTCCCGTCACGGGCTCGGTGGACAGGTCCGCCGCCATCGCGGCGGCGCTGCCGCGGTAGTAGGCGAACGGGGACTCCGTCATCCGCTCGTACCGGATCGGCACCAGTTCCGGCAGCCGGGTGCGGTTCTGCTGCTCGAAGATCGCCACGGGGTCGCGGTCGGGGCAACGGAATTCGCCGTGCGCACCGCGGGGCACGCGGGTGCGGGCGGCACGCCCCTCGGCTCGACTGCGCTCGGCGGCGGTAGTCGGTGTCATCCCGCGATTGTGCACCGGCGCACAATGACCGCATGCCCTTTTTCGACGGCAGCACCGGCCGTATCCACTACCGACACTGGCCCGTCGACGGCGCGGCGGCCGCCGTCGTCTTCGCCCACGGGATGCGTCAGCACACCGGCCACTACCACCGCTTCGCGGCGGTCCTGGCGACGCACGGCATCGCGTTGTGGGGCATCGATCTCGCCGGGCACGGTCTGTCCGAGGGCAGCCCCGGCGAACCGGGCGTCCTCGACGACCTGGCTGCGGACCTGCTGCGCGTCGCCGAGGTGGCGGAGCGTGCCGAGCCGGGGATGCCGCTGGTGGTGATGGGGCATTCGCTCGGCGCGGCGACCGCCCTCACGCTGCTGCGCACCGACGCCGGCCGCTTCCGTGGGGCCGTGCTGTGCGGGACGCCGCGCTCGGCGGCCGTGCCCGCGACGGCCGAGATCCTCGCGGGGGCTCGCATCCCGCTGCTCGCGGTGCACGGCGCCGACGACCGGCTGGCCCCGATCGACCCCGTGCGGGCCTGGGCCCGGGCGATCCCGGCCCTGGACCTGCGCGAGTACCCCGACGCGGGCCACGACCTGCTGCACGAACCGGTGCACCGCACGGTGACGCGCGACGTCGCCGAGTTCGTCCGGACCGTGACCGAAGTGCCGGCCCCCCAATAACAGTGAGCGAATGTATCCCTCACTCGATCAGATGAGATGAAGGATACATTCGCTCACCATGGGCGTGGCCCTACGAGTAGATGGCCTCGATCGCCGTGCCGTGCGCCTCGTGGATGACGTTGCGCTTGAGCTTGAGCGTCGGGGTCAGCTCGCCGGTCTCGATGGTGAAGTCCACTTCGAGGATCCGGTACTTCTTGATCTGCTCGGGGTTGGAGACCTTCCTGTTGCCCTCGGCCACCGCGGCGTCGATCTCCGCGATCAGGTCGGGGTTCTTCAACAGCTCGGACACCGGGGCGTCGGCCGGAATGCCGTGGCGCTCCTTCCAGCCGGGCAGGGCCTCGGGGTCGAGGGTGATCAGCGCGCCGATGAACGGTTTCGCGTCGCCGACGACGATGACCTGGCTGATCAGCGGGTGCGCCCGCAGAGCGTCCTCGAGCACGGCCGGGGCGACGTTCTTGCCGCCGGCGGTGACGATGAGCTCCTTCTTGCGGCCGGTGATGTGGACGAATCCGTCCTCGTCGATCTTGCCGATGTCACCGGTGTGGAACCAGCCGTCGACGATCGCTTCGGCGGTGGCCTTCTCGTTCTTCCAGTAGCCGCCGAACACCGCGGGGCCCTTGAGCAGCAGCTCGCCGTCCTCGGCGATCCGTGCGGCGTGCCCGTTGACCGGCCGGCCGACGCTGCCCACCCGCTGGTGCTCGGGGGTGTTGATGGTGACGCCACCGGTGGTCTCGGTCAGGCCGTAGCCCTCGAAGATCGGGATGCCGACGCCGCGGAAGAAGTGGCCCAGGCGCGCGCCGAGGGCTGCGCCGCCGGAAACCGCCTGCTCGCACTCGCCACCGAGGGCCGCGCGCAACTTGCTGTACACCAGCTTGTCGAACACCGCGTGCTTGATCTTCAGGCCCAGACCGGGCCGGCCCTTGTCCAGCGCCTCGCTGTACGCGATGGCGGTATCGGAGGCCTTCTCGAAGATCCGGCCCTTGCCGCCGTCGTACGCCTTCTGCTTGGCCGAGTTGTAGACCTTCTCGAACACGCGCGGCACCGACAGGATGAAGTTCGGCTTGAACTCGCCGAGCTGGTCGAGCAGCGTGGTCAGATCGGAGGTGTGCGCGACGGTGACGCCGTGCTCGAACGCGCCGAACGAGATCTCGCGGGCGAACACGTGCGCGAGCGGCAGGAACAGCAGGGTCCGCTTGCCGCTCACCATGGAGTTCGGCAGGGCGAGCTTGACGGCCGCCGCCTCGGCCCACAGGTTGCTGTGGGTCAGCTGCACACCCTTGGGGCGGCCGGTGGTGCCCGATGTGTAGATCAGGGTGGCGGGAGACTCGGCACGCACCTGGTGGCGCCGCTCCTCGAGCTGCGCGTCGGTGATCGCGGCGCCGCGCGCGATCAGTTCGTCGACGGCGCCCTTCGCTCCCGCCGCGCCCTCGATCTGCAGGACCTCGCGCAGGGCCGGCGCGGCCTCGGCCACGGCGGCGACCGTCCGCGCGTGGTTGTCGTTCTCCACGACCAGCAGCGAGGTCCCCGAGTCCTCGAGGATCCACTGGGCCTGGTCGGCCGAGGAGGTCTCGTAGATCGCGACGGTGCAGCCCCCGGCGGCCCAGATCGCGTAGTCGATGAGGACCCATTCGTAGCGGGTGCTCGACAGGATCGCGACCCGGTCGCCGAGTTCGATCCCGGAGGCCATCAGGCCCTTGGCCACCCCGCGGACCTGGGCGGCGAACTCGGCGGCGGTGACGCTGACCCACCGGCCGTCGACCCTGCGCTCGAACGGCACCCAGGTCGGCGACTCCTTCTCGTGCCGGAAGACGGCGTCCGCCATCGATGCGTCCTCGGGAATCGAGAACGACTGTGGCACGGCAAACTCTCTCACGGTGACCCCTCCATCAATTTTTCACTGGTGGATGTGCATTGCATCACACGAGGACGGAAAACGCAGCAACGGGGGTGCCCGATTTGTAGCCTTTTCGCTCTGACCCGTGAAGATACCTGTTAATAACGGACACGGACAACCGTTGTCCGCGGGTGCGTGCTCAGGCGGGCTCGAGCAGCCGGGCGGCCTCGTCGTCGGAGAGTTGATGGAAGTCGTCGTATGCGGCGCCGACGCTGCCCAGGTCCGCGGGCGTGAACGGGCACACCACCTCGTCGGCCACCGCGCCCACGCGACGCGCCGCCTCCGGGGACGCCACGGGCACCGCCAGCACCACCCGTTCGGCACCGGACTCCCGAGCGGCCAGGCAGGCGACGGCTGCGGTCGCGCCGGTGGCCATGCCGTCGTCGACGAGGACCACCGTGCGTCCCGACAGCGACGTGCGCTCCTTGCCGCCGCGCAGCAGCCGGGCGCGACGGTCGAGTTCGGTGCGTTCACGGGCCTCGATCCGTGCGATCGAGTCCTCGGCCACCCGGCCGATCCGGATGACGTCCTCGTTGAGCACGCGGAATCCGCCCTCGGCGATGGCGCCCATCGCAAGTTCCGGCTGCCACGGCACCCCGAGCTTGCGGACGACGAGCACGTCGAGCGGGGCGTCGAGGGCGCGAGCCACCTCGCGGGCGACGGGGATGCCGCCGCGTGGGAGGGCGAGGACCACGGGGTTCGCGTCGCGCAGGTGGGCGACCGAGCGGGCCAGCCGCCGCCCGGCCTCCGGACGGCCGGAATAACGCATAGGTCGAGTATGCGCCCGGCGGCGGGCGGCCCGGGCGGGTTTGCGTCCGGATCCGGGCCCGCTCAGGCGACGGTGTGCAGGGCTCGGGCGGGCCGCAGGGCGTCGAGGAGCGGCTGCCAGGTGGAGGCGTCGCCGCCGCGCCGCTGCCACTCGCCGGCGAGGGTGGTGTCGTCCGTACCGGCGAGGTCGTCGATGGTGTCGACGCCGTGCCGGTACAGGACCTCGGCGGCCAGTTCGACGGTGTCGGCGGCGATGGGGGCCTCGTCGGGGCTGTAGCGGCGACGGTAGTGGCCGACCTTGCCGGCCCACTGGGCGCTGCCGCCGGTCTCCTCGAAGGTGCGCAGGAGCGCGCGGATCCCGTCGCGGCCGGCGTCCGCGCCCTGGGCGGCCCGGTAGGCCCGGTAGCGATCGGTGACGATCCCGGGATCTACGCCTCGGGTGCGGTGCACTGCGTCGAGCAGGCGCAGGGCCAGGTTGTCGGCTGCGTCGGGCATCGGGGCCTCCCGGTGGTGACATGGCGCGGTGGAGCGGTTCCACAGGTGTATCGCCGATGACCGGGCGTGTGTTGCATCACAGACTTCCTCGGCGTGTCTTCCTCCCCGTCACAGGGGAGGAAGACACGCTCCGGGGCTATCCGAGCTCGCCGTGCAGGTATGCGGCGTAGGCCGGCAGGTCGAGCTGCCCGTGCCCGGACAGCCCGATCACGATCACCTCGGGCCCGGTGACGGTCCGCGCGTACTCGGCGGCCGCCGCGAGGGCGTGGGCCGACTCGGGGGCGGGCACGATGCCCTCGCTGCGGGCGAACTCGACGGCCGCCGCGAAGGCATCGGTCTGCGCGACGGCCGTGCCCTGCACGTATCCCAGTTCGACGGTGTGGCTCAGCAGCGGCGCCATGCCGTGGTAGCGCAGCCCGCCGGCGTGGATGGGGTCGGGGATGAAGTCCTGACCGAGGGTGTGCATCTTGAGCAGCGGGGTGAGGCCGACGATGTCGCCGTGGTCGTAGCGGTACTCGCCCTGCGTGATGGACGGGCACGCGGCCGGCTCGGCGGCCACCACCCGCGTCGTGGCGCGACCGTGCAGCACCTCGCGCAGGAACGGGAACGACAGGCCGGCCAGGTTGGAGCCGCCGCCGGCGCAGCCGAACACGACGTCGGCCTGCTCCTCGCCGGCGGCGCGCAGCTGGGCGACGGCTTCGAGACCGATCACGGTCTGGTGCAGCACGACGTGGTTGAGCACACTGCCGAGCGCGTACCGGGCGGCGGGGTCGCCGGCGGCGACCTCCACGGCCTCGGACACGGCGATCCCCAGCGAGCCGGGGGTGTCCGGCTGTTCGGCACGCACCTTGCGGCCGGACGCGGTGAGTTCCGACGGGCTCGAGTGCACGGTGCCGCCGTACACCTCGATGAGGTGCCGGCGGTACGGCTTGGACTCGTACGAGGCGCGCACCTGCCACACCTCGAGATCGATGCCGAACTTGGCGCATGCGAACGACAGCGCGCTGCCCCACTGGCCGGCGCCGGTCTCGGTCGTCAGCTTCTTCACGCCGTCGAGGGAGTTGTAATACGCCTGCGCCAGAGCCGAATTCGTCTTGTGGCTGCCCACCGGGCTCACGCCCTCGTACTTGACGTAGATGCGGGCGGGGGTACCGAGTGCGCGCTCGAAGGACCGGGCCCGCAGCAGCGGCGTGGTGCGGTAGGTCGCGTACGCCTCCCGGACGGGTTCGGGGATCGCGATGTCGGTCTCGGTGGACAGCTCCTGCTCGATCAGGCCGGCGGCGAACAGCGGTTCGAGGTCGGCGGCCGTGACCGGTTCGCTGGTGCCGGGATGCAGGTGCGGCGGCGGGGCGTCGGGCAGGTCTCCCGCGATGTTGTACCAGTGGGTGGGAATGCTGACGAGCTCCGGCACCGGAAGGTCCTTTCGTCTGTCGAGAGTGGAACCGGTTCAGTGTGCCCCCCGTCGCACGTGGCCCGTCCGGCGGAGGGCTCGCGGTGTCGACAGAAATATGTAGACCGGTCTATTATTTTGCTGTGACCACCAAGGGAGCACGCACGAAGGCGCGCATGATCGACACCACGCTGGAGCTGATCCAGACCCGCGGCTACCACGGCACCGGCCTCGCCCGCATCACCGACGCCTCCGGTGCGCCCCGGGGCTCGGTGTACTTCCATTTCCCCGGCGGCAAGGACGAGCTCGTCGTGGCGGCGCTGGACCGGGTGGGTGCGGAGTTCACCGGCCTGCTCGAGGCGCTGCTGGCCGAGGGGCGGACCGCCGCTGAGATCGTCGCCGCGGTGTTCGACGACCTCGCCGCCCGGCTCGGGCGATCCGGGTTCGCGGCCGGCTGCGCCGTCGCCTCCGTCGCCGTCGACGCCGCCACCGACAACCCCGTTCTGCAGCAGAGCTGCGCCCGCGTCTACGAGTCGTGGCGGGTGGTCCTCGAGCGGGTGCTCGTCCGCGACGGGATGCCCGATGCCGCCCGGCTCGCCGGGGTGATCGTCAGCCTCGTCGAGGGCGCGACCACCGTCGCCCGTGCCCGGCACGACGTGGCCCCTCTGGTGGACGCCCGTGCCGTCGCGCTCGACCTCCTCGGAGCCGCGCGATGAGCGCCGCGGTGGTCTTCGGCGCGACGGGGTTCATCGGCCGCGGCCTGCTGCGGGAACTGCTCACCGACCCGGACGGCGACGACCTCGTCGTCGCGGCGGTGCGGACCGCGGAGTCGGGGGCGCGGCTGCGCGACCGGCTCGCGTCCGGCGGGGTGCCGCTGGACCGGCTCTCGGTCCACGTGTTCGATCCGGGCTCCGCCGAGCTCGTCCTGGATCCCGTGGCGGCGGACGTGCGCGACGTCTACAACCTCGCCGCCGCGTTCGCCTTCGGGATGACGGCCCGGGCGGCGCGTGAGGTGAATGTGGTTCTGGCCGAGAAGATCACCCGATTCGCGGCCGCTGCCGGCGCGCGCCGTCTGGTGCACGTCAGCGGTTACCGCGTCGCGGCGTACCCGGCCGTGCCGGCGCCGTGGCCGCCCCGGCACCGGCGCCGGATCTACCGGAGGTTCGGCGCATACGAGGCGTCGAAGATCGAGGCCGACGCGGTGGTGCGTGCACTCGCCGCGGAGCTCGGGGTCCCCCTCACGGTGGTCAACCCCGGGACGGTGATCGGCGACTCCCGGACCGGGGAGGCCGATCAGTACCTGGGGCTCGCGGAGCTGGTCGTGCAACTCGCCCGCGGGCAGCTGCGCGCCGTGCCCGGCTCGCGGCGCACCGTGCTGCCCGTCGTCACCATCGACCACCTCGCGCGCTTCCTGGCGCTGATGCCGCGCGACCCGGAGACGGCGGGGCAGGCTTACTGGGTCCTCGACGACGCCACGCCGCCGCTGCCCGAGTTGGTCGCGCTGGTCGCCGGCGAACTCGGGGTGGCCGCGCCGCGCCTGCGGATACCCGTCGCGGCGCTGCGGGCTCTGCCGGCCCGCCTGACCGGGGCGGAGAAGGAGACCCTGAGCTTTCTCAGCGCCGACACCTATCCGACAGCGCCCGCCACCGCCCTCGCGCGCCGGCACGGGCTCGAGTACCCGCCGGTGCGGCCGGCGCTCCGGCTGTGGGCCCGCCACGTGGCGGCGACGGCACCGGATGCGACGTCCGGATAGGGTGGTCGGGGACCCTTGTCCGGCGCTGTGGAAGGGTCATGGCCGTCCATCCGATAAACTGCAGGTCAAATGAGTGATACTGTGCAAGACCCCGAAGCCGACACCGCTACCCCCACGTTCGCCGATCTGGACATCGACGCCCGTGTGCTGCAAGCGCTTTCGGATGTGGGCTACGAGACCCCGTCGCCGATCCAGGCGGCCACCATCCCGCCGCTGCTGGAGGGACGCGACGTCGTCGGTCTCGCGCAGACCGGCACCGGCAAGACCGCCGCGTTCGCGGTGCCGATCCTGTCGCGGATCGACACCGCGGTGAAGCGGCCCCAGGCACTGGTCCTGGCTCCCACCCGTGAGCTCGCCCTGCAGGTCGCGGAGGCTTTCGGTAAGTACTCGGCGCACATCCCGGGTCTGCACGTGCTGCCCATCTACGGTGGCCAGAGCTACGGCGTGCAGCTGTCCGGGCTGCGCCGTGGCGCGCACGTCATCGTGGGCACCCCCGGACGTGTGATCGATCACCTCGCCAAGGGCACCCTCGACATCTCCGAACTCGAGTTCCTCGTGCTCGACGAGGCCGACGAGATGCTCACCATGGGCTTCCAGGAGGACGTCGAACGGATCCTCGCCGACACCCCGGAGACCAAGCAGGTCGCGCTGTTCTCGGCGACCATGCCGGGCGCGATCCGCCGGCTGTCCAAGCAGTACCTGCACGACCCGGTCGAGATCACGGTCAAGTCGAAGACGACGACGTCGGCGAACATCACCCAGCGCTGGGTGCTCGTGTCGCACCAGCGCAAGCTCGACGCCCTGACCCGGATCCTCGAGGTCGAGCAGTTCGAGGCGATGATCCTCTTCGTCCGTACGAAGCAGGCCACCGAGGACCTCGCGGAGCGGCTGCGAGCCCGCGGTTTCTCGGCCGCCGCGATCAACGGCGACATCGTGCAGGCCCAGCGCGAACGCACCATCGGCCAGCTCAAGAGCGGTGCGCTGGACATCCTCGTCGCGACGGACGTGGCGGCCCGCGGTCTGGACGTCGACCGCATCAGCCACGTCGTGAACTACGACATCCCGCACGACACCGAGTCCTACGTGCACCGCATCGGCCGCACCGGCCGCGCCGGGCGCAGCGGTGACGCCCTGCTGTTCGTCGCCCCCCGCGAGCGGCACCTGCTCAAGGCGATCGAGCGGGCCACCCGGCAGCCGCTCACCGAGATCCAGCTGCCGTCGGTGGAGGATGTCAACGCCCAGCGCGTCGAGAAGTTCAACGATTCGATCACCGAGGCGCTCACGTCGGATCACCTGTCGCTCTTCCGCACGTTCGTCGAGGACTACGAGCGCGAGCACGACGTGCCCCTCGCCGACATCGCGGCGGCGCTGGCCGTGCTCTCCCGCGACGGGGAGTCGTTCCTCATGGAGGCCGAACCCGAGCCCGTGGCGCCGCCGCGGCGGGAACGCGAGCCGCGGGAGCGGCCGCCGCGCCGGTTCGACGACGACGGTGCGTCACGCGTCGGGCGCGACGGGCAGGAAATGGCGACCTACCGCATCGCCGTGGGTAAGCGGCACCGGGTGGTGCCGGGCGCGATCGTCGGCGCCATCGCCAACGAGGGCGGCCTGCGCCGCAGCGACTTCGGGCACATCAGCATCCGCCCGGACCACAGCCTCGTCGAGCTGCCGAAGGACCTGTCGCCGGAGACGCTCGAGGCGTTGCGCGGCACCCGCATCTCCGGGGTGCTCATCCAGCTGCAGCCCGACAGCGGCGCACCGGCGGGTCGGCCGTCGACCTACCGTCAGCGCGACGACCGCGGCGAACGCCGTCAGGGTGAGCGCAAGGAGTACGGCGGCAAGAAGGACTGGGGCGATCGCGGCGGCCGCAACAAGGACTTCGGTGGGCGCGGCGACCGGTTCGGAGACAAGCCGAACCGCGGATTCCGTGAACGCTCCGGCGAGCGCGGGCAGTCCGGTGGACACGGCTCGGGCGGCCACAACGGCGGCTACCGCGGGCGCGACTGAGCACAGCGGCGGCCACCGCGGGCGCGACTGAGCACAGCGGCGGGGCTCACATCTTCCCGTACCGCGCGAGGACGAAGCAGTACGCGCCGTACGCGGCGATACCGAGGCCGGCCGCGACGAGCAGGATCTGACCGAACGGGGCGGTGCCCAGCGTCTTGAGGGCACCGTCCAGTCCCGTCGCCTTGGACGGATCGGCGGTGAACGTCGCGACGAGGACCAGGACGCCGGCGCCGGCGATCGCCAGGCCCTTCGCGACGTACCCGACGGCGCCGAGCGGCTCGGCGTACCGGGGCAACCGCGCCCGGTGCAGGTCGTCGAGGAACTTCTTCGCCGCGCCCTTGTAGACGTGGTAGGCGCCGATTCCGATGATCACCAGCCCGGCCGCGACGAGCAGGACCTTGCCGCCTCCGGACTGCATCAAGCGAGCACTGAGTCCGGCGTTCTGTTCACCGCTCGACTTGCCGGTGCCCCGCGCGAACTGGAACGCGGCCAGTGCCAGCGCCAGGTACGCCACGGCGACGCCGACGGTCTTGACCCGGTCCAGGGCGGACGGTTTCTCGACGTCCGAACGTTTGCCCACTGCGGCCTCGACCAGACGCCACAGTGCCAGCGCCGTGAGCGTCACGGCCAGGATCCACAGGACGATCCGGCCGCCGGGCTGGGCGGCGAGCTCGCCGAGGGCACCGGACTGATCGGCACTGGCCGGATCGCCGAACGCGACCTGGACGACGATGTAGGCGATCAGCAGGTGCACGACCCCGCTCGCGGCCTGTCCGACCCGCGCCACCTTCTCGAACATCGGGTGCTGGGCAGCGCCCGCAGCTCCCGTGCTGGTCTGTTGTCCGGTCACGCGACGGCCTCCAGGATCTCGCGGCGACGGCGCCGGGGCGCCCCGGCAGTGGTGCCTACGGCGAGCCTATCGCGCCGGCGGGGCGTCGTCCGGGTTCGCCGGCGCCGGCTACCGGACCCTGCCGGCCAGGACGTCGGCGGTGGCGCCGTCGACGGATTCGCGGATGATGTCGGCGTGGCCGGCGTGCCGGGCCCATTCCTCAATCTGATGCAGGACCAGGAACCGCACGGAGAGCGGCACGCCCTGGTCCAGCCATCGGGCGATGTCCGCCGGCAGGTCCACCACCCGGCCCAGGTCCGGGTCCGCCCGCAGCACGTCGGCGAAGCGGGCCGCGACTGTGTCGAGCCGGGCGAGCTGATCCGCGACGGTCTCGTCGTCGCGCACCGCCCACCCGGCTGTCCACGCCGCCACCGGGTCCGGCTCGCGGCTCTGCGTCCCGGCGATGCGGTCGGCGGCGGCGACCTCGCCGTCGATCACATGGTTCAACAGCGACGCCAGGCTCATCGCGGAGGCGCTGGGCACGCTGCGTGCCTGGTCCTCGGTCAGGCCGGACAGTGCGTTGCGGAACGCGGCGTGCTGATTGTCGAGAAGCAGGAGCAGCAGATCGGTCTCGTTCGTCGTCATGCGCCCAGTGTGGGAGCCATTGCGGACACCCGCGGTCCTGAATCGGCGAACTGGGTGCGGTACAACTCGCCGTAACGCCCGCCGGCGGCGAGCAGCTCGGAATGGGTGCCGCGCTCGACGATGCGTCCGGCCTCGACCACGAGAATCAGATCCGCCGCGCGGACCGTGGACAACCTGTGTGCGATCACCACGGAGGTCCGTCCGGCCAGCGCCTCCGTGAGCGCCTCCTGCACGGCAGCCTCCGACGTCGAGTCCAGGTGCGCGGTGGCCTCGTCGAGGATGACCACCCGCGGGTGGGCGAGCAGCAGCCGCGCAATGGTCAGCCGCTGGCGCTCACCGCCGGAGAGCCGGTACCCGCGCTCGCCGACGACGGTGTCCAAGCCGTCGGGCAGGGAGCGGATCAGGTCGGTGAGCCGGGCCCGGCCCAGCACCTCCCACAGCTCGTCCTCGGTTGCCTCCGGGCGGGCCAGGAGCAGATTCGCCCGCACGCTCTCGTGGAACAGGTGCCCGTCCTGGGTGACCATGCCGACGGTCCCGCGGATCGACGCGGTGGTGAGCCGGCGCACGTCGACCCCGCCGAGCAGCACGGATCCGGAGTCGGTGTCGTAGAGCCGCGGCACCAGTTGCGCGATCGTGGACTTGCCGGCGCCGGAGGAGCCCACCAGGGCCACCATCTGCCCGGGCTCGGCCCGGAAGCTCACGTCGTGCAGGACCGGTGCGCCGCCGCGGGTGTCGAGCGTGGCCACCTCCTCCAGCGACGCCAGCGAGACCTTGTCGGCGGCGGGGTATGCGAAGTCCACGTGCCGGAACTCGACGGCGACCGGGCCGTCGGGGACGGGGCGGGCGTCGGGGGCCTCCTCGATCAGCGGCCGCAGGTCGAGCACCTCGAAGACCCGCTCGAAGCTCACCATCGCGCTCATCACGTCGACGCGGGCGCTCGCGAGTGCCGTCAGCGGCGAATACAGGCGCGTCAGCAGCATCGCCATCGCCACGACGGCACCCGGCTCGAGCTGGCCGCGCAGCGCGTAGAAGCCGCCGAGGCCGTAGACGAGGGCCAGCGCGAGGGCGGACACGAGGGTCAGGGCTGTGACGAACACCGACTGCAGCATCGCCGTCTTCACCCCGATGTCGCGCACCCGGCGGGCGCGGACGGCGAACTCCGACGACTCCTGCGACGGCCGGCCGAACAGCTTCACCAGCGTCGCGCCGGGCGCGGAGAATCGCTCCGTCATCTGGGTGCTCATCACCGAATTGTGGTTGGCCGCTTCACGATTCAGGCGCGCCAGCCGCACGCCCATGTGCCGGGCGGGCACCACGAAGATCGGCAGCAGCAACAGTGCGAGCAACGTGATCTGCCAGGAGATCCCGATCATCACCACGAGCGTGATCGCGAGGGTGACGAGGTTGCCGACCACGCCGGACAGGGTGTCACTGAACGCCCGTTGGGCGCCGATGACGTCGCTGTTGAGCCGGCTGACGAGGGCGCCGGTGCGGGTGCGGGTGAAGAACGCGATGGGCATGCGCTGCACGTGGTCGAACACGGTGGTGCGCAGGTCGAGGATGAGGTCCTCGCCGATGCTCGCGGACAGCCAGCGGTTCAGGATGCCGAGCCCGGCCTCGACGACGGCGATGGCGGCGATCAGCATCGCCAGCCACGTGATGACCGAGAGGTCGGCGCGGTCGACGATGGCGTCGATCACCCGGCCGGCGAGGACCGGGGTGGCCACGCCGAGTGCGGCGATCACCACGCTCAGCAGCAGGTAAATGCCGATGTTGCGGCGGTGGGGGCGGGCGAACTCGGCGATCCGGCGCAGGCTGGCGCGCGAGAACGGACGCCGGTCGCTCTGCGCGTGCATCGCGTTGTACATCGCGTTCCACGCGGTCACTTCCATGCTCATGCGGGAGCCTCCTGAAGTCGGTCGCCCGACCGTAGAACCTCGAGTGGACTCGAGGTCAAGCGTAGGTGCGCGGACTGCTGCGGGCTCGCGAGGCCGGCACCGAGTCTGCCCGTTCGTGTAGAACCCGCCACCGGATTCTGCACGTGACCTCCGACAGGGCCCGTCGTCACGGCCGCGCACGTAGGGTCGGAGCATGGCACCGAAGATCGCAACGGCGGACCGCGTGGACCGCGACCGGCTGCTCGAATTCGTCCGCCCGCGCCACCGCGGCACCCTGGTCACCACCCGGTCCGACGGCCGGCTGCAGATGTCCCCGGTCACGTGCGGGCTGGACGGCGCCGGCCGCATCGTGATCGCGACCTACCCGGAACGCGCCAAGGTCGTCAACATCCGCCGCCGCCCGGCCGTGTCGATCCTGATCCACTCCGACGACTGGAACGGGCCCTACGTCCAGGTCGACGGCACCGCCGAGGTGATCGACCTGCCGGACTCGGTCGAGCCCCTCGTCGAGTACTTCCGCGCCGTCGCCGGGGAGCACCCCGACTGGGACGAGTACCGGGAGGCGATGCGCACGCAGGGCAAGTCGCTGATCCGCATCACCGTCGAGGACTGGGGTCCGGTCGCGACGGGCGGTTTCCCGCCCGGCCGGGCCTGAGCCGCCCGATCAGCGAGCGACGTCGACGACCAGCCGCGTCGGGTTCGTCAGCGCGTACACGGCGAACGGCGTGTTCGGCTCCGCGACGCCGACGAACGACTGGGTCACGCCCTCGAAGACGCCGGAGCCGTTGACCTCGACGACCGAGCCGCCCGGCTGCGCGAGCACCGGGTTGGGGCCGGAGTACGGTTCGACCCCGCTGTCGAACGGATACGCGGACCCGTCGATGAGCACCTGCAGGATCGCGCCGCCGGCGACGGCCACGTCGTTGCCGCTGCCGTCCTGCACCGCCCGGTCGACGTATCCGACGCGCCACCCCGGGGTGCCGGTGCCGCCCATCTCGTACACGACCCGGTCGAAGTTCTCGTGCCGGCCGGTGCGGATGTCGGTGACGGTCAGCTTCGCGCCGGCCGAGGCGGGCGACGTCTTGTCCGATGCGTCGGTCGGCGCGGGCTCGGGGGTCGGCGACGAGTCGGCGGACCCCGACCCCGGCGAGATCGTGGAGGTGGCGGTGCTCGCCGACGCGGACGGTGCCGGGCTGTCGGCGTCCGAGCAGCCCGCAAGTACCAGCGCGGCGGCGGTGACGGCGAAGGCGATCCGGGCGTGCTTCATGAGCAAGATGTTACGGCTGTGACGGCCCGGTCTCCGGGAGACGTGCCTCACCCGAGCAGTTCGCGCAGGTAGGCGACATCCTCGGCGATCCCCTCCGCCGGGGTCTCGAGGACGATCGGCGCGTCCGCGGCCCGGCACACCGCCACCAGCAGGCCGGGGTCGATCGTGCCGGCGGCGATGTTGGCGTGCCGGTCCCGGCCGGAGCCGAAGCCGTCGCGGGAATTGTTCAGGTGCACCAGATCGATCCGGCCGGTCGCGGCCCGTACCCGCTCGACGACGTCGACGAGGTCCTCGCCGCCCGCCCACGCGTGGCAGGTGTCGAGGCAGAAGCCCACGTCGTAGTCGCCGACGGCATCCCACAACCGCGCGATCGCATCCACGTGCCGGGCCATCGCGAACTCGCCCCCGGCGGTGTTCTCGATCAGGACGGGCACCGCGAACCCGCCCTTGTCCTCCTGTCGCTCGAACAGCTTGCGCCAGTTCTCCACGCCCGCGGCGACCTCCTCGCCGGACCGGACGTGGCCGCCGTGCACCACCAGGCCGAAGGCGCCGATCCGGGCGGCCGCCTCGGCGTGCTCGGCCACGGCCTTGCGCGACGGCATCCGCAGCCGGTTGTTCGTGCTGGCCACGTTGATCACGTAGGGGGAGTGCACCACCACCGCGACGTCGGAATCGCGGATCTGTTCCTCCCGGGGGTGCGGGCCCGGCTTCGTCCACTGCTGGGGATCGCCGAGGAACAGTTGCACCAGGTCTGCGCCGACGCGTTCGCCGCAGCCGATCGGATCGTCGTCCTGCCGGACGTGTGCTCCTATCCGCATGGTCTCGACGGTAGCGCCCGGCGGCGACGCAGGAGAACCTCACCGGGACGTCACCGGGCGCACCCTGAGAACCGTCCGGCGCGGAATCCGGGACGTCCCCGATGGTGCCCTGTCGGAAAAGTCAGGAAGATGGTGGGCATGCCAGCCCACACCGCCACTGCCGCGCGCGCAATCGACCTGAGAAAGACCTACGGAACCGGTGAGACCGCCGTCCACGCCCTCGACGGCGTGAACGCGGAGTTCGCGGCGGGGGAGTTCACCGCCATCATGGGTCCCTCGGGTTCGGGGAAGTCGACGCTGATGCACTGCCTCGCCGGCCTCGACACCGCCACGTCCGGTTCGGTGGTCCTCGGCGACACGGACCTGACCGACCTGTCGGACAAACAGATGACGCAGCTGCGGCGCGACCGCATCGGCTTCGTCTTCCAGGCGTTCAACCTGGTGCCAACGCTCACCGCACTCGAGAACATCACGCTGCCCGTCGACATCGCCGGCCGCAAAGTCGACCGCGAATGGCTGGACACCGTCGTGAACCGCCTGGGACTCGGCGACCGGCTCGACCACCGGCCCGGGGAGTTGTCCGGCGGTCAGCAGCAGCGCGTGGCGTGCGCCCGCGCGCTCGCCGGCCGGCCCGAGATCATCTTCGGCGACGAGCCCACCGGCAACCTCGACTCCCGTTCCTCGGGCGAGGTGATGTCGATCCTGCGGGCCGCGGTCGACGAGTTCGGGCAGACGGTCGTGATCGTCACCCACGATCCGCGTGCGGCCAGCTACGCGGATCGGGTGGTGTTCCTCGCGGACGGGCGCATCGTCGACGAGATGCGCGACCCGACCGCCGACTCGGTGCTCGACCGGATGAAGCAGTTCGACGCCGTCGCCGTTCCCACGGCGAAGTAGGGCGAGCCGATCATGAGCGCGAATCCCATCCGCAGAGTTGCCCTGCGCAATCTCGCCGCCCACAAGGTGCGGCTGCTGCTGACCGTCCTGTCCGTGGTGCTCGGCACCGCGTTCGTCACCGGCTCCTTCGTCTTCACCGACACCCTGCAGCGCACATTCGACAGCATCTTCGCCGACGCCGCCAAGGGCGTCGACGTCCGCGTCAGCAGCGAACAGCAGGGCGCGAGCGGCGTCCCCGACTCCGACGTCGCCGTCGTCTCCGCGGTCCCCGGCGTGCGGACCGTGGTGCCGGCGTTCGGCGGGCCGGTCATCGTCCTCGACTCCGAGGGCGCGGCCATCCAGACCGGCGGCGCCCCCAGCGAGGGCACCGCCTACCTGCCCCCCGACCAGCAGCTCGGCGACCCCAGCGAGTTCGTCGCCGGACAACCGCCCGCCGTCGACGGCGAGATCGCGCTCAACTCGAGCGCCGCCGAGCGTGCCGGACTGTCCGTCGGGGACCCGACGAAGATCCTCGCCGCCTCGGCCGGGATCGTCCCGGTCACGGTCAGCGGCATCTACGACGTCGAGACCGACACCGGCGGCTACGTCGGGGCGATGTTCACCGAGAACCAGGCCCGCACCCTGTTCACCGACGGCACGCACGTGCAGTACATCGACGTCGCCGGCGACGGTGTGCCCGCGGACGAGCTGCGGGACCGCATCGCCGCCGCCGTGCCCGGCCAGAAGGTCCAGACGGGCGCCGAGGTCAGCGAGGAGATCAAGACCGAGATCGAGGAGGCGCTGAGCTTCCTGAACTACTTCCTGCTCGCGTTCGGCGCGATCGCGCTGCTGGTGGGCACCTTCATCATCTACAACACCTTCTCGATGATCGTGGCGCAGCGACTGCGGGAGCTCGCGTTGCTGCGGGCGATCGGGGCGAGCCGCAGCCAGGTGGGCCGGTCGGTGAACCTCGAGGCACTGGTCGTCGGGATCGTGGGCAGTGCCCTCGGCATCGCCGGCGGCGTGGCCTTGGCCTACGGGCTGCGCTCCGCGCTCAACGCGTTCGACGTCGGCCTGCCCTCGGGCCCGCTGCAGCTCGCGCCGCGGACCGTGCTCGTGGCCCTGCTCATCGGCGTCGTCGTCACCGTGGTCAGCGCCTACGCGCCGGCCCGCCGCGCGAGCAAGGTCCCGCCGGTCGCGGCCATGCGGGAGGAGTCCACCGCGACCGTCGAGTCGCTGCGGCTGCGGACCGTCATCGGAGCCGTCGCCGCCGTGGCCGGTGCCGTCACCGTCGTCGTCGGCGCCCAGGGCACCGGCGGTGGCGCGGCCTCCACCGTCGGCGTCGGGGCCTTCGCCCTGATCATCGCGGTCCTGCTCGCGGCGCCCGCGCTGTCGCGGCCCTTCGTCGCGGGGCTCGGCGCGGTGTTCGCCCGCCCGTTCGGGGCCGTGGGCCGGCTCGCCCGCACCAACGCGGTGCGCAACCCCCGCCGTACCGCCGCCACCGCCTTCGCGCTCACGCTGGGCCTGATGCTGGTGTCGGTGATCGGGGTGTTCGGCGCGTCCGCCAAGGAGAGCGTCAACTCGCTCGTCGACACCGGTGTCAAGTCCGACTTCATGCTCACCGGACCGCAGATGATCGGGGTGCCCGTGGGGGCCGCCGCCGCAGCGGCGCGGGCCGAGGGCGTGGAGGAAACCATCGCGATGCACGGCGTCCCGGCGCGCATCGGCGACGAGGACACGTTCGGTGTCGCGCTGTCCGGCCCCCTCGGCGACGTGCTCGAGGTCGACGTCACCGAGGGCCGCGAGGACGTCGCCGGCACCGACCTGCTGGTGTCGCAGACCACCGCGGGCGAGAAGGGCTGGAAGGTCGGCGACGCGGTCACCCTCACCAGCCGCGACGGCGAGGACGTCGGCACGACGGTGAGCGGCATCTTCGCCGACAACCAGTTGCTCGGCTCGTGGGTCGTCTCTGAGGAGGTCTACCAGCAGTTCACCCCGCCTGCGTCGCGCTCGGACTTCGTGGTGTTCGTGAACACCGCGGCCGGCAGCGATCCGGAGACGATCCGCACGGCGCTCGAGGACGCCACCAAGCAGTTCGTCGTGGTCCAGGTGCTCGATCGGGAGCAGTTCAAGGGCCAGCAGGCCGCCCAGATCGACACGCTGCTCGCAGTGCTCTACGGGCTCCTGGCGCTGGCGGTGGTCATCGCGGTCCTGGGCATCGTCAACACCCTCGCCCTGTCGGTGGTGGAGCGACGCCGGGAGATCGGCATGCTCCGCGCGGTCGGCATGCAGCGGGTCCAGGTCCGCCGCACGATCTACATCGAGTCGATGCTCATCGCGGTGTTCGGCGCGGTCGTCGGTCTGGTGCTGGGCCTGGCGTTCGGCTGGGGCTTCGTCCGGACGCTGGCCGACCAGGGCCTCGACAAGATCGCCGTCCCGTGGGGGCAGGTGATCGCCATGCTCGTCGGATCCGGCGTGGTCGGTGTGCTCGCCGCCCTGTGGCCCGGCGTCCGTGCCGCACGCACGCCGCCCCTCGAGGCGATCTCCGACATCTGACGCGACGGGATCCCTCGCCCGTCTCCGTCCGCCCCCGGTGCCCCGCGCGCCGGGGGCGGAACTCGTGCTGCCGCAGTCGCGACCCGGCCGCGGTGACCGGGACCCTCGTCTCCGGACGTGAGTTGTCCACAACCGGCCCGTTCTTCCACAGTTTCACGCCGGCGGCAGTGCACCCCGCCGCGGCAGGCGCGCAGCGGATTACGCTGCCGCGCCGAGGGGGTGGATCGAATGGATCTTCGGCAGTTGCAGCGGTGGGACCCGGATGCGCTGGACGGTCTCGGCGCGATGCTGGACCGGCATGCGGGGGAACTCGAGCGGATCGGCGCGCAGATCACCGCGTCGGGACGGTTCGACGGACAGTGGTCGGGGCTCGCGCACGCGGCCGCCGAGCAGCGGCTCGGTGACGTCACCGGCGGGATCGTGCGACGGTCCGACGCGTATCGGGAGGTGAGCCGCTGCGCGGCGTGGTGCGCGCCGCGGCTGCGGGCACTGCGCGCGGAACTCGACGACGCGACCCGCTGGGCGCGGGACCGGGCGTTGACCGTGCGGGACGACGGAACCGTCGCGGGCGGACCGGGTACCGACCCGGAGCGGCACGAGGCACAGGCCCGCATCCGTGCGGTCCTCGACCGGGCCGAGACGCTGGATCGGCGGGCCGCAGCCGACCTCGGCCGGGTGCCGGACCAAAGCCCTTCGCGTCCGCTCGGTTTCGGGGGCGTGCGCGCTGCGCCCGCGTCCACCCCGGCGGTGCCGGCGCCCGGGACGGCGGCGGCCCAGGTGGCCGCGTGGTGGGCCGGACTCGACCACGGCGAGCGCACGAAGGTCGTCACCCTGGCACCCGAGCTGATCGGCAACCTCGACGGCGTGCCGGCCGCGGTCCGGGACCTGGCCAACCGCGCGCAACTGACGGGGGAACGGCGCCGGCTCGAGGAGGTCGCCGCCCGATTGCAGGCCCAGCTCGACGCCGATCCGCTCGGCGGACTGGCGAGCAACGCCGACGCCGGACTCGCCCAGACCCGCAACAAGATCGCCGCGCTCGACGCCATCGAGACGACGCTGGCCCGCGAGGACAGGCGGCTGCTGGGCCTCGATCTCTCGGGCCGGGAAGCGATGGCCGCGGTGGCGGTCGGGGACGTCGACACCGCCGACCACGTCACCGTGTTCACCCCCGGCGCCGGCTCCACGGTGCAGGGCAACCTCGCCGGGTACGACACCCGGATGGCGGCGCTGCGGGAGGAGACCATGCGCCACCTGCAGGAGGCCGGCCGTGCCGCCGAGTCGGTCGCCGCCGTGACGTGGCTGAACTACCAGGTGCCGCAATGGGGCTGGGGCCTCGCCCGCACCGAGCTGAGCCCGGTGTCGGACCTCGCGGCGGTTCGTGCCGCCCCGCGGCTCGCCGGCTTTCTCGACGGTCTGTACGCCGAGCGGGACCCGCACGTCACCGCCGTCGGTCACTCCTACGGTGCGCTCGCCACCGGCCTGGCGCTGCAGCAGGGTGTCGGGGTGGACGCCGCCGTGTTCCTCGGCGCCCCGGGAATCGGCACCGACGACGTCGCCGAACTCGGTGTGCCGCCGGGCGCGACGTACCTCGTGGAGGCCGACCGCGACCCGGTCGGTGACGTCGGCACGTTCGACGGCGATCCGAGTTTCCTCGACGGCGTGACCCACCTGTCGAGCGACGCCGGGGCGGACGCGTCCGGCCGGCCGCGGCTCGGCTCGACCGGGCACAGCGAGTACCTGAGCGACGGAACGATGAGCCTGTACAACGTCGCCGCGGTCGTCGGCGGCCTCCCGGATCGAGTGGTGCGATGAAGGTTCTGCGCGTCGGTGTGCCGGTGCTGGCCCTGTCGCTCGCGGGGTGCGCGGGCGGGCCGGTCCCCGTCGCCGTGCCCGAGCCGGTGGCGGCGGACCGCGCCGGTGCCGTCGAGTACTACACCCGGGTCCAGCGCGACGCGATGGCCGCCCTGTCGGACGCTTTCCCGGAGATGCAGTTCCGGCAATCGGACCCGGCCACGACGGCCTACTGCAAGATGCCCGACGGATCGGCGGGCACCACGGTATTCCTCCCGATCCACCTCTCCGATCGGCCGGTGCCGCCGGGGCAGCTGGAGCGGGCGGCGCGGGTGTTCGAGGAATCGTTGGCGGGCACCGGTTTCCGCGGTGCCCGGTCGCTGCCGGTCGAGACCGGGCTCCAGATCCGGATGTTCGCCGCGGACGGTTCCTCCATCTCGTTCGGCAGCTATCTCGCCGCGACGGTGGGGCTGACGGTGGGGTGCTACCCGGACCGGCCGTAGTGAACTCCCCGTGCCCGCCGGTGTGCGACGAGGGCAGAAAGGGCCGGAGGCGAGAAGTGGGGGAGGTTCCTCATACGCACGTTAATATCCCTATTGCGCGGATAGAGAGGGAAGTTTAGGGTATTTATGTGAGTGAACGTCTCTATTCGGTGGATGAGGTGGCCGAAAGCCTGAGTCTGCATGTGCGCACCGTCCGCAACTACGTGCGCTCCGGGCGGCTCCCCGCGGTCCGTATCGGCAAGCAGTACCGCATCGCGCAGCAGGACCTCGAGGCCTTCACCGGCCGCCCGATGCCGCCGTCGTCGCGCGAGTCGGCCGGACGCCGGCGGCACACCGACGTGTCGAGCATCGTGGAGATCGACGCGGTCGGCGCCGAGACGGCCCACCGCCTGACCACTCTCGTGACGAGCGCGGCGGGCAACCGCCGTTCGGGCGACGAGCCACTGCGGATCGAGACGGTGTACGACGAGAGGAGGGCGAGGATGAAGATCGTCATCCTCGGCGGGCTGGCCGACACCGCCCGGCTGTTCGACTACATCGACGGGGTGCTCGAGTCATGACCACGATCTACACGTCCGAGGCCGGCGCCCGCGAGGTCCGGCGGCGCTATCGTGATGCCCTGCGGGACTGGCCGATTCCGGCCGAGCATGTGCGGGTACCCACTCGCCAGGGGGAGACCTTCGTGCTCGTCTCCGGTCCGGACGACGCGCCGCCCGTGCTGCTGCTGCACGGCTCGGGAGCGAACGCGACGATGTGGCGTGACGACATCGGCTCCTGGGCGCGGCATTTCCGAACCTACGCCGTCGACCTCGTCGGTGAACCGGGGGAGAGCGCGCCGTCCCGGCCGCCCCTGGCCTCCGACGCGTACGCGCTGTGGCTCGATGACGTGCTCGAAGGTCTGGGGGTCACGAGCGCTGCGATCGTCGGCGTGTCCCTCGGCGGCTGGATGGCGGTGGACTACGCCACCCGGCGCCCGGAACGGGTGACGCGGCTGGTCCTGCTGTGCCCCGGTGGCCTGGGCCGGCAGCGGATGGGCTGGCTGGTCAAGGCGATGTTCCTGCGTCTTTTCGGGCGCCGGGGGGCACTCCGTTCGGCGGCCGTCGTCACCGGCCTGGACACTCCCGAGACGCGTCCGGTCCTCGACGAGGTGGTGCTGACGTTCGCCCATTTCAAGCCGCGTACGGAGCGGTTGCCCGTGTTCTCCGACGACACGCTGCGGCGGCTGACCATGCCCGCGCTCGTGATCGTCGGTGGCCGCGACGTCCTGTTCGACTCCGAGGGCACCGCCGACCGCGTGCACCGGTGCCTCCCGCACGCGACCGTCGAGGTGCTACCCGAGGCCGGGCACGCGATCCTCGGCCGGACGGAATCCGTCCTCGAATTCCTGCGCGACTGACCCGTCGCGCGGCAACCCGCTTCGGTCGAGGCGAATCCGCCAGGAAGAAGCGTCATGTCCCCGAACCTGCCTCACGAGACGGGCCGACCCGCGGACCGCCGCAGGATCGACGGTCGAATCGCGACTACCAGGGAGTTCCGGCTGGGATAGTGGTGGTTGTGAGCGACCATGCCCGGTCCGGACGCGTGGCGGAGTTGACGATTGCGTTGTCGTTGGCGACGGATCTGGGCACGGGGCAACCGATGGAGCACGGGTTGCGTACGTGCTGGCTGTCACTGGCCGCGTCGGAGGCACTCGGGCTGGCCGCGCCGGCGCGGTCCTGCGTGTACTACGTTGCGCTGCTTCGGTTTCTGGGATGCACGTCGGATGCGTCGGAGACCGCGGTACTGGCCGGCGGCGACGACATCGCATTCGACGCGACGATGGCGCCGATGCTGATGGCCGAGCCCGGTGAAGGTGTGCGCTATTTCGTCCGCCATCTGGCGAACGATCTCCCGTCGCACCGCCGCGTGGGGCGGATTGTGCGGGCACTGAGCGACCCGGACATGAATCGGCGCAGCCTGTCGCAACATTGCGAGGCGGGCGCCCGCCTGGCAACCCGCCTCGGGATGGCCGAATCCGTCCGTCGGTCGCTCGCGCATGCGTACGAGCGCTGGGACGGCAAGGGCTATCCGGCCGGCCTGGCGGCCGACGAGGTGCCGGTGGCGGTGCGGATCGTGACGGTCGCCCGAGACGCCGAGCTGTGGGTGCGCCGGGCGGGCTGGGCGGCAGCCACCGACGTGCTGTTGCACCGCAGGGGCCGCGCGTACGACCCGGCCGTGGTCGACGCCGTGGTCGCAGACGGTGAACACTGGCTCGCCGGAATCGGTGACGACCCGTGCGCGGCGGTCCTCGATGCCGAGCCGGCACCGGCCCTGACGATCGAGTCGGGCAACCTCGACGTGGCTCTGACCGCGGTGGCCGATTTCGCCGATCTGAAGTCGCCGTACCTTCGAGGCCACTCCACCGGTGTCTCGCGGCTGGCCGTTGCCGCCGCCGAAGCTGCCGGCCTTGCCACTGCCGACGCGACGACGCTGGGCCGAGCCGGACTGGTCCACGACGTCGGACGTGTCGGTATCCCCAACGGGATCTGGGATCGCCGGGGTCCGCTCAGCGCCGAGCAGTGGGAACGGGTTCGGCTGCACCCCTACCTCGGCGAGCGGGTCCTGCACCGCTGCGCGCTGCTGGCCCCCCTCGCCGACCTGGCGGCACGCCACCACGAGCGAGCCGACGGCTCCGGTTACCACCGCGGGGCCTCGGGAGACCAGCTCGGCCTTGGTGCCCGGCTGCTGGGCGCCGCCGATGCCTACCACGCGATGACCGAGAACCGGCCGCACCGGCCGGCGCTCACCCCGGCCGAGGCGGCGTCGCAGCTGCTCGACGAGGTCGACGCGGGCCGCTTCACCCGGGTCGAGGTCGACGCGGTGCTCGATGCTGCCGGTCAGGTGAGCCGCCCGCCGCGGGTCTCCCGTCCCGCGGGTCTCACCGAGCGCGAGGTGGACGTGCTGGCGCTCATCGCCCGCGGCCGCACCAACAAGGAAGTGGCGAGCGCCCTCGTCATCTCGCCCAAGACGGTGGGACACCACATCGAACACATCTACACCAAGGCCGGGGTCACCACGCGAGCGGGCGCGACGCTGTTCGCGATGGAGCACGGCCTCCTCTCACCCTGACCGGCGTCGGAAATGGGGCGAACGCCCGATGTGCGCCGGCGGCGACCGGTTCACACTCGCCGACAGGGACCGGAGACGAGGGAGGCAGCCATGCCCACGATCGACATCAACGACGCCAGAATCTATTTCGAGCGCACGGGGTCAGGGCGGGGGATCCTGTTCGTGCACGGTATGTGCGGCGACGCCGAGGTCTGGGCAGACCAGGCACGGCGGTTGTCGGACCGCTACACGTGCGTGCGCTACGACCGCCGGGGCCACAGCCGAAGTTCCCGCGGCGACGCCACGATCAGCGACTCCCTGCACGCGGACGACGCCGCCGCCCTGATCGAAGCCCTGGAACTTGCCCCTTGCCTGCTGGTGGGATCGAGCAGCGGCGCCGCCGTCGCCGTCGAGGTCGCGTTGCGCCACGGTCACCTGCTCCGCGGCGCGGTGTTCAGCGAGCCGCCGCTGTTCAGCCTCGATCCGGTTGCCGGCCGGGTCGTCCTCCGCGACGTGGTGCCCCGCGTCGAGCAGGCCACCGCCGCCGGCGGACCGGCCGCCGGGGTCGACGCGTTCTTCTCCGTCGTCTGCCCGGGGCTGTGGTCGATGATCGACGACGAGCGAAGGAACCGCTATCGAGCCAACGCCGACATCGGCTTCACCGACCTGCGGTCCCCGTCGCTCGAGGTCACGGCCGGGGACCTGGCCGCCGTGACAGTGCCCGCGCTCGTCGTCGCCGGAAGCGAAAGCCACCCGTCGCTGCGGTCGATCGCCCGTCAACTGGCCGCGGCCCTCCCCGACGCTCGCTTCGTCGAGCTGGAGGGCAGCGGCCACGTCACCTACGCCGAGCGGCCCGACGAATTCGCCGACGCCGCGTCGTCGTTCGCCACCGAGCTCGACCGGCGCACGGCAGCCGCACAGGGCGGCAGGTGAGACGGTCATGAGTCACATGAGGGCTGCCGAGGGCAGAGCAACCCGATTCGACGTTCGATCCACCGATGGGACACCGCTGGCCGTGTGGGTCGACGGCGACGGGCCGCCGCTCGTCATGGTGCACGGGTCCCTCCGCGACCACACCACGTTCGGCCCCTTGGTGGACGAGCTGCACGCCGACGTCACCACGTTCGCGATGGACCGCCGAGGCTTCGGTGCGAGCGGCGACACACCGGGCTACGCCATCGAGCGTGATTTCGAGGACGTGGCCGCGGTCGTGGATGCCGTCGTGGCCCGCACCGGCGGGACTGTCGCGGTGTGGGGTCACTCCTACGGGGCCAACTGCGCGATGGGCGGAGCTGCCCTCGCGCGCAACGTCGATCACCTCGTGCTCTACGAGCCGAGCCTGGGGATGGTCTATCCCGCGGGTTTGATCGATGCGATCGAGGAGGCGGTGGCTGCCGGCGACATGGAAACAGCGATCCGTGCAATCCTCGTCGAGATCCTGGAGTTGACCGAAGAGGAATGCGACACAATGCGATCGGGTCCGCAATGGTCGGCCCTCCTCGCCGCTGCGCCCACCGTGTCCAGGGAGTGCAGAGCCGAGGAGGGCTGGGTGTATCGGCCCGGCCGGTTCGACGGGATCGCGGCCCCGACGCTCCTGCTGGCGGGCACCGAGAGCCCTTCTCGGCTGAACGAGGCAACTCACCGCGCAGCGGGTGCAATTCCCGACGCCCGGATCCAGATGCTCGAAGGGCATGCCCACATGGCCCTCAAGACCGATCCCGCCATGGTCGCCACCGTCATCGGCCGGTTCATCCGGTCGTAGAAGCGGCCGTCCCCGCCTCAACGCCATCTCCTACCGGCGGTATCCCCGAAGACCGCGGGACATCACATGAACTAGGTGCATGTATTTGTATGCACAATATGAGTTGGATTTATGTGAGTGGAGTCACTTCAATGGGTGCATGACCAGCAGCACTCCCGCGAGTTCCGACATCGACCTCTTCGCCGACGAGGTCCTGACTGACCCCTATCCGACGTACGCCGAACTCCGCGATCTCGGCGCGGTGGTGCATCTGCCCGCCAACGACGTCTATGCCCTCACCCGGTACGACGTCATCCGCGACGCCCTGGCCGACCCCGGCACCTTCTCGTCCCGGACGATCGGCTTCAACCCGATGGTCAACGAGGCGCTCCGAGGCACGTCCCTGGCCTCCGACCCGCCGATCCACACCGAACTGCGCGCGGCGCTCACCGAGAACCTCACCCCGCGGGCGCTGCGGGGACTCAAGGGCCAGATCGAGGCCAAGGCCGATGCGCTGGTCGCGGACCTGGTGGCCGAGGGATCGTTCGAGGCCATCGATGCGCTGGCCCGCGCCTTTCCGCTCGAGGTCGTCGCCGACCTGATCGGCTTCACCGGCGCGGCGCGCGACAACATGCTGCGCTGGGGACAGGCCGCGATCGAGGTCATCGGCCCGATGAACCAGCGGACGGCCGAGAACTTCCCGATCGCGGGTGAACTCTACGAATGGTGCGCCGGGGTCCGGGCCGAGGATCTGGCACCGGGGTCGGTGGGTCGCGGGATCTTCGATGCCGAGGCCCGGGGCGTCATTCCCCCCGGCACCGCCGGCCACATCATCCACCAGTACCTCGGTGCGGGGGTGGACACCACGATCACCGCGCTCGGCAACATCGTCGCGCTCTTCTCGGCCTTCCCCGACCAGTTCGACCTGGTCCGCCGGAATCCCGCCCTGGTGCCGGCGGCCTTCAACGAGGCTCTCCGCTTCTGGGCTCCGATCCATGCCTGGGGCCGCTCGGTCACCGAGGACGTGGAGATCGACGGCACCCTGGTGCCGGCCGGATCCCAGGTGGCGATCCTCTTCGGTGCGGGCAACCGCGACCCGAGGCACTACGAGAACCCGGACGCCTTCCTGGTCGAACGGAACCCGGTCGACCATCTGTCCTTCGGTTACGGTCCGCACGGCTGCGCCGGTCAGGGTCTGGCCCGTCTCGAAGCTCACGCCGTCATCGCGGCACTGGCGAATCACGCGCAGCGGCTCGTGGCCGCCGAGCCGGTTCGCGTGCCCAGCAACATCACCCGTTCCATCGACGAACTCGAGATCCTGAAGGTGGTCCCCGCATGAAGATCGTGCTCGACAGGCCCCGTTGTGAAGGCCACGGACTGTGCGAAGAGGTCGCTCCCGCACTGATGCACCTCGACGACGAGGGCGAACTGATCATCGACGTCGGCGAGCTCCCCGAGGGCAGCACCGAACTCGCCGCCGCAGGTGCCGCCGTCCGGGTCTGCCCCGTGGCCGCCCTCAAACTGGCCTGACACCGACAGCCGCAGGAACGGAACCCACATGAACGGCACCGACATGAACGGCACCGAAGCTCCCCGACGAATCGTGGTCGTCGGCAACGGGATTGCCGGCCAGACGGCCTGTGACAGCCTGCGCGCCGCGGGTTTCGACGGCGACCTGACCATCGTCGGGGACGAACCGCGGGCGGCCTATTCGCGGCCCGCGCTCTCGAAGGCGCTCCTGGTCGACGGTGGTTCCCACGAACTGGCCCCGCCCACGCACGAGGCCACCGAGGTGCTCGGGGTCGCAGCGGTCGGCCTCGACGTCGAGTCCCGCCGCGTGAGTCTCGCCGACGGATCGGAGCTGAGCTTCGACGGACTGGTGATCGCGACGGGTTCCCGGGCCCGGCGCCTCGGTGGTCCCGACAGCCCGGAGCTGACCTTGCGCACCCTCGACGATGCCCTCGCGTTGCGGGAGCGGCTGGCGGCGCGGCCGTCTGTCGTAGTCGTCGGCGCCGGCCCACTGGGCATGGAGATCGCGTCCGCGGCGCTGTCGGCGGGATGCGAGGTCACGCTGGTGGCCGACGGTAGGCCGATGCTCCCGCATCTGGGGCCGTGCCTGTCCGAAGCGTTCACCGCGGCTGCGGTCGCCCAGGGGCTGAAACTGGTCGACGGTACCGCCGCAGGAATCGACGGCGCGCGTGCCGTGGTCCTGAGCGACGGCTCACGGGTCGAGGCCGACCTGATCGTCACCGCGATCGGCGACATTCCCAACACGGAGTGGCTGGCCACCAGCAGACTGATGGTCGACGGCCGCCTCGAGGCGGACTCGCGCGGGCGAGTCGCGCCCGGCATCGTCGCGGCCGGGGACGTCGCGGCGATCCCGACGCGTGGAGGTGTGCGCCGGATTCCGCTGTGGAGCAGCGCGATCGAGCAGGCCAAGGTCGCGGCCGTCGCGCTCCTGGCCGGCGACGCCGCGCCCGAACTCGACCTCGATCCGTACTTCTGGACCGAGCAGTTCGGGTTGAACCTCAAGGCGACCGGCCACCTGCCGGCGGCCGGGGAACCCGAGTTCCTCATCGGTGACAGCCCGCACGGACCGTCGGTGATGCGCTGGACGCACGACGACGGACGCGGCGTCGCGGTGGCCGTCAATCACCGGATCCCGATCCCGAAGCTGCGCCGCATGGCCTCGGCCGACGCGTGACGCCGCAGTTTCGACTGTCGCCGCGGGGTCGGCCGACGGATACGTAGAGTTCGTGTGGATGAACCAACCGCTCGACCACCCGAGCGATCCGGACCTGGGACGGCTCGCCTCGGTCAACCTCAACCTGCTGGTGCCGCTGCTGGCACTGCTCGAGGAGGGGTCCGTCACCCGCGCCGCGGCCCGGGTGGGCATGACCCAGCCCGCGATGAGCCATGCCCTGGGCCGGATGCGCCGGCTGATCGGCGACGACCTGGTGATGCGGCAGGGGAGCGGCCTGGTGCTCACCCCGCGCGCCCTGGAACTGATCGCTCCGCTGCGTGACGTGCTGCGGCAGACCGCGCGGGTGGTGGACTTCCCGGGCTTCGATCCCGCTCGCGACAGCCGCACCATCACGGTGGCGATGACCACCAGCACCGCCTTCGTGGTCGGGCCGAATCTGGCGCGACTGATCGCCGAGCGGGCACCGAATGCGACCCTCCGGATGCGCAACTTCGTCGAGCCGCATCCGAGCGACTTCACCGACGACGGGGTGGACGTCGTACTCGTGTCCGAGGCGTTCTCCTCGCCGTACCCGCGCCACCGGCTCTACGAGAACCGCTGGGTGGTGATCGCCCACCCGGACAGCGATCCCGAGGCGTCTGCGCTGGACCTGCTCACCTCGCTGCCCCACGTCACCTACGACTCCCGGCACCGGGTGGCACCGTACGCCGCGATGGACGCGCACGGCGTCCATTACCGGATCGGGCAATTGATCTCGGACCACCTGCTCATCCCGCATCTGGTGGCAACGGCAGGTGGGGTGGCGGTACACACCTTCCGGGTCGCTGTCGCGATGCGGGAACGGGTGAACCTCCGCATCGAGGAGTTCCCGCTGCCGGTCTCTCCGTTGGGTGTCGACATGGTGTGGAACCCGCGCCTGGCAGATCAGGAGTTCATCGGCTGGTTGCGGGGGATCCTGGTCGACGCGTCCGCCTTCGAGCCGGCGGCACCGACGTCCCGGGCAGCCCGTGACGGGTGATCGTCGGGGACGGACTTCCTCGTGCCGATGCTGAGCCTCAGTCGGCCGATGCGAGCAGGTGGCACCAGGATCCGGTGAGTTCGTCGAGACAGATCTCGCGGGGGGTCCGCCAGCCGACCGAGAAGTAGCGGCGCGAGAGGTACTCGAGCTGGCCGAACGCGAGCACGCAGCGGATCCGGCGACGGTCCGGCGGGAATCGGTTCGCCAGGTTCAGCCCCTCGGTCATCTGGCCGACCGCGTCCTCGAACCACTGCTCGGTCCTGGCCGCGACGTCCGGCTCATGGGCGGCCTGGTAGGACGCGGTGAGGTAGGGCTTGATCTCGTCCCACTGCGAGAACTTGCGGTCCAGCCACTCCTGGATCCGGTCGCGCGAGCCGGAGGCGACCACTGCGGTCAGCGTGGGGTCGTCGGCCGTCGTGAGGATCGCGTCGACCTTCGTCAGCAGTGCGCTCATCACCTCGGCCTTGGACGCGAAGTGCAGGTAGAAGGTGGTCCGGGTCGAGCCGGCGGCGGTGGCGATGTCGTCGATCGTGGTCGCGGCGTAGCCCTTGGTTCCGAACAGCTCGAGTGCCTTCGTGAGGAAGAGCTCGTAGGTCATCTGCTTCTGTGCGGCACGGAGCGACATGGGCTCGGATTCTAGCTGCAGTACAGCCACTGACTTGTCAGCACAGTCACATGTCGATATGCATCTTTACTTGACATGATGTAATGCGAACGCTTACTGTGATACGCACCACGTCGTGCCGACGCGACGCTGACGAAAGGAAGTGCCGATGACTGGCGCCCACACTGCCGAGGGCAACACCGTCCATACCGTCCTCGGCCCCGTTCCCGCCGACGAGTTGGGGGTTGTCTCGGTTCACGAGGCGCTGTTGTCGGTGGTTCCGGGCGCGGAGCACGCATTCGACATCACCTTGGACCGCGCCGAGATCTTCGAGACCCTGGCCGCGAAACTGACCGATTTCCGTGAACACGGCGGACGGACGATCGTCGACAGCACCGGCATGTTCCACGGTCGCGACGTGAAGCTGTACGAGGCACTCTCCCGCACGACAGGCGTGCACATCGTCGCGTCCACCGGCATGGGCCCGGAGAACCTGCTCGGCGGCTACTTCCTCACGCCGCAGACCGACCCGCCCACCCCGTGGCCCGCGGAGAAGTTCGCCGACCTGTTCACCAGGGAGATCACCGAGGGCATGGTGGTTCCCCGCGTCGAGCGCCGCGGCGCCGCAGGCCTGGTGACCACCGCCGCGGATCCCGACGGTATGACCGCCACCGAGGAGAGCCTGTTCCGCGGCGCGGCCCGCACCGCCCTCGCTACGGGAGTCGCGGCCTCGATCCGCTACGGGAACGACGCCGTCCACGACCTCGGGATCGTCCTGGCCGAGAAGCTGCCGGCGGACCGCGTCGTCGTCGGCGGTCTCGACCGCAAGGACGCGATCGCCGCCGGCGCACCGTTCGAGATCGCTCGCCGCGGAGCCTTCGTCGCCCTCGACCACGTGGGCACGGCCGACGACATCCACGTCACCGACGAGGAGCGCGCCGCCGTGATCCGCGAATTGATCGAGGCCGGGCACGGAAGCCGAATCCTGCTCTCGTGCAACGCGACCGGCGTGTCGAAGGGCGAACCCGGCGGAGACACGGGCGAACCCGCCGGAGACACGGGCCGGCCCGGCCGGGACCTGCCGTTCAGCTACGTGCTCTCGACGTTCGTGCCCCTGCTCGCCGCGCAGGGTCTCGGCGACGAGGACATCCAGCGCATCCTCACCGGCAACCCGCGCGACCTGCTGGCCGTGCGCTGACGCCCCACCCGAAACCGCCGAAGAGATTTTCCCGAAGGGGAGTTGTTGTGTCGAGAGTGAACACCGTTCTGGGTCCGATCGCGACCGAGGAACTGGGCATCGTCGCCATCCACGAACACATCGGATACGGCATGCCCGGCTCCGAACTGGACACCCGATGGTGGAAGACCCCCGAGGAGCGCTACGAGGAGACCGTCCCGAAGCTGCGCAGGTTCCACGAATACGGGGGCGGCACCTTCGTCGACGTCACCGGCATCTGCAACGGCCGTGACATCGACTACTACAAGTCGCTGTCCGCCAAGACCGGCGTGAACATCATCGCCTGCACCGGATTCGTCGGCGGCGACACCGCCCTGCCGTTCTTCGAACGGGCGAGCGTGGACTACCTGACCCGGCAGTTCGTGCACGAGATCACCGTCGGCATCGGCGACACCGGCAGCCGCGCCGGCGTCATCAAGGTCGGGGTGAGCCGCGGTGGCCGGATGACGGAGCTGGACAAGCGCATCTACCGTGCTGCCGCTCGCGCCGCGCTGAGCACCGGCGTGCCGATCCTGACCCACCTGGCGATCGACGCCGAGAACGCCATCACCATCTTCAACGAGGAGGGCCTCCCGCTGGACCGCGTGCTGTTCGGGCACGCCGACGACGGCGTGAACGCCGAGAAGACGCGCGACACCTGGATCGCCGAACAGGGTGGCCGCGTCGGCTTCGACACCTTCGGATACGAGACCGAACTCGAGGACCCGCCGTTCTGGGCCCGGCCGCGCAAGGAACGCCTGGACCACTTCCTCCGGTTCCTCGGGGAGGGCCACCTCGACCAGGCACTCGCCGGCGTCGATGCCAACTGCAGCCCGCTCGGGTGGCCGGGTGTCAAGGGCCACACCGTGAACTACCTCTTCGAGGACCTCATTCCGGACCTGCGCGAGGCCGGTCTGGACGAGGCCACGATCACCACGCTGTTCGTCGAGAACCCGGCCGACTTCCTCACGATCCAGTCCTGATCGCCCCAGGACAACCCAGCGCATCCACTCCCAGGGCGCTCCCGTACGCCCGACCCAGAGAGAAGAGACCCATGCAGCCTTCAGACCTGAAGAACCTCCGCGTCGCCATCGTCGGCGCAGGATACGCCGGCGCGGCGGCGGCCAAGGCACTGAGCCTGCTCGGCGCCGATGTCGACGTGTACGAGCAGGCCACCGAGGTCCGGGAGGTCGGCGCCGGCATCGGTCTGCGCCCGTCCAGCATGGACCGCTTCCGCGAATGGGGGATCTTCGACGCGATCGCGAACGTGAGCTCGCCGAGTGACTACTTCGAGATCCTCACCGCCACCGGTGATCCGATCATGAAGGACACCTGGCCGGCCTCCGCCGACCAGACGAAGACCTACCTGATCCACCGCGGTGATTTCATCGACGCTCTCCTGGGCGTGCTCCCCGACGGCATGGTGCACCTCGGTCACAAGCTGCAGACCGTCGAGGACCGGGGCGACCGTTCCGTCCTCACCTTCACGAACGGCACGACCGTCGAGGCCGACCTGGTCGTCGGCGCCGACGGCATCAAGTCGGTGGTGCGCCGGGAGCTGTTCAGCGACAAGGACCCACGGTTCTCCGGCGAGCACGCCTACCGCGCAGTGATCTCCGTCGACGACGCCCACGGGATGGTCACCGACGACAATCTCCGGATGTACATCGGCAAGGGAACGAAGGTCTACCTGCTGCCGCTGCGCCACCGGGGCCAGGTGTCCTTCGACATCACTGCCCTGTGCCCGGACAGCACCTGGGCGCCGCAGATCACCAAGGACGATCTCCTGAGGACCGTCGAAGGCTTCGACGAACGCATCGTGAACATCACACGCGACCTCGACATGGACACCGTGAACATCCGCGCGGTCTACGACATCGACCCGGTCGATACGTGGCACTCGGACTCGGTCGTCCTCGTGGGCGACGCGGCCCACTCGATGCTGCACCACCAGGGCCAGGGCGCGAACTCGGCAATCCTGGACGCCGGCGGTCTCGCCGACGCCCTGCGGGAGGCGGACTCCGTCAGGGAGGCGCTCGCGTCGTACCAGGCAACCCGCAAGCCGGTGACGGACGAGCTGCAGCGCATCTCCCGTCAGGGATGGACCGAGGACGAGGTCAACGACGTCTTCCCCGGGCAGAAGCCGTCGTCCCAGGCGTCCGTCTCCCAGCCGCAGGTCTGACGCCATGGCACTGCATCCTCAGATCGCACAGGTCCTGGCGAACCTGCCGGCCCCGCCCGAGGGCCCGCTCGACCCCGCGGCCATGCGTGCAGCGGAGGAGTCGCAGGTTGCTCCCGTCGAGGAGCGCCTGCCCCTCCATGCCGTCGAGGACACGACCGCGCAGACCGCGTCGGGGGACGTGCCGGTCCGGATCTACACCCCGGTCGACGCCGACTCGTACGGACTGCTGGTGTACTTCCACGGCGGCGCGTTCTTCCTCGGAAGCCTCGACACGCACGACCACGTCGCGCGGAACCTGGCCGAGGAGACCGGGCTGAAGGTCGTCTCCGTCGGCTACCGCCGGGCACCCGAGGCGGCGTTCCCGGCCGGCCTCCAGGACTGCCTCGGGGTGGTCCGGTGGGCCGCCGAGAGCGGCGAGGCCCTGAAGTGGAACGGTGAGACCCTTGCGCTGGCCGGTGACAGTTCGGGCGGCACCTTCGTCGCCGCCGTCGCCGCGATGGCCCGCGACGAGGGATTCGACCGCATCACGCATCAGGTCCTGTACTACCCGTCGCTGGACCTGGACTTCGACGTCGACCGCTACGCCTCCCTGCGGGAGAACGCCGAAGGGTACGGCGTGGAGACGGCCGGACTGAAGGGCTTCAACTTCTTCTACGTCGACAGCGGTGCCGACCCGGCCGACCCGCTCGTCTCCCCGATCAAGCGCGAGGATCTCACCGGGCTGCCCCCGGCGCTGATCGTCACCGCCGAGTTCGACCCCATGCGCGACGAGGGCGAGCTCTACGGCCGGCGTCTGACCGAGGCCGGAGTGGACGCGACGGTGCGGCGCTTCGCGGGCGCCAATCACGGTTTCGTCCAGAACTTCTCGTGGATCCCGGAGTTCCACCGGGCGTTCGAGGAGACGGCGGAGTTCCTTCGGCAGGCCCGACCCGGCCGGGGGGAGTGACGTGGTGCAGGACGTGACGATTCATCCGCTCGTCTCGCCGTGGGGTCGATTCGGTCTCTACAGCTTCTTCATCGACGCCCCGGAGCCGGCGATCGTCGACACCGGGATCGCCTCGTCGCCCGCCGAGGGCATGGCTCCTGCGCTCGAGGCCCTCGGGCGCAGGATCGAGGACGTGCGCTGGATCCTGTTGACCCACGGCCACATCGACCACATCGGTGGGGCGCACGCCCTGTGGGAACTCACCGGCAGACGGGCCCGGGTCGTGATCCATGAGGCCGACGCGCACCTGTTGCGCTCGCGGCGGGCCCACGTCGACGAGTACCTGTCGGTGCGTGGGCAGTACCTGCACGATCCTGAGGGCGCTGCGAAGCAGACCGTCACCGCGGAGGCCGTCATCTCCGGGGAGATGGAGCCGACGATGCTGGTGCGGGGCGGCGAAAGGCTGTCCCTCGGCGGCGACGTCACCGTCTCGGTGCATTCCATCCCCGGGCACACCGCAGGATCGGTCGCGTACGTCGTCGAGGGGCAGAACTCCGTGTTCGTCGGCGACGCCGTGCAGGTCCACGGGGCGGCCAACGGCTTCCCCGGCTACGAGGATCCGGACGCGTACCGGTCGAGCCTGCAGTACCTGCGGGACGAGATCCGCCCGAATCACCTGTACCTGGGGCATCCGTACCGTCGGGCGGACGGTGTCGCGTACGGCGTCGAACTCGATCGGGACCAGGCTGCCGAGGCACTCCGGGAGAGTGTGGACATCGAGGGCGGCGTCCGCGGCGCGGCCCATCGGTGCCTGTGCGCCGGTCTGCAGGAGACGGACTCGGCGTACTCGCCGTTCGCACCGGTGGCGGAGGACCTCGGCTACGAGGGGGATCCGACGCTCGAACCGTCCCCGTTCTTCACGTCGCTGCACGGCTACCGCACACAGTTCACCCAGAAGTCTTGACAGAGGATAGGAGTCGCAGACTCATGGCCGATTTCGAAGAATTCGACGCGGGTGGGCGGACCATCCACATCCACAAGGATCTCCGGGTCCCGATGCGGGACGGGATCGAGCTGGCGGCAGACGCCTACCAGGGTGTCGACGACAAGCCTCGACCGGCGCTGGTCGCGCTGAGCCCCTACGGCAAGGAGCTGCAGGCGCTCGCCCTCACGACGCCGCCGCAGCGTCGCCCCAGCCCGATGTGGGACGGCTGCATCGAAGCCGGGGACATCGCCCGCGTCGTCGCGGAGGGCTACGTCCACGTGATCGGCGACCTGCGCGGCTCCGGCGCCTCCGAGGGCGAACACATCGGCAACTACAACGCCGGCGGCGTGCCGCTGGGGCAGGACGCCTACGACTTCATCGAGTGGGTCGCCGAGCAGCCGTGGTGCGACGGCAACGTCGGCATGATCGGCATCTCCTATTTCGGGTCGATGCAGGTGCTCGCCGCCGCGGAGCGTCCGCCGCATCTGAAGGCGATCTTCGTCAGCGGCGGCCACTACGACTTCTACGAGACCACCTACCACGGCGGCATCATGTGGTTCATGCCGCGGGCCGCCCGCGAGGGCCGCGGCGGCGACTCCGGCTGGGCCTTCACCGACAACGTCAAGTCCCGCATGCTCGAGACGTACTCCCCGGAGGAGATCAGGGAGCGCGTCGCCGAGCGCCTCGAGGATCCGGATGTGGCCGCCTGGCCGAACCTGGTCCACGTGCTGAACTACCCGAAGCACCACGAGGCCTGGTTCGACATCGTGATGAACGAGCTGGACGGCGAGTGGTACGAGGAGCGCAACCCCATCACTCTGGCCCCGAACATCGACATCCCGGTCTATCTGCAGATCGACCAGGGTCGCGGCTGGACGATGGACGGCACGATCGAACTCTTCGACGCGCTGAAGGGTCCGAAGAAGCTGGACATCGGCCCGTACCCGCCCATGCAGTCGCGCCCCTTCATCGAGGAGCACGACAAGATGTTCCGCTGGTACGACTACTGGATCAAGGGCATCGACAACGGGATCATGGACGAGCCCGCGGTGAGCGTCTTCGTCGAGGGCTCGCGTGAGCGGGTGACCGGCAGCCAGTGGCCGCCGAAGGACATCGAATACACGTCCCTCTACCTGCGCCCGCGCGGCAAGCTCTCCACCGAGCCGGAGCCGATGGGTGCGCAGTACGCCGCCCCGGACGGCTTCTATCAGGCCCCGCTGACCGTCACCGACAAGGTCGAGATCCTGAGGTGGGAGACCCCGGTGTTCGAGGAGTCCACGGAGATGATCGGCACCGGTGCCGCGCACATCTTCGCGGAAATCGACCAGCCGGACTCGAACTTCATCCTGCGCCTGTGGGACTACGCCCCGGGCGGCAAGCGCCAGCTGATCACCACCGGCTACCTGAAGGCCTCGCACCGCGAGCTGGACGAGCGCACCACCGAGGGCAACCCGTACCACCCGCACACCCGCGCTGTGCCGGTCGAGCCCGGGAAGATCGAGGAGTACGTGCTGCGCCTCTACCCGTTCGCGAACACCTTCCAGCCGGGTCACAAGCTGACCGTGGAGCTGTCCAACGGGGAGCCGCTGGCCGACGAGCACAACGCGCTGCTCCCGCCGGATGCGTTCCACCTGCCGGTGGGCCGCCCGGTCACCCACAAGATCTACCGGGACGCCGCCCACCGGTCCCGGCTCGTGCTGCCGTTCACGACGCGCAGGGCGGGGGAGAAGGAGTAGCGACAGCGGTTTCGGACGCCACGTCCTTCCGCCACGGTGCGTTACGCTCGGGCATCGTCCCGTCGGCGGAAGGGCAGTGATGCGTGCGGTGCTCGGCGTTGCGATCGATGCCGGTGAGGTCTGTGCGGTGCTCGTGGATGCCGACGTTCCGGCGCTCGGACCGTTCGACACGCAGCGGTGGGCCGCCGGCGAACGCGCGGACGCGGAGGCGGTGCGCCGGGCGCTCGCGGTGATGACCGAGCGGGCCGCGCGGGCCGGGGTGCCGTTTGCCCGCGCCGGACTGGTGGCGTCCGAGGCGGTCGTGCCGGACTCCGCGGTGCCGGTGCAGGCCGTGGGGGTCGACGAGGCCCGGCTGGCCTTCCTCGCCGCGGCCCCGGAACTCGAAGGTGTACGGGTGGTGGCACTGATCGGCCGCGACGATGCGGCCACGACCGCGTCGGTCGCCGACATCCGTTCGGGGGCGGTCCTCGCGTCGGTCGCCGTGGCGGAGGATGACTTCGGTGGGATCGCCCCGGCCTTGCCGGAGGCCGCGGACGAGGCCGTGGCGCGGGCCGGGGTGGCGCCGGAGGCGCTGGCCTTCCTGGACCTGCGACCCGGCGACGCCGCGGTCGCCCGGGAGTTGTCCGCGGTGCTCGGCGTGCCGTTCGTGACCCCGCACGGCGTGCCGTGGCACCGGGCCACCGGAGCCGCGCTCGTGGCCGCACACACCGATCGGCCGCCGGCCCCGGCACCTTCCCCGGGCCGCCGGGTGGCGGTGCTGGTGTCGGCCCTCGTCGCGCTGGCCGTGCTGCTCGGCGGCGGGCTGGCCGTCGCCATCGGTGGGGCCGGACCGTCCGAGCCGCCGCGCCCGGCCGACGCCGTCCGGTCCGTGCCCGCACCGCAGACCAGCCTCTCGCCGGAGACCGGGACGCCGTCCGCGGTTCCGTGCCCGGGGCGCGACACTCCGGCCGCGCAGGCGCCCGAGGCCCGTCCCGCGGGCTGGTCGGTGCGGGCGTCCGACCCCGACCTCGGCCCCCACCCCGGCCCGACGCCGCCGACGACGACCGTCACCGCACCCCCGTGCGAATGACGTTCCCCCGGAATATCGTTCGATTCAGGCGCGGCGTGCGAGCCGGGCGCCGGCCGCACGCATGGCGTCGAGATCGGTGGCGACCATGATCTCCGCGAATCGGTCGCGGTAGTCACCGAGGTCGTCGCCGACGGATCCCACCACCGCCACCACCGGTACCGTGTGGACCCGGGCGAGGATCGCCGAGACGATCTTTCCGGCACGGGACTGTCCGTCGAGGCGGCCCTCGCCGACGACGACGAGGTCGGCGCCGGCGAGGGCCGCGTCGAAACCGACGGCGTCGAGCACGAATTCGGCTCCCGAGCGCAGGTCCGCGCCGAACTGCGCCCACATGCCGCCGGCGAAACCGCCGGCCGCGCCGGTGCCGTCGACCTCACGCGGATCACGCGGAAGCGTCACGGCCGCGTCCTCGAGGCGCCGCGTGAGCCGCTCCACGGCCGTCTCGTCGGCGCCCTTCTGCGGGCCGAACACCACGGCGGCGTCGGCGTAGCGGGTGGTCACGTCCGTCAGCACCGTGACGGTGGCGGTGCCCAGGCCGCCGGCCTCCACGATGGCGGTGATCGCGCCGAGCCCGCCGTCGGTCGTGGCCGACCCGCCGGCCGCGACGACGATGTGCGTGGCGCCGCGCCGCATTGCCTCGACCATCGCCAGCCCGGTGCCGTAGGTGTCCGCCGTCATCGGATCACGGAAGCCCTTGTGCGGTGTGGTGATTCCGCTGAAGGTGGCGAGTTCGACGACAGCGGTGCCGTCCTCGCCGAGTCCGAACGATCCCGAGCACGGTGCGCGCCAGGGGTTCACGGATTCCATCTCGATCGGCTCGAGGCCGAGCGGGCCGGTGAGCACGTCGAGGGTGCCGTCGCCGCCGTCGGCCACCGGCATCCGGATCGCCTCGAGCCCGGCGGATTCCGCGCCGGCCGCCACCTCCTCGGCGACCTCCGCGGCCCGGTACGTGCCCTTGAAACTGTCCGGAGCGATCAGCACCCTCACCGGTTCACCACCCATTCGAACGCCGCGGCCTCGGATCGGGCCCCCTGCGCAGCGCGGGAGCGGTTCGGCTCGCCCAGCTCGGCGACGACGGACTCCCCGAGCCGGACCAGGTCGGCGAACACGGCCGGGGTCAGCCAGGGGGGCCGGGTGGCGAAGAGCAGGTCCTCGCTCGCGGTGTTGCCGCTCGCGCCGGGGGCGAACGGGCAGCCGCCGAGACCGCCGAGCGAACCGTCCACCACCGCGGCGCCCGCCCCGATCGCCGCGAGGCTGTTGGCGACGCCCAGACCCCAGGTGTCGTGGCCGTGGAAGACGATGCGGCGGGCGGGGGAGTCGTCGCGCACCCGGGACACCAGCGCCGCGACCTGCGCAGGCACGGCCTGGCCGAGGGTGTCCGCCAGGACGATGTCGGCGGCGCCGTCGGCGCGGGGGTCGCACGCGATCTCGAGCACCCGGTCGGGGTCGACAGGCCCGTCGAACGGGCAGGTGAACGCCGTGGCCAGGCAGAGCTGGATGCTGCCGCCGGCAGCGCGGGCGTGCTCCACCGCGGCGGGCATCGCGGCGAGGCTCGCGTCGGTGTCCCGGCCGATGTTGGCACGGTTGTGTGCATCCGACACCGACAGGCAGTACTGGAAGTGCCGGGCGCCGGCGGCGGCCGCTTTCTCCACGTGCCGCGGCGTGGCCACCCAGATGTAGCAGCGGTCGAGTTCCTCGGGCGTGAGCATCCCGATCAGTTCGACGGTGCCGGCCATCGGGGGCACCAGATCGGGCCGGGCCATCGAGCCGATCTCGAGCTGCGGCACGCCGGCGGCCAGCAGGGCACGGACGATCTGTGCCCGGCGCTCGACGGGCAGCACCTTGCCGGTCAGTTGCAGCCCGTCGCGCAGGGTCACGTCGCGCAGTTGCGGTGCCCCGGCCCTCACGACACCACCGCTCACGACACCACCTCCAGGAGCTCGTCGATCTCGGCCTCGGTCCGGCCGAGCAGGCCGCCGAGGATCTCGCGGGTGTGTTCGCCCAGGTCCGGCCCGACGTTGCGGATCGGCAGCGACCGGCCGCCGAGCACGGGCACGATGCCCGGGAACCCGACCTGTTTCGGCTCGTCCTCGCCGACGTCGACGGCGAAGTGCTGGATCATGTTCCGGGCCCGGTACTGCTCGTCGTCGACGATGTCGGCCGCCGTGTAGATCGGCCCGCACGGCACCCCCGCGGCCTCGAGGATCCCGAGCACCTCGTCGCGCGGCCGGCGCCGCGTCCAGTCGGCGATCGCGGCGTCGAGTTCCTCCCGCCGGTCCCACCGCCCGTGGTTGGTGGTCAGGCCGGGATCGTCGGCGAGGTCGGGCCGCTCGATGGTGCGCATGTAGCGCTGGAAGATGGCGTCCGCGTTGCCGGCGATGATCACGGAGGTGCCGTCCGAGCAGGGGTAGGCGTTCGAGGGGGCGATGCCCTCCATGCGGCCGCCGACCCGTTCGCGCCGGACGCCGTAGGCGAGGTAGTCGGGAATCAGCGATTCCATCATCGACAGCATCGACTCGTTCAGGGCGACGTCGACGACCCGGTTCACCATCGGCAGCGACCCGATCAGCTGCCGCTGCAGCAGCGCCGTGACCGAGCCGAAGGCCGCGTACAGCCCGGCGATGGAGTCGCCGATCGACACCCCGACCCGCACCGGCGGCCGGTCCGGGTCCCCGACGAGTTCGCGGAACCCGCCGACGGCCTCGGCGACGGCCGCGAATCCGGGGCGATCCGCGAGGGGCCCCGTCTGGCCGAACGCGGAGATCCGGGTGATCACCAGGTCGGGCTTGATCTCCGACAGCACCTCGGGGCCCATGCCCCATTTCTCCAGGGTGCCCGGCCGGAAGTTCTCGAGCAGCACGTCGCAGTGGCGCACCAGATCGAGGATCACGGCCCGGCCCGCGTCGGTACGCAGGTCCACCACGATGGACTTCTTGTTGCGGTTCACCGTGCGGTACAGCATCGACGTGTCCCCGGCGTACAGGCGCCAGTTGCGCAGTTCGTCGCCGGTGCGGGGACGTTCGACCTTGATGACCTCGGCGCCGAAGTCGGCGAGCAGCCGGCCCGCGGTGGGTGCGGCGATGTAGTTGCCGAGTTCGAGGACGCGGATGCCCTCGAGAGGGCGCAGGATCTCCTCCGAGTTCATGCGCAACAGTGTGCCCTGTGCCGCTGCGCGGCGTGTGCCCTGTGCCGCTGCGCGGCGTGTGCCCTGTGCCGCTGCGCGGCGTGTGCCCTGTGCCGCTGCGCGGCGTGTGCCCTGTGCCGCTGCGCGGCGTGTGCCCTGTGCCGCTGCGCGGCGTGTGCCCCGCACCTCCGGCGAGCGGACACGCCGCGCCCCTCCCGCGATCGTGTGACCCAGCGCACTATTCTTCGTAGTCGGGCGGGGGGCCTCGGGAAGGTGCTTGGGTCATGGTGGTCGCGAAAGTCGTTCTGTGGTGTGCGCTGCTGGCGGGTCTGGTCGGCGCCGGGATCGCCGTCAACGCGCTGCACGTGCACGGTGCCGTCGGCTCACTGATCGTGGCGTCGGTCGCGGGCCTGGTGCTGCTGCGGCTTCGGCCCGCGGCCCAGCTCGAGGTCGAGCCGGATCGCATCACGCCCTGACCGGCCGCACCCCTGGGCTTGCGAGGCCAGGCCGAAGCCGCGAACTCCCGTGGACGGGCCGGCTTTGCAACTCTTGAGCTTGCCATTGCAGGCATAGCCCTGGACAACTGCGCGTAGCGACGGCACACTCGACGCAAAGCATGCCGTCGCAAGCACAGGGAGGAGGCGCCGTGGCCACGCCCCGCCGCCGCGCCCGCACGGGACGCGGCAGTCTCGGCGACCACTTCGTCGACCGGCGGCACCGGCTCGGCCTCACCCAGTCCGAGCTGGCCGACCTCGCCGGGGTGTCGCGCTCGAGCGTCCAGTCGCTCGAGTCCGGGCGCGCCACCGTGCAACTCGACCTCGTCGTGGCGATCGCCGACGCGCTGGGCTGCGACCTGACCCTCACCACGCGCGGCGACCGGGCCGGGTGAGCGCGGTGGTCGAACGCCTGGTCGCCGTCGACAGCGCCGACGTGTACAAGGGCGACCGCTTGGCCGGGCACCTCACCCGGGACGGCCACGATGTCGTGTTCCGGTACGCGCAGGACTACCTCGACGATCCGGCCGCTCCCGCCCTCGCGTGGACGGTGCCGAAGACCGGGGAGGAGGTCCGCGCCGGCGGCGGCAGCGTGCCCCCGTTCTTCGCCGGCCTGCTGCCGGAGGGCATCCGGCTCCGCGGCGCCGTCGCCGCCACCAAGACCTCCGAAGACGACCATCTCACCATCCTCATGGCGGTCGGCGCGGACACCATCGGCGATGTGCGGGTGCTCCCCGCCGGCGCTCGGCCCCCGACGTCGACGCTCCTGCTCGACCCGGATGCCGTCCGGCGCGAGGACCTGCACGAGCTGTTCGACCGGATCTCCGGCCACGAGTCCGTCGTCCTCGACCCGACCTCCCTGCCGGGAGTGCAGGCGAAGGTGTCCGCCCAGATGTACTCCGCCCCCGTCGCGACGGTGCAGGGCCCCGCCATCCTCAAACTCGCACCGCCCCGCGGCTACCCCCGCCTGGTCGAGAACGAGCACTTCTTCATGGGTCTCGCGACCGCCTGCGGCCTCGCCGTCGCCGGGCATCAGCTCGTCTACGACCGCAGGGGCAACGCGGGACTGCTCGTCGCCCGCTTCGACCGATGGATCGGTCCCGGCCACACCGTCCACCGCACCGCGCAGGAGGACGCCTGCCAGGTCCTCGGTGTCTACCCGGCGGCCAAGTACCGGCTGAAGACCGAACGCGTCGTCGAGGCGCTGGCCGCCGCGTGCGAGCGCGGCGGCGGATCGGCCCGCGTCGCCACCCTCGAACTGCTGCGGCTCGTGGCCTACTCGTACGCCGTCGGCAACGGCGACCTGCACGGGAAGAACTTCTCCATCCACCTGACCGAGGCCGGGCTGTGGGCCGTCACCCCGGCGTACGACCTCCTGTGCACCCAGCCCTACCTCGGTTGGCGCGACCCGATGGCCCTCGACCTGTACGGCAAGGCCAACAAGCTCACCCGCCGCCACTTCGTCGAGTCCGGTGGCCGGCTCGGCGTGCCCGAACGCGCCGTCGTCCGGATGCTCGACGGGATCCGGCGCGGGATCGCCGGCGGCCTCGACCGCGTCGCCGAGATCGGGTTCGACGACCGGGACACGGCCCGCCTGCGGGACATGCTGGTCCGGCGCGCCGACGAACTCGGCTGATCCGGTCGTCGTACGACGGCCGGACCGCCGGCCGGTAGAGTCCCCGACGGGCGTTCCGCACGAGACCGCGGTCGCCTGTCGCGCATCGAAGAGGAGCACCGGGTCGTGTCGCTGTGGTCGACTGCACTGTCCCCCGGGATGCTCAGCGAGTACGTCTGGCTCGACCTGATGCCGTGGCTCGACCGGTACGGCTCGGCCCGCAACGCGCAACTGGCCGCCCTCGTCCCCGACGAACGCTGGTGGGAACGCCGGTCCCCGGCGGAGACCGCCGCCTCCGCCGACGTCGTGGCGATCTGTGGGGAACTGGCCCGCATCTACGTCACCGAGCACCCCGATCTCGCGTTCTCCACGGGAATCGCCGACACCGTCGACGTCCCCGTCGCGGCGCTCGGGCTCGGCACCCGCGCCGCCGCCACCGTCGCGCGGCTGCCCCGCGCGGCGACCACCGCCGGCCTGCTCGGCTACACGCCCGCCGCCCTGTTCTCCGTGCGCGGTGCGGGCCCGGAGACCGTGCACCAGATCGTGCAGGCCGTCCTCGTCCTCGCGATCCTGCGGGACCCGGCGTCGCTGCGGGTGGCGACCGACGCCCCCACGCTCCCGCCGGCGCTGTCGCTGCTGATCGACGACCTCGTCGCGCTCGCGCGGTGGCGCGGGCTGCGCGCCGACCCCGACCGGCCGTTGGTGCGGGTCGAGCTCGAGGACGGCACCCCCGAGGAGATCCAGCAGGTCGCCGCGCGCATCGCCGCCCTGACCGCGCGTGACCTGCCCGTGCCGGCGCCCCACCGCGCGCTCGACGAACTCGCCGCGTACGTCGCCGGGCTGTCCGCGCCCGAGCGCGACGCGATCCGCCGCCGCGTCCTCGGCGACGAGCCGCCCGACCCGGACGCCCCGTCGACCTTCGCGTTCGGTACCGCCGTCGGCGACCTGCTCGCGGCGCTGCGCGTGGACGTGCGCCCCGTCGCCGCCCTCGACCGGATGCTGGGGTTGCGGCCGGAGCTGGCCCAGCCCGTCCCGGGGCTCGACGTGCCGCTGTGGCGGGCTCTCGCCCGCCTCGACGACCGCTTCGAGGTGGTCGACGGGTGGGTCGCCGTGCCCGGCCTGGCCGAGGCCGAGCGCCGCACCCACGCGCTGCTCGCCGAGTTCGAATCCCCGAACGGGGTCGTCGAACCCGCGGCCGTCGCTGTCGTGTGGGACCTGCCCGCCGCGGAGTTCGCCGCGTGGCTGCGCCGGTGCGGTGTACCGATGTTCGAGGGCCGCGCTCTGACCCGGCGGTCCGCGTTCGCCGATCATGCCGCGGCGGTTCTCGAGGTGATCGGGGATCCGCTGCCGGCCGCGGAGCTCGTCGACCGCATGGGCACCCCCGCGGGTCCCGCCGCCGTGATCGACGCGATCGGCGCAGACGAACGGTTCACGCTCTCCGAGGACGGCAGGTGGTCACTCAGCGAATGGGAGACCGACGAGGCGGGCGCGGTGCGCGGCCGCATCGCCCGGATCGTCGACGCCGACGGCGGATCCGCCGACCTGGACCGCGTCGTCGACCGTCTGGTCGAGCGTTTCGGGGTGTCGCCGACCAGCGCCCGCATCTTCGCCGGCAGCGGTGACTTCGAGATCGTCGACGGCCGGGTGCGCCGGCGCCGCCGCACCCACGTGAGCATCAAGCCGCCGCACCGCACCCGCCGCCTCTACCGCCTCGGCGACGTGTGGCGGCTGCGGGTCACCGCCACGCGTGACCACCTGCGCGGTGCCGACTTCCCGGTGCCGTCCGCGGTCGCGGGGGTCATCGGCTGCGCGCCGGGCCGCGAGGTCTCCCTGTCGTCCCGGCTGGGCACCCAGGTCGTGCGCTGGACCGGCGCGTCCCCCCATCTCGGCAGCGTGCGACGGTTTCTCGAGGACCTCGGGGTGGACGAGGGCAACGAGATGTTCCTCGAGTTCCATCCCGGCGGCCGGTTCGACGTGCTGCCGCTGCGCACCGTCGCCGACAACGCCGAACCGCTGCGCAAGGCGCTCGCCCTCATCGGCCACTCGGCCCCGGAGATCGTGCCGGACGAGGGCGTCGCGCCGGCCTTCGCCGCCGCCGTCGGCCTGGGCGACGAGACCCGGCCGCGCCGGGTGCTCAGCGCCTACCGGGCCCGGCACGAGGCCGAGGTGACCGCATTGCTCGAGCAGGCATGGGTGCGCGTGCCAAGCTGAGCGCATGCCGATCCGCAGACCCGAGCATCCGCTGTTGGCGAACGACGCCGAACGCGTCGTCTGGGACGCGCTCGTCCGGCAGCTCGGCGACGGTGATCTCGTCGCCGCGGGCCTGCGCGTCACCGACCATCTCAAGGACCACGAGATCGACTTCGTCCTAGCCCTCGAGGGCCACGGCATCGCGTGCCTCGAGGTCAAGGGCGGCCAGGTGTGGCACGACGGCTTCCAGTGGGTGCAGGCCCGGCAGGGCAAGGACCGGTCGATCGATCCGGTCCGGCAGGTGATGCAGTCCTGCTACGCGCTGCGCCGCTACGTCGAGGCCGACCCCCGCTGGACGCAGGGCCGGCTGCGCTGGGACCACTTCGTCGTCCTGCCCAACACCGAGGTCCGCGCCGACTTCGCCCTGCCCGAGTGCCCCCGCTGGAAGGTGATCGACCGCAACGACCTCGGCGGCATCGCCGAACGGCTGCGCGCGGTGCTCGACAAGCAGGAACTCGACCGGCCGGCCCTCGTCGCCGACGGCGTCGACCAGTTCGCCGAGGTGCTCGCGGGCCGTGGCCTGCCACAGCGCGACGTGGTTTCGCGTGCCGTCGCCAACGAGGACGCCGCGGACCGGCTCACCGAGCAGCAGGCCGTCATCCTCGACGCGACCCGCCTGCTGACCCGGGTCGAGGTGCGCGGCGGCGCCGGCACCGGCAAGACGTTCCTCGCCCTCGAGCAGGCCCGGCGCCTCGCCGAGCAGCACCAGCAGGTCGCGTTGATCTGCTATTCGCACGGCCTCGCGTCGTACCTGCAGCGGATCACCGCGACGTGGAACCGGAAGAAGCGGCCCGCATACGTCGGCGAGTTCCACGCCCTCGGCCGGCTGTGGGGGGCCGCCGAGGGTCCCGACGAGGCCCTGCGCACCGCCGACACCGTGCGCTTCTGGGAACACGACCTGCCCGCCCAGATGACCGAGCTGGCCCGGTCGCTGCCGGAGGGACAGCGCTTCGACGCGGTCGTCGTCGACGAGGCGCAGGACTTCGCCGACGCCTGGTGGGATCCGATCATGGCCGCCCTGCGCGACGAGGAGACCAGCGGCATCTACGTGTTCACCGACGAGGCGCAGCGGGTGTTCGACCGGGAGGGCCGGCCCCCGGTGCCGCTGGTTCCGCTGGTGCTCGACCACAACCTGCGCAACACCCGGCAGATCGCGGGGACCTTCGGCCCGCTCGTCGGGCAGCGGATGCGGCTGCTCGGCGGCGACGGCCCCGACGTGCAGTTCGTCGCGTGCCGCGGCGACGAGGCGCTCGCCGTGGCCGACGACCGGATCGACGCCCTGCTCGAGGAGGGCTGGCGGCCCGGCGACGTCGCGCTGCTCGCGACGGGCAGCCGGCACCCGGAGCAGGTGGCGCGCCAGTCCGAGGGCAACTCGGCGTACTGGGACAGCTTCTGGGACACCGAACAGGTCTTCTACGGGCATGTCCTCGGCTTCAAGGGACTCGAGCGCCGGGCGGTGGTGCTCGCGGTGAACGAGACGCAGCCCCAGGAGCGCTCGCGCGAGCGCCTGTACGTGGGGTTGTCCCGGGCCCGCGACCAGCTGGTGGTGTGCGGGGACCCGGACTTCGTCCGGCAGGTCGGCGGTCCGGAGCTGGCGGCACGGCTGGGGATCGGCCGATGAGCCTGCTGCGGGACTGGACGGTGTCGGCGACGGCGGGGGAGTTCGTCGGATTCCTCGTTCCCGCCGTCGTCGGGGCCGTGCTGTTCGACAGTGCCGCGGCGTTGCCGGCGCTGATGGTGGCCGGTGTCGTCGAGGGATCGGTGCTGGGCTGGTCGCAGGCGCGGGTGCTGCGGCACCGGCTGCCGGCGATGTCGGTCCGGCGCTGGGTGCTGGGCACGGGTGTCGCCGCCGCGTGCGCCTACCTGCTGGGGATGTCGCCCTCGACCTTCTACGAGACGTGGTCCGCGTGGCCGGTGGCGATCCCGATCGCGCTCGGTGTCCTCTTCGGCGTGGCGTTGCTGGGTTCGATCGGGGTCGCGCAGTGGCTCGAGCTGCGTCGGCACCTCCCGCGCGCCGGGCGCTGGATCGTGTGGACGGCCGGTGCGTGGCTGGCCGGTCTCACGCTGCTCCTCGTGGTGTGCACGCCGCTGTGGCAGCCCGGCCAGCCGCTGTGGCTCACCGTGGCGATCGGGGCGCTCGGCGGCCTGCTGATGGCGTTCGTGACCGCCCTGGTCACCGGCTTCGGCATCCGTCACCTGCTCGGCACGGAGCATCCTGCTGCGCCCGTCGTGCGCGCGTAGCACCATGGAGCCATGGCCGACGACGCGCACATCGAGGAACCGGGTCCCGCCGACGAAGCCGTCGCCCGCGCCCTGCGGGACGCGATCGTCTCGGTCGAGGCCGCCGTCGCGCGGGTGCACGAGTTCTCCGCGGAGATCTTCGAGCTGGTCGGCGCACCCGGAGGCGGGGACGCCGTCGACCACCACAACGCGCTGACCAGGGTGGCTGGGCTCCTGGACGCCACCGGGCAGCTGGGCGCCACCGACTGGGAATCCGTGCGCGGCCTCGGCGACGTACTCGCCGATCGGGCCGGGCGGCTGCGAGCCCACACCGGAGAAGTGCTCGACGGGCTCGCCGCCGACGCTCCGGCGCAGGACCGGGTGGCCTGCCTGCAGCAGGCCGTGGAGACCGACCGGCTCGGCGAGACGTTGCAGCTACTCGTCCTCGTCGAGGACTCGCTGAACCTGTGGCAGCGGCTGCGGCTCGCGCGGATCCGCACCACCGAACCGGACCGGCTCGAGCACGAATGCGCGGCGATCGGCACGACGCTCGCCGGGCGCGTCGAGCGGGACGTCGGGCTGCTGCTGCGCGCCCGCGCACGGCTGGCGAGCTACGCCGCGCTCAAGCCGTTCGAGCTGGTGCGATGGCTGTCGACCGCCCGGGTGAAGAAGGACATCGCCCGGCTCCGGGCGGACCTGGACGACGTTGCGGCGGCGCTCGGCAGCGCCGCGGAGCGCGCCCTCGAGGCCGAGGATCCGTCGGTGGCCGAGAACCTGGCGGAGCTGGGCAACCCGGTCCGGGCCGTCGGCGGTGCCCTCGGCGACAGCGCCCGCACCCTCGGCGGCCGGGCCGTCGGGGCGGGCAGCACCGGGGTCGGGAAGCTGGGCCGGGGGCTGCACCGGGTCGCGGAGCCCCGCCGGCGGCCGGGCGGCGACGTGCCGCTGACGACCGCCCCCGACGCCTGACCGCCGCGACGGGCGCGGCGCGGACCGCCCATATGATCGATTCATGAGCAGCGACCGGGCGCCGGCCTTCACCATGCGGCAACTGGTCGCCTTCGTCGCCGTCGCCGAGACCGGGACGATCAGCGCGGCGGCCGACCGGCTGCTGGTGTCGCAGTCGGCGGTGTCGCTGGCGGTCACCGAACTCGAGAAGGCGCTGTCGGCGCAGCTGTGCGTGCGCCGCCGTGCCCACGGCGTGCACCTCACGCCGGCGGGGGAGTCGCTGCTGGCCCGGGCGCGGGCCCTGCTGCAGCAGGCGAGCGAGATCGAGGACGAGATGCTCGGGGCGGGCGGCGAACTCGCCGGCCGGCTCGCCGTCGGGTGTTACACGACGGTCGGGCCGACGATCCTGCCGCCGCTGCTGTCCGAGTTCACCGAGCTTCATCCGCGGGTGTCGCTCGAATTCCGGGAGGCGATGGCCGACGAGCTGGGCGAGCGGCTCGAGGGCGGGGCGCTGGACGCGGTGATCACCTACGACCTGGAGCTGCCACCGGCATGGCGCACCGCCACGCTGATGACGAGGCGGCCGGCGCTGGTCGTGCAGGCGGGGCACCGGCTGGCGGCCACGCCCGGCCCGGTGGAGCTGGCCTCGGTGCGGGACGAACCGATGGTGTTGCTCGACGCGGTGCCGGCGTCGACACACGCGATGCAGGTGTGTGCGCGGGCCGGGTTCACGCCCCGGATCGAGTACCGGTCGGCGAACTACGAGACCGTGCGGGCGTACGTCGGCCGGGGCCTGGGCTGGACGATCATGCTGCACCAGCCGCAGCTCAACCGCACCTACGGCGGACTGAAGATCGTGCTGTTGCCGATCGACGTCCCCGACCTCGATCCGGTGCGGCTGGTCATCGCCTGGCGTCCCGACGTGGTGCTCAGCCGGGTGGTACGCGAGTTCATCTCGTTCGCAACGGCCCGCGTGGGCGCGCTGTGAGCGGCGCCGCCGACCATTCTTGAGTATTTCTCATATCGATCAGCAGGTTCCTGTTCTTTTCTGAGGTTGTGACTGCGGACATACTGGGTTCCGACGCGCTGATCGGCAGCGCGCGGTCCGGGTTCCGTTCCCGGCGCCGATGAGAAGCGCTGATTCACAACCACTTCGAGGAGATCGATAATGTCTGCCACGGACGCCCTGCATCCGCCGGTCCTCTTCGCGCCGGAACACGAGGAGTTCGCCCAGTGGGTCCGCGAGTTCGCGGCACCGCACGCCGAGAGCTACCTCGAACGCGCCCACCGCGAGGAGTTCCCGTGGGACCTCGCCGAGAAGATGGCCGCACAGGGCCTCCTCGGCCTCGGCGTCTCCGAGGAGAACGGCGGTCAGGGTCGCATCGGCGAGGTGCTCACCAAGACGCACCTCGGCATCGCCCACGAGGAACTGGCCTACGCGAACTTCTACCTCAGCCAGCTCGCCTACACGAACAACCTCACCGGCCCGCTGCTCGAGCGCTTCCTCGCCCCCGATGTCGCGAAGGACTGGGTGCGCGGCATCGTCGAGGGCCGCCACGTCGTCGCCCTCGGCCTGACCGAGCCGGGCAGCGGCTCGGACGCGATGGCCATGCGCGCCAAGGCCGAGAAGGTCGACGGCGGCTGGAAGCTCAACGGCGAGAAGACGTCCATCACCTTCGCCCCGCACGCCAAGGCGATGATCACCTTCGTCAAGGCCCGCGGCGCCACCCCGGAGGAATCCGGCGTCACCGCCTTCCTCGTGCCTCTCGACTCCGACGGCGTGAGCATGCAGAAGTTCCCGGACGCCGGCTGGAAGCCGCTCGGCCGGGCCGGTGTGTTCCTCGACGACGTCTTCGTCCCGGACGAGTACGTCATCGGTGGCGTCGGCAACGGATTCCGGCTCGTCATGAGCGAATTCGACTACACCCGTTCGGTCATCGGCCTGATGTCGACCGGAGTCGCCCGCAAGGCCCTCGACATCACCATCGACTACGTCAAGTCCCGCAGAGCGTTCGGCAAGCCGGTCGCCTCGTTCCAGGGTGTGTCCTTCCCGATCGCCGAGAACGCCACCAAGCTCGAGGCGGCCCGCTGGCTCACCTACCGCGCCCTCTCTCTCGCCGACGCAGGCAGGCCCTTCACGAAGGAGGCCGCGATGACCAAGCTCTACGCCACCGACGTCTCGCTGCAGACCATCCGCGACTGCATCGTCGCCCACGGCCACAGCGGCTTCGCCGAGGAACTGCCGCTGCAGGCCATGCTGCGCGACGTCTCCGGACTCGAGATCGGCGAGGGCACCCCGCAGATCCAGAAGGTCGTCATCGGCCGCGCGCTGCTCGGACGGGAGGCCACCGCATGAGCACCAGCCGGCGCCGCGCCCTCGACGGGGTGCGGGTCATCGACCTGACCCAGGCCCTCGCCGGGCCGTTCTGCACCTCGCTGCTCGCCGACCAGGGGGCCGACGTGATCAAGGTGGAGCCGCCGCGCGGCGACTTCCTCCGCTATGCCGGCCCGTTCGCCTCCGACAACGAGCCCCGCGACTACGGCGGAGTGTTCCAGTCGGCCAACCGCAACAAGCGGTCGATCGTGCTGGACCTGAAGAAGCCCGACGCCCGCGACGTGCTGCTGCGCCTGATCGACGACGCCGACATCCTCGTCGAGAACTTCAGCGCCGGCGTCATGGACCGCTTCGGCCTCGACTACGACACCCTCGCCGCGCGCAATCCCCGCCTGGTGTACGCCTCGATCCGCGGATTCGGCGACAAGACCGGCGGGCACAGCCCCTACCGGGACTGGCCGGCCTTCGACATCGTCGCGCAGGCCATGGGTGGGCTCATGTCCATCACCGGTACCGACGCCGAGCACCCCGTCCGGGTGGGTTCCGGTGTCGGCGACACGGTTCCGGGCCTGTTCGCCGCCTTCGGGATCCTCGCCGCCCTGCGCGACGCTGAGCGCACCGGGCAGGGCCAGTACGTCGACGTCGCCATGGCCGACGCCGTCCTCGCGATCTCCGAGGTCGTGGTCAACACCTACGGCCACACCGGCCGGGTCCCCGGCCCGCTCGGCAACCAGCTGCAGGGCTTCGCGCCGTTCGACACGGTGCAGGCACAGGACGGCGTCGTCGCGCTGGGTGCCCCGCACAACCCGCAGTGGGCCAAGCTCGCCGCCGTCATGGGGCAGCCGGAACTCGTCGACGACCCGCGGTTCGCCACCGACCACGACCGGTGGCTCAACCGCGACGCCGTCTACGAGGTGGTCAACGCCTGGACCCGCACCCGCACCGTCGCCGAACTCATCGAGCTGCTCGGCGGCAAGGTGCCGCTCGGCCCGATCCTCGACGCCGCGGACATCTTCGCGGACCCCCACTTCCGGGCCCGCGACATGCTGCCGACCGTCACGCACCCGCACAACGGCCGTGCCGTCACCGTCCCCGGCATCCCCGCCAAGCTCTCCCGCACCCCGGGCGCGGTCGAGCGCCGCGCCCCGCTCATCGGCGAGCACACCGTCGAGATCCTCCGGGAGGCCGGCCTCGACACCGCCGAACTCACGGCCCTGGCCGACGCCGGCGCCACCGTCATCCCTTCTTCCGCTCAGGAGCACGTCGCATGATCATCACCAAGGTCGAACTGATCCCGGTCTCCACACCGCTGGTCAAGCCGTTTCTCATGCCGGGGACCAGGATCACCCACATCCATTCCGTCGTGCTGAAGCTGCACACCGACGAGGGGATCGTCGGCTACGGCGACAGCGGCGACACCTCCACCTGGTACCGGGGCGAGACCCAGGAATCGATGACGGCGATGATCGCGAACCACATCGCCCCGGCGTTCCTGATCGGCCAGGACCCGCTCAACATCGAGAAGATCGTCGGGCAGATGGACACCTTCGTCCGCGACAACAACCAGGCCAAGGCCCTCGTCGACTTCGCGCTGCACGACCTCAAGGGCAAGGCCCTGGGCGTGCCCGTGTACCAGCTGCTCGGCGGGAAGAATGCCGACGCCTCCGTGCAGGGCTGGGTCGCCTCCGCCGGCCCGGTCGACCAGGTGGTCGCCGAGGCCGTGCAGGCCCACGAGAAGGGCTTCTGCCTGATCAAACTCAAGTCCGACGGCAACTCCGACCACGACGTGGACAACGTCCGCGAGGTCCGTGCCGCACTGGGCGACTCCGCCCGGATCGTGGTCGACGCCAACGGCTTCTGGAACTACGACCAGGCGCTGAAGACGATGCGCCGGCTGGACCGGTACGGCATGGAGTGCATCGAGCAGCCCGTCCCGCACTGGGACATCGAGGGCATGGCGCGCCTGCGCAGCCGCATCGACACGCCGATCTTCGCCGACGAGTCGGCGCAGGAGCTGCACAACATCCGGGAGATCATCGAACGTCGCGCCGCCGACGGCCTGTTCATCAAGATGCAGAAGGCCGGTGGCCTGCTCAAGGCGCAGCGCTGGCTCACGATGGCGCGCCTCGCCGACATGGCCGTCATGAGCGGCTGCATGATCGGCTCGGGCCTCGAGGCCAGCCCCTCGGCGCACCTGATGATCGCCAACAACTGGGCGTCGCAGTTCACCCACGAGAACCTCGGCCCGCTGATCATCAACAACCAGTGGGAGAACGCCGAGCAGAAGATCACGCAGGACATCGCCCTGAACGTGCCGATCTTCGCCGACGGCAAGCTCTACCCGAACGAGGGCCCGGGCTTCGGCATCGAACTGAACGAGGAGTTCATCGCCTCGCACATCACCGAGGGCAAGCAGACCGTCACCGTCGGCGAGCTCGTCGGCGTCTAGCGACGCCGAGAACCTGCAGGAGAAGATCACGATGACCGAACACCGGACGGGCCCGCTGGCCGGCCTGAAGGTCGTGGAACTGGCCGGGCTGGGACCGGCGCCGTTCGCCGCGATGTTCCTCGCCGATCAGGGCGCCGACGTCGTACGCGTCGAGCGTGCCGGCGCCGGGTTCACCATGCCGATCGATCCGCGGCTGGACACCCTCCAGCGCGGCAAGCGGATGATCGGTGCCGACCTGAAGGACCCGGACGGGCTCGCGACGGTGCTCGCGCTGGTCGAGAAGGCCGACGTGCTGATCGAGGGTTACCGGCCCGGTGTCACCGAACGCCTGGGCCTGGGTCCCGAGGACTGCTGGGCGCGCAACCCGAAGCTGGTGTACGGCCGGATGACCGGCTGGGGCCAGGACGGGCCGCTCGCGCAGCGCGCCGGGCACGACCCCACCTATCAGGCCCTGGTCGGATCGCTGCACGCGATCGGCCGGGCCGGCGGGCCCCCGCAGCTGCCGCTCAGCCTGGTCGGCGACTTCGGCGGCGGTGCAATGTATCTCGTGTCCGGCATCCTCGCCGCGCTGTGGGAGGCGCAGCGCTCCGGGCGCGGCCAGGTCGTCGACGCCGCGATCGTCGACGGCGTCGCGCACCTGATGGCCAACCCGTACTCGATGCTCGCCGGGGGCGCGTGGCACGACGCGCGCGGCACCAACCTCATCGACTCCGGGGCCCCGTTCGTCGACGTGTACGAGACCTCCGACGGCCGGCACGTCGCGGTCGCGGCCCTCGAACCACCCTTCTACGCGCAGCTTCTCGCGGGGCTTGGCCTCGATGCGGACGGCGAGCTACCGGAGCAGTGGGACCGCCGGCGCTGGCCGGAGCTGCGCGAGCGGATCGCCGCCGCGTTCGCCACACGCCCGCGCGACGAGTGGGCGGCAGTCTTCCGGGACACGGATGCCTGTGTCGCCCCGATCCTTTCGATGACCGAGGCGCCCGCCGACGCGCACCTCACCGCGCGGGGCACCTTCCTGTACCGGGACGGTCACCCCGAACCTGCGCCCGCGCCTCGCTTCTCGCGCACCCCGGCGGGCGTGCCGGCCGCGCCTCCCGTGCCCGGACGGGACGACCCGTCCGAGATCCTGCGCACGTGGGGCATTCTCGACGCCGTCGCGCCGACCCCCTGAACTGCAGGTTCACCGGATCCGCGGGTGGCGACCGGCTTCGGTGCCGCCCGCGGTCCCGCATGTCACCATTGTTGAGCAGACCTGTGGAATATAACCGGCTAATTCTGCTTTTCACGCCATTGTGACGTGACCCATACTTCAGGGGCCAACGGAGGGCTCGCTCCCCGGCACCGAGCGAGCGTCCAGCCGCCTCGTCCGGCCGCCTCGGCGGTCCTCACCCACGGCCGCCTCGGCGGTCCCCTCATTCACGGCCGCGACCGCCGCGTGCCCCGCTTCGCCCGCCGGCCGGTCCGGCACCCGTACACAAGGAGTTCGTGATGGCACTTCTCGACGAATCCATCTGGCAGGGAAAGATCTTCGCCGGAGACTGGATCCCCGGCGGCGCCGGTGAGATCAAGGTCGTCGAACCGGCGACCGGCGCGACGCTCGGCAGCGTCGGCCTCGCCGACGAGGGCGACCTCGAACGCGCCGTCGACCGTGCCGTCGCGGCCCAGCGCGACTGGGCGGCCCGCCCGCACACCGAACGCGCCGCCGTGCTGCGCCGCGCCGGCGACCTGTGGCAGCGGCACGCCGACGAGATCGAGCGCTGGATCATGCGCGAGTCCGGCTCCCTGCGCCCCAAGGCCCAGCTCGAGACGCACGTCGCGGCGCAGGAGTGCTTCGAGGGCGCGGCCCTGCCCTCGCACGCGCTCGGCGAGATCCTGCCCAGCGAGGCACCGCGCCTGAGCATGTCGAAGCGCGTGCCCGTCGGTGTCGTCGGTGTCATCGCGCCGTTCAACTTCCCCCTGATCCTCGCCATCCGATCCGTCGCGCCGGCGCTCGCCCTCGGCAACGCCGTGATCCTCAAGCCCGACCCGCGTACCGCCGTCTGCGGCGGCGTGGCCCTCGCCCGCATCTTCGAACAGGCCGGCCTGCCCGCCGGGGTACTGTCCGTGCTGCCCGCCGGCGCCGACGTCGGCGCCGCCCTCGTCGACGACCCGCGGGTACCGGTCATCTCCTTCACCGGCTCCACCCCGGCCGGCCGCGCCGTCGGCGCCGCCGCGTCCCGCAACCTCAAGAAGGTCCACCTCGAACTCGGCGGCAACTCCGCGATCGTCGTCCTCGACGACGCCGACCTGGCCGCCACGGTGGCCGCCGGTGCCGCCGGTTCCTTCCTGCACCAGGGCCAGGTGTGCATGACCACCGGCCGGCACATCGTGCACGAGTCCGTCTACGACGAGTACGTCGCGCAGCTCGCCGCCAAGGCCGAGGCGCTGCCCGTCGGCGACCCGGCCACCGAGCAGGTCGCGCTCGGGCCGATCATCGACCACGGTCAGCTCGAGAAGATCCACGCTCTGGTCACCGCGTCCGTGGACGCCGGCGCCCGCCTCGTCGCGGGCGGCACCTACGAGGGCCTGTTCTACCGGCCCACCGTCCTCGCCGACGTCCCCGCCGGCGCCCCCGCCTACGCCCGGGAGGTGTTCGGGCCCGTCGCTCCCGTCGTGAAGTTCTCGACCCTCGACGAGGCCGTGGCCCTGGCCACCGACACCGAGTACGGGCTGTCGCTCGGCATCTTCACCCGCGACGTCGGCAAGGGCCTCGCCCTCGCCGAGCGGATCCCCACCGGCATCGCCCACATCAACGACCAGACCGTCGGCGACGAGGCGAACATCCCGTTCGGTGGTCTCGGCACCTCGGGCAACGGCGCCCGATTCGGCGGTGCCGCCAACAGCATCGAGGCGTTCACCGAGTCGCGCTGGATCACCGTCAGCCGCGACGTGCCCGTCTACCCCTTCTGAGCGGCCCCGCCGACCGGATCTAGCATCGTCCTCGCAGAGTAAGGACCCACCATGACCCTCGCAGACCCAGAGCCCGCCGCCATCGTCGCGCCGGCGCAGCGGAACAAGGACATCCGTCGCGTCGTGTTCTCGAGCTACCTCGGGAGCACCGTCGAGTTCTACGACTTCATCCTGTACGCGACCGCCTCCTCGCTCGTGTTCGGCCCCGTGTTCTTCGCGAACCTCAGCCCCGGCCTCGCGCTGATCGCCTCCTACGCGACCTTCGCCATCGGCTACATCTCCCGCCCGCTCGGCGGCATCGTCTTCGGTCACTTCGGCGATCGCATCGGCCGCAAGAAGATGCTCATGCTGTCGATGACGATCATGGGAGTGGCGTCCTTCCTGATCGGCCTCGTCCCGGCGATACCCACCTGGGGCGCCGTGATGCTGATCCTGCTGCGTGCGGTGCAGGGCGTCGCGATCGGCGGCGAGTGGGGCGGGGCGGCCCTGATGTCGCTCGAGCACGTCAAGGGCCGCAACCGCGGCTTCGCGGCGGCGTTCACCAACGCCGGTGGCCCCACCGGCGCCGTGCTCGGCACCGTCGCCCTCTCGCTCGCCGCTCTCCTGCCGGAGGACGACTTCCTCTCGTGGGGCTGGCGCGTCCCGTTCCTGTTCTCGGCCGTCCTGCTTGCCGTCGGCCTGTTCGTGCGGGCCCGCATCGCCGAGAGCCCCGTCTTCGAGGAGGCGCTGCGCGCCGCCGAGGCGAAGAAGGACCGGACCAAGGAGACCATCCCGCTGGTGACGATCCTGCGCGCGCCGCGCACCCTGATCCTCGCCGGACTGGTGTGCACCGCGCCGTTCGTGATCCAGGCCCTGTTCTCGACGTTCGTGATCACCTACGCCGCCGGGAACGGCGTGTCCCGGTCGCAGGGCCTCACCGCCTTCGCGATCTGCCAGTTCGTCGCGATCTTCGGCATCCTCGGCGCCGCCCGGCTGTCGGACACCTACGGGCGCAAGCCCGTCATGATGACCGGCTTCGTCGGCATGGTCGTCCTGGCGTGGCCGCTGTTCCAACTCGCCTCGTCCGGCAACTTCCTGCTGGTCGTGCTGGCCTTCGTGATCGCCTGCTCGGTCCTGCAGTCGCTGACGTTCGGCCCCATGCCGGCGTTCCTCGCCGAGCAGTTCGGCACCCGCGCCCGCTACACCGGCGCCTCCCTCGGCTACCAGATCGGCAGCCTCCTCGGTGCCGGCTTCACCCCGGTCATCGTGGCCTCGCTGTACGCCGGCTCCGGCACCATCGGCAGCGTGATCGTGTACCTGGTCGCCGGCTGCGCCCTGAGTGCCGTGGTCCTCGCCCGGTTCGTCAAGGAGAGCAAGGACGTCGACCTGAGCGCCTGATCCGCGTCACCGGCGGGGCCGGGCACCGCACAGGTGCCCGGCCCCGCCGCGCGTAGTCGATGTCGGGCGGGACGTCGTGCTGCTGCTGCGCCCGCCCGAGCACCGCGACGGGCGCGGGCCCGTGGGAACGGGAGGTTGTCGCGACCACCGGGCTGTCGCTGCGCCATCCGTCGAGTAGCGCCGGCGACAACCTCCCGCTGGGGGTAGAAAGCTCCCGCTCGATACCGTTGCCCGCATGACCCGTCCCGACTCGGTGCCCAACTTCACCATGCGCCAGCTCGCGGCGTTCGTCGCGGTCGCCGAGACGGGAACGATCGCCGGCGCCGCCGAGCGGCTGCACCTGTCACAGTCCGCGCTGTCCGCGGCGCTCACCGACCTCGAGAAGTCGCTCCAGACGCAGCTGGCTGTGCGACGGCGGGCGCGCGGCGTGCAGCTGACGGCGATGGGGGAGGCGGTACTGGCCCGCGCCCGGGTGCTGCTGCACCAGGCGAGCGAACTGCAAGCCGACGCGGTGGGGGAGGGCGGCGGTGTGGCCGGCCCCGTCGCCATCGGGTGCTACCCCGCCCTCGGGCCGACGGTGCTGCCCGCGCTGCTCGCCGGATTCACCCACCGCTTCCCGCGCGCGCGGGTCGAGTTCCGGGAAGACACCCAGAACCGGCTGCGCACCCAGCTCGACAACGGCGAGCTCGACCTCGCGATCGTCTACGACCTCGAACTGTCCGCGGAGTGGCGCAAGGCGACGCTGATGACGCGCGAGCCGACGGTGCTGCTCGACGCGAACCACCGTCTCGCCGGCGGGGACGGCCCGGTGCGGCTGGCCGATCTGCGCGACGACCCGATGGTGCTGCTCGACGCGCCGCCGAGCAGCAACCACGCGATGGAGGTGTGCCGGGGCGCCGGGTTCGCGCCGCGCGTGGCCTACCGCACCTCCAACTACGAGACGGCGCGGGCCTTCGTCGGTCGCGGCCTGGGGTGGACCCTGCTGCTGCAGCGGCCCCCGCTCGACGTGACGTACGAGAATCTCCCGCTCGTCGTCAGGCCACTCGTCGATCCGGTTCCCGACTCCGTTGACGTGGTCGTCGCGTGGCATCAGGACTCGATGCTCAGCCGGGTGACACGAGCATTCATTCACTTCGCGTCCACCGGAGGGACACCCCCGGCGAGACCCTGACCTGCGGTGACCCGGAGTACCACGGAATTTCCGGGGTATCAGCACGAATAGTTGCGCTTTTCAACCGCTTGTGATGGGGGTCATGCTTGCCCGGTCCGCCGTGACGCGGGCCGCATCGTGAAAGGCAAGCAACACATGACGATTACCACGCCGGCACCGTCGCCGGAGGTGCTGCAGCGCAAGGCCCGCAAGGCGGCGCTCGGCAGTTTCGTCGGCACCGCGATCGAGTGGTACGACTTCTTCATCTACGGCACCGCCGCCGCCCTCGTGCTCGGGCCGCAGTTCTTCCCCGGCACGTCCGAACTGGCCGGCACCCTCGCCGCCTTCGCGACCCTCGCCGTCGGCTTCGTGGCCCGCCCCATCGGCGGCATCGTCATGGGCCACTTCGGCGACCGCGTCGGCCGCAAATCGATGCTCGTCACCTCTCTGCTGCTGATGGGCTTCGCGACCGTCGCCATCGGTCTGCTGCCCAACTACGCCGCCATCGGCGTCGCCGCGCCGATCCTGCTGGTGGCCCTGCGCTTCGTCCAGGGCCTCGGCGTGGGCGGCGAATGGGGCGGGGCCGTCCTCGTCGCCACCGAGAACGCCCCCGCGGGCAAGCGCGGCCTCTACGGCGCCGCACCCCAGATCGGCGTTCCCGCGGGCGTCCTCCTCGCCAACCTCGTGTTCCTGCCGCTCACGGCTGTCCTCGACGACGCCGCGTTCGCGGACTGGGGCTGGCGCGTGCCGTTCCTGCTCAGCGCCGCCCTCGTCGGCGTCGCCATGTGGATCCGGCTCGGGCTCGAGGAGAGCGCCGACTTCGAGAAGAGCCGGGACGCGGCCGGGGACGTCAAGCTCCCGCTCGCCGAGGTCCTCGTCAAGCACTGGAAGACCGTGCTGCTCGCCGGCGGCACCTTCGTCGCCACCAACGGCATCGCCTACGCCTACATGGTCTACGTCCTCAAGTACGGAGAGAAGGAACTGGGCTTCGACAAGTCCACGATGCTGTTCCTGCTCATCGCCTCGTGCCCGTTCTGGATGGCCGGCATGGCGATCAGCGCCTACAAGTCCGACATCGTCGGCCGGCGCCGCGTCTACATCGTCAGCTCGATCGCCCTCGTGATCGTCGCGGCCCTGTTCTTCCCGCTGATGGACACCGCGATCCTGCCCGTGATGCTCGTCGCGATGATCGCCCTCGGCTTCGTCCTCGGCGCCTGCGCCGGCCCGCAGTCCGCCCTGTTCGCCGAGCTGTTCCCCACCCACATCCGCTACAGCGGCGCGTCGCTCGGCTACCAGATCGGCGCGATCCTCGGCGGCGGCCTCGCCCCCATCGTGGCGACCTCCCTCTTCGCGGCCTTCGGCACCTCGCTCGCCGTCACCGCGTACTTCGTGCTGATCGCGCTCGTCAGCCTGATCAGCATCCTCCTTCTTCGCCACCCCCACGACCCGTCGGTCGCGGTGGCGCCCTCCCATCGGTCCGAGCAGGAAGTGGCCTGAGGCATGTCGACCTACTACCAGCCCCCCAAGTACCCCGCATCCGACTTCCCGTCGATGCAGCCCGACGCCGAGGCGCTGCCCGTCGTCGTCGTCGGAGCCGGACCCGTCGGCATGGCCGTCGCCCTCGGTCTCGCGCAGCGCGGCATCCCCGTGACGATCCTCGAGGCGGCGGACCAGGTCTCCTTCGGCAGCCGCGCCATCTGCATCTCCCGGCACAGCCTCGAGGCCGCCGCACGCCTCGGCTTCGGTGCCGAGCTCGAGAAGATCGTCCTGCCCTGGGTCGGTGGCCGCAGCTTCTACCGGGACCAGCAGGTGCTGCACTTCCGGATGCCGCAGCGCGAGTTCGATGTGCGGCCGCCGATGATCAACGTCTCGCAGTCCGAGTACGAGCAGATCGTCGTCGACACCATCGAGCAGAACCCGCTCATCACGCTGCACTGGCAGGCGAGCATCGCCGGCATCCTCCGCGGCGACGACGAGGTGACCCTCGAGGTCGACACCGCGTTCGGCAAGCGCCACCTGCGCGCCGCGTGGGTCGTCGCCGCCGACGGCGGCCGCAGCCGCATGCGCGAGCTCGCGGGCCTGCGCCTCGAGGGCACCAACTACGAGGGCCGCTACGTCATCGCCGACATCCACTGGGAGTCGGACCTGCCCGCCGAGCGCATGGTCTGGTTCGATCCGCCGAGCAACCCCGGCTCGACGATCATCATGCACAAGCAGCCGAAGAACATCTGGCGCATCGACTACCAGCTCGACCCGTCCGAGGACGCGGAGATCGAGACCCAGGAAGACGCCATCCGGGCCCGCATCGCCAAGCACCTCGACTGGCTGCAGAACGACCTGCCCTGGACGCTCGAGTGGCACGGGTTCTACAGCGCCCGCGCCCTCGCGCTGCGCGAGTTCACCCACGACCGCATCCTCTTCGCCGGCGACGCCGCGCACCTCGTGCCGATCTTCGGCGTGCGCGGCCTGAACTCCGGCATGGAGGACGCCGAGACGCTGGCCTGGCAGCTCGCCGCCGTCGTCCACGGCAACGCCGACGCCGCGCTGCTGCAGGCGTACTCGATCGAGCGGCACGACGCGTGGGAGCAGAACGTCGCGAACGCCGGCAAGTCCACGCTCATCATGTCCCCGGGAACCCACGGGTACCGCACCACCCGCGACGCGGTGCTGGCGCTCGCCGTGGGCCGCCCCGAGTTCGGTGAACTGATCAATCCGCGCCAGTCCAGCGCCACCCACGCTCGCCTGTCGCCGCTGACCTGGCCGGTCGCGGAGGGCCTGACCGGGGTGCTGCCCGGTGACCCCGTCGAGGACCGCCGCGTGCGGGTCGTCACCGCCGACGGCAGCACCGCGTCGTCGCTCAACGTGGTTCGCGGCACCGGCTTCGCCGTCGTGGGCTTCGGTCTCGACGCCGACGGCAGTGCCGCCCTCGCCGCGGCCGCTTCCGACCTCGCCGCCGCTCTTGCGCCGGAGAGCGTGCGCGCTGTTGCCGTCGGCGGTACCGCCGCCGACGGGGTCACGGTGCTCGACGCGCCCGACCTGGCCGAGGCGCTCGGCGCGACCGCGGGCGAGGCCTTCGTCATCCGCCCCGACGGCCTGCTGCTGTGCCGGGTGCCGGTCGCCGAACTGTCCGGCGTCGCGGCCGCGCTCCGCGCCGGCACGGCACCCGAGGGCCCGGCCGTCCCCGCACGCCCCGCACAGGTGCTCACCGACGACGAGCAGCGCCGCGAGAACGTGTGGCTGGGTCTGTCGGATGCGCTCGATCAGGTGGACCCGTCCGACCGGGAAGGCTTCCTGGTCCGCCTCGCCCTGCAGCTCGGCTCGCAGGCCGGCCACCGCGAGTTCGAAGAGGCCATCGCTGCGGCGACCGACACGTCGCCGGTGCGCACCGAGGAACTGGCCCCACAGGCCTGAGTCCGTCCGACGACGGCACCCCCGCCCGGCGATCCCGGACGGGGGTGCCGTCGCGCGTTGCGGGTCAGGCGCCGATGGCGGAGCCGAGCATCGGCCAGGCCCGGTGCAGGTCCTCCTGCCAGTAGCCCCAGGAATGGGTGCCCACGGGCCGGAAGTCGACGGTGGCCGGGATGCCGAGCTCGGCGAGCCGCCGGGCCAGCAGATGCGTGCATTCGTTGGTGGCGGCCTCGATGATGCCCCCGACGACGACCTGCTCGGCAAGGTTCGCCGGGTCGCCGGCGACGTTCGGATGATCGAGCCGGTCGTACGGACCGGGCAACCCGGTGCCGTTGGACAGGTAGATCTGCGTCCCGCGCAGCTTCTCGGCGTTGACGTAGGGGTCGTTGGCCACCCATGTGGGGTCGCCTTCGGGACCCCACATGTTGTCGGTGTCGCCGCCACCGCGCACCTCGACGACGAGTTCGACGTAGGTCCGGCCGGGACGGGTGCTCGTCTGGGCACAGCCACTGAAGGCGCCGACACCGCGGTACAGGCCCGGTGCGGACTCCGCGAGACTCAGCACAGAAGTACCCGACATCGACAGTCCCGCAATGGCATTAGCCCCGGTGGTGCCGAGAGCCGCGTTGACGATCGGCGGCAGCTCGCGGGTGAGGAAGGTCGTCCACCGGTTCCGGCCGAGGACCGGGTCGTCCTGCTTCCAGTCGGTGTAGTAGCTGAACGCGCCTTCGAGCGGCAGCACCACGTTGACGTCCTTGTCGGCGAAGAAGTCGGCCACGTCGGTGCGGTCGAGCCAGGTGAGGGTGTCGCCGTCGCCGCCGCCGGCGCCGGCGAGCAGGTACAGCACCGGGCGTGGGGTGCTCGTGTCGCGCGGCAGCAGCACAGCCACCGGAATCACGCGGCTCATCGACGCCGAGTACACGTGCAGGGTGCGCTGCCGAGGGCTGTTGTCCTCGCTGCGCTCGAGGTACGAACCGTCGGCGCTCGGGGCCGGCTGTGCCGCCGCGGGTGCGGCCACGGCGAGCGCGGCGGCCGTCAGCGTCGCCGCGACGACTGCCGTCACTCGACGGAACGGTCTCGGACGGCGCATGGGATCACCTTCGGTCGGGACGAGATCCTTCGATGCTACGACGCATAAGAGCCCGCACGGGGCATGTGCGGGCTCTTGTGCGTCGGACGGTCAGCTGAGCAGATCCAGGATAAGTTCGAGCAGGTCACCGAGCTCGATTGAACCGAGCAAATCTGCGAGGCTTGACATGAAAGCTCCTTCATTCTGCTTGTTCGGGCGGACTTTTCATGTGTAACACGAGTGTGGTTGAGTCGCAGGTAATTCGGGTACCGATTACCATTTTTATTTGATGTTCGGTATTTCCGCCGGTCAGGGCCGGGGAAATCTGCAGATATATGGGTGAGCATATTGTTCGGACCGCGGCCGGGTCGCGGGGATTCGGAATTATGTGCGATTCGCGCGGTCGGCCCGAAATGTGAATTCCCGGCTACGGCCGGTCGATATTCCGGACGATCCGGGCGGCGAAGGCGTCGATGTCGGCCCAGTCCCGGTGATCGCCGTACCGGCCGCCGGTCAGGCGGAACACCACCCGGCCCAGAGGCCCCGGCCACTGCTCCGGCTCGATCGCCCCGGCGAAGGCCCGGTACTCGCGCACGTTCGCCGTCGCCCGCAGCGCCGCCGCCACCTTCGGCTCCTTCAGCTTCGGCCGCACCCACCCGGCCAGCCGCGCGGAGATCATCGCGCTCGTCGCACCGATGGTCTGCACCGAGAACAGCCACGCGGGCTTCCCAGCGAGGAGCGCGCGGTGCAGATCCGCGAAACGAGCGGCGGGAGCGAGCCACTGCCCGTTGTGCACCGAGCTGCCGAGCACGATCGCGGCGTAGTCCGACGGATCGACCGGCTCGGCCAGATCCCGCAGGTCCGCGTCGTGCCCGGCCTCGGTGAGCCGCTGTGCGATCCGTTCGGCCACGCCGCGGGCCGCCCCGTATGCCGTCGTGTACGCCACCAGTACCTTCACGTGAGCTCCCTCCGCCGACCTGTCCCGATGACGCGACGATTATCCGGCTGTGCCGGAGGGTGCCCGCCAGTTCCCCGGAAAGTCCGGCGCGTCGGGAGTGTCGAGAAAGCTCGAAGCGTCCCTCACGCTCCGCTCACCCGTTATCACGCCCAGGTGGCCCACCCCGGGATGGACGAGCGCCCGGCCCCGCGGCACGGCCGCCGCAGCCTCCCGGAACAGCGCCGCGCCGTAGAAGCCGTCCCGGTCGCCGCCGACCACGAGCACCGGACACGACACCTCGGGGAGCCGGGCGGTCACGTCGAAGCGGTTCTCGGCCTCGGCCACGGCGAGGAAATCGTCGTACCCGTGCCGGGCACCCGACGGCTCGAGCAGCCATCCCAGCGTCCACAGCAGCCTGCGCGACCACCATCGCGCCCCCGTCGTCGCCGCGAGCTCCGCCATCGCCCGTCGCGGATGCCCCTCGCGCACGGCGGCCGCGGCCCGTCGCTGCACCTCGCGGCCCGGGCCGAGGCGGTGCGCCGACGCCACGAGCACCAACCTGCGCACCAGCGCCGGGTGGTCGAGAGCCAGCTGGAGCGCGACGCTGCCGCCGGTCGAGACACCGAGAACGTCGACCGGGCCGGGGAAGTGGTCGGGCATCGCCTCCGCGTAGTCGCGGGCGAGATCCGCCATGGTGGTCCCCGGCTGCAGGCCCGGCCGGCGGTTCACCCACCACACGCGTCGCGTCGTCGTCCAGGGCTCGATCTGTCCCAGCTGGGTGCGGCGGTCGAAGCCGCGGGGTGGCCGGTGGTGGTTCGACAGGCCGGGCATGAACAGCAGGGGCGGACCCGTACCGGCGCGCAGGTAGGGCATGCCCGAGTTCCAGGTGCCCTCCTGCGCTGCGATCACGCCGCGTCCAGCGTCCGTGCGATGCCCCTCGCCCAGTCCTCGATCTCCTGCCAGTCCCGGAAATCACCTTCGGGCAAGAGCTTTCGTCCGGCGGGCAGCTTGCGCATCAACCGCGCTCCGACACCGAGCGTCTTCGGGTCGAGGGCGCCGAAGAACACGTGATGCTCCCGTGGCGCGACCGCGTCGGTCAGCTCCGACAGTTCCTGCGGTGCGGCGCTCTCCCGCACGTTCTGTCCCTGTTCGTCGACCTCGTCGGTGCCGAGCGGTCCGCTGGTGAACAGCCAGACCGGGCGGGCGACGAGTCCGTCGCGGTGCTCGCGCACGAACGCGCTCGCCGGCTTCTCCCAGTGCCCCAGGTAGGCGGAACTGCCGACAACGCACGCGTCGTAGTCGTCCACCGACGCCGGAGCCGGCAGTTCCAGAGTGTCCACCACGTGACCCTCGGTCCGGATCACCTCGGCGATCCGCTCCGCGATCCCGGCGGTGGCGCCGTGCCGGCTGGCGTATGCAACGAGAACCTTCATGGCGGATACCCCTGTCGTCGAGCTGTGCTCCTGCCGGCCCGTTCCACCATCGGCCCCGCCGGCGTCACCCGTCAAGCGCTGCTCAGCCGAGTGCGTCGAGGGCCTCGTCGATCGGGGTGTCCCCGTTGTTGAACTCGATGGTGCGCCGCACCGTCGCGGGCCGATGCAGCACCGCCGCCGCGACCGCCGCCACGTCCGCGCGCGAGACCTGCCCCTTGCCGGCGTCCGGGCCGGTCTCGATCCGGCCCGTCGGCGGATCCAGGGTCAACAGGCTCGGGCCCAGGATCGTCCAGTCCAGATCGGTGCCGCGCAGGTGCGCGTCCGCGGCCGCCTTCGCCTCGGCGTACGGATGGAAGCCGTTGTCCTCGGGCACGCCGTGGTCCGGGCCGGCCCCGAAGTACGACACCATGACGTAGCGGCGAACCTCCGCGCGCTCGGCCGCGGTCATCGAGGCGATCGCCGCGTCGCGGTCCACGGCGTACGTGCGCTGCGGATTGCCGCCGCCCGCGCCGGCCGACCACACCACGGCGTCGTGACCGGACAGCAGCGGCACGAGTTCGTCGACGCCGAGGTGCTCGACGTCGGCCACGACGGGGGTCGCGCCCGCGGCGCGCACGTCGTCGGCGTGGTCGGGGTTGCGGATCACCGCGGTCACCTCGTCGCCGGCGTCGGCGAGCAGTCGCTCGAGGTGCAGTGCCACCTTCCCGTGGCCGCCGATGATCACGATCCGTGCCATGTCGAGTCCTTCCGTCGCCGGCCCGCCCGTCGGGCCGCCTCCCACCATCGCACCACGGCGGCGGTGGTCCGTGGGGGAGCACCGGTCGGCGACGTTCGCTCACCGAACGTTCACGCCCCGGGCACCCGAGGTGCAACGTACAGCGGGCATGCTGGGGCGATGAACCCTGTCGTCCTGGAACTCCGCCACGTCGAATGCGAGGGCCCCGCCGCGTATCTGCCGGTGCTCGAGCAGTACGCGCAGGTGCGCACCGTCCGGCTCGGGCGCGACCCGGTGCCCACGGCGCTCGACTACGCCGCCGTCGTCGTCATGGGCGGCCCGATGGGCGTCGCCGACGCCGCGACGCTTCCGTGGCTGGGGGAGGAGATCGCGTACCTGCGGTCCGCCGTCACCGCCGGCATTCCGGTGTGGGGGGTGTGTCTCGGCGCGCAGCTGCTCGCCGCGGCCCTCGGCGCCGACGTCTACACCGGCCCCGTCCCGGAGGTCGGCGTGGGGGAGGTGGAACTCGCGCACGCCTCGGCCGCCGACCCGGTGTGGGGCGAGCTGCCGTCCACCTTCCCGGTGCTGCAGTGGCACGCCGACACCTTCGACCTGCCGCCGGGCGCCACCCTGCTCGCGTCGTCGCGGGCCTACCCGAACCAGGTGTTCCGGCACGGCAGCAGTTACGGCGTGCAGTTCCATCTCGAGGCCGACGCCGACCAACTCGGTGACTGGCTCGCGATCGGCGAGTACCGGGCGTCGCTCGAGGCGGCCCTCGGGCCCGGGTCCGCCGACGCCGTCGCCGCCGAACTGCGCTCGGTACAGCCCGAGACCGTCGCGCACGCGGCGGCCGTGATGAAGCGGTGGCTCGAGACGTACGTCGTGTGAGCGCTCAGGCCTGCAGACCGGCCCGCTCGAGCGCCGCGCCGACGAGGTGCTCGGCGATCGCCATCGACGACGTCGCGCCGGGGGAGGGAGCGTTGCGCAGGTGGACCACGCGCCCGTGCCCGGTGATGACGAAGTCGTCGACGAGCGAGCCGTCGGCCTCCATGGCCTGCGCGCGGATCCCCCGGGGTCCGGGGAGCACGTCGGCGACGGTCAACCCGGGCACGTACTTCGCGGCCTCGGCGACGAAACGCCGGATGCTCACGGCCGTGCGCAGCTCGCGCGTCGCGGCCGGGACGTTGCGGACGGCGAAGCGGCGGAATCCGGGGAAGACGAGGGCGTCGCGCAGGTCCCGCAGCGACCCCGACCGGCGGCGGTACGCCTCGCGGCCCGGCGCCAGGAACGCGTTGGGCCCGACCATGATCGCGCCGTCGATCCGTTTGGTCAGGTGCACGCCGAGGAACGGGTACCGCGGATCGGGCACCGGATAGATCAGTCCGCGCACTCGCCCGGCCGCCTCGGGCCGCAGCAGGTGGTAGTCGCCGAGGAACGGCACGATCGCGGGTGTCGCGAGGTCCCCGGCGCCGTGGGCGAGCCGATCCGACTGCAGGCCCGCGCACGTGATCACCAGGTCGAAGCCGTCGGTGCCGGTGTCGGTGCCGACGAGCACCTCGTCGCCGAGGGAGCGGATCGCCGTGACGGGCGTGGCGAGCCGGACGGTGCCGCCCGCCGCGGTGACGTCGTCGGCGAGAGCGGTGGTCACCGCGACGTAGTCGACGATGGCGGTGTGCGGGGAGTGCAGGGCGGCGATGCCGCGCGCGTGCGGCTCGATGTCGGTGATCTCGTCGGGCCCGATCCGGCGGATTCCCGGCACCCCGTTGGCGACGGCGCGGTCGTGGATGGCGTCGAGACGGTCGAGTTCGCTGTCGTCGAGCGCGACGACGAGCTTGCCGCACTCCTCGTACGGCAGGCCGCGGGCGGCGGTGAACTCGGCGAGCAACTGCACCCCGCGCCGGCACAGGCGCGCCTTGAGGCTGCCGGGCGGGTAGTACAGCCCGGCGTGCACCACCCCGCTGTTGTGACCGGTCTGGTGCGCGGCGAGCCGGGGTTCCTTCTCGAAGAGGGTGACGTCGGCCCCGTGCATCGCCAGCTTCCGCGCGGTGGCGGCGCCGATGATCCCCCCGCCCACGACGGCGGCCCGCAGCGAACCCATGCGCGCCAGCCTACGAGCCGGCGGCCGAATGTCACACGGGTTCGCTTGGATCGAACGCGTGTGACATTCGGCCACACACCCGGTGGCTCAGCGGTTGCGGTCGGAGCTGTAGCCCCACAGCCAGTCGGTGTACTTGTAGCTCGACGTGTCGCGGATGCGGAACAGCTCGTTGCGGGCCTCGCGGCCGGCACCGTCGAGGTGCCAGAGGTCGCCCCACATGCGGCCGGTGGTGAGGATGCGGTTGCAGCGCGGTGCGCGCTCGGCGTTGACGTCGCGCAGGATCTTCGGCCAGTTGGCGTTGTCGCCCTGGTAGTCCTCGGCGGCGTAGTCGGCCAGGCACTTGGCGTCCTCGAGCGCCATGACGGCGCCGGAGGCGAGGTACTGCAGCGGCGGGTGCGCGGCGTCGCCGAGCAGGATCATGCGGCCGTCGACCCAGTTGTCGATCGGGTTGCGGTCGAACATCGGCCACCAGCGGTCGGTCCACAGGTACTTCAGCGCGGTCTGGACGCTCTCGTGGCAGTGGTCGTAGGCGTGCGCGAGTTCGTCCGGGCTGCCCCACTTCTCTTCACCGCGCAGGAATGCGGGCGACTGGAAGACGGCAACCTGGTTGAGCATCTCGCCCTGACGCAGCGGGTACTGGATGAAGTGGCAGCGCGGGCCGATGTAGCCGACGACGTCCTCGATCTCTTCCTCGAGCGGGACCTCGTTCATCGGGAACGTGCCGCGGAAGGCGACGTATCCGGAGCCGACCGGCTTGTCGTCGGACAGCTTCGGGCGCAGCCGCGAGTGCAGGCCGTCCATGCCGAGAGCGATGTCGCCGACGTGCTCCTCACCGTTCTCGAGGATGACGCGGACCTTGTCGCCTTCGGTGACGACGTCGTTCACGGGGGCGTCGGTGCGCAGGTCGGCGCCGGCCCGGCGGGCGGCGTCGACGAGCACCGCGTGCAGATCGGAGCGGTGGACGACGAAGTACACGCCGCCGTAGTGCTGCTGGTAGTCGTGGCCGAGGTCGACCTTGGTGAGGATCTCGGCGGTGACGGCGTCGCGGAAGACGAGGTTCTTCGGCAGGACACCCTTGGAGATGACCTCGTCGTAGACGCCGAGCGCCTGGAGGATGCGGGAGCCGTGCGGGCCGATCTGCAGTCCGGCGCCCACTTCGCCGAACTCCGAAGCGCGCTCGAACAGCGTGACCTCGGCTCCCCTGAGGGCGAGGGCGAGGGCGTTGGCGACTCCGCCGATGCCGCCGCCGGCGATGAGAACCCGCGCGTCCTTCAGATCGGACATGACACTCCTTGTGGTCGGTAGATCGATATGACGAATGGATCAGTGGGCCATGATCGGGCCGCGCGGTGCGTCGTCGCTGACGGGGAAGCGCTTCCACACGACGGTCAGCAACAGCGAGGCGATCAGCGCGCTCACGGCGAAGAGGATGAAGTTCGAGTTCGCGCCCAGTCCGGCGGCGAGCAGCCAGCCGCCGATCTGCGGGGCGGCCACGGCCCCGATCCGGCCGACGCCGAGCGCCCAGCCGAGCGCGGTGCCGCGCAGATGGTCGGGGTAGTAGGAGGCCACCGCCGCGATGATGAGGCACTGCGTTCCGTGGGTGCCCACGCCGGCGAGCACGAAGATCGCGTACACCACCGCGGTGGGCGGGGAGAGCAGCAGGGCGAGCAGGGCCACGCCGGCGACGAACGCCGCGACGATGCTGGTGGGCACGGTGCCGAACCGCACGCCGCCCCACGCGGTGATGAACGAGCCGGCCACCGCGCCGAGGTTCAGCGCCAGCGCGAAGGTCAGGGCGCTGCCGAGGTCGGTGCCCGTGTTCTGCATGAGCTTCGGCAGCCACGTGCCCAGGCCGTACCAGGCGAGCAGCGTCACCACGGTGACCAGGGCGAACATGATGCTGATGGTCCGGAACCTCGAGCCGAGCAGTTCGCGGAAGCCGCCGCCGGCCGGGGCGTCCGTCTTGGAATGGGTGTTGGGCAGGTACTTCAGCGCCAACGGCACGAGGACGAACAGGGGCACGAGAGCGAACAGGAACATCGGGCGCCAGCCCCAGTTCGGGATGACCGGGATGCCGAGCAGGGCCGCGATGGATCCGCCGATCGGCACGCCGGACATCATCATCGTCGCGACGGCGGCGCGCCACCGCCGCGGAACGAGTTCGGCGGCCAGGGCGTTCGACGTCGGTACCAGGCCGCCGAGGCCGAGTCCGGCGATCAGCCGCATGGCGCCGAACATGAACGGACCGGTGGCGAAGGCGCAGAGCGTGGTGAACACCGACAGCACCACCACGCAGCCGATGACGGCCTGCTTGCGGCCGATCGCGTCGGACAGGCGCCCGGCGAGCACCGCGCCGATCATCATGCCGAGGAACGCGAGGCTGCCGAGGGTTCCGGCGGTCGCGGAGCTGATGCCCCACTCGTCCTGGAGGCTGGAGATGACGTTGCCGTAGACGATGAGGTCGTAGCCGTCGAAGACGACGAACAGCCAGCAGACGATCACGGCGAGCGCCGTGCCGCGATTCAGGACGATCGTGCGTTCGCCGGGGGCGGCGTCGGCGCCGGAAGAACTGTGCATGGCTCTACCGTGATGCGCCCCACGCTCCGGTGCAATAAAGTTCTGGTGTGCAGAAAAATCCCGCGGCCCCGAAGAAGGCATCGAAGACCATCACCCGGCCGTCGTATGCGCTGGAATCGGTGGACAACGCCCTGCGCCTGCTGCAGATGCTCCGCGACGTCGGTGCGCTGCGGCTCAAGGATGCCGCCGAGGAACTCGGGACGGCCCCGTCGACGGCCCACCGCCTGCTGTCGATGCTGGTGTACCGGGGGTTCGCCGTGCAGGACGAGAAGCGCCGCTACCACCCCGGCCCGGCGATGGGAGTGGGACCCGCGCAGCAGGGCTGGACGCGGGAACTCACCGAACTCTGCCGGCCGCACATGGAGGCGCTGGCGATCCTGACCGGCGAGACGATCAACCTCGTCATCCGGGTGGGGTCGCAAGCCCGGTTCCTCTACTCCGCGGAGTCCGAGTCGATGCTGCGGGTCGGCGACCGCCAAGGTCAGGTGCTGGCCGCCGAGCTCACGGCCGGAGGGCGAATCCTGTTGGCGGAGTTGCCCAGGCAGACGCTCGAGCAGCTCTACCTGAGGCCGCCGGAAGAGCCCCACATCGATCCGCGCCCGATCGCGGGGTACGGGGTGGACCGCCGGCTCGCCCCCGGGGAATTCGAGGTGTTCCTCGCCGAGCTCGAGGCGGCCCGCAGGGTGGGGTTCGCCGTCAACGTGGAGCAGACCGAGGAGGGAGTCGCCGCATTCGGTGTCGCCGTCCGCAACGGGCGCGGGCGGGCGATCGCGGCGATCACGGCCGCGGTGCCGATCACGCGGTACCGCCAGCATCTGAACGGGGCCCTCGTCTCCCGGATGCGCGCGACGGTCCGCGGGATCGAGGTCGACGTCGCGCACATCGAATGACGCGGCCCGGGCCCCGCGGAGGGTGGCGCAGGGATTCCGCATAGAAGAATTGTTTGTGCTGCGGGAGGACCGGCGACCTAGGTTGAGAGCAACGCCGCACGTGTCCCGCTTCACGAGGAGAGGTCATGACCGCTACCGAGAACACCGATCCGGAGCTGCAGCAGCTCTACGCAGACTTCGAGACCGAGCACCTCAATCCGCTGTGGACCCAGCTGGGCGACCTGATGCCGATGGCCCCGACGTCCAAGGCCGTGCCGTTCGTGTGGAAGTGGTCGACCCTGTACCCGCTGGCCCAGCGGGCGGGCGATCTCGTGCCCGTCGGCCGCGGCGGCGAGCGGCGTGCCATCGCGCTGGCCAACCCCGGTCTCGGCGGCGTCCCCTACGTCACCCCCACGCTGTGGGCGGCGATCCAGTACCTCGGCCCCAAGGAGACCGCGCCCGAGCACCGGCACTCGCAGAACGCCTTCCGGTTCGTCGTCGAAGGCGAGGGCGTGTGGACCGTCGTCAACGGCGATCCGGTGGCCATGTGCCGCGGCGACTTCCTGCTCACCCCCGGCTGGAACTTCCACGGCCACCACAACGAGACCGACCACCCGATGGCCTGGATCGACGGCCTCGACATCCCGTTCGTCCACTACACCGACACCGGGTTCTTCGAGTTCGGCTCCGACGGGGTGACCGACGAGTCCACCCCGGACGTCTCCCGCTCCGAGCGGCTGTGGGTGCACCCCGGCCTGCGCCCGCTCGTCGGCCTCGACGCCAAGTCCAGCTCGCCGATCGCGTGCTACCGCTGGAAGTACACCGACGCCGCGCTGAACGAGCAGCTCGCCCTCGAGGACGAGGGCTACGCCGCCACCCCGGAACCCGGCCACGCCGCCGTCCGGTACACCAACCCGACCACCGGCGGCGACGTCATGCCCACGATCCGCGCCGAGTTCCACCGGCTGCGCGCCGGCGCGCACACCCGCACCCGGCGCGACGTGGGCTCGACCGTGTTCCAGGTCTTCGAGGGCGAAGGTCGCTTCCACCTCGGCGGCCGGGACCACACGGTCACCAAGGGGGACATGATCGTCGTGCCGTCCTGGGTGGAGTGGTCGCTCGAGACCGACGGCGGCGTCGACCTGTTCGCCTTCTCCGACGCCCCGATCGTCGAACGCCTGCACTTCAACCGCACCTACATCTCCGAAGGAGCCTGACCCGACATGCGACTCGCCACCCTCCGCCTCGACGGCACGACCGCCGCCGTGCGCGTCGATTCCGACACCACCGCCACCGTGATCGACGGCTACGCCGACCTGTCCGCGCTGCTGACCGACCCGGACTGGAAGACCGTCGCCGAGCGGGCCGCCGGACGCACCGTCGACCTGACGAACGCCGACTACGCGCCGGTCGTGCCGAACCCCGGCAAGATCGTCTGCGTCGGGTTGAACTACGGGACCCACATCAAGGAGATGGGCCGCGACCTGCCCGAGTACCCGACCCTGTTCTCGAAGTTCAAGGAGGCCCTCACCGGCCCCTACGACGACGTGATCGTCCCCGAGTACGCCGCCGCGCAGCTCGACTGGGAGGCCGAGCTGGCCGTCGTCATCGGCACGCAGGCGTACCAGGTGTCCGAGGCCGACGCCGAGCAGTACATCGCCGGCTACTCGGTGATCAACGACTACACGATGCGCGACTACCAGTACCGCACGCTGCAGTGGGACCAGGGCAAGACGTTCGAGAAGACCAGCGGCTTCGGTCCGTTCCTGAGCACCGACTACGCCCTCGGCTCGCGCATCGAGACCCGGCTCGAGGGTGAGGTCATGCAGTCGGCCACCACGGACGACCTGGTGTTCACCCCGGCCAAGCTGGTGGACTACATTTCCCACATCGTCACCCTGCAGCCCGGCGACGTCATCATCACCGGCACCACCGGCGGGGTCGGGCACGCCCGTAAGCCTGCTCGCTACATCGGCAACGGGGAGACGGTCGAGGTCAGCATCGAGGGCCTCGGTTCGGTGCGCAACAAGACCATCGTCAAGTAGGAGCTCACCCGTGGGGTTCAACGATCTCGACCTGTCCGAGCGGCTGCTGATCGCCCGGCGCGGCACCGCGTACTTCTCCCAGCGTCTCGCCGAACTCACCGACGACGAGCTGGACGCACCGACCGCGCTCGAGGGGTGGACGCGTAAGCACCTCGTCGCGCACGTCGGCTACAACGCCGCGGCCCTGTGCCGGCTCATGGACTGGGCCGCCACGGGCGTCGAGACGCCCATGTATGCCTCCACCGAGCAGCGCGGACAGGAGATCGCCGAGGGCGCCACCCTCAATGCGGCGGCGCTGCGGAACCTGTTCACCCACACCGTGGCCCGGCTCGACGAGAAGTGGCGGCACCTGCCGGAGTCGGCGTGGCAGGCGCAGGTCCGCACGGCGCAGGGCCGGCTGGTGTCGGCCGAGGAGACCGCCTGGATGCGCACCCGCGAGGTGTGGATCCACGCGGTGGATCTGGGCAACGGCGCGCGCTTCGGCGACTTCCCGCCCGTCGTCCTCGACTCGCTGCTCGACGACATCGTGGGGATGTGGCGCAAGAAGGATCTCGGCGCCGGCCTCGTGCTCGAGGTCGACGGTCGCGACCCGATCGCCGTGCGACAGGACGCCGACCCGGTCACCAAGGTGAGCGGCCCGCTCGCCGCCGTGGTGCGCTGGGCCGCCGGACGTGGCGCCGTCGGACTCACCGCCGGCGCCGACGTGCAGCCGCCGCGCTGGCTCTGATCACCGCACACGACGACGGGGGCCTGCGACCGGACACGGTCGCAGGCCCCCGTCGCGTCGGTGGATCCTAGCGGGGGTCGACCTCGCAGGCGATGCCGTCGTCGTCGCGGTCCAGCTTCGGCGCGTAGCCGGGCTCGTCCCGGTACAGCGGCGCCACGCCGGCGTTCCACGCCTCGGTGCAGTTCTTGTATCCGACGCTCGGCGCGGGCGCGGGCGCCGGGGCTGGGGCCGCCTGGGGTGCGGGTGCCGGGGCGGGCGCCGGGGCAGGAGCCGGCGGGGCGGGCTGCGGGAACAGGAAGTCCGCGGATCCGGTGGGCAGCAGGTCGGCGAGCGAGAATGCGTTCGCGGTGGCCGGAGCGGCGACGACGAGGGCAGCGCACCCGGCCGCGGTGGCGATGAGCCGACGAATCTTCATGTGTGTCTCTTTCTCTCGGGACGGCGCACGGATCGGGGGAATCCGCGCGGCCGCTCGATTATCCCTTTTGTCCATTCGCGGCACCGCATCGATCCCTTTTTCGATCATGAGAACTCGCTGATATCGGTCTCCCCGGGGTTTCACGCGCGGGAACCACGGTTGGTGGTGCGCAACGAGCTCGAGGGTCTGCGCACCGCCCGCCGCGGCGACTACCGCGTCCTGCTCCGCGTCGACGACGAACACCGCACCGGTCCTGATCGTCGACATCGACCACCGCGCCCACATCTACCGAACCTGAGACCCCCGAAGCTGGTCCTGCAGCCCGGGCACCTGCACCGCCGCCACCGGAGTACGGGACGCACCCGCCGGGTGACCGAGGCATCCCGATGAGCGGAGGGTGCCGATGGCCGCGGGCGCCGGCTCCGCGACCATGGTCGCGATCAACGACGGGCCGTGCAGCCGGCCGTGGGCAGGCCGATCTTGTCGGCGGTGCCCAACAGGTCGGCTCACCCTTCTTCATGTCCGACACTCGGTTTCGATCCACTCACCGCGAAGCGGCAGGCTGGGGCCGTGGGTCTCGATGATGCGGCTGCGCGTGTCATCTCTCGAGGTCGATCGCGATGAAGAAACAGCTCGGCCCCCGCCTGCAATCCAGGCTGGGGCCGAGCCGATCGTCAGAGTTGGTTCAGGGGACCTCAACGGCCTACCGGGACGGCGGTGCTCTCGTCCTCGCTGGAGACCTTCTCTTCGCCGGGCAGCGGGATGCGGTCCATTTCGAGACCGGCTGTTTCCGGGATGAACCCGACGGCTACCAGGGTGACCACAGCCAGCACCACGATGTAGGCCGAGAAGATCCACCCGACATCCATGGAGTCGAGCCAGGCGTAGAGATAGGGCGCCGTGCCGCCGGAGAGTGCGGCACCCACGGAGGTCCAGATGCCTACGCTCGTCGCGCGGGCTTCCGTGGGCGACTGCTCGGACATGACTGTGGCGTGGATCGACGGCTGGATGCCCCATACGAGCAGGGCAATTCCCTGCGACACGAACAGGGTCCACGGCGCCGACGTCAGGACCCAGTTGATGGGGAACACCACCACAATGACCGCCACAGCCCACAACACCAGTTGCTTGCGGCGCCCGATCCGGTCCGAGAGCCGCCCCCAGAACGGCAGTGCGATGAAGGCAAGAATCTGTGCGCAGAACGTTGCGATGTAAGCCCCGTTGGGAACCATGCCCTTGCCGGAAATGGCGAACGACGAGGAGAAGTTCACCCACGTGTAGTAAAGGACGTTGGTCAGGAGGCTCAGCATCAGAATGCGGACGGCGATGATCACCAGCTGCCGGCGCGTGATCACTCGGACCGACGCGGTGCCGGCGGCCGCCTTGGCTTCCTCGAAGAATCCGGATTCTTCGGCCTGACGGCGGAGGAACAGCGCGAAGATGGCCTGCACTGCTCCGATGGCAAAGCCGATGCGCCACCCGAACTCCGACATGTCGTCCTCGGAGATGATCGACGTCAGAAGGATGCTCATCGCGGTTGCCGCCATGACGCCGAGCAGCATGGTCATCATGATGCTGCTACCCCACAGGCTCCGCTTGTTCGCCGGGGCGATCTCGGCCAGGTATGTGTAGGCGTTTCCGCTTTCGCCGCCGTGGGCGATGCCCTGGATGAGCCGAGCCGTCAGAAGTAGAACCGAGGCTCAGATGCCGATGGAGTCGTAGGTCGGGATCACCGCGATCAGGAGACTGCCCGCGCCCATCATGAGCATGCAGATGACCAGGGATGTCTTGCGTCCCAACCTGTCTCCCAGTCGGCCGAGGATCAGCCCGCCGAGCGGGCGGGCGAGGAAGCCGCCGGCGAACACCGCCAGCGTGGAGAGCAGCGCCGACTGGGGATCGTTCTTGTCGAAGAAGTTGGCGGCCAAGTATGTGGTCAGGAGCGCATACATGGTCCAGTCGAACCATTCGAGGAAGTTTCCCGAGACGACGGCGATCATGGACTTCCGTTGATTTCTCGGAAAGTGCCCTGTGCCGTCGGGTATCCCGTCGCCGGCAGTGGCTGTTGTTGACATGGAGAACCTATCGAAGGGAGAAGTTGAGGGAGGGTACGGCTCCTATAAGTCACGGCCCCCGGGGTGGGAGTTGTGACCCACCGCGCAGAGCTTCTCATATCCACAGTGGTGCAATCCAATTCTGATTGATCTGAATTCACTATGAGTTCGATAGCGGGGATTAACCAATCCGAAGGTACGTTGACGGGAACGGCAAGAACCCCAGCGGAACCGGGGCTTCAGTGAGTCCGGTCGGGGCTGATCCGTCCCTTTCGGGGCAACGTCGGGTTACCGGATGAGGAGTACCGGCTCGGGCTCGGGTGTGCAGGAGCTCCCGGGCGATGGCCACGACAGCGTGCAGGGCAGGATCCGTGTTCTTCTTGTGCCATGCCAGCACAGCGGCCATTCTCGGTACCGGTGTGGAAAACGCCCGATAGCAAAGTCCGGGCATTTGGATGTGCTGTACGGAGGAGACTGTCACTGTGATCCCGACACCGGCGGCGACGAGACTGAGGATCGTGTAGGAATCGGGCGCCTCCTGGACGATGCGCGGGGAGAAGCCCGCCTGCAGGGCGATCAGCGCCGTGGCGTCCCTGACCGTAGAGCCTTGCGTGCCAGGGAAAGTCACGAACGGCTCACCGGCCAGGTCGGCGACTTCCAGCTCCGGTTTCGCCGCCAGTGGGTGGTCTTCGGGCAGCGCAGCCACCAGCGTCTCGAAGTCGATGATGTGCCAGTCGATCGACGGGTCGCGGACAGGCAGACGAGCCAAACCCATGTCGAGGCTTCCGGAGAGGATCTGATTCACCACCGCTCCGCCGTACGTCTGCCCCTGGAGAGCAAGGTCGATGCCCGGTTCGCTGCCCTTGACGGCCCTGGTGATCAGAGGCAGGACGCGGCGGCTGCTGGCGCTGGCAAGACCCAAGGAAACTCTGCCGGCAATTCCCGAGCTGCCGAACATCGCCGCGCGTTTTGCCAGGTCCAAGTCGTTCAGAACCTTCTGCGCCGGGCCCTGCAACGCCTGGCCCGCCTTCGTGAGTGAGACGGACCGTGTGTTGCGCTCGAACAGCTGGACGCCGAGCTCCTTCTCCAACTGCTGGATCTGCTGGCTGACGGGAGGCTGCGCCATATGAAGCCGCGCGGCCGCCCGGCCGAAGTGAAGTTCTCCGCTACCGCAAGGAACGTGCGCAGGTGACGGATCTCCACTACTGCCCCCATTGATCCATCTCGACTATCAGACGGTGCCGCTATTGATATTAGGCGAGCAACAATTTCAGCAGAGCCTCCCGGTGGGAACTCGACGCTCCGGCCGAGAAGGCGGACGACGAAGGCGAATAATCGTCAGACCCCAACGGATCGCATTATTTCGGCAGTAGCCACGCAAGCGTCGGACCGGGCCGCGCCTCTGGTCGGTGCGGTGTCGGAAGTGGTGATACAGCGCCGGCACGGAGGAAGCAGACACCCTCTCCGGTGAGCCGGCATCAGTTGCGAGCGCCTGCCACGGCTGCAAGCCTCAGGAATTCGGTGTCGGCTCGGCGGCACTGGAAGGATGTCGCCATGAGCGATATACACACCGTCGCGTTCGGCGACGTGGAGATCGAGGTGCTCGTCGACGGATCCGGCCCGGCCGTGGTGTTGCTGCCGTCCCTCGGCCGCGACTCCTACGAGTTCGACCCGATCGCAACCGACCTCGCCGCCGAGGGCTTCCGTGCGATCCGGCCCCAGCCGCGTGGCGTGGGCACGAGCCGCGGTCCGCTCGAGGACCTCGACCTGCACGACCTCGCCCGCGACGTCGCCGAGGTGATCGAGCGGCTCGACGCGGGCCCGGCCGTCCTCGCCGGGCACGCCTTCGGCCACTACGTCGCGCGGGTCCTCGCTGCGGATCGGCCCGACCTGGTGCGGGGGGTGGCGATTCTCGCCGCGGGCGCCCGCCGGTTCCCGGAGTCGCTCACCGAACGCGTCGCCAAGTGCTCCGACCTGTCGCTGCCTGGTGCTGAGCGGCTCGAGCACCTGCGGGCGGTGTTCTTCGCCGAGGGGCACGAGCCGGCGGTGTGGCTCGACGGCTGGTGGCCCGCCGCGATCGTCGCGCAGCGCCGGGCGATGGCCGCCACGGACAAGGAATCATGGTGGACGGTCGCGCCGTCGCCGCTGCTGGACCTGCAGGCAGGCGACGACGTGTTCCGTCCGGCGCCGACCCGCGGCGAACTCACCGGGCAGTTCGGCGCCGACCGGGTCACGGTCGTGCTGATCCCCGGGGCCGGGCATGCCCTGATCCCCGAGGTTCCGCACGAGGTCGCCCGGGCCCTGATCGACTGGATCCGCGTCCTGTCCTGAGCATCGGTACCGAAAGCCGTTGCCCGCGTGCGCTGGTGCGCACGCGGGCAACGATTCCCCACGCGGGGAACGACGGTTCGATCAGCCGAAGGCGAGTGTCACGTCGTCCGAGGTGGACGCTGCGCGCAGCGGGTCGATGGCCACGGCCCCACCGTCGACCGGGCGGAACGGTGCCACCACCGCCGGATCGATCCGCAGCACCGTGAAGCCGGCGACGGCGCCGGCGCCGAAGCCCGGAGCGAAGATCCGCACGGGTTCGGTGATCACCCCGTCCCGGACCGCGTCGTGGATGGCGAGCGGGATGCTCGCCGACGAGGCGTTGCCCACCTTCTCGATGTTGAAGTACAGGCGGTCCGACGAAAGGCCGGCGTCCGCCGCGAGCTCGGTGATCATCGTCTTGTTCGCCTGGTGCGGGACGATCAGGTCGATGTTGTCGAGCAGCGTTCCCATGCCGCCCTCCGGGGCGGGCAGGGCCTTCACGTCGTCGAGCATCTGGACCAGATAGCGGCCGGCGAGCGCCTTGACCTCGGGTCCGTAGACGGTGATGTAGTTGTCGAAGTCCGGGTTGGGCCAGATGATCGAGTTGACCTGGCTGTTCGGGCCGCTGGCGTAGGTCTGCATGTACTCGATGTCCGGTGCGGAGCCCTCGGGCGCCACGCCGACCACGAGCGCAGCCGCGCCGTCGCCGAAGATCATGCGGGAGGGGCGCACATTGCCGATCTTGTCGGAGAACTTCTCCACGCACACCACCAGCACCGGCCGTTGCACCTGCTGCAGGATCCGGGTGGCCTCCGCCAGCCCGTACGGCAGGCCGGCGCACGCGGCGACCAGGTCGAACGAGGCGTGGGTCTGGGCGATGCCCAGCTCGCCGGAGATCCACGTGGCCAGCGACGGGATCAGCCGGGCGCTGGTGCAGGTGCACACGATCACGGCCCCGATGTCCTCGGGTCCCACCTGCGCGTGCTCGAGCGCCGACTTCGCCGCCGACAGCGCGAGGTCCTCGAAGCTGCCCGAGGTGTAGCGGCGCTGCTCGATCCCGGTCTTGGCGGTGATCTCGTCCGCGGTCATCGGCGACCAGTTGTAGGCCGAGTTGCGGATCAGATCCTCGTTGGTGCACACCTGATCACCGTGCGCGACGGCGAGGGCCTCGATGCGCGGCTGCACCGCGAAGTCGCGGCGTACGTCGATCGTCGGGTACGGCCGCGAGGGCTGCACCGGCTCGACCTTCGCGGGGACGGCGGCGCGGGCGGTCCGACCCGAGGTGACCCGGGAGATGAACCGCTGCACGTGCCGGTCGCGCGGGTAGTAGAGCACGACGTAGTCGTCGTCGCGCAGCTGCCCCACCTCGGTGAGCTCGACCTGGGTTCGCTCCCACGGCTGCTGGTTGTGCAGCACCATCGACCAGCGCCGCAGCGCCTCGAGCTCGGCGACGTCCTCGTGGCAGTCGAGGATCTCGTCGTAGCCGAACCGGGGGAAGTCCGGGTTGTATGCACCGAGGCGCATCGTCCGGTTCGACGGATCGGAGATCAGCTCTGCGACGGTGGGCTTGACCGTCGGCAACCCGGAGGCGATGTGCTTGCGGGCGCCGAAGACGTCGAAGAGGGTCTCGAAGATCCGGTCCTCGGCGGGGTCGTCCCAGCCCGCGGGCAGGGCGCGGTAGGCGTCCGCGACCTGGGCGGTCTTCGTCTCACTGTCCGGCCACGGCGTCAGGACGGGCATGTAGACGTCGTCGCGGTTGCGCGGCACGTCCGACCACCGGGTGGGGCGCTTGTCGAACATCGTGATCGCGAAGCGGTTGGCCCAGAACAGGTTCAGCGCCATGTCGCGCATGAGATCGACCTTGGTGCGGTAGACGCCCTGCGCGTGGCGCGAGAGGATCTCCGAGACCGTGGGGGCCTTGGTCTCGAAATCGCGACGGATGACGGCATCGAGCTGCTCGACGCTCGTCATCGTCGAGAAATCGAGATCGGGAAAGAAGTTGGACGGGAAGACGATCCGCCCGTGTCGGTTGAGCTCGAAAGGCTGCATGTGCCGAAGTACCGTTCAGTGAGAAGTGCGGAGGTGTGTCTGGGTGCAGCGGGTCACATGTCGAGTCCGCCGTTGACGCCCCACACCTGACCGGTGATGTAGGACGAGGCGTCGGCGGCCAGGAAGTGGACGACGCGGGCGATCTCTTCGGGATCGGCCAGGCGGTTCACCGGGATCGTGCTCTTGATGCGATCGAGGACCTTGTCCGGGATGGTCTCGACCATCTCGGTGGCGACGAAGCCGGGGGTGATGGTGTTGACGGTGACGCCGATGCTGTCCGGGGTGAGCTTGCCGGAGCGGGCCAGCGTGAACGCCGCCTCCTTCGCGAGCGTCTTGGTCAGGCCGAACATGCCGGCCTTCGAGGCCGCGTAGTTCGCCTGGCCGATGTTGCCGGTCTCGCCGATGACGGACGAGACGTTGACGATGCGACCGGTGCCGCGCTCGAGCATGTGCTTCAGGGCGGCCTGGGCCAGGAAGAAGGCGCCGGAGAGGTTGACGGAGATGACGTTGTTCCAGTCGTCGTCCTCCATCTTCAGCACGGTGCGGTCGATGGTGATGCCGGCGTTGTTGACGAGGATGTCCAGGCGCCCGTGCCGCTCGATGACCTCGTTGATGGTGCGACGGCAGTCGTCCGCGTTCGCGACGTCGCCCTTGTGCACGCTGTACTCGACGCCGTTCTGGCCGTTCGCCTGGATGTCCGCGAGGAACTGGTCGGCCTGGGCGGTGTTGCGCCCGTACCCGGCGGCCACCGTCGCGCCCTGGGCTGCGAGGCTGCGGCTGATGGCCGCGCCGATGCCGCGCGTTCCACCGGTCACGAATGCGACGCGGCCGCGCAGCTTGGTGCCGGCGACGGTGGTACGGGACGACGGTTCGATGGTGCTGGTCATGTCGGTTCTCCTCGAATGCGGCGAACTCGACGGATGCCGTCGAGTACAGATGTGTCGGGCCGGCGATGCCGGTGCCCCGAGCGGCGGTGCCCGGAGTCCGATCGGCGTGGGTGCTACCGCGAGCAGCTGATGTGAGCGTCCCTGCACGCTTCGCGATATTCGCCCCTGCCAACCGAATTCACGTAGTGCTCCCGCTCGTTCTCCCCTGTCGAGTTCAATGATGCAGCATCGCGCGTCATGTGTCATGTCTTTCGCCGAAAATGATTGGCAGAGCAATGACTTACGCTAATGATACTGAATAGTCTTGAATAACAACGGATTACGGTCATTGTTGGGGTGATGTTCACCTACAGGCCGACTGCATGTCCGTTCCGGGACCTTCGTCACAACACGCAACGCGCAGCGGGCCGATCGGAATGGCGCGCGGTACTACTGCACGGTCAGGAGTGCGGCATACATGCAGCTGGTCTGTTCGCGTATTCGTGATCTGCCTGCGAAATATACTCCAGTACAACATAATTCACTGCTCGATCCGTGGCTGTTCCGCTCGCATGGGGGTGCCGGCTCGAAAGCACTGCGTGCCAACAGCGTGCATGTAGCGACCTGCGCGGGGGGTGTGGGGGGCGAAAATCGGTACCCGGCTCCACGCCGCCGCAAACCTGTGAGCTTGCTCACGATCGCATATTTCCCGGGATTGGGACACTCCGGATCGGGGGTTGTGTGCGCGGATCGGTCGCCTCGCCCAGCGACTTCAGGGCGACGTACGGCCGTCCCGGCGGGAGAAAGTACCCGGGACGCCGGCCGAGACGGTGATGGACCCGTGAGGGCACAAGAAAGGGCCCCGCACCGGCGAACCGGTGCGGGGCCCTTCGGGGATCGTGCGGTTACTGCGCGAGCACCTTCGCCATGCCTCGCTCGACGGCGGCGACGATCTCCGGCCGCAGGTCCGCGGCAGGGATGATCGAGTGCACGGAGCCGACCTGCTGGGCGCGCTGGATGTTGTGGATGGCCTCGAACTCCGCAGCCACCTCACCGAGCTTCTCCGACCGCACCGCCGTGCGCTGCGTTGCCAGCTCGACCCGCAGGCGGGCCTTCTCGCCGTCCTCGGCCGCGGCGAGCTGCGCCTCGAGTTCGGTGATCCGCGGATCCGCCGCGGTGCGCGCATTGACGTCGCGGGTGAACACCACCGCCGCGGCGGGTGCGCCGCCGAGCACGGAGGCGAACGAGCCCTCGACCGCGAGCACCTCCATGTTCTCGTTCAACGCGCCGGAGAACACCACGAAGGCGCCACCGTGGTAGCGGGAGACCACGACGAAGACGATCGGGCCGTCGAAATTGACGATCGCCCGGCCGATCTCGGCGCCGTTCTCGAGCTGCAGGTTACGCAGCGACTCGGGGGAGCCGTCGAACCCGGACAGGTTCGCCAGCACCACCACGGGGCGGTTGCCGCTCGCCGCGTTGATCGCCCGCGCGGTCTTCTTCGACGACTTCGGGAACAGCGTGCCCGAGGTCCACTGGTCCGGCCCGTCGGTGGGGAACCAGCCCTTGCGGGCGATGGCGCGGGACTCGATGCCGATCACCGTGACCGCGTTGCCGCCGAGATGGGCGTCGAACACCACCGACGTGTCGGCGTCGGCCATGTCTGCCCACCGCTCGAGCACCGGGTGGTCCTGGTCGACCACCGCGCGCATGACCGTGCGGATGTCGAACGGCTTCTTGCGGTCCGGGTTGGTCTCCGCGGAGAAGATGTCGCCCACCGTGGTGAAGTCGCTCGACGGGTGCACGTGCGGGTACACCCGGACGTCGCGCTCGATCGGGTCGACGGTCTCGGCCTTGCGGGGGAACCGCTCGCCCGGGGCGAGGTAGGCGTGCTCGTAGTGCCCGAAGAGCACCTCGACCGCGGCCGACAGGTTCGGCGCCCAGTACTGCGCCTGACCGTTGGGGCCCATGACGCGGTCGTAGCCGCCGATACCGAAGTTGTCCTCGGCCGACACGCCACCGGAGTAGTCCAGGGACTGCTTGCCGGTCAGCACCATCGCACTGTCCGGGGTCATCACCAGGATGCCCTTGGTGTGCATGAGCATCGTCGCCTCGGCGTTCCAGTACGGCTGGGCGCCGACGTTGATGCCGGTGACCACGACGTTGATCTCGCCGCCGGCCTGCGTGAAGGTGATGATGCGGCGCAGGGCCCGCGAGACCCAGTCCATGTTCTCGGTGCCGGACTCCATCGAGATGGTGGCGCCGGAGGACAGCGCGAACCACTCGACCGGGACGCCGAGCTGCTCGGCCAGGTCGATCGCGGCGACGACGCGGGCGCACTCGGCCTCCGCGACGGTGCCGAGCGCCTTCGTCGGATCGCCGAACAGCGCGACGCGGGTCATGCCCTCCGGGTACCGCGGCGTCGGGGTGGTGACCAGCCCGACCACCAGACCGGCCTTGTTCCGGCCGTACGGACGCTGCACCGGCACCACGGCACCGGTGACACCCCCCGTCGCTGCGCTCGCCCCGGAGTCGTCGAGGTCGTACTCGACGAAGCTGCCCTTGCTGCCGGTGAGCAGCGGGATCAGCTCGTACGGGTACACGGTGCCGCGGGCGCGGGAGCGCTGGACCTTCTGGGTGTACTCGTCGAGCGGCTGCAGCGGCTCCTTCGGCGGATCGGTCACCCGCACGACCACGCCGGCGCCGGAGCGGTACGAGAATCGCAGCGCCACCTCGCGGGGCTCGGCCTCCGCGGTCTCACGCCACCAGCCGATGACGGTGATCTCCTCGAGGCCGGCGCCGACGGTGAGCGGGGCCGCCCCACGGCTGACCCGCTTCAGGTCGTCGATGCTCAGATCCACCTCGGGCCACACGAACAGCACCACGCGGTTCGCGTCGAGCCGGCGCTTGCCGCGGGCGGCCTGCGACCGGCGGATCGCGTCGAGGCAGCTCGACAGGGCCCGCTCGAACGCGGGCAGGCCCACGATCGTGCCGGTCTCGTCGCGCTGCGGGGTCAGGTCCCGCACCTCGGCGAGGGCGATGAGCCGCTCGTCGGACGGATTCTCGTTCGCCGCAATGTGATACAGGTACGAGTCCGGGTTCGCCGGCAGGCGGGTGCCGACGAAGTTCTTCAGCCGCCACAGATCCAGGCGCTGACCGGTGAGCGGGTGCATGTCGCGGATGTTGGTTTCCTCCGCGTACCCGGTCTCGAACGGGCGGAAGGTGAAGACGTGCTCCTCGGCGCGGTCGGTGTGGCACACCGTCACCGTGACCCGGCGGGCGGCGGTGGCGACCTCACGGCCGGCCAGCACCGCGCGCAGCGCCTCGGCCTGCGCGTCGGCGTCGGCGGGGGCGTCGTCCCACGCGAGGTACAGGTCGACCACCAGGTTGTCGGTGCCGGGCAGGGTGCGCGCCGACTCCTCGACGGTGTCCAGGGCCGCCTCGAGCTCGGCGTGCCGGGCCTCGGTGGAGATCAGGTACAGGCGGGTGCCGCGCAGATCGAAGTTGCCGGTGACGAACTGCCGGCCGCCGCGCACCTCGGACTGCACCTGCTCGAGCGTGCGGATCTTGTAGGCGCGGCGGGTGATGACCTCGAGCAGCGGGCCCGGAACGGTTTCCGGTCGGGCGATCTGCTGGGCGAGCAGGTCGATCAGCGGCTCGGGGGTGGCCACCAGGGCCTCGACGCGCTGCGCGTAGTCCGCGGCGCCGGGGTGGTCGGCGAGGTGGGCGAGGCTGCCGCGCACCCCGTCGTACACCTGCTCGCGGACCTTGCGGATCACCGGCTCCTCGAAGAGGCGGTAGCGCAGGTTGCGGGCCGCGTCGCCGATCACCGGGTAGCGCACCTGGGTGGCGACGATGAGCCGGTCGAGGACCTCGTTCAGCTCCTGCGAGATGCCGGCCGGTCCCTCGGTCTCCTCGAGCCACCGCTCGAGCAGTGCCGAGACCACCGGAACCTGCGTCTCGATGCGCTGCTGCGCGAGGAACAGCCGGTAGACGGCCTCCTCGAGCTCGGGAGTGCGATCCAGCTCGGTGACGTCGTAGTGCCGCAGCGCCTGCGACAGTCGCGCACGGAAGCTCTCGGGCAGGCCGCCGACCTCGACGTCGAGGGACTGCAGGTAGCCGTGGAAGTGCTCGCGGGGGCTGTGCACGCGCTCGTCGCTGGACTCCTCGGCCTGCGTCGGGCGGTTGCGCGAGAGCTCGCACACGTCGGCGAACGTGGTGAGCAGCGCCAGCTCGGCGCGCACCAGGTCGCAGTTCCCGGCGGCCTCGCCGCGCAGGCGGTCGTACTCGGCGAGCAGCGTCGCGGTCCGCTTGCCGGAGACGTCGTAACCGGTGACGAGCGCCTCGAGGGCGTCGAGCCGGGCCAGCGCGTCGGCCGCGGCGTCGCCGGTCACGACGGCGGCGGGTGCGGGGAACTGCACGCGCTCGACCGTCTCGGTGACGGTCTCCTCGGCGATCCGATCGACACGCAGCAGCGGTGCACCGGCGTCGACCTGCGAGTTGACCACGGCGAGGACCTCGCGGACGCGGCCGGCGAAGGGCGCGCGCACCGCGGTCTCCATCTTCATGGACTCGAGCACCACGAGCGTCTGGCCGGCCTCGACCTCGTCGCCGGGGGCGACGGGCACCGCGACGACGACGGCGGGCGCGGGGGTGCGCACGACGCCGGCCTCGTCCTGGCTGATCTGGTGGCTGATGCCGTCGACCTCGACGAGGAAGCCGGTAGCGCCGGCGATCGAGACGATGTGGTGGCGGCGGCCGGCGAGGACGAGCCGGGATTCGAACTGCCCGAGCCGGTCGACGTCCACCTCGAGTTCGCCGCTGCCGGCGTCGACGCGGTAGCGGTGCGGCCCGACCTGTCCGACGAGCAGCTCGTAGGCCTGGCCCTGGTAGCTCAGCTCGACCTTGCGGCCCACCGAGTGCCCGGCGCGGGGGCGGCCGCCGCGGGCGGAGGTGAGGAACGCGGCGCGCTCGTGGCTCTCCTCGGCGTCGTAGACGTCGACGGCCGTGGCGATCAGCGCGATGTCGGCCACCCGGGACGGACCGGTGGCGGTGCCGGCTCCGGTGCGGTCGAGCCAGCCGGTGTCGGCCGACGCGGAGATGACCTCCTCGCGGTCGAGCAGGTCGAGCAGGAACGACTTGGTGGTGGTGCCGCCGTCGAGGACGACGGTGGTCTCGCGCAGCGCGGTGCGCAGGCGGGCCAGGGCCTCGTCGCGGTCGCGGCCCCACGCGATGATCTTGGCAACCATCGAGTCGTAGTCCGGCGGGATGACGTCGCCCTGGGCGATGCCGGTGTCGACGCGCAGGCCGGACCCGAGCGGGAACTTGAGCAGCTGCACGGAGCCGGGGGCGGGGGCGAAACCGTTGTCGGCGTCCTCGGCGTTGAGCCGGGCCTCGACGGCGTGACCGAACTCGGGCGGGCAGTCGCCGGGCAGCTTCTCCCCGGAGGCCACCAGGATCTGCAGCTTGACCAGGTCGATGCCGGTGGTGGCCTCGGTGATGGGGTGCTCGACCTGCAGGCGGGTGTTGACCTCGAGGAAGGTGAAGATCTTCAGGTCCGGCTGGTACAGGTACTCGACGGTGCCGGCGCCGCAGTACCCGGCGGCGCGCACGAGGTCCGCGGAGACCGCGCGCAGGTGGTCGGCCTGCTCCTTGGTCAGCAGCGGCGAGGCCGACTCCTCGATGACCTTCTGGTTCTTGCGCTGGATGGAGCAGTCGCGCACGCCCGGCGCCCAGACGTTGCCGTGACCGTCGGCGATGACCTGGACCTCGACGTGGCGGGCGTCGGTGACGAGACGCTCGATGAACACCACGGGGTCGCCGAACGAGCGCTCGGCCTCGCCCTGGGTGCGCTCGAGGGCGAGCTCGAGCTCGTCCTCGGAGTACACCTTGCGGATGCCGCGGCCGCCGCCGCCGGAACGGGCCTTGATGATCAGCGGGTAGCCGATGGCCTGGGCGTGCCGGCGCGCGTCGGCGCGGGTCTCGACCGGTCCGCCCGACCACGGGGCGACGGGCACGCCGACCTTCTCGGCGAGCAGCTTGGCCTCGACCTTGTCGCCGAGCAGGCGCATGGCCTCGGCCGACGGGCCGATGAAGGTGATGTTCAGGCGGGCGCAGACCTCGGCGAACGCGGGATCCTCGGCCACGAAGCCCCAGCCGACCCACACGGCGTCGGCCTTCGCTTCGAGGAGGGCGCGCTCGAGTTCGGCGTGATCGAGGTAGGGGGTGGCGGCCGTGGTGGACGGCCGCAGGGTGACGCCCTCGTCGGCCTGGCGGACGAACATGGCCCGCCGCTCGGCCTCGGTGTGCAGGGCGATCGTCTTGATGTCGTAGCCGTGCTCGGAGTTGAGCTCCCGGACTGCTCTGATGAGGCGTACTGCCGCCTCACCTCGGTTGACCACCGCGATCCGTTTGAACATACTCGTTGCCACCGTTCTCCAGGTTTGTGCGCGCTCGTGCGACGCTCGTCGAAGCTTCTCGCCAGTGAGTGAAAAAAGTTAACCGATGTCGAGGCCCGCGTCACGGGTTGATAACGCGAGCAAGAACATGTATCGGTCGGCTCCTCGTGTCGGCGTATGCGTGCGGACGTGTGCACCGACTGGCCCGGCGGATGCCTGGGTGTCGGCGGACAGGCGGTCGGCCTCGTCCCGCGGACCGTCGTCGTCGACGGCCGAGTGCCCCCCGGTGGGGACGATCCTTCCGCTAACAGCATGAAGGAAACATGAGGGTTTGTCACGTTTTGTGGTCGGCAGGGCGGGGTTTGCCGCTCCCTCTCCGCCTCGCGCGCGGGAACTGCTGGCGGACAGCCGATTACGATCGAAATGGGGGACGATTCCGGGGCCCGGCCCCGGCGGGCCCGGGAATACCGCCGGGTAACACCGGGCAGTAACATTCGGGCCGTTGGTCTTTCGCGCGGCACGATGCCGGGTCCGCGAGCGCCGTCGGCTACGTGAATTGTCCAGCATCGGACCGGCATCGACGCCGCGAACGGGTCGAAGCGGACACTGGCCGCCGGCTGCGGGACCCGTCGCGCCGCCGCGACGAGGGTCGCTGCGGTCCGGCCGGTGCTGTGACGATTGTCACGGTCGTCGGAGCGCTCGTGTGTGCGGGCCGAATGTCACATCGATTCGATTGCATCGACCGGATGTGACATTCGGCCGCCGGCAACCCCCGCACAGCCCGGGCGCTCGATGTCTCCGGAAGTTCACGAATCGGCAGTGTGAATCGCCTATCGTGGCCCCAGGCTTCGACAGGGGAGGACGCATGCCCGAGATCGTGCACGCACCGGCCAGGCATCTGGCCGCCGTGGAGTTCAGCACCGACGTGGCGCACATCGGTGAGCACCTCGGCGAGGCGTACGGCGCCGTCGAGCAGTACCTGGCCGCCGCGGGCACGTCGCCGGCCGGCCCGGCCGTCGCGTACTACCGCAACTTCACCAGGGAGGGCTTCGACGGCGCCGCCGGCTTCGAGGTCGCCACCCGGATCGACGGCGACGGTCACGTGGTCCCGATCGACCTGCCTGCCGGCCAGGTCGCGACCGAGACCCACCTCGGTCCCTACGACACGCTCGAGCACACCTACGAGGCCCTCGCCGCCTGGGCCGCCCGCGAGGGGCACGACCTCGACCTGAGCACCGCGTGGGAGGAGTACTGGAGCCCGCCGGGCACCCCCGCCGAGGAAGTGCGAACCGTGATCTTCGTTCCCGTGAACTCCTGAGGCGTATCGCGGAAGCACCCCCACGGCGGCGGGAGGCGGGAGACAATCCGCGAATGTCCCTCGTCGTCGGATTCGCGCCGTGGATCGTGTACTGGATCCTCGTCGGCAACACCGGGTTCGTCACCGCCGTGGCCGCCGCCCTCGCGCTCGCCGCCGCCGGCCCCCTCGTACAGCGGGTGCGCGGAAAGCCGTGGCGCTCCCTCGACGTCGGCACCGTCGTCGTCTTCGCGCTGCTGCTGATCGCCGCGCTCACGCTCGACGACGCCGTCCTCGAACGCTGGCTGCAGCCGGTCGGCAATCTCGGACTGCTGCTCGTCGTCCTCGGCGGCATCCTCGCCGGACGACCGTTCGTGCGCGAATACGCCGTCGAGACAGTCGATCCCGCGACCGCGGCATCCGGCGGCTTCCGGTACATCACCACCGCGATGACGTGGATGTGGGCCGCCGCGTTCGCCGTGATGACCGTGTCCTCGCTGATCCCGCCGATCGTCGACGGTTCCGCCACCGTCCGCGACGAGACCGACGCGCTCTCCGTCGTCGGCTACTGGGTCGTCCCCTTCGTCGTCCTGGGTGCCGCCGGACTGGTTTCGGCCCTGTTTCCCAAGTGGTTCGACACGAAGTCCGCGCTCGCTGCCACCGCCAACCCGAGCCCCGAACCCGCGTCCCCGACGGCACCACCCCCGGACCTCGACTCGCCCCGGGTCCACCTCGTCGTGCCGCGCCAGTCGCGGCACGACGAGCCGTTCCGCCTCACCCTCGCCGGGTCGCGGCCCGACGCGACGATCACCGTCACCGCCGAGGGCGCCGACATGTCCGGCGCCCGCTGGCGGTCGCACCGCAGCTACGACGGCAGCGTCGACGTCGTCGACGAACCGTTGTGGGACATGCGGTTCGACGAGTCCGACCGCGTACCCGACCTGTTCGTCCCCCCGCCCGGCCGGTGGCCGGTCACGCTCACCGTCACCGACGGCCCGCACACCACGCGACGCACGGTGATCCGCACCGACGCCGCGCCCGGCGTGACCGTCGCAGACCTCGACGTCGCCGGACGGCCGGGTCTGCTCGCCCGCCCGGACGGCCCGGCTCCGCCGCGCGGATGGCCGGCGGTGCTGTGCGTCGGCGGATCCGAGGGCGGCGTCGATTCCCAGCGCGCCACCATCGCCGCCCTCGCCTCCCACGGCCACGTCGCCCTCGCCTACTCGTGGCTCGACGAGAACACCGAGGTCGCGTCCGTACCGCTCGAGCGCTTCACCGGCGCGCTGCGCCACCTCGCCGCCCTGCCCGAGATCGACACCGACAACGTTGCCGCCGTGGGCATTTCCCGGGGCGCCGAAGGCCTTCTCGCCGCCGTCGCGGCCGACGGCACGTCGCTGCGGGCGCTGGTGCTCGTCAGCCCCAGCTCCGTCTCGTGGCAGGGACTCGGGCCGGACGGGGAGATCCCGGACACTCCGTCGTGGACCCTGGACGGCGCGCCACAGCCCTGGGCACCGCTGCCCAGCTCCGCGCTGATGCCGCAGATGATCCGCAACGCCTGGCGCGCCGGCCGCGACGTCGCCCGGCACCGGCCGTCGCTGCTGCGGCTGTCCGACGCCTACCGCGCGGGACTGCGCGACGCGCCCGACCCCGCCCACCTGCGGTCCGAGAAGATCGACGCCCCGATCCTGTGCATCACCGGCACCGACGACCAGCTGTGGCCGTCCACGGACATGGCGGGCGCCCTGCTCGCCCGGCGCGGCGACGGTCGCGACCGGCACCTGTCCGTCGACGGCGCCGGCCACCTGATCCGCCTCGGTATGTTCCCCGGCGACGCCCAGTGGAGCGGTGGCATCGCCTTCGGCGGCACCCCGGCCGGGCAGGGCAGGGCCCAGCGCGCCGCGGTCGACGCCGTCACCGAGTTCCTCGCCTGACTGTGAGGATGGATTCACCACCAACCGCGTGAAAGCCGGCACGTTCGGCAGCTGCCGGTGGTGGGCTGAAGTCGATGGACTGCGTGCGTGACTCTTCGCCTGACTGGCTTCGTGCCTTTCGCGGGACTTGTCCGCTCGTGGTCCGTCGGCCCCGGCCCGGTGGAGCGACTGGCCTGATCAGGAGCTTGACCGGTGGTGTTCACAGCACCGCCGTGTCCCGTCACAGTCCTGCCGAGACTCCCATCCGGACCGGACCCGTCGTCCCAACCGGAGCTGGTGGAGGAACGCATGACCATTCTGACTGACATCGTCGACGTCGTCATCGGAGTCGACACCCACGTCGACACCCACACCGCTGCGGCGGTCGCCGCCGGCACCGGCGCTGTTCTCGGCCAGATCACCGTGACGACCACTGTCGATGGCTACCAGGATCTGGTGGACTTCGCCGACGAGCACAGCGCACTGCGAGTGTGGGCGATCGAGGGCACCGGCGGGCACGGTGCCGGCTTGGCCCGACTGCTCGAACGCCGTGAGGAACTCGTCGTCGAACTCGACCGACCCGAGCGCGCCCAGCGCCGCCACGGCGCCGAGTCCGACCCTCTCGACGCGGTGCGTGCGGCACGGGAAGCATTGTCCCGCAAGGATGTCGGCACGCCACGATCAGGTGGTGACCGTCAAGCACTATCGGTACTGCTGGCTGCGCGCCGGTCCGCCGTCGACGCCTCGACGGTTGCCCAACGCCAGCTGTTCAGCCTCGTCATCGCCGCCCCCGAGGTACTGCGCGACACGCTTCGCGGACACAAACTACCCGAGATGATCCGTCGGGCCGCCACCGTGCGCCTACGCAAGGACTGGGACACCGAAACCACCACCACGGCGACCGTGTTCAAGACACTCGCCCGTCGTGCCCGCACTCTGCAGGCCGAAGCGGACGACCTCGAAAAGCAGATCCTGGTCATCGTGCGGCGGTGGCGGCCGGACCTGCTCGCCCAGCTCGGCGTCGGGCCGATCGTGGCCGCCACGGTTCTGTGCGCATGGTCACACCCCGGCCGTATCCGGTCCGAAGCGGCGTTCGCGATGCTCGCCGGCGTCGCGCCGATTCCGGCGAACAGTGGTCAGGTCACCACCCGTTATCGGCTGAACCGGCACGGCGACCGGCAGCTCAACCGGGCCCTGCACACCGTCGTGCTGTCCCGGCAACGATACGACGACGCGACCAAGGCATACACCGCCCGACGAACCGCCGAAGGAAAGACGTCCCGCGAGACCAAACGCTGCCTCGAGCGATACATCGCCCGCGACTTCTACCGGCTACTCGAACACCATCAGACCGCTTGACATCCATAGGAGCGTCCGGCGCTCCCGTCGCGGTCCCGGGTTTTCTGGAACAGTGGAGGGGTCCGGACGCCACGAGGAGGTCCCGATGTCCGACGACCCGCAGTTCCCGGTCGGGTTCGAACCGGCCGAGCAGCGCCGCGAGCGGATGGCCGCGCAGGTGCGCCGCTGGTGCGAGCAGCACCGGCTCGACGGCCGGCAGGCCCCGCTGTCGGACGCCGCCGCTCTCTGCCTGGCCGCCGGCCACCTCGACGACGAGACCCGCGACATCCTGGCCCGGCGCCGCCGGATCGGCCGCGGCCTGCCCACGCTCGGCGGGTTCGGCGCGTTGCGCCATCTCACGGACGAGCACGCCCGCCTCACGGTGCGAGCCGCCGACCTGCGCCCCGGCGCCGCCCGGCTGGTGTTCGAGTACCGGGCGGGGGAGCTGGCCAAGCGGCTGCGCAACGCCCACTACACGCTCACCGTGTCCGGCCGGCACTACGCGCAGGGCGTGCGGGCCGTGCGGCGGGAACGGCGCGACGGCGTGCACCTCGACCCGCATCAGCGTGACGCCCTGTTCGCGGCGCTGCAGCGCACGCCCGCGCCGATCCCCGAGAGAACGACCGATCAGGTGCGCGGCGCCGTGCTCGGCGTGGCCGTGGACCGGGTGACGCGCTGGTCCGACGGCACCGCGGCGGCCGCGGTGGGACGTCGCGCCGCCGACGCCCTCGGCCGGCAGGTGCCCGACGGCGACGATCACTTCGTCGACCGGTACGACACCCTGCTGTTCCTCGCCGGCACCCTGTTCGACCGGATCGAAGGCTCCACGGCCTGGCGGTCGGACCACCTCGCGGTGCAGCGGTCCCAGCTCGATCTCGCCGACGAGCTGACGCAGATCGCCGTGGACGCCGTGACGTTGCGGGGCTTGCTCGCCGAACTCGCCGACGCCCGGCGCGCGGCGCCGTCCGCTCGCGCGGCCGTCGACGCGCGTATCGCCGTGCTCGCACCGGTGTGGGATCAGCTTCTCGACCGGGTGGCGGCACTGGCCCGCATCGGCGAACTGCTCACCGTCGCCGAGGTCCAGCTGCGCACGGCCGAGGTCGAGGCCCGCACCGCGAGCCTCGACGAGCGGATCGACTCCCTCATCGGCCGATCGGGAGCGCGGGAGCTGTCCGCCGACAACACCCACTTCGTCGGCGACCAGTTCGGGATCGCGGCAGAGCTGATGGGTTCGCTCCGGTCGGAGCTGAGGGGCGACATCGCGGAGCTCACCGCGCGAGAGTGAGGCCGCCCGCGCGTCGATTGTCAGCTGTCACAGCCCAGCTCCTCGGTGATTCCGACGTCGCCCGACGGCACTGCTTCTCGTGCGGGCGGTGCTGTAACTTTCACGCGTTCTCGAGCGAAATCGACTGGGGGTGAACGGATGCTGCGCAGTGTGTCGAGATGCACGGCGCCGAGATGCACGGTGCCGAGACCCACGGTGCCGGCGTGCACGGCCCGAAGGTCGGGGATGCTCCTGGCGGCGACGGTGCTCGCCGTCGCCGGCTGCGGCGGGTCCGGCGGCACGGTCCGGGTGCAGGACGACCCGATCCTCAAGGCGGAGTTCGACACGGTCCTGCTGACCGGCGAACCCCGCACGCTCGCCTCCGTCGCCGAGGACGCCGGTCTGTCGCCGGGGTCGTGGGACCGCATGTACCGCTTCTCGCTGCCCCTGCTGATGAGCTCGATCAACCGGGATCTCGGCCTGACGGGCACCGTGTGGGAGAACCTCCCCGACACCGCGGGGCAGGGCCTGATCGTCTTCACGTCCGACGGCGCCGTCGTCCGTGCCGCCGTCGACCGGGCACCCGTCGTCGAGGTCGACGGGTACGGCACCCCCGAGGCGCTGGTCGAGGCGGCCCCGGACCGGCTCACGATCGTCTCCGGCCACTGACCGACCCGGTGTGACCTCCCCCCGTCCGATTCGAGGTCCAAGGACCCGTTCCGAACGGGCGCGAACGATGGGACGCTGAGACCGGCAGACACCCATCGGCGAAAGGGCCGAAGCAATGAAGGCACTGGTGTTCCACGGTCCGGGCAAGCGCGTCTGGGAGGACGTTCCCGACCCCCGAATCCAGGACCCCACCGACGCGATCGTCCGCGTCGACGCGGTCACCATCTGCGGCACCGACCTGCACATCCTCGGCGGCGACGTCCCCGAGGTGACCGACGGGCGCATCCTCGGGCACGAGGCCGTCGGCACCGTCGTCGAGGTCGGGCCGGGCGTGCAGAACCTCGCGCCCGGCGACCGGGTCCTCGTCTCGTGCATCACCTCGTGCGGGCGCTGCCGCTTCTGCCGCGAGGGCCGCTACGGCCAGTGCCTCGGGGGCGGGGGCTGGATCCTCGGCCACCTCATCGACGGCACCCAGGCCGAACTCGTGCGAGTCCCGTTCGCCGACAACTCGACCCACCGTGTACCCGAGGGCGTGAGCGACGAGCAGATGCTCATGCTCGCCGACATCCTGCCCACCTCCTACGAGGTCGGCGTGCTCAACGGATGCGTGCGGCCCGCCGACGTCGTCGTCATCGTCGGCGCCGGACCGATCGGTCTCGCCGCGATCCTCGCCACCCGGCTGCTGAGCCCGAGCCACGTCGTCGCGGTCGATCTCGCCGACAGCCGCCTCGAGGCCGCCAAGGCGTTCGGCGCCGACGTCGTGGTCAACGGCGGGCGCGACGACGTCGCCGCGGTGGTGCGCGACCTCACCGGCGGCCTCGGCGCCGACGTCACCATGGAGGCCGTCGGAGTGCCGGCGACGTTCGAGCAGGCCGTCGAACTGGTCCGGCCGGGCGGCCATGTCGCCAACATCGGCGTCCACGGCGCGCCCGCCACCCTGCACCTCGAGAGCATCTGGATCAAGGACCTCACCATCACCACCGGCCTGGTCGACACCTACTCGACGCCGACCCTGATCGGCCTGGTCCGCAGCGGCAAACTCGACACCTCGCCGATGATCACCCACCGGTTCGCACTCGACGAGTTCGAGGAGGCCTACGACGTCTTCGGCCGCGCGGGTGAGACCGGTGCGCTCAAGGTGCTGCTGACGGGCAGTCGGTAACCTGGCGCGGCTGCGCTCACTGCTTCACCCGCGCCGCCACAGGCGAGCGAATGTATCGTTCTGTCGGACTACCGAGGTGAGCGATACATTCGCTCGGGCCGCGCTCATTCGTGAGTTGCCGCGATTCCGAGTTCGGCTGCGGCGGAAGTAAAGTCCGGGTCGAAGAGCAGGAAGCTCAGCAGGTCGCCGTGGTCCTCGCGTGTTCCCCCGGCGAGGCGACCCAGGACCGACAGCCACGGATGGCGCAGACCGCCGACGCCCGCGGCCTTCCTGCTGTACACGTCGTACGCGAGCCGGCCGAGGTCGTACGCCTGATCGAGCGACGGGCCCGCGAACCGCACCCGGATCTTCCGATCCGATGTCACGTCCGCGCTGTCCACTCCGGCTGCACGGATGCGCATCAGCCGGTCGTTACGGACCTCGAGTTGGTGGAGGTCTTCGATCATGCGGTCCGAGAGGAGGGCGCGCAGGATCAGCGCGGCGGCACCGAATACGTCGGGCGGTTCGTCGTCGCAGGGCACGAGGTCGGCGGCAGGCCGTTCGATCCAGTGCCGCGGCTGGGTCGCGACGACTCCGAAGGTGTCCGCGCCGAAGGCGAGGGCCGGTTTCAGCGGGGTGTTGAGCTGCAGACCGCCGTCGACGTACCAGCCTGCCCACGCCGCCGGTTCGGTGACCCGGACGGGCCGGAACAGCACCGGCACCGCCGCCGATGCCAGCACGTGCTCGACGGTCAGTTCCGTTTCGACGTAGGTGATGTTGCGATGTTCGTCGTAGGGAGGTAGCGGCACAGACGAGTGCTTCTCGACGAAGACCACGGTGCCGCGGGTGGCGACCGACGTTGCGGTTACCGCGACCGCCCCGATGGCGCCGCTGCGGATGTTGGCGTGCAGGTCCTCCCAGCAGATGAGAGAGTCCAGCAGGTCGTGCATGCGCTCGGTGTCGAGAAGGCTCGGTAGCGTGACGTCCAGACCGGCGGCCTGACCGAGGTAGCGCAGGCCCGTGCCGACCAGCGTCCCCACGGGGCCGAAGACGTCGTCCAGTCCCACCGTCGACCACAGGCTCACGATCCTGTGGGTTGCGGCCTTGTACCCGTCCCCGGCGAAGGCGGCCAACGCGACGACGTTCAGTGCGCCGGCGCTGGTTCCCACCAGAATCGGGGGGTGCTCCGACCTCGGCAGGTGCGGCAGCAGCGATGCGATAGCTCCGGCCTCGTACGCGCCCCGGGCGCCCGCGCCGGATACCACCAGACCTACGGTTTCGCTCACGGTCGTCCCCCTCACGACGAGCACGTGCGTACATCGGAGAACGATACGCGCCGGTGCGGCGCCGAATGCGTGATCCGCAGGAGGCGGACGAGGGGCGCGACGAGCACATCCTCGCCCCGTCGGCAGCGCTCACGGGCATCCGGCCGAGGCGCCGGATCCGTCCGCCGATCGGTTGCGTGTCGGTGTCGTGCCTGCGGACGAGTGTGGCCGAGACTGGGCCTGTGTCCGATATCGGCGGTGTGGAAGCGGTGGTGTTCGACCTGGACGGTGTGCTGGTCGACTCCGAACCGCTGTGGGAGCAGGTGCGCCGGCAGGTCGTGGCCGAGCACGGGGGTCGGTGGACTGCCGACGCGCAGAGCCGATTGATGGGCATGAGTACCCCGGAGTGGTCGAGGTATCTCAGCGACGGTCTCGGTGTCGACCTGCCACCCGACGACGTGGCAGCGCTGGTCATCGATCGCATGGGCGCTCGCTACGCCGACCGGCTGCCGCTGATTCCGGGTGCGGTCGAGGCGGTGCGCGCGATGGCGGCGCGGTGGCCGCTCGGGCTGGCCAGCTCGTCCCCGCAGGCTCTGATCGACGGCGTGCTCGACGCCGCAGCGCTGGGAGACGTGTTCACCGTGGCGCTGTCCACCGAAGGTGTGGCGCGTGGGAAGCCGGCACCCGACATCTACCTGACGGTGGCCGAGCGACTTGGGATGGACCCGGCTCGGTGTGCGGCGGTGGAGGATTCCAGCAACGGGCTGCGGTCGGCGGCGTCGGCCGGCATGCGGGTGATCGCCATTCCCCATCCCCGGTACCCACCCGACCCGGATGCGCTCGCCCTCGCAGGACTGGTGCTGCCCGGCTTGGACAGTCTCACCCCGGCCGCGGTGGCAGCGATGAGGTGAGAGGTGGATGCCGGGGCCCTGCCCCGGTGCAGCCGGTCTCGCCCCTATGCCGGCGGACTCGGCGCAACGCCGACCGGCTGACCCGAAACACGTTTGGGAAGAACGGGAGTGGGAGCCGGGACCGCGCAGGGTGCGAATTGCGCGGCCCGGAACAGGTTGTCGGCGACGCACTCGCCGTCGACACCGGCGGGGACGGAACCGGCGACGAGACCGCGGACCTCCCGGTACAGCGCGGTGGTGTGTTCGACGGCGAGCTGCACCGCGAGCTGGTGATACGTCGTGCCGGGATATCCGGGGACCGGCTCACGACCGCGGAGCGTGCCCGGATCGTCCTTGTTCAGGGTCAGGTGACACTCCTCGAACGGGGCGGGCGGGGCGGGCGGGCCCTCGGCCGGTGGGACGGACGACCCGGCCGGGGGAGCGGGTGGACCGCTCGGGCAGCCGTCGAGGCCGTTCGCCGGGGTCAGCTCGAAGTATCCGGTGTGTAGACCGGCCGGAAGAGCGGCGGGATCGCACGTCGGGAAGAGCGGGGCGAGCCCCGGTGCCCGATCCGTGCCGACGGCCAGCTCGACCCAGTTCGAATGGGAGTAGAAGTCGGCGAGTGCGTGGGTCAGGCCGCCGACGGCGCTGCGGGCCGCGAAGCCGTTCGCGGAGGTGCGGAACTCCGGCGGGCCGGTGGGTTGCGCACCGGCGATCACGGCGGGCACGAAGAAGTTCCACGCGTCCCGGGCACGGTCGCAGACGTCCGCCGGCCCCGCGGCGTTGTCGAAGTGCCGGAAGGCGTCGCCCTGGAATAGGTCGCTGCCTTCGTTGCCGGTGCCGGTGAGGAGGCTGCCGGTGATCTCGGCGAGCGCCGGGTCGTCGACACCCCCGTCGAGGGTGGCCGGGGGCAGCGCTGCACGCAGGATCGCGCCGTGGATGTCGGGCGCGAAGGCCAGCGCGTTCGGCGGCATCGACACGGACAGTAGTGCAGCGGCGGCAACCGTCACGATCGTCGACAGACCGGGGCGGGGAAGCAGTGTCATGGGTACTCCGCAGTCGTTGGGTCGTGGCAGTCGTTGGTGGTGGCGGTCGTGGGTCGTGAGCACCGCGCTGCTTCCGGCGATGCCGCGTTCGTTACCGGTGGTGGCCTCCTCCGAATATCCCCCTCGGTGGCGATCGTCGCCGGGGAATTCGGGATCATCGCAGAGCCTGCCCGGCCGGCACCCCGAACGGCCGCACGAGTACGGCACCCCAGTCCCGCCACGGCGGGCACGGTGGGGGCGGCCGCCCGTTCAGGAAGCGGATCGCCGCGTCCTCGAATGCCGCCGATCTGGGCAGGTACGGGTGGGCGACGCGGGCCGGGCACCCGTTTCGCTCGACGTCGAGCTGCCAGTCGTCCGGCATCAGGGGCAGATCGGTGGCCCCGGGGAGGCTCGTTGCTCGTACCGTTGCGGGAAGTGGCTGAGCGAGGATGGATTCCGCGGCTCCCGCCGTGCCGAGCAGTTCCCGCGCGGCGGGGGTGTCCGGGTCGAAGTGGAACCGGATCAGGTCGGTGGCCGGAGCGGCGGCACGCAGCAGGTCGCCGAAGACGCGGCCGGGCGCGTTCACGTGTGGTGGGGGATAGCCGGTCGGGGTGCTCGGGAACGGTCCGACCAGCAGCAGCGCATCGACGTCCACCCGCCCGGTGGCGGCGGCCTCCCACACCACCCACACGGCGTGCGAATGCGCGGCCACCACCAGCGGACGAGGCAGCGCGGACGCCTGCTCGACGAACAGATCGACCTGCTCGTGGAACGGACGCTGGGTGTCGCTCGGCCCGTAGGGGGCACCCGTGCGGATCGGGCAGGTCGCGTCCCGCTGCGGCTGCCCGTCGCCCGGTCCGGCATACGAGAAGTAGTACACCTGCTCGCAGCGGTAGCCGAGGCGGTGCACGTCCGTCGCGTGGATCGCGCCCCGCCCCGACGCCGAGTTGATCCCCGACAGGATCAACAGCGAACCCGGCTGCGGCGGTCCGGGTTCCGGCTCGTCGTACCCGCGGGTCGCGACGAACACGAGCGACGCGGCGGCGAGCACCGCGACGAGCGCGGTCAGGACCGCCCCCGGCCGGCGCAGCGCCGGGCGGGCCATCGCCCGGATCGCCAGGCCGGTCGCGACGGCCGAGACCGGGACGAGCGGCACCGTCAGGACCGGGACCCGTTCGGCCACGGCACCCAGCGCCAGGATCACCGCGCAGTACGGCAGCATCACCTCGACCCGCAGCCCCCGCCGCCAGGTCAGCGCGACGGCCGCGCGCAACCGGGATCCGCCCTGCCACGGCACCGGGCCGAGCGTGAGCACCAGCACCCCGATCAGGGCGACGGCGGGCCAGAACAGCCGGGAGTACAGGACCGCGTAGGCGGTGGCGTCGGCGAACGCCGCCAGCAGCACCGGCCCGAACGCGACCGTGTAGAACAGGGCCGCGAAGCGCAGCCGGCGGGCGTCGAGGCCGCCCAGGAGCCACGCCATGAGCGCCACCCGGGCTGCGGCCACCCCGGCGAGCAACACCAGGAACGCCGGCCACGACGATGCCCGCGACAGCAGGATCCGCAGGTCGGTGAATTGATCCAGCGGCGGCAGCGCCACCAGGTGGATGAGCCCCGGCCAGGTCGGGACCGTGTTCGTCGCGGCGAGCAGCACGACGAGCGCCGCGGTGGCCGCGAGCGGCCACCAGCGCCTCCACCGTCCCTCTCGCACTCGCGGGCTCCCGTCGCCGACTGCCTCGAATCTAGGGGGTGCGCCGGTGCCCGGCGCCGGATTCGTCCGGGTCCCGGTGTACTTTGCTGAGCGAACGAGTAGCGAGTGTGCTGGGGGTGTGGTGTGGCGCGGGTGATCGCGACGATCAATCTGAAGGGCGGCGTCGGCAAGACCACGACAACGGCCGCCCTCGCGGAGTTCATGGCCGCCGAATTCGGGCAGCGGGTGCTGCTGATCGACCTGGACCCGCAGACCAACCTCACCACGATGATGATCGGGGAGGAGCGCTGGCAGGAGCTCAACCAGCTCGACCGCACCCTCGCCACGCTGTTCCGCGGTGCCGTCGATCCCGACGCCCCCGCCTTCGACATCGAGAAGGCCCTCCAGCGCGACGTCTCACCCGTGCGCGCCGTCGAGAACGTCGACCTGCTCGCCTCGTCGCTGGATCTGATGGACATCCAGGAGGGACTGAGCCACCAGCAGTACGCCGACCCGAAGTCCACCCGGCCCCTCGAGGTGCTGCTGCACGCGATCACCCCGATCGCCGACCGGTACGACTACATCCTCGTCGACTGCCCGCCCAACCTCGGCATGCTCACCCAGAACGGCCTGCGGCTGGCGAACGGCTATCTCATTCCGACCATCCCCGACATCCTCTCGACCTACGGCATTCCCCAGCTGCAGACCCGGGTGCGGGCGTTCGCCGAGCGGACGGGACATCCCATCCGCGAGATCGGCCTCGTCATCACCAAGTACCGGAGTGCGTCGAACCTGCACCGCAGCATCATCGAACAGCTGCAGCGCGACGAGCGGATCGCGAACGTCGTGCCGGCGTGGATCCCCGAGGCCAACCAGATCGCGCAGTCCGCGGAGTTCGTCCCGTACGGCACCCTCAAGCGCAAGTACGGCAACTCCGGGCAGTTCGACGCCCTGCGCATGCTGACCGAGGACGTCCTGATGAACGCGCAGGTGCTGCTGTGACCGGCACCGTCGACCGCGACGAGGCCCGCCTCCGAGTGCAGATCGGGGAGGCGAGCGCCGCGCTGCTGCGGCTGCAGGGATCGAGCCCCGCCGCCGCGACCGCCCTGGTGCGGCTGGTGCAGGTGATCGCCGACGAGGCCGCCCGCACCCCGCGGTTCGCGCACGCCCTCGCCTCGGCACTCACCGCGCCGGGAGAGGCGCCGTCGCCCGCCCCGGCACCGCGGAAGGCCCCCGCCGCTCGGCGCGGCACACGCGCCCCGGGGCCGTTCGACCCGTTCGCCGCGTTCCGCGACGGCGGCGAGGCCGGCCTGCGCGCGAAGCTGGCGCCGCTGGACGTCGAGCAGCTCAAGGACATCGTCGCCGAGCACGCGATGGACTACGACCGCCTCGCCATGCGCTGGCGCACGCCGAAGAAGTTGCAGGACAGGATCGTCGAGCGGGTCAAGGCGCTCACGACGAAGGGCGACGCCTTCCGCTGACGGCGCAACCGGATCGCGGAGCGGCGCCGGTCAGGGTGTCCGTGTCCGTCGATCCACTTCCTTCTCGACGGCGACGGCGAGGTCGTGGACGACCCTGGAGTGCCATTGCTTGTGAGCCGCGAGGTCCGCGGCGAGCGCATGGCAGTCCGGGCATTCCTGTGCGGCGCTGTTCTGCTGGGTGTGCTCCATGGTGTTGCACCTCCTGGAAGAGATATCCGCCTCCACCGTGGCACGGATGCGGAACGTAGTCCACGATTGCGTGCCCGCCGATCGTGTGCGTGCCGGCGGCTTGCTCCCTCCAGCGCGTGCCTGCCCCCGTTGTGGCGGGACCGGGGGTGCACGGTGCACAGTACGAGTGCAGGCTCCGGGGCCGGGCAGCGGATACCGTGACGTCCGTGAAGACGGTAGGGGTCGACCTCGCGGCGGAGCCGGCGAAGACGGCGGTCGCCACCGTCGCCTGGGAGCACGGCACCGCGACGGTGCAGGAGTTACGGCTCGGCGCGACCGACCCGGACGTCGTCAACGCGGTGGCCGCCGCGGACCGGACCGGCATCGACGCGCCGTTCGGGTGGCCCGACGCGTTCGTGGACTTCGTCGGCGCGCACCATCGCCTCGAGTACTCGCGCGAACGCGCCCTGAGCAGCCGAGCCGGACGGCTCCCGCTGGTGCGGCGGTTGACCGACCGCGTGGTGCATGCCGGGACGGGAATCGTCCCGTTGAGCGTATCCGCGGATCTCATCGCCCATGTGGCGCTGCGGTGTGCGGGTCTGCTCGCGGAACTCGATGCCGTCGGGGTGGATGTCGACCGCGTCGACGGAACGGTGGTCGAGGTGTATCCCGCTGCTGCGCTGCAGGGCTGGGGCCTGCCGTTCAAGGGATACAAGAGCGCGAAGAACCGCGAGGCGCGGGCCGCATCGGTGGCCGCACTGGAACGCGCCCTTTCGGGACTGAGGCTCGGCGGCTTCCGGGACCTCTGTGTGGCCTCCGACGACGCGTTCGATGCGGTGGTCGCCAGCCTCGTCGCCCGAGCGGCAGCGCTCGGAAGAACCGTCCGGCCCGATGCGGCGCAGCGCGCCGTCGCGGTCCGGGAGGGGTGGATCCATCTGCCGCTGTGCGGAATCCGTGAGCTGCTCTGAATTTTTGAGATGATCGGCGACGGTCGCCCTCCGCCGCTACCCTGCACGCAACGAGAGGAGCCGCATGGACCCGGTGATCCGGATATCGGACGAGGTGCGCGACGCCGTCGCAGCCCGCCGGCCGGTGGTGGCCCTGGAATCGACGATCTTCACCCACGGCCTGCCGCGCCCCCGCAACCTCGAGGTGGCGCTCGAGGCGGAGGCGCGGTTGCGGGAGGCGGACGTCGTCCCCGCCACCGTCGGCGTGCTCCGCGGCGTCCCGACCGTCGGGCTGTCCACCGACGAGATCACCGACCTCGCGACGGCGGAGACGGTGACGAAGCTGAGTGTGCGCGAGCTGCCGATCGCCGTGGCGCGACGACTGTCCGGCGGCACCACCGTTGCCGCCACGGCGCTGCTCGCACACCGCGGCGGGGTCGAGGTCTTCGCGACGGGCGGGCTGGGCGGCGTGCACCGCGGCGCGCAGAGCACCTTCGACGAGTCCGCCGACCTGGTCGTCCTGTCCACCGTGCCGATCCTCGTCGTCAGCGCCGGCGTCAAGTCGATCCTCGACATCCCGGCCACGCTGGAGCGGCTCGAGACCCTGAGCATTCCGGTCGTCGGCTACCGCACGACCAGCTTCCCCGGCTTCTACATCCGCGAGAGCGGCTGCCGGCTCGAACATTCCGTCGGGTCGCCGGCCGAGGTCGCCGCCCTTGTCCGTGCCCGGGACGCACTCGGTCTGAAAGCCGGCGTCCTGCTTGCGAATCCGGTACCGGAAGACGCCCAGCTCGACCCCGCGCTGCATGCGCGGGTGCTGCACGAGGCCGAGGAGCGGGCCGCGGCGGCCGGAGTGGTCGGCAAGGACACCACGCCGTTCCTGCTCGACCACTTCCACCGCGCGACCGGCGGCCGCAGCCTCGACGTCAATGTCGAGGTCTATCGGGGCAATGTCGCGCTCGGCGGTGCCGTCGCCACGGCGCTCGCCGCAGAACCGCGATAGCCGCCGGCCGGGGTTCCCGCCCGGCGCCTCGAGGGCGGCCGTGCCCGGTACGCCACCGTGCGTTGACAGCGACTGTGACCTGGGGCACAATCATGCCCACGTCCGGCGGGTGTCGTAACCCCGCCGTAATCGGCCGTCGTGCCGCGACCCGTCATGGGTCCGTTCTGTAAATCTCTTGTTACACACGGGATTTCTGGTGTCGTTCGACCCTTGCGGGCCGGTGAATACCCCTCCTGGGAGGGATACCGAGCCCCGTGCGGCCCGGCCAGGATTAACCCGACGCGAACGCAATCCGACGCGATCGGAAACCGCCCGAACCTCGGGCGACGACGAACGATCCCGCCACGTGACGCCTCGGCGAAAGGGCAAGAGCCATGACCGTGAGTTCCACCCACTCGTACGACGAGCTGGTGCAGCACGACCGGGTGCACCGCACGCTGTACACCGACCCGTCGATCTTCGACGACGAGATGCGCCGCGTCTTCGGCCGCACCTGGGTGTACCTCGCGCACGAGAGTCAGGTCCCCACTCCCAACAGCTACCGCACCGGCTACCTGGGCCTGCGCCCCATCATCGTCACCCGAGACCGGGCCGGCGAGCTGCACGCCCTGTTCAACCGCTGCACCCACCGGGCCGCCACCGTCTGCCGCGACGAGAGCGGCACCGCCAAGAACTTCCAATGCCCTTATCACGGATGGACTTTCAAGAACACCGGGCAGCTCGTGGGGGTGCCGTGGCCCGACGCGTACGGACCGGACTTCGAGCGCACCGACCTGAACCTCGGCGTGGTGCCGAGGGTGGAGAGCTACCGCGGCTTCGTCTTCGGCACCCTCAACGCCGATGCGCCGCCGCTCGCCGAGCATCTCGGCCCGGTCCGCGAACCCCTCGACTACTGGATCGACCGCGCCCCGGGTGGTGAGGTGTTCCTCCGCAACTCCGCGCACCGCATGGTCTACCGCGGCAACTGGAAGCTGGCGTACGACAACGCCGGCGACGGATACCATCCGGCGTTCTCGCACCGCTCCCTGCTGCAGATGGCCGAACGGCTCGGCGAGTCCAAGGACATGACGTACTTCGGCCGCACCCCCGACCGCGGCCCCATGTACGTGCAGTACCTCGGCAACGGACACACCTTCATCGACCAGCGCCCCAGCTACGACGGCCCCGGCGCGTTCTGGGCCAACCAGCGCCCGCAACCCGGGCGGGAGGTGTTCGAGGAGCTGATCCGCAGCGAGTACCCCGACGACGCGCTGCGCTACCTCGACCTGACCGTCGGCGCCCAGATCAACCTCAACATCTTCCCGAACCTGCTCATCATCGGGAACCAGGTACAGGTGATCGAGCCGCTCGCCGTGGACCGTACCCAGCTCACCTGGTACGCCACCACCGTCGGCGGTGTCCCGGACGAGGTCAACGTCCTGCGCATGCGCACCCAGGAGGACTTCCCGGCCTTCGGCGAGCCCGACGACCAGGCCAACTTCGAGGAGGCCCAGCGCGGCCTGAGCATCCCGGAGGTCGCATGGGTGCAGATGAACCGCGGATTCGGTGTGGAGGGCCGGCAGAAGGTCGACGCCGACGGCGTCGTGACCGGGCCGGTGACCGACGAGCTGCACATGCGCGGCTACTACCAGGAATGGCTCCGGCTGATGAGCCGGTGAAGGGACACGACAGATGACCGTGCAGAGCAACGAACGCCACGACACTTCCCGGTACTCGTACTACCTGGACTCCGCCTACTACGACCACCTGGCCGAGCTGATGGGGGCCTGGCAGGAGGACTGGAGCGAACCCGATCCGCGGGTGCGCTCCGAGGTCGAGAACCTGCTCTACCGGGAGGCGCGCCTGATCGACGACGGCCGCTTCAACGACTGGGTGGAGCTGTTCACCGACGAATGCCTCTACTGGGTGCCCACCACCCCCGGCGGCGGTGACCCCCGGCGCGAGGTGTCCCACGCCTTCGACGACCGTCGCCGGCTGATGGACCGGATCTACTGGCTGCGCACCGGACTCGCGTTCTGCCAGATCCCGTCGTCGCGCACCCGGCGGCTCGTCACCAACGTCGAGGTCCTCGACGCACCCGACCGCCGGCTCGTGCGATCGAACTTCCTGATCACCGAGTTCCGGGCGGGCACGACCAAGACGTACGCCGGCTGGTGCGGGCACGAACTCGTCCGCCGGGACGCGCAGTGGCGGATCGCGGTCAAGCAGGTCAACCTCGTCGACTGCGAACACGGCCACGAGAACCTGACCCTCGTCCTCTGACGGGCCCGGCATGACCGACATCACCGAACTCGAGCGCCTGCGCGCCGAGGTGGACCGGCTCACGCGGCGCGTCGACCGCCTCGACCGCGAGCTCGCCGCCCACCGGCAGGTCGCCGACGCGATCCGGCGCGCGCAGTTCTGGGACTTCACCCCCTACGAACTCGTCCCGGACGGCAGCTGGATCGCCGTCGACCGCGCCGACGCCGTCGCCCTGCTGCGCGCCCTCGCCGCCACCGACCACTGGCGACCGTGGACACACACTCTGGAACCCCGAGGTGCCGTATGAAACCCCTGCTCGTCGTCGCCCACGTCGACGACCCCGACCTGACCGTCCTCGGCGACGTCGTGCGCGATCACGGCGTCCCGATCCGGATCGTCCGCCCCTTCCGCGGCGACGTGCTGCCCGCGCCGGACGAGGCCGCCGCGGTGATCTGCCTGGGTGGTAAGGAGTCCGCCGACGACTCGCACGACTACCTGCTGCGCGAACGGGACTTCCTGCGCACCGCCGCGGCCGGCGACGTGCCCACGCTTGGGATCTGCCTCGGCTCCCAGCTGCTCGCCGTCGCGCTCGGCGGCACGGCGGTGCGCGGCAGCGACAGTGCCGAGGTCGGCTTCGTCGACGTCACCGCCTGCGGGGCGGGGGTGGATCACCCCGTCGATTTCACCGGCACCCGGTTCTCCTTCCACTGGGACACCTTCCAGCTGCCGCCCGACGTGACCGTCCTGGCCCGATCCCGGGACTTCGTGCAGGCCTTCGCGTTCCGCTCCGCCATCGGGGTGCAGTACCACCCCGAGAGCTCCGTCGACGGCATCGCCGGGCTCATGGCCGGCGAGCCGGACAAGGTCCGCGCCGCCGGCGCAGATCCCGACGAAATCCGTTACAAAGCACCGTATTTCGCCGATCCCTCCCGTGACCACCTCGCCGCGCTCGTCGAGCACCTGCTCGCCCCGGCGCTGTGCCCCACCCCCGGAGCCGGTCATGAACACTGACACCGACCTGCTCATCCTCGGTGCCGGCCCCACCGGCCTGTACGCCGCCTACTACGCCCGCATCCGCGGCCTGCGCACCGTCGTCGTCGACGCGCTGCCCGAGCTCGGCGGACAGGTCTCCGCGCTCTACCCGGAGAAGGAGATCTACGACGTCGCCGGCCTGCCCGCGGTGAAGGGCAAGGACCTCGTCCGGCAGCTCGTCGAGCAGGCCGGCGACGACGTCGAGTACCTCCTCGGCCGGCAGGCCGTGGACCTCGATCGCGACGGCGACGTGCTCACCGTCCGCACCGACGACGACGAGCGCATCCGCACCCGCGCCGTCCTCGTCGCCGGTGGCATCGGGTCCTTCCGGCCCCGGCCCCTCGACGCCGCCGACAGGTACGCCGGGCGCGGCGCCGCGTACTTCGTCACCGACCTCGGCGACTACCGCGACCGCGACGTCGTGGTCGTCGGCGGCGGGGACTCGGCCCTCGACTGGGCGCTCGCCCTCCATCCGATCGCCGGGTCCGTCACCCTCGTGCACCGCCGCGACCGCTTCCGCGCGCACGCCGCGTCGGTGGACGAACTGCGCCGCCGCGGCGCGACCATCCACACCAACGCCGAGGTCACCGCCGCACACGGCACCGACAGTCTCGAACTCGTCGAGGTCCTGCGCCACGAGCACGGCGACACCGTGCGGCTGCCGGCGCAGAAGCTGATCGCCGCGCTCGGCTTCACCGCCCAGCTCGGGCCGCTGCGCACCTGGGGCCTCGAACTCCACGGTCAGCACATCGTGGTCGGCCGCGACATGGCCACCAACGTCCCCGGCGTCTACGCCGCCGGCGACATCGCCGAGTACCCCGGCAAGGTGCGGCTGATGTCCGTCGGCTTCGGTGAGGCCGCGACCGCCGTCAACCACATCGCACACCGCATCGACGACGATGCGCCGCTGTTCCCCGGCCACTCCACCGACGCCGGCCCCGTCCCGAGCTGACGCACCCCCAGGAGGAACCGTGCCGTACTTCATCGGAGAACCCTGCACCGACGTCATGGACAAGTCGTGCATGGAGGAATGCCCCGTCGACGCCATCTACGAGGGCGCCCGCAAGCTCTACATCCACCCGTTCGAATGCGTCGACTGCGGTGCCTGCCAATCGGTCTGCCCGATGGAGGCCATCTCGAACGACCGCCGGGTGGCCGAGACCACCCGCATCCATCTCGAGGACAACGCCGTCTTCTTCAGTTCGGTGCTGCCCGGGCGCGACGCCCCGCTCGGCTCCCCGGGCGGGGCGGTGCACACCGGCCCGATCGGGGTCGACACCCCGCTCGTCGCGGCACGCGACTGACCCCACGAACCCACCCCTCACGGAGGACCGCATGTCCACTTCAGCCAAGTTCGTCGCCCGCCACGCCCTGTTCGACGCCGCGCAGCAGGAGGCGGCCGACCGCGCCCGGAACCTTCTCGCGGAGAAGGGCATCGAGATGGTCCGCCTGGCCTGGCCGGATCAGCACGGCCTGATCCGCGGCAAGACGATGACCGTCGACAGCTACCTGGCGGCGCTCGAGTCCGGCACCGAGATCACCATGGCGCCGTTCTTCTTCGACACCGCCAACGCCATCGTCTTCAACCCGTTCAGCCCCGGCGGCGGGTTCGACATGCCCGAGCTGTCCGGCAGCCCGAACCTCACCATGGTTCCGGACCCCACCACCTTCCGGGTGCTGCCGTGGGCGCCGGACACCGGCTGGGTGCTGTGCGACCTGTACTTCCGCGACGGCAGCCCCTTCCCGTTCTCCCCCCGCAGCATCCTGCGCAACACCCTCGCCCAGCTCGAAAGTGCCGGCTACCACCTGATCACCGGACTCGAGGTCGAGTGGTATCTCACCCGCGTCCTCGATGACAAGCTGGTCACCGGCTCCCTCGGTGCCCCCGGGATGCCCGCCGACCCGCCGGAGGTCGCGGCCGTCGCCCGCGGCTACAACTACCTCCTCGAATCGCATCTCGACGAGATCGACGACGTCCTGCGCCCGGTGCGACAGGCCGTCACCGCGCTCGGGCTGCCGCTACGCTCGATCGACGACGAGTGGGCGCCGAGCCAGGTCGAGACCACCTTCGACGTGCTCGAAGGCATGGCCGCCGCGGATTCGATGCTGCTGTTCCGCTCCGCCGTCAAGCAGATCTGCCGCCGCGGTGGCTACCTCGCCTCCTTCATGTCCACCCCGGGCATCCCCGGCTTCTACGCCAGCGGCTGGCACCTGCACACCTCCCTGGTCGACACGGTCACCGGCGAGAACGTCATGGTGCCGGGGGAAGGGGAGCTGCTGTCCGACATCGGCCGGCACTACGTCGGCGGCACCCTGGCCCACGCCGCCGCCGCGTCGCCGTTCATGACGCCCACGATCAACGGGTACCGCCGCCGTCGCCCGTACTCCCTGGCCCCGGACCGGCTGACGTGGGGCCTGGACAACCGGGCCGCGATGATGCGCGTCATCAGCGCCCCCGGTGACAAGGCCTCACACGTGGAGAACCGCGTCGGCGAGCCCGCCGCCAACCCGTACCTGTACATCGCGGCGCAGGCCGCCGCGGGGCTCGACGGCATCAAGAACAAGACCGAGCCGGGTGCCCCGTCGGTGGATCCGTACGCCGCCGACGTTCCGCACCTGCCCACGAGCCTGAAGGAAGGGCTCGCGGCCCTGGGGGCGAGCCGGTTCTACCGGGAGGCGTTCGGCGACCGGTTCGTCGACTACCTCGTCACCATGAAGTCCAGCGAGGTCTCGCGCTACGAAGCGCACCTGGCCGAGCAGCCCGACCCGCAGGGCTACGCCGAGACCGTCACCGAGTGGGAACACCGCGAATACTTCGAACTCTTCTGACCACCGCTCCATCCACCGGCACAAGGGATGACCGCCATGAGAAGAATCTCCGTGATCGGGGCCGGCCAGGCCGGAACCCTCCTGTCGATGGCCCTGCAGGCCAACGGCTTCCAAGTAGACCTCTACACCGACAAGACCGCCGAGGAGATCCTGCACGAGACCTCCCCGACCGGCACCGCGGCCCTGTTCCACCGCTCGGTCGCCACCGAGCTGCGGCTCGGCTGCCCCGGCTACGACGACAAGGGCGTGCCGATGGACGGTCTGCACGTGTGCTTCAGCCCGAAGATCGGGCAGGAGCTGGTGCACTTCGGCTCCGCGCTCGGCGACGCCGCCGGCGGTGCCGTGGACGTGCGCCGCAAGTCGTACGACCGGATGGTGCGCCTGGCCGAACTCGGCGGCAACATCGTCGTGACATCGGTGCAGCCCGACGACCTCGACGACATCGCCGCCGGCAGCGACCTGACCGTCGTCTCCACCGGCAAGTACGGATTGTCGTCGCTGTTCGCCCGCGACGCGCGGCGCAGCGTCTATGACACCCCGCAGCGCAACCTCGCCATGGTGCTCGTGCGCGGCATCCCCACCGACGGCACCGCCTTCCCCAACCGTGTCGAGGGCTCGACGGGCGTGTGCTTCAATCTCTTCGGCGACGCCGGGGAGATCTTCTGGGTGCCGTTCCTGCACAAGTCCGGCGAGAACGTCTGGTGCCTGGTGTTCGAGGCCAAGCCCGGCGGCCCGTTCGACTGCTGGGCCGACGTCACCACCGTCGAGCAGGCCTTCGCGACCGCCTCGCGCCTGGCCCGCGACTACGCCCCGTGGGACTGGCCGTCGATGCGGAACATGGAGCCGATGCTCGACGACCCGCACTCGTGGCTCAAGGGCCGGGTCACCCCGTCCGTGCGCTCCGGGCTGGGCACCACCCCGGGCGGCCGGCCGATGATGAGCCTCGGCGACACGTCCGTCGCCTACGACCCCGTCGCCGGTCAGGGCGCCGGCTCCGGCATCCGGCAGGCCGGGCACTACTTCGACGCCCTCCTCGCCCGCGGCGACGGACCCTTCGACGCCGAATGGATCACCCGCACCTTCGAAGGCGTCTACGAGGAGCACATCGCCGGCACCTACCGGTTCACCAACCTGCTCCTCGAACCGCTCGGCAAGACACCGCAGCGGGTGCTCACCGCGTGCTTCGCCGACCAGCGCCTCGCCACCCGCTTCGCGCAGGTCTTCGACGCACCTCCCACCGCCTTCCCGTGGCTCACCGAGCGCGCGGCCGCCGACCGGTGGATCGGCGAGCACACCGGTCGCCGCCCCGGCGCGGTCGTCGCCGCCGGCACCGCGAAGATCCTCGCCGGGCAGGTGCGGAACACGCTGCGCGGCAGCCACTTCCCGCGGGCGGTGAGCGCATGATCGCCACCCTCGCCGAGCGCGACCGGCGCTGGCGGCTGCTGCACGAGCGGATGGAGCGCGACGGTTACGACGCGCTGCTGTTCGCCGCCGCCGACTACCGCGGCCACAAGGGCGCCCTGCGCTACCTCGCCGACTACAACCTCTCGCACCGCTACGGCTACGCCGTCCTGCACCCCGGCGCCGCGCCCACCCTCGTGCTGCCGAAGAACCTCGAGGGCGGCCGCCGTCCCCGCACCGGCTGGATCGACGACTACGTCTACGCCGAGAAGCTCTCCGAGGCGCTCGTCAAGACCCTCACCCGTGGTGCGGCACCGGCCCGCGTCGGCATCGTCGGCATGGGGCAGGTCATGAAGGTCGAGGACTACCTGCACTTCACCGACGCGCTGCCCGGCACCGTGTTCGAGGACGCGAGTGCGATGTTCGAGCAGGTCCGCGCCGTGAAGACGGCCGCCGAGATCCGTGGCGCCGAGGAGTCCGCGTACATCGCCGACCGCTGCTTCGAACGGCTGCTCGAGATCGCCCGCCCCGGCACGACCGAACGCGCCGTCGCCGCCGAGATGTACCGCGTCGCCTACTCGCTCGGCGCCGAGGACCCGCTGTTCCTCACCATGTACGCCGACGACGAGCCGACCGGCCCGTGCCCGACGTTCGGGGCCCCCGGCGGCCGGGAACTCACCGCCCACGACGTGTTCACCTTCAGCTACGAACTCGTCGGGCCCGCCGGCTACTGGATGGAACTGTCCCGCATGGTCACCTTCGCCCCGCCCACGCCGGAGGTGCAGCGCCTCGCCGACGCGGTGTGCTCCGGCATGGCCGCCGGAAGCGCCGCCCTGCGCCCCGGCACCACGATGTCCGGCGTGCAGCGCGACGTCATCGCCGCGATCGAGCAGCACGGGGTCAGGTCGTCCTACTGGTCCGGCCACGGCCTCGGCCTCGACGTGCTCGAGGAGCCGTGGGTGGGCCTGGAGATGGTGCAGGACAACGAGAACCACGAGGCCGTCACCGTCACCGCCGAGGGCATGGTGATCGCCCTGCACCCCATGCTGTGGGACGCCGACTCCGGCGCCATGGGCTACATGGCCGACACCTGCGTCGTCGAGGCCGGGCGCACCCGCACCCTGTCCAAGTTTCCGACCGAGCTGTACCGGGTCTGAGAGAGGTAGAGCAATCATGACCACCCTGGAACGCCCCACCGCCGGCACGGCGGGCGGCACCGCCATCGACCCGATCCTCGCGTCGGTGCTGCAGCGGCGCGTCGACGCCATCGCCAAGGAGATGGCGACGATGCTGATGCGCTCGTCCCGCTCGCCGATCTTCAACGAGATCGGCGACCTGGTGACGGTGCTGTTCGACAAGCACGGCCGCACCCTCGCCCAGGCCGAGTTCGCCGCCATCATCGCCTTCGGCGCCCAGCCGCCACTCGAATACATCATCGACTACTTCGGCGACGACATCGCCGAGGGCGACGTCATCCTCCACAACGACGTCTACACCGGCGGCAACCAGAACGCCGACACCGGCGTCTACCTGCCCATCTTCCACGAGGGCGAACTCGTCGGCTGGGCCGCCGCCAAGGGCCACATGGCCGACATCGGCGGCATGACCATCGGCGGCTACAACCCCGGCGCCACCGAGATCTGGCAGGAGGCCCTGCGCATCCCGCCCGTGAAGATCATGGCCGGGGGAGTGCTGCGCAAGGACGTGTGGGACTTCGTCGGCGCCAACATCCGCATCGACTTCGTCATGGAGGACATCAAGTCCATGGTCGGCGCGTGCACCGTGGGCTCGCGCCGCCTCGTCGAACTGCTCGGCCGCTACGGCCGCGGCACCTTCGACGCCCACATGGACTACATCCTCGACAGCTCCGAGAAACAGGTCCGGGCCGAGATCGGCCGCTGGCCCGACGGGGTGTACCACGGCGAGAGCTGGATGATCTCCGACGGCCTCGACCCCACTCGCCGCTACAAGGTCGCCTGCGACATCACCGTCTCCGGCGACGAGGTCACCTTCGACTTCTCCCGCACCGACGACCAGGCCCCCGGCATCACCAACATGCCGCCCGCCTCCGCGATGGGCGCCGTGCGCATCGCGTTCCTCATGCTCGTCGCCGCCGGCGGCATCAACATCCCCACCAACGACGGCCTGTTCCGGCCCGTGCACACCGTGTTCCGGCCCGGCTCGCTGCTCAACCCGCACTTCCCGGCCGCGACCATCTTCGGCAACCAGATGTGCGACGAGGTCGTCGACGCCATCATGTCGGCCCTCGCCGACGCCCTGCCGGACCGCGTCACCGCCGGGTGGAACAAATTCATCTGCACCGCCCTCAACGGCACCGACCCGCGCACCGAACAGCCGTTCGTGACCCTCACCGTGTTCCAGCGCAACGGCCCCGGCGCCATGAAGGGCACCGACGGGTGGGACGCGCTCGGCTTCACCGGCACCGCCGGGCAGATGCGCTCCCCGGACCCGGAGATGTTCGAGCTGTCGAGCCCGCACTTCCTCGAATATCACGAGTACCTACCGGATTCGGCCGGCGCCGGCCAGTGGCGCGGCGGCCTCGGCACCCGCTCGGCGTGGCGCTGCTACGGCGACTCCGAAATCGGCGTCACCATCGGCGAATCCGTCGAATCCGAGGGCGGCGCCCCCGGTGCCGGCCTGTTCGGCGGCGGCCCCTCCGGCATGAACCGCATGACCGTCGAATACCCCGACGGCACCACCCACGAGTGGGGGTCGAAGGAACTCGTCGAGCTCCCGTCCGGCTCGGTGGTCCGCTCCGTCAGCGGCGGCGGCGCCGGCTACGGCGACCCGCTGCTGCGGCCCGCCGACCTCGTCGCCGACGAGGTCCGCAACGAACTGCTCTCCGCGGAACAGGCCCGCATCCGCTACGGCGTCGTCGTCGACGCCGCCACCCGCACCCTCGACGCCGAGGCAACCGCTCAGCTGCGCAACACCCGGAAAGGCGGACAGTGACCATGTCGGCAACACCCAGCATCCGCATCGGAGTCGACGTCGGTGGCACCTTCACCGACTTCCTCGTCGTCCACGAGGACGGCACCCGGCTCGTGCACAAGACCAGCTCCATCCCCTCCGACCCGTCCACCGCGGTCGTCAAGGGCCTGACCGAGATCGCCGAGCGGCGCGGGGAGACCCTCACCGACCTGCTCACGCAGGTCCACACCATCGTGCACGGCACCACCGTCACCACCAACGCCCTGCTCACCCGCACCGGCGCCAAGACCGGCCTGCTCACCACCGAGGGCTTCCGCGACGTGCTGCAGATGCGCGACGGCACCCGCGAGGACGCCTACGACAACCGGCTCACGCCGCCGGGTCCGCTCGTGCCCCGGGCGCTGCGCCGGCCCGTCGGCGGCCGCCTCGACCACGAGGGCACCGAGGTCACCCCGCTCGCCACCGACGACGTGCGTGCCGCCGCCGAACTGTTCCGGCGCGAGGGCGTCGAGGCCGTGGCGGTGTCGTTCATGCACTCGCACGCCGGCGACGAGCACGAACGACAGGCCGCCGACATCCTCGCCGCCGAGCTGCCCGGCGTGTACCTGACCCGCTCGAGCGAGCTGCTGCCGCAGGTGCGCTACTACGACCGCACCAGCACCGCCGTTCTCAATTCCTATGCGGGACCGATCATCACGCGCTACCTTCGGGTGCTCACCGAGGCGCTCGACGCGGCGGGATTCACCGGCATCCTGCTGCTCATGCAGTCCAACGGCGGCGTCGCCACCCCCGACGAGCTGGCCCGCCGTGCCGCCCTGTCGCTGCTGTCCGGCCCGGCGTCCGGGCCCACCGCCGGCCTGCTCGAGGTCGCCCCGCACGGCTGGGACCGCTGCCTGACCGTCGACATGGGCGGCACCAGCTTCGACGCCGCCGTCGTCAACGACGGCCGGCCGCTCGTGATGACCGACGGGCAGATCGACCGCGGCCGCATCGCCCTGCCCATGGTCGACATCCACACCATCGGCGCCGGCGGCGGCAGCATCGCCTACGTCGACGAGGGCGGCCTGCTGCGCGTCGGCCCCGAGAGCGCCGGCGCCGTCCCCGGACCCGCCTGCTACGGCCGCGGCGGCACCCGCGCCACCGTCACCGACGCCGACGTCGTCCTCGGCTACGTCGACCCCGCGAGCTTCCTCGGCGGCGACATCCCCCTCGACCGGCAGGCCTCGATCGAGGCGATCCGCCGCGACGTCGCCGAACCCCTCGGCATCTCCGTCGAGGAGGCCGCCGCCGGCATCTACGACGTCGTCAACGTCGGCATGGCCGCCGGCGTCCGGGAGATCACCGTCCGCCGCGGCCTCGACGCCCGCGACTTCCCGATCGTCGTCGCAGGGGGAGCCGGACCCGTCCACGCCGCCGCCATCGCCCGCGAACTCGAGATCCCCGTGCTCGTCACCCCGCGCGAGTCGTCGATCTTCTGCGCCGCCGGCATGCTCGTGTGCGACTTCCAGCACGACTTCGTGCAGAGCCACAAGGCTGAACTCGCCGCCCTCGACACCGGAGAACTCCTCGGGATCTGGCACGACATGGCCATGCGCGGCCGCAAAATCCTCGCCGAGGAAGGTGTCGCCGACACCGAGGTGACCCTGCAACCCTCGCTGGACATGCGCTACCGCGGCCAGTGGTACGAGATCAACGTGCCGCTCGACCCGTCGTCCCTCGACGGCGTCGACCTCGCCGACGTCGCCGAGCGGTTCCACGCCATGCACGACACCCTGTTCGGCTACCGCTCCCCGGACATGCCGATCGACGTGCTCAACATCCGGCTCAGCGTCGTCGGCACCACCCCCAAGCCGCGCCTCGACAGCGCCGTCGTGCCCACCGGCGACGGCACCGGGCGGATCGGCACCCGCCCGATCTGGTCGGTGCTGCACCGGACGATGGTCGAGGCCGCGGTGTACGACGGGCACGGCCTCGGCGTGGGCGCACACTTGGAGGGGCCGGCGATCATCGAACTGGGCACCAGCAGCGTCGTGGTGCCCGACGAGTTCGCCGTCGAGGTCGACGACCGCGGGTCGTTCGTCCTCCGCTACCGGCCGGCGGCGTCCTGAACGCCGGGCGGGTTGCCGATACGAGGGTGGAGGCCGCCGCACGGGCGGCCGAGGAGGTGCAGGGGGCCATGGACATCGAGTTCCCGTTCGACGGTGACGACGACGATCGCACCGTCGCGACCGATCTCGCCGACGTCGCCGAGTCCCTCCTCGCCGTCGACACGGTCGAGGCGATCCAGGACCTGTGCATGGACCTCGTCCCGCGGGTGCTGCCGTCCCGTGCCTTCGGCATCTACCTGTTCGGCGACTCGCCCGGCCGCACCCCGCTGGCCGCCGCGGAGGGCGTCAGCGAACGCTTCCTGACGCTGTACGAGGAACTCGGCCGTCACCAGGACCCCGTGCTGCGCACGCTCGAGCAACGCCGCCGCCCCACCCACAGCAGCCGGCTGATGAGCGAGAACACGTGGACCGAGTCCCCGTTCTTCCGCGACGTGGCCCGCCTGCACGACATGCGGATGGTGCTCGAGGCGCCCATCATCGAACGCGGCCACGTCGTCGGCACCCTCAACTTCGCCGACAACGACCGGCTCGCGCTGGCGTCGCCCGCGGAGATCGCCGTCGCCGGCGCCCTGGGCCGGCTCGTGGGTGTCGCGGTCACCGAGGTGGCTCGGCGGGAGGCGGCCCGCGCCGTGCAGGACGACCTGTGGGCCGCGCTCGACCTGTCGAGCGAGGCCACGGTCATCCTCGATCTCGCCACCGGGCAACGCCAGGTCAACGCCGCCGCGCGGGCCCTGCTCGGCCGGGTCGGCATCAGCGAGCCCACGCTCTGGCTGACCGGGCTCATCGAAGCCGGCGGGCCCGGCCGCGACGCCGACGCCGGCATGCGGCAGACGTTCGTCCTGGACGTGCGCCTCGACGGGGTGTCCCGGCACCTGCAGGTGCAGAGCTGCGTCACCGACCGGGGCGGCGCCCGCCGCGTCGTGGCACTGCTCGAGCTGTTGCCCGCCGCACCGGGCGTCGCCGCGCTGCCCGACCACCTCGCCTCGCAGCTCTCCGCCCGCGAACGCGAGATCGCCGCCCTCGCCGTCGCGGGCCTGCAGGACCAGCAGATCGCCGAGAAGCTCTTCCTCAGCCGCTACACCGTCAAGCAGTACCTCAAGACCACCTACCGCAAGCTCGGGATCCGATCCCGGCTCGAGCTCACCCGCGCCGCCCTCACCGGCGAACCCGCCGACGACGGACCGCGCCCCACGACCCCGGAGCAGCCATGACCACCACCGCCCCCACTGCCGTCGTCACCGGCGGCGCCACCATGATCGGCGCGGCCGTCGCCGAAGCCCTCGCCAAGGACGGCTGGTCCGTCGCGATCGTCGACGTCGATCCCGCCGGCGGAGCCGTCGCCGACCGGCTGGGCGAGCAGGCGAGCTTCCACCGCACCGACCTCACCGACGACGAAGCCCTCGCCGGCACCGTCGCCGCGATCGCCGACCGTCACGGCGGCATCGACCACCTCGTCAACCTCGCCTGCGTCTACCGCGACAACGGGCCCGCCTCCACCCGCTCCGACTGGCTCGCCACCCTCGACGTCAACGTCGTCAGCGCCGCCGTCCTCACCGCGCTCGCGCTGCCGTGGCTGCGCCGCTCCGACCGGGCCGCCGTCGTCAACTTCACCTCCACCTCCGCGCGCGTCGCGCAGGCCGGGCGCTGGACGTACCCCGTCAGCAAGGCCGCCATGGTCCAGCTCACCCGCAACATGGCCCTCGACCTCGCCGCCGACGGCATCCGCGTCAACTCCGTCTCGCCCGGCTGGACCTGGTCCAACGCCATCGACCAGCTCTCCGGCGGGGATCGCGTCAAGGCCGACCGGGTGGCCGCGCCGCTGCACCTGCTCGGCCGCACCGGCGACCCGGCGGAGGTGGCTGCCGTGGTGCGGTTCCTGCTCTCGCCCGAGGCGTCGTTCGTCACCGGAGCCGACTACGCCGTCGACGGCGGTTACACCGCCATGGGCCCCGAACGGGCCGATCAGCTCATGGCCGAACTCGCCGGACAGGAGTGACGCCATGACCACCCACGGACTCGATCTCCGCGACCTGCGCAACGCCTTCGGTCAGTTCGCCACCGGCGTCACCGTCATTACCGCGCGCGGTGCCGGCGCCCGGCGGGCCGGCATCACCGCGAACTCGTTGACCTCCCTGTCGCTCGATCCGCCCCTGCTGCTGTTCTGCCTCGCCAACCGGGCGCCCAGCTATGAAACGTTCTGCACCGCCGAGTATTTCGCCGTCCACGTGCTGGGGGTCGAGCAGCAGGGGCTGTCGCAGCGGTTCTCCCGGCCCGCCGAGGACAAGTTCGCCGGGCTGCCGGTCGACGAGGGGCCCGGCGGGGTGCCGCTGCTCGGCGGATGCCTCGCCCGGTTCGTGTGCACCCGCGAAAATGCATACGTGGAGGGCGATCACACCATCTTCGTCGGCCGGGTGCGGGAGTACGAACGGGGAGAGGACGAGCCGCTGCTGTTCCACGCCGGCAGTTACCGGCTCGCGGCACCCCGGGAGGCCGTGCCCGGGTGCGTCGCCCGCTCGCCGGCCGCTCGGTAGGGCCGTCAGCCGCGCCGCCTGCCGCACCCGACGGCCGGGCGCGCGTCCATCACTACCGCCACGCCCTGGTCGGACTGTCGTCGACGTCGACGAGCAGGTGGTTCCCCGGGTCTCGGAAGATTCGGTGCCGGAACATCACTCGAATCATCGCTACCGGAGCGCCCCCTCCTGTCCTACTCGCCGGCTTCGATGATCGTCCGGAGGGTGGCGAGTTGCTCGGGGGTGATCCCCGTCGGTTGCATGACCGCGTTCCATCCGTCGACGTACCCGGAGGTGTATTTGTGGCCGTGGCCGCCCGGGACACCGGTGGAGAACGGCAGGTCCGCGGTGACCTGCCAGAACGTCACGAACGGCATCCAGAACATCTCCTCGAGCACATCCTGTCCGGGCGCCTGGCCGATCCAGTCCGGTTCGCCGAGGATCAGATTCGGGCTCCACCAGACGATCGGGTCGGACGGATGCATCAGGTACAGCACCCGGGTGCCGTCCCACGGCCGGTCCGCGGGCGGAATGCCGCCCTGCGGATCGTTGGTGAACCGCACCGTGCGCCCGTCCTTGAAGACCGGTTCGACCTCCGGGCTGTTCGCGTCACGCCGGTCGCTGAATTCCCGGAACAGGGTGTTGAAGTTGGGGGGACCGGCGAACACGGTGCCCGCGGTGCGGTTGCGCAGATCGTATTCGCCGCTGAAGGCGGTCTCGCCGCCGAACGAGCCGAGGCTCTCTCCGGCGACGAACAGCCGGGGGCGGCTGTCCTGGGGGAGTTTCGACCACACGTCGTAGACCGCGTCGAACAGGTCGCGACCGGCTTGCCGGGCCTTGGATTGATCGACCAGGTAGGAGATCCACGACGGCAGGTACGAGTACTGGAGCGCCACCGTCGCCGCGTCGCCCCCGGTGAGATACTCGAACGAATCCACCAGCGCCGGGTCCACCCACCCGCTTCCCGTGGTGGTGACCACCAGCAGGTTCCCCCGCTGGAACCCTCCGGCACGCTCGAGATCCCGGACCGCCGTCGTCGCCCGGGTCTCGGAGTCGTCGGATGTCGCCAGTCCGGCATAGGTCCGGATCGGCTCCGCAGCCGGGCGTCGGGCGAACTGGGTGAGCTCCTCCGTGGAGGGGCCGGAGCCGATGAAGCTGCGCCCCTGGTACCCCAACGAGTCCCACGGCACCACCGATCCCGGTCCCCCCGAACGCAGGCCGGTCGTGGGTTGCTGTATGCCCTCCGGGGTCGTGGTGTCCCGCACCGAGAACGCCGAGTTGGCGACGGCGACGAGGCCACCGAGCAGCACACCCGACACGACCGCGTAGACGAGCCAGGCGACCGCGAGCCACCCGACCACGGTCGCCGCGCGATGTCCGATCCACCGGTTGAGCAGAGCGGCCAGCCAGCGATACAAGCCCCGGACGCCGCGCCCGATCGCCAGCAGGAGACCGAAGACGAGCACGGCCACGAACGGTGAGAGGACCACGAGCGCGACGTTGTACTCGGTGACCCCCATCAACCCGCGGATCTCGTGCTGCCAGTACTGACCGGCGCCGAAGAAGCCGACGAACAGCACCGCCGCGGCGACCAGGAAGACCAGCCAGGAGCCGCGCCGCGGACGTCGAGGGCCTCGGTCGGCGAATGCGCGCCACACGGACGCCGCGAACACCCCCAACCCGTAGCCGATCGCGGCAGTGATGCCACAGATCATGCCCTGGAGCAGGCCTCCGCGTGGTAGCAGCGACGGCGTGAACGACAAGCACGCGAAGATCAGTGCGCCCCAGCACCCCGGGAGGGTGACGTACAGCAGCTTCCGGCGGCCCCCGGTCTCGGGCGACCGGCTCTCGTCGTCTCCTGCCGCGGCCTCGACGGTCGCGGCGCGAGCTCCGGAGCCGGGAAGACCTGCACCGGTGTTCGCCGTGTCGGGTGCGCTCGGCGCCGAATCGTCCTGGGCGCCGGTTCCCTGTTGTGTCATCGCTATCCGCCTATGTGCGACCGGTCCGGGACGAGCGAGAAGCGTTCCCGATGTCGCGCCACGCCGATTTCTCGATCAGCAAGGGAACGAAGGTCCGGATCTCCTCCCCGCCCGGGTCAGTAATAGTCGGCTCGCGGGTTCCAGGTCGAAATCGCCCAGATCACCACCACGTCGAGCGCGATGATCAGGATCGACCACCACGGGTAGTACGGGAGCCACAGGAAGTTCGCGAGGATCGACAGCGCAGCGATGACAATTGCCGACACTCGTGCCCACGTCGCGCCGCTGATCAGGGCGATGCCCACGACCACCATCACCACACCGAAGACGATATGGACCCACCCCCAGGTGGTCAGGTCGAATTTGAAGGTGTACTCCTGGCCCTGGACGAACACCTCGTCCTCGGCCACCGCCGCAATCCCTTGGAAGAACTGCAGGATGCCGATCGTGGCCATGATGACCGCGGCCCCGATCGACGTCCCCGCGGCGATGCCCTGTTTGACGGACATGCCTTCCTGATCGGCACGCACGTTCTGAGACATGATGCTCCCCTTCCGAGGCGGGATTGGTCTCGCCCAGTGTGCGCTTCGGCTCTGTTTCTCTGCAGTGGCTTCGGGCCTTTTTCCCGTTTCGAAGCGGTCACGAGACCGGCATTGCCGGGGGCGGGTCGGTGTCCCGATGCCGCATGTGCAAAAACCGATGCGGGTTGCCGCGCGCGGACTATCGTCGAACAGGTGGTGGGTGGTGCGCCCGCCGAACACTGGTTCCGTCGCTGAAACGAGGCTCCTGGTGACCGATTCCGATATCGACGAGATGGGTCCGGTCGACTATCTCGTCATCGAGTTTCCTGCCGATCGCCCTCCCGACGGGTCGGCGCTACCGCTCCTGCGCGACCTCGTCGAGCGCGGCATCATCCGGGTGCTGGACCTGGCGTTCGTCCGCAAGGACCCCGACGGCTCCGTCGCCGGGATCGACATCGCCGAGGTCGGGCTGGAGGGCGAGTTCGACGTGACCCTGTTCGCGGAGGCCGCCTCGGGTCTGCTCGACGACACCGACTTCGAGGAAGCCGGAGCCGCGCTCGAGCCGGGCTGCTCGGCAGCCGTCCTGGTCTACGAGAACACCTGGGCCGCGCCATTCGCGCGGGCGCTGCGTCGCAACGGCGCCCAGCTCGTCGCGTCGGGTCGCATCCCGGTGCAGAGCATCCTGTCGTCTCTGGAGGCTCTTGGATCTGAAAGCTGAAGTAGAGCAAAGTAATTCGAATCGATATACCATTCGAGTACCCGAGGAGTGCACCATGCCCGGACTGCTTCGCGGAGTCGCCCGTACCGCCGTGGTGGCCGGAACCGCCACCGCCGTGTCCAACCGGGTGTCCCGGCGGCAGGGCCGGCGCTGGGCGGCGCAGGAGCAGGCTCCATACGACCGCGATGCGCAGTACCCGCCCGAACCTGCCCCGACGCCGACCGCCCCGGCGGCCCCGGGAGGGACGGACCGGATTGCCGCATTGAAGGACCTCGCCGAGCTGAAAACACAAGGCGTGCTCACCGAGGCCGAGTTCGCGGCCGAGAAGGCCCGGATCCTGGCGTCCTGACCCCTCCGCTCGATCGGCACGGCCGCCGGCCGTCGCCGGCGGGCGGCCGGTCAGCGAGGGCGACGCCGCGGCGCAGCAGCGGGCTCAGCCGCGCCGCCTGCCCCACTCGATCGCCGGGCACGCGTCCATCACCATCGCCACGCCCTGCTCGGTGGTGCGCCGGAACGCGTCCTCGTCGATCACGCCGAGCTGGAACCACACGCCCTTCGCGCCGATCGCGACGGCCTGGTCGGCGAACTCGCCCGCCGACTCCGACCGGCGGAACACGTCGACCACCTCGACGGGGAACGGGACGTCGGCGAGGGACGCGTAGCCCTGCTCGCCGAGCACCGTCGGCGCGTTCGGATGAATGGGGACGATCCGCTTGCCGCGCTCCTGCAACAGCCGCGCGATCCGATACGCGGTCCGGCCGGGATTGCCGGACAGCCCGACCACCGCCCAGGTGTCGCAGTCGTCGAGCATCAGGTTCACCGCCTTCGGGTCCTGCCAGGACGTGCTCATGGCAGCAAAATTACCCCTCATCGGCGCGGGGCGGACATCGTCGCGGCACCCGGTCCGACCCACCGAAGGCCGACTCGTCCGGCCACCGCCGAACCCCTGCCCGTACTCTGGAGTACAGAAACTCGAGTCGTGCCGCGTTGGACCCGTCGCAACACAGCTCACCGATGCGTACGGGGCGCAGCACAGAAATGGACGCAGTCGAGTGCAAGATACGGCCGGTCGAGGCATCCAAGCCTTCATTTCCGAGGTCATCCAGCGCGGGGGCCGCGCCGAGCGGCTCGAGCACCTGCCGCGCAACCCGGTCCAGGTGTGGGGCGTCGACGGGGACAGCTGCATCGTGCGCGTCCGCACCAAGATCGACGGGGACTGGCAGGCGCGACGGCAGGACGCCCTGCCGGACGCCGACGACACGGGCTCGCAGTTCTGGGTCTTCGTGGACCTGGGGAGCACCCCGGTGACGTACTTCGTGCTGCCGTCCGACGAGGTCGCGGCGGGGATCGCCGCCGAGGTCGACATCTGGATGGCCGATGCGCGCGGCCGGACCCGCACCGGAAGCCACGCCATCCCGCTCAGCAGTGTCGCCCACGGCAAGGACCGCTGGGACCTGCTCGGCCTGACGCCGGCCAAGGACACCACCCGCTACACCGACGACGACGCGGCCGAGGCCGAGCAGGAGCGGCTCGCCCGCAACCGCGCGCGCAAGGCGAGCACCTCGGGCAAGGCGCGCGGGGCGGCCGAGCCCGAGGTCGCCGAGGACCCGCGGCTGCCGGTGCTCGCCGACTGGGACGGCTACCGGGTCAAGGGGCGGTTCGACCCCGCCACCGGCGTCCTCGAGATCACGGCCGGCCCGATGGAGGGCCGACGGTTTCCCGATCCGACCGCCGCCGCCGTCGCCGTCGCCAGCTACCTCAGCGGTGACGTCGAATCGTGCGACGGCGGCATGTTCTGGCGCCTCGACCAGCCGGAATCCACGCCGTTGGGGGCGCATCTCGCCTGACGGCACCCGAGGTTTCCGCCCTGTTCGCCGTCGCGTCGACTCCGGGGTGCCCAAGGGCAACCCGAACCCGTTCGACTATGGTCATACTCGACGTGTGCCCCTGAGCACGTCGGCGAACGGAAGTGAGAGATCATGGGCAGCCCTCGTGGGGCCGAGCGAATAGCCGAATACCCGAGGCCCTCGCACACCCTGCTGCACATCACCGACACCCACCTGGTCGGCGGAGACGAACTGCTCTACGGGACGGTCGACGCCGACGCCCGGGTGCGGCAGATTCTCGCCGATATCCGCGCGTCCCAGGTACAGCCGGACGCGCTCGTGTTCACCGGCGACCTCGCCGACCGCGGCCAGCCCGACGCCTACTCGAAGCTGCGCGGCCTCGTCGAGCCCGTCGCGCAGGCACTCGGCGCGCAGATCGTGTGGGCCATGGGCAACCACGACGACCGCGCCACCTTCCGCGAACTGCTGCTGGATCAGGCGCCGTCCACCGGCCCGATCGACCGCGTATACGACGTCAACGGCCTGCGCATCATCACCCTCGACACCTCGGTGCCCGGCTTCCACCACGGCGAGATCTCGCAGGAACAGCTGAACTGGCTGGCGCAGGAACTCGAGACGTCGGCGCGCTTCGGCACCATCCTCGCCATGCACCACCCGCCGGTGCCCAGCGTGTTCGACCAGGCCGTGCTCGTCGAGCTGCGCGACCAGGCCGGCCTCGCCGAGGTGCTGCGCGGCACCGACGTGCGCACCATCCTCGCCGGGCACCTGCACTACACCACGACTGCGACCTTCGCCGACATCCCCGTCTCCGTGGCCTCCTCGACGTGCTACACCCAGGACCTCAACGTTCCGGCCGGGTGCCAGCGCGGCCACGACGGTGCCCAGGGCTTCAACCTCGTGCACGTCTACCCGGACACCATCGTCCACTCCGTGGTGCCGACCGGCAGCTACATCACCACCGGCCGGCCGTCCACCGCGGAGGACGCGGCCCAGCGTCTCGCCGAGGCCGGAATCCGCATCCCCGAGAACCCGGACGTCACCGTCCGCGTCTAGGCTCGCGCCGCACAAACTCGGACGGTCGGTACCGGCGTCGCCACGGCCGGCCTACTCGGCGGGCGCCAGCACGATGTCGAAATCGACGCTCGCCCAGCTGCGCCCCGCGAGGTCGTGTCCGTCCGGCGGCGGCTCCTGGGCCGAGTGCTGGACGAAGTCTTTGACGAGCGAGTCCTCGACACCGAACACGCTGTCGCGGTCGAGGTAGTCGCAGCCGTCGACGAAGATGTGGGTGACGAGCGTTCGAAGTCCCGGCGCGGACACCATGAAGTGCAGGTGGGACGCGCGTATCGGTGACCGCCCGGCGGCTTCGAGCAGCCGCCCGACCGGACCGTCGTGCGGAATCGGGTAGGGGGTGGGGGTCAGTCCCCAGAAGCTGTACCGGCCGTCGTCGCCGGTGAACAGGTGAGCGCGAGCCGCGACGCGCTCGTCGCGGTACTGCACGTCGTACAGTCCATCCTCGTCGGCCTCCCACACCTCGAGGCGCGCGCCCGGCACAGGCCGGCCTGTGAGGTCGCGGACGGTGCCCTGCACTCGGCACGGTTGGCCCTTCGCGCCGAACGTCAGGTCGCCGTCGGTCTCGATGCGCGGTGACCCTTCGACGAAGAACGGCCCGAACACGGTCGACGCGGTGGCGTCGCCGATGGCCTCGTTGTTGACGGCGATGGTCTGCATCGAGACACCGAGGACGTCCGAGAGGAGGACGAACTCCTGGCGTTTGTCGTCGGTGATGTGTCCGCACTCGGTGAGAAAGCCGACGGCGGTACTCCATTCCTGCTCGGTGAGCCGTACCTCGCGCACGAATGTGTGCAGATGCTGGACGAGCGCCTGCATGAGCTGACGCAGGCGCGGCGAACCGGTGTTGTCGAACGACGCGACGACCCGGTCGACGAGGTCCTGCTCGCGTCGTGCCTGTTCGGGCGATACGGAGGGCGCCGAGTCGAGTGGGCGAGGGGTGGAGTGGAACGGCTCGTGAGGGTGATCGGATGGGGTGTTCACGGAGTCCTCCGGGTCTGCCGACCCGACCACGCCGCGTACAGCAGCTCGGTCAGGTTCTGCGGCGTGACGGGTGTGGGATTGGTGTCGGGAACAGCGGCAAGGCAGCGCCGCACCGCGTCGGGAAGATCCGCCTCGCGCATCCCCAGCTCGGCGAGAGACGTCGGAGCGTTCGAGCGTCGCCGTAGTTCGTCGAGCGCTGCGGAGGCCGCGTCGGGATCCGTCGGGGTCGGGGATCCCAGCGCGACGGCGAGGCGCCGGCCGAGCGTGCGGAGCGACGCGGCGTTGAAGGCCAGCACGTAGGGCAGCACGACGGCGTGGGTCTGCGCATGCGGCAGACCGTATGCGCCACCGAGGACGTGGCAGATCTGGTGGTGCATGCCCGCGCCGGCCGACGCGAACCCCACGGCAGCGAGGTACGCGCCGTACAGGCAGCGGTCGCGGCCGTCGATGCCGCCGGGGTCCGCGACAACCTCCGGCAGGCCGGTGGCGAGGGCACGGGCGCCCTCGAGGCAGAGCGCGGCATTGATCGGATCGGCGCGCGGGGCCCACAGCGAGTCGATGCAGTGGGCGAGCGCGTTCAGGCCGCTGGCCACACTGAGATCGACCGGCAGGCCGACGGTCAGCTCGGAGTCGTAGATCACCGAGGCTGGAAGGACCGCGTTGTCGGCGCCGGTGGTCTTCACCCCCTTCTCGGTCAGCCCCCACACGTTGGTCGCTTCCGAACCGGCGTAGGTCGTCGGCACGGCCACGATCGGTAGGCCGGTGGTCATCGCGACGGCCTTGGCCAGGCCGACGGCCGATCCTCCGCCGATACTGACGAGGGCGTCGGCCTCGGCGTCGATTGCGGCCCGCCGTGCTCGTCGCGCAACCTCGACGGGGACGTGCGGATGGACCTCCGACCAGCGGTAAACCACCGGCAGGTCCCCGGCGATGCGGTCGGCGAGGGCATCTTCCGCCGCCGATGCCACGAGCATGACCCGCGCGGCGCCGAGCCGGTCGATCTCGGCCGCGAGGTGGCGGCGTGCGCCTCCGGCCCCGAACACCACGCGCTGCGGAAGGGCCTCATGGGTGAACGACAGTCCCATCGGTCACGCCTGCCGGTGCAGGATTCGGAGCATGGCGTCGCGCAGTGCGGCCACCGGGTCGTCCGCCACACGGTGTGCTCGCCATCCGATGTGGGTGTCCGGCCGGACCAGGACCGCACCGTCCTCCGCCACCTCCCGCAGCCTGTTCCAGTCGAAGTACAGGTCCTGTACCTGCTCGCCGGCTCCGATCACGATCGGGACCACCTCGACGCCGAGTTCCTCCGAGACCTTCGCCGCCGCGCCGGCCCACGCCCGGCCGGTCTTGCCGGTGAAGAGAGTGAACTGCGTGTACTTCGCCAGATCGTGAGTGGACATCTTGCTCGTCGAACTGCCTACCCAGCAATGCGGCAGGCGCACACCGGGATACGTGTGCGGCTCGTAGTAGAGTTCCGGATCCCGCGCGGGGGCGGGCAGGACGCTCCCGTCCCCGGCCACCGCGGTGGAGCCGGCGTAGTTCTGCCCCAGCTCGACGCCGAGAGCGTTGAATTCGTAGTTCTTGAGCTCCATCGCCGCCGCGAGCGCCTGCCTCTTGGTGGCACCTTCGGGTGTGTCGGCCCGGAGTTCGGCGAGTTCGGCCTGCATGTGTTCGACCGTCGTCGCCCGAGTTGTGCCGAGGGCTTCGAAGATTCCCACGAACTCCCGACTGGACTTGTTGGCGCGCCTGACGATCTGCTCGGCGACAGGGACACGTTCGACGGAGTAGGTCTCGAGGAGTCCGGGACCGGCGCGTCCTTCCAGCACGGCGGCAATCTTCCAGGCGAGGTTGTAGGAGTCCTGGATGGAGGTGTTGGAGCCCAGGCCGTTGCTCGGCGGGTGACGGTGGGCCGCGTCGCCGGCGATGAAGACCCGGTGCGACTGCATGTGCGTGGCGTACATCTCGTTGTTGCCCCACAGCGAGTAGCCCGTGATCTCCACGTCGATGTCGTCGCGACCGATCATGGTGCGGACGATCTCCCGGGCGTGATCGTCGTTCATCTCCGGTGGCGGCAGCTCGATGTCGTAGCCCCACACCGCGAGCCACTCCTTCCACGGGCGCACCATGCGGACGAGTCCGGCGCCGATGCCGCCGACATCCGAGCCGGGCTGCACCACCCAGTACAGCACCGAGGGGCGGTGCGCGACGAGGTCGGTGAGGTCGGCACGGAACGTGATGTTCATCGAACCGGCAATGTCCATCCGGCCCTCGAACGGCAGGTGGAGGGAGGCTGCGATCGTGGAGCGGGCGCCGTCCGCCCCGATCAGATACTTGGCCCGGATGTCGAATTCGCGGCCGTCGAGCCGATCGAGAACACGGACGGTGACCCCATCGGCGTCCTCGGAATGCGAGAGGTACTCGGTCGAGAACCGCGTCTGCGTACCGCGGACCGTGGCGTTCTTCACGAGGATCGGTTCGAGATGCGTCTGCGGAATGTCGCAGTTGAGGGACGGCGAGGCGAGCACGTAGTCGGCCTCGCGTGCGGGGTGGGTACCCCACGCCAGGATCCGCCCGAGTTCCTCGCCCGCCAGGGCGGTGCAGAACACGGTGTCACCCATGATGGCGTGGGGGGACGCCTCCGCAAGGACCTGCTGCTCGATGCCCACGTCGCGGAAGATCTCCATCGTCCGCTGATTGGTGATGTGGGCGCGTGGCGTATTGGCGGTCCACCGGTACTTGGTGATCATGATGTTGTCGATGCCGAGCGTGGACAGGAACAGTGCGGCGGAGGCGCCGGCGGGGCCGGACCCGACGATGGCGACGTCGGTTTCGACGACCGGGCCACGGGGAGGAGCGGTCTCGGCGAGACCGTCGTGAAAGACAGGCATGGGTTCTCCGAAGGCAGGGGTGACGGGCGGCGGGTATCAGTCGTAGTAGCGGAAGATCACCTCGGCGACGCAGGCGGGCTTGTCGCCGTCCTCGATCTCGATGACGCACCGGTAGACGGCGTCGACGCCGCCGTCGAACGGCACGGTGTCGGCCAGGTGCAGGTCCAGCCGTACCCGCGTGTCGACCGGAACCGCGGCCGGAAAACGAACTCTGTTGAGGCCGTAGTTGAGTCCGAGGGAGCAGAAGGACGTATCGATGGTCTGCTGGATGAGCCCGCCGATCAGCGCCAACGTGTGGTAGCCGTGCGCGATGATCGATCCGAACGGGGACGCCGCGGCGCGCTCGGTGTCGAAGTGGATCCAGTTGAAGTCGTGTGTGGCCTCACCGAATCCGCGGATGTGCTGGTGGTCCAGCGTTACCCACGGACTGGAGCCCAGATGTGTGCCGACGTGCTGGGTGAGATCGGCGGTGCTGCCGAAGACGATCATCGTTCCTCCTGGGACGGGACGGGTGCGGGGCTGTCGGATCTCGGGTCGAGCATCTGTTGCACGCCCCGGCGGTCGAGCTTGGCGTTGGCCAGGAACGGGAGCTGGTCGCAGAACCGCACGCTCTTGGGGATCTTGTACGAGCTGAGGCGCTCGCGAAGGAACCTCTTCACTTCTTCCTCGGTCGGGGCGTGCCCGCGGGCCGGGACCGCAAGCATGTGGGCGGCCTCCCCGAGGTCGGGATCCGGCACGGCGGCCACGGCGGCGAGCTGGATGCCGGGGTGGTTTTCGACGGCCTGCTCGATCTCCATCGGTGAGATGTTGTAGCCGCCCGAGCGGATGAGCAGTTTCGAACGACCGGCCAGGACAAGGTTTCCCGAGTCCTCGAAGTAGCCGAGATCGCCGGTGCGGAGCCATCCCGTCGGCGTGATCGCTTCGGCGGTCTTGTCGGGCTTTCCCCAATACCCGTGCATCAACGGGTTGCGTCGTACGAGGATCTCGCCGGGTTCGCCGGGGCGGTGCCCCGGGATCGGTTCGATCCGGATGTCGATGTCGTCGAGCGGCTTGCCGACGGTGCGGGTCGCCTCCGCAGGGGTGATGTCCCGATCGGTCATGGTGATGCACCCGATTTCCGTCATGCCGTAGGAGGCGCCGACGACGGGGATCCGGGCGGCGAGCCGTTCCGCCAGGCTCACCGGCAACGGACCGACCCACCACAACCGCTCGAGCGAGCCGAGGTCCGCGGTCTCGAACCGATCGTGTGCCATGAGCCTGTTGAGCATGGTTTGGATGACTCCCTGCCAGAGGGTGACCTTCTCCTGCTCGATCGCGTCGAGTGCGGCGCCGGCCTCGAAGCGCGGCAGCTGGACGAGGGTGCCGCCGGACAGAATGGCGGACACGACTTCGTTGCCCTGACCACCGATGTGGTCGATCGGCATGAGCGACAGGATGCGTGGCGCCTCGACGGGAGTGTGGCGCAGGAGCGCGGAGAAGGTGAGGATGCCGCGATGGGTCACGACGGCGCCCTTCGGGTCCCCCGTCGTCCCGGACGTGTAGACGATCGACAGCGGGGCGTCGGGATCGACGGGCCGCGCGACGGATCGTGCGGGAACCGCCTCGAAGGGCACTGGCCCGCCCGGCTCGTCACCGAGACGAACGACGGCACGAATGTCGTGGCGTTCCGCGGCCCGATCGACGAGGGCACCGAACTGCGTGCCCTCGAATCGTTCCACGGTGACAAGGACGGAGGGCGTGGCGTCCGTGAGGATGTAGTCCAGTTCCTTCTCGTTCACCCGCGTTCCGATCCCGAGGAAGAGGGCGCCCAACCGGGCGCACGCGAGATAGACGGCGACGACTTCGGGGCGCGGGTAGGAGAGCATGCCGACCCGGTCGCCGGGGCACACCCCCAGCGCTTCGAGACCGGCGGCGGTGCGTTCGGCCTGTTCGCGCAGTTCGCCGTAGGTGCAGCGGAACGAACCGTGCACGACGGCCTCGCGATCGGGGTGGGCGGCGGCGCGGCGGGCGAACACGTCCCAGAGGCTGGTGTTCGAGGTGCCGGGGCTGGGATGAGGTTGATCGATCATGATGGTCCTCGGCGTGCGGTGATGGTCAGAATCGGGTGGACGGCGAGAAGCGCTCGGCGGAACCGGATGTCACCCGGCTGTCCAGCCACATTCCCGGCCGGCTCCACCAGCGCGCGGCGAACGCCGCACCCCATTGCGCGGCACGGTCGAACACGGTGTTCGCCTCCATCTGGGCGAGCGCGCCTCCGGCAGCATCGGCGTTGAAATGTCCTGCACGGCGGCGTGTCTCGCCCGTCGCGCCGACCTGTTCCCGGGCGGCGGCGTCCCCACCGTCGCGAGCTGCGGCGGCGAACGCCTCGATCGCGGCTTGCGCGTCGCGCACTCCGGAGTTCAATCCGCGTCCGCCGCCGAACGGTGCGAACAGGTGCGCCGCTTCACCCGCGAGGAACACCCGGTTGTGCGGGTCCGTGAATCGCGCGGCGACCGCGCGGTGGAATCGATAGCGCGAGACCCACGCGATGCGATCGCGGTAGCGTTCGCCGAGGATGGCCGCGACCCAGGCGGCGGTGCCGTCGGCCGACTGGAGGGCCTCGACGTCGTCGTCTCGGCGTGCCTGGAGGTCGAGGCGCCATCCGCCCTGGAAGGGCAGGACGAGGACATTGCGTCCTTCGACCGCCGGGTGCCGGTAGTGGAACTCCCGCACGAGGGGCAGCGGGTCGTCGGCAACCTCGTCGACGTCCACGATGACGAAGGACGCGTCGGACCGCGGACCCTCCATGTCGATTCCCAGCGACGTGCGTACCGCAGAGTGCGCACCGTCGGCGGCTACGACGTAGTCTGCGTCGATCGTGCTGCCGTCCACGAGGTGGACGGTGACCCCGTTCTCGGTGGACGACACGCCGCCGACCCGACTGCCCCACCGGATCGGAATCCCGGCCTTCTCGACGTGCTCGAGCATTGCCCGCTCCTGCAGCCGCTGCGAGATGCTGGCGCCGAACGCGCCGTGGGGCGCGCGCGGAAAGGTCCGTTCGTACACGGTGCGGCCGTGGTACGTCGAACGGATACGCGGCCAGGTCACGCCCTCGTGGGCGAGCCGCGCGCCCAGGCCGGGGGAGAAGGCGTCGAGCTGGTCCAGCGTTTCGCGGTAGAGGTAGGTCGCGCGGCTTCCGGGTCGGAGCCGGTTGCTGTCCTCAGCCTCGAGGATTGTCGTCCGGAGGCCGTGTGAGTGCGCGGCGAGGGCCGCCACGAGTCCGACGGGGCCGGCGCCGACGACCAGGACCTGAATTCGTGGCGCCGAGGTCGGGTCCGGGGGAGAGGGGGATTCGGATGTCATGGCTTCGACTGTGGCCGGACCCGGATCGGTGCTCAATGGATGACTTGTCCAGCGATCGGGCCGGGTGTTGTGGGCATCGACTCGAGGCGGTGGGCACGTGGACGCGACCCCGAGGGGCGCAGGCGGTGCGGCGGGCGTGATTCGTTGACAGGGTGCCGGTCGGTGGATAGCCTCATTGGAACGATCGTTCTAGCCAGCTTGGAGGCGTTATGGCAGGAGATCCTCGTCCCGGACTGGAATGCCGCAGTGTTTCGGCGCCGGACGATCGTGCGGCTACCGCATCGTTGCTCGGGCGGGCATTCGAGATCCTGGGTGTATTCACTCAGTCCCGACGGTCCATGACACTGAGCGAACTCGCGCGCGGAAGCGGGTTGCCCAAGTCCACGACGCACCGTCTCCTCGCGATGCTGCAGGAGGTGGGCGCCGTCGAGCGTATCGACGACCGGTATCAGGTGGGACTGCGGTTGTTCTCGGTGGGACTCTGCTCCGCCGAGCTCGAACTCCGTGACGCTGCGCTGCCGTTCCTCGAACGAATCCACCGGGCCACCCGGCAGACCGTGAACCTTGCAGTCCTGCGCGGAAACGACGTGGTCTATCTGGCGAAGATGACCGGTAGTGCAACGTCGACCCCGGCCTCGGTGGGTGGCAGGCTGCCGGCTCATGCCACGGCGGTCGGCAAGGCTCTGCTCGCACACACACCCCTCGGCCCCGCGCCGTCGCGATCTCGCGTCCTCGTCCCGCGCACACCCAGCACGATCGTGCGTCCGGACGACCTGCACACGTGTCTCGAGCGCGTCCGCATCTCCGGGTACGCGCTCGATCGCGAGGAATCTGCGAAAGGCCTGGCGTGCGTAGGGGTTCCCGTCCTGGTGGGCGACGACGCGGTCGCGGCGATCTCCGTGGCGTTTCCGAGCGGGTACGGCACCGGAGAGCAACTCGTCTCGCCGTTGCGGGAGGCGTCGGCCGCGATCGGCCGGTCGCTCGGGGCGCGTTACGTATCTGTCTAGACGAGTCGAGGAGGTGGGGACCGGATCCATGGCCGGCGCGGAGGCAATTTCACAGAACAGTCGCGATCACTTGATGAACGTCGCGGAGGAGTTGATGGCGGCTCAGGGCTACCACCGGACCTCCATCGCGGACATCCGGCGTGCATCGGGGCTTCCCGTCGGATCGATCTATCACCACTTCAAGAGCAAGTCCGGCCTGCTCGCCGCGGTGATCGAGCGGGGAAGCCGGAGGTTCTTCGCCAATCTTCCTCGGGCGGTGGATATTTCCGGATCCACCGAGGAGGCGATGCGCGCGTATTGGTCGGCTGCGGCCGCAACCATCGCCGAACACATCTCGTACTTCCAGCTCGAGGCGGACATCGTGTGGCACGGGGCGGCCGACCCGGAACTCGCCGCTGTGGTGGCGAAGGCCACCGGCTATGCCCGCGACCAGCTGGTGGACGTCATCGAGCCGTTCGCGCAAGAGGCCGGTGTGGTGGACCCGCGCGCGCTCGCGGTCGAACTCGCTCTGACCAGCGTGACGTTCGTGCGCGGCGCCGTCATCGAGTCCGGGGGGGACGCGGCGTACCTCGAACGCAAGATCGGCGCCCTCTACCGGATGTTGCGCGCCGACATCGTCGCCCAGGGCGCCGATCGCGGCGCCGGCCCGTAGGAGCACGGTCGCGCGGCCCGCGTCAGCGGCCGTCCCGGCGTCCCACGACGGTGCTCAACCGCAGCGCCAGCAGCAGGAAGAAGCGAGCATCCGGGTCGTCGAGATCGACGCGGAGCAGCTTGCAGACGCGTTCGATGCGGTAGCGCAACGTGTTGACGTGAACGTGCAGTGCACGGGCCGTTTCGGCCGCTCGCCGGTCCTTCTCCAGATACGTCTGCAGCGTGTGCAGCAGATCGGAGCCGTCGCGGGTGTCGGCGCGAAGCACCGGAGCCAACGATTCCTCCGCCGCGGCCGCCAGTGCGTCGACCCCGCCGACGTGCGCGAAGAGGCGGTACATTCCGAGAGACTCGACGGTGACGACGGCGCGTTCGCGTCGTCCGTGGACACCGACGCGCAGCGCGAAGCGGGCCTCGCGCACGGCCGCGGGATAGTCCTCGGCCCGGCGACAGACCGGACCGATGCCGGCGCCGAGCACGTGTGGGCGGCACTCCTCGACGATCGTAGCGAGGTGCGTTGCGAGGACGGTCGATTCCGCGTCGCCGCGCACGGGCCACAGCACGAACGCGTCGCCCTCGAACGTGGTCAGCTGCGCGTCGGGGACCCGAGACCGCACCCGCCGGCCCAGGGTGTCGAGCAGTGCCCGATCCACGTGCCGGTCACCTCCCACGGCGACGACCGCTCGAGGGACGCCGAGATCGAGCCCGACCAGCAGAGCCCGATGCCACAGCCGGCGCAGCTCGTCCTTCGACCCGTCCAGCAGGCTCCGCACCAAGTGATCGGTGAGGCGGATCTCGGTTTCGAGGGCGGCACGGTGCCGCGCGAGGTCCATCCCGACGAGAGCCGCCAGCACGCGCACCGAGTCGTCCCCGGTGGCGGCGGCCCCACGCAGGGTCAGCGTTGCGTTGTCCGTTCCGGGGACGCGGAACTCCCGCACGCACCCCGTCGTGCGGCTTCGGTCGACGGTCGGGTTGCCCGGCCGCGGCGGGCGGCCGTTCGGCCCCTCGAGGTGCACCGATGCGCCCCACGCGTCGCCTGCGAGTTCGAGGCAGTGGTCGAGGCCGGCACCGGAGAGCATCGATTCGGCCGTGGCCAGATACAGCTCCCGCTCGGCGCGGGACCGCTCGCGGTCGTCCTCGAGCGTCCGCAGGTCCTGCGCGGCGCGTGCTCGTTCCACGGCCCGCTCGCGCAGCTCCCCGGCCATCGACGCGAGACCGGCCAGCGCGCGCAGCTCCGCCGACTCGACGGGGCGGCGTGCGCGCGACACCACATACAGCACCGAGTCGACGTGTGCGGCTCCGCTCACCGGCACCGCCGCCGCCGAGACCAGTCCTTCTCGTTCCAGCAGCTGCCGCATCCGGGGGATCGCCCGGGGGTCCGCGCTGTAGTCGGGTGTCGACACCGGTCCGCCGCTGCGCAGCACTTCGCCTCCGAGCCCCCGGTCGGGCGGTATGTGGCTCAGGGCATGGACTTCGGGCTGACTCAGACCCGACCCGGCCACCATGTGGAGACCGTCCTCGCGGGCGTCCATCCAGAACGCCGCGTCGGCACGCGCGGTGGCGCGCGCCGAGGTGAGTGCCGCGCGCACCACGACGTCGGCACTGTCGGCCGCGACGATGTCGCGAAGAGCAGTCAGGATGTCGGTGTACTGAGCGCGCCCGGATCGTTCGACAGGCATGGCGGTGAGCATACGCTCGACCACGGCCGTGCTCCGGCGGATTCGCCGTGCCGATTCGGGTCCGCAGATGAGAGAAATGCTGGGCCGCATCACACTTCATGGGATCGTCCCGGTTGGAGTTCCGGCGCACGGAACAGTCGATGGACGCCGGTGTCCACGCGAACCTACTGTGATCCGTACAACATGCCTGCGGAGTGGGGCACCTCCCAACCGCTCCGTGAAGGAGATGGCACCTTGACCCGAAACAAGCACCACGTCGTCGTCGGCGCCGGCGCCGCCGGCCTGGCCGCGGCGTCGGCGATGAGAGACAACGGATTCGCCGGTCGAATCACCGTCGTCGACGCCGACCCTCATACACCCTACGAACGCCCGCCACTGTCGAAGGAGTACCTGTCCGACCGGAGACTGCGGGAGATTGTGGCCGAGACGGAGTACCGGCGCCTGGACATCGAGTTGCGCCTCGGTGTCGGGGTGCGCCGGCTTCGACCGTCGGACCGGCGCATCGACACATCCGACGGGGAAGAGCTTGTCGCGGACCGGGTGCTGCTCACCACCGGCGTGGCGGCACGGCGGTTGGACGTTCCCGGGGCCGCCCTCGGAAACATCCTCACGCTGCGGGATGCGGCCGACGCCGCGGCCTTGTCCGCCCGGCTGAGGGCGGGTGGGCCGCTCGTCGTTGTGGGCGGAGGGTTCGTCGGTCTCGAGGTCGCTGCGGCCGCGGTGGACCGCGGAATCGACGTCACCGTCGTCGAACTCGGCGAGCTCCCCCTCCTGGCGGCCGTCGGCCCGGAGATCGCCCGGCGCATCTGCCGGCTGCACACGGAACGGGGGGTGCGCATCCTGACGCGCCGCACGGTCGAGGCGTTCGCGGGCTCGCGCGCTGTGGAGTCGGTGCGGCTGTCGACCGGCGAACGTCTCGACGCGGCCACCGTCGTCGTCGGGTGCGGTGTCGTCCCCAACGACGGGCTCGCGAGACAGGCGGGAGTAGCCTGCGCCGACGGCATCACCGTCGACGACCTGGGCCGCAGCAGCGACCCCTGGATCTGGGCGGCCGGAGACATCGCCGCGCACGTCAACCCGCATCTCGGTCACCGGGGTCGGATCGAGCACTGGGACGTGGCCCGCCGGCACGGTGCGGCCGTCGGAGCCTCGATGGCGGGGAACGCGACCGTCAACCGCGAAATTCCCTACTTCTGGTCGCACCAGTACCAGCACACGCTGCAGATGTACGGGCGCGGGCGGCCCGGCGACCGCGTCGTTGTCCGTGACTCGACCACCGAACCCGGATTCGTGGCCTTCTGGGTGCGCGACGGGCGTGTTGCCGCCGCAGCCGCCCTGGACGAGCCGCGCGATGTCCGATCGGCAAAAATCTTGGCGGAAAACAGGATTGCAGTTCCGGACGAGACTCTGCGGTTCGCGGGTACCGACCTGCGCAGGCTGGTCCGCCAACTGAGGAGCCCGGACGTCCGGCGCGACATCGACGTCACCGGGTGATCCCGAAACAGACTCGACCTGAATCTATTCCACAGCCAGATTCGCCCGGGCCAGGGCGTTTCAGGTGCCCCGTGGCGTGGCCCCACCCACCGCGGCCCGGGGTGAAATCTGGGCACACCCGGACGTAGAGAGGATGACGATGACGACAACAATGGAGACTTCGGACGTCGAAGCCGGCGGTTTCCGCATCCGGCTCAACAGAGCCGGCCCGCGCACCGGGGAGACGATTCTGTTCCTGCACGGATCGGGGCCCGGTGCCACCGGGTTGTCGAACTATGCCGCGACCGTTTCCGCCTTCGCGGACGACTATGACTGTCTTGTGATCGACCAGGTGGGCTGGGGCGACTCGAGTCACCCGGCCGAGCTCCCCCCGAGCGGACGTGTGCGGCAGCTCGTACTGAGCAACCTGGCGCTGGTCGACGCCCTCGGCCTCGACAGCGTGCACCTCGTGGGGAACTCGCTGGGTGGGGTCGTCGCCCTGAACATGCTGACCGTCGCCCCGGACCGGATCGGGAAGGTCATCGGCATGGGGGCCGGTGGCGGCGGCAACACCGCGCCGACCGGGGAATTGCTCAAGCTCATCGAGTTCTATAACGACCCCACGCTCGAGAGTATGAAGCAGCTGATCTCGTACATGCTCCACGATCCGGACCTGTTCGGCGACGAGATCGACTCGATCGCCCGGGACCGGCTCGAGACGGCGCTGCGTCCGGACGTGCGCCGATCCCATCTCCTCACCTTCGGGCTTCCGCAATCCGGTCCCGGGCTTCCGGGCCTCCGTGTCCCGGAGACATCGCTGCGGCGGATCCGCAATGATGTTCTGCTGGTCCACGGCCGCGAGGACTCGGTGGTCCCTGCCGAGAGCAGCGAATGGCTCGCCCGGCGAATCCCCAACGCGCGCCTGCATGTCATGCCGCACTGCGGTCATTGGGCGCAGATCGAACAGGCCGATCGGTTCGTCCAGCTCAGCACGCTGTTCCTGCGCGGCCGGATCTGAGATGTCAACGAAAGGAAATCCCGTGAGCACTGTGAAGGCTCTTGCATACCTGCGGGTGCGCGGCCCTGTCGACGAGTGGAGGGAGTTCGCCACTCGAATCGTCGGAGCCCAACTCGTGCCGTCCGACGACCCCACCGAGGCCCGCTTCCGGTTCGACGAGCGTGAGTATCGGCTGACGGTCGAGGACGGTCCCCCCGGGGCGGACGCCCTGCTCGCCCTCGGGTTCGAGACGCGGACCAGCGAGGACCTCGACGCGCTCGCCCGCCGCCTGGTCGCGAACTCGGTCCCGGTCTCGGAGGATGCCGATCTGGCGCGTGCACGGCATGTGCAGCGGCTCATCGCCTTCGATGACCCCGACGGCAACCCGATCGAGGTCGTGTATGGTCATCCGCACGACCACATCCCGTTCGTGTCGCCGCGGGGAATCGACTTCGTCACCGGCGATCTCGGCCTCGGGCATGTGTTCCTCTTCGCATCCGACGCGCAGCGATCCGCCGAGTTCTACCAGTCGATGCTGGGCTTCCGCCCCAGCGACACCATCGCCTTCGGCCCGACCAATGCAGTCTTCTTGCACTGCAATCCGCGTCACCATACGGTGGCGCTCGCCGCCATCCCGGGTTTCGAACCGGGGATCGGCCATGTGATGCTCGAAGTCAGCCGCCTCGACTCCGTCGGCCGTGCACTCGATCTGGCGATGGAGACGCCAGGGCAGGTCGTGCGTGCCCTCGGGGAACATACCAACGACGCGATGACCTCGTTCTATCTGTCCACACCGTCCGGGTTCGCGATCGAGTACGGGTGGAACGGCAGACTCGTGGACGACGACTCGTGGACTGTCGGTCACTACCGGTCGGCCAGCACGTGGGGCCATCAGGTCCTTGCCGACGTCCCCAGCGCCGTGGCAGTGGGGGCCGACGATGAGTGACATGCGTGCGCTGGTCGACCCCGCTCACGGCCGACTCAACCCCACCATCTACACCGACCCGGGCATCTACGAACTGGAGCTCGAGCGGGTGTTCGGCCGTACCTGGCTCTTCCTCGCGCACGACAGTCAGTTGCCGAAACCCGGGTCGTTCGTCCAGACGTACATGGGTGAGGATCCGGTTCTGGTCGTGCGCCAGCGAGACGGCTCGGTGAAGGCGTTCCTCAATCAGTGCCGGCATCGGGGGATGCGGATCTGCCGATCGGACGAGGGCACGAGTCGCGCGTTCACGTGCACCTACCACGGCTGGTCGTACGACCTCGAGGGCAACCTCATCAACGTGCCGCAGCAGCAACGCGGATACCGTGACCGGATCGACAAATCCTCCTGGGGCGCCACGAAGGTCCCCCGCATCGCGAGCTACCGGGGGTTCCACTTCGGTACCTGGTCGGACGAGGTGCCGGACTTCGTCGAGTATCTGGGCGAGATGGCGTACTACTTCGACGCGACCATCGATCGATGGGACAACGGCGTCGAGTTCGTCAAGGGCGCCGCGAAGTGGGTCATCGACTGCAACTGGAAGCTGCCGGCGGAGCAGTTCGCCAGCGACATGTATCACGCGGCGATCTCGCATTCGTCGGCGATGCTGGCCCTGCACGAGGATCCGGCCTACCACGGTCTGCTCAACCCGCCGCCCGACGCGCCGGGCCGGCAGTTCGCCGGCGACGGCCACGGATCGGGGAGCTTCTGGCTCCCCGAGTTCGGGCCCGACCTGCACGCAGGCCCCGAGTACAGCGCCTGGCAGACCGCACATCGCGACGAAGTCTTCCGGCGGATCGGAGCCGACCGCGCCGTCAAGGTCTCGGGGCACAATCTGATCTTCCCGAACTTCTCCTGGCTCGGACCCGTGAACACGATGCGCGTGTGGCATCCGCGCGGTCCCGGACAGATCGAAGTGTGGGCATGGACGTTCGTACCGAAGGATGCGTCGCCGGAGGCCAAGGAGGGGATGCGGCGGGGCACCCAGCGGTCCTTCAGCCCGGCCGGGGTCTTCGAGACCGATGACGGTGAGAACTGGACCGAGGTGCAGCAAGTGCTGCGAGGCTGGAAGTCGCGCAGCACCGAGTTCAACGTCCAGATGGGGATGGGATTCGAGGAACGGGACAGTCACGGTCTTCCCGGCCTGTCCAACGATGTCTACAGCGAAACCGCCGCCCGCGGGTTCTACGGGCGGTGGCTGGATCTCGTCGACGGCCTGCCGTGGGACGAGATCCTCCGCCGGGCCGACGAGGCCAGGCGCTCCGAACACACAGGAGAGAGCCGATGACCACCGAAACCCGCAGCGCCGACGGGCTGCCCGCGGCCGTCCAGCGCGCCGACGTGCATCTGCAGCACGCGGTCGAGCAATTCCTGTATGCCGAGGCGGAACACCTCGACAACCACCGCTACCACGAATGGCTCGAGTTCTTCGGGGAGGACGTGCACTACTGGGCGCCCACCCGCATGACCCGCACGTTCCGGGAACGCGACGCCGAGATCTCCGGCCCGGACGAGGGCGCGTTCATCGACGACGACTTCCCCTTTCTGCGGGGCAGGGTCCGGCGGCTGACCTCGGGCCTGTCGTGGTCGGAGGAGCCACCGTCGCGCACCCGGCGGTTGCTGACCAATGTCCGTGTCGCGCACCGCGAGGACGGCGATCTCGACGTGGTGTGCAACTTCTGGGTCTACCGCAGCCGGCTCGAGCGGCACCAGGACTGGTTCGTCGGTGAGCGCTTCGATGTGCTGCGCCACCACAGCGGCGCCCTGCCCTTCAAGATCCGCGAGCGCCGGATCGTCCTCGAGCAGACCACGATCCTCGCCCCCAGCATCAGCATCTTCCTGTGAGGTTACCGACGATGACGGCTGAATCACCCAGTGAGAACACGCGGTGGGTTCGTGTCTGCGCGGTCGGCGACCTCGACGACGACGACGCGGTGCGGCTCGACTCGCGTCCGCCGGTGTCGGTGTTCAGGTCGAACGGGGAGTACTTCTGCGTCGACGACACGTGTACGCACGAGACGTACTCCCTCGCCGACGGATGGATCGAGAACTGCGTCGTGGAATGCCCGCTCCACATGGCGAAGTTCTGTCTCCGAACCGGCCGGCCCCTGAGTCCGCCCGCGACGACCGCGGTCCGCACGCACCCGGTCCGTGTCGAGGGCGGCGACATCCACGTCGGACTTCCCGACTCGTACGAACTGAAGGAAGGAGCCCGTAGTGGGACGGCTTGACGGAAGGTCGATTCTCGTGACCGGCGGCGGATCCGGGCTCGGCCACGCCCTGGTCAGAAGGTTCGTCGAGAACGGCGCTCGCGTGACCGTGCTCGACAGGTCGGAGCCGAAGCTGACCGCACTGCGCGAGGCGTTCGGCACCAGCGTGCGCACCCTGACGGGCGACGTCACCTCGTTCGCCGACAACAAGGAAGCGGCCGATCTCGCCGTGCGCGAGTTCCGTGCTCTCGACACCTTCGTCGGTAACGCCGGGGTCTGGGACTTCGGTCGTTCGCTGCTCGACGCGTCGCCGGAAGAACTGGGTACCGGGTTCGACGAATTGTTCTCCGTCAACGTGAAGGGCTATCTGCTCGGTGCGAAGGCCGCAGTGCCGCACCTGAAGTCCTCCCGCGGCAGCATGATCTTCACCCTGTCCAACGCGGCCTTCTTCCCGGGCGGCGGTGGGCCGCTGTACGTCTCGTCCAAGCATGCCGGCGTGGGACTCGTGCGGCAGCTGGCGTACGAACTTGCCCCGGAGGTTCGGGTCAATGCGGTCGCTCCCGGCGGCATGGCCACCGACCTGCGCGGGCCCGGCGCGATGGGGCTCGCCGACCGCTCGGTGGCCGATGCGATTCCGATCCGGCAGATGGTGCGCGACAACGGCGCGCTGCAGATCGAGGTGGAACCCGACGATTACGTGGGCGCCTACCTCTATCTCGCGTGCCGTGACGATTCCGCGACCGTGACGGGAACGGTGGTGGACGTCAGCAGTTGGGGAACACCCAAGCGGACCGACGCCGTCTGACGGCGCAGCGACCGGGGCGGGTCTGTCGTTCGCGACAGACCCGCCCCCGCGCGTATGCGGATCCCGGGTCACGCCGGGCTGCCGGCACGGTCCCCCAGCAGGTCGAGGGCGATGTCGACGATCATGTCCTCCTGCCCGCCGACGAGCGCGCGCCGCCCGACCTCGAGCAGGAGGGTGCGCACGTCGATGCCGTAGCGCTCGGACGCTGCCTCCGCGTGGCGGAGGAACGAGGAGTACACGCCGGCGTAGCCGAGGGTGAGGGTCTCGCGGTCCACCCGGACCGGCCGATCCTGAAGCGGCCGGACCAGGTCGTCGGCGGCGTCCTGCAGCGCGAACAGGTCGCTGCCGTGGGTCCAGCCCTGCAGGTCGGCGACGGCGACGAACGCCTCGAGCGGGCAGTTGCCGGCGCCGGCGCCGTGGCCGGCCAGGGAGGCGTCGACGCGAGTGACACCTTCCTCGACGGCGACCACGGAGTTCGCCACCGACAACGACAGATTCTCGTGGGCGTGGATGCCGATCTCGGTGCCCGGGTCGAGCACGTTCCGGTAGGCCCGAACCCGTTCGCGTACCCCGTCCATGGTCAGACGACCGCCGGAGTCGGTGACGTAGACGCAGTGCGCGCCGTAGGACTCCATCAACTTCGCCTGTCGCGCCAGCTCGGCGGGCGGTGCCATGTGGCTCATCATGAGGAATCCGGAGACGTCCATGCCCAGCTCGCGGGCCGTGGCGATGTGCTGGGCCGAGACGTCCGCCTCGGTGCAGTGCGTGGCCACGCGCACCGAGCGGACCCCGAGCCGGTAGGCGTGTTCGAGTTCGCGGATCGTGCCGATCCCGGGCAGGAGCAGGGTGGTGAGGCGCGCCCGGGACACGTTCGCGGCCGCGGCCTCGATCCACTCCCAGTCGGTGTGGCTGCCCGGTCCGTAGTTGAGGCTGCCGCCGGCCAGGCCGTCACCGTGGGCGACCTCGATGGCGTCGACGCCGGCCGCGTCCAGCGCGGCCACGATACGGCCCACGTCGTCCGGGGTGATGCGGTGCCGAACGGCGTGCATCCCGTCCCGGAGCGTGACGTCCTGGATGAACAGTTCGGTCGTCATCGGGTGGTCTCCAGTTCTGCCGCGCGCGCGGTGTCCGTCTCGGCGGCGGCCTCCGCGAACCGCAGGGCCGCCGAGGTCATGATGTCGAGATTGCCCGCGTACGCGGGCAGGTAATGGGCGGCACCCTCGACCTCGAGGAATACCGACACCTGGTGGGTGGGTGTGGTCGGGGCGCCGTCGGCGAGCAGGGTATGCACCGGTTGCCCCTCCGGGACCGGGGTGATCTGCACCCGCTGCTTGAGCCGGTAGCCCGGCACGTAGGCGGCGACGTCGGCGACCATCCGCTCGATCGACTCCCGGACGGCGTCGTGCACGACCGCGCTCGGCTCGGAGATCAGGCAGAACACGGTGTCCCGCATGATCAGCGGCGGCTCGGCAGGGTTCAGGACGATCACCGCCTTGCCCCGGGCCGCGCCGCCGACCGACTCGATCGCGTGCGCCGTTGTCTCGGTGAACTCGTCGATGTTCGCGCGGGTGCCGGGTCCGGCGGACTTCGACGCGATGGACGCGACGATCTCGGCGTAGGCGACGGGCGTGACGCGCGAGACCGCCGCCACGACGGGGATGGTTGCCTGCCCACCGCAGGTGACCATGTTGACGTTCGGGGCGTGCCGGTGTGCGTCGAGGTTGACGGCGGGAACGACGAAGGGGCCGATCGCTGCGGGCGTGAGGTCGATCAGCCGCTTGCCGTAGGGTTCGAGCGCGCGGGCGTTGGCCCGGTGCGCCCGTGCCGACGTCGCGTCGAACACGAAGCCGATCTCGTCGAAGTTCGGCAGGCCGATCAGGCCCGCCACGCCGTCGGCGGTGGTGGGGACACCCAGCCGGCGGGCGCGGGCCAGGCCGTCCGAGTCGGGATCGATGCCGACCATGGCGCCCATCTCGAGATTGGTCGAGTTCCGGATCACCTTGATCATCAGGTCGGTGCCGATGTTGCCGGAGCCGATGACGGCCACCTGTGTTTTGCGGGTGCTCATGTGTGGTCCTCCTGGGTGAAGGTCGCGGTCACCGAACCGAGTCCGGTGATGTCCGCGGTGACGGTGGAGCCGGGGTGGACGGGCGCCATCGGCCCGAGGGCCCCGGACAGGACGATCTGCCCGGCGCGGAGCGGTTCACCGAACCGGCGGGCGGTGTCGGCGAGCCACGCCAGGGCCCGCAGCGGGTCGCCCAGGCAGGCCGCGCCGTTCCCGGTGGACACCGCCGCGCCGTCGACGCGCATCGCCATCTCGGTGTCGACCGGTTCGAACTCGTCGAGCCCGCGGCGCCGGGTGCCGAGGACGAACAGCCCGGACGAGGCGTTGTCGGCGACCGTGTCCCCGAAGGTGATGTCCCAGCCTGCGATCCGGCTGTCGACGATCTCGAGGGCGGCGACGGCGTAGTCGACGCTGGCGCGGATGCGCCGGTCGTCGAGCGGGCCGTCGGCGAGGTCCTGCCCGAGCACGAAGGCGATCTCCGCCTCGACCTTCGGTTGCAGCAGGCGCTGGAAGGGCACGGGTTCGTCCTCGGTGTACTGCATGTCGTCGAACAGGACACCGAAGTCGGGCCGGTCCACGCCGAGTTGCCGCTGGACCGCCGGTGACGTGAGCCCGATCTTGCGACCGACCACACGAGCGCCGGCGGCCGTGCGTGCCGCGTTCAGTTTCGTCTGGACCGCGTAGGCGCGCTCGATGTCGGAGCTGCCGATGAGGTCACGCACCGGCGGGCACGGTGAGTGGGTGCGCACCGCGTGGTCGATCCGGACGAAGGCCGCGTGTACAGCCGGATCGTCCGTCGCGGCGCCGCCGGCGGAGGGCGGAGCCGGCATGCGGTCGGTTCCTGGGGAGGGGGTCATGGCGGTCCCGGAAGGTCGAAGGGAATTGGTCTGCCCACTGTCGCCGGGCGAGCCGGCATCCGGCCAGGAAAGTGTTCGACTCAGTGGAACGTACAGTGGCGGGTGACCCGAATCGCCAGGTCACCGGACGAAAGGGTGAATGCGGTGCACACTCCCAGCGACGTGCAGATCGACCCGAACACCGTGCTCGGCAAGGTCGTCACCGTGCTGTATGCGTTCACCGTCGACGACCACGGGCTCAGCCTCGCGGAACTCGGCCGGCGCACCGGCATCCCCAAGGGCACCCTGCACCGGTTGGTCTCCGACCTCGTCAAGGTGCGCCTTCTCGACCGCACCCAGGCCGGCTACCGGCTGAGCGGGCAACTGTTCGAACTCGGAATGCGGGCGTCCACCGAACGCAGCCTGATCGAGGTCGCAACCCCGTTCATGGAGGACCTGTACGAGCGGACGCACGAGACGGTGCACCTCGGCATCCTCGAGGGCACCGAAGTGGTCTACATCTCCAAGATCGGGGGACACCGGCAGGCCCGCTCCCCGTCCCGTCTCGGCGGCCGAATGCCGCTGCACTGCACGGCCATCGGAAAGGCCCTCCTCGCATACTCCGATCCGGAGATCATCGAGAGGGTGCTCGCCGGGCCACTCGAACGGCGCACCCCGAAGACGCTGTCCGGGCCCGGACTGCTGCGCGCACAGCTCGAACGCATCGTCGACGAGGGGGTCGCGTACGAACGCGAGGAATCCGCGATGGGCATCACCTGCGTCGCCGCGCCGGTACTCGACCCCGACGACCGGCCGATCGCGGCCCTCAGTGTCACCGGTCCCGTGGCCCGCTTCCATCCCGAGCGGCACGCCACGTCGGTGCGCGCGGCCGCGGCCGGCGTCGCCGCCACCCTCGCGCGCCGCGCGCGGATGTCGGAGCCGGAATGAGACGGGGCCGCACCGTGCCCGGCGGCCGGCCCGGCAGTTCCGGCAGGGGACACCGGTCCGTCGCGGAGGCGGACGAATCGGACAGCGCGTGGGGCGTTCGTCGTCTAGGCTGCCGCGCATGACATCGATTCCGGTGAATGTGGACAACTTCGTTCGCGCGGAGACGGATCGGATGTTTCTCGATCTTCAGCGGGACGCCGGGGGCATCAATGTGCTCCGGCACAACCGGGAGCCCGCCTCGGTCGAGCAGCAGACGGTGATCCGGATGAACCGCGACACCCTGTACAGCCTCGCGATCGTCGACACCTCGGGGGGAGCGACACTCACCATCCCCGACGGCGGTCGGCGGTACATGTCCGTGATGGTGGTCGACCAGGACCACCATGTCGATCGGATCCTCCACGACCCGGGAGAGCACAAGTTCACCGCTGACGAGTTCCCGACACCGTACGTCGCCGTCGCGGTGCGGATTCTCGTCGATCCCTCCGATCCGGACGACGTCCGCACCGTGGTCTCGCTCCAGGACCGGTTCCGTCTCGAAGTCGGCTCGTCGACGCCGTTCGCGGCGCCCGACTACGACCGTGCGAGCCTCGACGCGACGCGGGAGGCGCTCCTGGCCCTGGCACGAGACCTGACCGGATTCGATCGGATGTTCGGCGCCAGGAACGCCGTCGACCCGGTCCGGCACCTGATCGGTACCGCCGCCGGCTGGGGCGGCCTTCCGACCGAGGAGGCCGTGTACATCGGCGTCGATCCGGGACTGCCGGTCGGAGAGTACGAGTTGACCGTCGGCGATGTGCCCGTCGACGGCTTCTGGTCCGTCTCGGTCTACAACGCCGAGGGCTTCTTCGAACCGAACGAGCACCACGCCTACAGCATCAACAACCTCACAGGCGTGCCGAACGCCGACGGCTCGATCACCGTCCGTTTCGGTGGGGGCGACGAGGCGGACCGCGCCAATTACCTTCCCGTCACGGAGGGGTGGAACTATCTCGTTCGCCTGTATCGCCCGCGTCCGGAGATCCTCGACGGAAGCTGGGTGTTTCCCGCCCTCGCCTCGTCACCGAACGGGCGGTGAGCGTCGACGCCGGCCCTGGCGTCGTCCCCGAGTTCGCGTTCCACCGCGCCCGGGCCGCCCCGCGGATAAGCGGGACGGCCCGGTGCGCCGGATGGGACTACGCCGCGCAGGTCAGGCCCGCCCCGGGTGGTCCGTTTCCCACGGGGCCGGGATCGGGTAGTACCGCTCCAGGAACTGGGTGACCTTGGCCGTCCGCAGCTCGAGGTCGACCTCGGGCATGCTGCCGTCGTTGAGGCAGAAGAAGTCCATCTTCCGCGTCGCCAGTAGCGTGTCCAGCTCGCGCAGCCCCGATTTCATCGTCGTGTCGACGTACCGCATGCGGGCCGTCGTCTGCTGCACCGCGCGGCCGGTCATCAGCGCGTAGTAGTGGTAGAACGAGTTCGTCACCGAGATGTTCTCCGCGGCCCGGAACGTGCTCGCCGCCGTCGCGGCGAACTCCTCCGCGAACTCCCGCTCCATCTCCGCCATGATGCTCTTGCGCAGGGGCACCGGCGTGTGTTCGAGGTGCCGGGTGATCGTCACCCCGAACCGGTCCTCGAGCAGCCGGCGATTCACGCGCGCCGCGTTCTCGAAACCGCTGCGCTTCTTGTGGTTCCGGCCCAGCCCGATCCGGGTGTCCGCCTCGATGAACTTCGTGACGCCGCCGGCGGAGAAGAACATCTGCGGATCCACCGCGCGGCCGAAGAACATGTCGTCGTTCGAGTACAGGAAGTGCTCGGACAGACCCGGGATGTGGTGCAGCTGGCACTCGACGGCCTGCGAGTTGTGGGTGGGCAGCACCGAGGGGTCGGCGAAGAACTCCTCGCTGCGCACGAACGTGACCCGGCCGTCGTCGGCCAGCCAGTCCGGTCGCTCCGAGTCGGTCGCGACGAAGATCCGCCGGATCCACGGCGCATACATGTGTACGGAGCGCAGCGCGTACTTCAGCTCGTTGATCTGCCGGAAGCGTGCGGGGGAGTCGTCGCCCTCGCCCACCACGTAGTTCTGCATGCGCTTGGCGCGCTCGGCCTGCCACTCCTTCGACGAGCCGTCCACCCACGAGAACACCAGGTCGATCTCGAACGGGACGTCCGACGGATGGGTCGCGAACATCCCCTCGATCGTCGGCCACGTCTGCCCGTAGCGCTCGACGGTGGTGCGGGTGATCTCCTCCCGCGGCACGCTGCGCCGGGTCAGAGCGTTCTCCTTCGGCAGGAGGATTTCGTCGTCGGTGTGCGACCACAGCTCGATCTGCACCCCGTTCGACGCCCCGTACCGCAGCCCGCTGGTCAGCTCGACTCGCGGCCGGAACAGGCGGAACGCCCGAGCCTTGGAACTGTGGGAGAGCCGGCCGTCGGCGACGAGCACCGGTCGGCGCCGCTTGGTGCCGACCGTCTTGGAGTAGAACGGTTCGTCGGTGCACGCGACGACCAGTGCGGCGCGCAGCTCCTTGCGGTCGGCCCAGTCCACCGCCAGCACCGGGCGCGTGCCGTCGCCGCGGACCAGCAGATAGTCGATGCCGGCGTCGTCGAGGACCCGGCGCACGAAGTGCAGATCCTCGAGCATCGCCTCGTGCGGCGTGGTCGTCGAGATGGGGATCGCATAGCGATCCCGGAACCACACGATGTCCGGGTGGCCGTGGAGCCGGGGTCGCTCGGACGCGAGCGGGGGAGCGTCCCCGACGCTGTGGGGCAGGGAGACGAGATGAACGGTGTGGGGGGCCGGCGTGTGCGTCGGAGTGCTCCTTTCCTGTGAAGGGATTTCCCGTGAAAGATCCCGGGAACGAGAAGTTTGATTCTAGTTCACTATTGCAACTTCAGGCACATCGTGAAGGCGCAGGCGGGAAGACGACCCCGGAACCGGCGGCCCGTTCGGGGTCCAGTTTCGGGACTCCGGCCCCGTCGAGGCTCAGCCGACGTCGGTCGGCCCGATCCATTCGGGGTACTGCGGGGCGCTCGCGCCTACAGCGCCTCGAGATGGGCGACGACGTACGGCCACGGGATCCGCTCCTGCTCGAGCCGCAGACCCTCGGCACGCACCGCCGCCAGCGCGTCGCGTTCCGGTCCGGTCAGGTGTGCGGGCACGTGTGGGGCGGGTGACGCCTCGGGCACGGCGAGGTCGCGCCACCGCTCGACGGTGCCGCGGTCCATGAGCAGGCTGCGCACGTGCGGGAGGCGGCCGCGGAGCCGGTCGAGGATCGCGAAACCGTGCGTGTCCAGGTCACCCCAGTACACGACGTCGGAGGCGGCGAGCCACGGCACGTCCGCCAGCTCGTGCACCGCGTAGCCGCCGCCGTGCACCGCCACCGTCGCCGGCAGCTCCGGCAGCGCGTGCAGGCCCTCCTTGTTCTCCAGGATCAGGGTGCGGGCCGGCTTCACCGGCAGTGCCGCCAGCTCGTCGAGCGACGTCGCGAAGATCCGGGGCGCCGTCGCCAGCAGCGCCCGGTCGCACACGGCCACCTCGCACATCCGCGGCAGCGACCGCACCCCCAGGTCACGATCGCCCCGCACGCCGTCGAGCAGCGTCTCGACCAGGCCGCGGTGCCGCGACACCCATTTGGTGTCGACGCCGGGCACCGGCAGCTGGCGGATGAACAGCCCCGACGACGGGTGTTCGGCCAGCCAGCGCACCGCCGCGACGAGCCGCGCGAAGTCCGGCTCGTCCAGCTCCAGCCAGCGGGCATGCGTCGCGGCGATCGCTGTCGCGAGCGTCGCGGTGCCGGGGCCGAGTCCGTCGAGCAGCCGCGCCTGCCGTTCGGTGAGGGTGCGCCACTCGGGTGCTCGTGCGGCCGCAGCGGCGATCTCGGTCGCGCCCGAAAGCAGCAGGCGCATCGGCACTTCCTGCGTGCCGAAGCTCGGCCAGCGCCGCGTCTCCCACTCGACCCGCCCGGCACCCGGGTAGCGGTGCCAGGCACGCACCCACGCGACGACGGCGTCGGGATCCTGCGCGACCCGCCGCTCGGACGGCGGATGCAGCCCGATCGACAGCGAATCCGATTCGGCCGCAGTGGGATCGGTGATCCATCGGGTGCGGCGGCTGCGGTAGGCAACCTGGGCCTTGCCGGCGACCGCGGACGGCGGCACGCACAGTGCGCTCACGTGCCGTCCCCGCGGATCGGCAACAGTGCGATCTGCGAGTAGCGCTTGTCGCGGATGCTCACCGCGGCCACGCCGTCGATGTAGTCGTCGAGGGTCTGCAGCAGCTTGAGCGGGGTGGCGAGCACCATGTGGAACCCGAACTGGGTGAACACGTCCAGCGCCCGCCGCGTGTACGCGGGGTCGGCGCGGTCGAACGCCTCGTCGAGGATCACGGTGCCGTAGCGCGGCAACTCCTCGCCGGCGGCGGCCAGCTGATAGCGCAGCGCGGCGGCGAGGCAGAAGAACACCAGCTTCTGCGCCTGCCCACCCGACAGGCCGGAGCTCGAGTCGTGATAGTTGGCGTCGTGGCCCTCCGGGTCGACCTCCACCCCGATGAATCCGACGTGCAGGCGGGTGTCGAGCACGAGGCGCTTCCACCGCAGGTCGGCGGGCTCGCCGGAGTCGAGCCGTTCGAGCACCGCCGCCATCTGTTCGAACCGCCGCTCCGTCGCGGCCCGGTCCTCCTCCTTCCACGCGCCGCTCGTGATCTGCAGCAGCTCCGCCAGGAACTCCGACGCGGCGGGGGAGCGCCGGTCCTTGACGTCGATGCGCAGGATCCGGTCGGTGTCGAACGGCGAGCGGCGCAGCGATTCGTTCACCGGCTCGATGCGGGAGCGGATCTCGCCCGGCGCCTTGCGGATCGCGCGCGCCAGCTCCCCGATGTTGCGGTGCGACTGCTCGCGCAGCAGCCGGAAGAACTCGTCCTCGTAGGCGGGCAGGCCGTCGCTGCGCAGCCGGGCGAGCACGGCGAGGGCGTCGTCGACGTACTCGGCCTCGGAGCGCATCTCGGCGCGCCGCGCCTCCCACTCGGCGAGGTAGCCGGTGAGGATGGCGGTGATGCGGCGCTCGGCGTCCGCGGTGTCGCGCTGCGCGGACCGCATCTCCTCGTTGATCGCGCGACCCACGGTGCTCAGGGCCCGGTCGATGTTGTCGACGGTGACGCGGCGGACCGCCGCGGCGAACCGGGTCCGGATGCGCGCGGCGATCGGGTCGGGCACCGCGGTGCCGGCGTGGTCCTGCGCGTCGTCGAGCCGCGCCTGCACCCGGGTCAGCTCGTCCCGGTGCTGTTCGAGCTTGGCCAGCGCCGCGGTGTGCGCCTGCCGGGCGGCGCGTTCCTCGCTCTCGGCGCGAGCCAGATCCGCGGTGAGCGTGGCGTATTCGGTGTTGCCCTGCATCCACTCGCGCAGCCGCTCCTCGATCGCGTCCACCGCGCTGCCCGCCGCCGCGACGTCGACGTCGGCCCACGCGGACTCGCGGATCACCGCGGCGGCCTGCCGGCGCTGCTGGACCGCGGACTCGGCGCGCTCGAGAGCCTCCTGCCGCCGTTGCAGCGCGGCGACGTCGGTCTCGACGTCGCCGATGCGCCGGCGCAGGTCGGCGAGCTTGGCCTCGTTGTCGAAGCCGAGGACCCAGCGGCTGCGGTCGTCGATGCGCCGCCGGTCGTCCTTCTCGTGCCGGTCGCCGCCGTGCTTGACCTGTCCGGCCCGGGTCACGCCCCGCGGGACGCGGCGCAGGTCGTCGGCGGTGTCGACGCACGCGTAGTCGAAGCGGTCCGCCAGGTGGTGCTGCAGCCACGCGGCGAGCGGGCCGGGCCGCACCTCGAGCTTGCGGACGAGCGAGCCGTCGGCGGTGGTGGGCGCGTCCGGCGCACCGACACCCGTGCGGACCCGCCGGTACACGAGGCGGGCACCGAGATGGTGTGCGTCGACGGCGGCGGCCACCCGCGGATACAGCTCGTCGGGCACCAGCAGGGTGCGCCCGAATCCGCCCAGGACCCGCTCGATCGGACCCGTCCACTCGGCGTGCTCGGCGCGCACCGCGATCAGCTCGCCCGCGAAGTGCAGGGCGTCCTCACCGAGTCCGGCCGCCGAGCACACCAGTTCCCGGGCGCGCAGCAGGTCGGGATCGAGGTTCGAGCGGCGCCGGGCCAGGACCTCCCGGTCGGCGATCAGTGCGCGGATCGTCTTCCGGCGTTCGGCGAGCGCACCGGCCACCTCGTACAGTTCGGCCCTACGCGTGTCGGCGGTCGCGTCGAGCTCGCGCAGTTCCCTCTCGAGCTGGGCCTGCAGATGCGCGAAGTCGTCCGCGGTGCCCGGTGTCTCCGCCTCCCATTGCGCGAGGGCGACGTCGAACCGTCTGCGTTGCTGGGTGATTCGTTCGAGTTCGGTCTCGGCTGTCTCCTTGTGCACGCGGAGGGTCGCGAGCCGGCCGTCGCCGGCGCTCTCGGCGCGCACCCGCAGATCAAGGGTGCGTTCGCCGGCGCGGTCGGCCTCGTCGGCGGTCTTGTCCGCGGCGGCCTGCAGCAGACCGGTTTGCGCCCGCGTCTCGTCGAGCCTGTCGCTGAGCAGATCCACCGTCATCCGGGCGTGCACCGCGTCGAGGTGATCGGCCTCGTCCTGCAGGTCGCGCTGCGACTGCAGGCCGGTGCGGCGGGCATCGGCCAGTGCGACGAGCGGCTCGAGCGTCTCGACCTGACGACGGGCATCGACGACGACGCGATGCGCCTCGCGCAGCTCGCGGAACTGGGTGGTGGCCCGCTCGGCCATCGCGAACGTCGGCGGCTCGTCGAGCATGTAGTCGCGCAGCAGCTGGTCGAGGCTGTTCAGGCTCTTCGCGGACAGCGTGCGGTGCAGCAGCCGCTGCGCGGCCTCCGACGAGATGCCGAGCTTGGACCGGAACGCGCGCGCGAACGGCGCGTAGCTGGGGTTCACGACCGCATCCGGCCAGCGCTTGCGGATACCCCGGGTGTCGATTCCCCGCGCGACGAACGGTTCGAGGTCGGTCAACTCCACGTCGGTGTCGAGGATCAGGTGCAGGTGCGAGATCTCGTTGTTGGCGTTGGCGCCCCGGCGCAGGTGCATGAGCTTGACCAGCGTCACCGGGGCCGTGCCGTCGCCGGCGTTGTACGTCAGTGCGACCGCGCTCCACGTGGCGCCGGTGCGCAGGTAGGAGGCGGTGAGCGAGTCGGTGTCGGCGTCGGCCTCGCGCCGCCACGCGCCGCGCATGTAGCTGACGAAGTTGCGGCCCGACCCGGCCGCCGACTCCTGCGCGGCCGCGTTGAACCGCACGCTGCCGCCCGGCATGAGCACCGTCGAGATCGCATCGATGAGCGTCGACTTGCCCGAACCGGATGCACCGGTAATGAGAAAACCCTTGCGGGCCAAGGGAATGGCGTGATGTCCGTGAAGGGTACCCCAGTTGACCACCTGCACCCGCGCGAGCCGGAACTGGCCGGGGTGGATCGGCGCGGCGCTCACGGCGCGTCCTCCTCGACGATGCGCCGGAACTCGGCCTCGACGGCGGCGACCTGATCGGCGTCGAACAACTGCCGCAACACCGGAGAGACCTCCATCCGGCCCTCCGTGGACGTCGACGCCAGCAGCGTGTACTTCTTCAACTTCTCCCACGACGCGTTGACCCGTTTGCGGAAGCCGGCCGGATCGGTGCTCGTCGCCGCGCGGTACATCTCCAGCTGCCCCGCCACCTCGTCGAAGTCGACGATCACCCGCTCGCCCGGCTGGGCGCGCAGCAGCCGGTGCCGCAACGCCAGCAGCATCACGGTGTCCATGAACGTCAGGCGCTCGGTGCGCAGCACCGTCGGGGCCTTGTGGTCGCCCGTGTCGGCGGGGCGGGTGAACGCGAGCTGATCGTCCTCGTCGACGACGAGATCGAGGAACACGTCCGCGAGCCGGGACCGCAGCACCCGCTCGTCGCGGATTACCGTCCGCCACACCTCCGGGTGCTTGTCGGCGGTGACGAGCGGTCCCTTGAGCAGCTGCACCAGCGCGCGGCGGGTGTCGAGGTCGAGTTCGCCTGCGTCGCCCGGATACAGGCCCGTGCGGGTGGTCGATTCGGTCATGACGCGTCCTCGGTGATGCGGGCGGTGAACTCGGTGTCGGTTGGGTCGAACAGGTGCCGGCGCACCGTCGCGACGCGGGTCGCGCCCGACGGGGACGTCCAGGCGATCTCCTCGGTGCCGTCGACGCGGTGACCGTGCTCCGCGGCGAGCACCAGCAGACCCACCGCGCTGGCCAGTCCCTGCGTGGCGGGATGATCGCGCAACACGTCGCCGATCGTGGCGCTGCCGCGGGAACGCAGCGTGGCGGCGACGTTGCCGGCCAGCTCGTCCATGTCGATCTCCGATTCGCGGACGATGCGGCGCAGCTCCGCCAGATCCACCTCGCCGACCGGCTGCGTCACCACCGGCTCGGCCACCAGGTCGTCGGCCGGGTTGTGCAGCCGCAGCGCCGCCACCGAATCGATGCCCATGCCGACCCGCACCAGCTCGAGGTCCAGCAGATCGTATGGTTTGCGGCGCTGCGCCACCTGCAGGGCCTGCTGTTGGGCCGAGCGCAGGAGCCGCTGCAGACGCCGGTGCTCCTCGTAGTGGCGGGACTGCACGAAGTGCCGCAGCGAACGCGACAGCGACGTCATCGTCGCGTGCACCTCGCCGCCGGCGTCCTCCATCTCGGTGAGCAGGGTGCGGAACCGGTTGCGTTGCTCGGTGGTGAGCTGCTGCGCGAACGGGCGTTGCAGCACCGCCTCGATCCAGTCGTCGAGCTGCGACGACCGCTCCGGGTCGATGATCATGTCGTAGAAGCCGGCGAAGCTGCGGCCGGCGTCGGAGCTGCCGATCAGATCGACCCCGCGGAACACCTCGCCGAGAGTGTCGCCGCGGTCGTTCTCGTCGCCGAGGATCCGGGCCCGCAGCTCCCGGTTGAGTGCCTCCAACTCGGCGCGCACCCGCGCGAAGTCACCCGGGATCTCCCCGGCCAGCGCCAAAATCTCCGCGGACCGTTCCACCGCGCGGTTCCCGTCCAGCACGGGAAAGTCCCCGGATTCGACGGCGGCGATCTGCCGGTCCAGCTCGTCGCGCTCGGCCCGCAACGCCGCCAGGCGACTCTCGCTGCGCGGATCCGAGTCCCGCGCCAGTGCCTGGAGCTGGCTCGACAGGGTGGTCAGCCGCGACTCGGTGACCGAGCTGGTGGCGGTCGTCAGGCCCGCGACGAACGTGAGGGCGGCGAACGTCGCCTCGGTCGGTTCGAGGGTCTCCTCGCGGGCGTCGGCGCTCGCGCGGCGCAGCAGGTAACCCGCGCGCACCCAGTCCGCACAATAGGCCTGACCGGTGCGCGGCAGCTCGAAGCCCTCGTCGCGCAGTTCCTGCAGGTCCGCATCGAGGCGGGCGAACAGCTCCGGGGCCGGCAGCCGTCGCGTGCCACGGTCGAAGTGCCGGCCCAGCAGTGCCAGCACCGCGGCCGCGTTGTCCGACCGCAGCAGCGCCCATGCCGGGTGCTCCTGACGCAGACGCGCCAGGCGGTGCAGGTCGGCGGTGGACACGACGCTCCCTCCTCCGGTGTCGGGTTCGACCATGCTGACATATGGGGGCGACAGCGTCGCGGGCGTGGTCTCGTCCAACCTGTGCGGGTTCGAGTTCGGCTTCCGGGCTCGAATCCAGACGGGATGCTGGGTCAGCGGGTGCGCGACTCGACGTCGTCGAGGACGGCGACGATGCGCTCGGCCGTGTCTTCGAGTCCGATGCACCATTGCGATTCGGGCACTGGACTGCCGCTATCGCTCCAATGGATGCGAGCAACGATGAGGACTCCGTACGACGTTTCGATGCTCATTTCGCAACGCTCGGGAAGTGATTGGTTGGTTTTCAGCAGTGCCCGGTGACTTGCAATCTCGGTACTGCGAACGTCGTCGCCGTTGTCACTGGACTTCTGCTGTTCCTCCTCGAAGTTGAAATTGGCAGAGAGCACGGAGAGGTCGTAGCGAACTAGTACTTCTGGTACGTGAACGGTGCCCTTGTAGGCGCAGCCGAGGATCGTGAAATGGGTGGCCGCGAAGTCGGCCTTGTCTTCCGAGGTCGGGTCGTAACCAGCAGTGACAATCACCTCGTCGGGTATGTCGAGGCAAGGATCGAAGGCCACCAGAGGGCGGTCGGACTCGTCGACGAGACGTGGCACGCGAGTTGCAGGGGTTGGCGGTTCGACGGCTGCGCTTGCAGGGGTCGAATTGTGGGTGGGTCCGGCGCAGCCGGCGAGGGCAGCGAGGACTGCGAGCGCACCACTGACGGTTGTAGCGGTTCGGCGCGCCGTCACAGCTCGTCCTGGGGCAGGTCGTGCAGGCGTTCGACCCGCTCGGATTCTGCGGCGAGGAATCCCTCCCCGCCTGTGGCAAACGTGTCGCGCATACCTCTGAGCACGGCTTCGAACTGTTTGAGGATTTCATAGAGTGACTCGGGCGTGCCCTGAGCTTTGCGTACGAAACCTGCACGAAGATCCTCGGCCGACTTGAAGCCTCCGAAACTTGGTGCTGCAGTGAGCTCGCCGGCCTGCCGGCCCGCTTCTCGAAGCGTCTCAAGCATCGTGTCGCAGATGGCGACGATCTCTTCGATCGTCTGCGGATTCAAACGGAGTCCCTCGGCCATGAATCCCCCCGGTATCAGTTGGCCCGGGAACTGTAACGCACTCGTTGCGGCGCGGGTGCCGATGCGCCCAATGCGCTCTTCCGAGCCCTCAAGCCGGGACGGACACGGTGGGTGAACTGCACCCGGGACCGAGTGCCCTATTGGTCCAGTCGGCTTTTTGCCTCGATGTGCCTCACGGCCTCTTCGGCCCGCTGCCGGTACAAATGATGTCCTGTGGCTCGGTAGGTACTTGTTCGATTCGCTTCATGAGGAATTCGAGACCCACGGTGCGGCGTCGATGCCCAGCTCCCGAAGACTCAAGCGGAACAGCAACGTACTCGATGATCGGGTTCGTCCTCTCCGCATCGGTACGCGGGAGTCACGCAAGATCAATGTGGTGCATTATCAGGGGCGACTACAGAGTGTGGAGGTTTCAATCTTGGTGAATCGACGTGGCGCATACGGCATCGGTGACTTCCTGGATCCCTCCGATGTCGCACTCCGTGAGCAGTGGCGGTCGGTCCTCGCTCGGGAGCCAGTTCTTCGAGGGCAGCGGCAGGTGAACTTCGTCCCGAGCGAGGTCGTCCTGTCGTTGTGCGCCTCGTTGCTCGTCGACCACAGTCGGTTCGGCAGCAGCAGCGCCCATCGAGCAGGCTTTCCAGTCCAGCACCTTGCCAGCCTCTACAAGCGGCCGCCGTCGAGCATCCTCGCCAAGATGGCCAACCTCGACGGCTCGCGCAGTCACGGCGGCCGCCACGAACTCGAGGTGTCGGCGCGCATGACGTCGGACAGTGCTCTGCTGCAAGACGTGTACTTGCGGATTCTTCGGGCGGCACGCGCCGAGGGCATAGGACGGGACGCCCTGCCTGATTTCCTCGAACTCGAGGACGGAGGCTCGCTCTGGCTGGCGGGGCAGGAGGAACTCGTCGAGAGCGAGGTCGAGCGAGAACTCGAGGGAATTGTCGAGAAGTGGGCGCGTGAGCGGCAGGATGTGCCGGTCGAGATCACGCAGCGTTTGCTCACCTCGACTGTTCGTATCGGTCAGCACCGCTTCGCCAAGGCAGTGCTGACCAACCACGGCAACCGGTGCGTGTTCTGCGGTATGGGGAGCATAATCGGGGGCCGTCGTCGGCCGCGCCTGCTCACTGCGAGCCACATCAAGCCGTGGCGAGAGAGCACCAACAAGGAACGCCTCGATCACCTGAACGGACTGACGGCCTGCCCCACGCACGATGTCGCATTCGACACGGGCCTACTCACTGTGTCCGAGGACCTCTCCATCACGTACGCCACCGACCTCGAACGAGCACTGCCGAGTGACGATCCGCTGCGTCGTGCCTTCGGCAAGCCGCCGCTGGCCGACCGGTTGATCCTTCCGGCGGGCGCAGATCGGCCCGACACGGCGTACCTCGGCTGGCACCGAACCCAGGTTTTCGTTTCACCACCCATGGCTGCTGAAGGTGTACGACCGACAGGGAAGGAAGACTGCGCGCTCGAGTGAACCTGCGCGATTCGCGCGCAAGCCGTTCGGCCGCAACGTTATCTGAACAGGGCATGCAACTGTTCGTTGGCGTCGTCCGCGTCGAACCACTCCGGGTCGACGCGCTCACCCGGCCGCAAGCCCAGCCACTGCCGCACCTCGTCGTGGCGTTCGTGGCTCGGGTCGTCAGCTGCCGCCAGTATGTCCGACCAGCCCCACGTGCCGCCGGAGTCCTCGGCCGGCGCCAGGCCGTGACCATCGACGCAGGCCGCGCGCGGAGCATTCGCATCGAAGTCGGCGACGGACTCGACGACGATGTCGTGCATCCACCCGTCGCCGTAGTCGTACAGGTAGGTCAGGGTGGCGCCCACCTTCGGCAGCACCGTCCCGATAGTCACCGTGCCCTCGTCGACGACGTCGCTGAATCCGTTCGCGAGCTCGTCGTCGATTTGATCGTCGGGCACGTACACGCGACCACGGGTGAACGGCTCGCCCTTCGTGAACTGGTGCAGGTGGTAGTCCTCCCAGGCGAAGCAGCTCTGGATGACGAAGTGCAGATGCAGCAGGCTCAGCGAATCGTCGACCGCCACCCGTCACCACACCGGGGTCTCGCTGTCGCGCAACGTGATTCGCAGAGTGCACCGCGCGGGCGGGTGGATGGCGACGGGCGGCACGTCGCCGAGGAGGATGCGCACGGCGGCCCGCACGGCAGGACGGAGCGGTGTCGGTACGCGGTAGCCATCCGCATCCTCGAGGATGCCGTCGGCGACGAGGTCGTCGAGGCGGTCGACGAGCATACTGCCGAGAAAGCTCGGTCCGACCGGCATGCCGGGGAACAGCACGGGTAGTGCGTTCAGGCGTTCCTCGGGGTCGGACGGCAGCGGGTGCTCACCGAGACCGGCGGACAGGACGACGGCGGTCGCCTCGTCGAGGGCGGAATGGAAAGCCTCCAACCGTCCCTCACCGCGCCTGCCGAGGGCCACGATGAGGAAATGCGTCACCGCATCCCGGCACAGGGCGAGGTACTGGTCCGGATTCCGGTCCGGATCCCGCCACACCGGCGCGGCCGGACCGGGCTTGACGACGGTCTTGCCGATCGAGATCAAGTCCACCACGGCTGCAACGACCCAGGTCTGTTCCAGCACGGGAAGATCCCACATCGACTGGACTTTGCGTGGTGCCAGATCCTCGCGCTTGCCGCCGACGGCGTCGAAGGCCTCCATGACCAGGGCACGCTTCAGGGCTCCGGTCGCGGTCACGGGCCGGCGCTCACCGATCCAGCCGAGCAGGGCGTCCAACCGCGCGACGACCGGCACGGCCGTCAAGGCGGCACGCTCGACCTCGGGCTCGACCGGTGGTTCGTCGACCGGCGGAAGGGGCGCGAGCTTCGATTCGACGTAGGACACGAGCGTGGACAGGCCGTACCCGAAGTCCTCGGCGGTGCCGGTCCACCGGTTCGTCGCTTCGAGAAACCGCAGGAAGACGATGACATCCCCGGCGATGTGCGCCCGCGTCTCGTCGTCGTCCTCGACCAGGTCGCTGGTCAACACTCGCTCGAGCAGGTGGTCCACGTCGTGGCTGCGCCAGTGTGTCGCCGAGAATCCCTTGCTTGCCCGCGCCAGTGTGTCGATCGCGTTCGCAATGCTTACCACGATCTGCTCCACCCGATTCGGTGGGCAGACGGCGTTTTCTACCAGCCACCCGGCGAACTCCGGAACCAGTGCGCGATACTGCTCCTTCGGCGTGCCCGCCGGGCGGCGACGCTCGGCCAACGAGACGACGTTGTCGGGCAGCTGACGAGAGGAGCCGCGACTCGACCCTGAGCGCTTGCGGGACATGGGCCTCCGACCTCGGTGGTCACGGAACAGTTCTGGCAGATGCTACCGGCTCGCCGCCGACGGTTGCTTACGCGGCGAGCGGGTGATCGGGCGCGTCGACGCGACGGCACGGGCACCGCACGGCGCGGCCGTGCGGGTCGTCGGGCAGCCAGCCGTACTCGTCGCACCGGCCGCACCTGGGCGGCAGGGGAGCCCGCGGCAGGGGCAGCGATTGCCACAGCGGGATCCATGCGTGCGCGAAGCGCGTCGGATTGTTCGGTCGATGCGCCGCTCGCGCCGCCGCGACCAGGGGCGGGATTCCGTGGGAGTCGATCAGCGCGGCGATCTGGGAGCGCGCGACGGCGGGCAGGTAGTCGAACGTCGCGGTCAGGTCGGCGGTGCGGCATGCGGTCGCCAGCTCGCCGATCGGCTTCTTCTCCGAGATGCTGCTCACCCGTTGCTGGTGCGCGGTCGGTGGCGTCGGCTGGGTGGCCGGTGAGGGGTTTGTTTCAGTTATTTGGTCTTCAGTTCTTTGTTCAGCGCCGGGTTCTCCGGTGTCCGGCTCGCCGGGGTTCGGATTTCCAGGCCCCGGCTGGGGCCGGACCGGTACTTCGTAGACGGTCTGGACGGTGATCCACTGGCCGTGCTCGTTCTGACGACGCTCGGTGACGAGGTGACCGTGCGCAGCCAGCTCCCGCATCGCGGACCGGATGGCGTCGCGGCCCTCGGTCGGTGATTCCGCGGCTATCGCGTCGGAGCGGATGCGCCAGTCGGCGGGCTTGGAGAGCAGCCAGATCAAGACCGCGCGGGCGCGGAAGGAGAGGTTGTTGTTGCCGATCGTTTCGTTGCGGACGACGGTGTAGTTGCTCGTCGGGCGCGGCGCGCGGCGCACGCCTCCGACGAGGGTATTCTGACCCACGTTCGACTCCTTGACAGTCGGACATCCGGCCCGTCGGGAGTTGCCGCTCCTGGCGGGCCTTCTTCAGTTGTGACCCTCGCGGGTGCGGGGGATGACACATGGTGGCACCGCGCCGCGGGGGCGTCAATCGATTCGACTCACTGGTGTGGAATACGTTGGGGGCGAACGGCAGTCGTAGGCTCGGCGTGTCGCGCTCACCGATACCCGGTCGCATCCGCGGGCAGACCTCGATCTTGAACCTCCACCATGTACCGCCAGCAGTCGGGCTGCGACCCGTCGACGTCGGTGAAGCCGTACTCGCGCGCCAGCCCACCCGATGAAAACGACCCTCCGTTGCGGCGGTGCACGTCCGGATCTGCGGCCAGCGCCGCGACGGCCCGCCCGACGAACCGCGGCGACTCCGAGATCGCGACGAAATGTGGCACGGCGGCGTCGCGCCAGTTCTCCTCCGTGACCCCGAAGTGCTCGAGCATCATCTCCGACCGCATCCACCCGGGCGTCAGCGCGACGGCCGTGCACCCGTGCGGCGCGAGCTCCTTTGCCTGCGAGAACGCGAGGCGAAGCATCGCGGACTTGACCAGGTCGTAGAACACCGAGAGCCGGAAGTTCTCGGCATTGTATTCGGCTGTGCCGTCCGTCATTTCGACGACGAGCCCGCCTGGGTTCCGGATCAGCAGCGGCAGCGCGAAGTGGCTGGTGATCAGATGCGTGTCGACCGAGAGATGCACCATCCGTAAGCCGCCGGCGAGGTCGTGTTCCCACAGCGGGGTTTCCCACTCGATGAGCTTCTCGCCACCCCAGATGTCGTTCACGAGGATGTCGAGGCGGCCGTGCTCGTCGTCGATGCGCTGCACGAGCCGACGCACCTGCTCGGGATCGAGGTGGTCGACGGCGACGGGTATGCCGACCCCACCCGCGGCCGTCACCAGCTCGGCGGTCTCCTCGATGGTTTCCGGCCGGTCGTACTCCGAGCGGCGCTCGCGGGTGGTGCGGCCGGTGCAGTAGACCGTCGCGCCGGCCTCGCCGAGAGCGATTGCGGTTCCGCGGCCAGCGCCGCGGGTGCCGCCGGCGACCACGGCGATTTTGCCTGTGAGTGGCTGTGCCATGGCTGGAACGGTACTGCCCGCAGCAGTCGGAAGGCAGCCGCACTCGGCGTGGCGCCGCCGGCGGTGTCGGACATATCAGTCACTATGTTCCGGTGCGCCGGTGGGACCGGCCGGAGAACAGTCGGAGGTAGAGCAGGTGCAGGTGATCGACACGCTGTCGCACGCGTCGGGTTCGCGGACGCTGCCGAAGGGCCACCGCTGGGTGGTCGTCGACGTCGAGACCTCCGGCCTGCGCGCCTACGCGCATCGGGTGCTCAGCGTGGCCGCGCTGGTGTTGCGGGAGGACGGCAGCGTCGAGCGGGAGTACTCGACGCTCGTCGACCCGGGTTGCGACCCCGGCCCGGTCCACGTGCACCGGTTGACGCGCGAACGGCTCGCCGGAGCTCCCCGCTTCGAGCAGATCGCCGGCGAACTCGCCGAGGTGCTGGACGGCGGGACCATCGTCGCCCACAACGCGGCCTTCGACTACGGATTCCTCGACGCCGAGTTCCGGCGCGCCGGAACCGAGATCCCGGCCAGACAGCGGTTGTGCACTCTCGCCCTGTCGAGGCGGCTCGAACTCGACGTGCCCGATCACAAACTCTCCACCCTGGCCGCCCACTGGCAGGTCCAGCAGTTGCTCGAGCACGACGCCTACGACGACGCCCGCGTCCTCAGCGAGGTCTTCGTACGCAGCGCCCTGCTCGCCGAGAGCCTGCAGCTCCCGCTGCCGGTGGTCGACTGCCTCAGCCGCAGGCCCGCCTACCCGGACTCCGTGCCGCGCGTGCCGTGCGAGTGGAAGAACCCGGGACGCCTGTCGCTGGACGTCGGCCTGGTGCAGGGGATGAAGGTGGTCGTCACGGGGCAGACGGTGACGCCGCGGGTCCCGCTCGCCGGCCGGATGGCCGACGCCGGCCTCGACGTGATGAACTCCGTCAGTCGCCAGACGAGCGTGGTCGTGTGTAACGACCCCGGCGTGCAGACGGGCAAGATCCGCAAGGCGATGGCCGAGGGCATTCCCGTCGTCACCGAGCAGCAACTCGAAGAGATGCTCACCCGGGTGATTCCAGGCGAACCGAAGATGCGTCCGGTGGTCGAGCTGGCCGCGCCCGCTGCTGAGCCCGTGATCGAACCTCCTCCGCAGGCGGCGCCTGCGGAGCCCCTCGCCGATGTACCGAGCCTGCCCGAGCGGATGCTCACGGGACAGAAGCCGAAGCTGTGGCAGGGCCGGCGGGTGCTGCTCCTCGGCGGCACCCACCTCGACGCCGTGCTCATGCGCTCGCGTCTCGTCCAGCTCGGTGCACGCCCGTCGCTCAACCTCACCGCGGCGGTCACGGACGTGCTGATGCTGGAAGGCGGCGATAGCGACCGGCGCATGCCGCGCATCACCGCGCGCGAGCTCCCCGTCCTGACCAAGACGGACATCAGCGCCGCGGTGGAGAAGGGCGTCGTGCCGCCGCACATGCGCATCGAGTCCCGCATCTCCGCGCCGGCGCTCGCCCGAGGCGAGGTCATCGACCTGCCGGCGCGGAAGACGTCGTGGACGGTCAACGTCGCGTGGCGCGCCGAGACGGACGACTTCGACGTCGACGTCGTCGCCTTCCTGCTCGCGGAAGACGAGAAGGTCGACAGCGACGACGACTTCGTCTTCTACAACAACCCCTCCGCCGAGGACGGCGCGGTCGAGCTGTCGATCGACGGCAGCAGCGAACAGAGCGTGCGGTTCGACCTGGCCGCGCTGCCCGACGAATGCGCGCGCGTCGCGATCGCCGCGGCCATCGACGGCGAGCGCACCTTCGGCGACCTCGGGGCGGTGTCGGTGAGCGTGGACGGTGAGGACGGCACGGCGGCGACGTTCGTGCTCGACGCCGGCACCACCGAGCGGACCATGGTCCTCACCGAGATCTATCGGCGGGCGGGGAAGTGGCGGCTGCGCGCGGTGGGGCAGGGGTACGACGACGGCTTGAGTGGTCTGGTTGCGAGGTACGGCGTGGACGCCGAGTAGGTCGTCCGGACTTAGTCGATGCGGCCCACCGCTGGAATACACCGGACCCGAGTGCGCACCGCGAATTCCGGCCTCGCGGGCATCGTGGCGCACACTACGGGCCGCAGTGAATTCCTGTGTGGTCACTTGCTGCCCGCACTCCAGCGCAAGCCCATCCGTAGGCCTTCATAGGGGAATCGGTGACCTCGGATGTCCTCGACCTCGCGCCTGACGGGAAGTTCGCCACCGTTGTTCTGCAGCAATGCGATTGCATATATCGGGGCACGGCTGTCGCCGGAGTCGAGGCGGACTTCGACGGGAGTGTCGGAGATGCGGTAGCGAGGTAGTTGAACATCTACCTCATGAAGCTGAAAGATCGCTGTCGTCGATATGTGATCTTGGTGAGGTCTGAACGCTCACGGGGAGCGGGTCGGGCTCCCGCCGGTCATAGCCATTCGGCGACGCCGCCGTGTCCGGAGCATGTGCCGCGTCGGTGTTGGCTGAAGGAGTAGGTGCCGTCATTGCAGCGTGCGGTGGCCCCGCTGGGAGGGCTCGGTGCTTCTACCGGGCCGGGGATGCATTCGCCGTCGACGTTGATGTAGCTGTTCGGTCCGCAGCTGCCGTCATAGCCGCCGTCGGGCGCGGGTGCCGGGAGCGGTACTGGCTCGGCTGGGATTGGTGCCGGATCGGCCGGGGGCGGTGGGGGCGGAGGTTCAACGGGAGGGGTGGGGGCGGAGGTTCAACGGGAGGGGGTGGCGGCGGTATTACTGGTGCGTTCTGCTCGACGGTCGGCTGCGGTTGGGGCGCTGGGGGTTCCGATACCGCCGGCGTGGTGGGGGCGACGCCGCCACAGCCGATCAACAGTTGCTCGATCGCCTGGTGTTCGGGTGGCGACATCCACAGGTGGTAGGCGGCTTTCACCTCGATCTGCCGGGCAACGTAGGTGCAGCGGTACTGGCCGTTCGGCGGCAGCCAGCCCGCGGAGTCCCGGTCGGCTTTCTGCACGCTGATGCTGCTGGCGGTGGCCTGAAGGTTGCGAGGGTCGTTGGCGAGGTTTTGTAAGGTTGCGGCGTCGAGTGCCTGCGCACCTTTCTGCCAGGCATCGGGCAGCGGGACGACGTGGTCGATGACAACGTCGTCGAGCGTGTCGCCAATGGCGGCGACCGAGGTGCCGGTGTAGGGGTCGTTGAGCGTGCCGCTGAGGACCGCGCAGCCGCGGGATCCAGGTTGCATCGTGACTGCGGACAGGTCGCGGCGCAGGATGTCGTTTCGGGTGTCGCAGCCGTTGTGGCCGCCGTCGACGGTGACATCGTCGGACCAGGGCTCGCCGAAGCGCGACGGATCGTATTCCGTCTCGGGCAACTCGGTCCGAGTAGGAATGCTGGCAAGGGTGGTCAGGGACTGGGTAGCTGCCTGGCTGTCGACTTCGGGAAAGAGTGCGGGCGCAGCGAGCGGCGTCTCAGACGTGGTGGGCGCCGGTGACGGCGATATAGGCGGCGAGGTAGAGGTGGCCGGGGCGCGTGTTTGGTCCGCTGATGTTTCGGGGTCGGGTCCGGTGGCAGGAGTGGTGACAATCGCCAGGACAAAGGCTGGAATGAGGGACCATGCTGCCCACTTATAGCGTGCTGGACGGGTGCGGTCCTCGCGGATATAGAGGATGCCGGTGACGGCGGCGAGAAGACCAAACAATATTAAGGCCCATAGCCGTTCCGAAAGACCGCCGAGTATGAACAGCAAGCCGAGCGTGATCGTGCCGACTGCGACGAGCCCGCCCAGGCGGGTGCGCGGGCTCCGACCTTGCAGAGGTGGGGAGGATGCTTGTGTGGACCGGGTTGCGCCCGTTTTGCCGACGCCTGCGTAGGGGGCGTGGGCGGAGGTCCACCGTTGTCCGTCCCAGTAGCGTTGTCGCTCGGTGGGGCGTTCGGGGTCCGGATACCAGCCGGCGGGTGGGGAGTTCGACATGGCTACGTCCACCTCGATCGGATGGTGTGGTGGGTGCTTACCGCAGTCGTGGTGAGTGCATGTTGTGTGCCGAACATGGTTTGCCGTCTTCTTGAAGAGTTCGGGCGGTAGGTGGGGAGGTCGGTGCCTCCTCGGAGGAGCGGCGGGAGCTGAGATGGCGCCGGCTTCTCATCTTGATTTCGGTGCTGACCTAGTGCGCCGTTACATCGATGAGGTGTGAATTCGCTGCGGCGTGATCAGGTGCGCTTACACGATGTGTCCCAGCCACTGCAGCATCCTTCGTCGGTGTGTGCGGCCGAGGCCAGAGCGGGATCGCTGACCTACTGAGCACCTGCTCCTCGGCGGCAATCGTCCGTCTCCTCACGCGTACAGGGCGGCACATGTAGGACCCGTGCTACCGGCGAGATGGGGAATCTGGAACAGCGCGAGTATCTGTAACTCGGCATGGCTCCGAGAACGTCAATTCGGAAGGTGTAACAATCACTCACCACCAGCGATTGAAGTTTGAAGTTTTGGAATGCTGCCAGGGGGAAGCTCGTATCGGGCTCGCCCTGCCCGACCCCGAAAGAAGCGCGTGTCCTCCTCGACCGACCCCTTCGATTTCAGCGAGTACTCGAGCTCGCGGGACGACGCAGACGATCCGTGGTCGGGTGGATCCCAGTCGCCATGGCCACCTCCCGAGCCGTTCGGAAGCGTGGCCGCCGCCTCGTTCGCGGGGCCCGGCGGGTCGACGCCCGGGTTCGGCGGGGCGCCTGCCGACGCGTTCGCTGTCGAGCAGCGGCCGGTCGTGACGGCCATTTCGCAAGGTAGGCCGCCGCGCGCATGGCTGATCGGCGGCGGCGTGGTAGCGCTGCTGGGGCTCACCGCCGTCGCACTCACCCTGTCGGGTGGCTCCACAGTGTTCGCCTTCATCGGGTGGCTGCTGGCCGGTCCTGCCGCGTTCTACCTGCTTGCCCAGCACACGGTCGCTGACATGCAGCAGCGGGCGCGGCCGGTCTACGCGGGCTCGAAGGCTGTGCAGGGAACGTATTGGACCGTCGTTGTGCTCGGATTCGTGGGCATCGCGCTCGGGGCATGGCAGATCGCGGAATGGGCAGGTCGACTGTGAAGAAGGTGGCTGCGCTCGCGGCCGTGCTGCTCGGCTCTCTGGTGGTGGCGGCACCGGCCGCGTCGGCTGCGCCGCAGCAGTCGGCGGTGGGGGACTTCGGCGGGTGTCTCGCCTCCCAGCGCGAGGGCGATCTGCTGTTGATGATCGACGAATCCGGCAGTCTGCAGGTCTCGGACCCTGAGGCGGCGCGGGTCTCCGCGGCCAACTACCTGCTCGAACAGCTCAGCTCCTTCGGCGGCTCCGCCGGGGTCGCGCTCGACGTTTCGGTCGCCGGCTTCTCCGATGACTTCACCGTGCACGCGCCGTGGACCCGCCTCGACGGTGGGTCCCTGCCTGCCTTGCAGGACGAGGTCGACAGGTTCCGATCCCGGACGGACGGTGTCGACACCGACTACTGGGCCGCTCTCGACGGTGCCCGCGGCGCTCTCGCCGACCGCTCGTCCACAGCCTCGAACAGATGCCAGGCCGTCGCCTGGTTCTCCGACGGCAAGCTCGACTTCACGACGCGGGACGCGGAGAAGCCGTACGCCCCAGGAGTATCGCTCGGCACCGACGCAGGCGTTCAGCAGATCATTGCGGCCGCCCGCGAGTCGATCTGCCGGCCCGCAGGTATCGCGGACCAGTTGAGGTCGTCGGGAATCGTCACCTTCGCGGTGGGGCTCGCGGCCGGTACGGCGCAGGCCGGGGACTTCGATCTGATGCGGTCCATCGCCACCGGAGAACCCGCCGCCGGGCAGGCGTGCGGGAACCGGACCTCGCCCCGACCCGGCGACTTCTACCTCGCCCAGAACATCGACGACCTGCTCTTCGCGTTCGATGCGTTCAGCAGTCCGGGCCAAGCGCCGCTCGAGAACGAGACGGGCGTATGTGTGGGTCAGGTGTGCGAGGAAGCGCAGCACCGCTTCGTCCTCGACAACTCCATCGGTTCGGTGACAGTCCTGGGCTTCGCGGACGCGGACGGGCTCGTACCCACACTGGTGTCGCCCGACGGGGCCGAACTTGCGATGCCGCGCGACAACGCCCCGCGCAGCCTGAACGTCGACGGAGTCGGCGTCGACTACCGCTGGTTGTCGGCGCGGTCGGTGTCGTTCACGATGCGCCAGCCGGCGTCGGCGAACCCCGGGCAATGGCAGGGCATGTGGGCTCTCGTGTTCGTCGACCCCGATGGCTCCGATCCCGCGGCGCGCTCCAAGTCCAACATCCATATCTCGGGCAACCTGTTCCCGGCGTGGCTCGGACAGGATGTGACCGCCATCCACAGCGGCGAGAAGACATCTGCGATACAGCTCGGCATCGTCGACTCCGACCGTCGGGAGATCGACCCCTCCGACCTGCTCGGAAGCGCGTACCTGTCGGTGTCGCTCGTCGACTCGGCTCGGGTTGCGCACGAGCTGGCGTCGAGGATCCCGAAGAACGGGATCGACGAGCCGATCGAGCTGGATCTCACGTCGGTGCCACCGGGTGAGGCGACGCTGCGCCTCGCTCTCGAGGTGACCACCGCCGATGCCCGGACTGCCTCGGGGACGGTCATCGCGCCCGGTACTCAACTGGCGCCCCAATACGTCGACGTGCCGCTGACGGTGGCGCCCCCGGTCGGCTATCCGACGCTGCCGAACCGGATCGACTTCGGCACTGTCGAGGGAGCCGGTCGGTTCCCGGCGGAGATCCCGGTCGGCGGCCCCGGCTGCGTGTGGCTCGATTCGGCGGAACCGATCCGCATCGATGCCGTGCCGGACGGCGTCGGTGACGTGGCCTTGGTGAACCCCGCGGCGACTTCCGCGGAGCGGTGCCTGGCCGTCGACGAGGGCGTGCAGGGCGCGCTGACGGTCGAACTCGACGTGCCCGAGGCCGGTAACGGCTCCCTCAACGGTTCCGTGCGGATGATGATGGCCCCCACCGGGGAGCTCGACCGCGCGATGCCGGTCGATGTGCCGTTCACCGCCGAGCTGCAGAAACCGCTCGACAGTGGCCGGTTCCTGCTGGTCTTCCTCCTCACGCTGTTCCTGGGCATCGCGATCCCGCTGGCTCTGCTGTATGCGCTCAAGTGGCGAGCCTCGCGCATTCCTGCCGAAACCCTGAAGGCTCAGCGCTTCTCCGTGACGATCGCCGACGGCGCCGTTCTGCGGGACGGAGCACCCTTCACGCTGCGCGACGGTGACCTCAAGGAAGTCGTTCGTGGACTGGAGCCGAACAAGCCTGCACGGCACCTGACCACGGACGGAGTAGAGCTCGAGGCGAAGACAGGGCTGTCGCCGGTCGGCGCGGGCTACGTCCGTGTCAATGCCGGTGGCCTGCTCGGCTCCTCCGGTGCGAAGCCCGACCACGACCCGCGCACAGGTGAGGCCAGGCTGCCGCTGGCGGTGCACAACAACTGGGTGATCCTCCACGATCCGGCCGGACCCGCCGACCACGCCTCGGTGCTCCTGCTCGTCGGTGCAGGTTCGAACCCGGTCCGGTTGATCGAGGATCTGAACCGGCGCGCATCGGGCGTCTTCGCGAGACTGCGTGAGCGTGTCGGATCCGACGACACGGCGACGCCGGGCACCGGTGCGCCTGACGGGCGACCCGCACCGCAGTCTTCCTTCGATCCCTTCGGCGCACCCACCGCTCCGCCCGCACCGACATTCGGTGCGCCACCGGCGTTCGGCGGCAGTTCCGGATTCGGTGCCGCGCCGCACAGCGGTTCGAGCTCGTCCGCCGCGCCGGCCGCTCAGCCTTTCGACCCGTTCCGTCCGCCCGGCGCTTGACGGTCGGAATCCAGCTTTGCTCTCTCTCGATGTGGAAGGACCGGTATGAGGCGGTTTCTCGTAGTCGGATGCGGTGGTTCGGGTGCCGTCACGCTCGCGTACATGATGGACCAGCTCCGGTCCGATCTCGCCGCGGCGGGAGTGGACCGGATCCCGGGTGGGTGGCAGTTCGTGAGCATCGATGTGCCCACTGCGCCGGAGGCGGGGCCGGACGGGCTCGGCAATGTTCGCGACCAGGGCGGCTACTACTTCGGCAGCGGCCCCCAGGGCGACTCGTACGGGGTGCTCGACAACGCGCTGAGCAACCAGCTCGCCGCCCGCGGCAGCCTCGACGAGATCGCCACCTGGGCCCCGCGGGATCCCTCCGCTGTCACGGTGCCGATCGGGTCCGGCGCCGGCCAGTACCGCGCCCTCGGCCGCATGATCACGCTGAGCAAGGCCGGCGGAATTCGCGAGACCCTGCAGTACGCCTGGGACCAGCTGTTCACCGTGCAGACCGCCACCGAGATGGGCGCGCTGAACGTCCCCGGCGGGGGCAGCTTCGAGCAGGAGGAGTCCCCGATCGTCCTGGTCGTCTCGTCGATGGCCGGTGGCGCAGGTGCGTCGATGGCCTTGGATGTGTGCCGCCTGCTCACACTGATCCCCAAGCTCGATCCGCGGCTGATGGGTGTGTTCATGGTCGCCCCCGACATCTTCGACGGCCTCGGCCGCAGCGCCACCACCGGCGTGCGCGCCAACGCCCTTGCGATGCTCGGCGAGATCGTCGCCAGCCAACTCGGCTCCGCGCGCGAGCACGATGTCGAGATCTTGCGCGCGCTCGGCCAGCAGAACGGCGCCGGAGAGAAGGTGCCGTTCGCTCGGGTGTTCCCGGTGGGCCGCCGCGTCGGCGTCGAGGGCGCGCCGTTCGGCGACGGTTCCCAGAAGGCGATCTACCGCGGCCTCGCTCGTGGCCTGGCGGGCATGATGATGAGCGGGGCTGCGACGCGCCAGTTCGTGCAGTACGACCTCACCAACGGTGCGGGCCTGTCAGGTCAGCGCGACAACATCGGCTGGGGCGGACAGTGGGACAACCTGCCTTGGGGCACATACGGGTTCTCGAGCCTGAGCATGGGCCGCGACCGATACGCCGAATACTCGGCGCAGCGGCTCGCCCGTAGCACCGTGGACCGGCTGCTCGACGGGCACCGCAACCCCGGCAATGCCGCATCCGACGACGATCAGGTCAACTCCATCCTCGACAGCCAGTGGCAGACCCTGCTCACCACGATGGGTTTGCCTGTCGTTCAGGCGGATCCGCGGGGCGCGCAGGTCGGTATCAGTGCGTGGCTGACCGGTGTGGTGCTGCCCCAGGGCGACGGCCTGCGGATGGCCCGTCAGGTCACCGAGTCCGAACTGCGTGGCTACCTTCCGTCCGGCAGCGGTCTGAACGCGAGCCAGTGGGTCCCCGAGATCCAGCGGGTGCTCGGTGCCCGTCGTCAGGCGCTCACGGCGTCCGCCGAAGTGCACGCGCTTGTCCATGCGTACCAGTGGCACCGCACTCTCGCCGACAACATCGAGCGCACGGTGGCGAAGGCGATCGCCGACCTCGGCCTGCCGTACGCCACCGCGCTCGTGAACCGGCTGACCAGCCACATCAAGGACCAGGTGCGGGTCGGGGCGGAGGACCTCGCGAAACAGGCGCCGACCGACATCACGGCGCAGTCGGCCGACACCGCTCAGGCGCTGTCCGCACTCAAGGGAACCATCGAGAGCGACGCCGACATCGTCGACCGTGTGCTCGCGAGCTGCAGCCAGAACGTCTACCGCCAGCTGTACGCCTCGCTGTCCGGGAAGGTGGCCGAGGTCGCGGCCGCGCTCGTACCGGAGATTCTGCAGCCCCTACTCGAGGCGCTGAACGACGCGCAGACATCGATGCGGCGGGCACGCAGCAAGCCGGCGAGCGACGTCGGCCTGGCGCGCCTGTCCACCGACCAGTACGGTGCGTGGCCCGCGGACAAGGCCGATCGGGTACCCAAGCGGTTCGCGGAAGCGAACAACGAGGTGATGCTCACCCCGTCGGCCGACTTCATGGTGCAGTACCGCAGCGACCTGCCGCTCGCGGTCGCGTCCAGCGGTCTCGGGACGCCGCCGTTCGAGGAGTCTGTCAAGCGGGCCGTCGTGGGGGTCGTCACCGGTCTGTGGCAGACGATCGACGGCAGCAAGTCGCCGGGGGAGGAGCATCCCGTTCTCGAGCGCACGTCGGCGTGGCGGACCCGCGCGTTCCCGTACGATCCGGGAACTCGCGAGGCGCTCATTCCCTCGGCCGCACGGTATGACCTACACCTTCGACCTGCGGAACTGCTCGCACGCGCTCGGCAGTTCGTCGGCCGCACCGGGGAGTCCTTCGACCGCTTCTGTCGCGTGTCGTTGCGGGAGTACATCGAGGATCCGACCGTCCCCGAGTACGCGCTCGAGGAGCGGCGTGAGCGACTGCAGGCGAAGTTCGCCGAAGCGCTGTCGCTGGCGCGACCACTCGCCAGCGTCAATCAGCAGGCGCTCGAGGCGCTGCATCCGGGGCAGCAGGTCGAGTACCGGTACAAGTTCACCTCGGTGCCGTTCCTCAACCTGCCCGTCGCGGATTCCCTCGAGCAGGTACTGCAGAAGAACCCGATGATCGACCACGAGACTCGATCGGAGTTCGTGCGCCTGCTGACCGAAGAAGACCGGTTGACTCGCATCGACATCTTCGGTTCCTACCCGAACTACTCGCCGCTCGCCTACGACTCCGTGCTCACCCCCGCGGCCAAGCAGTGGGCGGATTCGACTCCGACGCAGCAGGAGTCGTTCTGGCAGTGGCGTCGCTCCCGGCCGTTGGCTGCCTCGCTGCCGATGCACTACAGCGAGCGGCGAGCGCTGACGGCCGGCTGGTTCCTCGGCCTCGTGGTCGGCCGCCTGCGCCTTCCTGCGGAACCGTACGACGAGCCGGTGCGGGTGTGGGATGCCGCCTCAGCAGTGTGGGTCGACTTTCCCCATCCCTTGCTGACCCCGCCGTCACGGTTCCTCGCCAACAACGACTGGCTGCCCGCAGTGCTCGAATCGGTCCTGTTGGCGATGGCGCGGTCGCACGAATCGCCGGTCATGCAGTCGATGCTTCCCTACCGGACGCTGCGCGCGATCTACGATGCTTCTCCGGAAAAGCCGGCCGGCGGCATCCTCGAGGTGTCCGCCAAGTCGATCCTCACGCAGTGGCTGCGGACCGGCGAGACCGGCACGGGATGGCAGTCCCAGGTCACCGATACCGGCCCGGACGTCTCGATCGATGCTCGCGCCGAGAACGCCGCGACGTGGCTCGGCCGGGTGCGGGAGTTCACCGGGCTGCACTACATGGCAGCTGGGGAGGACGCGGCACCCGGTGGGGGGACCTTCTCGGCGATCACCGATCGCGTCACTGCGTCCCATACTCCGATATTCCGGGACATCGCGCCGGACGTGTACTGGGCGACCGGTGAGCTGCTGAATCTGATCGAGGAGTGCAGGCACCGGGCCGAGCAGCCGGACCGGCCGGTGCACGAGCCGGCGGCGTCCACAACGTCGGCATCGCACGCGTTCGTAATTCCCGACGCGGGTCAGTTCTGACATGGCCGATTCGGTGAAGAGCGTCCTCACGGTCTTCCTTGCCTCCACCGGGCCGGCGCTCGGAGTACGTGACGTCCTCCGCGACCTCTCGACGGCGGGCTTGATCGCACCGTTCGTTTGGGTCGACGACGCCGGCGTCGCGCCGGGTGGTGCTCGCATCCCAGCCATCGAAACCGCCTGTGGTGCGGACACAATGGTGGTGCTGCAGGACGTGCTCGCGTCGCGTCGCGTCGATGTGGTGCGGCTGTGCGTGATCGTGCCGGGAGCACGCGGTACCGATCCCGTCCGGGTCGAGTCGGAAAGGACTCTCGCCGACCTCCTGTCGTCGAACTCGGGCGGAGCCCGCCTCGTTCGACTGCGGACGGTGTTGCGCCGTCCTGGCGACACCCCCTCCGACTCCGTCGCGGTCGCGCTCGCCGGTTGGCACAACCTGCTTGTCGCACCGGAGGATTCGCGGGGTCCGGGAATGGGCCACGAGTCCCTCACCGTAACCACCGATCCGGTCGACGTCGGCCGCCACGCAGCCCCGGTGATCGCCGGAATCGCGGGTCTGTGGACGGATGCGGAACATGCTCCGTTCGACGGGCAGCCGGTCCTGCCGGGAAGCACGCTGCGGGTGGTGCGGTCGTTCTACCGCCGACTCGACACCTCGCGCGCCGAGCACGAGTTGCGCATGCACCTGCTCGACTTCGGCGGGCAGCTGCCATTGCCCCGCGACGCCGGCACCGCCGTCGTGTACGCCGACGACGTCCCGGCCGCCACGCGAACGATGGCCCAGGCACTGTGGGTCAAGCACCGGCACCTGCTCCAGGGCGAGCGCGTGAGCGCACCCCCGGCCGACGCTCCGCGCCAGGTGAAATTCACCGATGCCCTGACGATATTCTTCTCGTTCCTCGTCGCAGTGCTGCGCAACGCCCCGGCGCAGTGGGCCGCCCGGGTCGGTCACCGCGCCTCGGCCGCGGTCGCTTCGGCGGCACAGTCCTCGCTGTTCGGATCGGCGCAGGGTGCCAGCCGTGTGGTGGTCCGCGGTGTCGACGCGGACGGCCGCAGGGTCGGATGGTCCGAGTACGAGGCGGCGTCACGGCAGATCGGCGCAGCTCTCGACGGAGCGACGAACACGCCACAGTCCGCGGCGCCCGACCTCTCCTCGCTGTGGCGGGACTATGGCCGCGCCGCCCTCACGCTCGCCGACGCCGCCGAACGCTCACCGGGCCTGCCGACCATCCAGGTCGGCGCCCACCGAGCCGTGTTGCGTTCGGCGTCGGACATCGTGCCCGGACCGGACGACGAGTTCACCGACATCCCCGGCGTCGTCTCGGCGACGCTGAACGTCCACGCCGCCGAAGCCCCGGACCTCCTCGGCATCAAGGACTTCCAGGCACGGCTTCGGGAGCTGGAACAGGATCCGACGATCGGGCTCGACGCGCGGAGAACGAGCGCCGCGCTGGCGGGCTGGGTGGGCCGCGTCCGCCGAAGCTTCGCAGTCACCTTCGGATCGATCCTCGCCGATCGGTTGTCGGCCGGCATCACCGAGGCAGGCATGTTGCTCGAGCGACTTCACGCCGCCGAAGCGCCTCGCGATCTGGCCGAGGCGAGCGCCGAACAGCAGGCGCGCATGTTCCGCCAGGTGCGCATCGCCACGCTCGGCTTCCTCGCCGCCGCGATCGTCGCGGGCGTTCTGGCCTGGCGGGAGGTGATCTCGTGGTGGACCGGCGGGCCCGTCATCGCAGTGTGCGTGCTCGCCTGGGCGGGCGTCGTGGCCTGGATCTGCCAACGCACGCAGCAGTACCTCGAGCAGCTCCTCGTCGAGCGCGAGGCGGCGTCGGCGGCGGCCGCGGCAGACCGGAGGAATCTCAGGTCCGCTCTCCGTGAGATCGAGAACTTCACTGCCGCGTATCGGCAGTTCCTGTCGTGGAACCGTGCACTCGGAGCGTTTCTGGCGAAGCCGCTCGGCGTCACCGACCACACCCATGCCGTCGGCCGCAGCATCGAATGGGGGATGCCCCGGCACAGCGCCGTCGGCATCGGTAGCCCTGAACCCGCGCAGGTCGAGCGAGTCGCCGACGCGCTGCGGCAGGACATGTTCGGCGTCGGGTGGCTCACCGAGGCATGGGACGCCGTCGTGGGTTCCGCAGGTTCCTCACTCGGTGCCGCAGGACTCGACATCGATCGCGACCCCACCCTGCTCGCCGCGAAGGCGGGGGCCGGGTCCGGCTCTCCACTCGACGAGTGGTCCATCCGATTCCACCGCGGCGAACGTCAGGCGAGCGGTGCGGCATTGATGTGGGAGCGGGCACTCGGCGAGCTGTCCGGGCCGCGTAGCGACTTGGCACGCGAGCTGCTCGCCACCATCGAACACCGCGCCGACGGGGCCGTGCGCCGCTACGGCATCGACGAGTTCCTGGCCGGCGTCGGACAACCTGCGGCCGAAGGGTTCTTCGACCCTGCCGTCTTCACCGATACCGCGGCGATGCGGGGCCTCACCATCGTCGCGGAGACGGTGTCGACACGTACCCCCGCCGGCTGTGGGCTTGTCGCGGTCACCACCCAGTACACGGAGGGAATCGCCGCGGAGGATCTGCGGACCATGCTGTCGGACGGTCACCCCGCAGCACCGGTCGGCATTCCGCAGGTGCCCGACCTCGAGCTGCGACCGGCCGAACCGACGCACGACCGCGCGGACCGTCCGGCCCCTGCGCCGTTCGCTGCGCCCGTCGCCGACGGCATCAACTTCTGAGAGCGAGTGGAACAATGCCCGACGTTGTCTTCGAGGCTCTGCAGCTGTGGCGACAACAGCAGATCGACGACGGCCGTCTTCGTCCCGGCCTGCTCAAGGACACACATCTGCAGCAGATCATCCGGTCGGATCGGCGCACTGCCGAGGAGATCGAACCGATGCTGCCACGTCAGGCGAAACCGCTGGTAGACGGAATCGTCCACGTGGTGACGTCGGCCAGGCCCGGCGAGTTCGTCACCGAGGCGTCGCCGACGGTGGAGGCGCCGGCGCCCGAACCGGTTCCGCCGGTGGCGCCCGCTCCCGGAAGTGAGCATCTGGTCGACCTGCGCGCCGAGGACTTCTGCGAGTTCATGCACGGGGAGTCAGACCAGGAGGTCGGGGCGATCACCATCACGGCCGAACCGGGCGGCGGGCACCTGCTCGAATGGTCACCGCTGCCGGAGCGGTCCGGACAGATGGTGCTGTACCGCGTCGTCGCCGGTGAGACGCACCGCCCCTACAAGCCGGAGGCCGGACGACTTGTCGGTGTCACCCGCGGAACCCTCCTCGTGGACACCGCAGCTCCGGCCGCCGCGGTGCGGCACCTGCAGGTGTGGGCACATGCCGGACGCGACCAGCACGACGCGGTGCGGCGCCAGCCCGTTCTCGTCGCCGAGGGACATGTCCTCAGCCCGGTCGCCGACTTCGTTGTCGTCGAAGACGACGGCACCGTGATCGGCCAGTGGACGGTGTGGCCGGGAGTCACCCAGGTGCGGGTACTGCGCATCCCGCTCGACGGCCGAGCTCCAGTGACCAACGACCCACGCCACCGCATCCTGGCCGACCAACCGAATCTCGGCGGATTCGTCGACCGCGACCCCCAACGAGGGCATCGCTACCTCTACCGCGCAATCTGCGAGGTCGACGTCGACGGGCACACCAGACTCTCCCCGGCAGCACAGGCGGAAGTCCTCGTGTCCGCGGTGCTCGAGCCCGTCACCGACCTGCACGTCGCCACCCACGGTGACAGCGACGACCTGCACTTCGACCTCGGCTGGACCCCGCCGGACATCGGCACCGTGGTGATGTATCGAACGGAGACCGCGCCACGGCCGGGCATCGACCGGACAGTGCTCGCGGCGGGTGCACTCGACGTCTCCGGGGGGCTGCCGACCTCCGCGCGACTGGTCCATCCGGTGACCGTGGGAGGCGACGGCGAACACCGGATGAGCAACGTCTCCTGGCCGCGCGGCTGGGTCCGGGCCTACTTCACGCCCGTCACCATCCTCGACGGCGACGTGCAGGTGGGGCACACGGTCATCGCGACCAGGCCGCTGCCCGCGCCGCGAGAGGTGCGGATCGTCGAGCGCTGCACCGAGCAGGTGCTCACCTTCCCATGGCCGGAGGGCGCGGCATCGGTGTCGGTGTACGTGAGCTCGCCACAGGTTCCGGCCGAGCATGCGATCGAACAGCGGCCCTTCGCGGAGATCTCCCGAGCGGCGTACGAACGCGACGGCGGCCTGCACCTGTCGAACCCGCTGCCCGAGCAGGGATGTGCCGTCCACGTGGTCGCCGTCGCCTACACGGCCGGCGAGCGTATCGCGGGCATCCCCGCCACCGTCGACTACCCGGGTCTGTTGCGGATTCAGTACACGACCGAGACTCGCCGCACTGCCGGTGGTGTCGCGCTCGCCGTACGGCTCGCCTCACAGGTCGAACTCCCGACGGCCCCACCGTTCGTCGTGGTGCACAACCAGACCCGGCTGCCGCTCAGCGCTCGGGACGGCCGGCCGCTGGAGGTCCGTGGGGACGGGCGAACCCAGCCCGGCGCCCGGAGCTTCCATCCGCGCGGCCTGCATCGCGAGTGGAGCCAGCTGTGGACCGTCGACGTGACGGACTTGACCGGGTACGTGCGGGTCTTCGCCGATGTGCGGCCCGAGCAGAGCCGCACCATCGCGCTGATCGATCCGCCGATCGAACACATCCGGCTCGATCTCATCGGCGATCACCTCATCGGTGACGACGTGCTGCGCGAAGACGCGCAATGACCGCTCGGATGGACGAGACCGAATCGCCACGGTTCGGTCAGCTCAGCTACACCTCGTTCGACCGACCCGGCACCGGATCCGGCGGCGGCTGGCAGGTCAAGGAGATGGCCGGCGACCTCGACGTCGACGAACAGGAACTGCTCCGCGCGGGAGTCGTATCCCGATTCGAATCCCCGCAGCCGATGCCCCGATTTCCGACCGTCGAGGACATCGCCCGGCGGCCGCGGCGGCTCATGTACGCCCACATCCGTGACGTGGCCGGATGCTATTGGCACACCGTGCCCGCCGGCTCGGACGCCTCCGGCCGCCCCGGGAATGTGTTCGCCCACGCCGTGCTCGATCGCGGTGCGGAGCCCGGCGACGGGGTGCGTCCGATCGAGCGCTGGCGGTCCACGGATTGGCTGGTCCCGTACGGCGCCGACGAGGTCGCGGAGGCAGCCCTGCCGGCCACGGCACCCGGACCCGGGGGGATCGTCGATCGCGACGCCGCACTCGGATTCCTGCTCGATCCGGGAACCTGGCGGATCGGTGTCTTCAGCGTCCTCCTCGACGCGGTGGCGCGGTCCCTGCGCGGCGGCCCGGCGGTGGTGCTCGGATGCGAGGATCCCGACACCGCCGCACTCTGGATCGGGGCCGTCTCGCACTTCATGTCGCCGGGCACCGCCCGTCGTTTCGGATGGTCCACTTTCGACCGTCTGCACTCCGTCGACGACGCCGTGGCACGCGGCGCGAACCTGGTGGCCGTTCCGCTTTCGGACCTGCCCGGAGACAGTCCCGGCTGCACCGTCTTCGGCGAGAACGAGACTCCCGAACTGGGGGAGCTCGACGGTGAGCCGCACTCCGTCGCGAACGGCGATCTCGTTCCGGTGACGTGCTGGTCGGTGCTCGCGCAGACGGTTCTGCTCGACGTCGAGACCGCGCATCGAGCGCTCGCGCATCAGGACGCGATCGCGGCCGGTGTAGGTGGTCGCGACCTGACCGAGGCGTGGCCGCTGGCGATGGCCGTCGTCACCGACCCCGGTCTGCACGACGCACTGGACGAGGCCGCCTCGGTCGTACTCGCGGAGTCCCCGATGGAGGCCGCCACCGCACCCGATCTCGCGCACGTGATCGTCGGAATTGTGGACGAGCGACTCGGTGCGACCACACATCAGGCGGAGGAAACACTCGCCCGCTGGCAGGTTGACAACGCCGTCACGCCCGCGGTCCGGCAGCTCGCTGGCACCGTCTTCGCCTTCCGCGCGCTCGGTGACGGCCACTGGGTACGTCGGGCGAGACCCGAGCAATTCGCTGTCTTCGAGTCGTGCACGCGAACCGAGGACCTTCAAGCCGAGGCCGACGCGATACTCGGCGATCTGCGCTTGCGCGCACGAGGCGGCGGGAATCTGCGCGACGTCGCGTTCGACGCCCTCAAGACGATCGACCTGCTCGTGCGCGCCGACCTCCTCCGCGATCGCGGCGTCGACGTGGCCTTCGAGGTGCTCGAGCGGGCGGTGATCCCGACCCTGTGCGATCGGGTCGACGGAGCCGGATTCGTCGCGGAACTCGGGCCGGTCTCTGCGTCGACGCGCGTGAGATTTGTGCAGCCCGCACTGACCGCCCATCCCGTGTTCGCGGGGCGCCCGCTCGGCTCCCGGCTTGCGCCTCCCGTACTCGAATGGCTCGTCGACGGACTGTTGGACGTACCAGACCTCGACGAGCTCGCCTCCGACCCGCAGCGCATCACCGAGCCCGAATGTGTGCTGATCGCCGACGGCGTCTTCGCCCTCACGGAACAAGAATTCGATCGAGCACGAATACGGAGCGAGCTGGTGCCGGTCGCGTTGTGGAGGGCACTCCACGAAGCGCGGGAGGGCGGCTGGGCGCCGAGCGATGTTCCGGCGCTGGTCGCCGGGCACGGCTGGACGGCGGAGCAATGGTGCCGACTCGTCGGCGCGTTTCCCGAGGCCGTTGCGCCCCGTTTTCTGCAGGACGTGGTCGTCCGCGAACCGTGGGGACCGGAGCTCGAGACGCTCGTCCGCCATCTGGCCGAACCCGGCGCTCGCGAGGAAGCGTCGAGGTGGGCGGCCGATCCGTACTTGGACGACCTCGCGGTGTCGTGGGCGCTGATCCGGAACGAGGAGCGCTGGGCTGCGATCAGCGGACCGGCACTGCGCCGGGCACTCGACGTGCATGTGTTACCCGTCCTGGAGGACTACGCGGAAGGCTACGAAGCGGACCTTCCCACGGATCTGCTCGCCCGGCTCGCGATCTTCACTGTCGCGCTGCGGGCGCAGACCCCACCCCAATCGGGCCTCCCGGTGCCGGACCTTCCGGCCCGGCACCGGGAGGCGCTCGTCCGAGCGGTGGACGAGGACGCACGGTTCGTCGTCGATGCGCTGGCCTCCCTGGTGGAATCCGGTGCGCTCGACGCCTATTGGCTGATGGCACACGCAGTGTTCACGTCTCCGTCGGCGCCGCGGGTGCGGTCCGTGCTGGATCAGCGCGACGTTCTGGCACGGTTCGAGGTCGGTTCCCGTGGGGTGCGATCTTCCCTTCTGGACGAGGTGGCGTCGACGGTGATGAAACGGCCGGGCTACCGCGGCCCGCTGGGGGTGCACGGTCTGATGGACGCGATCCGCGAGGAACTGCACCTGCGCGGACACCGCGATGTCGCCTACGCGTGCGACGTCTACGCCGGGTTCGTCCGGAGTTGGCTCGACGAGCGCCGGGCCGACGCGGATCGATCGCCGCCAGGCCGGGCGACGCCGAGGCGGGTGTGAGGACAGTGCAGATGTGCAGTGCGTGGATACGGGGAGGACGAGACTGATGCCCGGATATGTGCTCGACGGGGCAGGGGTGGTGGACCTGCCGCACCAGCCGCTGGCCGTGACGGTCGATGCGACCACCGTGACGGTTCAGGTGCAGGCGATGACGCCTGACGGCGCCCCGGAGGCGTCCGCGCTCTACCCGAAGCCCGGCTTCCTTGTGCTGCCCCGAGTCACCCACGAGATCGTCGTGGCCGCTCGCCCCGGGGGCGACGCAGTGGTGTTTCCCCAGGGAACCGTGCTGCAGGCCACCATCGCGGTGGACAGTAGCCGCAGCGCCGACCCGGATCGGGCCGAGCTGACACCACTGGACGTGTCGGGACTTCACCACGTCGAGCTTGCGACGATCGCCCCCGCGGGGGAGCGTCTCGCTGTCACGGCCCGCAAGACGGTGGTCGACGTCCCGCTCAGCGATCTCGGCGCCCGCGCGCGGTCCGCGGCACGCGGCGCCCTCGGCGTGGACCGGCTGCCCGAGGCGCGCCGGCTGCGCGTCGAGGTGGATATCGATACGACGATGTCGATGCTGCCGCTCATCGAGGACGGCAGTGTTCGCGCGGCGGTGGACGTGCTCACCGGTATCACGGCGGTGATCGGAATCCGAGAAGAATTGCAGGTCAATCTGATCGGCCGATCCTCCAGGTCGCTGCCCGTCGTCGAGCTGCGGCACGTCGCCGACCAGGTCCAGGCGCAACTGGACGCCGCGCCACTGGGAGTGGGGTTCCGCTCCGCGGAGATCGACCGGTCGAGTTACAACACCCCCACGCTGGTATTCACCGTGACCGACGCACTACCCGCCGATCACACCGGCACGGGTGTGCCGGGTGTGCGACGGCGGCCTGTGATCCTGTGTGCAGACACCTCGGCTGCGGCGGGCCTCGGCACCGCCGTGCCGCCCACCGGCGAAACGGCAGGCACGGATTCCGACTGGCTCTCCAGCCCGGAGAAGTTATTCGCAACGGTGACGTCGCTCGTGGCAGGACTGTCGGCGACAGCCGAATCGGAAGGTGCGCGGCGATGACCAAATGCCCACGTTGTTTCACGGTGCTCCCGTCGGACCGTTACGCCTGGGCCCCGACCGCGCCGGACGCGATCGAGGTCGACGAGGTCGCGACGGTCTTCCACGGCAGCCCCGTGCGGTCCGGCAAGGTCGTCGAGCTCCAGCGGCCCTCGGGTTCCGGGGACGACTGGGCGCCGCCGGTGAGCGACGCCGAGGACAAGGCCAGCGGCCCGGTCGCCGAGGTGTGCCCGACGTGCCACTATCGGCTACCGACCGGGTGGCGCGGCGCCCACGCCACCTGTGTTGCGATGGCCGGCGCCCGCGCCACCGGCAAGACCGTGTACATCGCTGTCCTCGTCAAGACCCTGCAGTTGCTCGGCGAGCGGCTCAACTGCGTGGTCGAGCCCGCGACCTCCGAAACCGAACAGGCCTACCGCGAGATCTACGAGAGGCCGCTGTACGAGGAACGCGGCATTCTCGAATCCACGCCCGCAGCCCACACGAGCAACCCGTACCAGCGGGAGCCGCTGATCTTCAGCCTCGGCCTGTGGAACGGCATGCGGCAGTACCTGGTGCTGCGGGACGTGGCCGGGGAGGACCTCGAGAACCCGGACAACGCGCATGCCCCGCACCTGCGCTTCTTCGCGCAGGCCGACGGCGTCGTGTTCATGTTCGATCCGCTCAAGGTCGAATCCGTCCGGCAGCAGCTCCACGACCTAGTCCCGGCGCAGGAACGCGTCGGCGGCGACCCCCGCTCGGTTCTGCGGACGGTGCTGTCGATCATCGGCGACAGCACACCGAATCTCGCGGTCGTCCTCTCCAAGTTCGACGCCCTACAGGCCCTCGAGCATGTCGACGGCAGCGACTGGAGCGAGATCATGTCACAGCGCGGCGCCGCGTTCTCACGTGACCCGAGCCTGCAGTACGCGCCGTACAACGAATCCGATGGCAGACTGCTGCACGAGGAAGTCCGCAGCCTCCTCGACAAGCTCGAAGCCCGCTCGATGGTGATGGCCGTCGACCAGCCGCACACCGGTGCCTCTCTGCACAGCCGGTTCTTCGCCGTGTCGGCGCTCGGCGAGTCACCGGTCGGGGATCGGTTGCACCACAGCGGGATCTCCCCCTTCCGGTGCCTCGATCCGGTGCGGTGGGTGCTGGCGCAGCGTGGGGTGTGGGCTTGAGGCCAGGAATCGGAGAGTCCTGCGCAGGGCCTGTAACGAATGCAAACGCGTGACCGATTCCTTTGTGTCCAAAGAACTTTCTATTCCCTGGGGGGTGCGGTAGTCACCGCGTCTACCGGCCAGCGCTTTGGAGGAGTCACTGCATGCTGAGTACCGCTTCGCGTCTGCGTGGGACAGGTCGGGTGGGTGCCGAGAGGCACTTGCGGAACGTCGGGGTGCTCCTGGCGACCGCCGGCGCCGTGACATTGCTGTCCGGATGCGGAGCCGAGGAGGAGCCGGAGCCAGCGGCCGCCCCCGGAACTTGTCAAGGGAGTTGAGTCCACGGGGTGTTAAGCGGCTGACGTTTCGGCTTCGGCGGTACTCTCGGGGTCGTCGGCGGGTCGGTTGATCCATACGGTGTCGGGCAGGTCGAGGATTTTCGGTGAGGTCGTGGTGCTGAAGCGGTACGGATGCCTGGTCCGTGCCGCCTCGAGTACCTGCCGACGTTCGGGGGCCTTCGTCGCCGCCAAACCGAAGTCGACGTCGGCGGGAGTGTGTAGCCCGATGCCGGTGTGGCGATGCTCGTGGTTGTACCAGTCGGTGAACTGAATCATGAATTCCCTTGCTTCACTCAGTGATCCGAACCTGTCGGGGAACTCCGGACCGTACTTGAGGGTCTTGAACACGGCCTCCGAATACGGGTTGTCGTTCGACACCCGCGGACGCGAATGCGAGCGGGTGACCTCGAGGTCCGACAGCAGTGACGCGACGGACTTGCTGGTCATCGACGTGCCACGGTCGGCGTGCACGACCTGCGGGACGCCGTGCACCGCGAAGATCTGCTCCATCAGCTCCCGTGCCAGCACACCTGATTCGTGAGCGTGGACGTGCACTCCGACGATGTAGCGGGAGTAGATGTCGATCATCACGTAGGCGTCGTAGTAGCGGCCCTTGTCCGGCCCGGCGAGCTTCGTGATGTCCCACGAGTACACCGCCCGGGGCGCGGTCGCGACCAGTTCCGGGCAGGTTCTCGCCGGGTGCCGGGCGAGCCTGCGACGTTCACTGACCTGCGTGTTCTCCCGCAGTATGCGATACATCGTCGATATCGAACACAGGTAGACACCCTCGTCGAGGAGTTGCGCGTACACCTCGAGCGGTGCCTGATCGCCGAACCGGTCACTGTTGAGTATGTCGAGGATGCGGCGCCGTTCGATCGGGCTGAGCTTGTTCGCCGGCGGATTCGTAGGTCGGGTCGGGGCGGAAGGCATCGGTGCGGCGGCTGCGGTGCGGCGCCGGACCGCGGTCGATCGGACCACACCGGTCACTGCGCTTGCTGTTCTCGTCGACACCCCGACGTCGGTCAGTTCGGTCCATGCTGCGGACAGCGCTCGGTCGGCTTGCCGTCCAAATCCGCTCTCTCGGAGAGAGATTCCATGAGAGCAGGCGCTTTTCCCATAATGTCCAGGGCGGCTTCTGTGGTGGCCAGTCGCTTGTTCGTGCGGTCGAGCTCCCGCTTGAGGCGAGCGATCTCGGCCTGCTCAGCGGGCAGCTTGCCCACCTTCGCGCCGGCAGGTTTGCCGTCGAGGACGCCGGCGTCGCGTTGCTTGCGCCACTCGGTGATCAGGGAGGAGTAAAGGCCCTCGCGGCGCAGGTAGGCGCCGCCTTCGTTCGTCTGGCAGGCCTGCTCGTACGCGGCCAGGTGCGCCAAATTGTCCGCCGGGGTGAACAAGTGTCGGCGTGGCCCATCGGAACGTGGGTGGGAGGACTCCATGTGAGCATTGTCCCCGGCCATGGCCAGGCTGGAAATCGTCATCGTGGGATAGATCCGTATCTCGCCCTGCAGGCGGGGTTGCTGTGAACCGTTGGACTCAACTCACCCTGACACGCAGGGAACTCGACGCACTCAAGGGCGCCGACAGCGCGAGCGTGTTCGCCGAACTGATCCGCACCGGCCTCCAAGCCTTGATCGAAGCCGAGGCCACCGAGAAACTCGGTGCCGGCCGCTACGAACGCACCGCCACCCGCACCACCCACCGCAACGGGCACCGCACCAAGACCGTGGCCACCACCAGCGGGGACGTCGACGTCAAGATCCCCAAGCTGCGGTCGGGGTCGTTCTTCCCGTCTTTGCTCGAACGCCGCCGGCGCATTGACAAGGCCCTGTACGCGGTGGTGATGGCGGCGTACGTGCACGGGGTGTCGACACGCAGTGTCGATGATCTGGTCGGCGCGCTCGGGGTCGACTCCGGGATTTCGAAGTCGGAGGTGTCGCGGATCTGCGCCGATCTGGACACCGAGGTCGCCCGGTTCCGGGAACGCACCTTGACCCATACGAGTTTTCCGTACGTGTTCCTCGACGCCACCTTCTGCAAGGTCCGCATCCGTGCACACGTGGTCTCCCAGGCCCTGGTGGTCGCGACCGGGGTGTCGATCGACGGCACCCGCGAGGTGTTGGGCACCGCGGTCGGGGACAGCGAATCGTACGAGTGCTGGCGTGAGTTCCTCACCGGCCTGCGCGGACGAGGTCTGTCCGGGGTGCATCTGGTGATCTCCGACGCGCACAGTGGGCTCAAAGCCGCCGTGGCGCAGCAATTTGCGGGTTCGGCATGGCAGCGGTGCCGGGTGTACTTCATGCACAACATCCGGGGCGCGGTGGCGACCAAGCACGTGCCGCCGGTGATGGCGGCGGTCAAGACGATCTTCGCGCACACCGACCCGGTGGAGGTGGCCGCGCAGTGGGATCAGGTCACCGACACCCTCTCCGGATCGTTCCCGAAGGTCGCGGCGTTGATGGAGTCGGCCAAGCACGATGTGTTGGCGTTCACCGCGTTCCCGAAGGCCCATTGGCAGAAGTTGTGGTCGAACAATCCCAGATCGGTTGAACAAGGAGATCAAGCGTCGAGCCGATGTCGGGGAGATCTTCCCGAATCCGGCCGCGTTCCTGCGGCTGGCGACCGCGGTGGTGATCGAGCAGCACGACGAGTGGGAGGTCACCCGCCGTTACGTTTCCGACTTGAGCATGGACGAGCTCCGGACGGTGATCGCCGCGAAGGAACACGCCACCGAACCGGTGTTGTCGTTGACCGGATCGCGTGAAACAGCATAGTATCCACCACAACTCGTTGATCACCGCGCATACCGCGAACCGATCCGAAGTCCATCACTCCACGGGGCACTATCGAATACGACAGTCGTCGCTTCGTCAGATACTCGAGCAACGCATGGGTTCCGCCGGCCCCGTCGATGCGCACCAGCACCTTCTTCCCGACCCGATACGACGGATCGAACGGCAACTGGGCGAGTGCGTCCTTCACGATCGTGACGTGATCGGTTGCAGTGTTGGAGCCTGCATTGCCGGGCGTAGCAGCATCGCGACCGGTTCGCCGGTGCCGCCGGTGCCGTGGTCGACGAACGCACACAGTGGATGAAAGCCATAGCCGCGTTTGAAGTCGGAGCTGCCCTCTCTTTCTCGGAGTGGGCGGTGACCAGCGTGGCATCGATGTCGACGACCAGAGGGTGGTCTTCGTCGATGCCGTGGTCGGGTGCCTGCGTTCGTGCTGCGGACCAGGCGTGAGCGCGGGCGGTAGCCCGGGCTGCGTCGATGGCCGACAGTGCTGCAGGGGCATTGGCGGCAAGGGCGCCGATCAAGCGTGAGACCGTCGGATCCGAGGCGACCGGACCGAAGACCTCCGGATGTGCTCGTAGTTGAGCGATGTCGGCCAGGCAGTCACCACCCAGAGCGAGCGAGATCGCAGATCGAGCAGGATTTTGCCGGGATCGTGCCTGGCCAGCGATGTGCGCCATCGCGCGAGGGCGGTCGAGAGTGCGGTGGTCAGAGCGGTCTTCTCGACCGCCCGTACCAACAGGACCGCGCCGGCGTGTGACACGACACCGGTTCCGGCGGCTGTTGCGGACAGGCGACGATACGGGGACGTAGACTTGCGCACCGGAAAAGTGATCCTTCTTCTCGGGTGAATACGGGCCTCAACAATCCGCATTCTCCCAGGTCGGGTCACCTTTCTTCATGTCCGACACACACCCTCACGCGGAACGCCGTGAAAGCGGCAGGCTAGGGCTCCGCGTCGCTTCGCGATCCGAATCCTACGCCGCCCAAGCAAGATCAACTCACCGAGAAAACGTCATTCGAAGCAAGTGCCACGTAGATCAGCGTCGGATTTATCAACGTCTTTGAGACTTGCTCCTTTCATATTGGCAGAGAGAAATGAAGAATTCTTGATGATTGCCCGACTCAGGTTGGTACGGACTAGAATCGCGCCGTCGAAATTTGCTCCTACGAGAATCGCGTTCTTGTAGGAAAGCGCCTCCAAATTTGCTCCTGCAATACATGCGCCGGTCAAGTCTAGAGGAGATTTCATTCTCCTTGACCAGTTTCCACCCAGAACGCGCACTGCCGCCTCAGAATCTCGCCTAATGTGTTGCTCTCCGTCTTGAATATCGGGCCGAGAATCGCGTACGAATGCGCTGAGCACTTGTCGTATAGAATCCTTGTCGAATGAAGAGTCGGAAGCAAGTCGATCAAGTGAGTAGACCGCCCCGAGGCGGCGAGAGAGTGAGTCTGCTTCGAGTTCGGCAACTGATTGGCTGAATCTATCCGTCAGTTGCCCGGTCCGTAATAGTCCGAAATTCCTTGCGGCGATCACAAAAGTGAACAATGCGGCAGTAGCCGCCACGAAGGCTACCAGACTTGAGCGAATGTCGCTCTCTGCCTTGAGGCGTGCCGCTGAGTCAAGTCCTTCGGCGTATGGCAACGACAGCGCTCTAGGAAGTACCCAAGTGCAAACGGCACCCACGACGACCACTACGATCATACCGAGAACTGCCCACCCGAAAAGTGAGGGGCTGCGTCGAAGGTTCATGTAAAGTCGGCTCCTAGGTCTGGACTCGGACACCCTGGTGAGCAAGGAGACTACCGTGGCGCAACGCAAAATCTCCCCATTCGATGAAGAAAAGATCCAGAGGCTTTTTGGTCACGAGGCGGCTGAAGATGAAGACCCTCAACGTCTACAGGAGTATTACTTCAAGCCATCGACATATGATCAAGTCGTCACGGAATTACCGCTTCGTATTGTTGTGGGTCATAAAGGAATCGGAAAGTCCGCACTATTTCAGGTCGCACTCGCGGAGAATCGGGAAATGAACCTCCTCGCAATAAGTGTGAAGCCAGATGATGTCCTAGATATCGCGACGGAGAGCAACGACTTTCTCAAATCGGTGCGAAACTGGAAGGTTGGAATCCGCGAAATTATCGAGCGCGAGGCATCGCGAAGATTGGACGTAGACATTAGTAGCACCTCCGGATCTGATCTACTTCTGATGCGCCTCGCCAAGGAGTTGGGTGCTCAAGGTTGTGTCGATGAACTGGGAGCAGAATTCCTGCGATCACCTCAGATTATTGTGTACATAGATGATCTCGACCGGGGTTGGCAGGGAAGTACAAAAGATGTGCGCCGTATCTCGGCGTTGTTGAGTGCGGTCCGGGATCTGTCGAACGAGGACCGTGGAATAAAGTTCAGAATCAGCTTGAGGTCGGATGTGTACTTTCTGGTCCGAACTTCGGACGAATCAACCGATAAGGTCGAAGGATCTGTCGTTTGGAACTCGTGGACCAATAATGAGATATTCGCCTTGCTAGTAAAGCGTATTGAGACATTCTATGGTCGAGACGTTGATTACGATGACTTGAGCAGTAGGAGCTCGGCGTCCTTGGCCCACTATCTCGACCCGGTGTTTGAGCCAAGATTTCAAGGGAGGGGCCATTGGCGCAATGCGCCAATATATAGAGTAATGATGTCACTTGTTAGAAAACGTCCGCGTGATCTTGTCAAGTTATGCACTCTGGCGGCGCGATCCGCAAATAGAACCAAGCACAATCTAATACTTACCGGAGACCTTGAGGCAAGTTTCGAGGAGTATTCACAGGGGAGAGTTCAGGATGCGATTAATGAATACAATTCTGAACTAAGGGATATTGAACGATTGCTGTTTGGCATGCGCCCGAGCAAAAAGGAGGCAAGTGCCAAGGCTGGCTATGTATACCCAACTGAATCGCTCATACGTAAGATCAAGAACATTCAAGAGCAGGGGAAATTCTACTTCGCGTCAGGGAGGGAGGCATCTCCTCAGGAACTTGCGGCATTCATGTATAAGATCAATTTCATTACAGCTCGGAAAGAATCGGGGGGTCTGATACACCGTAAGTACTTTGAGGAGCAGCGCTATCTGCAGAGCAAGTTCGCTGATTTTGGCTATGATTGGGAGGTTCATCCTGCATACAGATGGGCTTTGCAGCCATCGGACGTTCGATCTGTGTTCGATTCACTAGAACTGAGCGCCGATGATTAGATTTCAGTGCCAGGTCGATCCGGTCACGCTACCCTTCGGTGATTGTCTGATGCATCGTAATCGTCTGCTCGGACCGTGTTCCCGAGGCTTATCGGTGGGAGTTTCACGCCTTGCCCGGAAAGCAAGGGATGGCAAGGATAAAATTTCCTGTCTGAACAACCCTTGAAGTGCGCGCGGGAGCGCTACAGAGATGAACAAGGTGTGCTGCGATATGGCCGTTCTCGAGTTCCAGCAGCTGATTTGCAGTCGCTGCGACGTGGCGACCCACAAGACCTCGAGTCTGTGCTGTGCGGCGAAGGTCTCGCCCTGGACGTGATTTGCTTTCGTGAGTTTCGCCAGATGCGCCCGAGGGCGACTCGGCAGTACGCGGGCATGCGCATCTCCGGAAACCACCGCGAACGATGCCTCGAACCGGTAGGCGTTCGCGTTGCGCAACGCCGACAGCGCCGGCGCCGCAGGGTGCGGATCGCGGTAGTGCATTTTCGTGTTGTAACAGCGGGACAGCGCGCCCAACCGGTGGCGAAGACCGCGACCAGTCTGGCCGATGTAGTCGAGACCGTCGGATCCTCTGCAACGCACGGGGGACATGCCAGGAAGTTGGAGGAGGGGGGCGTTGCGGGAGATCTCGCGCAGCGGCAGCCATTTGCTACACACGGGGATCGAGGCAGTCATTTGCCGATCCGCGTCTTCTCGTCGAGTACCGTGCTAGCCCCCGCAGCGTCGGTGGCACGGACGGCAAGGGTGGCGCGCGCCAGGTGCTCTGGCAATGCCGTCGAGAACTTCAGTCCCCGCAGTGCACCGGAGTCCACCGCCGGAAGTGGCCCTGAACCCGCGGCCCGTAGTGCGGCCAGCCCGGAGCGAATGTCGGCGACAGCGAGATCGGCATGAAGGCGTAGCGATTCCGCCCCGATCCGCTGGCGCGGCGGCACCAGGTCAGGGGCCCACGCCGCAAGGGTGCGGTTGGCTTTCGCCCCCGCCCACGTCCACCAGCGCCAGTCGTCCCGGTCGTCGCGGGCAATGATGAACGCGCCGTCGGTGACCTGATCGGCGCGCAGCAGACGCTGGTCGTCGAGAGTTGCGGCGGCCCGCCGCGTCAACGTCACCCCGGCCGGGTTGGCACCGAGCAGGATCTCGCGAATCCCGCGGGCAATTTCGAACGATGCTCCGTCGGGCACCGAACTCCACTTGGCGCGTCCCTGGATGTCGGTGGCCTCGACAAACACGTGTCGGCGTTTCCAGTCGATATGTGTGACCGTCCACGACCGTCCACCGAGCAGTAGGATGCGCGGACCATCGACGTCGTCGGTAAGCACGCTCGTTTCGACCGATCCGATTTCCTGCCGACCTGCCAACACCGTGAATTCCGGGGCGGCGGTGAATACCGCAAGTAACTCCATGAAATGCCGGCGCCCGAAGTGCATTTCGGATTCGGGCCCGATGAAGGCGCTTCCGGCGTCGTGCTCGAGGAACCCCTCGGAGAGGAGGTGGTGGAAGATCTGCTCACCGTCGGCGCCGAACAGCGGGAGTGAACCCCAGGCCTTTTGCCATCCGACAAGCGGAACTCGTCGCGTCTGCAACGCCGCGGCCAACAACTGCTGGGCGGCGATGTGGCGTGGTTCTGGCGTCGGAACGACGGGCTCGACCCAGCCGGTGGACCAGCACTGCAGCATTCCGAGCGTCTCCAGTAGCGCCTGGTCGGTGAGGGCCAGGAACAGGCAGTTGCGGGTGGTGCCCGACCTACGACCGGTGCGCCCGAGCCGCTGAAGAAATGACGACACCGTTCGCGGCGCGTTGATCTGGATCACGCGGTCCAGGTCGCCGACGTCGATGCCCAGCTCAAGGGTAGAGGTGGCGACGATGACGCAGTCACGGGCCTCCGCGAACGCCTGCTCGGATTCGCGGCGCTCGGCCGCCGACAGCGACGAATGCGAGATGAAGGTGGTGATGCCGCGGCGCCGGAGTTCGGTGCCGAATTCCTCGGCGAGTCGCCGCGAATCCACGAACACCAGCCGCTTCTCGCCGGCGTGCAGCGCCGCGATGACCTTCGCGGCATTTTCGACGCCGCCGACCGAGTCGACGGTGATCTCGGGGACCACCGCACCGCCGGGCACTGCGGGGGAGATGACACGACCGGGGGCGGACGCGCCACCCTGCAACCAGCCGAGCAACTCGTCCGGGTTACCGACGGTGGCGGACATGCCGACCCGTTGCAGCCTGCGCCCCAGCAGCGTCTCGAGCCGGGCGAGCACCGCAAGCAGGTGCCAACCGCGATCGTCGCCGGCGAACGCGTGCACCTCGTCGACTACCACCGCTCGCACCCCGCTGAGCAGTGCGGCGGCGTCGACGCTCTCGGACACCAGCATCGACTCCAGCGATTCCGGGGTGGTGAGCAGGATGTCGGGCCTATCGCGCTTGATGCGACCACGCGCCGACTGGCCCACATCGCCGTGCCACGTCATCGCGGAGCGGCCGAGCCACGCCGCGTACTCCGCGAGCCGCGGCTGCAGGTTGTTCAGCAGCGCCTTGAGCGGGCATACGTACAGCACCGAGATCCCGGTCCAGCGTTCGGCCTGCATGCGGGTCAACAGCGGGAACATCGCCGCCTCGGTCTTGCCTCCCGCGGTCGGGGCCAACAGGATCGCATCCGCGCCGGCGGTGACGGACGCGACGGACTCGTCCTGCAGCGGCCGCAGTCCGGGCCAGCCGAGCGAGTTGACGATGTGGTGCTGCAGCACCGGATCGAGCAGGTCGAACCCGGCCACGCTAGAGCTCCACGTCGTCCGCGGTGACCGCAGCGCGTTCGGTGTCCGTCAGCTCCGTCGTCGCGACGGTGAGCGCGTAGTGCTGCCGCGGATCGAAGTCGGGGAACTGGTCGACCCGGTCGAGCACGTCGAGCACCAGTTTCTTGAGGAACAGTCGCGGTGAGACGCCCACCTGCCCACCCAGCTTCCCGGCGACGGCGGCCGCGAGGCCGCGCAGGTACGCGTCGTCGACCAGGGTCCGGATCCGTTCCGGGTCGGCCGTGCCCTCCGCGTAAACCTCGCGTACCCGGATGCCGACCTCGACGAGGCGGTCCAGGTCGAAACCGACGAGCCGGATCTGCGGGGCCCGCGGATTGTCGAAGCGGCCGTCGGTGGTGAAGTCGGTGTGCAGCCGCTGCGCGAGCGGCGGCAGCGATTGGATGCCGAGCCGGCCGTCGAAGAACGCCGGGGTCCCGGTGATGAGGAGATACAGCCCCGGATACCGACCGGAGTCGAGCTCGTCGATCCACTGCCGCAGCGCATTGAGCGCCTTCGCGCGGCTGTCGGAGCGCATCCGCTGCAGCGTCTCCACCTCGTCGATCACCAGCAGCAGCCCCGGGTGCCGTGCACCCTGGAGCACCGCGAGCAGGCCCTGGAGGAATCCCATTGCGAGGAAGTGGTCGACGTCCTGTCGTACCCCGGCTGCGCGTTTTGCGGCGGCCCCCACGTGCGGTTGTCCGCCGAGCCACGCGACGAGCGCATCCGCGGTCGCGGCGTCCTCATGGGTGAGGGCTGCGCGGTAGGCGCGCAGCACCATCGGATACACCGGAGTGGCCGTCGCGACCGCGGCGAGTCGCTGTTCGAGCAGCGCGTCGACCTGCTCGGGCGTGGCCTCGTCAACCCCGGCGGCGGCTGCGGCGTCCTCCTCCACCCCGAACAGCCACGCATCGAGGACATTGCGGAACGCCGACGGCGGGAACGCGGCGGTGCGTAGCGACTCGGTGGTCCGGCGGTACACAGTCTCGAGCTTGTGCAGCGGGGTTTCGAGCTCGCTGATCTGCACCTCGGCGACAGCCAAGCTGCGGCGCATCGCTCGCTGCTGCATCCACCGTGCGAAGAACGTCTTGCCGGAACCGTATTCGCCGCGCACCGCCTTGAACATCGACCCGCCCGCGGCGACGGCATCGAGGTCGTCGTCGATGGTCGGCGCGAAGCGGTCGATGCCGACGGCGAGCACGTCCAGGTTGCCGGAGGGCACGGTGCCCTGCCGCAGCGCCTGCAGGATTTCCCGTCGCCGCACCGGCGACAGTGTCGTCACGGCGCGACCCCGTACTGCTCGAACAGCAGCGCGGCTTCGAGTTCCACCTCGGTGCCGTTGTCGGAGAGCACCACCACCCCGTCGGTGTTGAGAACCTGCGCAAGCACGGCGACCGCAGCCCGGGCACGGGCGGGTTTCACGTCGAGGAGATCGGCGGCCCGGCTCAACGCGAGCCGGCCGTTGCCGTCGAGCAGCTCCCGCAGCAGCCGCCCGATCACCGGTTTGGTGAACTTCGGCCGGAACTGCGCGTACTGCTGACCGAACAGTTCGCTGCCCAGGACCTCCGCGATCCGGTCCCGGCCTCCGGGCGCTGCAGCGACAGGGGCGGCGGGCGCGCCGACGTCGAACAAGGCGTCGGCCTGCGCGACGGGTTTTGCTGTGACGGTGGGCTTCTTCCGCTTCGACGCGGCGGCTGCCGCGACGGTCGGGACGGGCGTGGGCGCCGGGGCGGTGCGCGCCGCCTCCCACCACGCCGGCTGCGGGGCCGGCGCGACCTCGATCCCGAGATGGTGCGGCACCGCACCGTTGACGAGGATCGACACCGGGATCACCGCCTCGGCCAGCGAAGCGCCGCCGTGGTAACCGGCCTTGAGACCGGTGTAGCGCACCTGCTCGTCGACGGCGAGGATCCCCCGCTGGTGCCCGGACAGCACCCGCACACCGGTGACGAGCACCTCGTCGTCGCGGGCCTCCGGGTCGACATCGGACGCGGACCGGTACCGGGCCGAAACCTGCTGGCCCCGCTGCACGCTCGGCTGCTCCCGACGTTCGACGACGTGCCCGTGATCGCTGACCAGCACCACCGTTCGTCCCACGGCGGCCGCGGCGGTGAGCAGCGGATCGAGATGCTTGAAACTCGCGGTGCTCCAGGCGGTTCCGATCGGATCGGATCGGTCCAGCGCATCGTCTATGTCGTTCAGGACACACGCCACAACTGGGCGATGCTCGGTGTCGTCCACCGCGTCGCGCACCGCGTCGGCGAGGGCGTGATTGCGAGAGACGAGATCCAGTTCGGCCTTATGGAAGAGCACCGGTCCGATGCCACGCAGCCCGTTGCGTTGCAGCCAGTTCGAGAACCCGGATCGTTCCTTGTCCTGTCCGCCCTCGGCGAGCGTGCCGGTCAACAGCGAGCAGCGCGAGAACCGGGTCACCGTCGGCAGCGTGGCGAGTGCCGCGTGCGGCCGCTCGGCGCCCGCGAACCGGCATTCCTGCCACTGCGGCCGGTGTCGCCGCAGTGCGTCCGCGACGACCTCGTTGGCGACCGATCCACTCATCCCGTCCGCGATCACGAGCAGCACCGGCGACGGCTTCGGCCCGCCGGGCGTGACCCCGCCGAGACCGCCCGTAGGGCCCGGTGCGGGCACGGTCAGCGGCTTTACGATCCGGTCGAGCACATCCTCGATGTACAAGGGGCCGCCAGAGGTGGCGCGGTGTCCGCCGTCGGCGGCGAGGCGACGCGCGAACCGGCGATCTGCCTCCGCCCGCTGGGCGCGCACCGCAGTGACGATCCGATCGGCGACTGTTGCCAGGGCACGATCGTCGGCGCCGACGAACGCGTCGTTGACGGCATCGTCGACCCACGACAGGTCGCGCCGGTAGTGGGCCAGCCAGTCGGTCAAGCCCCCGGATTCGGGCCAGTCGAGCGCTCGGCGCCGCAGCAGCCGCAGTGCCGCTGCGCCGACCTGCACGTTGCGCGGCGCGTCCGGGGTGCCGGCGTGCGCACCGCGGTGCGCCACCACGTCCGCCCAGGCGTTCTCCGCTTCCGCGAGATCACCGGAGTCGACTGCTGCGCTCAGCGCCGACGCGAACTGCGCGATCCGTGGCGCCAACCCCATCTGCAACACGTCCGAGCGCGCCACAAGCGGCTCGGCCTGCAGGCGCCGCACCGCGTCCTCCGCGCGGCGCAACACGTCGTCCGGGACGTGCGGGCCGGACACCGCGAGCGTGGCGGCGTTGCCCCATGCGGTGAGTTGCTGTTCGGTGAGGGCCCGGCCGCCGAGCTCGACCTCGAGCAGGGTGCGGACCTTGACGGTGGTATCGCGCGGGGCTGGGAAAGCGGCGGTGCCGTCGCCGACGAGCGCTGCCACCAGACCCAGCGGCACGAGTTGTGCCGGTCCGCTGCTCCGCCACACCGCGACGAAGGCCGGTCCGAGCGGGCCGAGCCGGGCCTCGAGCCAGCCGTAGAACTGCTCCAGCAACACCGGATCCGTGTGCTGGCGCCACACGTCGAACCGGGCGGTGGCCGCGCCGTCCATCGACCACAGGGCGACGTGGTGCGGCGTGTACTCGGCGGGCCGCAGCCCGAAGTTGCGGTCGGCAAGGGCCGCGAACAGGTGGTCGTTGGTGAGCACCCCACCAGGCGCGGGGGCACGCACCCCATCGAGGTCGCGCAGCGCGGCGCGGGCCGCGTCGTTGCTCAGCGACAGCAGATGGAACTCCTGCCGCGACGCCTGAAACAGCTCCCGCAGCGCGGGCCACGGGTCGAGGTTCGACAACCGCCCGGCCGTGAGGTGCTCGAGGATCCCGGCAGGCAGTTCCGCCGGGTCGCGGTCGGTGAGGATCACCACCCAGTCGGCGCGGTGCCGCTCGGTGAGCGCGTCGCGGATCGCCAGGACGCTCGGGGCGACCCGCACCCGCACCGATTGCCCGTCCAGGTCGAACTCCTCGGGCCCCGACCACACCGGTGCCGCCGCGAGCGCGACCACCCCGCGCGGGTAGTTCTTGCTGCGCAGGCCCATGACGAGGCTGCGCACCGCCGCGGCATCCGCCTCGGGCAGTCCAGCGGCGACTGTCACGGTTGCACCTTGGTGATCGTGACGGTGTAGGTGGCGTCCGGATCTGCGTCGAGGAGTTCCCGTAGCCGGGCTTCGACGGCGGAGAAATCCCTACGGCCGGTGCAGGTGAGTGTGATCGGAGGGGCAATTGGGTCCGGCAGGGGCGGCAGCGGCGGAGGAGGCGGAGGCGGGGTGGGGTCGGTGAGCCATTTCTCGATCCACCGATCCCGTGCTGCATCGGCGGTGCGCAGTGCTTCTGCGAGTGGCCGGGACAGTTCGTGATCGGCGAATGCGTCCGCCACTGCGTTGACGATGATCGCGGCCTCTTGACCCTTCTCGTCGTTCGTATTTGCAGACTTGCGCAGCACGGTGAACTTATCGAGGGAGTAGCGGCTCACCACGTCGGCGACCGAGACCGCTGTGGTGAGGGACTTACCGGCCTCATGGTCGGTGCCGGCGAGTGGCGCTCTGGCGATCGCCTCCACCACGGCGAGGTTGTCGAGGCGATTCAGCCGCGCATCGAGCATCCCGTTCAGGTCCCGGGCGAGATCGAGGCGCTTGCCGGCGTCGAGACCGAAGTAGGCGTACGCGTGGGTGAGGACGTCGACGAGCCGGGACCGGTCGGCGCGACCGGCGGCCGCGTCATCGCGTACGTGCTGCACGAATGCGGCGACGTTGGTGGCGGTGAGGTAGTCGTTGACGGTGTGTCCGGTCAGCGTCTTCCACCGGGTGCACGCCTGAGTCCACACCTGTCGGTCGGGCAGCGGCTCGAGCCGCAGCGTGGTGCCGCGCCGGAACTCGCCGATGGCGGGTTCGTCGATGGGGGAGGAGTGCAGGAACCACGACCGCTTGCCCTGCGCCGCCCACGCCCCGGCGACGAGATCGACCATGTCGTCGGTCAATCCACGCTTGGGGCCGCTCGCGACGATTGCGCTGCGCAACTCCTCGATGGGCACGTCCCCGGCCTCGTCGATCCCGCCGCGGGAGAGTTCCTGGGTGATGCGGTTACGCCACGTCGCGAAGTGCTCCGGGCCGAACAGCAGGTGGGTGTCGTTCGTGCGGGCGACGCCGAGCGACTCGACGATGCGCCGCACACTGTCGCGTTCACCGCGGTCCAGCGGGATCCGGCCGTCCACCACCGCCTGCGCCTCCCGCAGCCGCGTCAACGTCGTGTTCAACTGGCGGCGGGTGATGAGCAGATCGGAGGGCGTGAACTCCGGGTGGTCCGGGTACAGCGCGGCGAACGCATCCGCGATCAGCCGGTTCGCGGCCTCGGCGAGGTCGTTTCCGATCGGCGGCTGCACCGCGAACCCGGCGTGCAGCGACCGCAGCGGCGGCTGCCCGGCCGCGAAATGGGCGCCGGCCGCGACTCCGTACGCCACCTGGATGGCAGTGCCCAACTGGCCGCGCACCTGCGTCTGCTGCTGCTGCAGGATCGAGCGGGCCGCGGCGCGGTCGGCGTCGGACAGCTCGTTCGCGTACGACGCCCACCGGTCGCCGGCGAGGACGTAGTTGAGGATGACCAGCCGGCCGAGCTGCCGGGTCACCTTTTCGCTGAAGAAGTTCGGCAGCCACGCCACGGTGAACCGGTCCTGCCCGGTGCGCAGCAACTCGTCGATGCGGTCGTGGTCCTCGCCGGTGGTGTGGCCGGCGTCGTCGAACGGCAGATCCACGATGAGCCGCAGCGCACCGGCGACCGAGGGCCGGAACGCCTCGTCGGGCAGGTAGCTGTGGTCGCGGATGTTGCCGAACACCACCTCCACCTGCCGCTGCGTGCCGCGCCACACCACTTGGCGCAGCAGTGCGTTGTCGACGGTGTGGTCAGCGCCGACCACACCAAGCTGCTCGGAGAGCAACTCGCGCATCAACTCCCGGCGACGGCCGTCGGTATCCTCGGCCTGCGCGCGGCGCACGATCCTCTCGTAGTCCACCGACTCGAGGGTCACCGAGATGATGGGGTTGGCATCGGCGGTGACGGACAGTTCGGGGATCTCCGCTGCCCACTGCTTGACCTTGCCGGTGATCTGCCCGATCTGGTCGCCCGGGATGAGGCTGATGACGCTGCCGTGGTTGAGTGAGGCCAGCCGAGAGGCGTCGATCTGTTTGAGCGCAGGCACATTCGGGGCGACCGCCGACATGAGCAGGGTCTTGGCGATGCGGATGTCCGCACGCAGACCCGGCGGCACGTCCTTGTCGAGGGTGGACTCGGGGACGTTGGCATTGCGGAACAGCAGTGGCCGCAGCTTGTCCGTCCACAGCGAGCGGGCCGTCTTGAAGGTGTGCACGGCCGCGTCGTTGATGGGGGTGGCGTTGGCGCTGTCGATGATGTAGTCGAACGCCTCCCCGACGGGGATCACGTTGTCGATGGTGAGGCGGTCGGCGTTGTCCTCGAGCATCTGCTGCATGACCTTCAGCGCGGTGCGTTCGCGCTGCATCTGCCCGGACAGTTCGCGCAGCGTCGCAATGAGCGCCGGCGAGAACGGATAGGTGAGCTTGAAGGCGTCGGCGTCGGAGCCGCGGTGCCGGTCGTCGGTGTTGACGCCGTCGAGGAGCACGTCCCACACCTGCGGGCTGCGGTCCAGCCGCGTGAACGCGGCGTCGAGGGCGGCCTTGGCGTCGGCATCGCGGGGCTGCAGCAGCCGCTTGTGCGCGATGTAGGGCAGGTTCTCGTCGCCGAGCGTGACCAGGCCGAACCGGCCTTCCTGGTGCGCGAACGCGCGTTCGACGGCCTGCTGGATGGCGCCGGCGTCGGGGCCGCTGGCGATCCATTGGGCGAGGTTATGCTGGCGGGCGACGAAGGAGACGACCGGCACCGCGAGCCTGCCGCGGCTGGTCTCGACCAGCTTGGTGATCTTCTGGACCTCGGCGTTGAAGCGTTCGCGTTCGGTGATGAGGAACGTCAGCCACAGCACCAGCTCGTCGAGCATGAGCACCACGCCGTCGTAGCCGAGCGATTTGGCGTGGTCGGCGATGACGGCGATGCCGTCCTCGAGGGACAGCCAGTCGGTGTTGCGGGAGTAGCTGGTGAAGTAGGTGGACACCAGGACTTGCTGCAGTCGGGCACGCTCGGCGGGGGCGGCGCCGGGAGCACTCGCGGCGGCATAGGTCTCCGGAGTCCACGCCGAGGTGGCCTGCCCCAGGGCCGCCCAATTCACGGTGGTGCTGGCCTGCGGACCGCCGGCGCCGTTGAGCGCCGCGAAGAACTTCTCGTCGCCCACTTCGCGGCGACGGTTGTCGGCGTCGGCGAACAGACCGCCGGCCGAGTGCAGCACGGGCGGCAGCACATCGGGGTGTGCCGCGGTGATCTGCCGCAGGTACTGGTCGAACAGTGCCGATTCGACGGTGGTCGCGTCGAGGAAGTGGAACGTCAGGCGCAGCAGGTTCGCTTCGTTCACCATCGGGTGCTCGGCGACGATCGGCTGCAGTTCCGGCACCGACATGGCCTTGGGGGAGTGCCCGAGGATGCCGTGCAGCACGGCCATGAAGTGCGACTTACCGGAGCCGAACGAGCCGTGCAGGAACGCGGCCTTGTTCTCCCCGGAGCGGAGCGCCTCCTCCACCACCGCGAGAGCCAAGTCGAACGCGCCGGCGAGGGCGGGGGTGACGACGTAGGAGTCGACGGTCGCGGCGAGGTGGTCTTCGCCCACCGAATCGGACAGTCGCAGCACATAGTCGTTGGTGCCGTGCGATTCGGGGATGTCGAACGTCTCCCGCAGGGTGCGCGCGGGAGTGGAGGCGCCGGGGAACACTACTGGCCTGCCTTTCGGGTTGCTGCCTTACGACCACGCGTCTTCTTCTCGGGCCGCCATGCCGGAAGATCCTGCACCGGCACACCGACAGCCGCCGATTTCTCCGCCAGCTGATTGCTCAGGTACTCCGCGAGATCGAGGCCGAGGTTCGGATCGACGCCCGAGTGCCACTGCTTGACCCACGGCAGCACCTCGGCGATCCCTGCGACGACGGGCACCAGCGCGGTCAGCGCCGTGCCTTCGGATTCGCGCAGCGCATAGATGGTGGCCAGCGCCAGGCCCTGCTGTGCGTGATTCCACCCGGCCCACCCGAGCAGCGGGGTCGGGTCGGTGTCGCGTCCCGCATCCGGGTAGGCGATGAAGCGTTCCTTCGGCACGTCGAGCTTGCCGCGGTGCGACCAGTACGACGACTTGAGGAAGTCGGTGCTGGTGTACTTCGGCGGAACGGGGATGTCGGTGGCCTTGATCAGGCCGGCGTCCTCGTCGCGCTGCAGATCCCACACCCGGTCCCACTCGGCACGCTTTCGCAGCCCGGAGTCCTTGTAGCGCAGGGCCGCAAGATACGGCACGGCCTCGTCGGAGAGCAGCTTGACGAGCGTTGCGGTGACCGGTGCGTCCTTCTGCCCGGCCCACAGGTCTAGAGCCTCGATGAACTCCGAGTCCTTTTCGACGTGCCCGGCGAGCTCGCCGACGGAGCGCGGCAGCGGCGTGCCGTGCGGGGTGAACCAGAGGGCCGGGTCCTCGAGCTTATCGAGCAACCAGTCCTTCAGCGCGCGCTGCAGCTTCACATCCCACGAGTCTCCAGCCCAGCGGCGCTTGTACTCAGGGCGTTCGAGCAGCCGAATGAACGGGTTGGATTCGATGGCGGCGAGGCGCTTCTCGACCAGTTCACGGTATTCGCTGGGCCAGTGCGCGGGGATCTCGGTGATGGGGGTGGACCCGTGGCGGGTGAACCACTCGGTCTCGGCTTCTCCGGCCGCAATCTTACGTTCGAGTGCTATCTCAAAAGAGCGCTCGCCCAGAGCGATACGGGGGGCCTGACCCACAGGAACGGTGAGGTCCTCGTCGACCAGGCCGTAGTGACGGTAGACCTCCCAGTCGAGTTCGTCCTGCTCGGCGATCATCTGGGCGCGAGTCTGGTTGTGTTCGACGCGGGCGGTGTCGACAGTAGCGCGGGTGGCACCACCGGCTTCGATTGCCGCGGCCGGTTCCTGAGCGGCGAGCTGGTGCGACAGGGTGTCAATGCGGCGGGCACGCTCGAGCGGGGCTTCCTTCGTCAGCGGGAAGTCCTTGAGGGTGGTGCCGGTAAATTCGTAGGTGTTCTTCCACAGCTCACTGCCCATAGCCGCGTATCCCGCATCCACACGCGCGCCGCCACCTTCGCCCTTGTTATGGCTGTTCTGCTTGAGCCAGAAGCACGCGGTCGAGCTGTTGAGGGTGCCCAGCAGCCGCAGGTGATCGTCCTCGCTCGCACCCTCCGGCAACTTGATCACCGGCGCAGACTGCTTGAACACCTTGCCGCCACGGTCAAGCACGAAATGGTTATGGGTGGCGACGAACGCGAAAGCGATACCAAATGGCGATCGATAACGTTTGGGAAAGAACATCGAGTGGTCGAACCAACGCAAACCGCGTTCGGTGAGCGTTTGCTTAAAGTCAATTCGTCTACTGAGTGCTGTGCGGTTTAACCAGAGTGTGCGAAACGCTGAATCCTTTACCTCCTTGGGGAGTCCATGGCGGTCGTACGGGAAAACCGTCACGTGTTCTGGGGCGATGGCATAGTCGCGCACATCTTCGCCCAAGACAATCGGGACAGCATCACAAGAGAAGTCGCGGGTCCGGGCGGCTTGCGGTGTTACGTAGAACGCGTCATCGAGCCCAGTGTGGGTCGTTCGGCCAATCGCATCGCAACGGTCACCGAGCGTGGTTCTGCCGACCTCGTCGATAGCGGAGAGCGTTTCGACAGCTCCGCCGCCGCTCAAGCTCCACGGGTGCTGATTCAGGTTCGTACGCGGGAGGTCGGCGATCGACACCCACTGGTCTTCGTAGCCGGGCCGGTCGATGTGATCGACGATCGACGTCCACACCAGTCCCTTGGCCGGATTCGCCGGTGCCCCGGGCTCGCCTTCGATACCGAGCACCGCGCGGACCGAGTCATGAACCGTGGACTGATTCCGGCCGACGAGGATGACGGTCGGGGTGCCGTGGCCCGGTATGTAGGCCCCGGACGTGTCGGCGACCAGCCGCAGGTCCTTGCGGGCGAGGAACTCCTCGATCAGCGGCACCCCGAATTCGCGTTTCATGAAGGAGTTCGAGGTGATCTGCCCGACCCAGCCAGCCCGTTCGCCGGGGTTGGCGAGGTCGAAGAATTTTTCCATGAACGGAACTGTGAGAGCGTAGGTGCCCTTGCAGTGGTGGTAGATCTCCCGGTATCGGGCGTTGAGCGCCTTGTCGCTCACGGTGATGTACGGAGGGTTGCCGACCACCGCGTCGTACTGCCCGGGCGCGAGGATGCGACGCAGCACCCGCGCGTCCTCGGTGCTGTAGGTGAAACCCGATGCGACGGCGTCCTTGTCGAACGCCGCGTCGCCGAAGTCGAACGCTTCCTTACCGCCTTGCTCTGGCCCATGCAGCAGGGAGTCGCCGGCGGCGAGATTCAGGGTGAACTTCGGGGCGTTGATGAGGGACTTCTCCCCACATGCCTGCAGCGCCGCGACGATGAGTCGGAACTTCGCGATGGCCACCGCGAACGGGTTCAAATCCACGCCGTAGATCGACGCGAGGGCATTGTCCACGCGGGTGCGCAGTTCGAGACCGGGGGCGTGGCGGTGCCAGCGCTCCACCAGACGGGCGAACGCGCCGAGCAGAAAGTGCCCGGAGCCGCAGGTTGGGTCGATGATCTTGAAACCCTCAAGCGGGCGGTCCTTCAGCGCCGGTTCGAGGGTCTGATCGAGGATGAACTCCTCGACGAATTCCGGGGTCTGCAACAGGGCGTACTTCTTCTTCGCGAAGTCCGACAGATCCTGGTACAGGTCGCCGAGGAAGCGGGTGGTCAGGGCGTCGTCGTGGAACGACCACGCCAACTCACCGGTGTCGTCGGTCTGCCGCCAGAATCCGAGCAGTTGCTGCACCGCGTCGGACGACGGCGAGATGATGTTCAGCGCGGCGTGCTCGTCGACCAACGCCTGCGTGGCGGGGTTGCGGCGCAGCGCGTCGAAGGACTGCTCGAGCCATTCGCGGTACGAGCAGTCCTGGTGCTCGCGGTAGAAGCTGTTCTCGGCGTCGACGGCGCGCTGCCGCAGCAGCGGGGTGGGGCCGGCGATCCACACGGCGGTGTCGCCGAGCAGCAGGTTGTCCTCGCAGAACCGCACGAACACCGAGGTGAGCAGCCAGCCGACGGCGGCCTGGGTGAGCTGGTCTTCGGACCAGTCGGTCCACGAGGTGGCGGTGCGCTGCTCGCGCACGGCCTCGCGGTGCGTGGTGCGCCAGTTCTCGAGCTCGTGCGTGTCTGCGTTCAGGCGGGCCCGCATGTCATCGACCAGCAGGGTCAGCTGAGGCTTGAGTGCGGCCGTCAACTGGGCTCCGGCGATCGTGGCCAATGCCATCAGGCGTGCTCCTTCACTGTCGAATCCTCGGTCTGCACGGCGGCGAGCAGTGCCGCTACCTCTGTATCGTCGATCTGCGCGAATTGTTCCGGGCTGTTGAGCGGCAATGCCGTGCCGTCCACCTTCGCGCCGGGTCGTCCGCCCGATTCATTGCGTTGCGGCACCAGCGCCCACACCGCGTGCGGTGGTGGCGTCGCAAGATCCGACCAGGTGCGCACGATCCCCAACTGTCCGTACGCGGCGAGTGTGGACAGATCGGTGAGGACCACCGGCCCATCCGCTGCGGCGACCGCATCGATGAGCGGCGGCACTGCCTGTGCGACGAAGCCTTTCAACCCTTCCCGGTCGGCGGCGGCGCCGGCGTCCGCGGCGAGGATCGCGTTCCAGTCGATGCCCGCGGCCGCGGCCTTGGAGCGCAAGGTGCCCAGCAGTAGATCCGTCACGTCGATGCGGGTGGCACCGAACTTCTCGACCAGCGCCGCTGCCACCGTGTCGGACGTGCCCAACGGCACCCCGAGCGCCCGGAACGTGCGTTCCTGCACGCTCGAGGTGAGCAGGTACTCCACGTCGGAGGTGCCGTGCTCGCGGTGCGCCGGCGCGGCGGTGCGGGTGTGCCGGGTGGGCACGTAGGACGCGACGGCCTGCTCCTGCACGAACTCGTAGCGGCTGCGGGACTCGTTCCAGTGCATGTCCGGCACCAGCGTCTGCACCACCGCGTCGAGCTCCGGGCGGCGCGGGAGGGCCTTCGCCAACGCCGGGAACCGGGCCGCAACCCGGGATTCCAGGTCGGGTCGGCCGAACGCGTCCGCCGCGGACAGGCCGCGCAGCAGCATGCGCAGCGCCTCGAGAATCGGCATGGACCGGGCGTGCAACTCGTCGCGGGAGGTCAGGGCCACCTGTGTCGAGGCGGCCGCTGCGATCCGCAGCAGCGCGTGCCCGGGGATCTCCAGGTCGCCGGCGGCCACATCCAACAGCGTCGCAGCGGCTGCCCGCAGTGCCGGCTCGGACTCGGCGGGCGCCACCAGCAGCGACCCCTGGGCCTGCGCGTCGTCCACCAGCGACTCGGCGCGCGCGGCGAGCACCGCGGGCAGCTTGCGCGACACCGCCTGCGTCGAGATCATCGCTACGGTGCCCGACCCGTGCCGCCGCACCATGTGCACCGCGGTGGACCCCGCACCGTCGCCGTCGGCGTCGACCTGCGGCGGCGAGGCCAACAGCAGCCTCAGCACACCGAGCGCGGTGCGCTGCGGATTCACCACACCCTCGGTGTGCAGGGCGCCGGCGAGTTCCCGGGCCAGCAGGTCCGGGGTCGAGGCGCCCCCGGAGGATTCGATCAGGGTGAGCAACCGCCCGTTCAGCTCCTCGACGGTCGCCGCGAGCTGCGGGTTCTTCGCCCACAGCGACGGGAACTCGCCGAAGATCTGCGCGATGCGCCCAGCCGATACCCCGGCTCGGGCCGCGAGCATCGGGTAGGTGATGAACGGATCTGCCGGGCTCTGCGCGTGCCCGCCGAGCACCAGCTCCACCACCTGCCGCCGCATCGCCGACGGTTTCGTCGCGGCCGCGCGCGCGAACTCGTCCGCCAGCACCGCGAGCGCGGCGTACGTCGCGGCGGGGGCAACCGGCGGTGCCGGTTCCGGAGCGGGCGCAGGCGCGGGCTTCTTCTTCTGCGTCGGTGCCGGCTCGGTCGCCGGTGCCGTGAATACCTCGACCCATGCGTCGCGCATGGCCGAGGCGGTGTCGAAGCGGTGCTTCACGTTACGTGCCAGCGCGGTCCGGAAGAATGCGGCCAGTGCTTCGGCACGCGTGGCGCTCAGTCCACCTGCGGTGAAGTCTTCCGCGGTGACGGCGACGTCGTCGTCGAGCACCTTCGGGTCGCTCAGGCCGTCCCCGTACACGGGGGTCCCGGCGGTCGCCATCTCGTACAGCACCACCGCAGCCGAATACCGTTCCGCTGCCGAGTCGTACGAGGTGCGGATCCCAGTGCCCAGGAACGGATCCCGATACGGCGGGGTGCCCGCGTCGATCTGCTCGACCGGGGCACGCGAGAGCGAGAAGTCGAACAGTGCGAGCCGCGTCTTCGCCTTGGCCTTACCCTCCGGCTTCGTCAGCCCCAGGTTGGACGGTTTGAGGTCACGATGGGTGATGCCCGCCGCGTCGAGTGCGACCACCACGTCCAGCAGCTCCCTGCCCCAGGTGCGCAACTGCGCCTCACCGAGCGGGGTGTAGCGCACCACGTCCGCGAGGGTCTGCTCGCCGCAGTTGCTCAGCAGCAGCGCCGTGCGGTGCGCCAGCTCGATCGGGCCTTCGATCAGCTCCACCACCCCGGGCACCGGCGGGGACTGGCGGGCCAGCTCGGTGAGCACCTGCGCCTCGTCGTGCAACCGCGCGGTGGCGGCGTCGTCCAGACCCACCTTGAGCACCCGGAGCCGGTCGTCGTGCTCGCGGTCGGTGACCAGCACCCCGCGCGCGGTGGAGCCGGCGCCGAGCACCCGCACCACGTCGAAGCGGCCGCCGAGCAGCGCGCCGGGAGCCGGGTTGAGCGGATCGGCCTCCGGGGTGGCGGTCGTCGCCAACCGCTCGTGCCGGTAGTCGGTGAGGGCGGTGACGAACTGCTGCGCCCCGAACTGGGGGACGCCGGATTTGCGGTCCGTCTTCATCCGCGTCGACACCGAGGGGGCCGTCGCCTGCAGCACCAACGCGCGCAACGTCTCGTCGACGAACCCGCCGCCCGACGCCGCCAGGTCCAGGCCGTGTTCGAGCCGCAGCCGCTCGAGCAGCGCCGCGCGGTCGCGGGCCGGGGCCTGCCCACCCGAGAGCAGGTAGTAGGCGAGCGCGCCGAGGGAGAACACGTCCAGCGCGAGCCGGTCGGCGTCAGGGGCCCACCGGTCCTCCGGCGCCTGATACACCGCGTCGGCCGGGGCGCTGCCCGGGGCGACCGCGGTGCCGAGCATCGTCGCCGAGCGGGTGTCGCCGCTGTGCACGCGACCCGCCCACGACCAGTCGGCCAGGCGCACCCGCACCTTGCCCCGATCGAGCGCGTCGGTATGGACAAGCACGGTGCTCGGACCCAGGCCGCGATGCGCGACGTGGTTGCGATGCGCGTAGGCGACGGCCTCGGCGATCTGGGTGAGAATCCGCAGCTGCTGCTCGGCGGTGAGGGTGCGGGTCGCCAGCGCCAGGTCCAGTGGCTCGTAGCCGGGGATGTCCGGATAGACGATGACGGTGTTGCCGTCGTCGTCCTGCACCAGGTCGCGGGGGGCGACGATCGCGTCGTGCCGCAGCGAGGACAGCAGCGAGAACTCCCGTTGCATGCGCCGGTGCGACGCTGCCCGCGCCTGCACCGGGGTGCCGCGGTGGAACGAGACGATGCGGGCGCGGCCGCGTTCGTCGGTGCCCTTGTGGGTGGCGGCCCACTCCTGCCAGTCGTCGCCACTGGCCAGGGGAGTGCCGGTGATCGTCCACGATCCGGCGTCACGTTCGGTGCGGCGGGCGATGCCGAGGTTCTTCAGCGCGAGGGCGATGATGACGGACAGGTCCTCGTCGACCCGCTTGGTCTCGGTAGGGGGCTCGAGCAGCCGGGTGGAGATGCCGGGCAGGCCGGTCTCGTCCTCGAATCCGTCCGGACCGAACAGGCCCGACTTCGCCAGATCGGGCATGTCGACCTTGAACGGTGAGCCGTGCAGGAACACCGATTCCTGCACGAAGGGCAGCGCGCGGCGCACCTTCTCCACGTTCAGGCCCGCCTGCTGGGCGACCTTGCGGGCCTCCTCCTCGATGCGCGTCGCCAGCCGCTGCGCCTTGCGTCGGGTGATGAGCAGCGGGGAGCGTTGCGTGCGGGTCTTGCCGCCGAGGGTGGTACGCACCCAGCTTGTCTCAGTGCCCTGCAGCAGACCGGTGTAGTGCTTGAGCTCGACCAGGTGTAGGCGGCGCCGGCCCAGCACCAAGGCGTCGATCTCGTGCCACTGACCGTGGTTGTCCATGAACTCGAAGTTCGTCCACGCGCGGTAGGGGGAGGCCTTCGGGACGACGTAGCGGAGCATTGCCAAACCGTCGGCTTCGTGTGGAAATGCCGACTTCGAGACCTCGACCCACCGGTCATCGCCTTGTGCCACGTCACCACCCTGCCGCTTGCATCCCCGCGGCCGAACTCGGGTCGCGTGCTTCGGTCGCTGAGGTTACCAATTGGAGGACCTTGTACAGCGGTGGCACGCCAGAAGCTCGGACGTGCAGTTTGTATGAAATTCCAGGTTCGGGCCGAACGCGACGATTGTCGGGTACGCCTGCTATCAATTTCATCGTTCAATCAACTACGGTGCCGCGTCGGGGTGGTCCGCCACACCCTCGAGGACGTTGTCGATGACCGAGAACATGTCTGTGCCCGCCGCGCCGTATGCACCGGAGCCAGAGTCAGAGCCCGGGCCGGTTCGGAAGCCGCGGCGCTGGCCGTGGATCCTCGGCATCGTCGCCGCCCTCGCCGTGGGCGTGGGGATCGGTGTCGCCGGTACGCCCTCCGACGAGGAGAACCAGGCGATGATTGACACCTCCGTCGCTGCCGAGGGAAGCCGACGCAGCCAAATCCACATTTGGCAACGGCATGCACCTCGTCGGGCGCGACATCAACCCCGGGACGTATCGGACCGCCGGCGGGTCGTACTGCTATTGGGAGCGACTTTCTGGTACTTCCGGCGAGTTCGACGACATCATCACCAACGACAACGTGTCAGGGGCGTCGGTGGTGACCATTAGTTCGTCGGACGTAGCTTTCAAGTCCAGTGGTTGCGGAACGTGGACCAAGATCGGATGACTGTGCCAGCTGGTGAACTGACATCCTAATAAATACGTCGGGCGCGATTGCGTCGTAAACACTTCAATGAGAATATGAGGCGCTCAAAAACCAAATCCGATTCCGACACCTTCGTGCTGGGCTTCTGTTGCGGTGACGGTCACTGGGTCTTCGCCGGCCACGCTCACATCGTAGAAGTCGCTGCCGAGAACCACATTTGGGTATGCCCACAGGTTGCATGATCCATCAGGTTGAAGCCTGCTGGCCGTGAAGGTGCTTGCCCCTACTTTGTGTCCCGTTGCATCAGCTACCGAAACGAATGCGCCGTCTCGAATACCTGATAAGTATCCCGAACCCTCGCATCCAGTTGCGGTCGCACGCGCATACGGTGCTGCGACTTTTGCCATCACAGTGATACGTGCGGAGGTCGGTTGGCTTGATGTTGTGGCGGTTGGGGAGGGGACCGGCACGGCAGTCGGCACACGTTCGGACGAACAGCTGCCAAGGAGAATGGCGGACCCACAGATGACCGTCACAACAGATCGCATGCGAGGTTGATACCACGTCGGCCTGCGGTGTGTACCGAACTGATCACCGTCTTCGCGCTCACCTTGCGGTTGGATCTGGATCGAGTCTCAAATCCGGACAGCGTAGGTCGGTGAACTTGGGGGCGCGGGTAAAGCGGAATGTTTGCTGCAACTGCTGGTTACAGTGTAACGGGCCGACCTGCATGTCCTACTTTAGGGACGATAGGGCAAGGTATACAAAAGGAATGGGACCTAGATGACTCCTCCTGCCGGCTGGTATCCGGATCCCAGGAACTCCGTCGTTGATCGATGGTGGGATGGGCAAGCGTGGACGGGTGCGACCAGGCCTCGCTCGACTGCGTCGACCCCCGCACCTTCATTGTCCGGTGTTCGCCAGCCACTGCCGCCGGCACGGCGTAACAAGCGGCGGTGGCCATGGGTTGTTGGCGGAGTGTTCGCCTTCTTTGCGTTCGTGGCGGTGGCAACCGGCGGTAGTGAAGAGTCTGGACCAACGCCCGGGGAGCGAGCCAAGTTTGCGACTCCAACATCGTTGTCACCAGCGGAAGCCGAGGCGGTAGACCGAATACGAAGGGAGGCTGAAGCCAGCCGCCAGGCCGCTCCCTCGGCGGCACGAGTACCGATGACTACAACCACTAGCCGCGTGGGTATTGGCAGGCCTGTCCGTGATGGCAAGTTCGAGTTCATTGTGCATTCCTGGGACGGTGCCACAGCTTCGCTGACAATCACCAACATTGGGGATCGGCCGAATTCCGTGGCAGTATCGGCTCAGTATCTTTTCGACACTCAGGGAAGAAGATTCGAGCCCGAATTCGATTGGACGTCCGACCTGGCCTTCGCAGAGTTGAATCCCGGTCAATCGGTATCCGGAACTCTCACATATGTCCTGAGTGGCGCTACTCCGGCTCACCTGGAACTGCATGATTCGATCTTTTCTGGTGGAGTTGAAGTATCGCTGCGCTGATGCTGAATGCGGGCTTCCGTGATGAGTTGGGTTTGTGGGGGAGTATGTGAGAGTTCTCTGCTGGAGGGCCGTGCAATCGACACGGCTGAATTGGTTCCCTTCCAGTGGGTCGCATGTATTGATGGCGCGCAGGAGGAATACGTAAGCGACCCCGCATCGCCGACGTGGACACGTTACCGTCACCGTTGCAGGGCGAGGCAATGGAATGAGCTTGGGACCGATGTCCCAAGACTCGCCGCCGTCAGGGCGTGAACCGGAGGCAACTATCAGTTCGTGCAGGGTGCTATTTCGGCGAACCTACGTGATGACGAGAGCTATGGAGGCTCTTCGTAGTTAGCAGTGGCATTGATGCCGGCTGGGTGTGCTCCGCCGGGAGCGGCGGGTGCAGGCCCACCGTACCCGGCGCCGTTGATTCTCGGGATTGCGGAATCCGAACGCAATCCGTCCGACGTGCTTGACGATCCGGTTGTAGCCTTCGCTGCGCGCGTTCGACAGACCCGTCTGGATGGCCCGGACGATGGGGTCCTGCCAGGTCTCGACGGTGCGGGCCAGCGCGGTGACCTCCGGCACCGAGCAGGCGGCGCAGAACTTGTAGAACCGATACAGAGCGGCTCGGATCTCGTGCCGCAGCCCACCGCGACCGGTGCACGCGAGCAGGTCGCGTAGCAGTTCCTTGGCGATCCAGGCGGCGGCGATCTCCTCGCTCGGGTCGGCGGCGAGCAGCTTGGTGAACAGTTCGGTGCGCTGCTGATCGGTGAGGGTCTCGGCGCCGCGCAGCAGCCGGCGGCGGTTGATCCACTCGACATCGGACTTGCGTCCGCGCCGACCGCGGTGGGTCTGGGTGACCCGCCGGCGCACCGCATCGACCCGAGTTGCACCAGGTGAGCCGATTTTCGGGATGATCGCGTCATCGGTGCAGGTAGCAGCGGTGCGTGTTCGGAAAGTGGCACACTAACGGCTCGGTAGACTTTCGGTCCGTGGCCGCCTACATCCGCAAAGTCCGCACCGCCTCGGGAGCGACCGCGGTGCAGATCGCGGCCAAGCACGACCGCCGGGACAAGGTGCTCGAGCACCTCGGATCGGCTCATACCGACAGCGAACTCGCTGCCCTGCTCGAGACCGCTCGGGAGAAGCTGCTCGCCGGCCAGCAGGAACTCGACCTCGACCTGGGCACCACCAGCAGCGGACCGCCGACGATCACCGGGAAGCGGTCGCGGTGGCTGATCGAGGTCATCGACACCACCTGGCGACGTCTCGGCTTCGACGCGGTCGACAACGAGGCGTTCTTCCAGCTCGTGACGGCCCGCCTCGTCGAACCGACATCGGTTGCGGACGCGGGCAGAGTGCTGCGCGAGATCGGGATCGCACCCGCCCACCGCAACACCTTCGTGCGAACCCTGCAGCGATGCACCGCCCATGGTTACCGCGACGACATCGCGCAGCGGTGTTTCGAGCACGCTGCTACCGCGGGGGATCTGAACCTGCTGCTCTACGACGTGACTACGTTGTATTTCGAAGCAGACAAGGAAGACGAGCTCCGCAAGGTCGGATACTCCAAGGAACGTCGAGTGGACCCGCAGATCGTCGTCGGCCTGCTCGTCGATCGCACCGGATTCCCTTTGGAAATAGGGTGTTTCGAAGGAAACCAGGCCGAGACCCGAACGATCGTGCCCATCGTGCGGCAGTTCCAGGACCGCCACAACCTCGAGGGTGTGGAGATGGTCATCGCCGCCGACGCCGGGATGCTGTCGGCGACGAACCTGAAGGATCTCGATGCTGCCGGTCTGAAGTTCATCGTCGGCTCGAGGGTGACGAAAGCACCAGCGGATCTGGCCAGCCATTTTCACTGGAACGGTGACGTGTTCACCGACGGGCAGGTCATCGACACCGTCACCCCACGGCACGCCAAGAGCACCGTCAACGACATCAGTCGCCGCAGCGAACCGGTGTGGGAGCCGGCCGACACCTCGGCGTGGCGGGCGATCTGGGCGTACTCGACCAAACGCGCCGTGCGGGACAACCAGACACTGAACGCGCAGGAAGCCCGCGCCCGGGAAGTCATCGACGGCACCCGCGCTGCCCGAACACCCCGGTTCGTCAAGAGCACCACCAAGGGCAAAACCCTCGATACCGACGCTCTGGCCCGGGCGCGTTCCCTGATCGGCCTGAAGGGCTACGTGACCAACCTTCCTGTCTCGCTGATGAATCCGCAGGAAGTGATGACGAAGTATCACGATCTGTGGCACGTCGAGCAGTCGTTTCGGATGTCGAAGACCGACCTGCGGGCCCGCCCGATCTTCAGCCACACCCGCGATTCGATCGAGGCGCACCTGACCATCGTGTTCACCGCGCTGGCGATCTCGCGCTACCTGCAGGATGCGACCGGGATGTCGATCCGGAAGATCGTGCGGACCCTGCGGCCGCTGCAGGAAATCACCGTCACCATCGCCGGGCACGAACACACAGCCTTCGATCCACTCACCGACGACGCCGTGCACATCCTCGACTCCCTCGGCATCCCGAATCCCGGGTCAAAGTTGGCACACTAATTTGGTGCAACTCGGGTAGCAGTTCCTTGGCGATCCAGGCGGCGGCGATCTCCTCGCTCGGGTCGGCGGCGAGCAGCTTGGTGAACAGTTCGGTGCGCTGCTGATCGGTGAGGGTCTCGGCGCCGCGCAGCAGCCGGCGGCGGTTGATCCACTCGACATCGGACTTGCGTCCGCGCCGACCGCGGTGGGTCTGGGTGACCCGCCGGCGCACCGCATCGACGACCTCGTTGGCCTTCTTGACCAGGTGGAACCGGTCGACCACCAGCTCGGCGTGCGGCAATGCCTCGCGCACCGCCTTGGCGTAGACCGAGGACAGGTCGATGGTGACGTGGGTGATCTGCTGTCGCCACTGCTCGTCGCGTGCGTGCAGCCAGTCGAGCACCGTCGCCGAGCTGCGCCCGTTGACCTGGGCAAGCAGGCCCTGGTCACCGGTGACGTCGACCAGTCCGGTGTCCCACCGGTCCACCCACCGCCGGGCGCCGGTGACCGGGTCGGTCTCCCACTTCGCCTTGCCGCGGCGGGTCTCGTCGATACCGAGCACCGTCACGGGGGCTGGTTCGTCGTCGAGTGCGGTGTCGGCGACGGCGACGACCCGATCGTGGACCGTGTGCCAGGCGCACCGGTACTCGGCGGCGACCGCGGCCACCGAACGGTCGTCGTCGAGGACGGCCGCGGCCATCATCGTCTTCGCCCGCGGGGTGACCCTGCTGCGGGGCGGGATGCCCGGCACCGACTCGGTGAACACCTTCCGCCCGCAGGAGATGTTGGTGCACAACCATTTCCGCTTGTTCCATTCGAGCCGGGGACGGTCGGGGCCGACCTGCACATCGCGGGGACCGGTGGTGACCCAGCCCTTCGACCGTGTCGACGTCTGCCCGCACTGCGGGCACATCCCGACCCACCGGGGGTCGGTGCCGAGCCGGACGATCCGGCTGCCGTCGTCGACGCGCCGCACCGATTCGACGACGACGCCGTCGAGATCGAGCAGCAGTGAGCCACTACTGTGGAGCATGCCCGCGTTCCTTGCTGGTCTGGTTGCCTGAAGAACACCCAGCTCACAAGGGCGCGGGCCCTTTTTCAATCACCGACACGGCACGGGGTCGGACGACATCACGCCCCTACCAACTGCGAAGAGCCGCTATGGATCAGAACGCCGCCTTGCCCTTGGCCCACATCTTGTTCCAGTCGCCACGTATACCCGTGGTGTCGAAGTCGCCGACGTCGGTGGTGGCGAAGGGGTCGTCGAGGTAGCGGACTTCGTCGTACTGAGCACCCCGGCGGTCGACTCGGACGAGGGCGAGGCGATAGCGCGGGACGGCGTTCTTGCCGGTCATCACCTCGTTGTGGGTGACGAAGAAGTCCTCAGCCCCTTCGAAGCGGGCCTTCACCTCGATGCGATAGGTGTCGCCATTGGTCGCTGTCGAGAGAATGTCGAAGCCCTTGTTGTTGAAAGCCTGCTCGACGGGCTGGCGACCGAGCTCGCGCTCTCGGGCTAGCACGAGGTCGACGCCGCGTCGTTCGACCTCCTTGGTCTCCTTCGCGTGGATCGGCGCGGTGGCTGGGAGCTCTCCTTCGAGCATCCCTACGGGGAGTACCAGGGCCGCGGTCAGGATGAGCGGCGGCTTGGTGGACATGAGGACTTGCTGGTCGAGCAGCTCGAGGCGTCGGCGGAGGCGGTGGTCGAGTTCGACTGCCTTGCGGTTCAGACTCTCTGAAGATTCCTTGGGCTTGTCGCCCGATCGTTCCTTTTCTGCTGCGACCGCAGCATCGAGCAAGAGTCGTTCGGACTCGCTTCGGAGGCGTTTGGTAACCAGTTCGCGGGTCTTTTCGAGCTCGGCCGCCCTCTTGGGTTTGACCTCCGAGAAGTACTCGGGGAGTTGGTTGGCGATGATCCAGCTCGCCGCCTTGCCCTCGGCGTCGGCCAGCCACGGTAGCGAGCGGGCCGCGGTAGTCGCCGGCACGTCAGGGGCTGCCACGCAATCGAGGTAGGGCGCCGGCCCAGCAGGTGTGACTTTGTCGGAGCTATTGACGTACGCGTAGCCGAAGCGGCGAGCGACTGATGCTCCCGTCGCGTCGGCGACCTCCTCAATGGCGCCGACGAGGAGGCGTGGCTCTTCCAGAGTGGAGGACACCAGGACGGTCCCGGAGTTGAGGGTTCCACCGAACTGCCGGATCACCTCGTCCATCACCGCGTCGTGCAGGGGGTGGCCAGGAGCGAGCAGATCGGCACGGGCCAAGTCATCGGACTGGACGTGCGTTAGGTCGAAGGTCACTCGGTCGTAGCGGGTCGCGATGGGGCCGTGCTTGCTGGCGCGGATGGGGGCGGGCACATTGGCGATCTCATAGCGTCCTTTTTCGCGCTTAGCGATCCGGCCACCGAGTCGGGTGAACGCGGCCTTGAAGGCCAGCTCGATGTAGTGGGGCTGAAGCCGGCGGGCTCGGGCCTCGTCCATCGCGGCCCGAAGTTCGGCGAGGGCGGCCTCGGAGAGGTGCTCGGACGCAAGTGCACGCTCGTCGAGCAATTCCCTGAGTCCCTCGCCGACAGAGTGGTCGATGACCTCGTGCATCTTTGCCTTCACGTCCGGCCGTTCGCCGTACTGGATGGCGTCCATCAGAAGATCGCGCAGCGGAGTCTCGGTGAAGGCCTCGCCGAGGACATCGAAGACCTTGCCGCCGTAGGCCTTACGCTGTTCCTCGATCTTGTCGAGCAACCGCGTGAAGACCTCGCCCTCACGGGTGTTGGAGGCTACTAGGTTCCACAGGCGGCAGACCTCTTCTTGGCCGATGCGGTGAATGCGGCCGAACCGCTGCTCGATGCGGTTCGGGTTCCACGGCAGGTCGTAGTTGACCATCAGGTGCGCGGCCTGGAGATTGAGACCCTCACCGGCGGCGTCGGTGGCGATGAGGATCTGGCAGTCGCGGTTTTTGGTGAACTCCTCGGTGATCTGGCGCCGTTCACCGCGGCGCACGCCGCCGTGAATCGCCTTCACCGCGTCGGATCGGCCGAGTAGGAAACCAATCCGGGCGTTGAGATACTCGAGAGTGTCACGGTGTTCGGTGAAGATGATGAACTTCCGTGGCCAGCCGTTGGGGTCGGTTATGAGTATGTGATCCTGCAGGATAGTGGACAGCTCGATCCACTTTCGGTCGGTCCCGGCGCTGCGGACCTGCCGAGCGATGCGCCTGAGACCCGCGAGCTCAAGCAGTTCGGCGTCGAGTTCCTCCACAGTCTGCGCTGCGGTTGCGGCGTCGAGGAGCTCCTCTTCGAGTTGCTCGATCTCCTCGGCGTTGTAGTCGTCGCTGTCGAGGCCTGCCAGATCAAGGTTTGGCTCCGGCTCTTGGTAGGTGCCATTGAGGATGTCCTGCTTCTTGCGCTCGAGCCGCTCGGTGCGGCGAACCAGGCTCTTGTAGATCGCCTCCGGGCTCGATGCGAGCCTCCGCTGGAGAACGGTGAGCGCGAACCCGACGGTGTTCTTGCGCTTCCCACCGACACGCTCGGCCCGGTTCATCCCCTCGCGAACGTAGTCGGTGACACGCTGGTAGAGGTCGTACTCGAGCGCGGTCAGCTCGTAGGGCACTGTCTCGGCGATGCGCTCCGGGAATAGTTTCTTGCCCTCGAACGTGAGCAGATCCTCCTTGACCATGCGGCGCATGATCCCGCTGGTATCGGCGGTGACCTTGTTCTTCCCCTCGAACCGGTCCCTGTCGAGCAGGGTGAGGAACAGCTGGAAGTCCTCCTCCTTGCCCGAGTGCGGAGTCGCGGTCATCAGCAGCAGGTGACGAGTGATGTCGCCCAGCAGCTCCCCGAGGAGGAACCGCTTGGTCTTCTCCAGCTTCCCACCGAAGTAGTGGGCTCCCATGCGGTGTGCCTCGTCGACGATGACGAGGTCCCATTCGGTCTCTTCGAGCTGAGTCTGCAATTGCTCGTTGCGGGCGAGCTGATCCATTCGCGCGATCAGCAGCGGGTTGGATTCAAAGACGTTGAGGTTGACGTTCGCGTCGACCAGCTGGTTCGTGAGCAGGTCGAATCGGAGCCCGAACCTGAAGAACAGCTCGTCCTGCCACTGCTCGACCAGGCCACCCGGCGCGACGATCAGGCACCTGCGGACGTCATCCCGCAGGATCAGCTCCTTGATGTATAGGCCGGCCATGATCGTCTTGCCGGCGCCGGGGTCGTCGGCGAGCAGAAACCTTAGCGGAGTACGGGGAAGCAGTTCCCCGTAGACGGCCCTGATCTGGTGAGGGAGCGGCTGGACATCGCTGGTGGCGACGGCGAGCATCGGGTCGAACAACCCGGCCAGGTTGATGCGCTGGGCTTCGGCGACCAGCTTGAAATCGGAGGCGGCCCCGTCAAACGCGCGGCTACCGGTCTGGGCGATGCTGAGCGCGTCCTCGTCCTTGCGGAATACGATCTGCTGACCGAGTCCGCCGGCGGTGGTCTTGTACGTCAGTTCGATCGCATCGGCGCCGTGCCCCTGTACCGCGATGACGGTGACCACCTCCGCGGGGACGAGCCCCTGGATGCGTAACCCCGCCTCGAGTTCTTCGAGTCGCACGATTTACCTCCCAATCGACAGCCGACCAACGCTAGCGGAGGGATCCGACAAGTCGGGTGCCGGGCTCGTCCACCGGCGTCCCGGCTAGTCTTCCCGGCAACTGCACTCACGGATCAGGTAGATGGAACGAGACGACCAACAACGACTACGCGCGATCACCGACGAGGTCGCCGACTGGATCAGCCAGGCCAACTCCGTCATGGGCGAACGCGCGAAGATCGATCGCGCAGCTAACGACGCGGTCGACACACTGCGCCGTTCAGCCGTGGGGATACAGCGGGAAGGGGCCCTGGCCTGGCGGATACTCCTGCTGCGAGAGACGGACAGTGTCCTACTCGCCGAGGTGGCACGACACGCGCATCTCACGCCGCTGACAGCCGCCGACGAAGAAGTCCTCCAGCGGCTCATGACCGAGGCAGCCGCCGCTACGCGCGACGTACGCGCCGTTGCCGGCATTCGCCGGTTCTTCCGCGGTAGCAAAAAACGCGACGCCGGTCGCGACGCTGCCGATTTTCTGGTGGCATTCCGAGGATGGGCGGCCAGTATCGGTCTGCCTGACCTCCTCAACCGGCTCAATGGCCAGTCGGTGGCGGCAACCAAGATCAACCTTTCCGATGCACTGGCCGAGTGGGTCGGCCTGACACCACGGCTGAACGACCTCGGCCGTAGCCCCGAGATCGTGATGGCTGCCGTAGTTGCCGACCTACCCGACGCGATCGCAACCATTACGCGGGCGCTGAAGGACGAGGCCAAGTTCCGCGATGACGCTGTGAACGCTGGGAACGAAGTCCGTCGCGCCGAGACCCGTGCGTTGCTCGCCGAGATGCCGGTCGAGCGACTCAAGGAGGCCACTCGCGACCGACTTCGCGTCGGCCCCCTCATCGATGCCGGCATCACCACAGTCCAGGCACTACTGGACCTCGGTGATCGACTAGAACACCTGCCAGGGATCGGTGCAACCACCGCGACCCGAATGCGGGGAGCCGCCCAGACACTGTGGCAAACGACGTACGACGAGATGCCGACGCGGATCGACATCAAGAACCGGACGAGGCCCACCACCGAACTTCTCCGCTGCCTCGCGGCATGGGACGCCATGCGGAAAACCAAAGGGGCGACTGCCGACCTCGCCCGCGCGGAAGAACTCGCACCCCTCGCAGGGGCGCTCGACCGGAAGGTCAGCCAACTCGTGGTGTTCGTCGAGGGAAGCACGTCTGTATCTGACCTCCGCGACGATGTCGCGACGGTGGTCCGCCGTGCCCGCGCACTCTCCGGCACGTCCAGTGCCACAGGACCGACAGATCCATGGGATGACTTCCTTGCGCGGCCCGCCGACTACTTCGCCATGCTCGCCGAACTCGGCTTCCTCGCCGAGGACGAGCAGAAGACCCACGGTGACCTTCCCGACGACATCATCGAAGCGGTACGAGCGCTGGAACTCGATACCAAGCATCTGGCCGCGTCCTTACGTGGTTATCAGAGTTTCGGTGCACGGTTCGCCCTCGTTCAGCGCAAGGTCATCATCGGTGACGAGATGGGACTCGGTAAGACCGTCGAGGCGCTCGCTGTCCTCGCCCACCTTCGGTCGAGAGGATCTCACCACGCCGTGGTGATCTGTCCGGCTGCAGTCGTGACCAACTGGGTCCGCGAAGTGTCCTCCAAGTCCCTACTGCGTCCCCACCGAGTTCACGGACCGGACCGCGCGACCGGCGCGCGGAACTGGGTTCGCCATGGCGGTGTCGCCGTGACCACCTTCGAGACGCTGGCGTGGTTCGAAAAGCACCTCACGGCGGTCTCGGATCTGGGTTGCGTCGTGGTGGACGAGGCGCACTACATCAAGAATCCCGCCGCGCTGCGCTCGCAGCGCACCGCTCGAGTGCTCGACTCGGCAGAGCGCGCGATCTTGCTGACGGGCACACCGCTGGAAAACCGTATCGACGAGTTTCGCAACCTTGTCGGCTACCTCAGGCCCGACCTTGTGGTCGATGCCAGTGAACTGGCACCCCGTCGGTTCCGGAAGCAAGTCGCACCCGCTTATCTGCGCCGCAACCAGGAGGACGTGCTCACCGAGTTGCCGGACTTGGTGGAGGCCGAAGAGTGGCTTCCGATGTCGCCTGAGGATGCGTCCGCTTACCGGGCCGCCGTCGCAGCAGGGAACTTCATGGCGATGCGCCAGGCAGCCCTGACCCAAAGCCGCTCGGAGAAGATGCAGCGACTGATCGAGATCGTCGCGGAGGCCGAGGAGAACGGCCGTCGCGTGATTGTGTTCTCCCACTTCCGCGGCGTGCTCGATCAGGTGGTTCGGGCGTTACCAGGACAAGTGTTCGGGCCGCTGACCGGGTCCGTGGCAGCGGCCGCACGGCAGGTAATGGTCGATCAGTTCTCGGCCGCCGGTCACGGCGCAGTACTCGTGGCGCAGATCGTCGCAGGCGGAGTGGGCCTGAACATCCAAGCAGCATCGATCGTCGTGATCTGCGAGCCGCAACTGAAACCGACCACCGAATGGCAGGCCATCGCGCGAGCACATCGAATGGGGCAATTGGAGTCGGTGCAGGTCCATCGGTTGCTGTCCGAGGAGGGTGTGGACCAGCGAATCACCGAAATCCTTGCGCGCAAGCGTGAAATGTTCGACGAGTTCGCACGTGTCAGCGACACCGCCCACAGCGCGCCCGAAGCCTTCGACATATCCGAAGCCGAGCTGGCGCGCGATGTCATTGCTGCCGAACGCCAACGGCTCTTCTCTGCCGGTCAGCCCTGAATTACCGCACTGCCCGGCAGGTGGACTGGCCGCCACGGTATGTAGAACTGACTGCCCTCTGCCGAGGTCCAGCTCGTCAGCAGGTATAGCGCAGGAGAGAAACCCTCGCCGATCCGAGGGTGGTCGGCGCAAGACACGGAGGTCAACCTGGCCTCCACAAGTAGCCTCGTACCCCAGCACGAATGTGCTGTGTATTCTGTGGCGGCGCTTGATCGTTGAGGACGGCGCCTGCTCCGCAGTTCCATCGGCATAAAGGATCTCGATGTCCCTATTTGGTCGCCTTACCCGGTCCGGTGAAAGACTCGGGGCGGATCAACCGCGTGAGTTAGAGGAGTGTGTGCATTATGACGACGAGCATCCCGAAGTAATTAGAGCTCGTGAAGAAGTCGAACGTGCACGGCAAGAACTCGATATCGCGCATCGGGAGTGGGAGGACGCTACCAAACAAGTCGAAGAGGCGCGGACTTCAATGTTGGAAACGAAGTCGGAGTGGCTGGCTGCATCGCGTATCGATATCGAATCATACGCGGAAGTGTGCGAGCGCTTGTTTGGTAGGGCCGTGAAGAAGTTGTACAAGGACATCGAAAAATCCTCCGCATTGTACGAAGCTTGCTTGGCCGACCTGCCAAAGGCTCTCGGCGAAGGCCGTCTCTTTACGGCGATCGCCGAGGCGCAGGTGGAAATGATGGAGGTTCGAAACAGGCTCGTGCAAAGAGTTGGTGAGGTTCAGTTCCTCTGGAATGCGATAGATCTGGATGGTCACCCGGATGTAATCGAAGATGGAATGGAGATGATTGGAGATCTTGACCGAGGGATTGATCAACTGAGTGAAATCGCCGCCAATTACTGAGGGTTGACTGGCGGGGATCGGATGCTGGTGAATGTCAGAGACGTTCAGAGCGAAATTCTGCTCTCCCGGGCCCCCTTGATCACCCGCGCGGGAGGGGTCGGGCAACATCACGCCCCGTCAAGTGTGCGGAGTTCGAACCGGTGAGGGAGCGGTAGTCAAGTGGCCCGGTGGAGAAGGTGCCTCGCACAGTGAGGCACCTTACGGGGCCGCTGTCATGAGGTTGTTGGGATCAATCCCTGATCCCCAGTTCACGGAATAGTGACTGGAAAATGGGGGATTCGTCGGCAGGCCATGCCGAGTCCCCAGTGCCCTTGGAGCCGGGCAGCGCCGCTTTGGCCGCTGGAAGAATATCCGGGAATGTCTTGAGGAGGACCTCGATGAGCTGGACGGCCATATCTCGATCGAGCTGAATCGATTGGCTGCTCTTCGGCTTGGACTGGCGATAATCCGATCCGAAAGTGCTCAAGTGCAGAAGCCGAGTCCCGCCCTCGTCGATAATGTTGTAGTAGCAATCGACTTCCGTCGGATGAGCCTGGACCTTCTGCGTGCCTGCGGCGATGGAGCGGATTCGAGCCATGCACGGAACTGTAGCGATAGTCAAGATCGTCTCCGCCGGCTGTGCCTCCCGGAGCCATGCTCGAGGCGACGGGTATCCGGTGGTCAGAGGTAGGGGTAGCGTCCCGCAGCAGCTAACTCGGCTGATTACGTGTACGTACTAAGCTCCTGTTCGTGGCTGTCAAGGTGAACCTCTCCGCGATCACGCGTCCCGCCGTTCTCTCCGCGATCAAGGAGTTCGACGAATTGGGTCAGGAAGAGTTCCTGCGCAGACGAGGCTACGCCGAAGCGAGGAACTTCAGATTGGTGTACCGCGGACGCTTCTACGATTCGAAGGCGATCGCCGGTGTTGCTCACGGGTACGCGACCGGCCACTTCAGCAACAGCTCGGAATTCTCGGGAGGGCTGGCAACTGTCGCCGATTGCTTGAACGACCTGGGCTTCGTCGTCGACCACGGCGGCAAGCATGCTCGCGGTGGACTGCTGTGGGACCTCGAGACTGCTCAGGTCTTCACCCGGGGTGGCCGAAGCGCCGCATACAAATTTGTTGTACTGCTCTGGGCGGTGACGCACACCGACACATACCCCGGGTTGGTCCGCTTCTCCGAAGTTCGGAAGGAGCTTGCCGAACTGTTGGCGCCGTTTGCGGTTGCCAGCTCTGCTCCGAATCCGGCGGATCCGTGGGTTGCATTGCGGGGGAGCGGATGGTGGACGGTCGAGGTCCCCGAGGGTGTCGATCCAGCTGAAGTCGGTCACCAGGCGTTGAGTGCGCTTGCTGTGAGGGAGGATCTTCGCGCCGGTCTCACAGAGTCGGTGCGCCACCGGCTTCGTGAGGCGGTGTGGCGAGAAGAAGCGATCGCTGTGCTCACCCGTCGGATCGGCGCGTTGTCAAGTCCCCGCCGGGTCCACGAACTCGTGAGACTACCGGGAACTGAACGCACTTGCACTGCGTCACGGGTGATGCAGGACTGAACATCGACCTGACGGCCGAGATGATGCTTCGGATCTCGGCGTCGTTCCTGATGGTGCCCGGCGACGTCCTCGGCACTCGACGACGCCGAACAACTGGCGGCGCTCGCGCGGCAGTTCATCGTGCTGATGGTCGAGCGTGACTGCGAATAGCGCCGGACTCTCTCGGGACTGCACAGTCGTTGTCGTGAGCAACCTGACACCCGGAGCGGACACCTTGCACCGGTTCCAACCCGAGTTGGCTCATTTTGTTAGTGCGTGAGTCCAGATCCTGAAATCCGGTCGAGCAGTGCTTGTAGGTCGGCGTCGACCTGCGGTGGGAACGTGTGTCGGGTGCCGTTGATCGCGATGGTCGCCGACCGCAACGGTCGCAGCAGCTTGACGACCTTGCCGATCGCGAGGCCACTGCGTTCCTGCACCACCCGGGAAACGGCCAACGCCGCGAACACCACGGTCAGGTGCGCCTCGATCGCATCGCGGGTGCGATGGAAGATCGGCCGGGCCCGCAGATCCGTCTTCGACATCCGAAACGACTGCTCGACGTGCCACAACTCGTGGTACTTCGCGATGATTTCACGCGGATCCATCAATGGGGCAGGGAGATTGGTGACGTAACCTTTCAGGCCGACGAGCATCCGTGCCCGCTCGAGCGAGGCGGTGTCCAGTCGCCGGCCCTTCGCGGTCACCGTCACGAACCGCGTGGACTTCGGAACCGTGTCCCCGTCGACCACCGCCCGGGCACGGGCCTCCTGGGCATTGAGGGTCTTCTCGTCCCGGCCGGCGCGGCTGCGTGAGTACTGCCAGATCGCCCGCCACGCGTTCGGATGCGCTGTCGCGTTCCAGATTGGCTCGGCCCGTCGCCGGGGATTGTTGACCACGGAGCGGCCGTGCCGCGGAGTGATGGTGTCGATGATCTGGCCATCGGTGAAAACGTTTCCATTCCAATGGAAGTGCGATGCAAGATCACCGGGCGCCTTCGTGGTACGGGAGCCGACGATGAACTTCAGTCCGGCCTCGTCCAACGCTGCGAGGTTGGCGGCGGACAGCATCCCGGCGTCAGCGGCCACGACCATCTCGACCCCGTCGAGGTCGTGGCGGGCCTGGAACTGCCGTACGATCGGCACGATCGTGCGGGTTTCGGCCGAATTGCCCTCGTAGCATCCGATCTCCAGCGGGAAACCGGTTCTGTCCACAAGCAACCCCACCACGATCTGCGGGTCGACCCGCCGTTCCTTCGAGTACCCGACTTTGCGCAGGTCATCTTCCTTTTCTGCTTCGAAGTACAAGGTCGTCACGTCGTACAACAACAGGCTCAAACCACCGGTTTCGGCGGCATACTCGAAACACTGCTCGGCGATGCGATCCCGGTATCTGCCGGTATTGATCTGCCCCAGGTGGCGTTTGATCGTGGCGTAGCTCGGCGGATCGGCCCCGAGGTCCTTCAGGACGCGACCGGCGTCGAGTTTCGAGCCGGGCTCGACGATGCGGGCGATCACCAGATCGCGGAAGACCGCATCGTCGACGATCCCGAACCCGAGCTGGTCGTACACATCGGTCAGCACCTGGCGCAGCAGCACCGACCCGGTCGATTCGGTGCGCCCCGGCGCGTCCACCTGCGAAGTTCGCTGAGCAGGGTCGAAAAGTGCGCTCTGGCCGCCGGCCAGGGGCTTTCGACCGGAACCTGCGGGGTGACGCCCAGATCGAGAACCTGCTGATCGGGTTCGAGCCAGGCCCGAGCGCGTTCGAGAAGCATGCCGAGTTCGACGTCGGTATGTGCGGAACCGATGTGCTTGACGATCTCCTGCCGGCCGCCCACATATCGGGCGATCTGCACGGCCGTGGCCCCGGATTTGGTGCGCACCTTCCTGACAAACGCCACCTGCCGAGCCTAGAACCAGCGCCGTTAGTGCGTGAAATCAGACCGATCCCGACGAGAAACTGCAGGTCACAGACGTGAGCCGCTGTTCATCCCGGAAACGTGAGCCAACTCGGGCGCCGGACTCTCTCGGGACTGCACAGTCGTTGTCGTGAGCAACCTGACACCCGGAGCGGACACCTTGCACCGGTTCCAACCTGCTGGAACAGGTCCAAGCAGTCGTCGACGGGTGCAAGCCTGCGCGCCGGTAGGGGCGGTGCGCACCTAGAATCCGTTCGTGGGCAACAAGTCGGTCACCAGCTACGACGTCGCACGCGCCGCGGGCGTGTCGCAGTCGACGGTGTCCCGTGCCCTCCGGGGCGACCCGCGCGTCATCGAGGAGACCCGCGAGCGCATCCAGACCCTGGCGAAGGAGATGGGGTACGTCCCGCACATCACGGCGCGGAGCCTGATCACGCGGCGGTCGTCGTCGATCGCGGTGGTCAGCGGTGATCTGCGGAATCCGTCGTACCCGACGCTGGTGAACACGCTGCAGGACCGGTTCGCGCAGCACGACTACCGGGTGCTGCTGATGAGCGACCGGACCGAGGGATCGCTGGAGAAGGACATCCTGGCGCTGCGCGGCGGGCTGGTGGACGGGGTCGTGTTCATCTCGGCGCGGCTGGACTCGCCGATCGTGTCGGAGATGATCGACTGGAAGATCCCGCTGGTGATCCTCAACCGCGACGTCGACGGTAGCCAGGCCGGCCGGGTGGACCGGGTGACGTCGGACAACGTGGGCGGGGGCCGGCTCGTCGCCGACCACCTGATCGAGATGGGGCACCGGCGCATCGGGCTGATCTCCGGCCCGCTGGAGAACCCGAGCGTGAAGCTGCGCGAGGCAGGCTTCCGGGAGGGGCTCGACCAGCACGGCCACCCGCTGGACGAGACGCTCGTGCACCGTGGTGCGGTGGACGCGAAGACCGGCTACGAGGGCGGCATGGAACTGCTGAGCCGGCCGGACCGACCGACGGCCGTGTTCTGCGCGACGGACTACATGGCCTACGGCACCCTCGACGCCACCAAACGCCTGGGCCTGCTCGTGCCCGACGACGTGTCGATCGTCGGCTACAACGACCTCGACGCGTCGGGCTGGTCGATGTTCGACCTGACGACGGTGCGCCAGCCCCTCGAGGACATGGCCTCGGCCGCCGCCGAACTGCTGCTCGCGCGGATCGACGGCGCGGCGGGCGCGCCGGTGCACCGGAACTTCGCCGTGGAATGGGTGCAGCGGGGGAGTGCGGCCCCCATCGGCCAAGTGGGACGTGCGCAGTCCGTCAAAGATCGTTAACCGGGGCAACAAGTCCGTTACCCTCAAGCTCCGACCCGGCAATAACTCCTGCATACATTCGAAGTCATAGCGAGCAGGGCAGTGTTGCCCCACCGCTTCTTCGAATCCCCGCAGCTTCAGGAGCGACATGGAAATCGGCGTCTTCATCCCCATCGGCAACAACGGCTGGCTCATCTCCAAGAGCGCCCCGCAGTACATGCCGTCGTTCGAGCTCAACAAGACGATCGTGCAGAAGGCCGAGAAGCACGGCCTCGACTTCGCCCTGTCGATGATCAAGCTCAAGGGCTTCGGCGGCGAGACCGAGTTCTGGGACCACAACCTCGAGTCGTTCACCCTCATGGCCGGCCTCGCGGCTGTCACCGAAAAGATCAAGCTGTTCGCCTCCACCCCGATCCTCACCCTGCCGCCGGCGATGGTCGCCCGCATGGCGTCGACCGTCGACTCGATCGCCCCCGGCCGCTTCGGCGTCAACATCGTGACCGGTTGGGCGCCCAACGAATACACGCAGATGGGCCTGTGGCCGGGCGAGGAGTACTTCGGCTACCGCTACCAGCAGGCCACCGAGTACGTGACCGTCATGCGGCAACTGTGGGCCGACGGTGTCAGCAACTTCAAGGGCGAGCACTACACGATGGACGAGTGCGTCCTCTCGCCGAGCCCCACCGGCGGCGCCGTGCCGATCGTCGCGGCCGGACAGTCCAAGAGCGGCATGAAGTTCGCCTCCGAGATGGCCGATTACAACTTCATCATGGGCACGGGCATCAACACGCCCACCGCGATCTCCGACGCCACCGCGACCCTTGTGGAGGCGGCGAACAAGACGGGCCGCGACGTCGGCGCCCTGACCCTGTTCATGATCATCGCCGACGAGACCGACGAAGCGGCCCAGGCGAAGTGGCAGGACTACCACGACAACGCCGACCTCGCCGCCCTCGGCTACATGGCCGATCAGTCGGCCGCCGACGCCACCGCCGACGACGTCTCGACCGCCAAGACCATCTCCCTGCCCGAGGGTGCGGTGAACTTCAACATGGGCACCCTCGTCGGCTCGTACGAGACCGTCGCGAAGATGCTCGACGAGGTCGCCGAGATCGAGGGCATCAAGGGCATCATGCTCACCTTCGACGACTTCGTCGAGGGCATCGAGAACTTCGGCACCCGCATCCAGCCGCTGATGAAGAGCCGCAACACTATTCAGGCCGAAGCAGCCTGACCCCGAGCGGCGGGTGGGGGCGCGTGCACCGATCCGCGCCCCCACCCGCCACCCCACACCGGAGGTTCCCTCTTGCATCTGCGCACCCTCGACGTCGCGATCGGCCAGGCCGGCGAACTCACCGAGGACTTCCTCGGCAACCTGGCCCGGCTCGTCGCCCTCGTCCGCACCGCCGCCGCCCCCGACGCGACCGGCGCCGTCCCCGACCTGGTGGTGCTGCCCGAACTGATCACCACCCCCTACTTCTGCACCAGCCACGACGTCGACCGCACCCCCTGGGCGCAGACCGTCCCCGGCGAGGCCACCACGCTGTTCGGCGACCTCGCCCGCGAACTCGGCTGCGCCGTCGCCTTCGGCATGTACGAGCGCACCGCGCACGACGTCACCCACAACTCCGTCGTCCTCGTCGACCGGGCGGGCGAGGTCGTCACCTGGCGTACCCCCGACGGCGGGGGAGTGCCCGCCTACCGCAAGCTCTCGCTGCCCGCGAGCAAGGTCGGCGGCGTCGACATCGACGAGAAGTACCACTTCGCACCCGGCCAGGCCCCGGCCACCGCCGACCTGTTCGGCACCCGCTTCGGCTGCGTGATCTGCTACGACCGCACCTTCCCCGAGAACTGGGCCGTCGCCCGTGCGCTCGGCGCCGAGGTGATGCTCGCGATCGTCTCGTCCCTCGGCACCCGCGAAGACCTGTTCCTCGCCGAGCTGCAGACCCGCGCCCTCGAATCGCAGATGTGGATCGTGGCCGCCAACCGGGCCGGGCCGGAAACCCTGAACGGCGTGACCGTCGACTACTTCGGCCTCTCGTGCGTCATCGCCCCGAACGGCGAGATCGTCGCGCAGGCACCCGCACACCGGGCGGGCGAGACGCTGCGCTTCACCCTCGACCTCGACGCCGTCCCGGCCGTGCGCGCCGCCTTCCCGCTGGCCCGCGACCGTCGCCCCGACGTGCTGCGCCTGCTCGCCGACCTCACCGCCGGCACCGTCCGGCCCGCGCCGCTGCCCCGGCCGAGCGCCCTACCGCTGGAGGTGAGCGGGTGACCACCACCGACTACCCCGACCTGACCGCCGCCGCGGCCACCACCGTCGACGACCTGCTCCCGCAGGCCCGCGCGGACATGGCACCCCTGCTCGAGACCTCCCGGCTCGCGCCGCTGCCGCCCGCACCCGACGCGCCGGCCGCCGAGCCCGCCCACTCCGTCGCGCTGCTCGCCGCGAGCCCCGTCCCGGTCCCGCCCGTCCCGGCCCCGGCGCACCGCGCGCGCATCGACGCGGCGCTGCACGACCTCGGCGTGCTCGACCTGCTCGCCGCCTACGCCGCCGGCACCACCACGCCCACCGCGGTGCTCGCCGCGCTGCGCGCCCGCTGGGCCGACCCGGCGCTCGTGGGCGGGGCGATCCTCGCCGTCGTCGACGGCGCTGACGAGGCCGCCGCCGACTCCGGCCGCCGCTGGCTGGGCGGCACCGCCCGCCCGCTCGAGGGCGTCTTCTTCGGCGTCAAGGACATCGTCGACGTCGCCGGCGCGCCCGTCACCGCGGGCTCGCACACCACCGGCGACCGCGTCGCCGGCACCGACGCGACGGCCGTCGCCCGGCTGCGGGCCGCCGGCGCCATCCCGGTCCTGATCACCGCGACCACCGAATTCGCCTGCGGCGCGCCGCACAACGCCCGCTACGGGGCCGTCACCAACCCGTGGGACCGCAGCCGCTGGACCGGCGGCTCGTCGACCGGCTCGGCCGGCGCCCTCGCCGCGCGCCTCGTCCCGCTCGCGCTCGGCACCGACACCGGCGGCTCGATCCGTGTGCCGAGCGCCCTGTGCAACCTCACCGGCATCAAGCCCACCTACGGGCTCGTCCCGCGCACGGGCGTGGCGTCGCTGTCGTGGACCCTCGATCACATCGGGCCGATGGCGCGCTCCGCCGCCGACCTGCGCGTCGCCCTCGACGTCCTTGCCGGACCCGACGGCCTCGACCCCGCCGCGGCCCCGGATGCGGTGGCGCGGCAGGTGCAGGCCGGCCTCGCCGAACCCGGCATGCCCGGCGCGCCGTCGCTGGCGGGCGTGCGGCTCGGCGTCCCCACCACGTGGTTCACCGAACTGTGCGACGCGGGCGTGCTGGCCGCGTGGGAGGCGGCCGTCGCCGCGCTGCGGGGCCTGGGCGCCGAGGTGGTGCCCGTCGACATCCCCGACGCCCACCGCCTGCACGACGACGTCACCATCGTGCTCACCTGCGAGCTCGCCGCCAACCAGGAGGGCGCGCTGGGGCGGTTCGCGCGGTACGACATCGGCACCCAGGTGCGCATCGCTCGCGGGCTGGTGCCGTCGGCGGTGGACTACCTGCGCTCGCTGCGGCGCCGCGCCGGCGCCCAGCGCGCGACGGTGCAGGCGTTCGACGCCGCCGGGATCGACGCGTTCGTCACCCCGGGCATCGGGGCGACGGCCGCGCGACTGTCCGACGTCACCGTCGAGATCGACGGCGTGCGCCACCCCATGCAGTCGATCGTCGGCCGCAACACCGGGCTGTTCGACTACCTCGGCCTGCCGGCGGTGATGGCCCCGGCCGGCTTCGTCGACGGCCTGCCCGTCGGCGTGCAGATCGTGGGCCGGCCGTGGGCCGACGACACGTGCCTGCGCCTGACGCAGGTGCTGCAGGCCGTCACCGACGTCCACGAGCGTCGCGCCGATGGATAGCGTTGCCGCACGGCATCATCCGCATCCGTGGCGGGTGTTCGCGGCCACCAGCGTCGGCGTGGTCGCGGTGTTCCTCAGCATCAGCGGCCTCACCGTCGCGCTGCCCACCGTCACCCGGGAGCTGGGGGCGTCGGCGGCGCAGTCGACGTGGATCCTGCTGGGCTACATGCTCGTCACCACCGCACTGATCCTCGTGTTCGGCCGGCTCGCTGACATCGTCGGCCGTCGCCCGCTGTATCTGGCGGGGCTGGCGGTGTTCACGGTCGCGACCGGGCTGTGCATGCTCGCGCCGTCCGCCGGCTGGCTGATCGCGGCGCGGGTGCTGCAGGGTGTGGGGGCGGCGGCTGTCGTCACCAACAACACGGCGCTGCTCACCGACACGTTCCCGCCGCACAGCTTGGGCCGTGCCCTCGGCTGGAACGCGACCGTCGCGGCTGTCGCGCAGGTCGTCGGGCCGGTGATCGGCGGTGCCGCGACGGCCGCGTTCGGCTGGCGCGGGCTGTTCGTCGTCGTACTGCCGGTGGGGGTGCTCGCGATCGCGTCGTCGCTGCTGGTGATCCCGCCCGGCGCACGGCGCCGCGTCGAGCGCGAACCGTTCGACCTGGCCGGGGCCGTGCTGTCGACCGCGCTGCTGACCGCCGTCGTGCTGGCGCTGACGCCGGGGGTGACGTCGTCGCCGTGGCTGCCGTGGGCGTGCGGGGCGGCGAGCCTGGTGCTCGGCGCGGTGTTCGCGGTGGTGCAGATCCGTCGCACCCACCCGCTGGTGGACCTGACGCTGTTCCGCAACCGCGGCATCGCGCTCGTCCTCGTCGCGGTGCTCGTCAACGCCGTCGCCACCTACGCGGTGACGCTGCTCGTGTCGCTGTACGGGCAGGCGGTGGGCGGGATCTCGGCCGTGGCCGCCGGGCTGCTGGTGATGCCCGTCGCGGTGGGCACCGTCGTCGCGGCCGCCGCCGCGGGCTCGCTCATGCTGCGCTTTACCCCGCGCGCGCTCACCGCAACGGGCATGGCGCTCAACGCCGTGGGCCTGCTCGGCGTCACCCTGACGCTCTCGCCCGACGGCGGGGCGCTGGGGGCGACGGCGCCGTTTCTGTTCGTCCTCGGCTGCGGCACCGGCCTGTTCATGACCCCGAGCACCAGTGCGCTGATGCTCACCGCGCCCGCGGAACGTCGCGGGATCGCCAACGGGTTGCGCTCGACGCTGCAGAACGTCGGCTACCTGCTCAGCACCGCGCTGGCGCTGGCCGTCGCGACCGTCGGGCTCAGCGCCACCGCGCGGCAGGCCGCGTACGGCGGCACCCTCGGCACGCTCGGCAGCGCCGAACTGGCGCGGTTCGTCGACAACGTCCGCGCGGTGGGTCTCGCGCTCACCGTCGTCGCCGCCGCGGGTGTCGCCGTGTGCCTGGCCTTCCCGCGTCGGCAGGTCTCCGCGCCCGCCGCCGTGCGTCCCCTCGAACCCGTCACGACCCTGAAGGACATCGCATGACCCTCGCCGACCGCACCGCCCAGGCGGCCGACTACGCCCGCGCCGGCTTCGGGCAGGAGCTTCAGCCCGGCACCCGCCCGGCCCTGATCGTCGTCGACCCGGCCCGCGCCTACGTCGACCCGGACTGCCCGCTCTACGCCGGGGTGGAGGAGAACGTCGCGGCGATGCGCACGCTGCTCGCCGACGCCCGCGCCGCCGGCATCCCCGTCGTGATCACCAAGGTGCGGCTGCGCGCCGACGGTGCCGACGCCGGGGTGTTCTTCAAGAAGTCGGGCACGCTCGTCGCGTTCTGCGAGGGCAGCCCGTACGGGGAGCTCATCGACGGCCTCGAGCCGACGTGTGCCGAGCTGCTCGTGACGAAGAAGTACGCGAGCGCGTTCTTCGGCACGTCGCTGAATTCGTACCTGACGTCGCTCGGGGTGGACACCGTCCTCATCGCCGGCCTGTCCACGAGCGGCTGCGTGCGCGCGACGACGCTGGACGCGATGCAGCACGGCTACATCCCCATCGTCGTGGAAGACGCCGTGGGCGACCGGGATCCGGCCATCCACCACTCGAACCTGTTCGACATGCAGCAGAAGATGGCCGAGGTCTGGCCGCTGTCACGCGCTCGACGGTACTTGAACGGTGCGTCCTTTGGGCTGCCTGAGCAGCCCAAAGGACACACCGGCGGCGGAGCCGCCTGCAGTTAACACGAACGAACCAACGGTGTTGCCGGTCGCAACACGGCACCCGATACATTCGAAGTCATCGACCGCATCGGCCGGCCCCGCAACGACGCGCCCCCGCCTCTCGTCGAACCTCCTCTTCCCCCTCCAGGAGAATTCATGCGCCCCTCCCTTCCCGGCCGCGCCGCGATCGCCGCGCTCACCCTCACCGCCGCCCTCGGTCTCGCCGCATGCAGCAGTTCCGGCTCCGGCGGCGGCGACGTCTCCGACGCCGACGTCGCCGCCGGCATCGAGTACGCCCGCGCCCAGCTCGCGAAGTACGCGGCCGACCCGGAGTTCACGCTCGAGGCCGAGCCCTTCCCGATGCGGAACATCGCCGGCAAGACCATCTTCGCGATCCCCACCAACAGCGAGAACCCCTACAACGTCGCCGTCGACGAGGAATCGAAGAAGGTCGCCGAACGCTACGGCGCCACCTGGATCGAATACACCAACCAGGGCCAGCCCGCCCAGTGGGCCACCGGCGTCGAACAGGCCGTCAACCAGAGGGTCGACCTGATCATCCTCTCCCAGGGCATCGACGCTTCCCTCATCAAACCGGCCCTCGAAAAGGCCGAGGCGGCAAACATTCCCGTCCTGCTCACCCACACCATCCTGCGCGGCGAGTCGCTGCCCGCCGGCCTCGAGGGCCTCGTCGACGCCACCACCGACGCCCCGCTCGCCGAGGCCAACCGCCTCACCGTCGACTGGATGATCGATCAGACCGACGGCGAGGGCAACGCCCTGATCATCACCTCCAACGAGGTCCCGCCCGCCAAGGCCGAGGTCGCGGCGATGGAGGACGAGATCGCGCAGTACTGCCCCCGGTGCGAATACAAGATCGTCAACGTGCCCGTCGCCGAGTGGGCCACCAAGATCCAGTCCGAGGTGCAGTCCGCCCTCTCCGCCGACCCCACCATCAACTTCGTCCTGCCCATCTACGATTCGATGTCGCTCTACGCCCAGTCCGGCATCAAGGCCGCCGGCAAGACCGGCCAGGTCGAGATCTCCTCCGTCAACGGCACCCCCGCCGTGCTCAAGATCCAGCAGGACGACGGCATCGTCACCATGAACGTCGGCGAATCCATCCCGTGGCTCGCCTGGGCCACCATGGACCAGGCCGGCCGCCTGCTCCTGGGCTACGACCCCGTCCCGAACGGTGCCCAGCTGACCCCGCTCAAGCTCATCACCGCCGACAACATCGACGAGACCGGCACCCCGCCCCAGCCCGACAAGGGCTACGGCACCGCCTACGTCACCGGCTACGAGGCCCTGTGGGGGTCCAGTGAGCAGCCCTGATCCCATCGTCAACATCGTCGGCCTGTCCAAGACCTTCGGCAGCCACACCGTCCTGAAGGACGTCGGCCTGACGATCCACGCCGGCGAGGTGCACGGCCTGCTCGGCGAGAACGGGTCCGGCAAGTCCACCCTCATCAAGGTCCTCGCCGGGTTCCACGCCCCCGACCCCGGCGCCGCCCTCCAGGTTCGCGGCCGAGACGTGACCCTGCCCGTCCCGGCCGGCGGATTCCGCGAACTCGGCATCAGCTTCGTCCACCAGGACCTCGCCCTCGTGCCCGACCTGTCGGTGGTGGAGAACCTGCGCGTCGGGCCCGTCGTCGCCGGCTCGAGGCCGTGGATCTCTTGGCGGCGCGAGAAGTCCACCGCCCGAGCCCTGTTCGACCGATTCGGCCTCGACGTCGACCCCGACGCGCCGGTGTCGAGCCTCGGCGAGACCGACCGCGCGCTCGTCGCGATCCTGCGGGCCGTGGAGGAACTCGGCGACCGCCGCACCCTCCTCGTCCTCGACGAGCCGACCGTGTTCCTGCCCCGCGAGGGCACCGACCTGCTGTTCTCCGTCGTCCGCGAGATCGTCGCCGACAAGAAGGCCGCGGTCCTGTTCGTCTCGCACGACCTCGACGAGGTGCTCGACCACACCGACCGCGTCACCGTCCTGCGCGACGGCGTCTCCCAGGGCACCCACCGCACCCGCGACCTCACCGCCGCCTCGCTCATCGACCTCATCGTCGGCCGCAGCCTCGACTCCGCCGACCCCCGCGTCGCCGGTCCCGTCCGCGACTTCGACGACGCGGCGCCGCTCGCCCGGATCGAGGAACTCGAGACCGCGACCGTCGACGGGATCGGCTTCGACGTGCGGCCCGGCGAGATCGTCGGGCTCACCGGCATCGCCGGCTCCGGCTACGACGACGTGCTGCCCGCCCTGTACGGGGCCCGACCGGCCCGCGGGGGACGGTTGACGATCGGCCCCGACACCGTTGCGCTGCAGACGATCACCCCGATCGACGCGCTCGACCGCAAGGTCGTGTACGTGCCGCCGGACCGCACGGTGGAGGGCAGCGCGCCGGAGCTGACCGTCGCCGAGAACGTCACGCTGCCGATCCTCGGCGGCGGACTGGTGAAACCGGGCGCGCTCAGGGCCGTCGCCGCGTCCCTCGCCGAACGCTGCGACGTGCGGCCCCGCGACCCGCAGGCCGTCTACGGTTCCCTCTCCGGCGGTAACCAGCAGAAGGCGCTGCTCGGCAAGTGGCTCCAGACCGACCCGGCGCTGGTGCTGCTCGCCGAACCCACCCAGGGCGTCGACATCGGTGCCCGCGCCCGCATCTTCGAGATGCTCCGCGAGACCGCGCGCGGGGGAGCGGGCATCGTCGTCGCCAGCTCCGACTACGAGCAGCTGTCGGTGCTGTGCGACCGCGTCCTCGTCTTCTCCCGCGGCCACGTCGTCGCCGAACTCACCGGCGACCACCTTTCCAAGCACCACATCTCGGACAGCGTCCTCGGCCTGACCCGACAGGAAGTGAAAGCCTGATGTCCGTCACCCTCGACAAGACCACCACCACGAAAACCCCCGCACCTGTGGCGGACTCGGCCCGGCCGCGCGTCGCGCTCGGCCCGCTGGTCGAGCAGTACGCGCTCGTGCTGGCCCTCGTCGCCGTCGTGCTCGTGTTCAGCGCGCTGCGCCCCGAGATCTACCCGACCGCGAACAACCTGCAGAACATCCTCGGCTCCCAGGCCGTGCTGCTCATCCTCGCGCTCGGGCTGATCGTGCCGCTCACCGCCGGCGAGTTCGACCTCTCGGCCGTGTCCACCATGTCCCTCGCCGCGATGACCATCGCGGTGCTCAACGTCCAGCAGGGCTGGTCGCTGCTGCCGGCCATCGCCGTCGCCGTGCTTGTCGCGCTGTTCGTCGGCGTCGTGAACGCCGTGCTCGTCGTCCGGCTGCACATCGACTCGTTCATCGCGACGCTCGGCAGCGGCACGGTCGTCCTCGGCGTGATGCAGTGGATCTCCGATTCCACCTCGGTCACCGGCATCGACGCCGCGCTCGTCGACGCGACCATCGGCACCCGCCTGTTCGGGGTGTCGCTGCAGTTCTACTACGCCCTCGCCCTCGTCCTGCTCACCGCGGTGATCTTCCAGTACACGCCGATCGGGCGGCGGCTGCTGTTCGTCGGGCGCGGCCCGCAGGTCGCGCGGCTCAGCGGCCTGCACGTCGACCGCATCCGCGGTGGCGCGCTCGTCACCTCCGCGCTCGTCGCGGCCCTGGCCGGCATCGTCTACGCCGGCATGCTCGGCGGCGCCGACCCGTCGTCCGGCCAGTCGTTCATGCTGCCGGCTTTCGCCGCCGCATTCCTGGGCGCCACCGCGATCGTGCCCGGCCGCTTCAACGCCTTCGGCACCCTCGTCGCGGTGTACTTCCTCGTCGCCGGGGTCGTCGGGCTGCAAATGCTCGGCGTCGCCAGCTTCGTCCAGCAACTGTTCTACGGCGGCGCACTCGTCGTCGCCGTCGCCCTCTCCGGTGCGGTCCGTCGTCGCACCGCCTCCCGATCCGCGCGCTGAGCGCCCGACCGAAGGACACCCGCCATGAAGACCACCGTCGTCGCCGGCAACCCCAAGCCCGGCTCCCGCACCCTCGACGCCGCCGCCCTCCTGGCCACCGAACTCACCGGCTCGGCACCGGACCACGTCGTCGATGTGGCCACCCTCGGATCAGGCCTGCTCGGCTGGGGCGACGACGCCGTCAAGGCGGCGGTGGACACCGTCGCCGCCTCGGACCTCGTGGTCGTCGCCAGCCCCACGTTCAAGGCCACCTACACCGGGATCCTCAAGCTGTTCCTCGACCAGTTCGCCACCGGTGACGGCCTGCGCGACGTCACCGCCGTGCCGCTCATGCTCGGCGCCGGCCCGGCCCACGCCATGGCCCCGGACCTGCTGCTCAAGCCGGTGCTCGTCGAACTCGGCGCCACCACCCCGGCGCCGGGTCTGTACCTGCTCGACTCCACCTACACCACCGACACGCGGATCGCGGACTACGCCGAGCGCTGGGCGCCGGTCCTGCGCTCCACTCTCCGGACGGAGGCCCGATGACCACCCTGACCCTCGACGGCGCCGCGCTGCGCCGCGCCTTCGCCCACGTCCCGTCCGGGGTCGTCGCGATCTGCGCCGACACCGGCACCGAACGCCTCGGCATGGCCGCCAGCACGTTCGTGCCGGTGTCGTTGGATCCGCCGCTGGTGGCGTTCTGCGTGCAGAACATCTCCACCACGTGGCCGAAGCTCGCGGCGCGGCCGCGACTGGGCATCAGCGTCCTGAACTCCGACGGTGCCGCCCGCGTGCTCGCGGCCAAGGACGGCGACCGGTTCGCCGGCATCGACACCGAAACCCGGGACGGGGGAGCGCTGTTCGTCGCCGGCTGTAGCGTCCGGCTGGACGTGTCGATCGAGCAGCAGATTCCCGCGGGCGACCACGCCATCGTCGTGCTGCGGGTCCACGAACTGCACTGCGACGACTCCGGCACCGAGCCGATCGTGTTCCACCGCAGCGCCTTCCGCAGGCTGGTGGCGTCGTGAGCCGGATGGAGGCGGCGCTGGCCGTACTGCGCGCGGGGCGGCCCGTCCTCGTCGCCGACGACGCCGACCGCGAGAACGAGGGCGACGTGATCCTCGCCGCCCACCACGCCACCCCGGAGTGGATCGCGTGGACCGTGCGGCACACCTCGGGCCTGCTGTGCGCGCCGATGACCGGCGCCCGCGCCGACGCCCTGGACCTGCCGGCGATGGTGACCGACAACCAGGACCCCAAGCAGACCGCCTATACGGTGACCGTCGACGCCGCGCGCGGGGTGAGCACCGGCATCAGCGCCGCCGACCGCGCCACCACGCTGCGGGTGCTCGCCGACCCCACCGCCACCGCCCGGGACCTGATCCGGCCCGGGCACATCCTGCCGCTGCGCGCCCGGCCCGGCGGGGTGCTCGAACGTCCCGGCCACACCGAGGCCGCCGTCGACCTGTGCGCGCTCGCCGGCCTGCCGCAGGTCGGGGTGATCGCCGAGCTCGTCGCCGACGACGGGTCCATGATGCGTATGCCCGGCATCGAGGACCTCGGTGCCCGGCACGACCTGCCCGTCCTCACCGTCGCGGAGCTGATCAACTACCGCGCCGCGCACCCGCTGCCCGCAGGCGTGGTGCCGGCCGGGCGGGTGAGCCGCGCCGACGAGACCGTGATGCCGACTCGGTTCGGCACCTTCCGTGCCGTCGGCTACCTGGACCGGCACACCGGCGCCGAGCATCTGGCGCTGCTCGCCGGCGACCCGGTCGACGGCGCGCTGGTGCGGGTGCATTCGGAGTGCCTGACCGGCGAGTCGTTCGCCTCCCAGCGCTGCGAGTGCGGCCCGCAGCTCGACGCCGCCCTCGAGCGTCTCGCCCACGAGGGCGGGGTGCTGGTGTATCTGCGCGGGCACGAGGGCCGTGGCATCGGACTGCTGAAGAAGCTGGCCGCCTACCGGCTGCAGGACGGCGGCCTGGACACCGTACAGGCCAATCTGGAACTGGACGAACCCGCCGACGGCCGCGAATACGGCGGTGCCGCCGCGATCCTGCACGACCTCGGTGTGCGGTCGGTGCGGCTGCTCACCAACAACCCGGCCAAGATCGCCGGCCTCGAGGACAACGGCATCGTGGTGTCGGGGCGGGTGCCGCTGCACGTGGGCAGTGCCCCGGCGAACGTGCGGTATCTGGAGACGAAGCGGCGGCGGATGGGGCATCTGCCGCCCGCGGCGGAGGGGTGAGTCGCGCCTGCCTCGGCGCAAGTGAAACCGTCAATTCGTTAGTCTACAGTAACTCCAACTCAGACGGACCGGTCGGATCTCGTTCAGGTGATTGTAGGACTTCGCAGATCCATAACGAGTTCACGTCGAATACGGTCGTGAAGAATAGTACGAGATTCCTCGGCATCCGTTTCGCCTTCGTCGGTGCTCGAAGCCCGACCCATGACGACATCGAACCAAGCTGCTCGATCCTTCACGACACGGAACATCTTCTCGTCGTGGGTTCCGGCAAGGTACGGCTCGTAGACCTGAATCTTCTCGCCCACGCTTTCGGCGTACGAACCGATCCGATCGAGACGACCGGTGCGTTGTTCGAGCTTGCTGGGATTCCAGTCCAGGTCGTGGTGAATCACGTGCCGGCACTCGTGGTGCAGGTCGATGCCTTCTCCCATCACCGAGCTTGCTATGAGGATGTCCGGCGCGAACGGGGTGTTGAAGACAGCGATCAGTCGTTCACGATCTTCGCGTCGCGTACCTCCGTACGCGCGACGCACCTGGGCGAGGCTCGCGCCGCGCCCCTCTTGCGTTGTCGAGCGATCGTGCTCGCCGACGAGATTCGAGAGTGTCTTCTGGCGTTCGATGTCTGTCGTGGACGCGAGACGAGCCGCGAAAGCGGTCCATCGATCCAGCAGAGCGACCCCGGCCGGATTCGCGCCGGCGAGACCATCGAGGACCGTCGTGCTGTCCATCTCACGGGCGATGTGGGTGTAACGGATGAGATTGGCCGGAGTCCGCAGGTTGCGGATCGCGATGACTGCCAATTGCTCTGCAAGGTCGGTGTCATTTGTCGCGGCGTCGACCAACTTGACCAAATGACTGTGGATGGTCCGGTGCGAGGTGCCGGTGGAATCGAACATGCGTCGGGAAATCCGGCTGAGCTCGGTCAAAGCCTGCGTGCGTGGGACACCGAGCAGGTCCGCTGCGCGAGTCTCGACCAGATCGTCCACTCGCCGACGCAGAGCATCGCGGAGCGCCTCTGTAGTCCGGATGTACCAGCAGAAGATCAGGCACTTCTCGCCGGCCATCCACAAGGCGGATGCTCGTTCGACTGTCGCATCCACCTTGGGATGTCGTTGCCGCCGCTCCGCCGTTGCAAGGACATCGGAGATGTACCGGTGGTACCAATCGGCTGCAGTCGACGTCGAGTGGCTAGGTGTTTCGCCGGCTGGTTCTTCCGTGTCAGAGTCGAGAGGACTACTGCCTGTCTCCAGCCGAAGGTATGTCTCGTACGACGATGCGATGCCGTACGCGAACAACGGACGAGGGGCGCCTTCCCCGGACGCGATTGCCTGGGCGCGTGCCGCGAGGAGAAACGGCATCGCATCCTCGTCACGGATGGGAAGTCCGCCGGTGATGTCCGTGGCGTCGGGAAGAATGGCAGCTCCGCACAGATAGTCGCGCCGGTGTGGCCGTTGATGCCGGATCAGCCATGGCTGGAGGTGGTCGTGCATGTGCTGTCGTGCGCGAACGGTGAGCTGAGCATCCCTCCAAGCGCGCACCACATGGGCGTCGAGCGACGTATCCGGTGTCGACTCCGGGGACCAGGAATCGAATGCAGGCAAATCTTCCTCGTTGATCTTCGACCACGACTCGTCGAAGCGGACCGCCGACCCCTGTGCGTCGTAAAGTGCATTCCCCAAGTCTGCGAGTCGTTGGTTCAGTGTCTGCGCGGGCATCGGCTGGAGGGGGCGAACAGCTTCGAGCCGGTGCAGGACGTTGACCAGCTCGTTGTGGCCCAGCTCGAAGGGCGTCGCTGTGAGGAGCAGAATTCGGTCGAAGATCCCGTAGAGCGCCCCGTCGGTCGGATGATCGGGAAGTGGCGAGAACAGTCGACTGATGCGCGTGTGGTCGTTCTTCAGCGCATGGGCCTCGTCGACGATGAGTAGTGGAAGACGGATGTTCGCCTGCGTAAGAGCCTGTTTCCAAACGAGTTGCGTGGCATCGTTCAGTGCGGTTCGTGCCGCCTTCAACCTCTTCTTCAATCCGAGTGATCGCCGCGCAGGAAGTTCTCGCACTACCTCCCACACAGCGTCCAGATCGAGCTCGCTCGAGACATCGTCGAGTGCATGTGGAACGGGGTCGTCTCCGAGGTCCTCGCCGGTGAGGTCGAGCCACTCCTTCTGCCACGTCGACGTCGGGCTCGACAGAAGCCGCGCGACGCGCTCGGGAGTGAACCGAGTGTCCGGGATCAGTCCATGGGACTGTTCCGACCACCTGGCAATACGCGCGCGTACATCGCTCGCCCCGCGTCGGTTACGGACGGCATAGGAGAGCAAGGCGAGCTGGATGAAGCGATCCTTCAACGAAGTTGTCAGGGCTCCGTGAGTAACGACTACAAGATGTTTGCGGCGATACGCGGGGTCGTCGAGCAGCCTGAGGAAATCCTCTCCACTTCGGATCGGGGCATCGACACACCGGATCTTCCGAGCGGATGGCTCGAGTAATGCCTCACGGAACTTGTTCCATTCGTCCACCCATTTCTGAGCAACGCGTGCGGGGACGAACGCAACGACCTGCTGTGACGTGTTCTTTCTCAAGATCTCGGTGACCGCGACGGCGAGTGCGACGTAGGTTTTCCCCATTCCGACCTGATCCGCGAGGATTACGCCCTCTTGCGTCTGGAGTCGTCTCAGGATGTCCTCGGCGGTCCGTCGCTGCCTTTCCCAGTCGTCTGCGAAGTGGTTGTCGAGTGAGCGGCGGAGGTGCTTGCTCAGAAGTTCAGACATGCCCGTGCTTCCTTCGATGCGCTGTCGCTGTACTCCGCTATTTCCCCTCCGTGAACGAGTACGTGGGCGCGGAGCTGATCGAGATCGTCGAGTACCTGGCGGACGAGACGACGACCATCGGCAAGGTCGATATGGGCACATACAGCCGACCACGGAATTCGCGAGACGGACAGGGCAATCTCTGCAAGGGTGAACAGCGACTCTGCACTGCTCAGGTGACCGGCTGCCGCATCCTTGACGACCTTCGTCGCCAAAAAACGCGGGCCCAGCGGTCCTGACAACCGTGCTGCGAGCATCTCTGTGGTGACCACCGGGCGGGAGAGCCGTCGCTCGAAAGCGGTGAGTGCCGCGCCGAGCGACCGCCCGCGTCGCATCAGGGTACTGAGCGAATCGAAGCGTTTCAGCGGATCGATGACCGCGACGGGGGCGCCAGCCTTCGCAATGCCCTGTTCTTGCAGCTCTCGTACAATCTGAGTGACCGAGCGACCCGACGAGAGGGCAGCAAACAGGTGGGAGGACAGCAGATCCTTAAGGCCGAATCCGGGGGGCAATGCATGACGATCATCGACGAGTACCGCCCATGTCGAGGTGTTGCCTGTCCACTGAACGTCGACAAACAACGGAATTTGTTCCTCTCCCACAGCGAAGGAGAACCGACCCGGCCGCCCCTCGAATTTCCATCTCTCAGAATCGAGAATTGTGGTCCCCGTGGGCATTCGGATTCCCCATTTGTCCGGACCTGGTTCCGAGGTTAGCGAGATCGTCAGCTTCCAGCCTCGATGATCAGAGCTCAGGCGGCAGGTCCCGAAAAATGCGGGCAGTGCGACGATCTCGCCGACGTCCTCATCATCATCGTCGGGAGCTTCGAACGGAATATCCGCCGCGAGCTCCTTGCCGTGAGGGATCAACCCTGACAGAGCCTTACCTTCTTTGCTGTCCAGGGATGCGCCGAGCCAGACATTGAGTTCGCGGTGACGACGAGGTCCTTTGAGGCCCAGGCCCGCTTCGGTGTGATTGGAACTGCCGACCATCACGGCGATCCACGCCTTGCTGTATAGAACGAGGCATTTGGCGTGGAGTCGCCTGATCTCCTTGTCCAACGGGCCGAGCTGCACTACGGAGTCCACGTACTTCTCGGTAAGGAACTGTGGCGGGAACGTTGTCTCACCGGTCGGGCCGAGTACGACAGCAACATCGTGATGCCGTGCCGATGGCGGACGTCCGGTTAGTAGCTCACGGACCGTGGTCAGAACAGTGGGCGAGGCCGAATCCCAGTATGCAGAGACATGCGTGGCCCTCAGTGGCCGGCTGCCTCTCCACACCGACTCGAAGGCGTCCAAAGGGCGAACTGCCGTATTGGTGGGAGCGATCGACACCGCTACGGAAGACGACGTACTTGATTGAGCGGCGATACGACCTCGGAATTCATCGATCAGCGCGACGGCACGTTGTCGCGCGGGGACGTCACCGGTGAGGCCGGGAACGAGCTCGAGATAGGACTGCAGCTCATCTGCGAGGGACTGCAGTACGTTCGCGGGAAACAGACAGCGAGGTCCGAGATCTGCTGCCAGCGCCATTTCGATGTTCCGGCGGTACCCGGCATCAGTGAGATTCGCCGAACCGATCACGACCCGGGTTGCGTGCTCCCACAGGAGTACGACCACTTTGGAATGGAGAAGCCCGCCGTCGACATGACAGTGGAGGACATCCCACCGAAGACTCGATCGTTCCGACTGAGTGTGCCGATCGGCGAGCACGGTTACGGTCGTCGACCGCAAACCCTCTTCGAGCTCGAGCCGTGCAACAAGATCGTCGACCGAGCCGGTGTCCTCGTCGACACTCTCCACCGCGAGAAACCTAGCGAGGCAGTTTCGTTCGAAGAAGTCGGGTTCGAGGGTGAAAGTCGTGGCAATCACGGCGACGGGTTCACCGGCGCCGGTGGGTGCCTGCCAATGGTCGAGTAACGGTGAGGTCTTCGTCTGCTCTTTCACATGGTCTCCCGAACGAATGTGGCGAGCGTGTTGACCCGCATCGGGTGGGTCCAGTACGCGTTGTCGAGCTCCAGACTCTGGTTTCGGTAGGGTGGTCGGACAACCCATCGGTTGTTGAGGTGATCGAGCCACATCCGCTTGTGCTTGGCGTCCTGCACCTCTTGGTGTCGAAGGATCAATGAAGTGACGAACTCCGAAGGGGTGAGCTTGCGGTCGAAGCGGGACAGAACCTGGGAGACATCGCTCGCCAACTGCTCATCGAGCGCGGCTACCGCTTCGATGGCCCGAGCCGTAAGCTCCTCGAGCTGCGCAGCCGTGTCTGCGATGAGCGGAGTTTCACAGCCTTGCTCCACGGAAAAAGCCCCGCCGAGGCTTGCGGCGTAGGCGAGCAATCGTCGATACGCATATTCGATTGCAGTAGCGCACCGTTCGAACTTGATTACAGCGTCCAAGGCGACTCGTGTAGGTGCTGATGCGCGCGGCAGCAGATTCTCGACAACTACCTGCTGGGGTGCGTCCGACGCTGGCATGTCGGTACGCAGTAGCGCGGCAAGCTCGTCGTGAATCGGGTGCCCAGTGGCGGTTACCAAGTTTCTCAGTTCGGCACGTTCCCGTGCGCGAACTCCGCCAGGCGCGAGAATCCCCGCGAGGCGTCGCATCAACCATCCGGTCGGGGGCGCCACGCTGTGGTTCGCGGCGAGCGCGCGCTGTACCTCACGCTCGATCTCGCGACGAAGCTTGTCGCCATCCGACCGATAAGCACCGTCGATGAACCCCGATACGTCGTGGTCGATCTCCCATGCGCGGACGAGGCGATAGGCAGCCTCGCTCGGAAGCCCTTCCTTGGTGAGAACTTCCGACGCGACAGAAAATGGCCTGTACACGCCCGTGAATCCGAATACCCGAGGTCCGGACAGGTATGTCGAAGGGCCCAGTCTTTCCTTGGCTCTTTGTGCTCGCCGTGCTTTCTGGATGCCGGGAAGTCCGCGGATAGCGTCTGGGTCTGCGTGGCGTACCAGAGCTTCGACGAGGATCCACTCGAAGGCAATGTCCGGCCTGGTCTTGCCGTCCGACGAGACCACGTCCACAAGCTGCTGACAAGCAAACGCGCCTACCCCTGCAAGAGTCACGAACCGCGGTTGGGCCATACGTGCTCGCAAGGCCGGGACGAGGTGGTGCGCGATTCGCTCGGCGACAGAGCCCAGCCCGAGCGGATCGAGACTGCCCTCGCCTTCGGCGCCGGGATCGTATTGGGAGAAATGGGGGAGCTGGTCGAGAAGTGTCACGACTGTCGTCGGCCCTCGTCGTGGAGGGTGGGGAGACGCCACCTGTGCTTCCCTGTGTCGCTGTACACGCGTCCTCGCAGTTCCCTCCGCCGGGTGCATCCCCCAAAGCAACCAGACCAGTTGTAGTGCTTTGTTCGAGAAACTAGATCGCCGGCTCGCCGCGATTCGTTTCACATCCGCCAAAATGTGGCTCTTCGCAGTTAGCAGTGGCATTGATGCCGGCTGGGTGTGCTCCGCCGGGAGCGGCGGGTGCAGGCCCACCGTACCCGGCGCCGCTGGTTGTCGGGATTGCGGAACCCGAACGCGATCCGCCCGACGTGCTTGACGATCCGGTTGTAGCCTTCGCTGCGCGCGTTCGACAGGCCGGTCTCGATGGCCCGGACGATCGGGTCCTGCCAGGTCTCGACGGTGCGGGCCAGCGCGGTGACCTCGGGCACCGAACACGCGGCGCAGAACTTGTAGAACCGATACAGCGCGGCTCGGATCTCGTGGCGCAGCCCACCACGGGCGGTGCAGGACAGCAGGTCCCGCAGGAGCTCTTTGGCGATCCAGGCGGCGGCGATTTCCTCGCTGGGGTCGGCGGCGAGCAGCCTGGTGAACAGGCTGGTGCGCTGCTCGGTCGTGAGGGTCTCGGCGCCGCGCAGCAGCCGTCGGCGGTTGATCCACTCGACATCGGACGTGCGGCCGCGCCGGCCCCGCTGGGTCTGGGTGACCCGCCGGCGCACCGCCCGGGCGACCTCGTTGGCCTTCTTGACCAGGTGGAACCGGTCGACGACCAACTCGGCGTTTGGCAGCGCCTCCCGCACCGCCTTGGCGTACACGCTCGTCAGGTCGATGGTGACGTGGGTGATCTGCTGTCGCCACTGCTCGTCGCGTGCGTGCAGCCAGTCGAGCACCGTCGCCGCGCTGCGGCCGTTGACCTGGGCGAGCAGGCCCTGGTCGCCGGCGACGTCGACCAGGCCGGTGTCCCATCGGTCCACCCACCGCCGGGTTCCGGTGACCGGGTCGGTCTCCCACTTCGCCTTGCCGCGGCGGGTCTCGTCGATACCGAGCACCCGCACCGGGCCCGGCTCGTCGTCGAGGACGGTGTCGGCGACGGTGACGATCCGATCGTGGACGGTGTGCCAGCCGCACCGGTACTCGGCGGCGACGGCGGCCACCGAGCGGTCGTCGTCGAGGACGGCCGCGGCCATCATCGTCTTCGCCCGCGGGGTGACCCGGCTGCGGGGCGGGATGCCCGGCACCGACTCGGTGAACACCTTCCGCTCGCAGGAGGTGTTGGTGCACACCCATTTCCGCTTGTTCCATTCGAGCCGGGGGCGGTCGGGGCCGACCTGCACATCGCGGGGCGGGTGGTGACCCAGCCCTTCGACCGTGTCGATTTCTGCCCGCACTGCGGGCACACCCCGACCCACCGGGGGTCGGTGCCGAGCCGGACGATCCGACTGCCGTCGTCGACGCGCCGCACCGATTCGACGACGACGCCGTCGAGATCGAGCAGCAGTGAACTACCGTGGAGCATGCCCGCGTTCCTTGCTGGTCTGGTTGCCTGAAGAACACCCAGCTCACAAGGGCGCGGGCCCTTTTTCAATCACCGACACGGCACGGTCGGACAACACCACGCCCCTACCAACTGCGAAGAGCCCCAAATGTGAGCGCAGTTGCTGGGCGCGGTTGATCATTAGCAATGCGGTCCAGAGGAGACGGCCTACCTCCGTCTGCTGCATGTCTTCGGTGCGTAACGGATTATTCGTCCCGAACGATTACCTCAGTCAGTGAATCAGCGTGCATGCGCTTTCGCATTGATGATCTTGAAGTAGGACCGGTGAGGGCATTATGGCCGAGAGCATGGCCCCATCAGAGGCGAAAACCATCGCTGAGCGCCACCTGAGATATCTCGGGTTCGTCCCCACTGCCGGCGGTGGATCGAGCCGCATGAATATTCGGGCGCCAGGGTTGGTTGCGAAGGTGACTGTTCGTGCCGCCCCCGTCAGCCGATCCGAACTGACGAGCTTCTACATGGATCGTGATATCGGTACGGCCGAGGCGCGAGCGTACTTTGCGCTCAACGGCTACGGACCAACGGCTGTCGACTATGCAAGAACGCATCGGATCCAACTGTTCGAGATCGATAGTGCCGGTCGCGTCACTGAGCGCAACGAGGTAGGACTCCGCGCGCCCGATTCGGTGGCGCCTCCGTCGTGGCCTTTGCAGAAGGAGGCCGAGGGTCGTCGTGAGCGGCCGTCCGACCCCCGAGACCAGGCGATAAAGGCCTGGGAGAGTCCTGAGGTGGAACAAGTCAGGAGACTGCTACTTGCGGTCGCTAAGTCTGTCGGTACCGCGCTCTTTGCCCGCTTGAAAAAATTTGCCGAGGCGGTGCCAGAGCGGAGGGCGCGGAAGCCTTCAGCGAATCAACGTGCAAACAGGGGGCTCGTGGCGGTCGGCGCCGTGATGTTCATGGTTGTCGGAGGAAGCGTGTTGGCAGCCGTGAACAGCTCGAACGCCGACCACTCCGTAGATCCGCCGCACATGTCATCCACGACGACTACTAGTGAACTCTCCTCGGCAGCCACGACACAGCAGACAGCGCCAGAGGTGACTCGCACACCGTCGGAGATCGCGTCGTCGAGCGCTGTACCGACGACCACCGTGTTCAGCCCGCCGCCTCCTGAGTACGTGCCGTCGGAGACGACGACGTACGTGCCCGCACCGCGGGTGAACACGCCCGAGTACACCCCACCGCCCTCGACCGAATCGTTCGCCTACTACAAGAATTGCGACGCTGCCCGCGATGCGGGCGCTGCACCGCTCTTGCGCGGTCAGGCTGGTTATAGACCCGAACTCGATCGGGACGACGACGGCGTAGCTTGTGAGTGGGATTGATCGTCCCAGGAATAGCGCGAGCGCCGAGTGCGGCCACCGGCAGCGTCCCGGCGAACGAGCGGTACCTGGAGACGAAGAGACAGCGGATGGGCCGCCTCCTGCCCGCGGCGGAAAGGCAGGCCGCACAGCGATATCGGCGCGCACGGGATCCGTGCCGCCGTCAGCCGTACGCGGCGGGAATCGCAGGAGCGGATGACTGACGGGCGACCGGGTACGGTACGCGACGCCGATACCCCGGCGTTCGGGAAGGATGGGGACATGCGCTCCCCGATACCGGACTACCTGACCGAGGTGCTCGGCACATGCACCGCTGATGTGAGCGGGACCGTCGCCGACTACATCCCGGAGCTGGCCGCTGCCGACCCGGATCGTTTCGCGGTGGCTCTCGTGACGGCGGACGGGACGGTGTATTCGGCGGGTGACACCGAGCATGCCTTCTCGATCCAGTCGATCTCGAAGCCGTTCGTGTACGGCATGGCGCTCGACCGGCTGGGCTTCGATGCGGTCCTCGAGAAGATCGATGTGGAACCGTCGGGGGAGGCGTTCAACGAGATCTCCCTCGAACACGACTCGGGGCGCCCGCTGAATCCGATGATCAACGCGGGCGCGCTCACCGCCCACGCCCTGCTGTCCGACGATGCGTCGCCGCACGCGCGGGGCGAGCAGGTGCGGGCGCTGTTCTCCGACCTGGCCGGCCGCGACCTCGCGATCGACGAGCGCGTCGCCGCCTCCGAGTTGACCACCACGTACCGCAACATCGCGATCGCGAATCTGCTGCGCAGCTACGAGGTGTTCTTCGACGACCCGGAGGATGTGGTCGCCGGGTATGTGCGGCAGTGTTCGGTGTCGGTGACGGTGACCGATCTGGCGATGATGGCGGGCACGCTCGCCAACGGCGGCGTGCAGCCGCGCACGGGTGCCCGGGTGTTCTCCCGGCCCACGGTGCGGCAGGTGCTGTCGGTGATGGCCACGTGCGGGATGTACGACGCGGCCGGCGACTGGCTGACCACCGTCGGCATCCCGGCGAAGAGCGGCGTGTCCGGCGGCATCATCGGGATCCTGCCCGGTCAGCTGGGCATCGCCGTGTTCTCGCCGCGGCTGGACCGGCACGGCAACAGCGCGCGGGGTGTCGTCGCCTTCGAGCGCCTGTCCCACGACATGAATCTGCATTTGATGGACGCCCCGATGGTCGCGCATTCGGTGCTGCGCCGGCGCGAGATCCTCGGCGAGGAGCCGGAGGCGGTCACGGTGCTGGAACTGCAGGGCGACATCCAGTTCACCAACGCGGAAACCGTGGTGCGGGCCGTGGTGGACGAGCCGGTGACCACCCGGCGGGTGGCACTCGACCTGACGTTCGTGCACTCGGTGCTGCCGGTGGGCCGGCGGATGATCCTCGAAGTGCTGCGGCGGCTGCTGCTCGACGGGCACGACGTCACGCTGGTCGACCCGGACGAGCACCTGCCGGACCCCGACGTCGGCGACGGTCGCCGCCCGGACGTCCATCGGTCGGTCGACGACCTGCTCGCGGCGTCGGCGTGACCGCAGGGCGGACACCGCCACCGGTCCGCGTCGTGACCCGTCCCGGCCCGGCGGCCCGTATGCTGCGGTAATGCCGGAGATTCGAGTCCTGGACACCGAAGCCGAGCTGCTGACGGCGGCGAAGCTGTTCCGTACCGCGATGATCGGGATGCCGGCGCCGAATCCGCTCGAGCCGGGACAGATCCTCACCCAGCGCGAACAGGGCCGCACCCTCGGGGCGTTCGTCGACGGGCAGATGGTCGGCACGGTGGAGTCGGCGTCGAGTGGCATGGTGCTGCCCGGCGGCCGGCGGGTTCCGCACGCCGCCGTGACGCACGTCGGCGTGCTGCCCACGCACACGCGGCGGGGTGTGCTCTCGGCGTTGATGCGTCGTCAGCTGAGCGATGCCCAGGACCGGGGTGAGGTGGTGACGTCGCTGCGGGCCTCCGAGGCGACGATCTACGGCCGCTTCGGGTACGGCGTCGCCACGACGACGCACACCGTCGAGCTCGACGTGCGGCGGGCGGTGCTGCGTCCGTCGGTGGGCGAGGGCGAACCGGTGCGGCTCGTCGATCCGCACCACGCGTGGGACCTGCTGTCGCGCATTGCCGACGCCAATCCGTCGTCGCGGCCCGGAAGCATCGACCGCATCCCGCCGTGGTGGCGGTCGCAGGAGCACCGGATCATCGGCGATCGCGAGCCCCGGTACGTCGCGGTACACGGCGAGCCGGGGGCGGAGACGGGCTTTGCCCGGTACCGGCCGATCGGCACCGACATGTGGTTCGGCAGCCGCGATCGGACCGTCGTCGTCGAGGACTTCTTCGCCCCGACCCGCACCGCCTACCTGGGCCTGCTCCGGTTCCTGCTGAACCTCGATCTCGTCGACACGTTCGTCTTCGCCGCGCTCCCGCAGGACGATCCGCTGCCGTGGCTGCTGACGAACTCGCGCGCGGTGCGCCTGCGCAGTGCCGGCGACGAGACGTGGCTGCGCATCGTCGACGTGCCGGCCGCGCTGCGTGCGCGGACCTTCGCCGGCACCGGAGAGGTGCGGCTGGCCGTCCTCGACGAGCGACTCCCGGAGAACACCGGGACCTATCGGATCTCGGCGGCGGGGGCCGAGCGGGTGGACGAGCCGGCGCAGCTCGAGGTGGAGGTGTCCGCTCTTGCCGCGACGCTGCTCGGCGGGACGCGGTGGCATCAGCTGGAGGTCGCCGGCCTGGTGCGGGTGCACGACGAGGAGGCGCTGCCGGTGGTCGAGCAGCTGTTCGCGACGGCATCGGCGCCGTTCGCCGGCGTCATGTTCTGATCCCGCCCGGGCGCAGTGTCGTGGCTCAGCTCGCGTCGCTCTGCGCGCGACGTTTCCGGACACGCTTGACGATGGCGTAGCCGAGGAACAGGACGACGGCGGCGATCACGATGTTCTGGAACACCGACGCGTACGGCTCGACCCGCGACCAGTTCGCGCCCAGCCCGTAGCCGGCGAGGACGAAGATCGTGTTCCAGACGAGGCTGCCGGCGGTGGTGAACAGCACGAATCGCCACGCGGGCATGCGGGTGACGCCGGCGGGGATGGAGATGAGGCTGCGGAACAGCGGGACCATCCGGCCGAAGAACACGGCCTTGCTGCCGTGCCGCTCGAACCAGGCGGTGGTGCGGTCGAGGTCCGCGACGTCGACGAGGGGGAGCCTGTCGACGATCCGGCGGATGCGGTCGGGGCCGACGCCGCGCCCGGCCGCGTAGAGGCCGAGGGCGCCGGCGAGCGAGCCGAGGGTGGTCCAGAACAGCGCCCCGAAGAGGGTGAAGCTGCCCAGGCTCGCGGCGAACCCGGCCAGCGGCAGGATGACCTCGCTGGGCAGCGGCGGGAAGAAGTTCTCCAGCGCGATCGCGATCCCCGCTCCGACGCCGCCGAGCCGGTCCATGAGGGACAGCGCCCAGCCGGCGATGCCGTCGGTGGGGGCGGCGGCGTCGGCCGGGATGGCGGCGAGGAGTGCGACAGTCACCTGATCCACCATAACGACCGATCACGCCGGATCCGGGCCGACGTGAGGGCCGCCACGACCCTCGTGCGGTCAGGAGCCGGCGAGCGCGGCCTGCAGTTTCTGCACCACGGCGGGCGCGGGGTTCTGATTCTGGGCATTGGGGATGTCGCTGTTGACGGCCACGAGGATGATGTCCTGGGTGTTCTTGTCGTAGCCGAAGTAGGTGTTGAAGCCGGGCAGTTCGCCGGTGTGGCTGAGCCAGCCGTCGGCGTCGCCGAGCCCGAGCCCGTACGCCGCGGTCGCGGTGTTCGGCGGCAGCCCGTACAGGAACGACGACATGCGCACGTCCTGGGTCTGCTGGTCGTAGAGCCCCTCACCGGTGCCGATGGCCTTCGCCCAGATCTGCAGGTCGTCGAGGGTGGAGATCATCGCCCCGGCGGCCCATGCCCAGGAGGGATCCCAGTCCGTGGGGTCGGTGGTCTGTCCCTCCGGCTGTCCCTGTTCGGTGATGCCGTCCAGATGAGGGGAGGGGATTTCGTTGGTGTCGGGGAAGGAGGTCTCGCGCATCCCGAGCGGCTCGATGATCTTGTCGGTGATGTAGTCGCGCAGGCTCTGCCCGCTGACCTGCTCGACGACCAGCCCGAGGGCGATGAGGTTCGAGTTCGAGTACTCCCACTTCTCCCCGGGCGGGAAGTTCGGCGGCGCTCCGCGCACGATGTCGAGCAGCTGCTCGGGCGTCCAGGGTTTGGTCGGGTCGCCGAAGAGCTGGTTCTGGAAGTTCTCGTCGAAGGTGTAGCTGGGGATCCCGCTGGTCATGTCGGCGAGCTGGCGCAGGGTCGCGGTGTCGCCGTTGGGCAGGCCCGGCACGTACCTGCCGATGGGGTCGTCGAGGGACAGCTTGCCGTCCTGCATCAGCTGGAGCACCGCGGTGACGGTGAACGTCTTGGTGATGCTGCCGATGCGGGTGTGGTCGGACGCGGTCGGGGGCTCGGTGGAGTCCTGGCCTGCGGTCCCGGAACTGCCGGTCCACTCGTAGTCGGCGGTGATCACCCGCGCGACGACGCCGGGGAACTTGAAGTCGTTGCGCACGTCGTCGAGCGCGGCCTGGAACTTCTCGGCCTGGGCCGAGTCGGGCGCGCGGGTGGTCGTCGTCGCGGAGTCCTCGGTGCCGGTGTCGGAGCCGCAGGCCGCGGCCACCATCACGAAGGCACTCATGGCGAGGATCGAAAGACGGCGCATCGCAGCTCCCAAGGTCGGCAGGATGACAACATCATCGGACCTCAGTGTGAACCCTGCATCGGCGGAACGCGTGCAGTTCGATCATGAAAGCGGCGGCGGACGCTCAGTTCGGTGCGGAGAAGAGGCCGGAGTAGTCGTACGGTCCGTGACGCCGGGTGTCCGCCTCGAGGTCGGCGGTGGTGTCCGGCTCGGCGGGCTTGCCGGGCTGAAGGAAGATCGGGTACTCGTGGTGCTGCATGGTGTCCTGTTCTGTGGAGCGATCGGGGAGGGAAGGGTCAGTGGTCGCCGGGCGCATCGGTGACTGTTCGCATGATCTCGTAGGCGCGGTCCGGATCGGTGTGGGGAGCGACGAGCGTCAGCGCGATCCGCGTGTCGTCCTCGCCGAACAGATACATCAGATTCGCCGGCTGTCCGGGAATCGGACCGGTGATCTCGATGCCGTCGACGTCGTCGATGCGTCGCTGAGCGGAGCTGACCGCATTCCATTCGAACGCGATCCGGGAGACGGACCCGAGCCGCGGGGCGAGCGCCGAGATCAGGTCGTGCAGCTCCGAGGTGATGTTCGAGGTCCAGGGGAACCATGCGCCGTCGACGGACGACTCGGGCGCCCCGGCAGGTCGCAGCAGCAGCCGCGGGGTGCGTGTGGGCTCGGGGAACGGCTGCGTTCCCGCCCGTGCCGGCGCATCCCGGCTGGTGCCGGGATGTGGAGGCGGTGTGTGCGTCACAGGACGCTCCTTGGTCGGCCGCGAATCAGCCGGAAAGATGTTCCAATCGGGGCCCATCGAGCGGGAGGCTCGACGCGAGATGCCCATCGATACCCGAAGCCTACAGGGTGGGGCCGGGAACGGGCGAATGTGCAGCGGGTCGCACACCCGATCGAACCGCGGGGTGCGGGTGCCGGCGGTAATCTCACGGAGTGGACGAGTTGAACGAGAACGGCGAGCCGTTCGAACTCGCGTCGGACGGCCAGGTCGACGTCACCCCGGAGATCGACGAAATCGGCGAGCTGCTACGCAAGTCGGGCCGCAAGAACCTGGTCGCCGACGTCGACGAACCGTGGCGGCACGGGTATCCGTACGACACGAAGATGACACGGCGGCAGTACGAGGCCCGCAAACGCAGGCTGCAGATCGAACTGCTCAAGCTGCAGGCCTGGGTCAAGGAGTACGACGAGAAGATCGTCATCATCTTCGAGGGCCGCGACGCGGCCGGCAAGGGTGGGGCCATCAAGCGGTTCACCGAGCACCTCAATCCCCGCGGCGCGCGGGTGATGGCGCTCGAGAAGCCCACCGAGCGCGAACGCACGCAGTGGTATTTCCAGCGTTACGTCGAGCACCTGCCGGCGGGTGGGGAGATCGTGCTGATGGACCGGTCCTGGTACAACCGGGCCGGCGTCGAACGGGTGATGGGCTACTGCACTCCGAACGAGTATCGCGAATTCACCCGCTCCGCACCGGAATTCGAGCGGATGCTGGTGCAGTCGGGGATCCATCTGGTCAAGTTCTGGTTCTCGGTGGGCCGCGAGGAGCAGCACGCGCGGTTCGTCGCGCGCAGCACCGATCCGGTCAAGCAGTGGAAGCTCTCGCCGACGGACCTCGCGAGCCTCGACAAGTGGGACGCGTACACCGAGGCGAAGGAGGCGATGCTGTTCTACACCGACACCCCGCACGCGCCGTGGACCATCGTCAAGGCGAACGACAAGAAGCGCTCGCGGATCGAGGCCATGAAGTGGGTGCTGCACCGCTTCGACTACACCGGCAAGGATCCGCGGGTGGTTCGCACCCCGGATCCGCTGATCATCGGCTCGCCCGAGACGGTGTACGACGAGGGGGAGCGCCCCTCGGAGTCCTTTCCGACGATGTGATCTGCGCCCGGCGACCGCCCGCGCCGTTTCGGGGTGCGGGAGACCGGGTACTGCGAGAGGGCCGAACCGGCGGACGCCGGCCGACATCGAAAGGACGTCACACCGTGGGAAGTCCGGATGAGCGCGATGAGCGCGAAGAGCCCGTGGAGGCCACCGACCGCCCGGCCCCGGTCACCCGGGAAGACCTGGAGAACCTGGTGGACGACATGGAGAAGCGGGTCGAGTCCGAGCGTGAGGAGGAGGGCGTCGAGGGCAGCGTCTCGGACCGCGAGGAGCAGAAGCCGATCGTGACGGGCGACGAGGCGCCGGACTGACCGGGCCGTGTCGTCACCGACCGGGAGCCGCCGATGCCCGATGCTGTGACCCGTGCCTTCGTCCTGCTGCCGGGGGCCGGCTCGGACTCGTGGTACTGGCACCGGGTGGTGCCGCTGCTGCGCGAGCGTGGGCACGAGGTCGTCCCGGTCGACCTGCCGTACACCGATCCCGGCGCCGACCAGTACACCTACGCCGACGTCGTGGTTTCGGCCGGCCGTGACGTCGCGCGGCCGCCGACCCTGGTGGCGCAGTCGATGTCCGCGTTCACCGCGGCGATCGCCGCCGAGCGGATGCCCGTCGACGGGCTGATCCTGGTGGCCCCGATGATTCCGGCGCCGGGCGAGTCGCCGGGGCAGTGGTGGTCGGCGGTGGGGCAGGCCGAGGCGAAGCGCGCGCAGGACGTCGCCGAGGGGCGCGATCCGGACGCGCCGCTGGATCCGCGCGGGCTGTTCTTCCACGACGTGCCCGCCGACGTGGTCGACGAGGCCTTCGCGCACGAGCAGCCGGGCATGTCGGAGACGGCGTTCGAGCCGGCGTGGCGGGCGCCGCGGTGGCCGGACGTGCCGGTGCGGGTGATCGCGGGCCGTCACGATCGGTTGTTCCCGTTGCCGCTGATCGAGCGCCTCGCTCGCGAGCGGCTGGGCGTGGAGCCCGAGGTGATCGACAGCGGGCACCTGCCCGCCCTCGCCCGCCCGGCGGAACTGGCGTCGCTGCTGCTGCGGGAGTGAGGATCCGCCGCCGGACGCGTTACCGGCTTCCGCTGCGGGACTTGCCGTTCGACGTGGCCGTCTCCTGGCCGCCGGTGAACTGCGCCGCCACCGCGGCGGGCATCGCCTCGTAGCGCAGGTGCATCCGGGCGAACTCGGCGGTGCCCTGGGTGAGCGATCGCAGATCGACCGGGTAGCGGGCGAGTTCGAGCTCGGGGACCTCCGCGCGCAGCAGGGTCCTGCCCGGCTCTGCGCTCTCGGTGCCGAGGACCCGGCCGCGCCGGGCGGACAGGTCGCCGAGGACGGCGCCGAGGTACTCCTCGGGCAGGATCACCCGCACCGCGGCGACAGGTTCGAGCAGCCTGACCTCGGTGTGCGTGGCGGCGTCGCGCAGCGCCAGCCCGGCCGCGGTCTGGAACGCGGCGTCGGAGGAGTCCACCGAGTGCGCCTTGCCGTCGACGAGGGTGACGCGGACGTCGATGAGCGGGTTTCCGGTGGCCACACCCTTGGCGGCCTGCGCACGCACGCCCTTCTCGACGGACGGGAAGAACTGCCTGGGCACGGCGCCGCCGACGACGCGTTCGGCGAATTCGATGCCGCCGCCGATGGGCAGCGGTTCGACCTCGACGTCGCACACCGCGTACTGGCCGTGGCCGCCGGACTGTTTGACGAGGCGGCCGTGGCCCTTTGCGGGGGCCGCGAACGTCTCGCGCAGCGCCACCCGGTACGGGACGGCGTCGACGTTCACGCCGTGGCGGGTGCGCAGCCGGTCGAGGACGACCTCGGCGTGGGCCTCGCCCGTGCACCACAGCACCAGTTGGTGGGTGTCGGGGTTCTGCTCGAGACGCAAGGCGGGGTCCTCGGCGGTCAGCCTGGAGAGGGCCTGCGAGAGCTTGTCGTCGTCGCTGCGGCTGTGGGCCTCGACGGCCACGGGCAGCAGCGGCTCGGGCAGCGGCCAGCGGTCCAGCAGGGTCGATGCCCCCGCTTCGGAGAGGGTGTCGCCGGGCTGGGCGGTGACGAGCTTGGCGATGCACACCAGATCGCCGGCGACGGCCTCGGGCACCGGTCGCTGTTGCCGGCCGAACGGGCTGGTGAGGGTCGCGACGCGCTCGGTGGTGTCGTCGCCGGCGGACCCGGCCAGCCGGATCGTCGTGTCGGGGCGCAGCGTTCCGGAGAACACCCGCACCAGGCTGATGCGCCCGACGTAGGCGTCCCCGGCGACACGGATCACCTGCGCCGTCAACGGCCCCGCGGGATCGGCGGCGGGGGCGGGCGGACGACGGTGGGTGGGGTCGGGGAAGGCCATCGCGACGAGATCGAGCAGTTCGGCGGCGCCGACCCCGTAGTCGGTGGTGGCGAGCGCGGGATGCAGTGCACAGTCGACGATCTCGTGCCGCAGCCCCTCGTCGAGGGACTCGGTGTCGAGGGCCTCGCCGGCGAGGTAGCGCTCCATGAGGGTGTCGTCCTGGCCGGAGATCGCCTCGACGAGGCTCTCGCGCGCGGCGCCGGTGTCCGGCACGGCGGCGGGATGGCCGTAGCCGCGGCCGGTGAGCAGATCGATCGAGCCGCACGGGCGGCCGCCGTCGAAGACCGGCACGTACACGGGGCGCAGGGTGTCCGGCCCGAGGTCGAAGGCGTCGTGACAGGCGGTGAGCATCTCGTCGAAGTCCGTGCGGGCGACGTCGAGCTTGGAGACGACGATGGCGCGCGGGATCGCGGTCTCGGCGCATTCGCGCCACAGGGTGCGCGTGGCGGCGGAGATGGGATCTGTTGCGGAGACGACGAATACGGCCGCGTCGGCGGCGTGCAGTCCCGCGCGGACCTCGGCGTCGAAGTCCGGATGCCCGGGGGTGTCGATGATGTTGATCTTCACGCCGTTCCACTCGAGCGGCAGCACGGCCAGTTGCACCGAGCGGCGGTGCTGCTGCTCGATCGCCTCGTAGTCGGAGACGGTGGTGCCGTCGGCGGTGCGTCCGGCGCGGCCCACGGCACCGGCGGCCAGGGCCAGGGATTCGGCGAGGGTGGTCTTGCCGACCCCGCTGCAACCGACGAGGACGACGTTGCGGAGCTGTGCGGGGCGCTCGACGGCGGGCGCCCGTTCGGTGCGTGCGGCAGAGCGGTCGGGCATCGGCGACTCCTCCCGTGGCCTGTGCCAAGTGTAGGAGGCGGTTCCGCCGCCGTGGCGTCTTTCGGGATCGGCGGCGGTCCGAAAAGACGCCACGGGGGCGATGCTCGAGCTACTCTCAACCTGAACTTGAGGTTTAGGGAGGCCCTCGTGGTTGATGTTCAGCGCCCGGCACTCGTCCGCCTGTTCACGGCCGGGACGGCACTCGCCGCCGTCTCCGTGCTGGGGGCGGGGGTCGCTGTCGCGGCACCCGGCACCGGGTCGAATTCCGGCTCGTCGGTGCCGGCGGCCTTCCAGGAGGACCCCGGCCCCCTGCCGGAGCTGCGGAACATCGCGACACCGGCCATCGTGGGGGAGACCCCGATCTCCGACCGCGCGGTGCGGCTGACCGTCGCGAGCCCCGCCCTGCGCCGCGACGTGGGCGTCGAGGTCCTGCTGCCCGCCGACAACTCGGCCCCGCGCCCCACCCTGTACCTGCTCGACGGGGTCAGCGCCCGCAACCACACCAGCGGCTGGATGAACATCGGCGGCGCGCCCGCCTTCTTCGCCGACAAGAACGTCAACGTCGTCATGCCCAACGGCGGCCGCGGCAGCCTCTACAGCGACTGGCAGCAGTCCGACCCCAAGCTCGGCCTGAACAAGTGGGAAACCTTCCTGACCGAGGAGCTTCCGCCGCTGCTCGCCGCGCGGCTGAACAGCAACGGGGTCAACGCGATCGCCGGGAACTCGATGGGTGGGCAGGCGGCCATGATGCTCGCCCACCGGCACCCCGAGCTCTACCGGGGCGTCGCCGCCTTCAGCGGCTGCTACTCGACGGGCGACCTGCTCGGCAGCGCCGTCGTGCAGACCAGCACCTCGTCGCAGGGCGGCGACGTCGTGAACATGTGGGGCCCGCCCGGCAGCCGGGAGTGGGCCGAGCACGACACCGTCGCGCACGCCGAGAACCTCGCCGGCAAGGAGCTCTACCTGTCCGCCGCGACGGGCGTGCCCGGTCCCCACGAGACGCCCGAGACCCCGGACCTGGCGCGCACCCTCGTCGCCGGCGGCATCCTCGAGGCCGGCTCGCGGATGTGCACCCAGCGGCTCGAGGAACGCCTCGGCGCCCTGAAGATCCCCGTCACCGTCACCTACGAACCCGTCGGCGTGCACGCCTGGGGCTACTGGCGCGACCAGCTGCCCAAGGCGTGGCCGACGCTCCAGCGCGCCCTGGAGACCCGGCCCTGACGCGCCGCGGCGGGGCCGGACCCGCTTCCCGCGGCCCGTCGGGGACGCGTCGTACGCTGCGTGTGAAGCACATCACTCGGCGGAGAAGGAACGATATGAACAACGTGCTCGACCGCACGAAGATCTACATCGGCGGCGAATGGGTGGACTCCGACGGCACCGGCCGGATCGACGTGATCGCCCCGGCCACCGAGGACGTCATCGCCGTCGTCGCCGAAGGCACGGCACAGGACGTGGACCGGGCCGTACGCGCGGCGCGGGCGGCGTTCCCGGCGTGGTCGGCGCTCACCGGCGCCGAACGCGGTGCCCACCTCGGCAAGGTCGCGGCCCTCGTGGCCGAGCGCATCGACGATCTCGCCGCGCTGGTCTCCCGCGACATGGGCATGCCGGTGACGCTGGCCAAGCCGGTCCAGATCGGCATGCCGCTGAAGAACATCACCCGCTACGCCGAACTCGCCGCGACCTACGACTTCGACGCCGGCGAGGTGGGCAACGCCCTGATTGTGCGCGAGCCCATCGGTGTCGTCGGCGCCATCACGCCGTGGAACTACCCGCTGCACCAGGTGGTCCTGAAGGTGTTCGCCGCCCTCGCGGGTGGCTGCACCGTCGTGCTCAAGCCGACCGAGGTGGCGCCCCTGATCACCTACGCGCTCGTCGACATCTGCGACGAGGCGGGCCTGCCGCCCGGCGTGTTCAACCTCGTCAGCGGGTACGGGCCGGTGGTGGGGGAGGCCATCGCCGCGCATCCCGGCGTGGACATGGTCTCGTTCACCGGCTCCACCCGCGCCGGCAAGCGCGTCGCCGTCGTCGCCGCGGAGACGGTGAAGAAGGTGGCCCTCGAACTCGGCGGCAAGTCCGCCAACGTCATCCTCGACGACGCCGACCTGACCCGGGCCGTCACCGACGGCGTGGCCCAGTGCTTCCTGAACTCCGGGCAGACCTGTTCGGCACTGACCCGCATGCTCGTCCCCGCCGAGCGCATGAACGAGGTGGCCGCCCTCGCCGAGCAGGTCGCGCGGGCCTACACCGTCGGCGATCCCGCCGCGGCCACCACCCGGCTCGGCCCCCTGGTCAACGCCAACCAGTTCAAGCGCGTGCGGTCCTACATCGACCAGGGCATCGAGGAGGGCGCCGAACTGGTCCTCGACGGCCGCGAAACCGGCCTCGGCACCGGCTATTTCGTCGGGCCGACCGTGTTCGCGAACGTGACCGAGGACATGACGATCGCGCGCGAGGAGATCTTCGGTCCGGTCCTGTCGATCATCGGATACCGCGACGAGGACGACGCCGTGCGCATCGCCAACGACAGCGACTACGGGCTCTCCGGCGGGGTCTGGTCTGCCGATCGCGCCCGGGCCGAGCGGGTCGCGCGACAGCTGCGCACCGGGCAGGTCTCCATCAACGGGGGCGCCTTCAACACCGACGCACCGTTCGGCGGTTACAAGCACTCCGGCGTCGGGCGCGAAGCCGGCGTCTTCGGTCTCGAAGAGTTCCTGGAGGTCAAGGCACTCCTGCGGTGACCGTATGGGGTACGTCACGTTCGGGTGCCGCAGAACGATAGACGGGAAAACGGCATCGGTTTCCCCGACAGGGAAAGCGCGGAGGGAGCGGACGATGTACATCATGCCGCCGGACCCGAGTGGCGGGTCCGCGGGCAACCTGGACGTTCCCCCGCGTGGCCTGCGTGAGGTCATGGAAGGCCAGCTCCCGGACCTCGCGGCCTGCGCGCGGCTGCTGTCCGTCGGTTCCGAGCGCGCGGCCGCGGTCTTCGACCGGGCGCTGGCGCGTGCGGTCGCGACGTGGCGGGGCCCGATCGGTCCCGAACTGTGCGCGTACGCCGTGTCGTGGTTCGTGTACCTGTTGCACGCCGAGACGCCCGCGCATCGGCGTGCGGAAGGCTGCGGCGACGACGCCGTCCTGTTCTCGACGTTGCCGCCGGTCGAGCAGATCGCCCTCGTGCTCGGTGAGTTCGAGGAGCTGCCGCCGGCGGGCATCGCCGCCGTCGCCGGCCGCGCGTTCGCCGAGTTCGAGCTGGAGACGCCGCAGCCGGCCTGGGTGCGGGACGGCCTCCTGCACGCGAGGCGCTGACCGCCGTACCTGCGTTCGGGCGGCCACGGCTCTTCGGGTGGCAACGACGACGCGGCCCCCGCACCGATCCGGTGCGGGGGCCGCGCGAAGTCGTCGGGTCTAGGAGGACAGGCGGGTGCGTCCGAGGCGGAGCAGCGTCATCGCCAGGGTCTTGCCGTCGGCGCCGAGCTCGGCGAAACGGTCGAGGACCCGCATCTCGTGGTTCTGGGCCTGCCGCGCGGTCCCGGACTCCTTCGCAGCGATGCCCGCCCGGCGCGACAGCTCGCTGCGGCGCTCGATCGCCTCGAGGATCTGCGCATCGAGCGTCCCGATCTCGTCGAACAGTCGACCGAGGTCTTCCTGGGCCGAAACCACCTCGCGGGCGGACTCGAAGCCAGGCGAATCAAGCTGGACAGTCATGCAGATTCCTCCGGTCTCGTCTGGATCGTCGATGATTGTGTCGTTCCCGTCGGCGCCAGTGTTACTCATCCGTAGACAAGATTTTCGTGTCCCGCGTCCGGCGGCCGGCCAACACGAGTTGAACACCTTTTGAACTGGGCTTTATGTCCGTCCCGTGGCATTTGTGGCAATGGTCACACCGTCGAGTATCCGCCTCGTCGGGCCCCTCGGACGTAGGGTCGAAGGTCCCTTCTCCGCCGTGGACGCCCGCCCCGGCGCGTGTCGTGAACCACAATCCGCAGGCCCTGCGGTAGCGTTCCCCACCTACCGGCAACCGGTCGGGGCGGTGGGATCCCCGGCGCTTCCGGAAGGGGAACTCAGTGGGACGGGTGTTTTGTGCACGGCACCGATGAAGACGAGTCCGACGCCGTGCCGCTGATCCGCCCGGAGGAATGGCCGCCCCCGAAGTTCAGCGCCCGGGTCGCCGCCGCGATCGCCCTCGCCGGCGTCGTGATCCTCGTCTCGCTCTGGCGGGCCTGGGATGCCGGGCAGGCGGGAGCCTGGGCGGTGACCCGGTTCTTCCTCATCCTGTCCGGCCTGATGGCCCTCACGGCGCTCTTCGGATACGTGTACTGGCGTCCGCGCCGCGGCGACCCCGAGATCCGGTTCGTGGAGTCCCGGGGCCGCGGGGCCACCGAGATCCGCGCTTCCGGCGCCGTCTTCCACCTGATGGGGGCGATGACGACGAGCGCGGCGTTGCTCTCCCTCGGCGCGGCCGTCGAGATAGTCCTGTTCGACGACGGCGTCCCGTGGGTGAGTGTGCTGCTCGCCGCCTTCGGGCTGCCCTGCGCGGCGTTCGTCGCGGAGGTGCTGCGCGGGGGGATCCGCCGAGGGGCGCTGCTGCTGACCCCGGACGGGATCCGGCAACGCGGCTGGACCATCGAGTCGTACCTGCCGTGGGTCTCGGTGGCCGGGGTGCACGCCGTCCATCACGGATTCCCCGAGATCTGGGTGCTGGGCACGCCGGCCGCCGCCTGGGCGCGACGACGGACCAGCCGGCTGTTCCGCCTGGACCGGTTGCCCCGCGAACCGGTGATCGAGGTCGACTCCCGCAAGTTCGACGGCGACCCGGTGCTGCTGTATCGGATGCTCGACTTCTACGCGAGAAATCCGCAGGCCCGGGCGGAGCTCGGGTCGGCCGCGGCGGCCGAGCGCGTGCACCGGGGCGACCTGAGCGACCCGGCCTGACGGCTGCCCGTCTTGCGCCGCAGTGCCACCCGACTGTGTTGCGGCTCACTGCTCCGGTAGCATCGAGGGCAATAAATGGCACTCGGTGCCGTTCCTGCGAGAGATGGGACGTGAGATGAGCACTCCGGAACGGATCGTCGTCGTCGACGGTGCGCGTACCCCGGTCGGCAGCTTCGGCGGCGCGTTCAAGGACGTACCGGCCCACGAACTCGGCGCGACCGCCGCGAAGGCGGCCCTGCAGCGCGCCGGCGTGGCGGCGGAGGACATCGACGAGGTCGTCATGGGCTGCATCGGGCAGGTCGGCCCGGATGCCTACAACGCGCGTCGCGTCGCGCTGGCGGCCGGGCTGCCGGTCTCGGTGCCGGCCTACACCGTCAACCGGCTGTGCGGCTCGGGCCTGCAGGCGATCTGGTCGGCGGCGATGCAGATGCGCTGGGGCGGGGTGGATCTGGCCCTGGCCGGCGGCGACGAGAACATGTCCCGCATGCCGTTCTACGACTTCGGCGCCCGCTCCGGCTACAAGCTGGGCGACCGCACCCTCGTCGACGGCACCGTCGGCATGCTCACCGACCCGTTCCACGGCATCCACATGGGTGTCACGGCCGAGAACGTCGCCCGCGAGTACGGCATCAGCCGCGAGGCGCAGGACGAGTTCGCCGTCGAATCGCAGCGCCGCGCGGCCACCGCCGCCGCCCGCGCCGCGTTCGCCGAGGAGATCACCCCCGTCGAGATCGGCGGCCGCACGCCCACCGTCGTCACCACCGACGAGCACCCCAAGCCCGACACCACCGTCGAGACCCTCGCGAAGCTGCGCCCGGCGTTCGCCGCCGGCGGCACGGTCACCGCCGGCAACGCCTCGGGCATCAACGACGGCGCCGGCGTCGTCGTCCTCGCCCGCGAGTCCGTCGCGCAGGAACGGGACCTGGGTGGGCTCGCGGTGATCGAGTCCGTCGCCACCGCCGCGCTCGAGCCGGAGCTGATGGGCTACGCGCCGGTCCTCGCCCTGCAGAAGCTGTTCGAGCAGACCGGCACCACCCCGGCCGACATCGACACCGTCGAGCTGAACGAGGCGTTCGCCTCGCAGGCCGTCGCCGTGATCCGCGACGCCAAGCTCGACCCGGCCAAGACCAACCCGTACGGCGGGGCGATCGCCCTCGGTCACGCGGTCGGCGCGACCGGCGGCATCCTGACCCTGCGGGTGGCCAAGGACCTCGTGCGCCGCGACCTCGAACTCGGCATCGTCACCATGTGCATCGGCGGCGGCCAGGCCCTGGCCGCCCTGCTGCGCCGGGTGCGCTGAGCCGGGCCGCTCCGCGGCCGGTGCGTCCTTTGGGCTGCTGCAGCAGCCCAAAGGACGCACCGCTCAGATGGTCCGTTCGTGTCCGGCCCAGTAGGGGGCCCGCAGGGAGCGCTTGAGGATCTTCCCGGTGGGGTTGCGCGGCAGCATGTCGACGATGTCGATGGTCGCGGGGCACTTGAACTTCGCCAGGTGCCGGCGGGTGTAGTCGATGAGTTCCTGCTCGTCGGCCTTCTGGTCCGGGGCGAGCACCACCACCGCCTTGACCGTCTCGCCCCACTTCTCGTCCGGGACGCCGATGACCGCGACTTCGGCGACGGCCGGATGCTCGACGAGGACCCGCTCGACCTCCGGGCAGTACACGTTCTCACCGCCGGTGATGATCATGTCCTTGAGCCGGTCCTCGATGAACACGAAACCGCCGTCGTCGACCCGGCCCATGTCGCCGCTGCGCAGCCACCCGTCGGCCGTGATCGTCTCGGCCGTGGCGTCGGGCCGGTTCCAGTACCCGGGGGTGGTCTGCGCCGAGCGCCACCACAGTTCGCCGATCGCGCCCGGGGCCGCGTCCTCGAGCGTGGCCGGATCGACGATGCGCATCTCCACGCCGGGAATGGGGGTGCCGGCCGACGCCATCCGCGCCTCCTGCACCGGATCGCGGTGCACCTCCGGCAGCAGCGCCGTGATCACCCCGGCGAGCTCGGTCATGCCGTACACCTGGACGAATTCGGTGTCCGGCCACGCGGCGAGCGCGCCGCGCAGCAGCGGCAGCGGCATCGGCGCGGCGCCGTAGGTGATGCGCTTGAGCCGGGAGAACGCCCCGATCGCGTGCGCTCCCGCGCCGAGGACGGCCGCTATTACCGGGGGCACCAGGAAGGCGATGTTCGCGCCGGCCGCGAGACCCGTGAACAGCGACGGCGCGTCGGCCTCCCGGGTGAACACGCACCGGCGGCCGTCGTGGATACCCATGATCGCGTAACAGGTGCCGCCCACATGGAACAGCGGCATCGCCACGAGCAGGCAGTCACCCTCCGTGAACGGAAGCACCGCGAGCACGTCCTCGGAGTGCGCGAACAGGTTGCGGTGCGTCAGCTGCACACCCTTGGGCCGGCCGGTGGTGCCGGAACTGTAGAGCAGCAGCGCGGTGGCCTCGGGCGCGACGTCTGGCAGGGTCGCCGGCGCGGCCGCCGCGAGCCACGGCTCGAACTCGTCGTTCTCCCCGCCCACGACGACGATCTTCTGCACCGTGGACAGCCGGGGTCGCAGCGACTCGATCTCCTGCGCGAATTCCGCTCCCACGAACAGGATCCGGGCGCGCGAGTCGTTGATCACGTAGTCGAGCTCGTCGCCGGCGAGCCGGAAGTTCGGGATGGCGTTCGCCGCGCCGAGCGCGGAGGTGGCGAAGGTGACCTCGAGGCACGCGAGGTTGTTCTTGTCGACGAATGCGACGGTGTCGCCGGGTCCGACGCCGTCGGCGGCGAGGGCGCCGGCGAGGTGGAGCAGTCGCTCGTGCCACTGCGCCCAGGTGTGGGTGCGGTCGAGGTACTGCACCGCGACCTCGTCCGGTTTGGTCTGCGCCCAGTGCGCGACGCGGTCGAGGATGACGGACGGGGCGGGGACGGACATGCGTGAGCCTCCTGGGGGAACAGGTGCCGCCGTGTGGCGGGTGTCACACAGGTTATTGCCGGCGGGGCGTGGCGTCTCGGAATCGGACGTATCGCCGCCGGGCGGGTCCCGTGGTCCGGCTCCGCGAGGTCAGGGCAGGCAGGCGGCGTAGCCGCCGGCCTCGAAGGTGGCGGTGTCGCAGTACGCGGCCCGCGGGTAGTAGGGACCCATCGTCGCGGCCGGATCGCCGCCCTGTGCGGCCTGCACCGACTGCGGGTAGAACGCGTCGGCCGGCAGCATGTTCCGGTAGAGCAGAGTCTTCTTGGGGACCTCGGTCGAGCCCCACGGCAGCACCGTCACCGTCGGATCGGCCGTGGCGCGGGCGGGCACGTCCTGGGGCGCCGCGACGACGTAGGTGAACCAGCCCTCCGCGTCGGTCGCCGTCTCGAAGTCGGCCGCGCACGCGACGACCGGGTACGGGGTGACCTGGTCGTTCTGGCACATCGACCAGTACCGAACCTGGCGGCCGGGCGTGGTGACGGGTTCGCCGGCGCGGGTGTCGGGGAACGTGGGGGCCTTGCCGCGCACGACGAGGATCCGGCCCGGCTGGTACGTCAGCACGGAGCCGATGTACTTGTTGTCGCCGTTCGGGAACAACCCGGACGTGGTGGCCGGGCTGACGAAGGTCGCCTCGGGGTTGTTGCCGGGGAAGGCGCCGGACGCCGCGCCCTCGACGATGCGGTCGACGGCCGCCTCGGCGGCGCGCTCGACCGGTCCGCTGCCGTAGTCGGCGGGGTCGAAGTCGGAGCTGCACGTGGGCACCGGCACGGCGCGCCCACCCTGGTGCAGCGTCACGTCCGGTAGCGGGACCCCGCCGGTCGGGGAGGCCGGGTCGTCGGGCACATAGACCCGGACGATGAGGAATCCGGCCGGTGCGGTGGGCGACCCGCCGGTGGGCAGCGCGCCGATCTCGTTGCGGGCGTGGTCGGCCGGACCGGTGACGACGGTGGCGCTCCAGCGCCGGGCCGAGGCGGGCAGCCCCTCGGCGGCCGCGTCCGCGAACGGGTTCCCGCTGCCCGGATCGGGCGCGATCTGTGCGTCGCGCAGGGTGTCGACCGTGTCGAAGTTCGTTCCGTAGGTGTTGAGCGAGAAGTACCGGGCCGCCGGATAGGTGCCGTGCAGTTCGATGCTGTCGCCCGGGGCCAGCGCGTACGGCAGCACCCAGTAGGTGGCATCGACGTCGGGGAACGCGATGTCCAGCACGGTCGAGTCGGACCGGAACTGCCACGCGCACGAGCCGACGGGTTCCTGGGCCGCGGAGGTCGCGGGCGTCAGCAGTGCGTGCGCCGCCGCGAGCAGGCCGACGAGCACGGCGGTCCGTCGCCGGCCGCGCACGGCCGTCGCAGGATCGGGTTCGGCCGTCGAACGATCGGGTGCGGCCACGGGGAACTCCTTCGCCGGGGGCCTGATCCTGTCGCATCATCTGTACCGGAAACGGGCAGGCCGGGCCTGCGGTTCGGGGAAATTCGCGATCGACGCCGTGCGTCTCGACGCGTCTGTGCGGTGCCGCGGGGAGAGGCGATTGGGGTGTCGAGCCGCACAGGGCTTACAGTTGCGTCGTGCAACACAAGCGGGAGGTTGCGGCGCAGTCCGCAGCGGCCGGTGTATCCGAGGTATACGACGAGTTCGTGTACCTGATTCGCCATCTCACAGCGGGGGAGCGCGCCCACGACGACGTGCTCTCGCTGGCGCAGCATTCGATGCTCGGCTTCATCGACCGCAACCCAGGCTGCCGAGCCACCGACATCTCGGATGCGTTCAGCGTGAATCGGTCGACCGTCTCCCGTCAGCTGCGCAGCTGCATCGACGCCGGGCTGGTCCAGGCGCAGGCCGGACCCACCCGGCTCGGCCACCCGCTACGGCTCACCGACCGGGGCCGCGAGACCCTCGCCCGCACCGTCGCCGGACGTCACGACGAGATCCGCGCGGCGCTGACCGGCTGGGGCCAGGACGACATCGATCGGTTCGTCGACATGCTGCGCCGCTTCCGCCAGGGAGTGGAACACCGGTCCACTGCCCGCCCCGACCACAACGAGGGAGACGCTCGTGCGTGAGTACACCACCCCCGCCCAGTTCACCGTCGGCGACGACGAATCGGTCGTCCGCACGGTCTTCACGCACGCGGAGAAGACTCCGCACCGCGTGATGTACTCCCGCCCGGAGGGAGAGGACTGGGTCGCCGTCACCGCACGGCAATTCGCCGAGCAGGTCTCGGGGGTCGCCAAGGGCCTCGTCGCGGCGGGCGTGCAGCCCGGCGACCGGGTGGCCCTGCTGTCGGCCACCCGCTACGAGTGGGCGCTGTTCGACTACGCCATCTGGGCCGCCGGCGCCGCCACGGTGCCGATCTACGACTCCTCGTCCCCCGAGCAGATCCGCTGGATCCTGCAGGACTCCGAAGCGGTCGTCGCCGTCGTCGAGACCGCGCGCCACGAGGCGCTGTTCGTCGACATGCCGGACACCCTGCGCCGCACCCTGCGGATCGAGGGCGGCGCCGTGGAGACGCTGATCGCCGAGGGCGCCGGCGTCGACGACGCCCAGCTGCAGGCCCGCCTCGACGGCATCCGCGCCGACGACCTCGCCTCGCTGGTGTACACCTCGGGCACCACCGGCCGGCCCAAGGGCTGCATGCTGACCCACCGCAACTTCTACAGCGAGGTCCGCGGCATCCTGACCGCCTCGATCGGTGAGGTGGCCAAGCCGGGCAGCCGGGTGCTGACCTTCCTGCCGCTCGCGCACGTGCTGGCCCGTGCCGTCTCGCTGGCCGTCTTCGAAGGCGGTGCGGCGCAGGCGCACTGGTCGGACTTCGGCACGATCTCCGCCCAGTTCGAGCGCTACGCCCCGAACACCATCCTCGGCGTGCCGCGCGTCTTCGAGAAGGTGCGCGACGCCGCGGCGCGCAAGGCCGCGGCCGGTGGCAGGTTCAACGCGGCGATCTTCGCGTTCGCCGAGGAGACCGCCATCGCCTACAGCGAGTCGCTCGACCACGGCGGTCCGTCGTTCGTGCTCAAGGCCAAGCGCAACATGGCCGACAAGCTCGTCTACGCCAAGCTGCGGCAGGCGATGGGCGGCGAGTGCTGGTTCGCGATCTCCGGTGGTGGCGCCCTGAGTCCCCGTCTCGGCCACTTCTTCCGCGGCGTCGGCGTCCCGATCTACGAGGGCTACGGCCTGACCGAGAGCACCGCCGCGCACAGCGTGAACGTGCCCGGCGCCCAGAAGATCGGCACCGTCGGCCAGCCCATGGGCGGCAACAGCACCCGCATCGCCGACGACGGTGAGATCGAGCTGCGCGGCGGGGTCGTGTTCCAGGGCTACTGGCGCAACGAGAAGGCCACCGCCGAGGCCTTCCACGACGGCTGGTTCCGCACCGGCGATCTCGGCGAGATCGACGAGGACGGCTACGTGAGCATCACCGGCCGCAAGAAGGACCTCATCATCACCGCCGGCGGCAAGAACGTCTCGCCCGGGCCGCTCGAGGACCGGATGCGCTCGCACACGCTCGTCTCGCAGGCCGTGGTCGTCGGCGACGGGCGCAGCTTCATCACCGCGCTGCTCACCGTCGACCCCGAGGTGCTCGACAACTGGAAGGCCGAGAACGGGAAGGCGCCGACGGCCACCATCGCCGACCTACGGCACGACCCGGCGCTGCACGACGCGCTGCAATCCATCGTGGACGACGCCAACTCGATGGTCTCCCACGCCGAGGCCATCAAGAAGTTCGTCATCCTCGACCGGGACCTCACCGAGGAGACCGGTGAGCTGACACCGACGCTGAAGATCAAGCGCAACGTCGTGACCGAGCGCTTCGCCGCCGACATCGAGAGCATGTACGCGAAGTGACGCGCGGCCGGCCGCCGGGTTCGGAACCCGGCGGCCGGCCGAGACGCTCAGGCCTCGTCGGCTGCGGAGGGATCCGGGGCCGGCGCCACAGCGGCGAGCAGGGCCGCGAACCGCTCGTTGCCGGGCAGATCGTCGAGCAGCACGGTCCGGCCCTTCTCGTCGGCCAGCGGGATCCGCCAGTTGGGGTACTCGTCGGTCGTGCCCGGCTGATTCTGGCTGCGCCGCTCACCGACCGCGTCGGCCAGCGACACCCCGATCAGCGCCGACGGGCTCGCCGCGACGAACCGGTGCAGTGCCTCGACGGTCCGCTGCTCGTCGGCGTCCTCGTCGAGCAGTTCGCGCTCCCGCAGCACCGCCAGCACGGCGTCGCGTTCGGCGGCCGCGTCGGCGGCCTCGGTCTCCAGGTCCCGTTCGAGCAGACCCAGCTCGGACCGGAGCGTGATGTGTTCTCCGGCAAGGAAACCCGCCGTCGGTGGCAGGTCGTGCGTGGTGACCGACGTCAGGCACAGCTCCCGGTAGCTCTCCGGGGGCCGGGGGTCGTCGCCGTCCCGCTCGAACCACAGGATCGACGTCCCGGCGATGCCGCGGCGGGACAGGTACTCCTGCACCCAGCTCTCGAACACGCCGAGGTCCTCGCCGATCAGCACGGCGTCGGCCCGGTGCGCCTCGAGCGCCAGGATCCCGATGAGGGCCTCGTGGTCGTACGTGACGTACGTGCCCTGATCGGGCGTGCAGCCCTCGGGAATCCACCAGGTGCGGAACAGGCCCAGGATGTGGTCCACCCGCAGGCCGCCGGCGTGGCGCAGCGCGGTGCGCACCACGTCGCGGTAGGGCCGGTAGCCGAACTCCGCGAGCCGGACCGGATGCCAGGGCGGCTGGGTCCAGTCCTGACCCTGCCGGTTGAAGTCGTCCGGCGGCGCACCGACCGTCATGTCGCGGATCAGGGCGTCGCCGAGCGTCCAGGCGTCGGCGCCGTCGGGACGGACACCCACCGCGAGGTCGTGCACGATGCCGACATCCATGCCGGCGGCACGCGCCGCGGACTGCGCCTCGGCGAGCTGCTCGTCGCACAGCCACTGCAACCAGCAGTGGAACTCGATGCGCTCGGCCAGCTTGGTGCGCTGCCGCGCGACGTACGGCGCGTCGGGGGTCGCCGCCAGGGTCTCCCAGCGGGCGCTGCGGTCGCCGAACTTCTCGGTGAGCGCGCACCACAACGCGAAGTCGGTCAGCGCGTCCCCGCCCGCGGCGCGGAACGCGTCGAACTCCGCCTGCCGCGCCGGGCTGCGCGGCACCCGGAACACGTGCCCGAGCACGTCCAGCTTGGCCCGGAACGCGGTGTCGCGGTCGATGCGCTTGTCCTTGCGGTTCGACTTGGCGAACTTCGCGGCGTACGCCTCTAGCGTCTTGCGGTGCTTGCGCGGCAGGAACGCCGCCTCGCGGATGTTCTCCACCCGCAGATAGATCGGGTGGACGAACCGCCGCGAGCTCGGCAGGTACGGCGACGGCTCGAGCGGCGGCTCCGGCTCGCCCGCGTGGACGGGATTGACGAGCACGAAGTCACCGCCGTCCACCGAGGCGGTGATCGCGGCGAGGTCCGCCAGGTCCGCGAAGTCGCCGACGCCCCACGACCGCTTCGACCGCACCGAGTACAACTGCGCGGCCAGGCCCCGGCGACGTCGCTCGAGGAGCCGGTCGGCGGTGCCGAGACGCGCGGGTGTCACCACCAGGGTGGTCTCGGCCGCGGTGTCGTCGCTGTGGGCGTGCAGGGTGTGCCACCCGAGCGGCAGGTCCGGGACGGCGAACGTCGCGCGGCCGACGAGCCGGCCGTCGACCTCCCGCGGATCGACCCACACGTCGCGCTGCGCGACGTCGACGACGTCGCCGTCCTCGGTGCGCACCTGCACCTGCACCGCAGTGCCGTGCGGCACGTGCACGGGGAAGGTGCGCTCCTCGCCCTGCACGACCACCAGGACGGGTGGCAGCATGCGCCGCCACGGCTCGTTCGGCAGATCCGCGAGGACGGCGTCGATCTCCGCCTCGGTGCCCGCGGACACGCCCAGCGAGGCCAGGACCCGGCGCAACGTGTCGTCGCTCGCGTAGTGGTCCTGCTTGTCCCACCCCACATACGAGGTGGCGATCCCGAATTGCTCGGCCAGTTCCCGCAGCTTCACCGTCGATGTCACGACACCCGATCATGCCAGGTCGCGGACCACTCGGCAGACCCGGCGACGTCAGTTGCGGACGGCGGGGCCGAGGTAGGCGAGCACGGCCAGGACGCGGTGGTGGCCGTCGGGTTCGGGGGGCAGACCGAGCTTGTCGAAGACGGCGCGCACGTGCGCGCCGACGGTGCGTTCCCCGAGGGACAGGGCCGCTCCGATCGCCCGGTCCGAACGGCCTTCGACCAGGAGGGTGAGGACCTCCCGTTCCCGGGGGGACAGTTCGTCGAGGGCCACCCGGTCGCGGTGCGGCCGCGAGACCAACCGGCCGACCACGTCGGGATCGATCGCCGTTCCGCCCGCCGCGACGCGGTGCAGCGAGCCGAGGAACCCGTCGATGTCGGAGAGGCGGTCCTTGAGCAGATATCCCAGACCGGCCGTCCCGCCGGCGAAGACGTTCATGACGTTCTCGGTTTCCACGTACTGGGACAGCAGCAGCACGGCGGTGCCCGGGAAGCACCGGCGAATGGTGAGGGCGGCCTCGATGCCCTCGGTGGTGTGGGTGGGAGGCATCCGGATGTCGACGACGGCGAGGTCCGGGCGCTGCTCGCCGACCAGCCGCAGCAGGGCCTGCGCGTCCGCGGCCTGGCCGACCACCTCGATTCCCTCGTCGTGCAGCAGGCCGGCGATCCCCTCGCGGAGCACCGCGGAGTCGTCGGCGAGCACCACCCGGAGGTTCACGACGGCTCCCCGGATGTCCCGGTGGTGAGGGGAAGGGACAGCGTCAGCGTCGTTCCGCCCCCCACGGGACTGTGCACGGTGAGCACCCCACCGAGGGCCGTGGCCCGGTCCGCCAGTCCGCTCAACCCACCGCCGGCGGTCAGCGTCGCACCGCCGCACCCGTCGTCGGTGACGACCATCCGCAGCATCCCGCCGTCCCGGCGAAGGTCGATCTCGATGTGGGTGGCGCCGGAGTGCTTGGTGGCGTTGGCCACCGCCTCGGCGGCGATGAAGTAGGCGGCGAGTTCGACAGAGGCGGGAGCCCGCACGGTGAGGGTGTCGACGATCTCCACCGGCAGCGGCGCGCGCTCGGCCAGGGCGGTCAGCGCGGCGGCGAGCCCGTGTTCCTGCAGCACCGGGGGATAGACACCCCGGGCCAGTTCCCGCAGTTCCACCAGCGCCGAGTCCAGTTCGGCCGTGCCCTCGTCGAGCAGCTCCTGCTTGCGCTCCGGCTGGGATGCCCGCTGCGCACGCCGCAACAGGATCGTCGCGGCAACCAGGCGTTGCTGCGCACCGTCGTGCAGGTTGCGTTCGAGCCGCCGCCGTTGGGCGTCCCCGGCGGCGACGATCCGCTCCCGGGACCGGCGGACCTCGGCGAGCTGAGCCTGCAACTCGGACTGGAGGCGCTGGTTGTCCAGCGCGAGGGTCGCGGCGCTGCGCACCGCCGCGAGCAGTTGCGGCTGATGTCGCAGCGACCGGTCGTACACCAGCGCTCCGACCGGGACGCCGTCGCGTTCGAGGACGGTCGCCGCGCGGGGGTCGTCGTCGTCCGGCAGGCTCTGCGGCTGCCCGTTCGCGTCGAGATAGCTGTTCCACTGCGGTGACCACGACCACAGGATCAGGCCGGGGTCGCGCAGTGCCTTGCGCAGCGCGTGGACGAACTCGTCCCCGAGCGGGGCCGCACCGACCTCGATCATCACGTCGCTGACCGCGCTGCGCGCGACCCGGTAGCGCCACAACCCGACCAGCACCGCCACCGGAAACAGCGCGGTCGCCAGATAGCTCAGGTAGGCCGTCCACACGTTCCCCACGCCGGAAGACCGCGCCGTGACCAGCCCCGTTCCGATCACCGTGGCGAATCCGAGAATGCCGGCGATCCACAGGGGCGCGAACGCGGCCCGGTAGGCCGGGGACCCCGACCGCCAGCGGGCCAGCAGCACGCCGATCACGACCACACTGATGCCGATGGCAATTGCGCCGAAGACGAGCTGCAGCCCCCTGAAGATCGCCGGGTCGTCCCGGACCAGCAGCAGGTTGGGCGCGGTGAAGCGTTCTGTACCGACCATCACGGAGGGGTTGTAGAACATCAGATCGAGCAGGACCGAGACCAGGAAGTACACATAGCAGCCCCCGACGAACCACCGTTCCCACCGCCGGTTCAATCGCCCCGTCGGAAAACCGAGCAGGATATGGATCAGCACCGGGAGATACATCACCGTCAGCGCCGCGCCCACGGTGAAGACGACCGGGTTGCGTGACGCACCGCCCCCCTTCACCAGCCACAGCACCCCGGCCAGCACCATCAGCCGTCCCGTGTTGTCGTCCGGGCGGCTCCGCCACGCGATGATGCCCGCCGCGACGAAGGCGACGCCGACCGCGGGGAAGGCGACCAGTTCCGCCGGGCCGACGGGCGGACCGCCGGGCCAATCGAGCGACACCACCACCACCGCGACCACCAGCAGGGTGGTCACGGCGACGATGGCCGGCACTGTTCGACGACTCACGACGAGGCCTCCGATCCTCGCTCCCAGCATCTCGCTCCCGGCCCCGCCGGACCACCGTGCTGGCACTGTTCGACCATCTCGGCCGTCACGTGATTCGGCGGCAGCGCCTGCACGGGGCTCCGTACCGTGCCTGCACGGAGCCCCGGCCGGTGTCTGCACGGTGCGCTCCGCGCCGGACCGGCGCCAGGTCGGCGGACAACCGCGCGCCGCAGCGGTTCCGCCGACGATCCCCGAGGGGTTGAATAGAGGAGGTGGGCCGCTTCGGGAGGTGGTGGCGGTGACGGGGAACGGGGCTCCCGGGCCGGGTTCGGTATTTGCCGGGTACACCATCGAGCGGCTGCTCGGCGCGGGCGGCATGGGTTCGATCTACCTGGCGCAGCACCCGCACCTGCCGCGCAAGGTGGCCCTCAAACTCCTCCACCCCGCCCTGACCGCCGACGACAGCGTCAAGGCCCGCTTCGAACTCGAGGCCGACCATGCCGCGCGCCTCGAGCACGCCAACATCGTCCAGGTCTACGACCGCGGCTGCGAGGACGGCCGGCTCTGGATCGCCATGCAGTACGTCCCCGGCACCAACGCCGCCGCGCTGCTCGGCCACGGGCCCGTCCCGCCCGAGCGGGCAGTCCACATCGTCTCCGAGATCGGCAAGGCACTCGACTACGCCCACCAGGCCGGGGTGCTGCACCGGGACGTGAAGCCGACGAACATCCTGCTCGCCGAACCCGCCGGCCCGGGCGAACCCGAACGGGTCCTGCTCACCGATTTCGGCATCGCCAAGGCCCTCGACGAGGCGAGCGGGCTCACCCGCACGGGGATGTTCGTCGGCAGCCTGCAGAATGCCGCACCCGAGCAGTTCGACACCACCGCCGCGCTCGACCACCGCACCGACATCTACTCGCTCGGCTGCACCCTCTACCACCTGCTCACCGGCCGGCCCCCGTATTCCGGCGACACCCTGGCGAAGCTGTGGCACGGGCATGTCCGCAGCCCGATACCCCGGCCGAGCGAGGCCCGACCCGACCTGCCGAAGGCGTTCGACGCCGTCGTCGCGGGTGCCCTCGCGAAGGACCGCAACGACCGCTACGACACCTGCAGGGAACTCACCGCCGCCGCCCGGAACGCCCTCACCTCCGAGACCACGACCACCGTCCCCGCGCCGGCAGCCGACGACACCCTGGCCCGGACGGTGGCGGTGGACACCGCGTCACCGAGCAGGGTCGCCGCGACGCGGCGCGCGACGCGGCGCGGCGACAGCGCGGCACCCCTGCGGGTGGTGCTCGCCGACGACTCCGTGCTGCTGCGCGAGGGTATCGCCCGGCTGCTGTGCGACGAGGGGATCGACGTCGTCGGCGAGGCCGGCGACGCCGCCACCCTGCTCGGTCTCGTCGCCGACGAGCGGCCCGACGTCGCCGTCGTCGACATCCGGATGCCGCCGACCCACACCACCGAGGGAATCGTCGCCGCGGCGGCCATCCGTGCCGACCACCCGGACACCGCGGTGGTACTGCTGTCGCAGTACGTGGAAACCGACCACGTCATGAATCTGCTCGCCGACGGGGCCGCCGGCCTGGGCTACCTGCTCAAGGATCGGGTCGCCGACATCGACGAGTTCGTCGACACCCTGCACCGGGTCGCCGAGGGCGGCTCGGCCATCGACCCCAGCGTGGTGAGCCGGATGGTGGCCCGGCCCCACCGCGACAGCCGTCCCATCGACACGCTGTCCACCCGCGAACGCGAGGTCCTCAGCCTCATGGCCGAGGGCCGCTCGAACCGGGCGATCGGGGCGGCCCTGTTCCTCGGAGAACGCACCGTCGAGGCGCACGTCCGGGCGATCTTCCTCAAGCTCGGCCTGCACCCCGAACCCGAGGACCACCGACGCGTCCTGGCCGTGCTCAAGCATCTCGAGGCGACCACCCCCTGAACCACCCCGGCTGCCGAGGGCCACGCCGGGTGCCCGCGCTGCGGCCGCGCCGTCCCGCGGAAACGGCTCGCCCGCACGAGGTGCTCAGTCGGAGAGTTCGTCGAACAACGTCGGCTCGTCCGGGTTCTCGAACAGCTCGATCTGCTCGGGTGGGGACGGACGCGGCCGCCGCACGCGTGTCGTGGCGGTGCCCGCCGGGGGCACGAGCAGCCGCATCGCTGCGGTGAGCGAGCGGCAGGTCAGCTCCCACTCCTGCGCCTTCGCCTCGGCGCGGGCGATGCCGGCGCCGTCTCCGGCCGCGGCACGCCCCATCGCCTCGGCCTGCCAGCAGACCTGCGCGTCCACGCTCATCCGCAGGAAACGCAGCAGCTGGTCCGGTTCGTCGCCGGCCATGCGGGCCACCGTCCGGGTCTCGACCTCCGCCCGGCCGCCGAGATGGAGATCGCGCAGCGCCAGCAGCGTCGGCGGCAGGTCCTCCTCGGAGTCCGTCGTCCACGGCGGCAGCTCGTCCGGGGGCGGCGGCACACCGTCGTGGTCGGTCTCGTGCAGCAGCTCGCCGCCGAGGCGGGTGCCGAACGCCTCGTCCAGCCCCTCGAGGAACTGCGCGACGTGGTCGAGCGTGGTCAGCAGGTGGGCCGGCACGAACGGCGACGCGGGCAGGTGTGCCGCCACCGCGACCCGGTCCTCGACCAGCACGAACTTCAGGTGCGGCCACCGGCGGTTGAGGTCGGCGACGACCTCGGCGGCGCGGGTGCGCCCGGTGATGTTGTGGACGATCGGGGCGAACACGTCGACGGTGCGCTCGTGCGGCCCGACGCCGACGAACACGAACAACCCCGCGACCCGCAACGCCAGGTCGCCGTCCTCGTCCCACAGCGGGACGTCGCCGATCCGCTCGCGCAGCGTCGACTCGATCAGCTCGCGCACGTGCTCCTCGCCCGCGGTCTCGACGGCGAGCGGAAGCGCGGCCGGCGGCGGCGTCTCCTCGGCGGGCGCGGGCAGGTCGAAGGCCGCCGCCCGGCCGGCGCCGAACGTCTCGGTGCGCAGGAACAGCGGATGCGGCACCCCCCACACCCGGCGCAGCGCCGTCACCGCGACGGCCGCGAGCTGGTCCGCCCACGCCGTGGGCCGGTCCATCCAGTAGGCGGGGGACCCGCCGTCCTCCGGGTCCTCCGGTCCCCGGGACGGTTCGCGCCAGCCGAGCTCGGCGAGCAGCGCCTCGTCGGCCGGGCGGAGGCGACGGTCGCCGCCGAGGTGGGCGTTGGACGGCACCTCGCACCGCACCTGGCCTGCACCCCACGCGTAGAACTGCACGCACGGTCCGGCGGGTCCGGTCTCCTCCTCGACGAGCGGCTCGAGGAGCAGCCCGTCGCCGTCGCACATCGACGCCACGTGATCGGCGAGCCGTGCCCGGAACTCGCTCCAGGACCGGTCGACGTCGCGGTCGAATCGGCTCTCGGTGTCGGTCACGATCCGCCCCCTTTCCCAGTGCTGCCGGACCAATCTGTGCCGGAGACACTAGTCGCGCCGTCCGACAGGTGCCCGGCTCGGCGCGGGTGGTGGTCGCCACGTGGCACCGGTGGGGTGGTCCGGTGGGGGAATCTCAGCCGACGCTGCGGACGAACGCTCCGATCGAATCGACGGCTCGCCCCGCCTCGGGCACGAGGCCCGCCGCGGCCTGGAAGACGTGCACCTGCCGTTCCCACACCTGCAGCTCGCACGGCACGCCGGCGCCGGCGAGGCGTCGGGCCATCAGCTCGGCGTCCACGTACGTCATCTCCTCCGAGCCGGTCTGGATGAGGGTGGGCGGCATGGCGGTCAGGTCGGCGTCGACCGGTGACACCGCGCGCGGACCCGGCCGGCCGGAGGCGGCGTCGATGCGGGCGATCACAGCGGCGAGGGCCGGAACGGCGCGGCGCGGGAACAGGGCACACCGGTACGAATTGGGATGTTCGAGCTTGCCGCGGGTGTCGAGGTCGGTCAGGGGCGAGAGCGCCACGTTGCCGGCCGGCCGGCCGAGACCGAGCCGCAGCGCCTCGAGCGTCACCTGGAAGGTGAGGAATCCGCCGGCGGAGTCGCCGGCCACCACGATTCGTTCCGTCGGGTAGCCGTGCGCGATCAGCCACCGTAGCCCCTCGATGCCGTCCTCGACCGCGCTCTCGATCGGGTGTCCCGGCAGCATGCGGTAGGCGACGCTGAGCACGGGTGCCCCGGCCGCCGACGAGATGCGGGAGACCATCTGCCGGTGGGTGGTCAGGCCGCACACCAGGAACGCGCCGCCGTGCAGGTAGAGGATCGCCGTGGCGCCGTCGGCTCCGGGGGCGGCGAGGAACTCGGCGTGGCAGGACGGCAGCCGGACCGGGTGCCGGTGCGTGCCGGGGACCGGCTTGAGGGGGAACGCCAGCCGGTCCACCACGCCCGTCGGCCAGGGCAGGTGCGGGGCGCGCGCCCACGCGTCGATGACCGGCTTGACGGTGCTGCGCACCGAGAAGGTCAGCGCCTGCGACGGCAGGCTCACGCCGGCGACCTCGCGGCGGAGCACCGGCCGCGGCGCGGGCGGATACGACAACGACGGATGGTTCGACGCGGTACTCGTCACCGGGACCTCCTCGTCCTCACCTGCTCGGACGGAGCCCTCTCGTCGACGGCTCCCGTCTTCTCTCTCGGCCCTTCTCCGAGGCGTTCGCGGCGTTCGTCCGGGTCGGTTGCCCGACAGTACGACGAGGAATCGCCGAGGCGAAGCATCGTGACTCGATGGAGACCGGACAAAGGGAACTCCGCAGGTCGTCGGCGTGCCCGTTATCGATCCGGTACGGCCGTCCGGTCGCCGGACGTACCATCCATCCCAGCGTGCGACGGCGGACGAAAGGGGGCTGTCCCGGTGGGATACATGCCTGTGACCGACTCGATGTTCCTGATCGCCGAGTCGCGGGAGCGCCCGATGCACTTCGGCTCGCTCGAGCTGTTCACGCCGCCGCCCGACGCCGGTCCGGGATACGTCACCGACCTCTACAACCGGCTGGTCGCCGACGCGCAGGTCGACGAGCTGTTCCGCAAGCGCCCGGCCGACCCGGTGTCGAGCCTCGGCTACACCTGGTGGGCCGTGGACGACGAGATCGACCTCGAGTACCACGTCCGGCACTCGGCCCTGCCGGCGCCGGGCCGGATCCGTGAGTTGTTCACCCTCGTTTCGCGCCTGCACAGCGGCCTGCTCGACCGGCACCGGCCGCTGTGGGAGGCCTATCTGATCGAAGGGCTCGCCGACGGCCGGTTCGCCGTCTACACGAAGATGCATCACGCGCTGCTCGACGGGGTCTCGGGGCTGCGGCTGCTGCAGCGGACCTACACCCCCGATCCGAACGTGCGCGAATTCCCGGCGCCGTGGCACCTGCCGGCCCGCCCCAGCTCCGGCACCCGGGAACAGGACTCGCTGTTCGCTGCGGTGCGCTCACTGGCCGGCGACGTGATCGGCGCGGTGCCCGTCGCGCTGCGGATCGCCCGGACCGTCCTCGGCGGGCGCCGCGTCGCGTTGCCGTACGAGGCACCGCGGTCGATGTTCAACGTTCCGATCGACGGGACGCGGCGCTTCGCGGCGCAGTCCTGGAGCCGCGAACGCATCACGCGGGTGCGGCAGGCGGCCGGGGTGTCGAGCAACGACGTCGTCGTCGCCATGTGCGCAGGTGCCCTCCGCGCCTACCTCCTCGAACAGCAGGACCTGCCCGACCTCCCGCTGATCGCGATGGTCCCGGTGTCGCTGCGAGCCAAGGACGCTCCCGATTCGGCCGCGGGCGGCAACAGCGTGGGGGTCACGCTGTGCAACCTCGGCACCCATCTCGAGGATCCGCTCACCCGGCTCTCGACGGTCAGCGATTCGATGGCGGAGGGCAAGACCCTGTTCGCCGGGATGACGCCGCTGCAGGCGACGGTGTGGTCGGCGCTGAACGTCGCCGGGCTCGCGCTGGCACCGATCTCGGGCGCCGTCTCCCTGGCCCCGCCGCCGTTCAACCTCATCATCTCCAACGTGCCGGGACCGCGGGAGCGGGTGTACCGCAGCGGGTCCCGGCTCGACGGGATCTACCCGGTGTCGGTGGTGCTCAACGGCCAGGCACTCAACATCACGCTGACCACCACCGCCGACACCGTCGACTTCGGCGTCGTCGGATGCCGCCGCACGGTCCCCGGCCTGCAGCGGCTGCTCGGCCACCTCGAGGACGCACTTGTGGAACTCGAGGTGGCACTTGACATTTCGTGATCGGCGTCAGTCCGGCAGTGCGGAACTGCGTGGTCCGGTGGCGTGCAGGACGTCGACGAGTTCCTTCTCGAGGGTCACGAACTCCGGCGACGTCAACGTGTCCAGACCCCGGGGGCGGGGCAGCGGCACCGTCACCTCGTGACAGATCCGGGCCGGGCGCCGCGTGAGCACCAGCACCCGATCCGACAGCAGCAGCGCCTCGCGCACGTCGTGGGTGATCATCAGCACCGTCCACCGGTCCCGCTGCCACACCTGCTGCAGCCACAGCTGCATCTCGGTGCGCGTCAGCGAATCCAGGGCCCCGAACGGTTCGTCCAGCAGCAGCACGTTGCGGCCCTGCAGGACCGTCCGCGCCAGGGCCGCGCGCTGGCGCATCCCGCCCGAGAGCTGCCGGGGGGCGGCATCCTCGAACCCGGCGAGGCCGAAGGCGGGGAACAGCTCCCGGGCCCGGGCACGCGCCTCGCCGCGCGGCACGCCCTGCACCTCGAGGCCGAGTGCGCAGTTGCCGAGCACGGTGCGCCACGGGAACAGCAGGTCCTTCTGCGGCATCAGGGCGGCCCGTCCCGGTGCGGCCGGCCGGTCACCCACCGTGACGGCACCGGTGTCGGGAGAGTCGAGACCGGCGATCAGCCCGAACAGGGTGGACTTGCCGCACCCGCTCGGGCCGATGAGCGAGACGAACTCGCCCTCGGCCACGGCGAACTCGGCGCCGTCGAGGACGGTGCGCGCACCGAACGCCTTGTGCACGCCGGTGACCGTGACGGCGTTCATCGCGGGCTCCTCGTCGTCTGCGCCCACGGCGCCACCACCCGTTCCACGGCGTAGGTGAGCAGGTACAGCGCCAGCGAGACCACCGCGGTGACGAGCACCGCCGCGAGCACCAGATCGGTCCGGAACGAGTTCTTCTGGGTGCTCATGTAGATCCCGAGCCCCGACGTGGCGCCGACGTATTCGGCGAAGACCGCACCGACGACGGCGTAGGTGACCCCGATGCGCAGCGCCGTGAAGAACCGGGGCAGCGCCGACGGCAGCCGCACGTACAGGAACTCCTGCCACCGGGAGGCACCCATGCTGCGCAGCAGCGCTCCCGCCTCCCGGTCCGCGGCCGCGAAGCCCTCGATCAGGCCGATCGCCATGGGGAAGAACGTGGCGAGCGCGATCACCAGGATCTTCGGCAGCAGCCCGAATCCGAACCAGATGATCATCAGCGGCGCGATCGCGATGATCGGCAGGGTCTGCGACACCACGAACAGCGGCACCAGGGCGCGGCGCAGCCACGGCGAGAAGTCCACGACGATCGCGAGGAGCCACGCCACGACGAGGGACACCGCGAAACCGACGAGGGTGACCTGCAGCGTCGACCAGGCGTGGCCCGCGATGTCGTCGCGGTGCGCCCAGCCCTGCCCGAGGACCCGGGCGGGGGAGGGCAGCACCTGCGGGCGGATGCCGCTGAGCGTCACGTACAGCTGCCAGCCGACGGTCAGCGCGGCGACGACCAGCACGGCCGGTGCGACGCGCCGCACCCAGGGGTTCCGGGTCGGGTCAGGGCGTGAGGTAGTCATCGGTGAAGTACGTCGACCAGTCCGGCTCAGTGGTCAACGGCTTGCCGTCGGGGCCGGAGAGCAGGCCCTTCTCGAACAGGAACCGGGAGTACCCGGTCCACCGTTCGAGGGTGAGGGTGCCGACGCGGCCGTTCTCGTCGCGCAGGTAGCCGGCCGACAGCATCCGCTGGCTCTCGTAGACGAGATCCTCGTCGGGGAAGGCGCCGGGCTCGGCCTCGATCAGCGCGCGGGCTCCGCGGTCCGGGTCCTGCGCGGCGATCTCGTAGCCGCGCTGGACGGCCTGCACGAACGCCCGGGCCTGGTCCGGATGTTCGGCCAGCCAGTCCTCGTTGCCGTCGATCACGATCGCGTAGGCGTCGGGGAACCCGTAGTCGGTGTAGCGGAAGTAGCGCATCGGCAGCCCGCGGTGCTCGGCCTCGATGCCTTCCCACGCCAGGTACGAGACGGTGAAGTCGGCGGTGCCGGAGTACACGGCCTCGTAGGCGGAGGTGCCCAGGGTGACGGAGGTGAAGTCGCCCCGCCCGCCGTCGTTCCGGATCACCTGGGCGAGCGTCTCCTCGTCGCCCGGGTCGCCGAAGCCCGCGTAGGTGCGGCCGTCGAGGTCCCGGGGCCGGGTGAGGTCGGCGCGGTCGGCCTTGACGGCAATGCCGGTCGCCCAGTGCTGCAGCGGCGCGAGCACCGAGACGGTGCGCGAGCCGGCCGCCCGGGAGAACGTCGCCTGCGCCTGCGTGGAGATGCCGAACTCGGCGTTGCCGGCGTCGACGAGGGTGTCCGGGGTGGTGTTGTTGTAGGGCAGGAACTCAACGTCGAGACCGGCGTCGGCGAACAGGCCCTCCTGCTGGGCCACGTACAGGCCGGTGTGGTTGGTGTTCGGCGTCCAGTCCAGGGCGAACCGGATCGTGTCGCCGGAGTTGTCGTCGCCGGTGCCGCCGGCGCAGGACGCGGTGAGCAGCAGCGCCGCGGTGAGGGCGGCCAGGACGGTGAGCCGGCGACGCAGCCGGGAGGTGGTCGTCATGAGGCCGGCCAGTCCTGCGTGTTCAGCGCGGTGTCCCAGAACAGCAGCTCGTAGCGGGTGGCGATCGTGAACGCCCCGGCCATGGCGTCGCGCTCGGTGTCGGTGGCGGCCGCCGCCGCGACGTCGACGAGCTCGCGGGCGGTGGCGACCGCGGCGTGGAACTCGGGCGCGTCGTAGGTGGTGACCCACTGGGCGTAGGGGTGGGTGGGGTCCGCGGTGAGCACGTCGGCGGCGCGGACGGCCAGCTCGCGGCCGACCTCGGCGTAGATCCAGAAGCACGGAAGCACCGCGGCGGCGCCGACCGGATACGGATCGGTGGCGACCGTGGCGGTCAGGTAGGAGACGTAGCCGAGGCAGGCGGGGGAGTGCGCGGGGGTGTCCTCGGCGGGCGGCAGGACACCACCGGTGAGCAGACCCCGGTGCAGGGCCGATTCCTCGGTGGCGGCCGTCGCCGCGCTGTTGGCCCAGAACGCGGCGGTGGCCGGGTCCGGGGCCTTCGCCGCGAGGAGGGCGAGCGCCTTGGCGTAGCCGGCGAGGTAGAGGGCGTCCTGCTCGATGTAGAAGCGGAACGCGTCGAGCGGCAGGGTCCCGTCGCCGAGCCGGCGCAGGAACTCGAGGTCGTCGATGGCCTCGCGCAGGACCTTCGTACGGTCCCACAGCAGATCGGTGAAGCGGTCGGTCCCCTCCGGGACCGACGCATGGGCAGGCATGGTCATGCCGTGACATCCCTTCGTCAGCATTACCTGATCAGGTTCGACGGGTGTGATCTCAGCTCCCGCTCGTGTGCGGAGCACCCCGTGTCTACGGAGGCGACGATAGCACCGGGTGTGGCTCGCCCCACGCGGGCCCGGGGTGCCGGGTCGCCGGGGCTGCGCGTGCAGCCTGTCTGTTGTTGGTACCTTGGCCCCAGACCGTTCGTTCGGGAGGGACCGTGGACGCCGAGACTCTCATCGTCGGGTGCAAGTACGGCGACGTACGCGGCTACCGCGACGGTTCCGTCTACGCGTGGAAGGGCGTCCCGTACGCCGCGCCGGCGTCCGGCGACCTTCGGTTCCGCGCCCCCGAACCGCCGGAGCCGTGGACCGACGTGCTCGACGCCCGCCGGTTCGGGCCCATCGCGCCGCAGGGCCGCAACAATCCCATCCCCATCGACCCGGGCCTGTCGATCGGCGAGGACTGCCTCTCGCTGAACATCTGGGCACCGGAGCCGGACGGGGAGCCGCGGCCGGTGATGGTCTGGATCCACGGCGGCGCCTACGTCCTCGGGTACTCGGGTCAGCGGATCTACGACGGACGGTTGCTCGCCGAACGCGGGGACGTCGTCGTGGTGACGGTCAACTACCGGCTCGGCGCCCTCGGCTTCCTCGACTTCTCGTCGTTCTCGACAGCCGGGACCACCTTCGAATCCAACGTCGGGTTGCGGGACCAGATCGCCGCGCTCGAGTGGGTGCGCGACTGCATCTCCGCGTTCGGGGGCGACCCCGACCGGGTCACCGTGTTCGGCGAGTCGTCGGGCGGCGGGTCGCTGACCACCCTGATGACCGTGCCCCGCGCCGAGGGCCTGTTCCACCGGGCCATCGCGCAGAGCCCGCCGGCGACGTCGGCATACGGGTCCGAGCGGGCGGCCCGGGTCGCCGAGCGGTTCCTCGAGATCCTCGACCTCACGCCGGCCCGGGTGTGGGCGCTGCGGGACATGCCGCACGAGACGCTGACCGATGCGGGCGACGTGCTCGTCGGGGAGATCCCCACGAAGTTCCCCGGCACGCTCGCGATGGCGCCGGTGGTCGACCGCGACCTGGTGCCGAAGTACCCGGTGGCGGCGTTCCAGAAGGGGCTCGCGCACCGGATTCCCCTGATCATCGGGTCCAACAAGGACGAGCCGTCGATCTTCCGCTTCATGAAGTCGCCGCTGATGCCGGTGAGCGACGCCTCCGTGCAGGCGATGCTCGACGCGCTCGCCGCGGATCATCCGGAGCTGCCGCCCGACCGCATCGCGGAGATCATCTCTGCGTATCCGGACGTCTCGAAAACGTCGGGGGCGATGGCGCTTTCGCGGGACGCAGGGTTCCGGATGCCGGTGGTGTGGATCGCCGACGCGCACAGCGCCCACTCGCCGACGTGGGTGTACCGGTTCGACCACGCCACCCCGATGCTCAAGGCGGCGCGGATCGGCGCCGGCCACGCCACCGAACTGCCCTACGTCTTCGGCAACTTCGGGACCCTCGATCGCGACCCCACGTTCTGGCTCGGCGGCCGCAAGGCCGCGACGGTGGTCTCGGGCCGGATCCAGCGCCGCTGGCTGGCCTTCGCGCACCACGGTGTGCCCGCCGCCCTGGACGGGTCCCGGCACTGGGCGCCGTACGACACCGGAAAGCGGATGACCCTGCTGATCGACAGCACCGACACCCTTGTCCCGGACCCCGACAGGGTGCTGCGTGAGGCCTGGGGCGACCAGGTGATGGGCTTCAGCTGATCGGGCGGCTCCGTGCGGGCCGAATGTCACATCACTTCGCTCAGATCGACCTGCTGTGACATTCGGCCGACAGCAAACTGGTATGACCACTTGACCTCTGGCCGGGTTCCGGCCTACGGTCGGTCCGTGATGTTCGAGCCGATCGCCCGCAAGTCCGCCTCCGGCGAGGTGTACGACCAGATCGCCGCCCGGGTGCTCGGGGGCGACCTCGCCGCCGGGGCGGCGCTGCCGAGCGAGCGCAACCTGGCCGAAGCGTTCGGTGTATCGAGACCCGCTGTCCGCGAGGCGATTTCCCGGCTGTCCCACGCGGGTCTGGTGGAGGTGCGCCAGGGGGAGGCGACGTCGGTCCGCGACTTCCGCACCCAGGCCGGTCCGGAGCTGCTCCCGCGGCTGCTCGTGCGCGACGGCCGGCCCGACTGGGACGTCGTCCGCAGCGTCCTCGAGGCCCGACGCCTCATCGGCCGTCAGGTTGCCCGGCTCGCCGCCGCCCGCGCGACGGACGAGACGGAACCCCGGTTGCGCGACGCCGTGGCGCGGCTCGCGACGGGGGAGGACCCCGTTGCACTGCAGGTCGCCGCCCTCGAATTCTGGGAACGCGTCGTCGACGCGGCCGACTCCCTCGCGTTCCGGTTGATCTTCAACAGCCTGCGCAACGCCTACGAACCGGCCATGACCGCGATGGCCGGCGTCCTGGTCGCCGAAGTCGGCCGCACCGACCTCTACGAACGGCTCGCCGGAGCGATCGTCGCCCACGACGAGGATGGCGCCGAACGCGCCGCCGGGGAACTGCTCGACCTGGGCACGTCGGCCCTGACGACCGCCATCGACCATGCGGAACACGCAGATGCGAGGAGCCTGGCATGAGCACGGATCGGACCGAACGGCGTAGCCGTCGCACCTCGATCGGCCTGCGGGACGCCGCCGCCGAGTTCGCCCGGCACCCGTCGCCGTGGATGATCGGCGCGTTGCTCGCCGCCGCGAGCGTCGCGCGGGTTCTCCGCGGCGACTGGCAGATCTCCGACGCCCTGGTCCCAGTGGTCGCCCTGCTGGTGTTCCCGCTGGTGGAATGGGTCATCCACGTCGGCATCCTGCACTGGCGGCCGCGCCGGATCGGCGGACTGACGCTGGATTCGCTGCTGGCCCGCAAGCACCGCGAGCACCACTGCGACCCGCGCGACGTGCCGCTGATCTTCATTCCCTGGCAGACCCTGGTGTGGCTGCTGCCGGTTCTCGTCGCCGGCGCATGGCTGGCCTTCCCCAGGGCCGGCCTGGCACTGACGTTCCTGGTGACCGTCGGCGTCCTGGGCCTGAGCTACGAATGGACGCACTACCTCATCCACACGGACTACCGCCCGAACTCGCGGCCCTACCGCGCGGTGTGGCGCCACCATCGGCACCACCATTTCAAGAACGAGCACTACTGGTTCACCGTCACCACCGCAGGTATCGCCGACCGGATTCTCGGCACCGAGCCGGACCCGGCCTCGGTCGAGACGTCGCCGACCGCCCGGAATCTGCACGCGTCCCGCTGACCGGCGCGTGGACCCCGCTCACGTGCGTCGCGCTGCGCCGGGCAGCCGCAGGCGCCCGGCGAACTCGTGGAGCAGATCGATCAGATCCCGATCGTCGGTGCGGATGCGCCCGGTACCGCCGATCGCCGCGAGGCATCCCACGATCGCGGCGCCGTCGTCGCGCACCGGGACGGCGACCGCGGTGCGTCCCTGACGCAATTCGTCCTGCTCGACGGACACATCGAGGCTCCGGATGCGACTCAGCTCGATCGCGAGCCGGTCGAGCTCGACGATCGTGCGCGGCCCCACTTTCGGCAGGGCTGTGCCGGGGACGAGATGGGGGCGGTCGGCGAGAAGCAGCTTCCCGATCGCGGACGCGTGCAGGTGCCGGGTCAACGACGACTCGCCCAGCAGCTCGTGGTCCGGGTCGCGATCCACCAGCCGGATCCGGTCCCGTTCGTAGGAGGCCAGATACACCCCGTGCCGCACCTGGGCGCGCAGATCCTCGAGCACCTCGGCCACCGGCCACGTCTCCGCGTGCGGTGTTGCCGCCAGCTCCTGCGTCCGTCGGCCGAGCGCGAAACCCGACAGGTCGTGCACCCGCACCAGATAGCCGTCGGCGACGAGGAGGTTGAGCAGCCGGTACGCGGTCGCCGGCGGGATACGGGTGAGCCGGGCCAGATCCTTGGCCGTCGCGCCCGAACCCAGCTGAGCTACCGCCTCGAGCAGGGCCAGCGCACGCTGCACGGCCGTCGGCTCCCGGCCGGTGACCTCGCGCGCCACCGTCAGAGATCCCGATGCGAGCCGCGGTCGGCACGCACCAGGGTCATCGCGCCGAGCCGGTCGGGTGCGAAGACCCCGGCGCCCGGCAGCACGTCCGCGGATTCCGCGCTGTCGAACACCCCGATCGCCGTCGCAGCGCGTGGCGTCCGCCGCCGGAGCAGGAGGTACCACAGGGGTCCCGCGGCGAGCAGCAGCAGGGGGACGGCCACCACGGCGGGATCGACCGCTACGATGCCGGAGCCGACGACGCAGCCGAGCAGCAGCGCGCCGCCCGCGGCCGCAGCACCACCGACGAGGGTCGAGCCGCGGGTCTGCTCGCCGATTCTGGTCAGGAAGCGCAGGGAGGCGACGGCCACCAGGACGTACGCGACGAGCACCGCGACGCGTACCGCGTGCTGAAGCCCCGCGACGAGATGCGGAGCCCCGGCCTTGGCGACGGCGATCGTGAGCGCCACCAGCCCGGCCGCGGCGACGGCACGGTACGGCGTGCGGTACACCCGGTGCACCGCGGCCAGGAGCCGGGGGAGCACCCGCTCGATCCCCATCGTGTACCCCAGTCGCGAAACCGCGTTGACCGATGCCATCGAGGACGCCAGCCACGAGCAGGTCAATCCGAGATGCAGCGCCACGACGACGGCGACCGGCACGCCGGAGTCGGTGCCGTGGCGATACGCGTCGATCACCGTCCCGCCGCGGCCACCCCAGACCGCCAGGGCCGCGAGGACGCAGAGCGCCCCGCAGATCAGCGGTGTCCAGAGCACGGTGCGGGTGACCGTCACCAACGGTCGGCGCGCCTCGGGTGCCAGGAAGGTGGCGCTCTCGAATCCGGCGAGCGCGAACACGGCGGTGAGCGCCAGGACCACGAGCTCCCCGGCACCACCGCCGCTGGGTTCCGCGACCGGTGTGGGCACGGCCGGCACGAGGAACAGCGTGAGGATGAACGCGAGCGAGCACGCCTCCACCAGCAGGATCGCGTGGACTGCGAATCTGATCCCGCGGACCAGGCACGCGCCGATCACGCAGGCCAGCACGAGATACAACGGCAGTGCGGGAACGGAGACGCCGGCCCCGTGGGCGACCGCCAGGATCGACTGCCCCCCGTGGTAGAGGGTGAGCCCGGCACTGCCGAGGTACTTCACCGCCAGCGCGGCACCACCGCCGAGCGCGGCGCGGGGGCCGAGTCCCTGCGCGACGAACGTGTACGGGCCACCGGCGGCGGCGAGGCGGCGGGTGAAGGCCGCGAAGCATGCGGCGACCGCGCCCAGCAGGACCGTCGTCGCCGCCACGGTGAGCAGGCCTGCGAGCATCGACTGCCCGGCCACGATCGCGGTCGTCAGGACGACCATCGACGCGGCGGGCGCCGTGGTGGCGACCGACTGCGCGAGCACCTCGATGCCGGACAGCCGGCGCCGCCCGAGGGCTCGTAGCGGCGACAAGGCCGGGCGTTCCGGCTCACGCGCCGTGAAGGACTGCGTGATCGCGTCGGAGAGTGCGGACATGGCACGCGAAGCTATCGGCCCGGTGTTTCCGGTCTGTTTCCGGGGGAAGTCGAACGGGCGCACCGGGATCGAGAATTCGGGTCCGCGGCGGACCGCCGTTCTCGAGCGCCGGTTCGCAAGACGTTGCGCGTGCGAGACATCCCCGCATCCCGCTCTTCCCACCATAGGTGCCGAGCCGATCGGGACGGTCGGTGTTGCACGATGGGAGCAGTCACTGTGGCAGTTACACGTAGGTCTTTCATGAAAGGACTCGGCGTCACGGGCGGCGCCGGCCTAATGTACGGCGCGATGTCCACGATCGGCCTCGCGCCCGCAACGGCGTCAACGCCGGCTTTCCGGGCGCCGGCGCGCAGCGACCTGATCGGCCGGGTGGACGGCCATCATTCGGTCGTCGTCCTCGGCGGCGGCCCGGCCGGATTGTGCGCCGCCTACGAATTGGGGAAGGCCGGGTACGACGTCACGGTGCTGGAGGCTCGGCGTCGGCCCGGTGGCCGGGTCTGGTCCGTGCGCGCCGGAACGGAGGAGACGGACCTGAACGGCGAGAAGCAGGTCTGCACCTTCGCCGACGGGCACTACTTCAACCTCGGTGCCACCCGCATCCCGCAGAGCCACGTGACGATGGACTACTGCCGCGAACTGGGGGTGGAACTGCAGGCGTTCGGCAACCAGAACGCCAACACCTTCGTGCACTACTCGAGCGACACGGCGTTGTCCGACCGGTCCATCACGTATCGGGCGGCGAAGGCCGACACGTACGGGTACATGTCGGAGCTGTTGCAGAAGGCGGCCTCCCGTGGCGCACTCGACGACGTGCTCACCCAGGCCGACAAGGACGCGCTGTCCGAGTTCCTCAGCGACTTCGGCGACCTGTCCGGCGACGGACGATACGTCGGGTCGACCCGCCGCGGGTACACCTCCGAGCCCGGCGCCGGTCTGGACTTCGGCACGCACGAGCCGCCCTTCGCGATGACGGACGTGATCCGCGGCGGCATCGGCCGCAACTTCAGCTTCGACTTCGGCTACGACCAGGCGATGATGATGTTCACCCCGGTCGGGGGCATGGACCGCATCTACTACGCGTTCGAGGACCGCATCGGGACCGACAGGATCGAATACGGGTCGGAGGTGACGGCCCTGCAGAACACGACCGAGGGGGTGCGGGTGGAATACACCCGCGACGGTGTGCCGCGGGTGGTGGACGCCGACTTCGCGATCTGCACCATCCCGCCGCACCTGGTGACGCGGCTGAACCACAACCTGCCCGCCGACGTCGTGCACGCACTCGGCGCGGCCGAGCCCAGCTCGTCGGGCAAGCTCGGCATCGAGTACACGCGCCGCTGGTGGGAACTCGAGGACCGGATCTACGGCGGTGCCAGCAACACCGACAAGGACATCTCCCAGATCATGTTCCCCTACGACCACTACAACTCGGACCGCGGCGTGGTCGTCGGCTACTACTCCTCGGGCAAGAGGCACCTCGGTTTCGAATCGCTCACGCACAAGCAGAGATTGGCCAAGGCGATCGCGGAGGGGGCAGAGATCCACGGCGACAAGTACACCCGCGACATCGCCTCGTCGTTCTCGGGCAGCTGGCGCCGCACCCGGTACTCGGAGTCGGCCTGGGCATCGTGGCAGGGTGCCGGGGGTTCCCACGGGGGAGAGGCAACCCCCGAATACACCCTGCTGCTCGACCCGGTGCAGAACGTCTACTTCGCCGGCGACCACCTGTCCAACGCGATCGCCTGGCAACACGGTGCGTTCACCTCCGCACGCGCCGTGGTCACGTCGCTGCACGAGCGTGTCGCGGCATCCTGACATCCCCATCCCGGAGAAGGAGAGATCCATGAACAAGCGTGCCGCCCGAACCGTTCTCGCGGCCCTGGTCCTGCCCGTCGTCGGCGCCTCGACCGTGGCGTGCTCGTCCACGGACGCGGAGGCCGGTTCGGCACCGCCCGTGCTCGTGCAGTCGGTGCTGCCGGTCGGGGAGGCCAACCCGATGATCGCCGAGGGCGTGGGCATCGGCGCCGACGCCGCCGTGTACAAGACCAGCGGAATCGGGCCGTCGGCCGCGAACACCGCCGCGCCGCAGGGGTCCCCGGAGTCCTACATCGACACCGCGACCTTCGCGGGCGGTGTCCTCCCGGCCGGGGTGACGGTCACCGAGGCGCAGGGCATCAATGTGCTCCGCAAGATCCGCGACAATCTCGAGGCTCAGGGGCTCGGTCTGGCCGACGTGACCACGATGCGGGTGTTCCTCGACAACGACCCGGGGACGGATCGCGCCGACTACGCCGGATGGAACCGGGCGTACCGCCAGTTCTTCGCGAACACCAACCTCGAGACCGGCGACACCGAGCTGGTGCCGATGGGGACCGCCGAGCCCGCCGCGCCGCTCGAACGCAACCCGGCTCGCCCGAGCCGATTCGCGCTGGAGGTGGCGAGTCTGCCGGTGGCCGGGTGGCTCGTCGAAGTGGAGGTCGACGCCGTCTTCCCCGAGGGGAAGGGACCCCGCTGATGGGAGCACTCAGTCCCGCCCACTGGGCGATCATTGCCCTCGTGGTGCTGGTGTTGTTCGGATCCAAGCGGCTGCCCGAGGCCGCACGGGGCCTCGGGCGGTCGATGCGAATCCTGAAGACGGAAGTGGGTGAGTTGCATACGGACACCGGCGACGCGCCACGGGAGCTGTGAACGCGTGGGCCTGCGCCGCGGCGCAGGCCCACGGGCTGCGTCCGCCGGGCTGTGGGTCGAAGTTCCCATCCCGGGGCGGGCCGAATGGGCAATCCTTCCGATGCCGGTCACCGTCGGTGCTCCTAACGTCCTCTGCGACGGCAGATTCGGACTCGGTCAGGAGCGGTCATGAGCGCACACGTCGGCGTCGGACCCGGTACGCGGCTGGTTCGGGGACGTGCCGCCGCACTCGCCGGGATCGTCGCGCCCCTCCTCTTCACCGTGGTGGTGCTGGCGCAGCAGGCAGCCCGGCGGGACGAGTACAGCCCGACCGCGGAAACGATCAGTGCGCTCGAAGCCGGCCCGAACGGCTGGATCCAGCAGTTCAACTTCGTCGTGTTCGGACTCCTGCTGCTGATCTTCGCCGTCGCCGTGCACCGGGGACCGGCGGCCGACCGGACGGGCGCCCTCGGCCCGGTGCTGATCGGTCTCGCCGGCGTCGGCGCACTGCTCGCGGCGGTGTTCCCGCTGCGGGAGGACGCAGCGGGGGTCACCTACGACCCGGGCTACCACTTCGTCTCGGGCTTCACGTTCTTCTCGTGCATCGCGCTCGGCCTGGTCGTGACGTCGCGCCGTCTCGCACGCGACGGGCGGTTCCCGGCGCTGTCGCGCTACGTGCTCGGTGCGGGACTCGTCGCCGCGGCCGGCGTGCCGCTCATGGTCGTGCTGGTGCTGCCCGACGACGCGCCCCTGCACGACCTCGCGGGTCTCGTGCAGCGGGGCATTCTCTGGTTGGTCGTCTTCCCCGCCCTCGTCGCGCTGGGCCTTCGCCTGCGCGCCGGGGGTGCCCCCACCGGGCAGGCCGGCGCCCGCTGAGCGAGGCGGGCGCCTCCGTGCCGATCGAGGCGGCGCCTCCGTGCCGATCGAGGCGGCGCCTCCGTGCCGATCGAGGCGGCGCCTCCGTGCTGATAGGGGCGGCGCCTCCGTGCTGATAGGGGCGGCGCCTCCGTGCTGATAGGGGCGGCGCCTCGGCGAGTCAGTTCCGGTATTCGGGGTTCGCGTCGAGGAACTGCGCGACGTACCAGCACGAGGCCGCGATCTTCAGGCCCTCCGAACGGGTGGCGTCGAGGGCGTGGCGGACCACCTCGGCGGCGAGCCCGTGACCGCGGAACCGGGGCTGGGTGACGGTGTGGTCGAAGTCGCGCACACCGTCCGAGTCGGTGTAGTCGGCGAACGCGGCGAGGGTGTCGCCGGTGTACAACGCGAATCGGGACTGCTCGGCGTGATGTTCGATGCGGTGCTCGTCGTTGGTCACGCCAACGACCCTACCGGCCGTCGCGCCGGCGGGGGGATCCGCCCGCGGCGGCGGTAATGCGCGTGGCGCGGGCCGCGATGTTCCTGTTGTGGACCTGTGTCGAGGGCGGGCCCCGCGTGACGTGAGCGGTGACGTGGTGGTGGTGACGCGATGCAGTCGACAGTGGCGACGGGCTCAGGCGGGGACCGGGCCGGCCGGCGGGTGGGCGGCGCGGACGGCGTCGACGAACGCGGACTTGCGGGTCAGGTAGCGGTCCCGGAACTCGTCGAGGTCGTCGGTCCCGTCGCTCGAGACGGCGGTGAGGTATCCGAAGAGGGCGACGGCGGCGGCGAGCACCGGATCGGGAGCGGACAGCCGCATCTCGTTGACGATCGCGTCGAGGTCGACGATGCCGCGGGCGACCGAGCGCAGGTGCAGGTCGTCGGATTGCAGGGCCTCGGTGAGGTCGGCCTCGGCGAGGGCGGAGTGATCCGCCTCGAACAGGTGGTTGTAGACGCTGTCGGCGGCGTGCAGGAAGCGAACCTGCAGCGCGCGATCGGCCGCCCGCAGGGGAGCGGCCACGGCGGCGTTCCGTCGCGGGGGTCGCGCGCCGATCCGGGTGGCGAGGACGCCGAGGAGCACGCCGGCCGTGAGTCCCACCGGTACGGCCCACCAGGGTGCCGCACCGCTCGTGAGCAGGTCGGTCAGTGTCTCCACCGTACGGATCCTAACAGTGGAAGTCACATCAGTCTCACCAGTCACTCTGTTATCGAATCGTTCCGGCTGCGCGATCGGGTGGTTGTCGCAGGTCACTAACGTCAACGGTCGTTCGAAGGAGGTGCCGTATGACCGCATCCGCGCTGACGGACGCGAAACTCGTCCGCGCGTTGTCCGACGAATTCCTTTCGCGGCGAGTCGATTACAACGCGCTGGAGCGCCTTCATCACGGGGACGTGGCGGACTGGGCCGCCACGGCGAGCAGGTTCGCGGCGCTGTCGGACGAGGAGGAACGGCACCTCGCCCTGCGCTGGCGGGACAATCCCCGGGAACTTCTCGACATCCTGCTCGCGCGGGCCGACGAGGTCACCGCCCGCCGATGCCGCACGGCCTGGGTCTCCCTCGACCGGTTCGCGCCGTTCGTCCGCGCGAGCAACGGGCCGTGACCACGGCACCGGCACGGGGCCTCAGGACTCGTCCACGACGATCACCTCGTCGTCGCCGAGTGCCCGGAACGGCAGCCGCTCGCGAGTGAGGAAGTCCAGCGTCCGCGCGACGCCCGCGTCGGCGAGGGGCGAGTCCCCGGCGTGCGGGACGATCGCGTAGTCCACCCACCCGAGACCGTCCCAGCGGGCCGGGACCCCGCAGACCGCGTCGACCTCGCCGGGATCGTCGGAGAATTCGAGACCGCGCAGGGACGGCGTCACAAGGCACGCCCCTGCGCTGTATCCAGCGTAGGCCAGCGCACCGGAACGGACCAGGTCCGTGAGGATCTCGTCGCCCCCGCACAGGGCGAGCCGCGCGCGCAGCACGAACGTGTTGCCGCCGCGCACCCACAACGCTCCGAACGGGGACAGCGCCGCCCGCAGGCCGTCGGGGGCGCCGGCATGGTCCCGCAGATCCACCTCGGTGGGTTCGTATCCGAGCGCACGCAGCGGCGCCAGCTCGCTCGCCACCGCCGAGTCCCGGGCCCGGGACGGCCATGCGTCGGCCGCGTTCGCGATCACCGCGATCGGGCACGGCCCCCGCGTGACTCCGAGGAGCAACCCGGGATCCGTGCCGAACCGGTACGACGACAGGAACAGCCGCACGAAGCCGCCGATCAGATGGTGAAGGCGAGGTGGTCGACGATCCGCCGGCCCACCGTCGTGTCGCCGCCGAGGGTGATCTCGTCGAGACGGTCGAACGCGTGCGTGCGGCCGCCGGCGAGCCGCACGAACAGCCGCGAATCCATCGCCACGGTGCTCGTCGCCGGACCGGACAGGGCCGGCACCACCGCGGCCCGGCCGTCCACCTCGACGTGGAGGGTGCGGGCCAGTGGGCCGCTCAGCTCGAACGTGATCCGCGCCCCGTCGGGAGCCTTGCCGCGCTTGCCGACGACGAACGCGAGCGCCCCGAAGATCTCCGCGGCTGCGAGCTCGGCCCGGGCGCCGCCCTCGTCGCCGGGCACGCCGAGCGCGTCGCGGAGGTCGAGTTCGTGCATCCAGCAGTCGAAGACGCGGATGCGCATGAAACGGCCGTAGGTGGCCTGCCCCACCGGGGTCATCGCCGGTTCGTCGAAGTCCTTCTGGGTCATGGCCCCGAGTTGCTCCCGTCGGCGCGCGACGATCTCCCGGTACCGCGCGAGCACCTCGTCGCCGGGCGTGCCGCGGAGGGACTCGATCCACCGTTCGTTGAAGGCGCCGATCTCGTTGCGGACGTGGCCGAGCGCGTGCACGTCGATATCGACGTGCGGCACCTCGATGCCGGCGAGCATCGACTCGGTCCCGATCAGGTGTGCCGTGATGTCCTTGACCGTCCACCCGGGCAGCGAGGTGGGCGTGTACCAGGTGTCCCCGTGTACGTCGGCGAGCAGTTCGTCGATGACCCCGAACTGCTCGAGGAGCAGCGCGCGGATCGGCTCGACCGGGAACTCCGGCGCGGCGTCGGTGTCCGGCCCGGTGGTGCCGCCGGTCGTGGTGTTTCCGTGTGTCTTTCCGTGTGTCACAGTGCGTCCTCCGCTTCGAGACGGGCCAGGCCGGCGCGGATCGCCGCACCGGTGGCCTCCGGGTCGTGGGGCCGGCGCCGCAGCAGTCCCGCCGCGAGGCGCAGCTTGTCGCCGCGCCACCGCGGCAGCACGTGCAGATGCGCGTGGAAGACGGTCTGGAAGGCGGACCGGCCGTCGTTGAACACCAGGTTGGCGCCGTCCGCGGCGAAATCCGAGCGTTGCACGCCCCGGGCGATGCGCTGCCCGGTCCGGAACAGCGCGGCGCCGTGCTCGGGATCGAGGTCGTCGAGCCGGGGCGCGTGAGCCCGCGGCACCACCAGCGTGTGCCCGCGGGCGATCGGCCGGATGTCGAGGAAGGCCACCACGTCGTCGTCCTCGTACACCCGCACGGCGGGAGCGTCGCCGCGGACTATGGCGCAGAACACACAGGAGCTCACCCGCTCACTGTAGGCGGGGCGTCTGCTCCGCGGCGACCGCTGCGACGAGTTGCGGCAGGCCCACCGCGGCGGTGGTGCGCCACACCTCGTCCACCCGGTCGGACAGGTCGGTCTGCTCGGGGTTGACCTCGACGACGGGGATGCCATGCCGGCGGGCCAGCGAGGGCAGGCCGGCGGCCGGATAGACGATCCCCGACGTGCCGACCACGAACACCACGTCGGCGGTCAGCACGGAGGCGGTGGCCGCCTCCCACGGTCCGGTCGGCAGCGGCTCGCCGAACCACACCACCCCGGGCCGCACGTCGCCGCCGCACGCGCCGCAGGCCGGTGGATCGAGGCGGGCGACCGGCTCGGTGGGGGCCTCGGGCAGGTCGGCGGGGGTGCCGCACTCGGCGCACCGCGGCGAGAACAGGCTGCCGTGCAGATGCGAGAGCACGGGGCTGCCGGCCCGCTCGTGCAGGTCGTCGACGTTCTGCGTGACGATCGACAGGTCCACGGTGCGCCCCCAGCGGGCCAGCGCCCGATGCCCGGCGTTCGGCTGCACTCGTCGGACCAGGGCCACGCGCCACTGGTACCAGGCCCACACCGACGCGGGATCGCGGTCCCACGCCTCCGGTGTCGCCAGATCGGCCGGGTCGAAGTGCTCCCACAGGCCGGTCTGCGCGTCGCGGAACGTCGGCACGCCGCTTTCGGCGGACATTCCGGCGCCCGTGAGCACGGCGACCCGTCGTGCGGGCCGGGCCAGATCGAGGATCCGCGCGGGGGGAGTGGGCATCGGGTCAGGGTAGGGGGCCGGGGCCGGACTCGTCCGTACTCTCCTCGTCGTGCCGGAGGACGGCGCCGCACCGTGGGCACGGGGCCTCCGGTTCCTCGAGGAAGAAGCCGCAGTCGGGGCAGACCCGGTGCATCCAGCACACGGGGTCGCCGCCGGCGGCGGGCACGTCGTTCACCGCGCACCCCGCATCCGCTCCGCGAGGACGGCGGCGCCACTGTGCTCGAGGTCCCGGGTGGCGGTGAGCAGGACGACGGACCGGCCGTCGGCCAAGTCGTCGAGGCGCGCCAGGGCTGCACGCGCGTCCGGGCCGTCCAGTTCGGCGAGGTACCGGTCGCGGAACTCGGCGAACTGCGAGGCGTCGTGCGAGTACCACTTGCGCAGCCCGGTCGACGGCGCCAGGTCCTTGGCCCAGTCGTCATGATGGAACGCGTCCTTGCGCAGCCCCCGCGGCCACAGCCGGTCGACGAACACCCGGAACGCCTCCTCGTCTCCCGGATGGTCGTACACGCGCTCGACGACGACGCTGCGACGTGCCATGGACTCGCCCCTCCTCCCTCACCGCGGATACGGCAGAATTGTGAAGTGAACTACCTCACATTCTGGCATCGTTCGACTGTTCGGACTCGATTCAGACGAAACCCAGCGGTTGCGCCCCCGTCCGGGGCGGGGTACGTCTGACTAGGCTCATCGCCCATCGTGCACGGCCCGAGTCGGCCGCTCGTCGCACATGACCCGCCGCTCATCGCGGTGAGGTGCCGATTCAACGCAGGAGTCGAAAACTTTGGAAACCGAGGATATGGGTACGGGACGTGCGGTGACAGCGCGACCCACCGTCGGCGTCGTTCGGGAAACCAACGACGGCGAGCGGCGGGTCGCGCTGGTGCCGATGATCGTCCCGTCGTTGATCAAGAAGGGGCTCGACGTGGTCGTCGAGTCCGGGGCCGGGCTCGGTGCGCTGATCCCGGACGAGTCGTACGTCGAGGCCGGTGCGCGGATCGGGGATGCGTGGTCGGCGGATGTGGTGCTCAAGGTGGCGCCGCCGTCGGATGCGGAGGTCGCGCGGATGCGGTCGGGGCAGGCGCTGATCGGGTTCCTCGCCCCGCGCAACGCCGAGAACCAGATCGGGGCGCTGGCCGCGGCCGGGGTGCAGGCGTTCGCCGTGGAGTCGATCCCGCGGATCTCCCGGGCGCAGGTGATGGACGCGCTGTCGTCGCAGGCGAACGTCGCCGGGTACAAGGCGGTGCTGGTGGCCGCGTCGGAGTCGACGCGGTTCTTCCCGATGCTCACCACCGCCGCGGGCACGGTCAAGCCGGCGACGGTGCTGGTGCTCGGCGTGGGGGTGGCCGGGTTGCAGGCGCTGGCCACGGCCAAGCGCCTGGGCGGGCGCGCCACCGGCTACGACGTGCGTCCGGAGGTCGCCGACCAGGTGCGGTCGGTCGGTGCGCAGTGGCTCGATCTGGGCATCGACGCCGCCGGTGAGGGCGGCTACGCCCGCGAGCTCACCGAGGACGAGCGTGCGCAGCAGCAGGCGGCGCTCGAGGAGGCCATCAAGGGCTTCGACGTGGTGATCACCACCGCGCTGGTGCCGGGCCGGCCCGCGCCGCGGCTGGTCACCGCCGCCGCCGTGGAGGGCATGAAGCCTGGCTCGGTGGTGGTGGATCTGGCCGGCGAGACCGGCGGCAACTGCGAGCTGACCGAACCCGGACGCACGGTGGTCAAGCACGGCGTGACCATCTGCTCGCCGCTGAATCTGCCCGCGACCATGCCCGAGCACGCCTCGCAGCTGTATTCGAAGAACGTCGTGGCCCTGCTCGAGCTGATGCTCGACGAGTCCGGTGCCCTGGCGCCGGACTTCTCGGACGAGATCCTCGACGGCGCGTGCGTGACCCGCTCGAAGGAGAACGTCTAGATGTATACCGAACTGTTGGCGAACATCGCGATCCTGGTCCTGGCCGGGTTCGTGGGCTTCGCCGTGATCTCGAAGGTGCCCAACACCTTGCACACCCCGCTGATGTCGGGCACCAACGCCATCCACGGCATCGTGGTGCTCGGTGCGCTGGTGGTGTTCGGCCACCTGCCGGCCGGCGCGCCGTGGAGCATCAAGGTCATCCTGTTCGTCGCGCTGGTGTTCGGCACGCTGAACGTCGTCGGTGGCTTCGTCGTCACCGACCGCATGCTCGCGATGTTCAAGCCCAAGAAGCGGGTGCCGGTGTCGGCCGCCCCGGCGGAGCAGAAGGGAGCCGACGCGAAATGAGCTACCTCGTCTCCGTCCTGTACATCGTCGCGTTCGCGATGTTCATCTACGGTCTGATGGGCCTGACCGGCCCGAAGACCGCGGTCCGCGGCAACTACATCGCCGCGGTCGGCATGGCCGTGGCGGTGCTCGCCGTGCTGATCGACATCCGCGACACCGACAACTGGAGCTGGATCGTCGCCGGCCTGGTCGTCGGTGTCGTCCTGGGCGTCCCGCCGGCGCTGCGCACGAAGATGACGGCGATGCCGCAGCTGGTGGCGCTGTTCAACGGCGTCGGTGGCGGCACCGTCGCGCTGATCGCGTGGGCGGAGTTCCTCGACTCGGACGGCTTCACCACCCTCGCCGAGGAACCGACGGTGCCCGTGGTGGTCGGCTCGCTGTTCGCCGCGATCATCGGCTCGGTCTCGTTCTGGGGTTCGCTGGTGGCGTTCGCCAAGCTGCAGGAGCTGCTGAACAAGAACCTCGAGCGCCGCCTCGTCGGCGCGGCCAAGGCCTTCCAGCTGGCGAACATCGTGCTCGCGCTCGCGGCGATCGCGCTCGCCGTGTACATCGGACTCGCGGCCGACCCGGCGAACGAGCCGACCTCGGCGGTGTGGATCGTCGCGCTGCTCGTCGTGGCCGGGCTGATGGGCCTGTTCGTGGTGCTGCCGATCGGCGGCGCCGACATGCCGGTGGTCATCTCGCTGCTCAACGCCCTGACCGGCCTGTCGGCCGCGGCGGCCGGCCTGGCGCTGAACAACCAGGCGATGATCGTCGCCGGCATGATCGTCGGTGCGTCGGGTTCGATCCTGACCAACCTGATGGCCAAGGCGATGAACCGGTCCATCCCGGCGATCGTGTTCGGCTCGTTCGGCGGCGACGGCGGTGCCGGTGCGGTGGCGGGCGGGGCCGGCGGCACCGTCAAGGCGACCTCCGCCTCCGATGCCGCGGTCCAGATGGCCTACGCCAACCAGGTCATCGTGGTGCCCGGCTACGGGCTGGCGGTGGCGCAGGCGCAGCACGCGGTCAAGGAGATGGCGGCGCTGCTCGAGGAGAAGGGCGTGGAGGTCAAGTACGCCATCCACCCGGTCGCCGGCCGGATGCCCGGGCACATGAACGTCCTGCTCGCCGAGGCCGAGGTGCCGTACGAGGCGCTCAAGGAGATGGACGACATCAACGGCGAGTTCTCCCGCACCGACGTCACCGTCGTCATCGGCGCCAACGACGTCACCAACCCCGCCGCCCGGCAGGATTCGTCCAGCCCGATCTACGGCATGCCCATCCTCAACGTCGACCAGTCCAAGTCGGTCATCGTGCTCAAGCGCTCGATGAGCTCCGGCTACGCCGGCATCGACAACCCGCTGTTCACCGCCGACCACACCTCCATGCTCTTCGGCGACGCGAAGAAGATGGTCTCCGAGGTCACCGAGGAACTCAAGGCGCTGTAGGGAGTTCGACGAACCGGGGCGTCCGCACGGAACACCGTGCGGGCGCCCCGCTCGTGTGCGACCGTCGGAGGTGGCAGGCGGGCTGTGCCCCGGCCCGTGGCACCGACGGAAAGGATGCGTCCCGTGACCGAGCACCCAGGGACCGAGCACTCAGGGACTGAGCACCCAGGGACCGAGCACCCAGGGACCGAGAGGACGTACAGGGTCGGCTACTTCGTCGGCAGCCTGTCGTCCACCTCGATCAACCGTATCCTCGCGAAGGCGTTGATCCGGCTCGCCCCGCACGACCTCGAATTCGTCGAGATCGCCATCCGGGACCTGCCGCTCTACAGCCCCGACTACGACGCGAACTACCCGCCGGAGGGGGCCGCGCTCAAGGACGCGATCGCCGCTGTGGATGCGGTGCTGTTCGTCTCACCCGAGTACAACCGGTCGATTCCCGGGGCGCTGAAGAACGCCATCGACTGGGCGTCGCGCCCGTGGGGGCAGAACTCGTTCGATCACATCCCGGCCGCCGTGATCGGCGCCTCCATCGGCGCGATCGGCACCGCCGTGGGCCAGCAGAGCCTGCGCGCCGTGCTGAGCTTCTGCAACGCGCGGCAGATGACGTCGCCCGAGGCGTACATCCATTACACGCCCGAGGTCTTCGGGGACGACGGCACCGTCCACAACTCGGGCACCGAGGACTTCCTCCGCAACTACATGCGCGAGTTCCGCGACCACGTCGTGCGGGTCCTGACCGTCCTCCCGCGCTAGCGGCCGTCCACGCGCGCGAGCGTGCGACGGGTCCGCTCACCGACGGAGCCGGCGAGGGCTGCGGCGGCGAGCACACATGCCAACGGCACCGTCATCGCCGCGGTGAGCGACGTCGCCTCCGAGAGCCAGCCGATGGTGGCGGGCCCCGCCAGGAACCCGATGTATCCCATGCCGACGACACGGGACATGTTGCGGCCCGGGGCGCCGGCGTCGATGTTCCCGGCTGCGCTGAAGATCTGCGGCACGGCGCCGGACAGGCCCAGCCCGAACAGCGCCCATCCGGCGAGCGTCGTGGGCAGCCACGGGGAGGCGACGACCGTGCCCATCCCGGCCCCCGCCAGCAGCGTGCCGTACCGGACCACGGCCACGGCGCCGATGCGGGCGCTGACGCGGTCCGCCACGAAGCGGCCGAGCGTCATCGTCGTGGAGAACGCGCCGAAGGCCAGCGCCGCGACCGCATCCGGGCTGCCCAGGTGTTCCTTGACCTGCAGGGCGCTCCAGTCGTTGGCGACGCCCTCGCTGAGCATCAGCATGAACGCGAGCCCGCCGAGCAGCAGCACCCGGCGGGAGTATCCGCCGCGCGGGCCGGCCTCGCGCGGGTGCTCGACCCGGGGCACCCGCACGAGGTGCGGCGCCGAGACCGCGACGACGAGCGCGCCGACGAGGCCGGCGCCGCCGAGGGCGACGGCCGGGGCGAGCCCCGTCGCCAGGGCGGCCGCCCCGACCAGCGAGCCGGCGACCCCGCCGACCGAGAACAGGCCGTGGAACGCGGCCATGATCGGTCTCCGGTAGCGTTGCTCGACCGCCACGGCCTGCGAGTTCATCGACACGTCCAGGGCGCCGTTCGCGAACCCGAACACCGCGAGCGCCACGCCCAGCTGCCACGCCGCGCCGGCCAGGCCGGGGCCGAGGGTCGCCACCGCCAGCAGGACCGCCGCGGCGACGGTGGTGCGGTCGCTGCCGAACCGGTCGGCGAGCGGACCGGTGGCCTGCATTCCGGCGATCGCCCCGGCCGCGAGGACCAGCAGCAGGGAACCCAGCGTGGCGTGGTCGATGCCGACGCGCTCCTCGATCGCGGGGATGTGCACCACCCACATCGCGAGCAGGAACCCGTTGACGCCGAAGGTGGCGAACACGGCCGCGCGGGCGCGGCGAAGATCCTGAGCGGTCACGTGTCCCGACGCTACCGCCCGTCAGATACCGGCGAGCAGTTCCGGCACCGGGTCGGTGAGGATCCCCCCGATCTCGGCCAGCGCCCGCGCTGCCTGCTCGCCGTCGACGAGACGATGGTCGAACGACAGCGACAGCGTCGTGACCTGCCGGACGGCGAGTTCGCCGTCGACCACCCACGGTCGCGGGGTGACGGCACCGAGCGCGAGGATCGCCGTCTCCCCGGGATTGAGGATGGGGGTGCCGGTGTCGACGCCGAACACGCCGATGTTGGTGATCGAGACCGTGCCGCCGGTCAGGTCGGCCGGGGTGGCCCGGCCGGAGCGGGCGGTCTCCGCGGCGTGGGCGATGGCGCCGGCGAGGTCCGGCAGCGACATGCGGTCGGCGTCGCGGATCACCGGCACCATCAGGCCCGAGTCGGTGGCGGTCGCGATGCCCAGGTTGACGTAGTGGCGGGTGACGATCTCCTGGTGCTCCTCGTCCCAGGCCGCGTTGAGGACGGGCTGGTGCTCGAGCGTCCGCAGCAGCGCCTTGGCCACCACGGTGAGCAGCGTCGGGTGACGGCGCTCGAAGGCGGCCGCGCCGCGCAACCGGGCGACGAGGTCGACCGTGGCGGTGACGTCGCAGGTGAGGAACACGGTCACGTGCGGGGCGGTGAAGGCGCTGCGCGCCACCGCGGCGGCGGTACGTCTGCGGATCCCGTGGATCGGGGTCCGGATCTCGCGATCCGATCCTGTTGCCGCCGTAGCGGATCCGCGTTCCTCCGCGGCGCGTCGGACGTCCGGGACGGTGATCGCCCCGCCCGTGCCGGTTCCCGTCACCTCGGTGAGATCCACCCCGAGGAGCCGGGCCTCGCGGCGCGCCGACGGTTTCGCGTCGGGGCGGTGCCGCTCCCCGGGCGGTGGGGGTGCCTGCGTCGGGGCCGGTGCCGCCGCTGCGGCGCGCGCCGCGCGCCGGCTCACCGGCGCGGCGCCCGGCCCGTAGCCGACGAGCACCTGCACGGGTGAGTCCCCGCCACCGGTCGGGGCCGGCGCGGTGCCCGCCGCGACCGGCACCGCGATGCGGATCAGTGGCGCCCCGACGGGCACGCCGGCGCCCGGCTCGGCGAGCAGTTCGGCGACCGTTCCCGCGTACGGGGAGGGCAGTTCCACCGTTGCCTTGGCGGTCTCGACCTCGGCGATCACCTGGTTGAGCTCGACCCGGTCGCCGACGGCGACGGACCACGACACCAGTTCCGCCTCGGTCAGGCCCTCCCCGAGGTCCGGCAGCCGGAAGACCTCGCTGTGTTCGGTCACCACGGTGCCGTGTTCGCTCATGCCCGGTTCCATGTCCGGCTCCTCACGCCGCGAGACTGCGGTCGACGGCGTCGAGGATCCGGTCCGGGTCGGGCAGGTGGTACGCCTCGAGTTTCGCCGGGGGATAGGGGATGTCGAAGCCGCCGACCCGCAGCACCGGCGCCTCGAGCTGGTAGAAGCAGCGCTCCGCGAGCTGGGCGGCGATCTCGGCGCCGATGCCGCAGAACAGCGGAGCCTCCTGCACCACGACGAGCCGTCCGGTGCGCCGGACCGACGCCTCGACGGTGTCGAAGTCGATGGGGGAGAGGGACCGGAGGTCGATCACCTCGACCGAGTGCCCCTCGGTGTCGGCGATCTGCGCGGCGTGCAGCGCGGTGGCCACCATCGACCCGAACGTCACGACGGTGACGTCCGTTCCGGGCCGGGCGACGCGGGCCTTGTCGAGCGGGAGGTCGGGCTCGGCGTCGAGGTCGACCTCGCCGCGGTCCCAGTACCGGCGTTTCGGCTCGAGGAAGATCACCGGGTCGTCGAGCGCGATGGCCTGCTGGATCATCGTGTAGGCGTCGGCCGGATGGCTTGGGCTGACGACCCGCAGTCCGGCGGTGTGCGTGAAGTACGCCTCGGGTGACTCCGAATGGTGCTCCACCGCACCGATCCCGCCGCCGTAGGGGATGCGGATGGTCAGGGGGGCGGTGACCCTCCCGGCGGTGCGGTAGTGGATCTTGGCGACCTGCGAGACGATCTGGTCGAACGCGGGGTAGACGAAGCCGTCGAACTGGATCTCGCACACCGGCCGGTAGCCGCGCAGGGCCATGCCGAAAGCCGTTCCCACGATCCCGGATTCGGCGAGGGGTGTGTCGATGACGCGGTTGTCGCCGAAGTCCTTCTGCAACGTGTCGGTGACCCGGAAGACCCCGCCGAGCCGGCCGACGTCCTCGCCCATGATCACCACCTTGCGGTCGTGTTCGAGGGCCCGGCGCAGCCCGGCGCCGAGGGCGGCCCCGAGGGCCAGCGTGGTGGTGGTCATGACAGCGCCTCCTCGTGGGTCGCGTTCTCGAAATCGGCGAGGTAGTCGCGGTAGCGGGTTCGTTCCTCGGCGATCATCGGATGGTCGGTGGCGTAGACGTGGTCGAACATGCTCAGCGGCTCGGGGTTCGGGGCACCGAGGGTGCCGGCGCGCAGCCGGGCCGCGGCCTCGTCGGCGGCGGCGCCGACCTCGTCGAAGAACTCGTCGCCGGCGTGTCCTTCCCGCCGGAGCAGCCGGTGGAGCCGGTCGATCGGGTCCCGGGCCTTCCACAGTTCGGTCTCGGCGGGGGTGCGGTAGCGGGTGGGGTCGTCGGAGGTGGTGTGCGGGCCCATCCGGTAGGTGATGGCCTCGACGAACGACGGGCCGCTGCCCTCCCGCGCATGCCGGGTGGCCCGGCGGGTGACGGCGAGCACCGCGAGCGCGTCGTTGCCGTCGACCTGCACGGCCGGCATCCCGTAGCCGGCGGCGCGCTGCGCGATCGGGACGGGACTCTGCGACCGGACCGGGTGGCTGATCGCCCAGTGGTTGTTCTGGCAGAAGAAGACCACGCCGACGCCCCACGCGACGGCGAAGCCGAGGGCCTCGGCGATGTCGCCCTGGCTGGTCGCCCCGTCGCCGAAGTAGACGACGGTGGCGATCTCGGCGCCGTCGAAGTGGGCGCCCATCGCGTATCCGGTGGCGTGCAGGCCCTGGGAGCCGACGACGATGGCGGGATTGGTCATGTTGACCGTGGCCGGATCCCAGCCGGAGTGGGCGCACCCGCGCCACAGCCGGGTCATGTCGGCGGGGTCGACGCCGCGGCACCAGGCCACCCCGTGCTCGCGGTAGCTGGTGAACACGTAGTCGTCGCGGTGGAGGGCGTGCGCGGAGCCGACCTGGGCGGCCTCCTGGCCGAGCAGGGGCGCCCACAGTCCGAGTTCGCCCTGCCGCTGCAGCGCGGTGGCCTCGGCGTCGAGGCGGCGGACGACGACCATGTCGCGGTAGAGGGCGCGGAGTTCGTCGGGTCCGACGTCGGCGACGAGCGCGGAGTACTCGGGGTTGTAGACCCGTCGTCCGTCGGGCTGGATCAGCTGGACCGGATAGGCAATCTTGTCGACCACCGTGCACCACCTCGCTATGGCGGGACCGGTCGCCCTCGTGAGGCGGGCCGGCGGACCTGTGTTGTACCTCACATGATCCACGCGGGGTGCAGGTGCGCAATCGGCCGATGCGCAATTGTGCAGGAAGCACGGTTTCGGGGTGCCCGCCGCTGTCATACTGCGAAATATGACCAGTCTCGATGCCACCGACGCCCGGCTGCTGCTCGAGCTTGCGCGGACCCCGCGGGCGACCGGGGTGGAGCTGTCCCAGCGTCTGGGGTTGTCCCGGAACACGGTGCAGGCGCGGCTCGCGCGATGGGATGCGGAGGGGGTCCTCGGGTCGTTCGAGCGGCGGGTGGATCCGCAGGCTCTCGGCTATCCGCTGGCGGCGTTCGTCGCCACCCGGGTCGATCAGCACCGGCTCGATTCGGTCGTCGCGGCCCTGGCACAGATCCCGGAGGTCACCGAGGTGTACGGCATGACGGGGCAGACGGACCTGTCGGTGAAGGTGGTCGCGCGCGACGCCGAGGATCTCTACCGGCTGGCCGGGCAGATCCTCGAGATCCCCGGCGTCGAGCGCACCAACATGGCGCTGGTGATGCGCGAACTGGTGGGTCCGCGCACGACGCCGCTGCTCGAGCGGCTGGCGCAGCGATGAGGCGTGCCTTCCGGGACCGGGTCCCGGAAGGCACCACCGCGGACTAGAGGATCTCGTAGATCGTGGCGTTGGCGGTGCCGCCGCCCTCGCACATCGTCTGCAGGCCGTAGCGGCCACCCGTGCGGCGCAGGTGGTGGATCAACGTCGCGGCCAGGCGACCGCCCGAGGCGCCGAGGGGGTGGCCGAGCGCGATGGCACCGCCGAGGGGGTTCAGCTTCTCGAGCGGCGCGCCCGTCTCGCGTTGCCACGACAGCGGTACCGAGGCGAAGGCCTCGTTGACCTCGAACGCGTCGATGTCGTCGAGCGACAGTCCCGACCGCTTCAGCGCCAGGGCGGTGGCCGGGATGGGACCGGTGAGCATCTTGACCGGATCGTCGCCGGTGACCACGGCGGTGTGCACGCGCGCGAGCGCGGTCAGGCCCAGCGCCTTCGCCTTCTCCGAGGTGGTGATCAGCAGCCCGGAGGCGCCGTCGGAGATCTGGGACGCGTTGCCGGCGGTGACCACTCCGTTCTCCCGGAACGGGGCCTTGAGGCCCGCGAGCTTCTCGACCGTGGAGCCGCGCCGGATGCCCTCGTCCGCGGCGATCACGGTGCCGTCCGCCAGGGTGTACGGCGCGATCTCGTCCGTGAACAACCCCTCGTCCTGCGCGCGGGCGGCCCGCTCGTGCGACCGGACGGAGTACTCGTCGAGCTCGGTGCGGGAGATGCCCCACTGCTCGGCGATGATCTCGGCGCCCACGCCCTGGTTGAAGCGGCCGTGGAAGCCGGGCGCGGTGAGCTCGTCGGCGTACCGCTCGCGGGCCGGACCGCCCATCTGCCCGGTGCCCTCGGGGGCGGAGGAACCCAGCGGGATCGCCGACATGATCTCGACGCCGCCGGCGACGACGAGATCGGCCTGGCCGGAGATCACCGCCGCGGCCGCCGTCGAGACGGCCTGCTGCGACGAGCCGCACTGCCGGTCGATGGTGAAGCCGGGCACCGATTCCGGCCAGCCCGCGCCGAGCACGGCCATGCGGCCGATGTTGCCGGACTGCATGCCGACGGATTGCACGGTGCCCCAGTGCACGTCGTCGACGAGCGCCGGGTCGATGCCGGTGCGTTCGGCGATGGTGCGCAGGACGTGGGCGGACAGCTCGACGGCGTGGACGCCGGACAGGCCGCCGCCCCGCTTGCCGATGGGGGTACGAACGGCTTCGACGATGACAGCATCGCGCATCTTGGGATCGCTCTCTCTCGGGGACGTGCGGATGCCCCGGAGTGTAATCCGGTAGATGAATACAATGCCAAGCGGATGCTTGGTGGTCGGGAGCTATTCCGCTGGGGGCGTCACCAGCTGGGCGACCGCCTTCTTGATCTCCTTGGGGATCGCCACGGGACGTCGCGTGCGGGCGTCGACGTACACGTGCACGAAACGCCCGGTCGCCGCCGGCTGCAGCCCGCCTTCGCCGTCCTCCCGGAAGATGGCCAGCGAATAGGTGACACTGCGGGTTCCCAGCCGCTCCACCGCCAGGCCGACGCGCAGCCGGTCCGGGAAGGACAGCTCCGCCAGATACCGGCACGACGTCTCTGCGACCACGCCGATCGCGTCCAGCTCCCGGATGTCGACCCCGGTCGTGGCCATCAGCCATCCGTTGACCGCGGAGTCGAAGTACGAGTAGTAGGTGACGTTGTTGACGTGGCCGTAGTGGTCGTTGTCCGCCCACCGGGTCTGCATCGGCCAGAGGACCGGGAACCGGGCGGGAACGGGTGGGTCGGCGGCGGGCGTCGTCGGCTGGCGGTTCGTCACCGTGCTGACGATAGTCCCACGCGGACGGCAAGTCCGACCATCAACGCCCAGAATGCCGATCCGATACCGAACAGGGTCGATCCGGACGCCGCGACCAGGAACGTCACGACCGCTGCTTCGCGCTCCGGCGCGTCGCGCAGAGCCGAGGCCAGGGCCCCGCCGAGCGTCGCGAGCAGGGCCAATCCGGCCACCGCCTCGACCACCCCGTCCGGTGCCATCGCCACGACCGTCGCGAGCCCGGTCGAGCACAGGGCCAGCGCGAGATACGACCAGCCCGCAGACCACGCCGCCACCCACCGGCGTGCCGGATCCGGGTCCGCCTCGGGCGCCGCCGCCAGCGCCGCACTGATCGCCGCGAGGTTGATCGCGTGCCCACCGGCCGGCGCGCCCACGACGGTGCCGAGGCCCGTGACCGTCATCGCCGCCCGCCACGGCGTGGCGTAACCGAACGAGTCGAGCACTGCGGTGCCCGGGATGTTCTGCGACGCCATCGTCACGATGTACAGGGGCACGGCGATGCCGAGCAGCGCCTGCCACGTCCATGCCGGAGCCGTGAGATCGATCGAGGGCAGCAGATCCCGCGCCGCGGGCCGGGTTCCCGAGCGCGACAGGTGGATTGCCACGACCACCGCGGCCGTCGCGAACGCCCCCGGCACCGCCCAGCGCGGCCGCAGCCGCTGCAGCACGAGCCACGTCGCCACCACGGGCAGGATCGAGGCGGGCGAGGACATCACACCCTCGACCGGGGCGAGGCAGAGCGGGACGAGCACCCCGGCGAGCATGGCCTGCGCCAGTGGCGTCGGGATCGCCGCGATCAGGGCGCCGAGCCGCGGCCACAGCCCCGTCAGGACGATCGTGGCGCCCACGACGACGAACGCGCCCACCGCGGCCGGCCATCCGCCCGCCACCACGCCGGTGCCGGCGAGCAGCGCGGCGCCGGGCGTGGACCACGCGAGGGTGATCGGTGTGCGGTACCGCCGCGCCAGCCACAGGATGCCGAGCCCCTGCGTCACACAGAGCGCCAGCAGACCGGACGCCGCCTCCGACGTCGACGCCCCGACCGCCCGTAGTCCCGTCAGCACCACCGCGAACGAACTGGTGAACCCGACGAGGGCCGTGACGATACCCGCCCCGATCGGCTGGGTGAGCGGGGCGGGACGGGTGGGCGCGGGAGCATCTGACACGGGCGGCATTCTGCCGCAGTGGACCCGGGCGGCATCCTGCCGCAGTGGAGCCGGGCGGCATCCTGCCGCAGTGGACCCGGGCGGCATCCTGCCGCAGTGGAGCCGGGCGGCATCCTGCCGCAGTGGACGCCGCCGCACCTCCCGTGTCGCGCGGCGCCCACCGCGCGGGCGTGCCAGGATCGGAGCCATGGTTGCGAATCCCGTGCTGATGACCGTGAGCGAACTGGCCGATCTCGTCGAGGTGGGCAGGCCGCCGGTTCTGCTGGACGTGCGCTGGTCGCTCGACGACCCGAACGGCGAGGACCGCTACCACGAGGGTCACATCCCCGGAGCGGTGTACGTCGACCTCGAGACCGAGCTCGCCGATCCGGGCTCGCCCGAGCGAGGCCGTCACCCCCTGCCGGACGTGGTGCGGCTGCAGGACCACGCGCGACGGTGGGGGATCGACGACGGCGACACCGTCGCCGTCTACGACGACACCGGGGGCCTCGCCGCCGCCCGGGCCTGGTGGCTGCTGCGCTGGGCGGGCCTTCGGGACGTGCGCCTGCTCGACGGCGGGCTGTCGCTGTGGACGGCGGCGGGACATGGCCTCGCGGCCGGGCCGGGGGAGGCCGTGAAGCCGGGATCGGTGACCCTGCGCGGCGGCCGGATGTCCACCGTCGGCATCGACGAGGCGGCCGAGTTCCCTTCGCGGGGAACCCTGCTCGATGCGCGGGCCGCGGCGCGGTACCGGGGCGACGAGGAGCCCGTCGATCCGCGCGCCGGCCACATCCCCGGCGCGGTCAGCGCCCCCGCCACGGACAACCTCCGCGAGGACGGCACGTTCCGGACCGCCGAGGAACTCGCCGACCGCTTCGCGACCGTGTGCGGGGACGGTCCCGTCGCCGTCTACTGCGGATCCGGGGTGACCGCGACCCATCAGATTGCGGCGCTCGCCCTCGCCGGGATCGACGCAGCCCTGTTCCCGGGGTCGTGGTCGCAGTGGTGCCGGGACCCGGCCCGGGAGATCGCCACCGGGGCGTGAATGCCGGGGCTCAGGCCGCGGATCGGGAGAACTCCGACGCGCGGCGTACCTGCTCGGGCGTCGGAGTCACGCCGGTGTACAGCGCGAACTGCTGCGCCGCCTGCAGGGCGATGACCTCGGCGCCGGTGATCACGGGCAGTCCCCGCTCCTGGGCCGCGCGGATCAGCGGCGTCTGCGGGGGCATCGCCACCACGTCGAACACCGTCGTCGCCGCGCCCACCGCGGCTTCGGGGAACGGCAGCTGCCCGGATTCCGGCCCGCCCGCCATCCCGATCGGCGTGGCGTTGACGAGCAGGCCCGGAGCGAGCTCGCCGAGCTCGGGCCGCCAGTCGAACCCGTACTGCTGCGCGAGCGGGCGACCGGTCTTCTCGTTGCGGGCGATCACCGACACGTTCGCGAACCCGCTGTCGCGCAGGGCCGCCACAACCGCCTTTGCCATCCCGCCGCTGCCGGCGACGGCGGCCGGCAACGCGGGGTCGACCTCGTGCTCGCGCAGCAGATCCACCACCGCCTGGTAGTCGGTGTTGTAGGCGTGCAGCACCCCGTTCTCGTTGACGACGGTGTTCACCGACTCGATGGCCCGCGCCGAGTCGTGCAGCTCGTCGATCAGGGGAATGACCGCTTCCTTGAACGGCATCGACACCCCGCACCCGCGGATGCCGAGGCCGCGGATCCCGGCCACCGCCGCCGGCAGGTCGGTCGTCGTGAACGCCTTGTACACGAAGTCCAGGCCGAGTTCGTCGTAGAGGTAGTTGTGGAAGCGGGTGCCGATGTTGCTCGGGCGGCCCGACAGCGAGATGCACAGGCGGGTGTCCTTGGTGATGCGCGAAACCATGAGTGCCACGCTAGTTCCCTGCGCCCGGATGCGGGGCACGGCGCCGGAGGGCGGCAGCCACGCGACCACCGGGCGTCCGCGCGGGCAATTCGTGGATGGGTCCGACCGACGAGCGGGCGATCGCCGCGACGACGGGCTCGGCACGCGGAGATCGTCGACGCCAGCGCCCGCCGGTCGGCCACCGTGATCGGCAGCCCGTAGCGCACCGCCACCGACAGGTACTTGCCCGCGAACCAGCAGCGATACGCCGCCGCCGGCGGCAGCCACTCGGCCGGGGTGTGATCGCGCTTGTCCTCGTTCGCCGGGCCGTCCACCGCGATCAGGTTGTAGGCGACGTCGTTGGCGAACTGCCGGCGCCGTTCGGCCGGCCAGGCCGCCGCCCCGAGGTCCCACGCCGCCGCCAGCGGGTAGATGTGGTCGATCTGGACGGCCCGACCCTCGGCGCGACGGAATTCGAGCCGCGCCCCGGTGTACGGGTCGGTCAGCGTGCCCGACAGGACGACACAGTCGCCGGTGCCGGGCCGGAACGCCACGTCGCGCAGATCGCGGGCGAGCACGTTGTTGCGGGTGTCGCACCCGTCGCGGCCGCCTGGTCCCGGATGGTCGTCGGACCACGCCTCCCCGAACACGCACCCCTCGCCCGGTCCGCACCCCCGCTCGTACCCCGGCACCTGCGGCCGGTGCGGCACCACCGCCGCCCGCGCCAGCAGCTGTTCGAGCTCGCCGCGGCCGGGGCTGCCCGGTGCCGGTGGTGCGTTCGACTCGATCCGGTCCCAACCCCACGACACGGCGATCGCGACCGCCACCACCAGCCCCCAGAACGCTGCGCCCCCTCGCACGCGGACATTCTCACCGACCGCACCGACAGCGTCGGCGCCGGTGCCCGCTCAGTGAGTGTTGTGGAACCCTGCGCCGAGGCGGCGAGTCGGCCGTGCAGGTGCATATCGGTGCCGAGAACTGGCACGTCGATCTGTCATGGCGAGATCGCCGTGCCTGAAAGTCAGCCCGTTGCGATCGCGGCGGCGAGTTCGCGGCCGAGCCGCAGCGGCTCCTCGGAGTGTTCGAGCTTGGAGCCGGACAGTGCCCCGTCGTAGATCAGTTGGATCTGCCGGGCAGCTGATTCCGGGGCGGCCACCCCGGCCTCGGTGAGCAGCGCGACGAGAGTCTTGCGCAGCCAGTCGCGGTGCGCCCGCACGGGCGCGAATTCTTCGTCCGGGAACTCGGTCGCCGCGTTGGCATATTGGCATCCCCGGTAGTTCCTCGCCGGAGCCGACATGAGGGCGAGGTCGAAGAACATCAGGACCTTCTCGACGGGATCGGCGACATCGGTGACGGCCGCGGTCCAGCGCGCGCGGTCCCGGCGGTCGAGGTGCTCGAGGTAGGCCAGGACCAATGCGTCCTTGGATCCGTAGGCGGAGTACATGCTCGCGCGGGCCACGCCCGATTCGGCGAGGATGCGGTCGATGCCCACGGCACGGATCCCGTAGCGAGAGAACAGCGTCACCGCCGTGGCGAGCAGTCGCTCGGCGGGCGGCGCCTTGACTGGACGGGACTCGGGCGTGGTGTCCACGCGGATATCGGCGGAAGCGGGCACGGATCCAGGGTATCCGAGCGGCCGGATAGACAGATCGTTCTGTCCGTCTGTACTGTGGACGGCGTGACCCGCAGCAACCTCACCCGCCGCCTGCACGTGGATCTCGTGCGCGTGGCCGCTGCGGTGTGTCGTCACTCCTGTCGCTGACCGAGCCCGTCGGCTCGCAGCCTCCGCGCGCAACCCTCTCCAGGTTCGGCGCGCCCCGCCCTTCTCCTCAGTCCCCGGAAGGTGACCCATGTCCCTGTACCTGTACGAACTCGTGCCCACTGCCGACAATGCCGACCAGGCCCTCAAGGAATTCGACGCCCAAGTCGCCACCGCCGGCGGCGAGCTGATCGAGGCCCAGGTGACCGCCGGCGCGCAGCGCGTCTTCGCCGTCGCCGAGTTCGACGGCTGCAGCGCTCCCGACCTCGACGCCGCGGCGCTGTCCGCCTCCGAACTCGACGGACCGCACCAGGTCCGCCTCGTCGGCGCCGACCTCGACCAGATCAAGGCGGCACGGCCCGAGGCCGGCTATCTCGTCGAGTGGGACATCCCCGCCGAGATCGACATGGACACCTACCTCGCCCGCAAGAAGGCGAACTCGCCGAAGTACGCCAACGTCCCCGAGGTGAGCTTCCTGCGCACCTACGTCCGCGAGGACATGGACAAGTGCCTGTGCTTCTACAACGCGCCCGACGAGGCCGCGGTGTTCCGCGCCCGCGACGCCGTGAGCACCCCTGTCGACCGCATCCACACCCTCGAAAGCTGACCTTCACGATGACCGCGGCTGTTTCACAACCCCTCACCGAACGGCGCCGAACCGTCGCCGAATCCGTTCGCGACCGGGCGGACGCGCTCGATCGTGGCGAGACCGACATCCGCGTCGATCTCACCAGGATCGGCGAAAGCTGCCTGATCGCCGCCGGCCTCGGTGAGGACGGGATCGGCGAGATGGTCGCGGTCATCGAGGACATCGCCGCCGAGAGCCTCGCCGTGGGCTTCTCGCTGTGGGCGCAGCGGATGAGCCTCGAGTACATCGACCGAGCTCCGGCGCCGCTACGGAACAGGTACCGCGACGACCTCGCCGCCGGGCGGCTCGTCGGCGTCACCGCGATGGCCGCCGCCCTCAAGCATCTCGCGGGCCTCGGCGAACTGCCGCTCACGGCCGAGCGCACCGCCGACGGCCTCGAGGTGTCCGGCCCGATTCACTGGGCCTCCAACATTTTCCCCGAGTCGCTCATCGTCTTCCCGGCACGCGGCGCGGACGGCACCCGTTTCGTCGCCGCCGTCCGGGCGAACGCGCCCGGCGTGCGGATCGCCCCGGCGCCGGAGTTGCTCGCGCTCGGTGCCACGTCCTCGACGTCGCTGACGTTCGACAAGGTGCACGTTGCCACGGACCACATCATTACCGACGACCTCGGAGGCTTCTGCGGGAACATCCGCCCGACGTTCCTCCTGCTGCAGACGGCGTTCTGCAGCGGCATCACCCGCGCGGCCCTGGCCGAGTCCTCCGCCCGCCTCACCGGTCTCGGCGCCCAGTTCGCGGAGGAATACCAGACGCTGGCGGCCCGGTACGAGTCGCTGCGCGACCGCCTGCACCGCTTCGCCGCGAATCCGGCCACGGCCGGCCCAGCCGATCTGATCCGGTTGCGGCTCGACGGCTCGAGCGTCGCGGTCGCCGCAACCCGCCTCGAGTCGACCCTGCGCGGGGGCGCGGGCTACGCCTCCTCGAGCGCTACCAACCGTCGGTTCCGCGAGGCCGCCTTCCTGCCCATTCAGTCGCCCTCGGAAGGACAGCTGCGGTGGGAACTCTCGCAGTACGAATAACTAACGGATACAAGAGTTTTCCGGGACGGAACACGCCCGTCCTGGGTGGGGTCGACCTCGACATCGCCGACGGCGAGTTCCTCGTCGTGCTCGGCACGAGCGGCAGCGGCAAGTCCACACTGCTGCGAATCGTCGCCGGCCTCGAGCACCTCGACGGCGGCACCGTCACCTGGCCCACCTCCGACGACGACACCCGACCGCACACGGGAGTGGTGTTCCAGCAACCCTTTCTGATGCCGTGGCTGACGGTGCGGGAGAACATCGCCTTCGGGGGACGCTTCGCCGCCCACCGGGACCGGTTCGACGCCGCCTACGCGGACGAGCTGCTGCGGATGTTCGGGCTCGCCGACCTCGCCGGGTACTACCCCGACCAGCTCTCCGGCGGGCAGGCCCAGCGCGTCGCGGTGATCCGCGCCGTCGCTGTCCGCCCGCGCCTGCTGCTCCTCGACGAGCCGTTCAGCGCGCTCGACCCGGCTATCCGCGCCGACCTGCAGGTGTGGCTGCGCCACCTCGCCCGCGAACTCGGCTTCACCACGGTGCTCGTCACCCACGACATCGACGAGGCGTTGTTGCTCGCGGACCGCATCGCGCTGCTCGGCGGCGGGGGCGCCGTGCAGCAGCAATGGCACCTGAGCGCCCGTCCGGACGAGCATCCGGACCATCTGCGCGCCGAGATCCTGGCCCGCTACCGCGACACGTCGCTGTCCTCGCGGTGAGCGCCGTGATCACGCGCCGGACGCTGCTGCGCGGTGCCGTCGGGCTGGCCGCCGCCGGGGGCGTGGCCGGCCTCGTGGATCTCGGCCGCGTCGCGGCTACCGACCCCGCCAACACCTCCGGGCAGTTGCGGATCGGATACCTGCCCATCACCGACGCCGCGCCGTTGCTCGTCGCGCACGGTGCCGGCCTGTACCCGCAGGGCGTCGTCGACGGCGCGAAGCCGGTGCTGTTCCGTAGCTGGGCGTCGCTGGCCGAGGCATTCCTCACCCGGCAGGTCGACGTCGTGCATCTGCTGATGCCGATGGCCGTACAACTGCGCTATTCGCTCGGCAGCGCCGTGCGCGTCATCGGCTGGAATCACACCAACGGCTCGGCTCTTACCGTCGCGCCCGACGTCACCGACCTCGGCCAGCTCGCCGGCCGGCAGGTTGCCATTCCGTTCTGGTGGTCCATTCACAACATCGTCCTGCAGAAACTGCTGCGTACCCATGGATTGCGCCCGGTGATCCGCCGGTCCGCGTCCCGCTCCGACGGCACCGTGGAGCTGATCGTCATGAGTCCGTCGGACATGATCCCCGCGCTCGCCAACGGCTCGATCGGCGGCTTCACCGTCGCCGACCCGTTCAACGCCGCCGCCGAGCTCCGCGGCATCGGACGCATCCACCGCTTCCTCGGCGACATCTGGCGCGACCATGCCTGCTGTGCGCTGCTCGTTCACGAGGACCTCCTCGAGCAGCGACCCGCCGTCGCCCAGTCCGTCACCGACTCGCTCGTCGGCGCGCAGCAGCGGATCGGTGCCGATCGCCCGGCCGCGGCAACGATGCTCGCGGGCGGATACCTGCCGCAGCCGCTGCCTGCGATCACCGAGGCCTTGACCTATCCGGACCGCAGTCCCGGCGTGCACCCGCACTGGCGGCCGCAGCAGGTCGGCTACCAACCGTTCCCGTTCTCCAGCTTCACCGCGGCGCTGGTCGAGGCCATGCACGACACCCTCGTCGACGGCGACACCCGGTTCCTGGACCGGCTCGATGCCGCGACCGTGCACGACGACCTCGTCGACGACCGGTTCGTCCGGGCGTCACTCGCCCGTCTCGGCGGTCCCGCCACTTTCGGGCTGCCCGCAGACCTGACCCGTATCGAGGAGGTCGACCCCTCTTGAACCCCTCCACTCCCGCACCGCGGCGACCATCGCTCGTGCCGCAACTCGTCGCGGTTCTCGTCGCAGTGTTGCTGTGGTGGCTGCTCACCAGCGTCGTCGCCGCTCCCGACTCGCTGCTACGAGAGTTCGCTCCCCAGCATGTGGTTCCCGCGCTGATCGACCTCGTCGAACGCGGCGTGCTGCTGCCCGACGTCGCTGCCAGCATGTGGCGGCTGCTCGTCGGTCTGCTGATTGCCGCGACGGTCGGCATCCCCGTCGGCCTGTTGATCGGACTGAACCCGGTCGTGGAGCGGGCGACCATGCCGGTGATGCAGTTCCTGCGGATGATCTCGCCGTTGTCGTGGGCGCCGATCGCCGTCGCGCTGTTCGGGATCGGCCATCAGCCGGTGTTCTTCCTCATCGCCGCGGCGGCCGTGTGGCCCATCGTCATCAACACCGTCGCCGGCGTGCACGCCGTCGACCCCGGGCAGCTGCTCGTCGCCCGGTCGTTCGGAGCGACCCGGTTCGAGCAACTCACCTCCGTGGTGCTGCCCGCGATCCGCGGCCAGGTCCAGACCGGGCTGCGGGTCGGGCTCGGCATCGCCTGGGTGGTCCTGGTGCCCGCCGAAATGCTCGGCGTCCGCTCCGGCCTGGGCTACCAGATCCTCAACGCCCGCGACCAGCTCGCCTACGACCAGGTGATGGCCGTGATCGCAGTCATCGGTGTGCTCGGATTCTGCCTCGACTGGGCGGCACGCCACCTGCTACGCGACCGACGCCGCCCGGTGCGCGTCGAGGACGCCGAAGACGAGAACCTGCAGCGCGCTTAGCTCGGTGACCGCACGGATGAACCCGCAGATCACCGACGAAATCTGTGAAAGGGCATGACCGGAGACACCAGTGGACACGCCGGGCAGGCCGGCCGATCGCCCCTGCCTCGCGAGATCACCCATCCCGAAATCCGATCCCGATCCGGATCGGGATCACCGACGGTGGATCAGGGTTCAGCCGTCGGTCGTCAGCGGAAACCGTGTCGCGTGGATGGACTCGATGGTGCGGCCGTCGTGCCCGACGATCCACGACCCGCCGTGCTGCCTGCACTCGGCGATCCGGTCGAACACGGTCAGCAGGAAGAACACCGCCTGCTCCGCGGTCGCGGTGGCGGCGAGCCGGTGGGATTCACCGTGTTTCGTCCCGTCGAGCCACACGCCGCACTGACCGTCGAGCCGCATGGTGGTGATGTGCTCGGAGTCGACGAACGCGTACTTGACCTGCTCCCAAGGGGTGTGGGCGCTGTAGGCCTGCTCGAGGACCTGGATCATGATCGACATCGCAGTCTCCTGGTGGGTGCACCTGCAGCCCAGTGTCCTCCGGGGAGCGAGCCCGATCCAGGGCCGATCGTCACCGGCGCTCAGCGCACGACCGTCCCGCGCGCGTGCCCACCCGCCACGACGGCGTGCGTGCGCCCCAGCCCGTCACGACGGTGTCGGTCGCGACTGGCACCATGGTGGGCATGCTGCACGGGCTGTGGTCACCGGGAGCGGGCCTGATGCTGTGGCGCGACGGCGACGACCCGCCCGACGACACACCCGCTGTACTGCGACGATGGATCGACCGGCCGTTCCGGCACCGGGTCGAGCTGCGTCTGCCCGGCGACGACGGTCCGCGGTCGATCCCGGCGGTGGCGGTCGCGCCGCCCGACGCCGCGGAGCTGCTGCTGGCGCTGCCGCGGCACGCCGAGGGGGTGGCCGGGGACCTGCGCTACCTCGCCCACGTCGCCCGCGGCCTCGAGCGCTGGGCGCAGGCCGGGCGGGTGGCCCCGGAACTGCACCGCGCGGACGGGCAGTGGTGGGCCCGGTGGCGCCTGCTCGGCGGTGACCGGATCCGTGCCTGGACGGCCGAACTGTCCGCCGCGATGCCGCCGGTGCAGCGGCAGGCCGGGCGGCCCGCGGCGCTCCTCGACGACCTCGCCACCGAGCTCACCGATCCGATCACCCGGGCGTTGATCGGCAACGTGGGTACCTCGCTGCATCCGCTGATCGCCGCCCTGGCCGAGGGGCAACCGCACCACAGCGGCTCCCAGCGCATGGCCGAGGCGCTGGACGAATGGCGGGCCTCGCTCGCGGGAAACGAGCCCGACCTGGTGCTGCGGCTCGTCGAACCGGACGACGAGGAGGACGGCATCGGCGCCGACACGCTGTGGCGGCTCGAGGTGTGCCTGCGGTCGGAGGGGCAGGCGCCGGTGCCGGTGCCGGTGGACGGCTCCGACGCCCAGCTGCTGCAGATCGGGATCCGCAAGCTCGGCGCCGCCCTGAAGGCGTATCCGCGGCTGCAGGACGTGCCGCGCGACCCGGACAGCCTGGACCTGCTGCTGCCGACGGGGGTCGTGACCGACCTCGTGGAGCACGGTGGCCGCGCGCTGGGTGAGGCCGGCGTCGCGTTGCTGCTGCCGCGCGCGTGGGCGCGGCTCGAGCCGTCGCTGCGGCTGCAGGTGTCCTCGCCGGTCGCACCCGTCGCCGCCGAGGACGACACCGTCGGCATGAACGCGCTCGTCTCGTTCGAGTGGCAGCTTGCCGTGGGCGACATGCTGCTCACCCCCGCCGAGATGGAACGGCTGATCGCGGCCAACAGCGACCTGGTCAAGCTGCGCGGCAAGTGGGTGCAGGCGGATCCGATCGCGCTCGCGCGGGCCGCCCGCTACGTCGCCGGCCAGGGCGCGACGGACGCGACGCTGGCGACGTTGTTCGGCCGGTTCACCGGCGACGAGCCGCCACCGGTGGAGGTCACCGACGTCGCCGCGACCGGCTGGGTGGCGACCCTGCTCGACGGGCAGGTCCGGCCCGAACCGGTGCCGCCCCCACCCGGCCTGCACGCGACCTTGCGTCCGTACCAGCAGCGCGGCCTGGAGTGGCTGGCGTTCATGAGCGGCCTCGGGCTGGGCGCGGTGCTGGCCGACGACATGGGCCTCGGCAAGACCGTGCAGGTGCTCGCGCTGCTCGCCCACGAACGGGCGGGCGGCGACGACGTGCCCCCGACGTTGCTGGTGTGCCCGATGTCGGTGGTGGGCAACTGGCAGCGCGAGGCCCAGCGGTTCGTCCCGGGCCTGCGCGTGCACGTCCACCACGGCCCGGCGCGGTTGCGCGACGCCGCGCTGGCCGCGGCGGTCGCCGACAGCGACCTGGTGATCACGACGTACGCGCTCGTCGCGCGTGACGTGGCGCCGTTGAGGTCGCTGCGCTGGGGCCGGGTGGTGCTCGACGAGGCCCAGCACGTGAAGAACGCCGCGACCGCGCAGTCCCGCGCGACGCGGGCGATCCCCGCGCGGCACCGCGTCGCGCTCACCGGCACCCCCGTGGAGAACCGGCTCGAGGAACTGCGATCGATCCTCGACTTCGCCAATCCCCGCCTGTTGGGTTCGCCGTCGACGTTCCGGGCCCGGTTCGCCGTCCCGATCGAGCGGGAGCGCGACGCGGCCGCCGCCGCGCGGCTGCGGGCGTTGACGTCGCCGTTCGTGCTTCGCCGCGTCAAGACCGATCCGTCGGTGATCTCGGACCTGCCGGAGAAGTTCGAGCAGACGGTGCGGGCCAACCTGACCGCCGAGCAGGCGGCGCTGTACCGGGCGGTGGTCGACGAGATGATGCGGCAGATCCGGGACAAGGAGGGCATGGCCCGCAAGGGCGCGGTGCTCGCCGCGCTGACCCGGCTCAAGCAGGTGTGCAATCACCCCGCGCACTACCTGGGCGACGGCTCCGGGGTGCTGCGGCGGGGCCGGCACCGTTCGGGCAAGCTCGGGCTGGTGGAGGACATCGTCGAGTCGATCCTCGCCGACGGCGAGAAGGCGCTGCTGTTCACCCAGTTCCGGGAGTTCGGTGAGCTGATCGCCCCGTATCTCGCCGAGCGGTTCGACACCACGGTGCCGTTTCTGCACGGCGGGGTGTCCAAGGGCCGGCGCGACGCGATGGTCGCCGCGTTCCAGGGCGACGGCGGCCCGCCGATGATGCTGCTCTCGCTCAAGGCCGGCGGCACGGGCCTGAACCTGACGGCCGCGAATCACGTGGTGCACCTGGATCGTTGGTGGAATCCGGCGGTGGAGAACCAGGCCACCGACCGGGCGTTCCGCATCGGCCAGCGCCGCGACGTGCAGGTCCGCAAGCTCGTGTGCGTCGGCACGCTGGAGGAACGGATCGACGAAATGATCGCGGGGAAACAGGAATTGGCGGAGCTTGCGGTGGGAGCGGGCGAGAACTGGATCACCGAGCTGTCCACCGAGCAGCTGCACTCGCTGCTGTCCCTGGGCGACGAGGCGGTGGGCGAGTGAGCCCGGCCGGCGGGTTCGACCGTTACGGCAAGCGCCGGCGGGTCGTCGGCGGCATCGAGGCGCGGACGAAGCGCGGGTCGATCGGACGCACCTGGTGGTCGAAGGAGCTGGTCTCGGCGATGGAGCAGGTCGCCGACAAGGGCCGGCTGGCGCGGGGCCGGACCTACGCCCGGTCGGGACAGGTGGTCTCGATGCGGCTCGAGCCCGGCGTGGCGGTGGGGGAGGTGCAGGGCAGTCAGCTGCGCCCGTTCACCTCGACGGTCTCGATCCGTACGCTCGACGAGGAGGCGGTCGCGGAGCTGATCGACCGGGTGCGGTCGGCTCCGGGCATGCTGGTCCGGCTCGCGGGCGGTGCGCTGCCGGAGGAACTGGGTCCGCTGCTGCTGCCGCGGCGCGCCGGTGAACTGGACTTCGACTGCACGTGCCCCGACGACGGGTGGCCGTGCAAACACGCGGCGGCGGTCGGGTACCTGCTGGCCGAGCACGTCGACGAGCAGCCGCTGGCGGTGCTCACCCTGCGCGGGGTCGACCTGAACGCATTGATCGGCGGGGTGGACGCGGCCGAGACCGACGACGAGGACTTCTACGGGGACGCGATCCGGTTGCCGGATCTGCCGGCCGAGCCGTACCGGCCCGCGCTGGACGATCTCGATCCGATGCTGTTGCGGCGGGTCCTGCGGGCCGGCGGCACCGACGAGTCGGTGGTCATCCGCGGTGCCGCCGACCTGGAAGAGATGTACCGGCGGCTGCGATAGGCCGCTCCTCGGCCGGTGCGTCCTTTGGGCGGCTGGAGCGACCCAAAGGACGCACCGGCGGCGCAGCCACCTATGGACATACATGGACTTCCAACTATAGGATGAGCACACATTGCCGGGGGTGTCGTCCGCTGCCCCCGATCATCCCACCGAAACACGAGAATTCGACCAGTTAGGACGGATCCGGACATGAGCGTTCGAGAACTCACCCACTTCGTCGGGGGCAAGCACATCCCCGGTGCCTCCGACCGGTTCGCCGACGTCTTCGACCCCAACACCGGCGAGGTGCAGGCCCGGGTTCCGCTCGCCGACGTCGCCGAGGCAGAGGCCGCCATCGCGAACGCCGTCGAGGCTCAGAAGGAATGGGCCGCGTTCAACCCGCAGAAGCGCGCCCGCGTGCTGATGAAGTTCCTGCAGCTCGTGCAGGACGACATGGACAACCTCGCGCGGCTGCTGTCCTCCGAGCACGGCAAGACCGTCGCCGACGCCAAGGGCGACATCCAGCGCGGCCTCGAGGTGATCGAGTTCGCCACCGGCATCCCGCACCTGCTCAAGGGCGAGTTCACCGACTCCGCCGGCACCGGCATCGACGTCTACTCGATGCGCCAGCCGCTCGGCGTCGTCGCCGGCATCACCCCGTTCAACTTCCCCGCGATGATCCCGCTGTGGAAGGCCGGACCGGCCATCGCGTGCGGAAACGCGTTTGTGCTCAAGCCTTCCGAGCGCGACCCGTCGGTGCCGCTGCGCCTGGCGGAGCTGTTCATCGAGGCCGGGCTGCCCGCCGGCGTGTTCAACGTCGTCAACGGCGACAAGACCGTCGTCGACGTGCTGCTGACCGACGAGCGCGTCAAGGCCGTCGGCTTCGTCGGCTCCACGCCGATCGCCCAGTACATCTACGAGACCGCCGCCGCCCACGGCAAGCGCGCCCAGTGCTTCGGCGGCGCCAAGAACCACGCGATCGTCATGCCCGACGCCGACATGGACCAGGTGGCCGACGCCCTCGTCGGCGCCGGCTACGGCTCCGCCGGTGAGCGCTGCATGGCCATCTCCGTCGCGGTGCCCGTCGGCGAGGAGGCCGCCGAGGCTCTCGTCGCCAAGCTGAAGGAACGCGTCGCCGAGCTGAAGGTCGGCCGCAGCGACGACCCGAACGCCGACTTCGGCCCGCTCGTCACCGCCGAGGCTCGCCAGCGGGTGCACGACTACATCCAGTCCGGCATCGACGAGGGCGCAGAGCTCGTCGTCGACGGGCGCGACTTCGTGCTCGAGGGCCACGAGAGCGGCTTCTTCTCCGGCGCCACCCTGTTCGACAACGTCACCGCGGAGATGAAGATCTACCGCGAGGAGATCTTCGGTCCCGTCGTGATCGTCGTCCGCGCGCACGACTACGAGGAGGCCCTGCGGCTGCCCTCGGAGCACGAGTACGGCAACGGCGTGGCCATCTTCACCCGCGACGGCGACACCGCCCGCGACTTCACCAACCGCGTCAACGTCGGCATGGTCGGCGTGAACGTGCCGATCCCGGTGCCGATCGCGTACCACACCTTCGGCGGCTGGAAGCGGTCCGGCTTCGGCGATCTCAACCAGCACGGCCCGGACTCGATCCGCTTCTACACCAAGACCAAGACCGTCACGCAGCGCTGGTTCTCCGGCCTGAAGGAGAACGCCGACCACTTCGTCATCCCGACGATGGACTAGGACGAGATACCGATGTTCACCCTCACCGACGACGACCGGGCGATCCGCGACACCGCCCGCGACTTCGCCGCCGAGTTCCTCGCCCCGAACGCGGTCGAATGGGACCAGACCAAGCACTTCCCGGTCGACGTCCTGCGCAAGGCCGCGGCCCTCGGGATGGGCGGCATCTACGTCCGCGAGGACGTCGGCGGGTCGGGCCTGCGTCGCCTCGACTCCGTCCGGATCTTCGAGGAACTCGCCAAGGGCTGCCCGTCCATCGCCGCCTACATCTCCATCCACAACATGGTCACGTGGATGATCGACCGGTTCGGCAACGACGAGCAGCGCCGCCGTTGGGTCCCCGGGCTCTGCTCGATGGACCAGCTCGCGAGTTACTGCCTGACCGAGCCCGGCGCCGGCTCCGACGCGGCGGCCCTGAGCACCAGGGCCGTCCGCGACGGCGACGAGTACGTCCTCACCGGCGCCAAGCAGTTCATCTCCGGCGCCGGCACGTCGGACGTGTACGTGGTGATGGCCCGCACCGGCGAGCCCGGCCCGCGCGGCATCTCCGCGATCATCGTCCCGAAGGACACCCCCGGGCTGTCCTTCGGCGCCAACGAGAAGAAGATGGGCTGGAACGCCCAGCCCACCCGGCAGGTGATCTTCGACGGTGCCCGGGTGCCCGCCGAGAACCTGCTCGGCGAGGAGGGCAGCGGTTTCCGCATCGCCATGCACGGGCTCAACGGAGGCCGGCTCAACATCGCCGCGTGCTCGGTCGGCGGCGCTCAGGCCGCGCTCGACAAGACCGTCGGCTACCTCGCCGAACGCAAGGCGTTCGGCGAGCGGCTGCTCGACTCGCAGGCCCTGCAGTTCCGGCTCGCCGACATGCGCACCGGCATCGAGGCCTCCCGCACCCTGCTGTGGCGCGCGGCCGACGCGCTGGACCGGAATGCCGACGACGTGGTCGAGCTGTGCGCCATGGCGAAGCGATTCGCCACCGATGCCTGCTTCGACGCCGCCAACGACGCGCTGCAACTGCACGGCGGCTACGGCTATCTTGCCGAGTACGGGCTCGAGAAGATCGTGCGGGATCTGCGGGTGCATCAGATCCTCGAAGGAACCAACGAGATCATGCGGGTGGTCGTCGCGCGCAGCGTGGTGGCCGCGGCGCAGAACGGAGCAAAATGACCGAGACGGAAGACGTCCTCGTCCGGGTCTCCGGCGGCATCGGCCGGATCACCCTGAACCGGCCCAAGGCCATCAACGCCCTGAACTACGACATGGTGAAGGTGACGGCCGCCGCGCTCGGCGAGTGGGCCGGGGACGACTCGGTCCGTGCGGTCGTCGTGGACGGGGCGGGGGAGCGCGGCCTGTGCGCCGGCGGTGACATCGTCTCGATCTACCACGACGCCCGCGACGGGGGCACCGGCTCGCAGGACTTCTGGCGCGACGAGTACATCCTCAACGCCGCCATCGGCCGCTACCCGAAGCCGTACGTGGCGCTCATGGACGGCATCGTCATGGGCGGCGGCGTCGGGATCGCCGCCCACGGCAACGTCCGCGTCGTCACCGAACGCTCCACGATCGCGATGCCCGAAGTGGGCATCGGCTTCGTCCCCGACGTGGGCGGCACCTGGCTGCTCTCGCGCGCACCGGGCGAGCTCGGCACCCACCTCGCCCTGACCACCGGCCGGATGACGGCCGGCGACGCCATCGCCCTCGGTTTCGCCGACCACTTCGTGCCGTCCGAGGCGCTCGACAAGTTCGTCGCCGCCCTCGAATCCGGCACGGTCGACGAGGCGCTCGCCGAATTCGCCCAGCCGGCCCCGGAGTCGCCGCTGCTCGCGCAGCGCTCCTGGATCGACGCCGCCTACTCGGCGCCGACCGTCGAGGAGATCGTCGCCCGCCTGCAGGACGCCGAGGAGCCCGAGGCCCGCGCAGCCGCCGAGCAGATCCTCGGCAAGTCGCCCGTCGCGCTGAAGGTGACCCTGCGATCGGTGCGCCACGCCCGCGAACTCGGCAGCCTCGAAGAGGTGCTGAACGAGGAGTACCGGGTGTCCCTGGCGTCGTTGCGCTCGCACGACCTCGTCGAGGGCATCCGCGCGCAGGTGGTCGACAAGGACCGCAACCCGGCGTGGTCGCCGGCGACCCTCGCCGACGTCACCGACGCGGACGTCGACGCGTACTTCCAGCCACTCGGCGAGCTCGAACTCGGGCTCGTCGCACCCGAGAAGGAAAACGCCTGACATGAGCACACTGCCGAACGTCGCCTTCCTCGGTCTCGGCCACATGGGCGGGCCGATGGCCGCGAACCTCGTCAAGGCCGGCTACCCGGTCACCGGTTTCGACCCGGTGCCGGCGGCCCAGGAACAGGGCCGCGCCGACGGCCTCACGATCTCCGAGTCCGCGACCGACGCGGTCCGCGACGCCGACGTCGTGATCACGATGCTGCCCAACGGCGCCCTCGTGCTGAAGCTGTACGACGAGGTCCTGCCGGCCGCCCGGCCGAACACGCTGTTCGTCGACAGCTCCACCATCGACGTCGCCGACGCGCGCGCCGCCCACGAGAAGGCCGTGCAGGCCGGGCACCGCGCCATCGACGCGCCCGTCTCCGGCGGCGTGGCCGGTGCGGCCGCCGGCACCCTCGCCTTCATGGTCGGCGGGTCGGAGGAGGACTTCGAAGCCGCAAAGCCGCTGCTCGAGGTGATGGGTCGCAAGGTCGTGCACTGCGGCGGGTCCGGCGTCGGCCAGGCCGCCAAGATCTGCAACAACATGATCCTCGGCGTGTCGATGATCGCCATCAGCGAGGCCTTCGTGCTCGGCGAGAAGCTCGGACTGACCAACCAGGCCCTCTTCGACGTCGCGTCCAACGCCTCCGGCCAGTGCTGGGCGCTGACCAGCAACTGCCCGGTGCCCGGGCCGGTGCCCACCACCCCCGCCAACAACGACTACCAGCCCGGGTTCGCCGCCGCGCTCATGGACAAGGACCTCGGTCTGGCCGCGAACGCGTTGCGCGCCAACGGCGTCGACGCCGAGCTGGGGCTGCGGGCCGCGGAGATCTACCACCGCTTCAACGAGTCGGGTGGCGGCGGACTGGACTTCTCGGCCATCATCACCGAGATCCGCAACCGCTCGAAAGAACAGGAAACCCAGTGACGGACTTCGAGACGATCCTGCTCGACCGCAAGGACCGCGTCGGCATCATCACGCTGAACCGGCCCAAGGCGCTCAACGCCCTCAACAGCCAACTGATGCGTGAGGTGGTGGCGGCCGTCGAGGAGCTCGAGGCGGATGCCGGTATCGGCGCCATCCTGCTCACCGGCTCCGAGAAGGCGTTCGCCGCGGGCGCGGACATCAAGGAGATGGCGCCGAAGACGTTCTCCGAGGTGTACGCGGAAGACCTGTTCTCGCAGTGGGATCGGCTCTCCTCGGCCCGCAAGCCGATCATTGCCGCCGTCTCCGGGTACGCCCTCGGCGGCGGCTGCGAACTGGCCATGCTGTGCGACTTCATCATCGCCGCGGACACCGCCAAGTTCGGCCAGCCCGAGATCAAGCTCGGCGTCATCCCCGGCATCGGCGGCTCGCAGCGGCTCACCCGCGCCGTGGGCAAGGCCAAGGCGATGGACATGTGCCTGACCGGCCGGAACATGGACGCCGAGGAGGCCGAGCGCGCGGGCCTGGTGTCGCGCATCGTGCCGGCCGCGGACCTGTTCGACGTGGCGCTCGAGGCCGCGACCACGGTGGCGTCGATGTCGCTGCCCGTCGCGATGATGGCCAAGGAAGCGGTCAACCGGTCCTTCGAGACCACCCTCGCCGAGGGCGTGAAGTTCGAGCGGCGGGTGTTCCACTCGACGTTCGCCACCGCCGACCAGAAGGAAGGCATGGCCGCGTTCGTCGAGAAGCGCGCGCCGGAGTTCAAGCACGCCTGATCGTCGTCCTCGACCGGGGCCGTTCCGCATCCTGCGGGACGGCCCCGATCCGTGTCACCACCTGGTGGGATCGCCTCCGGTGTCGAAGTCGCCGGCGTCGCGGCGCAGGCCGGCCAGGATCCGCAGCAGCGTCTCGAGCTGGTCGTCGGGCACGCCGGGCCGGGCGAACACCTCGGCGTTGAGCTTCTCGGTGGTCTCGACGGCCAGCGCCCGCCCCTCGTCGGTCAGTTCGACCAGTGTGGCGCGACGGTCGCTCGGGTGCGGGGTGCGGCGCACGAGCCCCGCGGTCTCGAGCCGGTCCACGGCATTGGTGACGCTGGTGGGGTGGACCTGCAGCCGGGCGCTGGCCTTCGCCATGGGCAGCGCCCCGGTCCTGGTGAAGTGCAGCAGGGTCAGCAGTTCGTACCGGGCGAACGTGAGCCCGAACGGTTTGAGAACCTCCTCGACCCGCGCCATCATGATCTGCTGCGCGCGCATCACGGAGGTCACCGCGGCCATGCCGTCCGCGACCTCACCCCAGCCGTGGGCCGTCCACTGGCGGTGGGCCTCGGCGATCGGATCGAGCGGTAGGGGTGCGGGCATACGTCGATCATCCCATGTCGCACGGTCTGGACGTGACGTGGACACGGCTTCCGGACCCCGCCGGGGCGGCCCGCGAACCGGCCGCCGTGAGTGAACGACACGCGGCGCGCGTGCGAATGGCACGTGAACATCGCACGGCGCCGAAAATCGCGTCCCCTCCGCCCGATTCGCGGCGGCTAGAGTGCGCGCGTGCACATCCTGTTCGTCTGCAGCGGCAACGTCTGCCGGTCCGTGATCGCGGAGCGGCTGACGCGGGCCTACGCGTGCGAATCGGGGTGGGCCGACCTGACCGCCGAGAGCGCGGGCACGCGGGCCCTCGTCGGGTATCCCGTCGAACCCCGGGCGGCCGCGGTCATCGCCGGTCTCGGCGCCGACGCGAGCGACTTCCGCGCCCGCCGGGTGACCGCGACGATGGTCGAGGGCGCCGACCTGGTCCTGACCATGAGCGAGGAGCAGCGCGACCGGGTCGCCGGCCTGACCGCCGGCGCCGCGGCGAAGTCGTTCACCCTGACCGAGGCGCACCGCATCGCGACCGTCACCGGTGCGGAGACGATCGCCCGGCTCGACGCCTGCCGGGATCCCAGCGGCGCGGCCCGCACCCCGAACATCCCCGACCCGATCGGCCTGTCCGAGCAGGCGTTCGTCGAGACCGGGGATCTCATCGCCGCCGCGCTGTTCCCGCTGCTCGACGTCCTCGCCGCCGCGGCGGTCGCCGCGGGTCAGCGACAGGCGTAGTCCGGGAACCGCTCGTCCACCTCGGCGTCGCTCAGGCCGAAGTCCTCGAGCCGGTAGCGGTGCGCCGGCCGGCGATCCCCGCTGCGGCTCTCGGCGTGCAGCGCGGCCATCGCCTGTTCGGCGCCGGCGGTGAGCGGGATGCCGAACCGGTCGTAGATCGCGCCGACCGTGCCGAGGGGATCGGCGACGAAGTCGCGGTAGTCCACGTCGACGAACCGATCCGGGTGGTGCCGGCTCCGTGCCGCGGTGAACGTGTCGAGCCCGCGCGCCCACAGGTCGAGCTGGCTGCGCCCGAGGCTCGCGCCCCGGAAGGTGTGCGACCAGCCGTCGGTGGCGTGCGCGGCCAGGCTGCACACCGACGGGATCACGGTGCGCGGGTCGCGGTGGGTGACGACGATCAGCGCGTCGGGGTAGACGGTGAGCAGTTCGTCGAGTGCGAACAGGTGGCTCGGGTTCTTCAGGACCCAGCGCTTGCCGGCGTCGGGCAGCCCGATCAGCTGCAGGTTCCGGCGGTGCCGGGCGTACGCTCCGGTCCAGTCCTGCCGCGCGAGCCAGCGCGAGTAGGTGGGCAGGTGCGCGAGGCATTCGTAGGACACCGATCGGAAGGACTGCCGCAGCAGCTGCCAGCACTCCTCGACCTCGCCGGCGGACATGTAGTGCACACCCATGAACTCCGGGTGCTCGACGTGGTGCTGCGCGAACCCGGCCTCGATGGCCGCGAACGCCGGGTTCCCGGCCCACGTCTCGCGCGGCGGCCGTGGCTGCGGCAGCTCGGTCAGCCACATCTCGAGTCCCTGGTGGCCGGGGTCGGCGGTGAGCAGGCGGTGCAGCGCGGTGGTGCCGGTGCGGGGGAGGCCGGTGACGAAGATCGGCCGTTCGATCGCGACGTCGGCGTGCTCGGGGTGCGCGCGCCAGGCCGATTCGCTCAGCAGCCGCGCGACGAGGGCGCCGCGCAGGAACACCCGCGACATCTTGCTGCCGAGCGGGGTGAGGTGTTCGTCGCGCGCATACGAGTCGAGGAGGACGCCGAGGGCCCCGGTGTAGTCGTCGTCGCCGAAGTCGGTCAGGCCGGTCAGCCGCGTCGCGGAGGCGTGCAGGTCCTCGACGGTGCCGACGCTGGTGCGTTCACTCATGTATCTCCCTTCCCTGTGCGCGATTCTGGTAGTGCCGGCTACCGAAAACGCGCACGGCTGGTCAGTGGTGGTATTCGCCGCAGTTCACGTCCAGGCACTGGCCGGTGACGGCCCGTGCCAGCGGGGAAGCGAGGAAGATCACGGCGTCGGCCACCTCCTCGGTGGTGGGCAGGCGTTTGAGGTCGGTGCCCGCCGCGGTGTGCTGGTAGATCTGTTCGACGGTGGTGCCGTACTTCTCTGCCTGGTGCTCGAAGTACGCCTTCAGGGTTTCTCCCCAGATATAGCCGGGGGCAACGGAATTGACTCGGATCCCGTGAGGGCCGAGCTCGGTGGCGAGGGACTGTGACAGCGCGAGCAGAGCCGACTTGGCCAGTTTGTAGCTGCCGTAGCGCTCCTGCGAATGTCGCAGCACCATCGAATTGATGTTCACCACCGAGCCCTTCGTCTCGGTCAGGGCCTCGGTGAACAGTTGGGTCAGGCGCAGTGCGCCGAGGACGGTGAGTTCCACGCTGTCGCGGATGTGCTGGAAGTCGGTGCGTGCCAACGGTTTCATCGATGGAACCGAGAAGGCGTTGTTGACCAGGGTGTCGACCCGGCCGAACTCGCGGAGGGCCGTCTCGACCAGCCGGGACGCGGAGCCGGTGTCGGTGATGTCGGTCGGGACGGACAGGGCGCGCCGGCCCAGGGCGGTGATCTCGGCCGCGACGTCGTCGAGGCGGGCGGCGGTGCGGGCGGCGAGCACGACGTCGGCGCCGTGCTCGGCGCACCGCACCGCAAGGGTGCGGCCGAGTCCGGGCCCGACGCCGCTGACCACGACGGTCTGTCCGGCCAGCAGGGGGCTCGGGGTGGTGGTCACGGCGCTCACCCGAGCATCCGGTCGGCGATCGCGGTCTGGCGGGCGGCGATCCGCGCGGACCACTGCTGGGGCGTGACCCGGTTGTGGTCGAGGAACGGCAGTGCCGCGGCCAGGTCGTCGAACGGGACCACCCGGGCCGTCGGGCCGTCCGCGGTCGTGAGGTCGCGGGAGAGGCGCTGCCAGCGGAACTGCAGGAACCCGCGGCTGCGGCCCAGGGTCTCGACCCAGTTGGCGACGCCGGGATTGCGGGCGGAGACGACCATGCGGATCATCCCGTCCGGATCGACCTGGGCCTGTGTGTTGTTCAGCGACGTCTGGTGGTGGATGTAGTCGAGCGAGATATACCAGAGGCTGCCCAGCTGGAAGCCCTGGTAGGGCGCGTCGGAGGCGGGGACGGTGAGGATCATCGCCTCGTCGTCGCGCAGGTCGAAGTGCCCGACGGACGAGTACTGGGTGGCCAGGCCGCCGGGCGTCGGCCGCGGTTCGGTGACCGTGTTGACCGGAAGGTCGAGGTAGAACCACTGCGGGAACTGCAGCCACGTCCGCACCCGGGACACGAGCGCGCGCCCGGCCCGCCGGTAGCGAGCGGCGGCGTCGTCCTGCGTCGGCTCGGGCGGCGGTGTGCCGAGCGCGTCGACCCGGTCGATGCGCAGGGTGCCGCGCCGCTGGGACCAGTCGCTGTAGACCTCCCGGACGACGAGCTGGGACGAGCCGGGGGCGAGGGTGAAGTAGTTGTTTCCGGGGTCGGCAGGGCCGGGACCGAACCGGGCCTCGAAGGTGCCGTCGTCGGCGATGCGCAGCTCGCGGTCGTCGAACGCGGTGACGTTGCCGGGTACCTCGGCGTCGGTGTAGTTGCCGGCGAGCACCTGGAAGCTCAGGTCGCAGGTGGTGCCGCGGCGGCCGGTGACGACGTACTCGGCGTCGTCGCGGATGCGCGCCCCGAAGTAGAGGGTGTCGGGGTTGTCGAGCCCCATCTTCGTGTAGGGCCCGGTGCCGGTGACGAACGTGGGGTGGGGGCTCTCGGCCGCCCACGCCGAGTGGACGCAAGCGGTGATCCCGCCGGCGAGGTAGCGGTACCCCTCGACCAGGTCCTGCTCGGTGCGGATGTGCGGCGCCGTCGCGACGAGCTTCTCGGCCTCGGCGATGGCGGATGTGAGCGGATCGGTGAGCACACGATCTCCTTGCGGTTCAAATATGTACCGGTGCGGTAGGCTCTCGGTGCAGCGACGATAGAACGTGTTCCAAGGAGGCGTCAATGACCGAGGCCGCCGCGACGTCGTCCGCTCGGCGTTCGCCGCCGACCGAGCGGGTCGTGCAGGTCCTGGACCACCTGGTCGCGCACCCGGAGACCCGGTTCGGGCTCTCCGAGCTGGCGCGCCGGCTGGGCATGAGCAAGCCGACGTGCCTGGGGATCCTGACCGCCCTGACCGAGGCCGGCTACCTGATGCGCCATCCCGCCGACAGGACGTACGGCCTCGGTCCCGCGCTGATCGTCGCGGGCCGCGCCGCGCAGCGCGGCTTCGCCGTCGGTCCCGTCACCCACCGCCACCTGGCCGCGCTCGGCGCCGAGTTCGGTGCCACCTGCGCCGCGTCGGCGGTGGTGGGCGACCGCATCGCGGTCCTCGACGTCGCCGGGGCCGATCCGGACGGTGCCGGGGCGCGGGTGGGAGAGGTCTATCCGTTCGCGCCGCCGGTGGGCCTGATGTACGTGCTGTGGGACTCCGACGAGCGGCTCGAGCAGTGGCTCGCGCGCGAGCCGACGCTTCCGGTGCGGCTGGACCGGGACCGCCTGCGGGACGTGGTCGACGAGTGCCGCACCGCGGGATATCTGGTCGAGTCGCTCACCGCGGGCGGGCGGCGGTTGCACGCGCTCATGGCGGGCGTCGCGGCGCACGACCTGCCGTCCGAGCTGCGCGAACTGCTGGGGGAGATGGTGTCCAGCCTGGGGGAGCGGGTGCTGCTGACCGGGGCGGAACCGGCCGACGCCGAGCATCCGGTGAACCTGCTCGCCGCCCCCGCTTACGACGCGGACGGGCGGCAATCGGTGGTGCTCACTCTCCACGTGGGCGCGACCCTGGCCAACCGGGAGATCGCCCGGCGCGGGGCGGCCCTCGTGGCCACCGCCGAGGCCGTCACGCGCGAGCTCGGCGGGCGTCGCCCGGCCCGGTGACGCGGGCGTCGCCCGGCCCGGTGACGGCCGGGTGTTGCGGCCCCGGGGGACCGAGCGAATGGATCATGCCGTCGGTCTGATCGAGTGGGCGATACATTCGCTCGCACCCCGCGAGGCGTTGACCCGGAACTGAAACTCGTTCTATTGTTCGGGGCGAAACCTTTCGACCGAGCCGGTACATATTTGGACCGGCGCTCGTGAGCTGGAGCCCCGATGACCCTCACGCCGTCGTACGAACTGTCCCTGCTGCGCGCCCTCGAGGCCGAGTCCGTGCACATCTTCCGGGAGGTGGCGGCCACCTTCGAACGTCCCGTGCTGCTCTTCTCCGGAGGCAAGGACTCCGCGGTGATGCTGCACGTGGCGGCCAAGGCGTTCTGGCCGGCGCCGATCCCGTTTCCGGTGCTGCACATCGACACCGGCCACAACTTCCCCGAGGTCCTCGCCTACCGTGACGCCGAGGCGGCCCGCCGGAGGGTGCGCCTGCTGGTCGCCTCGGTGCAGGACGACATCGACGCCGGCCGGGCCGTCGAGGACGTCGGCCCGCGCGCGAGCCGCAACCGGCTGCAGACCCGAACGCTGTTGCGTGCCATCCGCGAAGGCGGATTCGACGCGGTGTTCGGCGGCGCCCGCCGCGACGAGGAGAAGGCCCGCGCCAAGGAACGCGTGTTCTCCTTCCGCGACGAGTTCGGGCAGTGGGATCCCAAGGCGCAGCGTCCCGAACTGTGGCAGCTGTACAACGGCCGGCACCGCCGCGGTGAGCACATCCGCGTGTTCCCGCTGTCCAACTGGACCGAACTCGACGTCTGGAACTACATCCGCGACGAAGGCATCGAGCTGCCGTCGCTCTACTACGCCCATCGCCGCACCGTCGTCGAGCGCGACGGAATGCTGCTGGCGCTCAACGAGTTCCTCGCTCTGCTGCCGGACGACGAGCCGCGCGACGCGCTGGTGCGGTTCCGCACGGTGGGCGACGCCACCTGCACGGGGTGCGTCGAATCCGCCGCCGCCACCCCCGACGAGGTGGTCGCCGAGGTCGCCGTCAGCCGCGTCACCGAGCGCGGCGCCACCCGCGCCGACGACCGCATCTCCGAGGCCGGCATGGAAGACCGCAAGAAGGAGGGCTACTTCTGATGACCCGGTTGCTGCGCATCGCGACCGCCGGCAGCGTCGACGACGGCAAGTCCACGCTGATCGGCCGGTTGCTCCACGATTCCAAGGCCGTGCCCGAGGACCAGCTCGACGCCGTCACCCGCACCAGCCGCGAGCGCGGCATGGACACCCCCGATCTGGCGCTGCTCACCGACGGACTGCGGGCGGAGCGGGAGCAGGGCATCACCATCGATGTCGCCCACCGCTACTTCTGTACCCCGCACCGCGCCTTCGTCGTCGCCGACACCCCCGGCCACGAGCAGTACACCCGGAACATGGTCACCGGCGCCTCGACCGCCGACCTCGCCCTCATTCTCGTCGACGCCCGCAAGGGCATCGTCGAGCAGACCCGCCGGCACGCCTTTCTCGCCAGCCTGCTCGGCGTCCCCCACCTCGTGCTGTGCGTCAACAAGATGGACCTGGTCGACTGGTCGCAACAGCGCTTCGACGAAATCTGCGCCGAATTCTCCTCGTTCGCAGCCAAACTCGACATCCACGACCTGACGTTCGTGCCGGTGTCGGCGCTGCTCGGCGACAACGTCGTCACGCGCACCACCATCATGACCTGGTACGAGGGCGCCTCGTTGCTGCACCGTCTCGAGCAGGTGCACGTCGACTCCGATCGCAACCTCATCGACGCGCGATTCCCCGTCCAGTACGTGCTCCGCCCCGGTCACGGGGAGCACCGCGACTTCCGCGGCTACGCCGGCACCGTCGCGAGCGGGGCGTTCGCCCCCGGCGACGAGGTGGTGGTGCTGCCCTCGGGCTACGGCACGCGTGTGCGCGCCGTCCACGGACCGGGCGGCGACCCGGTGCCGAGCGCCTTCGCGGGCAGCGCCGTGTGCCTCGAACTCGAGGACGACCTCGATGTGGGCCGCGGTGACATGCTGTGCCGCCCGGGGAACCGCCCGCTCGTCGGGCACGAGCTCGACGCGATGGTGTGCTGGCTCGCCGAGGGCCCAGGTCTCGCACCCGACGCCACCTACACCCTGCTGCACACCACCAACGCCACCGCCGCGCACGTGGTGCGGCTCGACTACCGGCTCGACGTCACCACCCTCCACCGCGACGGGACGGCACGATCGCTGACCCTCAACGAGATCGGACGGGTGCAGCTGCGGACCCGCCGTCCCGTGCTGTTCGACCCCTACCGGCGCAACCGGACCACCGGCAGCTTCGTGCTCGTCGACGACGCGACCGGCAGCACCGTCGCCGCCGGGATGATCACCGGACCCACCCTCGCCGCCGCCCCCGTCGTGTGGCACGCGGCGGAGGCGACCCGCGCCGAACGCCTCTCGCGCGGCGCGACGGTGTGGCTGACCGGCCTGTCGGCGTCGGGCAAGTCCACTGTCGCCGCGGCGCTCGAGCGGCGCCTGCTCGCGGCCGGTGTCCCGGCCTACCGGCTCGACGGCGACAACCTGCGCCACGGCCTCAACGCCGACCTCGGCTTCGGGCCGCGGGACCGCGCGGAGAACGTCCGGCGCGTCGGCGCGGTGGCGCAGCTGATGGCCGACGCGGGCCTGGTGACGATCTGCGCGCTCATCAGCCCGTACCGGTCCGACCGGGACCGGATCCGCGAGCAGCACCGGGAGGCCGGGCTGCCGTTCCTCGAGGTGTTCGTCGACACCCCGCTCGCCGACTGCGAGGCCCGCGATCCGAAGGGCATGTACGCCCGGGCCCGGGCCGGGGAGATCACCGGGTTCACCGGTATCGACGACCCCTACGAGGCGCCCACCCGGCCGGACCTGGTGCTGCGGCCGCAGGACGGCGATCCGGTCGCGCAGGCCGGGCTGGTCATGGAATTGTTGGCCCCATGACCGATGACGCCGCCCTCGCCGCCGAGATCGCCACCGCTGCAGGCGAACTGTTGCTGACCGTCCGCGCGGCCGAGGCCGACACGCTCACCGGTCGCGAACTCGGCCGCCGCGGCGACCGCGCCGCCGATACGTACATCCTCGAGCGGCTCGCCGCCGAGCGCCCCGGCGACGCGGTGCTCTCGGAGGAATCCGCCGATGATCCGGTGCGGGTGCACGCGAAGCGGGTGTGGATCGTCGACCCGTTGGACGGGTCCAAGGAGTACGGCATGCCGGACCACGAGGACTGGGCCGTGCACGTCGCGTTGTGGGAGGCCGGCAGGGGTATCACCGCCGCCGCCGTCGCTCAGCCGGCCGTCGGTGCCGTCTACGGCACCGACGACGTCCGTCCCGCCGAACTGCGGCCGCTGGCCGGCCGACGGCCCCGGATCGTCGTCAGCGGCAGCCGGCCGCCGGCCTTCGTCGCCGACGTCGCCCGGGCCGTCGGCGCCCACGTGGTGCGGATGGGTTCGGCCGGGGCCAAGGCCATGGCGGTGGTGCGTGGCGACGTCGATGCCTACGTGCACGCCGGCGGGCAGTGGGAGTGGGACTCCGCGGCGCCGGTGGGGGTCGCGCAGGCGGCGGGGCTGTACTGCGCCCGCATCGACGGCAGCGAGCTCGAGTACAACCGCCCCCATCCCTACATGCCGGACCTGGTGATCTGCCGGCCGGACTGGGCGCCGACCCTGATGGCCGCGATCGCCGAGCATGCCGGCGCGCCCACCGACAGCGCCCGCGTCGCCATGGCCCGCTCCTACATCCGCTCCCTCGTCGGACACGACGCATCACACGTGCGGCTCGCGGCCGACGCGTGGCGGGTCGAGAACGGCGTGCGCACCGGCGACAGCGGCGTCGAGATCCGCGACCGGCTCGAGCAGGGCCCCGAGTACCGCTCGATCCGTCGTGTGCGGGAGCTGACGTTTCGCGAGTGGGACGACAACGTCGTCGCGCGGTTCCTGCTCGACCTCGACGCCGGCGACGGCACCCTCACCGTGGCGGTCACCGAGCACTTCGCCATCCCAGCGGGGGAGATCCGGTCGATCATGGCGATCATCGAGCCGCACGAACCCAAATAGTTTACTGTTTGTGTTCATTGAATGGCTAACGATCGAGTAGCTCGGAGGACCCCATGGACCACGCCCGCGACATCGGCGACGGCATCTACCGCATCCCCGTACCGGTGAGCGACCTGCCGGTCGGCGACACCCAGGTGTATGCGATGGAGTCGCCGCGCGGGCTGGTCCTCGTCGACGTGGGCTGGAACGACGACACGTCCTGGGCCGCGCTGCAGGACGGCCTCGCCGCCGTCGGCGCCTCCGTCGCGGACGTCGAGGGGGTCGTCGTCACCCACTTCCATCCCGACCACGTCGGTCTGACCGGCCGGATCCGGGAGGCGTCGGGCTGCTGGGTCGGCATGCACGAGGACGACTTCGGCCAGCTCGAGCTCATGATCTCCGGCGACGGCAACGCCGAGTGGGAGGCCGAGCAGTGGCGCCGCGCCGGCGCCCCGGACGACCAGATCGCCACCTACCTCGACCGGGTGAACGGGGAACGCGCAACCGGCAAGCCCGACGTCCATCCCGACCGCAAGCTCGCCACCGACGAACGGATCACGCTCGCCGGCCGCACCCTGCGCACAGTGTTCACCCCCGGGCACACCCCCGGCCACGCCTGCTTCTACATCGAGGAGCACGACATCCTCTTCAGCGGCGACCACGTCCTCGCCACCACGACCCCGCACGTGGGCGACTTCGATTTCCCCCTCCCCGAACGCGACGCCCTCGGCGAATTCATCGACTCCCTGCGCGCCGTCGGCACGCTCCCGGCCCGGCGCACCCTGCCCGCGCACCGGCAGCCGATCGACGACCTCGCGGCCCGCACCGACGCGCTCGTCGAGCATCACGAGCGACGCCTCGACGATCTGTACGCGGCGTTCGGCGACGAGGAGCTGACGCTGTGGCAGGCTGCCGAGCGGATGACGTGGTACCGCCCCTGGGACCAGACTCCGCCCACGGGCAAGCAGATGGCGCTGTCCGAGGCCTCGGCGCACGTGCGGCACCTCATCGAGAGAGGCCGGGCGCGCCGGGTCCCGGGCACCGATCCGGCGCGCTTCGCCCGGGCCTGACGGAAGGAACCGCATGACCCCCGACGAGCTCGTCACCGAATTCTGCCGCCGCTGGGCCGATCCCGACCCGGCCGTGCTCGCGTCCTACTTCACCGACGACGCCGTCTACCACAACATCCCGATGGAACCGGTGCGCGGGCGCGCGGCGATCGAGGAGTTCATCGCCGGGTTCGTCGCCTCGTTCGGCGGCATCGATTTCCGCATCCGGCACCAGGCTGTCCACGGCGGCGTGGTGCTCAACGAGCGGGTCGACGTGTTCACGCTCGGGGGACGGACCGTCGAACTGCCGGTGATGGGGACTTTCGAGGTCGTCGACGGCAGGATCGCCGGCTGGCGCGACTACTTCGACATGGCGCCGATCACCGCGGCAGCGCAGCAGGGTCCGGCGGAGTAGCCGCCCGAGACGAGAACGGCCCCGCGTCGCAGTGCGACGCGGGGCCGTTCCGGCGTGGTGCCCTCGGCAGGATTCGAACCTGCGACTTCTTGCTCCGGAGGCAAGCGCTCTATCCCCTGAGCTACGAGGGCGTTCCGGACTCCACCGGTTGCTCGGTGGGGCGGGAGTTAGCGTAGCGCATTGTCGGCGATACGCCACATCGCCTGGTCGGAGGGGGTTTCTCCGGCGCTCGTCGGGTATCCGGCAGGCACGGATGCGCCGTCCGGGAGGAACTCTTCGGCGAGTGTTTCCCGGAACGGCCGGCGTGGGCCACCCGCGCGGGGCAGGCTCGAACACGAAACCGGACGCACACCTGCAGGAGAGGACCGTACGTGGACGCAGGACCCGACACGGCAACCCGCACCGGACCGCTGAGCCGAGAGGAGCTCGCCGCGCTCGACACCTGGTGGCGAGCCGCGAACTACCTGTCGGTGGGGCAGATCTACCTCATGGGCAACCCCCTGCTGCGCGAGCCGTTGCGTCCCGAGCACATCAAGCCCCGGCTGCTCGGACACTGGGGCACCACCCCGGGGCTGAACTTCGTCTATGCCCACCTCAACCGCGCGATCGCCGCCCGCGAGCTGGACGTGATGTACGTGATGGGCCCCGGCCACGGCGGGCCCGGGCCGGTCGCCGCAGCCTGGCTCGAGGGCACCTACAGCGAGATCTACCCCGACGTGTCCCAGGATGCGGACGGCATGGCCCGGCTGTTCACCCAGTTCTCGTTCCCCGGCGGCATCCCCAGCCACGTCGCCCCCGAGACACCCGGGTCCATCCACGAGGGCGGCGAGCTCGGGTACGCCCTGTCGCACGCCTACGGCGCCGCCTTCGACAACCCGGACCTGATCGTCGCTGCCGTGGTGGGCGACGGCGAGGCCGAGACCGGCCCGCTGGCCACCAGCTGGCACTCCACCAAGTTCGTCGACCCGCGCCGGGACGGCGCCGTGCTGCCGATCCTGCACCTGAACGGGTACAAGATCGCCAATCCGACCGTCCTCGCCCGCATCGAACACGAGGAACTCGAGCACCTGCTCCGCGGCTACGGCCACGATCCGGTATTCGTCGAGGGCTCCGATCCCGAGCGCATGCACCAGGCGTTCGCGGCGGCCCTGGACCACTGCGTCGATGCGATCCTCGAGATCCGGCGCCGCGCCCGCCGCGACGGGGTCACCGACCGGCCGCGCTGGCCGATGATCGTGCTGCGTTCCCCGAAGGGCTGGACCGGACCGAAGGAGGTCGACGGTCTCCCGGTCGAAGGGTACTGGCGCTCGCACCAGGTGCCCTTCGCCAATGCCCGCGACGACGAAAGCCACCGCAAGATTCTCGAGGAGTGGCTGCGCAGTTACCGGCCCGAGGAACTGTTCGACGACCACGGTGCCCCCGTGCCCGCGATCCGCGACCTGCACCCGGCGGGGGAGCGGCGGATGAGCGCCAACCCCCATGCCAACGGCGGGCCGCTCGTACGAGACCTGGCGTTGCCGGACTTCCGCGACTACGCCGTGCCGGTCGAGGCTCCCGGCACCGGCAGCGTCGAATCGACTCGCGTGCTCGGTACCTTCCTGCGCGACGTCATGCGCGAGAACACAAGCACCTTCCGCGTGTTCTCACCGGACGAGAACAACTCCAACCGCCTCGGTCCCGTCCTCGAGGCCACCGCACGCACCTGGAACGCCCGCATCCTGCCCACCGACGACCGGCTCGCCCCCGACGGACGGGTGATGGAGATCCTGTCCGAGCACACCTGCCAGGGCTGGCTCGAGGGCTATCTGCTGACCGGCCGGCACGGCTTCTTCTCCTGCTACGAGGCCTTCGTCCACATCGTCGACTCGATGTTCAACCAGCACGCCAAGTGGCTGCGCACCACCAACGGCATCGACTGGCGCCGGCCGATCCCGTCGCTGAACTATCTGCTCACCTCGCACGTGTGGCGGCAGGACCACAACGGCTTCTCGCACCAGGATCCGGGCTTCATCGACCACGTGGTCAACAAGAAGGCCGACGTCATCCGCGTGTACCTGCCGCCGGACGCGAACACCCTGCTGTCGGTGGCCGACCACTGCCTGCGCACCCGGCAGTACGTCAACGTGATCGTCGCCGGCAAGCAACCGCAACTGCAGTACCTCGACATGGATGCGGCAATCGTGCACTGCACCAAGGGAATCGGGATCTGGGACTGGGCGGGCACCGACAAGGGGGTCGAACCCGACGTGGTGCTCGGCTGCGCCGGCGACGTGCCCACCATGGAAACCCTCGCCGCCGTGGAGATCCTGCTCGAATGGTTCCCCGACCTGAAGATCCGCGTCGTGAACGTCGTGGATCTGATGCGGCTGCAGGACCACACGGAGCATCCGCACGGACTGTCGGACCGCGAATTCGACTCGCTGTTCACCACGGACAAGCCGGTGATCTTCGCCTACCACGGCTACCCGTGGCTGATCCACCGCCTGACGTACCGGCGTACCAACCACGACAACATCCATGTGCGCGGGTACAAGGAGGAGGGCACCACCACCACGCCGTTCGACATGTGCGTGCTCAACCAGATCGACCGGTTCGACCTCGCCATGGACGTCGTCGACCGGGTGCCCCGTCTGCATCCGATCTCCGCGTATGCGCGCGAGTACCTGAAGAACCGGCTGGTCGAGCACCACCAGTTCATCCGCACCCACGGGGAGGACATGCCCGACATCCGCGACTGGGAGTGGGGCCGGGCCGGACGGTAGACACCGACGGGGGACCCGGACGGTACACACCGACGGGGGACGGCCCGGTGGGCCGTCCCCCGTCCGCGGGTCCGGTCGGTCAGTTCATCGGCAGCGGCTGCGCGCCCCGCTCCGCCAGCATCGACGTCATGAGCTCCGACTCGCTGGTCTGGGTGTCGACCATCGTCTGCGCCAGGGTCCGTACCGCCGGCTGGCCCGCGTACTGCGCGCCGTACTCCATCATCGGCAGCCCGCCCTCGTGGTGGCGCAGCATCAGCTGCAGGAACAGCACGTCGAGTTCCGGGCCGGTGGCGCGGCGCAGGTTCGCCAGGTCCTCGGACGTCGCCATGCCGGGCATCCGGCCGGCGCCGCCGCCGTCGGAGTTGCTCGTGCTCCCGTGGTCGTGGCCGGACTCCTCGGTCATCCACGTCATGTAGTCACCGGTGGGCAGCAGCGGCTGCCCCCACAGCGACAGCCAGCCCTGCATCTGCCCGACCTGGTTCTGCTGGGTGGTGAGGATGTCGTACGCGAGGTTGCGCACCCGCTGGTCGCCCGACACCGTCAACGCGACGGTGGCCATCTCGATCGCCTGGCTGTGGTGGACGGTCATGTCCTGGGCGAATCCCACGTCGACGGAGGCGGCGGCCGGCGTCGCCGGCGGCGAGTCCTCGAGCGGGATGCGGGCGAGGAACCCGAGCAGGAAACCGATCGCGACGGCGGCGACGAGACCGAGGATCAGCAGCGCCCTGCGTCGGCCCGTCTCCTGGGGGGTGGGAGTCCCCTGGGCGGTGGGAGCGGAATCGTGCGTCACGTCAGCTCCCCGCCGGGGCCTGCATGTCGGCCGGCACCTGCTCGGTGCCGTCCACCGTGCCGCCGTCCATCGGCACCGCGTCCGGACCGGGGGCGGAGGGATCGAACGGCGGCGGATTGCTCGGGTCGTACGAGCCGGGCAGCGTGGAGCAGCTCGCGCCGACCTCCGGGTAGGCGTAGCGGTTCAGCCGCAGCGACGCGATGAAGTGGTCGATCCGCTCGTCGTCGGCGGCGTCCACCTTCAGCTGATGCCCCCACGACTGCAGGGCGATCGGAGCGTCGAGGCCCGGGTACGGCGACATCATCAGGTAGGACTTGCCGTCCACCTTCGCCGCGAGCGCGTCGACGCCCGCCTGGTCGACCTGGTCGGGGTTGTACGTGATCCACACCGCGCCGTGCTCGAGCGAGTGCACGGCGTTCTCGGTGCGGATCGCCTCCGGGTACACGGTGCCGGTGCACGTGGCCCAGATCGCGTCGTGCGGCCCGCCGAACGGCGGGCTCTGGTCGTACGCGACGCGCTGCGTGGACCCGATGTGCTGACCGGCGGGGTAGTCGACCGTCACGACCCCCTCGATCGCAGTCGACGGGTCCTGATTCGACTCGGACGGCGTCCACTCCGCGAGCGCCTGGGAGTCCTGGTACTTCGGGATGATGCTGGCGGCGATGACCGCGACCAGCGCGACCACCGCGACCACGCCGCCGATCAGAAGCCACGGAATCTGCCGCTGCTTGGGCAGGCCGCGACCGCCGCTCTTCTTCTGGGCGGCCTTGATCGCCTTCGCAGACTTGGCACCGGACTTCTTGCCGGAACCGCCACTTACCGAACCGCTGGGCATCGTTGGGTGCTCTTTCGACGGATGGACAACAGAGGGCGCACGACGCTCGGTCCGCGCGTGCTCTGTCAACTCTACGGGCGGGCGGCGGGCAGGCATCCCTGCGGCGGGCGGGCCGTGACCGCGACAACAGGCCGGACCGGCGTCACGCCGGGTGGGACGGAGCCAATAGGATAGAGACCCGTGACTCCTGCCGACCTTGCCGAATTGCTCCACGGAACCGCTGCGAGGGTGCTCGCCGAGCGCGACCTCGACGTGTCCGTCCTGCCCGAGACCCTGACGGTCGAGCGGCCGCGCAACCCGGAGCACGGCGATTACGCGACCAACGTCGCGATGCAGGTCGCGAAGAAGGCCGGCGTCAACCCGCGGGAACTCGCGGGCTGGCTCGCCGAGGCCCTCACCGCCGCCGACGGCATCGAGTCCGCCGAGGTGGCCGGCCCGGGCTTCCTGAACATCCGCCTCGCCGCCGACGCCCAGGGCGCGATCGTCGCCCAGGTGCTCACCGAGGGCGCCGCGTACGGCAACTCGGACGCGCTGGCCGGAACCCGCATCAACCTCGAGTTCGTCTCCGCGAACCCCACGGGGCCCATCCACCTCGGCGGCACCCGCTGGGCCGCGGTCGGCGACGCCCTCGGCCGGATCCTCACCACGCAGGGCGGCGACGTCACCCGCGAGTACTACTTCAACGACCACGGCGCCCAGATCGACCGGTTCACCCGCTCGTTGATCGCCGCGGCACAGGGGCAGCCCGCGCCGGAGGACGGCTACGCCGGCGCGTACATCGCCGACATCGCGCAGGCCGTGCTGCAGCAGCGCCCGGACGCGCTCGCGCTGCCCGAAGAGGAGCGGCACGAGGTGTTCCGCTCGATCGGCGTCGAACTGATGTTCGCGCACATCAAGCGCACCCTGCACGAGTTCGGTGTCGACTTCGACGTGTACTTCCACGAGAACTCCCTGTTCGAGTCCGGCGCCGTGGAGAAGGCCGTCGAGACACTCAAGACCTCCGGGAGCCTGTACCACCAGGACGGCGCGTGGTGGCTCAAGAGCACCGACTTCGGCGACGACAAGGACCGCGTCGTCATCAAGAGCGACGGCAACGCCGCCTACATCGCCGGTGACATCGCCTACTTCCAGGACAAGCGGTCGCGCGGCTTCGACCTGTGCATCTACATGCTCGGCGCGGACCACCACGGCTACATCGGCCGGCTCAAGGCCGCGGCCGCCGCGTTCGGCGACGACCCGGACACCGTCGAGGTGATGATCGGGCAGATGGTCAACCTCGTGCGCGGCGGCGTCGCCGTGAAGATGAGCAAGCGCGCCGGCACGGTCATCACCCTCGACGACCTCGTCGAGGCGATCGGCGTGGACGCCGCCCGCTACGCGCTGGTGCGCTCGTCGGTGGACCAGAGCATCGACATCGACCTCGAGCTGTGGGCCAGCACCACCAACGAGAACCCGGTCTACTACGTCCAGTACGCGCACGCCCGGCTCTCGTCCATCGCCCGGGGCGCCGCCGAGCTCGGTCTCGGCGCCGAGAACACCGCCGAGCTCGGTCTCGGCGCCGAGAACACCGCCGAGCTCGGTCTCGGCGCCGAGAACGCCGACCTGGCCCTGCTCACCCACGAGCGCGAGGGCGACCTGATCCGCACGATCGGCGAGTACCCGCGCGTCCTCGCCAAGGCCGCCGAACTGCGGGAACCGCACCGCGTCGCGCGGTACCTCGAGGAACTCGCCGGCACCTACCACCGCTTCTACGACTCCTGCCGCATCCTGCCGCAGGGCGACGAGGAGCCCGGCCCGCTGCACGCGGCGCGGCTCGCGCTGTGCGCGGCGACCCGTCAGGTGCTGGCCAACGGGCTCGGACTGCTCGGCGTGAGCGCCCCGGAGCGGATGTGAACGCGCACCCCGCCGGTCCCCGGCACGCCGAGATCCCGCACGCACCGGGCCTGACCGAGCGGCCCGCGAACGCCGGCGAGCTGAACCTGCTGCACCCGAACGTGTGGCCCCGCAACGCGCGGCGCGGCGACGACGGCGTCGTGACGATCGCCGGCGTGCCCGTCACCGAACTCGCGGAGAGATACGGCACCCCGCTCTTCGTCGTCGACGAGGACGACTTCCGCTCCCGGTGCCGGGACATCGCGGCCGCGTTCGGGCCGGGCGCGAAGGTGCACTACGCGTCGAAGGCGTTCCTGTGCACCGAGATCGCGCGCTGGGTCGAGCAGGAGGGCCTGTCCCTCGACGTCTCGACCGGCGGTGAGCTCGCCGTCGCGCTGCGCGCCGGCTTCCCGGCCGGGAAGATCGCCATGCACGGCAACAACAAGTCCGTGGCCGAGCTGCGGACCGCCGTCGCCGCAGGCGTCGGGCACATCGTCCTGGACTCCATGTCGGAGATCGACCTGCTCGACGCGGTCGCCGCCGAACTCGACGTCGTGCAGGACGTGCTGATCCGCGTCACGGTCGGCGTCGAGGCGCACACCCACGAGTTCATCTCCACCGCGCACGAGGACCAGAAGTTCGGGCTGTCCCTGGCCGGCGGGGTGGCCATGGCCGCGGTCCGCAAGGTGTTCGCGAGCGATCACCTGCGCCTGGTCGGCCTGCACAGCCACATCGGCTCGCAGATCTTCGACGTCGACGGGTTCGAGCTCGCCGCGCACCGGGTCATCGGCCTGCTGCGCGATGCCGTCCACGAATTCGGCGTCGACAAGACCGCGCAGATGAACATCGTCGACCTCGGCGGCGGCCTCGGCATCTCCTACGTGCCCAGCGACGACCCGCCGCCCGTGGAGGAACTCGCTGCCAAGCTGCGGCACATCGTGCAGACCGAGTCCGCACTCGCCGGCCTGCCCGAGCCGACGCTCGCGGTCGAGCCCGGACGCGCGATCGCCGGCCCCGGCACCGTGACCCTCTACGAGGTGGGCACCATCAAGGACGTCGCGGTGGGGGCTCACCAGGCACGCCGCTACATCAGCGTCGACGGCGGCATGAGCGACAACATCCGCACCTCCCTGTACCAGGCCGAGTACGAGGCCCGCCTGGTGTCGCGGTCCAGCGACGCGGAGCCCGTCGTGTCCCGCGTCGTCGGCAAGCACTGCGAGAGCGGCGACATCGTCATCCGCGACGCCTGGATGCCCGCCGACCTCGAAGCCGGCGACCTGTTGGCCGTCGCCGCGACCGGTGCATACTGCTACTCGATGTCCAGCAGGTACAACCTGCTGCCCCGGCCCGCCGTCGTGGCGGTCAAGGACGGCGCCGCCCGCGTCGTCCTGCGTCGGGAAACCGTGGAAGATCTGCTCAGCTTGGAGGTTACGGAGTGACGACCGAAGCGGTGACCAACGAACCGGGGCAGCGCCCGATCGGTGTGGCTGTGCTCGGGCACGGCACCGTCGGAGCCGAGGTCGTGCGCATCATCCGCGACGATGCCACCGATCTCGAGGCGCGCATCGGCGCGCCGCTCGAGCTGCGGGGCGTGGCCGTGCGCACCGTCCGCGACGACCGCGGCATCCCGCAGGACCTGCTCACCACGGACGCCGAGGGCCTGATCGCCCGCGACGACGTCGACATCGTGGTGGAGGTCATCGGCGGCATCGAACTGCCGCGCAAGCTCGTCCGCACGGCCCTGGACTCGGGCAAATCCGTGGTCACCGCCAACAAGGCCCTGCTCGCTGAGTACACGGGCGAGCTCGCCGAGGCCGCCGAGGCCAAGCGCGTGGACCTGTACTTCGAGGCGGCCGTCGCCGGCGCCATCCCGGTCATCCGGCCCCTCACCCAGTCCCTCGCCGGTGACAAGGTGAACCGGGTCCTCGGCATCGTCAACGGCACCACCAACTACATCCTCTCGGCCATGGACGAGACCGGCGCCGACTACGCCGAGACCCTCGCCGAGGCGGTCCGGCTCGGATACGCCGAGGCCGACCCGACGGCCGACGTCGAGGGCTTCGACGCCGCGTCCAAGGCTGCGATCCTGGCCTCGATCGCCTTCCACACCCGCGTCACCGCCGGCGACGTCTACCGCGAGGGCATCTCGAAGATCACCGCCGCCGACCTGACCACCGCGCGGGCGCTGAACTGCACCGTCAAGCTGCTGGCCATCTGCGAGCGGATCACCACCGACGGCAAGGACCGGGTCTCGGCGCGCGTCTATCCGGCCCTGGTGCCGCGCGAGCATCCCCTCGCCGCCGTCAACGGTGCGTTCAACGCGGTCGTCGTCGAGGCCGAGGCATCGGGCCGTCTGATGTTCTACGGCCAGGGTGCCGGCGGTTCGCCCACCGCCTCCGCGGTGATGGGCGACCTCGTGATGGCCGCCCGCAACCGGGTGCACGGGGGCCGGGGCCCGCGCGAATCACGGTACGCCGACCTCGAGATCGCCCCGATGAGCGACATCGTCACCCGCTACTACGTCAACCTGCAGGTCGCGGACCGGGCCGGCGTGCTCTCGGCGGTGGCCGCGGAGTTCGCCAAGCGGGACGTGAGCATCGCCGCCGTGCGCCAGGAGGGCGCCGGCGACGGAGCCCGCCTGGTGGTGCTGACCCATTGCGCCACCGACAAGGCGCTGTCGGACACCGTCGCAGCGCTCGACCAACTCGAATCCGTGATCGCTGTGACCAGCGTCCTGAGACTGGAGGGATCCGCCGAATGAGCGCGCCCGAGAAGAACACCGCCACCCCCGTGCACACCCCGTGGCCGGGTCTGATCGAGGCGTACCGTGACCGGCTCCCGATCGGCGACAACTGGAAGACCATCACCCTCCGCGAGGGCGGCACCCCGCTGCTGCCCGCGGCGCACCTGTCGGAACTGACCGGTTGCGAGGTGCACCTGAAGGTCGAGGGCCTGAACCCGACCGGCTCGTTCAAGGACCGCGGCATGACGATGGCCGTCACCGACGCCCTCGCCCGCGGCCAGCAGGCCGTGCTGTGCGCCTCCACCGGCAACACCTCCGCCTCGGCGGCCGCATACGCCGTCAAGGCCGGCATGGGCTGCGCGGTGCTCGTGCCGGACGGCAAGATCGCGATGGGCAAGCTGGCCCAGGCGGTCATGTACGGCGCGAAGATCATCCAGGTCCAGGGCAACTTCGACGACTGTCTCGAGCTCGCCCGCAAGACCACCGCCGAGTTCCCCACCATCGGGCTGGTGAACTCCGTCAACCCCGTGCGCATCGAGGGGCAGAAGACGGCGGCGTTCGAGATCGCCGACGCGCTCGGCGACGCCCCCGACGTGCACGTGCTGCCCGTCGGCAACGCCGGCAACATCACCGCCTACTGGCGCGGCTACACCGAGTACTTCGCGGACGGCCTCACCACCCGCAAGCCGCGCATGCTCGGCGTCCAGGCCGCGGGCGCGGCACCGCTGGTGCACGGCGCCCCCGTCAAGGACCCCGAGACCATCGCCACCGCCATCCGCATCGGCGCCCCGGCGTCGTGGAACGGGGCGATGACCGCCAAGGAGGAGTCCGGCGGCGCGTTCCGGGCGGCCACCGACGAGGAGATCCTCGAGGCGTACCGGCTCGTCGCCGCCACCGAAGGCGTGTTCGTCGAACCGGCGTCCGCCGCGTCGATCGCCGGTCTGCTCGCCGCCCGCAAGGAGGGCTGGCTCGATTCCGGGCTGAAGGTCGTGTGCACCGTCACCGGCAACGGCCTGAAGGATCCCGACACGGCGCTGCTCGGGATGCCGCAGGTGGAGCCGATCCCGGTCGATCCGGTCGCTGTGGCCGCGGCGCTCGAGCTGGCCTAGTGACCGCCGCGCCCTCCTCCGTTGGGAAAGACGACATGACGCAGACGCTGCCCGTAGGGATCTCCGTGACCGCCCGGGTCCCGGCCTCGAGCGCGAATCTGGGCCCCGGTTTCGATTCGCTCGGGCTGGCCGTCGGGTTGTACGACGAGATCACGGTCACCACAACCGCATCGGGCCTCGAGGTGCGCGTCGAGGGCGAGGGCGCCGAAGAGGTGCCGTGGGGACCGTCGCACCTGGTGGTGCGGGCGGTCGAGCGTGGCCTCGAGGCCGCCGGAGTGTGGGCCGACGGCCTGGATGTGTTGTGCCGCAACGTTATTCCGCACTCGCGCGGCCTCGGCTCGTCGGCCTCGGCGGTCGTCGGAGGCCTGGCGGCCGCCAACGGGCTGGTGCGCAAGGTGGCTCCGGAGCGCGTGCTCGACGAGGCGCAGCTCGTCCAGCTCGCCTCCGAATTCGAGGGCCACCCGGACAATGCCTCCGCCAGCATCCTCGGCGGCGCGGTCGTGTCGTGGAGCGAGTCGGTCGTCGGCGACGAACAGCGCACCTACCGCGCGGTGCCCCTCACGGTCCACCCGGCGATCCGGGTCGTCGTGCTGGTGCCGTCGTCGCGCTCGTCCACCGCGCACACCCGCGGGCTGCTCCCCGATCTGGTGCCGCACCGCGACGCGGCGTTCAACGTCAGCCGCGCGGCGCTGGCCGTCGTCGCCCTCACCGAGCGGCCGGACCTGCTGATGCCGGCGACGGAGGACCTGCTGCACCAGGCGCAGCGCGCCCCGGCCCTGCCGCTGACCACCAAGTGGATCGCCGCCCTGCGCGCGGCGGGCATTCCCGCCGCGGTCTCCGGTGCCGGCCCCACGGTCCTCGCCCTCACGACCGAGTCGTTCCCCGCGGATCTGCGCGCGGCCGCGGAGGCCGACGACATGACCGTGCTCGAACTCGACGTCGCGGACGGCGTGCAGGTCGTGTGAGCGAGCCCGAACCTCTCGAGTCGGGCGCGAACCCCCGGGCGACGCGCCCGGGGGCTTCTTCTTGCTCAACGTACAGTTCGTCGCTATTCTGTGCTTAGTCCGCACGTCGTGCGTTTCAGTCGCTGGCTTTTCCAGGGCATTCACTCCAGATCCATCGGGGCGATCGATCCTGGATCGATCCTCACCTGACCTCGTTTCGGGGAGATGGACCGACCGCACCTGCCGGAGGATGGCGTGATGGCGGACGTGCCGACCGTTCGATCCGTGAACACGTACGGCAATCCCAGATCGACGCAAGATCTGCGGAACGAACCCTCGACTCTGCGTGGCGCGAGTGAGGGAAGGAAAGGATCTCCGTGACAGATACGGACCTGATCGCTACGCCTGTTCTCGATACCACGGATTCGTCCGCGGGAGCGCAGGCCACCGATCCTGCACAGACTGCACCGCGTGCCGGTGGGCGGCGTGGCGCCGGTCTCTCCGGCATGGTGCTGGCCGAGCTGCGGACTCTCGCGGCCGAACTCGGCATCAAGGGAACCTCCGGGATGCGCAAGGGCGATCTCATCGCCGCGATCAAGGAGCGTCAGGGCGGCGGAGCCGCCGAGACGGCTCCTGCGCCGGAACAGCCGGCCCGGCCCGTCCGGGCTCGTCGCGCCCGTGGTGCCGCCCAGGACGCGGCCCCGGCCGACACCGCCGCCCCCGCCGCCGAGCCGGCCCAGGCGCGGCCCGCCGCGACGACGGCGCCCGAGCAGCCCGCCGAGGCGGCGGAGCAGCCCGCCGACGGGGAGGCCGAGGGTGGCCGCCGGGGTCGTCAGCGTCGCGGTCGCCGAGGTGGCGACCAGGCCGCCGAGACGACCACCGCCGAGGCCCCGAAGGACGCCGCCGAGGCGCGGACCGACGAGAAGCCGCGCGCCGAGGAGAAGGCCGAGGAGAAGGCCGAGCCGTCCGACGGCGGTCGGCGCGAGCGCGGTCAGCGCGACGGCCAGCGCGACCAGCGCGACGGCCAGCGCGACCAGGGGGAACGCCGCCGCGAGGACCGTGGTCAGGGCCCCCGTCAGGACGGCCGCGACGGCCGGGGTGGCGAGGACGACGAGGACGGCCGCGGGCGCCGCGGGCGCCGCTTCCGTGAGCGTCGTCGCGGACGTGACCGCGGCGAGGCCGGCGGTGACACACGCGAGCCCGAGATCCGCGAGGACGACGTCCTGCAGCCGGTCGCCGGCATCCTCGACGTCCTGGACAACTACGCGTTCGTCCGGACCTCCGGGTACCTGGCCGGCCCCAACGACGTGTACGTCTCGATGAACATGGTGCGCAAGAACGGCCTGCGCCGGGGCGACGCCATCACCGGTGCGGTCCGCGTGCCGCGTGAGGGGGAGCAGGGCAACCAGCGCCAGAAGTTCAACCCGCTGGTCCGGCTCGACACGGTCAACGGCGGCGACGTCGAGGCCGCCAAGCGCCGCCCGGAGTTCAACAAGCTCACCCCGCTGTACCCGAACCAGCGGCTGCGGCTCGAGACCACCCCGAACATCCTGACCACCCGCGTGATCGACCTGATCATGCCGATCGGCAAGGGCCAGCGTGCCCTGATCGTCTCGCCGCCTAAGGCCGGCAAGACGACGGTGATGCAGGACATCGCGAACGCGATCACGACCAACAACCCCGAGTGCTACCTCATGGTCGTGCTGGTGGACGAGCGGCCCGAAGAGGTCACCGACATGCAGCGCTCGGTCAAGGGCGAGGTCATCGCCTCGACCTTCGACCGGCCGCCGTCGGACCACACGTCGGTCGCCGAGCTTGCGATCGAGCGGGCCAAGCGGCTCGTCGAGCAGGGCCGCGACGTGGTCGTCCTGCTCGACTCGATCACGCGCCTCGGCCGCGCGTACAACAACTCGTCGCCGGCGTCGGGCCGCATCCTCTCCGGTGGTGTCGACTCGACCGCCCTGTACCCGCCGAAGCGGTTCCTGGGCGCGGCTCGCAACATCGAGAACGGCGGCTCGCTCACCATCATCGCCACGGCCATGGTGGAGACGGGTTCGACGGGCGACACGGTGATCTTCGAGGAGTTCAAGGGCACCGGCAACGCCGAGCTCAAGCTCGACCGCAAGATCGCCGAGCGGCGCGTGTTCCCGGCGGTGGACGTCAACCCCTCCGGTACGCGCAAGGACGAGCTGCTGATGAGCCCCGACGAGTTCGCGGTGGTGCACAAGCTGCGCCGCGTGCTCTCCGGTCTGGACTCGCACCAGGCCATCGATCTGCTCATCGACCGGCTCAAGAAGAGCAAGAGCAACATCGAGTTCCTCCTGCAGGTGTCGAAGACGGCACCGGGAGCGCTCGACGACTGATCGCCGCGGCAGCGGCGCCGCATGCCCGGGGGCGGAATTTCTTCCCCCGGGCATGCGTTTGGCATAATCGAACAGCTCAGTCCGGTCCCGGTTCACGTCTCCGATCCGCGGAGGCGACCCGGCGGCCACGAAAGGGACACCATGAAGGCAGGAATCCACCCGAACTACGTGACGACCACCGTCGTCTGCGGTTGCGGGAACACGTTCGAGACGCGCAGCACCGCAGAGTCGGGACGGATCACCGTCGAGGTCTGCTCGCAGTGCCACCCGTTCTACACGGGCAAGCAGAAGATCCTCGACACCGGCGGACGCGTCGCCCGCTTCGAGGCCCGCTACGGCAAGCGCGACACCAAGAAGGCTGCTGCCGACAAGTAGCTGTCTCGCCGACGCCCGGTTCTGTCTCAGCCACAGACCGGGCGTCGGCCTTTTTCCATCCCGATCCGGGCGCGGCACGGATCGGCACGACGGACGAGTGGAGCGAATCACATGGCGGGGCAGACCAAGCCGTCGGCCATCGACGACATCCTGGCCGAACACGCCGGTCTCGAGCAGCAGCTGTCCGATCCGGCGCTGCACAACGACCCGGCGACGGCCCGCAAGGTCGGCAAGCGGTTCGCCGAGCTCGCTCCCGTCATGGCCACCTACACCAAGCTGCGGGCCGCGCGCGACGATCTCGAGGCCGCGCGTGAGCTCGCCGCGGACGACGCCGCCTTCGCGACCGAGATTCCCGCCCTCGAGGAGCGGGTGAGCGAACTCGACAAGGCCCTCACCGACCTGCTCGCCCCGCGCGATCCGCACGACGGCGACGACGTGGTGCTCGAGGTCAAGTCGGGGGAGGGCGGTGAGGAGTCCGCGCTGTTCGCCGCCGACCTCGCCCGCATGTACATCCGGTACGCCGAGCGCGCCGGCTGGCGCGTGGAGGTCCTCGGCGCGACCATCTCCGACCTCGGCGGTTACAAGGACGCGACGCTGTCGATCAAGTCGAAGAGCGATGTGCGCGACGGCGTCTGGTCGCGCCTGAAGTTCGAGGGGGGCGTGCACCGCGTCCAGCGTGTCCCCGTCACCGAGTCCCAGGGCCGGGTGCACACCTCGGCGGCCGGCGTGTTCATCTACCCCGAGCCGGACGAGGTGGAGGAGGTCCAGATCGACGAGTCGGACCTGCGCATCGACGTGTACCGCTCCTCCGGCAAGGGTGGTCAGGGCGTCAACACCACCGACTCGGCGGTGCGCATCACGCACCTGCCCACCGGCATAGTCGTCACCTGCCAGAACGAGCGGTCCCAGCTGCAGAACAAAGCACGGGCGATGCAGGTGCTCGCCGCGCGGCTGCAGGCCGCGGCGGAGGAGGCCGCCGAGGCGGAGGCCTCCGCGGGCCGCGCCAGCCAGGTGCGCACGGTGGACCGCTCCGAGCGCATCCGCACCTACAACTTTCCCGAGAACCGGATCACCGATCACCGCATCGGCTTCAAGGCCCACAACCTCGACGGTGTGCTCGACGGCGACATGGACGCCCTGCTCGACGCCCTGGGCAAGGCCGACCGGGAGGCCCGGCTCGCCGCGGAGTGACGCCGTGAGCCGGGCCCCGGGCAGCTACTGGGCGGTCCCGCCGGGTTCGTCGCCCGGATCGTCGTCCCCGGGCACCTGCGAGATGTCGATGCCGGGAAGCAGGAAGCAGTTCTCGCCCTTCGCGTTCTGATGCGGTCCCCACACGGCGGACACGACGGTGCCCGGCCCGGTGTTCAGCAGCGCGACCGGGACGTCGCTGCTCTGCGGTGTCGCGGTCAACGAGGCGCCTCCCGTCTGCCAGGTGGCCGTGTTGACCCAGCCGACCTGACCGTTCTGCGCCTTCTGCTCGCCGACGGCGAAGAACAGCCGACCCTCCTCGAGGGCGTCGCTGTCCGTCTCGGTCACGCTGTGGATCGGCGCGACGTAGCTGCAGAGCAGCGGCGTGGGTTGGACGTCGATCGGCGATGCGGAGGCAAGTCCGGGCGCTGCGAGGCTGCCGGCGGCTCCGAGCGCGACGACGGCCGCTGCCCGAACCGCGAATCCCGACTTCGTCACAGGAAGATCCTTCCGTAGTTCCGTAGTGCTGCCTGACACGGACGATCTCGATCATGCCGCAGACCGGATGCGTGACCTGTCCGTTTCCGTGTGGTGACCGGCATGGCAGTCTGTACGCCGTGACTCGTCAACCCCTGCGCCTGGCGATCCTCGAAGCGGTGTCGGTGCTCGAGGAAGCCGGTGTCCCCAGCCCGCGTGTGGACGCCGAACTGCTCGCCGCGCATCTGCTCGGCATCGAGCGCACCCGTCTCGGGCTCGTGCCGCTCGTCGACCCCGCCATGGTCGACGCGTACCGCGCGATGATCGCGCAGCGTGCCAAGCGGATCCCGCTGCAGTACATCACCGGCAGCACGGGGATGGGGGAGATCGACATCGAGGTCGGCCCCGGCGTCTTCGTCCCGCGGCCCGAGACCGAGCTGCTGCTGGCCTGGGCCCTGGCGTACCTGGAAGGACTCCAGGAGCATCCGCCGGTGGTGCTCGACCTGTGCACCGGCTCGGGCGCTCTCGCGCTGGCCGTTGCGCACGCCCGGCCCGACGCGGTCGTCCACGCCGTCGAACTCGAGCCCCACGCCCTGGCCTGGGCGCGGCGGAACGCGGAACGCTGCGCGGCGGCGGGGGACACGCCGATCCTCCTGCATCAGGGCGACGTGACGGACCGCAACCTGCTCACCTCGCTCGAGGGCCGGGTCGACATCGTGGTGTCGAATCCGCCCTACATTCCCGAGGGCACCGACCTCCCGCCCGAGGTGATCGAGCACGACCCGCACTCGGCGCTGTTCGGCGGTCCCGACGGGCTGTCGGTGATCAAGCCGATGGTGTCGAACATCGCCCGCTGGCTGCGGATCGGCGGTGCCGTCGGCGTCGAGCACGACGACACGAACGGTGCCCAGGTCGCGGAGCTGTTCGCGCAGCGCCGCGTGTTCGGTGACGTGACCGAGCACCCCGATCTGGCGGGCCGGCCGCGGTTCGTCGTCGCTCGCCGGGTGCCGACCGACGTGGAGGCGCGGCGCGGCGGATCCCAGGGCGGGACGGGTGTGTGATGCCGGACACGTTCGCGGCAGTGGAAGGATGAACCCGTGAGCACCGTCTACGACTGCAGTCGCCCCGATTCCCGCGCCGCCGGTCTGACCGCCGCCAAGGGTGCGCTCAAGGCCGGACGGCTCGTCGTCGTGCCCACGGACACGGTGTACGGGATCGCGGCGGATGCCTTCGACAGCGATGCGGTGACCAGTCTGCTGCGCGCCAAGGGCCGGGGCCGGGACATGCCGGTGCCGGTGCTGGTCGGCTCGTGGAACACGATCGACGGCCTGGTGAACACCGTTCGTCCGCAGGCGCGGGAACTCATCCGTGCCTTCTGGCCCGGCGGTCTCAGTCTCGTTGTGCACCAAGCTCCCTCGCTCGCATGGGATCTGGGGGACACGCGCGGCACCGTGATGCTGCGCATGCCGTTGCACCCCGTGGTGCTCGAGTTGCTGCGCGAGGTGGGCCCGCTGGCCGTGTCGAGCGCGAACGTCTCCGGCCGTCCGCCGGCCATCACGGTGGACGAGGCGCGCACCCAGCTCGGCGGGTCGGCGAGCGTGTACCTCGACGGCGGGCCGGCCGAACACGCCGTCGCCTCCACCATCGTCGACTTGACCGCCGACCGGCCTCGCGTGCTGCGCGAGGGCGCCGTGGCGGTCGAGGATATCGCGGAGGTGCTGGGCGAGGACCCGGCGCAGCTGCGTGCCGGCGGGGAGTGACGGCGGGGACCGGGCGAAGTGACTGCCGCCGACACGGCATCCCTGGTGCTGGCCCAGTCGGGCCGCGGCGCCGGCGTGCCCATCCGTGAGCTGCTGCTCGTGCTCCTCACCGCCGCGGTCGTCACCTTCCTCTCGACCGGGGCCGTGCGGATCGCCGCGATCCGGTTCGGTGCCGTCGCGGTACCCCGGGACCGCGACGTCCACGTCCAGCCGACGCCACGGCTCGGCGGCGTCGGCATGTACATCGGGCTGGTGGCGGGCCTGCTGTTCGCCCAGCAGCTGCCGGCGCTGACCAGAGGCTTCGAGTACACCCCCGACATGGGTGCGGCGCTGGTGTCGGGCACCATCATCGTGATCGTCGGGATCATCGACGACCGTTGGGGACTCGACGCCCTGACCAAGTTCGTCGGGCAGGTCACGGCGGCGGGCGTGCTCGTCGTGATGGGCGTGAGCTGGATCGTCATCTACGAGCCGTTCGGCGGCAGCACCCTCATCCTCGACCAGCTGCAGGCGGGGCTGTTCACCGTGCTCGTCGCGGTGGTGATGATCAACGCGATGAACTTCGTCGACGGCCTCGACGGGCTCGCGGCCGGCCTGGGACTGATCGCAGCCGTCGCGATCTGTGCGTTCTCCGTCGGGCTGTTGCACGACCAGGGCGGCGACGTCAGCGCGTATCCGCCCGCCCTGATCGCCGCGGCCCTCGCCGGCGCCTGCCTCGGCTTCCTGCCGCACAACTTCCAGCCGGCCCGGATCTTCATGGGCGACTCCGGATCGATGCTGATCGGCCTGATGCTGGCGGCGACCTCGACGAGCGCGTCGGGACGCATCCCCCTGGCCGCCTACGGCACCCGCGACCTGCTCGGCCTGCTCTCCCCGCTGATCCTCGTCGGGGCTGTCATGTTCATCCCCATTCTCGACCTGCTGCTGGCGATCGTCCGGCGCACCCGGGCCGGAGTCAGCCCCTTCAGTCCCGACAAGATGCACCTGCATCACCGGTTGCTGCAGATCGGGCACTCGCACCGCCGGGTGGTGCTGCTGATCTACCTGTGGGTCGGGGTGCTCGCGTTCGGGGCCGTCGGCTCCTCCCTGCTCGACCGGCGGGCCGTCGTGCTGCTCGTGGCGGGTGGACTGGTGTTCGCGCTGGTCGTCACGGCGGTGCCGTCGCTGCGTCACGAGGACGCCGACCGTCCCCGGCGACGCTGGGGCCGGCGCCGGGTCCGTTAGGCTTGATTCCCGTGACCTCCCCGGATCGGCCCCTGCCCGCCCTGCCCGACTCTTCCGCGCCGATGCGCGCCGCCGTCCGCTACGGCGTGCTCGGACTGATCGCACTGACGGTCGTCGCGACGGTGATCGGCGGCCTCGTCGCCGGCCTGCCGGGCGTGTGGGGCGCGCTGATCGGCGCGGCCGTGGGAGGGGGGTTCATTCTCTTCACCGCTCTCGGCGTGCTGCTCACTGCCCGGCTCCCGGCGACGACGGCGGGCGCGGTGCTGCTGGGCACCTGGCTGCTCAAGCTGATCCTCGCGATCGTGGTGATGATGCTGCTCAAGCCGCTCGATTTCTACGACAAGGGTGCGCTGGTGCTCACCATCGTCTTCGCGCTGCTCATCGTCCTGGGGGCCGAGACCTACGGTGTGCTGTCGCAGCGGGCGCTGTACGTGGAGCCTGCCGGTAGCGCTGAGCAGGGGAACAACGACGAGCGGTAGTACCGCCGTTGTCAATGACCTGGCGGTACGGGCACCCGCCTACACAACGTCGTAGAAGTGTTGATAAGGTCGTCCCAAGCGAGTGCGACTGCCTGCGATTCCGGAGGAGTCGAGTGCGGTTGTGCCCTCGCAGGCGGTCGTGTTCGAATGGCCGCCGAGTCGACGAGAGTCGCCGACACCGACAGACGCTGGCCCCGATCGGGAGCCGACAGCAGCTGGCGAATACGCGAGCCGACCTGGTCGACTTGTTGGATCGTCAATGTCCGATCGAACCGCAGACGGCAATGCCTGCGGCCGACTACGGGAGAGAGCGCTGAGCGTCACCACCTTGGCTGCCGGAGAATTCCACGCGCCGTCACTAGCCGATTTCTTCCCCCCAGCAGTTCTGTTCGAAGGCACCCCCTTCGAAATGGACCGCCTGATGCTCATCCGCGTCGTCGTGGCCGTGCTTGTGGCGCTGTTCTTCGCGCTCGCGATGCGCAGCCCGAAGATTGTGCCCCGCGGTGTGCAGAACGTCGCCGAGATCATGATCGACTTCGTGCGGATCAACATCGCCGAGGACATCCTCGGCAAGCAGCAGGGCCGCCGATTCCTTCCGGTGCTCGTGACCATTTTCTTCCTCGTGGTCGGTCTCAACCTGACGTCGGTCATCCCGTTCCTGAACATCTCGTCGAACGCGCGCATCGGTATGCCGATCGTGCTGGCCGCGCTGGCCTACGTCGTCTTCAACTACGTGGGCATCAAGAAGTACGGGTTCTTCCGCTACGTCAAGAGCAGCATCGTCGTCCCGAACCTGCCCCCCGCGCTGCACGTGCTGGTCATCCCGATCGAGTTCATCTCGACGTTCCTGCTGCGCCCCTTCACGCTCACCATCCGTCTCATGGCGAACATGCTGGCCGGCCACATCATGCTGGTGCTGTTCTTCAGCGCAACCCAGTTCTTCTTCTTCAGCTCCGAAGGTGCGATGAAGATCTTCGGCATCGGCTCGCTGATCGGTGGCGTCGCGTTCACCTTCTTCGAGCTGCTGGTGATCGTCCTGCAGGCGTACATCTTCTCGCTGTTGACGGCGGTGTACATCGACCTGGCGCTGCACGCCGAAGAGCACTAGCGCGCCGACCGGCACTACCCACACAACACACAGACTGACTCGGTTGCCGATCCCCGGGGCCGAGCCACAAGAAAGGGAATGGAACACCAATGAGCGTTGCGCTTCAGGCAGTTGACGTCCTCGCCCAGACGGAGAGCACCATCAGCGGTCTCGGTGCGGTCGGCTACGGCCTCGCGGCCATCGGCCCCGGCATCGGCATCGGCATCGTCGTCGGCAAGGCGATCGAGGGCATGGCCCGCCAGCCCGAGATGGCCGGCCAGCTGCGCACCACCATGTTCCTCGGTATCGCGTTCACCGAGGCCCTGGCGCTGATCGGTATCGTCGCCGGCTTCATCTTCTGATCTGACGACCATGGCTGACAGCATCCTGTTGCTCGCGGCGGAGGCGGAGGACCAAAATCCTCTGCTCCCCGCGACGTATGACATCGTCTGGTCGCTGGTCGCCCTGATCATCGTCGGGCTCGTCTTCTGGAAGTACGTGCTTCCGCTGTTCCAGAAGGTGCTCGACGAGCGTTCGGAGCTGATCGAAGGCGGCATCAAGAAGGCCGAGGAAGCTCAGGCCGAGGCAAAGGCCGCGCTCGAGCAGTACCGCGCGCAGCTCGCCGAGGCCCGCACCGAGGCGGCGCAGATCCGCGAGGAGGCCCGTGCCCAGGGCCAGCAGATCATCGCGGACATGAAGGCCCAGGCCCAGGAGGAGAGCGACCGCATCGTCGCTGCCGGTCACAACCAGCTGCAGGCCCAGCGCCAGCAGATCGTGACCGAGCTGCGCGGCGATCTCGGACGCACCGCCGTGGATCTGGCCGAGAAGGTCATCGGGGAGTCCCTCTCCGACGACGTCAAGCGTGCCGGCTCGATCGACCGCTTCCTCAGCGAGCTCGACTCCCTCAGCGCTGACTCTGCATCCCGAAAGTGAGCACCATGTACGCAGCAAGCCGTGAGGCACTCGCTCAGACGCGTTCCGCGCTGCAGGGCGCGCTGGCGTCGAGCACCGCATCCGCTGCCGCGGGTGCCGCAACTGCAGCTGCGGCGCAGGCCGGCTCCGAGCTGTTCTCGGTGGTCGAGGTGCTCGACGATCAGCGCACCCTGCGGAGTGCGCTGGCCGACGCCTCGGCCCCGGCAGCCGGTCGGCAGGTACTGGCCGAGCGGGTCTTCGGGAGCAAGGTCTCGCCCGTCACCCTCGCGACCCTGAAGGCGGCGGCCGGGCAGGACTGGTCGACCCAGTCCGACCTGACCAACTCCCTCGTTCAGCTGGGCCGCGAAGCCCTCCTGTCGGCGGCGGCGGACCAGAACCAGCTCGACACCGTCGAGGACGAGCTGTTCCGGCTCGGTCGCATCGTGGCCGGCAACGCCGAACTCGAACAGGCCCTCTCCGATCGCACCAAGCCGCTGGCGGCCAAGCGGGAGTTCCTCTCGCGTCTGCTCTACGGCAAGTCCACGGCGATCACCGAGGCCCTGGCCGTGCAGGCCGTCGGACGGCTGAAGGACAAGGCCCCGGCCGACGCGTTCGACGCACTGTCGAACCTCGCCGCCACCCAGCGGGACCGCGCCGTCGCCCACGTGCGCAGCGCGGCACCTCTCAGCGCGGCGCAGGCCGAACGGCTCACCGGTATCCTGACCAGAACGTACGGGAAACCGGTCACGGTGCACGTCGAGGTGGTTCCCGAGCTTCTCAGTGGATTGGTCGTCCGGGTGGGCGACGAGGTCATCGACGGCACCGCCGCGGGTCGACTCGCCGCAGTGCGCAAGAGCCTCACGTAGTCCACTACCGAACACACACACATAGCGATCTTTTCGAAGACCAGATACCGAGAGCAGGAAGAACATGGCGGAGCTGACGATCTCCTCCGACGAGATCCGTAGCGCGATCGACAACTACACCGCGAGCTACTCCCCGGAGGCCTCCCGCGAGGAGGTCGGCGTGGTCGCCGACACCAGTGACGGCATCGCGCACATCAGCGGTCTGCCGTCGGCGATGGCCAACGAGCTGCTGGAGTTCCCCGGCGGTGTGCTGGGCGTGGCCCTGAACCTCGACGCCACCGAGATCGGTGCCGTCATCCTCGGCGACTACCAGGACCTCGAAGAGGGCCAGGAAGTCAAGCGGACCGGCGACGTTCTGTCGGTGCCGGTCGGCGACGGCTACCTCGGCCGCGTCGTGAACCCCCTGGGCCAGCCGATCGACGGCCTCGGCGACATCGAGGCGACCGAGAACCGGGCCCTCGAGCTGCAGGCCGCGACCGTGCTGCAGCGCCAGCCGGTCGAGGAGCCGCTGCAGACCGGCATCAAGGCCATCGACGCGATGACCCCGATCGGCCGCGGCCAGCGCCAGCTGGTCATCGGCGACCGCAAGACGGGCAAGACCGCCGTCTGCGTCGACGCGATCCTGAACCAGAAGGCCAACTGGGCCTCCGGCGACCCGAAGCAGCAGGTCCGCTGCATCTACGTCGCGATCGGCCAGAAGGGCTCCACCATCGCGGGCGTCAAGGCCGCCCTCGAGGAGCACGGCGCGATGGAGTACACCACCATCGTCGCGGCCCCCGCCTCCGACTCCGCCGGCTTCAAGTGGCTCGCCCCCTACACCGGCTCGGCCATCGGCCAGCACTGGATGTACCAGGGCAAGCACGTGCTCATCGTGTTCGACGACCTGACCAAGCAGGCCGAGGCGTACCGCGCGATCTCCCTGCTGTTGCGCCGCCCGCCGGGACGTGAGGCCTACCCGGGCGACGTGTTCTACCTGCACTCCCGTCTGCTGGAGCGCTCGGCCAAGCTGTCCGACGAGCTCGGTGGCGGTTCGCTGACGGCCCTGCCTATCATCGAGACCAAGGCCAACGACGTCTCGGCCTACATCCCGACCAACGTCATCTCCATCACCGACGGCCAGGTCTTCCTCGAGTCCGACCTGTTCAACAAGGGCATCCGCCCCGCCATCAACGTCGGTATCTCGGTGTCCCGAGTCGGTGGCGCGGCGCAGACCAAGGGCATGAAGAAGGTGTCCGGCTCGCTGCGTCTGGAGCTCGCGCAGTTCCGTGAGCTCGAGGCGTTCGCCGCCTTCGCCTCCGACCTCGATGCGGCCTCGAAGGCGCAGCTCGAGCGTGGCCAGCGTCTGGTCGAGCTCCTCAAGCAGGACCAGTACTCCCCGGTCGCCGTCGAGGACCAGATCGTGTCGATCTACCTCGCGGGTGAGGGCGTCTACGACTCGGTTCCCGTCGGCGACGTGCGCCGCTTCGAGGCCGAGCTGCTCGAGGAACTGCACCACAGCGCCTCGGGCGTCTACGAGCAGATCGCCGGCGGCAAGGCGCTGACCGACGACTCCGCGTCCGCGCTGCTCGCCGCGACCAACAAGTTCAAGGAGGGCTTCATCGCCTCCGACGGAACCCGCGTCGTGAACGAGGCCGAGGCCGAGGCCCTGGGCGCCGACGAGGTCGAGCAGGAGCAGGTTTCCGTCAAGCGCACCACTGTTCGCAAGTGAGCGTGGAGACCATGACCCAGCGTCCTGTGAAGGGAGTGTGATCGACGAATGGCAAGCCTGCGCGAGCTCCGCTCGCGGATCAAGTCGGTCAACTCGACCAAGAAGATCACCAAGGCGCAGGAGCTGATCGCGACGTCGCGGATCACGAAGGCTCAGGCCCGAGTGGCAGCGTCCAAGCCGTACGCCGAGGAGATCACCAAGGTGCTCTCCGAACTGGCGAGCGCGTCCGCGTCGCTGGATCACCCCCTGCTCAACGAACGACCCAACCCGAGGCGTGCCGCAGTCCTGGTTGTCACCAGTGACCGTGGCATGGCCGGCGGCTACAACGCCAACGTCCTCAAGGAGGCCGAGGAGCTGCGGCAGCTGCTGGTCAGCGAGGGCAAGGAGCCGGTGTTCTACGTGCTCGGTGCCAAGGGCCTGAGCTACTACACCTTCCGCGGCCGGCAGGTTGCGGGGGCGTGGACCGGCTTCTCGCAGGAGCCGCGCTACACGGATGCGGCCAAGGCGAGTCGTCACCTGGTGGAACTGTTCATGGCCGGGTCCGGCAACGAGGTGCCCGCGCCGAACGGTGAGGGCACGATCGAGGGCGTCGACGAACTGCACATCGTCTACACCCGCTTCGTCTCGATGCTGACCCAGACCCCCGAGGTGCGCCGGATGGCGCCGCTCGAGGTGACCGTCACCGAGGACGAGATCGACCTCGGCGAGGACATGCTCACCGACGGCCGGCACGTCGGCAGCAACGGCGGGCCCCGGCCCGGCTACAACTTCGAGCCGGAAGCCTCGACGCTGCTCGCGGCGCTGCTGCCGAAGTACATCAGCACCCGCATCTTCGCGTCGCTGCTCGATGCCGCGGCATCGGAGTCGGCTGCTCGGCGTACCGCCATGAAGGCGGCCACCGACAATGCCACGGAACTGGTGAACACCCTCAGCCGTCAGGCCAACCAGGCCCGCCAGGCGCAGATCACCCAGGAAATCAGCGAGATCGTCGGCGGTGCCAACGCGCTCGCCTCGAGTGCAGGAAGTGACTAAGCACATGACCGCAGCAGTAACCGATAACTACGGGGCGGGGGCGGCCTCGGCCACCGCCGGCCGCGTCGTTCGGGTCATCGGCCCCGTCGTGGACGTCGAGTTCCCGCGTGGTGCCGTTCCCGCTCTGTTCAACGCCCTGCACGCAGAGGTCACTCTGCCGTCCGTGGCGAAGACCCTGACCTTCGAGGTCGCGCAGCACCTGGGTGACAACCTGGTGCGCACGATCTCCATGCAGCCCACCGACGGCCTGGTGCGCGGCACCACGGTCGTCGACACGGGCCGTCCGATCTCCGTGCCGGTCGGCGACGTCGTCAAGGGCCACGTGTTCAACGCCCTCGGTGACTGCCTCGACGCCCCGGGCACCGGGCGCGACGGCGAGCAGTGGGGCATCCACCGCAAGCCGCCGGCCTTCGACCAGCTCGAGGGCAAGACCGAGATCCTCGAGACCGGCATCAAGGTCATCGACCTGCTGACCCCGTACGTCAAGGGCGGCAAGATCGGTCTGTTCGGTGGTGCCGGTGTCGGCAAGACCGTTCTGATCCAGGAGATGATCACCCGTATCGCGCGTGAGTTCTCCGGCACGTCGGTGTTCGCCGGCGTCGGCGAGCGCACCCGTGAGGGCACCGACCTCCACCTCGAGATGGAGGAGATGGGCGTCCTCCAGGACACCGCCCTCGTCTTCGGCCAGATGGACGAGCCGCCGGGAACGCGTATGCGCGTCGCCCTGTCCGCGCTGACCATGGCGGAGTACTTCCGCGATGTTCAGGGCCAGGACGTGCTGCTGTTCATCGACAACATCTTCCGGTTCACCCAGGCAGGTTCCGAGGTGTCGACCCTGCTCGGTCGTATGCCGTCGGCCGTGGGTTACCAGCCGACGCTGGCCGACGAGATGGGTGAGCTCCAGGAGCGCATCACCTCGACCCGTGGCCGCTCGATCACCTCGCTGCAGGCGATCTACGTCCCCGCCGACGACTACACCGACCCGGCGCCGGCCACGACGTTCGCGCACCTCGATGCGACCACCGAGCTCTCGCGTCCGATCTCGCAGATGGGTATCTACCCCGCTGTGGATCCGCTGACGTCGACCTCGCGCATCCTCGAGCCCGGCATCGTCGGTGCCGAGCACTTCCGCGTCGCCAACGAGGTGAAGCGGATCCTGCAGAAGTACAAGGAGCTGCAGGACATCATCGCCATCCTCGGTATGGACGAGCTCTCCGAGGAGGACAAGGTCCTCGTCGGCCGCGCCCGTCGTCTGCAGAAGTTCCTCGGCCAGAACTTCATCGTGGCCGAGAAGTTCACCGGCGAGCCCGGCTCCGTGGTGCCGCTGCGCGACACCATCGAGGCATTCGACCGCGTCACCAAGGGTGAGTTCGACCACCTGCCCGAGCAGGCGTTCAACAGCTGCGGTGGACTCGACGACGTCGAGGCCGCTGCCAAGAAGATCGCCGGGAAGTAGTCCGCGATGGCTGAAATGACCGTGGACCTCGTTGCCGTCGAGGAGCGCCTGTGGTCGGGCACCGCCCGGCTGGTCAGCGCCCAGACGACCGAGGGCGAGATCGGTGTCATGCCGGGCCACGAGCCGGTCCTGGGCCAGCTCGTGGAGGGCGGCGTCGTCTCCATCACGACCGGCGACGGCGAGCGCGTCGTCGCGGCCGTGCACGGCGGCTTCCTCTCGGTGACCGCCACGACGGTGACGATCCTCGCCGAGGCCGCGGAGCTGACGGAGAACATCGACGTCGAGTCCGCGCGCGCCGTGCTGAGCGAAAGCCGGGACGAGGCCGAGATCGCCGCGGCGCGGGGCCGGCTCCGGGCTGTCGAGCGGGCCTGACCGGACACGAGAAGCCGCGACGGAGCCGACGAGCAGTGTCAGTTGGAATGATTGTCCTCATCGTTCTGGTGATACTGCTCGCGGCTGCCGTCGCGGCTTTTCTCTATCGCCTCGTCACCCTGCGGGGCGGCGGCACCGCCGCGATCCTGCGGCGCCTGCCCAACGGCGCCGGCGCCGGGTGGCGGCACGGCGTCATCCGTTACGGCGAGCGCACGCTCGTCTTCTACAAGCTCTCCAGCCTGCGCCCGGGCCCGGACTCGCGCCTCGCCCGGCAGGGAGTCGAGGTGCGCAGCCGTCGCGCGCCCGAGGGCAGTGAGCACGACATCATGACCGAGGACATCGTGATCCTCGAAATCCAGGACGGCGCAAACAACTTCGAGATCGCCCTCGACAGCGGTGCGCTCACCGCCTTCCTGTCCTGGCTCGAATCCCGGCCCTCGGACCGATCCCTGCGCGGCCGGCCGAACTGAGGTCCGGCCGACCGGGTCCTCACGCGCCCGCGCCCGGCTTCCAGAGCACGTCACCATCCGGGTTCGCGACGCGACCGAGGATGAAGAGCAGATCCGACAGCCGGTTGAGGTACTTCGCCGGCAGCACATTCGTGTCGTCCGGGTGGGTGGCCACCGCCGCCCAGGCGGAGCGCTCCGCCCGCCGTGCCACCGTCCGGGCCGTGTGCAGCAGGGCCGCCAGCGCGGTGCCGCCGGGGAGAATGAAGGAATCGAGCGGCGCCAGTTCCTCGTTGAACTCGTCGCACCAGCGCTCGAGCCGATCGATGTACCCCTGCGTGATCCGCAGCGGCGGATACTTCGGCTCCGGCACCACCGGCGTCGACAGGTCGGCTCCGGCGTCGAACAGGTCGTTCTGGATCTGGCGCAGGACCGGCACCATCCGTTCCGGTACGTCGCCCACAGCCAGCGCCACGCCGAGCGCCGCATTCGTCTCGTCGCAGTCCGCGTAGGCGATCAGCCTCGGGTCGTTCTTCGACACCCGCGAGAAGTCGCTGAGGCCCGTCGTACCGTCGTCGCCGGTGCGGGTGTAGATCCGTGTGAGATGGACAGCCATGCAGGTCACGGTACCGCTCCCGTATTCCCGCAGTGTGGTCGATAGGCTGTGGCGTTGTGAGTGATCGCTTTCTTGTCTCCGGTGGTAACCGGCTTGTCGGTGAGGTAGTCGTCGGGGGCGCCAAGAACAGCGTGCTCAAGCTGATGGCAGCCGCCCTGTTGGCGGAGGGGACGAGCGTCATCACCAACTGCCCGGACATCCTCGACGTGCCGCTGATGGCCGAGGTTCTCCGCGGACTCGGATGCGACGTGGAGCTCGAGGGTGACGAGGTACGCATCACGACCCCCGCACAGCCGAAGTACCAGGCAGATTTCGCCGCCGTCCGGCAATTCCGTGCGTCGGTGTGTGTCCTCGGACCGCTGGTGGCTCGGTGCCGCAAGGCCGTCGTCGCGCTGCCGGGCGGCGATGCGATCGGCTCACGGCCGCTCGATATGCACCAGACGGGGCTCCGCCTGCTGGGGGCGCACAGCACGATCGAGCACGGCTGTGTGGTGGCCGAGGCCGACGACCTGCACGGCAACGCGATCCGCCTGGCCTTTCCGTCGGTGGGGGCCACCGAGAACATCCTGATGGCCGCCGTTCTCGCGAGCGGAGAGACCACGATCGACAACGCGGCTCGGGAGCCGGAGATCGTCGACCTGTGCACCATGCTGGTCCAGATGGGTGCCCGCATCTCCGGGGCCGGCACCTCGACGCTGACGATCATGGGCGTCCCCCGGCTCGAACCCACCACCCACCGCGTCATCGGGGATCGCATCGTCGCGGCGACGTGGGGGATCGCGGCGGCGATGACACGCGGCGACGTCCGCGTGCGCGGCGTCAACCCGAAGCACCTGAGCCTCGTCCTCGACAAGCTCCGTGCCGCCGGCGCGGAGGTGACGCCCGAGGTGGACGGCTTCCGGGTTGTTCAGCACGACCGTCCCCGGGCGGTCAACTTCGCGACCCTGCCGTATCCCGGTTTCCCGACCGACCTGCAACCCATGGCGATCGGGCTCGCGGCGGTCGCCGACGGCACGTCGATGATCACGGAGAACGTCTTCGAGGCGCGGTTCCGGTTCGTCGAGGAGATGATCCGGCTCGGCGCCGATGCGCGCACCGACGGGCACCATGCCGTGGTCCGCGGTGTCGAGGAGCTGTCGAGCGCGCCGGTGTGGTCGTCGGACATCCGTGCCGGTGCCGGACTGGTCCTGGCCGGGCTGTGTGCGGACGGCGTCACCGAGGTGCACGACGTCTACCACATCGACCGCGGCTACCCGAGATTCGTGGAGATCATCGAGGAGCTCGGTGGCGTCATCGAGCGGGTCAACTCCGACTCCTGATGCGGAGCGCCGAAATCGGCTGTGCCTCAGTCATTTCGGGCTCAAACGGGCGGGTGGACGACATGGCCGGTCCGAATGTGCCGCGCATCACGGTGGAGTGACAGCGCGGAGGCGGGGCTGGGGGCGGCCCGCGAACTGGGAAAACAGTGCCGCGTCGGAGCTTGACCAGCGGATTTGGCGCACGCTTGTTCCTCACGTAACTTATTCCAGGTCAGAGCGACACGGACACCGACCCGGCCCGCAGGGGCCCGGGACAACGAGGTTGGACGCAGGCGCCTGATTGTTCGGTTCGGAATCTTCTGGTAGGGTTCTGGGCCGTTGCCGATCCCACCGAGCGCGTCGGGTTTGTTTTCGCC
>NZ_CP064066.1:0-173200 GCF_015654185.1 Rhodococcus sp. M8
GAACGTGGCAGGTAGAGCGCCTCAACTTGGTGGCAGAAACCCTGCCTTTGCCTCAGGTGCGGTGGCACTGCCTCAGGTCTGATGGCACAGGACAGAGAACCAGAAGATCCGGATAAATACGGCAAAACGGTCACCTGGGGGTTTGTCACTCCCGGTTTGTGCGGTGTCGGCAACGTAAATTGGCATTTACGCAGCCATCGCCGTAAACCCCGAGGTGAGCGTGTTCGGTCGCCGGGACCCTTGTCCTTGTCCACGTTGTCGGTGCGTTGTCCGAGATAGGTGTCGCATCCGGAAGGCGTCGTCCGAGATAGTTGTCACCACGCTGTGCGACACGCGGTGTCGGTTGCACGGTTCGGGGCTCGGTTGGAAGTTCTCGAGCCCAACCCCAACCGGTGGTATCTGACCGCAGCGATCTGCGGGGCAGCCGATTACCCGATTGTCGTTGCGCTCACGACGTCTTTGGCTGACACCGCGTGGCGGAATCGGGTGCTCACGATGGAGTCACCCGGTCAACAGGATGCGATCGGGGGTCTCATCGAGGAGTCCGTCACCGACGGCGCAGTCCCAGCCGGCGTGTTCGATTCGCTGCTCACGCGGTACATCAGGCATCGTCCCGGTGCCCGGACTCGACCCGCCGAAACGGTGGGCTGATTCGACGATGTGCGACAACTAACTTGGACGATTCGATCCTGCGGCCGTCCAACCAAGTTGTGGCATCGCAGCTCAGGTAACGCGTTCTGCGTCAGATAGATTGAGCGAGGACAACCCTGTCGGAGCCGTCCGGTAGCGTCGCCACCCGTGGATCTCGAGACGAACGACGCAGGAGACGGCCAGCTCGTCGTGCCTGGGACCCCGGCGGGGCCCGCGGCGCCGGACCTCGCACCCGGCGCGGCGGCGCGGATCGCGGAGTCGGTGGCCGCCTCCCGGGCCGCGGGCACCCGCCGCACCTACGCCTCGGCGTGGCGGGCCTTCACCGCGTGGTGCGCCGCGGAAAACCATGTGGCGGTGCCGGCGCATCCGGTCACGATCGCCGCCTACCTGATCGCCTGCGCCGACACCGTCACCGAGGCGGGGGAGCGGGCCTACGCCCCGGCGACCCTCGCCCATCGCCTCGCCGCGATCGCCCACCACCACCGCCAGACCGGACACCCGGCTCCCACCGGCGACGACCTGGTGAAAGCGACGATGGCCGGGATCCGCCGCGGCTACGCCACCGCTGGCGACCGGCCCCGCACCCCGCGGGCCCCGCTGCTCACCGCCGACATCCTTGCCATCGTCGACAAGGCCCGCGCGAACAGCGCGGGCTGGGCGGACGAGGTGCTCGAACGCCGCGATACCGCGATCCTGCTATTGGGGTTCGCGGGGGCGTTCCGCCGCAGCGAACTCGTCGCCCTGACCTGTGGGGACATCAGCCTGCACCGGCTCGACGGCCTGCACATCAAACTGCGCAAATCGAAGACCGACCAGGAGGGCCGCGGCACCGTCCGCGCCCTGCCGTTCACCCCCAGCCATACGAGCTGCCCGCCGTGCGCGTGGATGCGGTGGGCGCAGGTGGTCGCCGCGTTCGACACCGGCGGCCGGCCCGCGGTGATCCGGCTGCTGCGCAGCGCCGAGCCGCTCGCGGCGCACGTGTGCCGCGGCACCCGCCCCCGCATGGTCCCGGCATCACCTCTGCTGCGGTCGATCCGTAAGAACGGCCACCTCTCCGACACCGCCTTGTCGGGGGCGGCGGTGCACCACGCGATCCGCCGCCGCGCCGAGTCGGCGGGCTATGACCCCGAGATCGTGAAGCAGCTCGGGGGGCATTCGCTGCGGGCCGGGTTCGTCACCCAGGCCTTCCGCAACGGCGCCTCCGCGCACGCGATCATGCGCCAGACCGGGCACACCACCCCCGCCATGCTCGAGGTCTACGCCCGCGAACACGCACCCCTCATCAACAATGCCGTCACCAACCTGGGGCTGTGAACGGGCAACCGGGCGGAATTGCATCGGATGCAACACTGCGCAAGCGGGGGAGAAGTGCTCGACGTGCGGCGAAGGGGGCGTGCCCGTGCGTCGAGTATCCGGCGTGCGTGGGCCGTGACCTGGCAGAACACCTCGTTTCGGCCACGCAATTCAACAATGTTGTGTTCAATGCAACATATGGATTCGGTGGTGGACCCGCCCGGTGCGGCGCATCTGGTGTTGGCCGATGCGGTGGTGCACCTGGATCCGGAGGAGGCGGTATTCGAGGCGATGCTCGCCGGGTGGCAGCGGCAGCAGCGCACCCGGTTTCTGAGCGAGTCCGGCACGATCGGTCCGCGGGTGGCGGTGGTGCGGCGAATGGCCGAGTTCACCAATTCCTATCCGTGGCAGTGGGAACCGGCCGATGGGGAGGATTTCATCACGTATCTGCGCTCGCAGACGCGGGCGCGACCGATCGTGGTGTCCACAGCGCGCAGCTATGAGATGGCGATCGCGTTGTTCGTCGAGTACGTCACCGATCGTCGGTACGGATGGCCCGCGGTGTGCGAGCAGCGGTTCTCGCGGGTGCCGCAACGAATCTTCCACGAAGGCAATACCATCGCGCATGTCGCCGACGTCGAGGGGCAGCCGGGACGGCGCCCGTTGACCTACGACGAGGTCCAAGCGCTGTTCGACGCCGCCGACGCCCGGGTGGAACAGATCCGCGGCCGGGGCCGCAAGGGAGCGCTCACCGCGCTGCGGGACGCGGCGCTGCTCAAGACCGTGTACGCCTACGGTCTACGCCGCCGTGAGGTGCACGGGCTGGACCTGGCGGATCGGCGGCACAGCCCCGCCGCGGCGCAGTACGGCCGTTACGGGGCGTGGTTCGTGCGCTGGGGTAAGGCGTCGAAGGGCAGCCCACCCAAGCGTCGCACCGTGCTCACGGTGCCGGAGATGGACTGGATCGTCGAGGTGCTCGAGCACTGGGTCACCGAGGTCCGTCCACTGCTGCGTCCGGGTCCGCTGGCAGCGGTATGGGTCAGCGAACGGGCCGGACGGATGTCGATGCGCAGCATCAACGAGGCGTTCGTCGCGGCCCGGCAGACGGCCGGGTTGCCGACCGAGCTCGACCTGCACTGCCTGCGTCATTCCTATGTCACCCATCTGATCGAGTTCGATTACCCCGAGCGGTTCGTCTCCGAGCAGGTCGGGCACCGCTACGCGTCGACCACGGCGCTCTACACCGGGGTTTCGGACGAGTACCGGCGCCGGCTGATCCGCCGCGCCCTGCACAGCCGTACCGAACTGTGGGAGCAACGCCGATGATCAGGAAGATGGGCTACCGCTGGAATCTGCGCCGACGCATGGCCGAACAGGACATGTTCGCCACCACCGACCTGGTGCCGCTGCTGGCCGACCGTGGCATCCACCTCTCCCGCGAGCAGGTCTACCGGCTGGTCACCGCACCGCCGCAACGACTGTCGATGGATACCCTCGCCGCCCTGTGCGACATCCTCGCCTGCACCCCGAACGACCTGATCGAGATCGATGTGGTCAACACCCCCGTCGCCAAGACCGTCGGCCCCGCCGAACGAATCGTCCCCCCACAGGCCCGGCGCACCACCATTCGCCGGCCGCGGGCCACATGACCGCCGCCCGGGCCGGTCGGGAACCGCGGCAGACGGTGCTCGACCGCGCCGCCGCCCGGGTCTGCGCGGTGGTGCCCGGCCTCGATCCCACCGCCGCCGCAAGATTCGTCGAGCGCGCCACCGTCGCGCACACCCTGCGCCGCCTCGAGGCGCACCTGGCCCACCATCCGGACGCGCTGACCAGCGGTTCCTCGGACGCGCCGATCACGCTGCAGCGGCTGGCCGGGTTGCTGGCCGACGCCGGCCACCCCACCGTCGTCGTCCCCGGCTGCCTGCGCTGCGGTAAGCCCGCGCTGTTGCCGCACCTCGTCGACGGCGGCCGAGTCTGCGACCACTGCCGCCGCTTCTACCATCGCGCACCCTGTGGGCGGTGCCGCCGCGACCGCCCGATCGCTACCCACACCGACCGCGGTGATCCCCTGTGCCACTCGTGCATCCCCCGCAGGCGCGAACCCTGCGGCACCTGCGGACGGGTGTTGCGGGTGCAGACCCGGCGCGCCGACGGCGCCGCGGTGTGCCCGAACTGTTATCGCACTCCGCAGCGGCGTTGTTGCCGCTGCGAGCACATCACTCCGACCTACGCCCACACCGACCACGGACCGATCTGCAAGTCCTGCTACCGCCGGCCCCTGCGCCGTTGCGGCGCCTGTGGTGAGCAGCGACGCATCGACCGCCGCGCCACGGCAACCACCCCGGACATCTGCATCCGCTGCCGAACCCGACGCCTGCGATCGTGCACCGTCTGCGGCACCGCGTATCCGGCCCATCCGCGTGCGCAGCATCCGGTGTGCCTGCCGTGCCGGGACGCCGGCCATGTCCTCGAACCCGAGCTCACCGAATCACCCGACCGGATCCGTCGGCGCCGACACGAAACCAGCCACGACGCACTGATCACCACACTGCACGCTGTGATCACCGATCCGCACCGCGGCATCGCCGCCCCACTCACCGCGCTCGACGAGGTCTTCCGCACGGTGCCCAACCCCGAGATCATCCGGTACTGGCTGCACCGCCGGCGCGGCGGCGCGGCACTGCTGCACCAGATAGCCCTACGCGCTCACGACGAACCGATCACCCACCAACTGCTCGACAGCTACCCCCACAGCGCTGCACTGCCCCGGCTCCGCGCTCTGTTCGTCTACGCCGGGATCCTGCCCGAACGCACCGACCTGCTCGAACGGATCGGACCCTGGCTCGACGAGATCCTCGAGGGCCGCCCCGCCCACCACGGAGCACTGGTGTGTCCCTTCGCGCATTGGCACGTGCTACGCCGAGCTCGCCGCCGCGCCCGCAGCCGCCCCGTCACGGACAATGCCGCCGCTTACGCCCGCAGCCAGATCACCCTCGCCCTGGACTTTCTGTCCTGGCTCGACGAACACGACACCACCTTGGCCACCGCCACCCAGGCAGACCTCGACCGCTGGCTCGACGGCGGCAGCCGCTACCGATATTTCCTGACCAACTTCATCGCCTGGGCTGCCGCCCACCAACAGTGCACCGACCTGGTCGTGCCGCAACCGCACAGCGGCGAACCCTCACACATCATCACCGATGACGACCGTTGGGCAATGCTCGCTCGCTGCCTGCACGACGAGACGCTGCCAATACAGGTGCGAGCGAGCGGCGCGCTGGTACTGCTCTACGGACGCACCATCACCAGCATCGCCGATCTCACCACCGACGACATCGCCGGCGCCGTCGCCGACGCCGACGCCGACACCTACCTCCGCATCGGCGACAGCACGGTCCTGCTACCCCCTGCCCTCGCCACGCTCCTGCAGACCCTCTCCGATGACGCCGCCGGCCGTGCTGCCTTCCAGAGCCTCGATCCCACCACCCGATTCCTTTTCCAGGGACGAGGAATCGGTAAGCCGACCACACCGAAAGTGCTGGCGCGCAACCTTCGAGCGCACGGAATCGACCCGCGACCCGCCCGCCACGCAGCCCGAGCGGCCTGGGCCAGCGAGATTCCCGCCCCCATCGCCGCGGACGTGCTCGGCATCAACATCACCACCGCCACCCGATGGGCCGGCCGCACCCGACGAGACTGGACCACCTACCTTGCCGCCCGAACCGACACCGCAGGACACACCCATGACAACCCCGGAAAGACATGACGAATACCGCACCCACCGAATACCGTCACTCCGCCAGTCCACCTCGACCGAGCGACTCGACGGCTCTTCGGAAACGGCCTCCGGCCTGCGGATCCCGGCGCGGTATCGGCACGACTGGGTACTGTTCGCCGACTGGTGCACCGCCACCGACCACCGACCCATCCCGGCGAGTCCCGACACGCTGGCGCTGTTCCTGCGCGAGCACCCCGCCGCGCCCGCGACGCAGCGGCGGCGGGTGTCGGTGATCAACACCGTGCACACCCGCCGCGGCCACCCGCCGCCGGGCCGCAGCGAGACCGTCCGCCGCCGGCTCGACGCCGCCCGCGCCGCCCGGCACGACCGACTCACCCCGCTCCTGCTGCACAAGGCCGCCGAGCTGCCCACCACCGGCTGGCCGAGCGGCCTGTTCGGCCGCCGCGACGCCCTCATGCTCGTTCTCGCCGCCACGGGGATGCCGTTCGCGCAACTGGCCCGGCTGCGCCGCGGCGACATCCACCTCGACGCCGGCACCCTCGTCGCCGCCACCGACGGCGGGGAACGGTACTGTGTGCCACCGGAGTCCGCCGCCGCCCAGAGGGCGGCGGGGGTGTATTACAGGTGGGCCGAGATCCTGGCGTTCCTGGACACGTACCCGAACACCGACCTGCTCGCCCAGCACCTGACCGACCCGGTCGAGGTCGAGCATGTCCCGCTCACCGAGCGGCAGGCCCGGCGACCCCTGTTGTCCCCGATCGACCGCTGGGGGCACCTGCCGCTGATGCCGCAGTCGATGACCGCGCAGTCCGTCGCCACGATCGTGCGAGACCATCTGTCCGGCCGAGTGCGGGCTCGGGCGCCGCTGCCGCTGCGTAAGCAGCGTGACCAAGACGAGGAATCCACCGTGTGGATCGAGTCGGAAATCGACCTCGATTCGCACTACTACGAACGGGGTATTGCAGCGCGCCGCAGTGCCCGCGACAGCCTGGACGGTCTCCCCGACATCTTGGACGAGATCGAAGCCCGTGCCGACGCACTGCTCGAGGACCTGCTTACCGTGCTTGATGCGCTGTAATCGTCCTGGCGGTGACGTCGTCGCGCATCTCAGGAAAGATCCCTGGCCGCAATGAGACGAAGTTGAGGGAGTACTCCACGTGGTCACCACCCTGGGGAAACTCCATGACGCGGTCGAGGATGAGGTCTTCGGTACGAACACACGCAACGCCTCCACCTGCACACTGGGGTCATAGAGCGCTCCTTCCCGCGAATCGACCGGGTGCTCGTCCGGCCATTGTCCGTAGGGAACCTGGTTGTCACGACAAACTGGCAATCCGCTCAAGGATGGCCTCGTTGTTTGCATGAACTCGACGCGACAGCGGACGATTGGGATTGAAGAGAGTGTGGTCGAGATAGTCGCGAAACCGGATCGGCCACACAGTCCGAGTGCATGCGTACCGCCATTGCACCAAGGTCTGGAGGGGGTCGGGGAATCCGAGGCGACCCGCCATTCCTTCGAGCATCTGCAGCTCTGTAATCGGAATGGCAGCGGGTGCGAGGATCCGTCCGTCAAATTCTTCAAAGAATGGACGGCTTCGAAGTTGAAAGTCGAGGTCTGTGGTGTCCAAGTTCGGTATCCCCCCGGAGGGCAGAGCTATGATCGGCACGAAAACTGTAGAGGGATGCAGACCGAAGTCGTCGACACCTCGGTCGCGGAGATTTCTTATCGTTTTTGCGAGTTGCCCGAATTTCCCGCCCTCGGACGCGAATATCTTGTCCATGTCTGCGGCATAAGCTTCAGGTGTTCCGAGCCCTTGGGACAGGAAGGCGTCGAGTGAGTGATTCGTGGCATCGATTACTATGCACGTCTTACCGGCTCTGATGACCCAATCGCATGCGGATGCGGTGGCCTGCCTGTTGGTTGTCCAGACTGTCTGCAGTTCGTTCTCGGTGATGAGTCTGTCTGCATACGCACTTCGGGCCACCAGCCTTTCCAAAATGTCGCCGATAGACCGTTCGAACACATGGTTCATTCCACCGCTGAAAGCCTCGGACTCGGATCCCGGCTTCGGCGCCGGCATCTTGAACCCAGGTAGACCTGCAAAAGTCGACCAATAGAGCAAATTTCCGTAGAACCTGTCGATACCCCACTGGTAGCGAAGCAGAAGCAACGTGTCGCTGTCGAGCCGGAGGAATGGAAACCGAGTCATGGTGTACCGCTGCTGGTGCACCGAGCCACGTCGGCGATCGCCAGCAAGAGCGTCTCGGTACTGATCCAGAGGTCGCGACATCTCTCTGATACACAGTTCGATAGCCACATCGGAACCACCCCGCTCGAGCAGTTGGAGTCGAGTGAACTCCACCACTCCGTCCCGCGCCAAGTCATCGATGATCTTCCCAACTGCCAGTACCTCGACCAGCGGAACGCCATGAGCTGCCGCGAAAGCCTCTGCCGGACAGGACCCGAGCGCCGGATGAACCACTTTGTCGGGCCATGACCTGAACCACGTGTCTTCGGTTTCAGCTCGCAGAAGGATCGGACTGAGCGTGACATCTGCCAAGGCGTTCGCGACCTCGGCCGGCATCAGTTCGCGCAGCATCGCAATACTGTCCTCTGCGCTCATTCCCGACAACTTCTGCGCTATTTTCCTGTGATCGTCGTCAGTTACCACACCCGTGTCGCTGTACTCCGGGTGACGGTGGTGCTCCGTGTTGATCGAGAGAAGATAGTGCACCAATGTCGGCAACGTCAGCTCTGGCGCGTCAGGCTCGGTAGAGTGCTAGCGGACATGCCAACCTCCCTGTAGGCGGACACGTTCTTCCCTGCTGACGGACAGCTGATCTCCCTGTCCGTGACCGTGGGACCGGCGGTGTGTCGGTCCTGAACCAGACGCCCCTCCGGGGTTTTGCTCGAGGTCTTCGACCACCACCGAGCGACTCCCACCGGAGGGACGCATGAAGAAGTCTGACAGGGACATCATGGAAATTCTCGAGGCCTACGACGCCACCGGCAGCGCGCACTCGGCCGCGCAGCTCGCCGGGGTGGACCCGAAAACCGTCCGACGCTACGTCGCCGCCCGCGACGCGGGTATGCCGGTGACCGGCACGGCGCGGCGGCCGCGCATCATCGACGACTACCTCCCCAAGATCGAGGAGTGGGTCGAACGCAGCAAGGGCCGGGTCCGCGCCGACATCGTCCACGAACGCCTGGTCGAGCTCGGGTTCGACGGGACCGAACGCACCACCCGCCGGGCCGTGGCGCAGGCGAAAACGGCGTGGCAGGCCGGGCACCGGCGCACCTACCGGCCGTGGATCACCGAACCCGGACTGTGGATGCAGTTCGACTGGGGCGCCGGCCCGAAGGTGCCCGGACCGGGCGGGATCGTGCGCTCGACCCTGCTGTTCTGCGCCTGGTTGGCGTGGTCCCGCTACCGGGTGGTGATCCCGGTGTGGGATCAGACGTTGCCGACGCTGATCGCGTGCCTCGATGCCACGGTGCGTCGCTTCGGTGGGGTGCCGACCTACGCGCTGACCGACAATCCGCGCACCGTCAGCATCGATCACGTCGCCGGCATCGCGGTGCGGCACCCGCAGATCGTCGAGACGGCCCGGCACTACGGCATGGCCGTGCACACCTGCATCCCCTTCGACCCGGAATCGAAGGGTGGCAGCGAAGCCACCGTCAAGATCGCCAAGGCGGATCTGGTGCCCACCGAGGCGAACCTGCTGCCCGAGTACGCCTCCTTCACCGACCTCGAAGCCGCGTGTGACCGCTTCTGCGTCACGGTCAACGCCCGACGGCACCGGGAGAGCGCCCGCATCCCGGCCGAGGCCCTGGCCGAGGAACGCGCCCGCCTGCACACCCTGCCGTCGGCCCCGCACACCCTGGCATTGGGGACCACCCGCAGTGTCGGCACCGACCAGACGATCCGGTTCGGCTCGGTGCGCTATTCGACCCCGCCCGGTCTGGTCGGCGCCGAGGTGTGGGTGCGCGCCGCCGGCGCCGACCTCGTCGTGGTGGCCGACCTCGATGCCCTGCCGCGGATTCCGGACTGGGCCGCCGGTCGGTGCGGTCTGAGCGAGGTTGCCCGGCATCGTCTTTCGACACCGGGCAACCCGAGCATCGACCCGGCCCACTACCCGAACCACCCCCAGGAAGCGGACGGGGCGCCGCGGCCGCCCCGTCCGAGGGCCCGCTCCGCTGCCGAGGCCCGGTTCCTCGATCTGGGACCCGGCGCGCACACCTGGCTGATCGCCGCCTCGGCGGCCGGGGCGGCCCGGATCCGGGCGAAGATGACCGCCGCGGTCGAGCTGGCGGCGTTCGTCGGCGCCGACACCGTCTCGGCGGCGCTGGCGGTCGCGGCCGGAGCGGGCCGGTTCGCCGAGTCGGATCTGCCGGCGATCGTCGCGCACCACACCGACACCGGCGCCGGCGCCGGGCGGGTCGTCGCCGACGAGACCCATTCGGTCCAGCCCGGCACCGGAGCCTGGGCCGGCTTCGGCACCGCCCGCACGGAGGCCCGCTCGTGAACCCCACCGCACCGCCGCTGCCCGACGATCTGCTCGCCGTCCTCAAACGCATGCGCCTGCCCTACCTGCGGGCCGCCGCCCCCGAGGTGCTGGCGACGGCAAAAGCGCAGCGGTGGGACCCGACCGAGGTCCTCAAAGTGCTGCTGACCGAGGAGATCCGCGGCCGCGACGAAGCCACCAGGGCGATGCGCCGCAAAGCCGCCGGGCTGCCGGCCGGCAAGACGTTTTCCTCGTGGCGCGAGGAGGATTCGTCGATCCCGGTCCCCACCCAGAGCGCCCTGGCGGCGTTGGAGTGGGTGCATCGCGCCGAGAACCTCGCCGTCAGTGGCCCGTCCGGAACCGGCAAGACCCACTTCGTCGAGGCGTTGGCGCATGCGGTGATCGACGCCGGGATGCGGGTGTCGTGGTTCACCCTCGAATCGTTGACCGCCGCGATCGGGCGGGCCGCGGTGGACGGGTCGATCACCAAGACCATCACCAAGATCACCCGGGCCGAGCTGATCGTCGTCGACGACATCGGCATGCTGCCCTCCGGTCAGGCCGCCGCCGAGGCGTTCTACCGCCTCGTCGACGCCGCCTACGAACGCCGCAGCGTGGCGGTGACCAGCAACCTCCACCCGTCCGGGTTCGACACCATCATGCCGAAGACCCTCGCCACCGCCGCCGTCGACCGGCTGCTGCACCACGCCCACGTCGTGATCACCGAGGGCACCTCACTGCGGTTGAGCGAGGCCACCGCCGGACGCGGGGTGGTGCCGTTGACCTGACATCGAGGGAGATCACCTGACCGCGGACAGGGAGATCAACTGTCCGCAGGCAGGGAGATCACCTGTCCGCCCACAGGGACGTCCTCCTGTCCCTTGACAGTAGAGGCGTACTCCAGAATTTCGCGCATAAGTTGCCCCAGCGACCTTGCCGTAAGCAAGTGATCACCTTTGTTAACGCGAGCTATCAGAGTCTCACTCCATGGCGTTCCAACTCTGCGGAGTAGATCGGCTTGCAATCGCTTCTCAGACCAATCGATCATCAGAGCAAAGTCGAGACGCGAGAACAGGCGGGACAGTTCTCGCACTGCCGCGAGGCCAGTGACACCTGCAAGAGCAGCGCGCCGAGCCGTTTCGTCGACAGGTTCTATCTCAGCGTCTGCCGCCATCAGAACGAAGTTCTGATGGCGCATCGACGCTTTGACGGCAGCCATATCCATGTCAGCTTGTGACGGTGTCGGAGTGACGGGAGCATCGACTGTGGGAGTACGACGTGGTGGACGATTCTGGTTGCGGCGACCGTACTTCTTGCCCATTGTTTAACTGCTCCTTACTCGACTTCTGTCGCTGGAGCTTACGTACGACGACCGACTAACCTGTGAGAGAGCTGGCACTTATCGCTGAAAATCACAGCCACGACCAGCGACACCGTGTATTCCGACACCCCGGACCGGCCGTGGTGGCACCGCTGGGCTCGTCCCGGTCCGGTCGCACCTGCTGCAGACCGTCGAGGCGCCCAGAGGGGCGGGATGGGCGTCCGGTCGTTGACCGTGGCGATCGATAACGCCAGGCGGCCGACTGACCTTTTCGACTTCGCCGCGTTCGACAGCTTCGAACGCGACCTCATCCGCGAACGCACCAGGTCGGCCTGGCCGCCGTTCCGGGCCGGGCCCAGCCGCCCAAGGTGACCCAACAAGATCCAGCGTGCCAAGAAAACGCGCGAGAGCAGCATGGCGCAGTCAAGATCGCCGAGATCCCCGGTCGACCGTCCCACGCCGTACAGGCACCTGAGGTGGGAATCGAGATAAGCGAAGGCGAAAAGCCGGGGATCAGTGGGGCAGAGGTGTGCTCTGGGTGAGCTTGGCCTGCACCTCGGGGCTGGACCGAGCGATGAAGCGGTTCGGCGTGTCCGCCTTGCGGATGAATTTTCCGGTGGCGGCGCTCCGGGTTGACACACTACTGACCCGGAAGGTGTTGCTTGACACCTTCCGCACCGTGGTCTTGCTGGTCGACTTCACGCTCTCCACCTCCTTGGGTTGATCCAGAGTAGCGCACGTTGACGCGTCGTGGCCCGCCACGGCGCAGCACCGCTGCGGAGCGGTCAGAGGGGGACCATTCTCGTCTGCAGCAGCAGGGACCATTTTTCCGACAACTCGGCGAAAACGGTGTTGACCTCGTCAATTTGTGCGTCAGCGATCGACGTGGTGGACGCGGCGCTGATGACCCCACAGGGCAGAGGAGGCCCGCCCGGAAGCTCGGCGACCAGCGGGGCGGCGGCGACCGAATGCCACCGCGTTGTCGGCGCCGGCTGGGGAATCTCCCGGATGAGCAGGTCATTGCGTCCGATGCACTGCCCGGCGATCCACGGGCTGTCGTGTCCAGGAAGTGCACGCCGTAGATGGCCGGGATGCCGATATATGCGGTCGTTGGCGCACCAGCGCACCAGGGCGCCCGCACCGTCGGCGAGCCACAGCGTCAGGTTCTCGAAAGCTGGCAACAGCTCCTGCAAAATCGCCAGATCGTGATCGAGCTCGTCCGAGTCTGCCTGCTGGAACAGAGAGAACTCGGCGAGATTCTTTTCCCACAGAGCCGCCGCCCGGTGACGCGGCGGTTGATAGCCGGCTTCGCCGAGATGCGGCAGTTCCCGAAGAGCTTGGGCTGCATCGGTGTAGTCGTGGGTGGCAATCACCTGTACGCCCAGCGCCGACCACTGGTTCTTCAGGGCTGTCTCCACCCGCTCGAACTGGGCGCGGTCCAGGCCCATACCCTCCCGGGCGAGGAAGACCAGCACCTCTGCCTGTGGATCGTCAGAGGTCAGATCGTGGATCCACTGCCGGATGTCCGGATCCCGATACGACGTGCCCGCCAAGATCAACGGCCCTTTCTGGAGGGACTCATGGAGCGCGGACAGCTGCCACGCCGGCTGACGTTGACCGAGCTCGTTGTAGTCGCTCAGGGTGAGAACCACCGAGTCGGCCGTCGCGGCACCCGGGGGTAGGAACCCGTGCAAGTGGTGCACCTCGTAGGCGCCGCGAGGAGCACGGGGCCGCGATTTTTCCCGACTGAAGACTTCGGTGCTCCGTCCGAGATCGTCCAACACATTGCGCAACGCGGCTTCGAACAGGTTGTCGTAGTTCAAGGTGAACAGCGAGATCGCCTCGGGACCACGTTTTTCGGCCAGAGCTGCGGCGGCCGTGTGCAGCGGCGCCGGGTCCACCGGTGTATCGCCGTAGAGCGCCGATTCCAGCAACGCAGGCCACGCCGTACCTGCTGCGTCTTTCGCGGCTTCGGCGACGATGGCCGGATCTTGGCCTGCAAGGAAGGCTCGCGCTGTGGCGTGGTCGGGAATGGCCTCGCTCGCCGTCAGCAGTTCGACCGCAAACGTGTTCCAGTCGGGCAATCCGGCTGCGGCGGACGCACCTGCCCCCAGGAGCACGCCGACGTGGGACTCGACGGTCAGTGATTCGAGAATCTCGATGGTCTCGGGCCCGATCTCGGCTGCGCTCACCGTGGCAGTCTCTCATCCGATTCGAACGACCCTTGCTGCCACTGGGGTGCGTATTTCTCGGTTGCCCCGGTGCGTTGGTTCAGAAATCGATGATCGGTGTGGCTTTCGTGGTTTCTGTGTCGCGGCGGTGAAACTCGACCGCATTAAGGATCGGTCATTGGCTGCAGTACCGAGCGTTCTACTGGTAAGTCTGCGTATTCGAACCCTGCATGATCAGGCCCTCGCGGGGTAGGCGTGCCATGGCTGGCCGGCAAGGTCTGCGTGGTGGTGGGTGACTTTGTCGCTGTATCCGAGCATGTCCGCGACCACGGGCGGCGGGACTTGCGAAACAAGATCACGCAAGGCCGCGTTGCGGGCGCCGAGGAGGTCGATGCCCAGGCGTCGTAGCCGGCGCACGGCGGTGTCGGGACGGAGGTGGTCGCCGGGCCTCGATCCCGGGAACAGCCACGGGTTGTCTGCGCCGGTGGTGCGTAGGTGCGGACGCTGGGTGATGTGCTCGCGCAGCAGCGAGGCGAACGGTTCGAGCGCGGGCGATGGTGTCGCTCCGAACGCGATCGTCGAGGCGCCGGATGTCGTGGCGATCGCGCTCAGCGGTGTCTCGACGATCTTGACGACGGGTTGGGCGTAGAGCAGCAGAATCAGGCCGACCATCCGGTAGGGAAGCGATTCGCCCTCGCCCGTGAGGAGTTCACGGATCCACGCCAGTCGCTGCTGCTGGGTGAGGATGCGGGTGGTCTTCGCTTCGCGGAACCCGAGGGTGATCGCGGTGTTGATCCGCGTTGCGGCGCACCAGATCACGAAGGTGCGGATGGCATGCCGGGTGGTGGTGCCGGTGGCGATCCACTGATCGACATCCTGCTGGGTGCAGGTGGTGATCGTCCTATCGTGTTCACTGTCGAGCCAGCGGAGAAACTTGAGTACCTCGTTGATCTCTTGTTTCGAAGTGTCGACAGCGCCTCGGATCGGCTTTCCCGCGGCCACCATGTCGCCGATGCGCTTGAGGTGATGCCACGTCGCGAACTGTCGGACCGGCCGTGTGATCTGCGGGTTCGACAGGCAGGCGAGTCTGTTGTCGATCCATTCGCCGAACCGGGCGATCCTGGTGTCCCGTGGGGGAAGTACACCGGCGTGCACGAGGATCGCCCGCAGGTGGTCGACGTGCCCGCCGTGAGGCGCGACCCCGTCCAAGCCATCGTGGGTGATCGGTGTCGCTCGGGTGGCCAGGGCGGTCAGGAGTGCCTGTACCTTCTCCGATCGTTTCCAGGTGAGGATGCTTTCGGGGCGGTCGGCGCGACACAGGGTGTCGACGAGCGTGCGGAATCCGTCGGGGGCGTCGCCGCGCAGGTAGTCGCGTTCGAGGTCGTGGCGCAGGGCGCACCGGGCGCAGCTACCGCGCCGGTAGGGACGCTGCTCGGTGTTGCAGGTTCGGCATACGAAGCTCTGGACGATGCCGGCACAGTCCCGGCACACCGGCGTGTCCTCGTCGTCGACGTGCCCGGGCAGCAGGCGTTCGGTCCCGCAGCGGGAACATCGCCCCCGAAGGCTGGTGGCTGTGTAGTAGCACGAGTTGCAGATTTTGCCGTCGGGCCAGGATGCCGCGGCCTTGCGCATGCAGCGGTGACATCGTGCGCATTCAAGGCGCCCGTCCGCGACTACGGGCCGTCCCCGGACGGTGTTGCGTCGTTTCGGTTCACTCGTTGTCACCGAGCACTCTCGCTCGTGCAGGGCGGATCGTCTTGTTCAGCTCGACTACGTTCTTGCCGGCGGTGCCGGCGGCCGTCTTCCGGGCGTTCGCCGCGGTGACGGTGATCAGGTCGTCGGGTCCGCAGCCGAAGATGTCGCAGAGGGCGGCAATCAGTTTCAGGGACACGCGTTCGGGTCGCTGGTGGACGATGCGATACACCTGCGGCCGCGACAGGGTGATTCCCCGCTCGTGCAGGTGGGGAATGAGGTCGGTGCTGTTGTGCATCTGGTGCCCGGCCATGAGTTCGGCCAGCCGCCAGTGGTAGTCAACGTCGCGTTTCACCGGGCATCGCCGCTTTCGTTCGGGGTCAGTGCCGCGGTGAGTGTCGCATCGAGCGCGCCACGCAGGGTGCGGGTGCGGTAGTCGCTGCTGACGCACGTGTAGATGGCTGTGGTCGAGGCGTGTTCGTGGCCCATCTGGGACTGGACGAACAGTGCGTCCCATCCGTCTTCGAGCAGGTGGGTTGCATACGAGCGGCGGAAGGAGTGCAGATCCAACCCGGTGGGCAGGTCGAGTTCGTCGCAGTAGCGCCGGAACCGACGCAGGACCGTCGACTCACAGATCAGCTTGCCGCGCTCGCTGGGAACAGGTCGAGTCCGTCATTCATAGGACGCTGACCGTTGTCGAGCCAATCGGTGATGATCTCCGGGGTCCACTTGAAGACCGTCAGCACGCTGCGCCGCTTCGGTGGCGATCCCTTCTTCGCCTTCCCGTACCGCACGTGGACGACACCGTACTGGCCGAACTCTCTCGCGTGGGGGTTGCGGGCGAAGTCGACGGTCTGCAGGTGACACAGCTCGCGGAACCTCAGGCCGTACGCGTAGGCGAGCTTGAACAACACCGCGTCCCGGTAGGCCGGCAGCCACCCCTTGCGGCCGGACGCGGCGATCATCGCCACCTGCTCGTCCGCATGGTCGAAGAAGTCCTGGATCTCGTGTTTGGTGAAGGCACGCTTACCGGGCCGTGATTCGGTGTCCTGCACATGCCGAGCGGTGTTCCAGTCGAAAAACACCTGGCAGGGGTGGGTGCCGAAGAGTTCCTCGCAGACCCGGTCCCAACCGTAGTCCGGTGTGCTGACATACGAACAGAACTGCCGCAGCCCCACCTGATACGAGCGGATCGACGAGTGGGCGAGACCATGGATCGACCGCAGGTCCCCGAAGAACTCGTCGACCATCGCCACCGTCCAATTCCACGGGTACTCGTTCGCATGTGCGATGAACCGCTCTACCTGTCGGATCCGCGAGTCGATCGTCTCGAATCGCAGGTTGCGGCTCAACTGCTGGTTGCGCCAGCCTTCGAGCATCTCCGCGACCGTCTGTTCCTCAGGGTGCAGCGGTCGCACCGAACCGACAAGATGGACCCGCCCGACCTCGTCGATCGCCATCTGTGAACCTCCGACGGAGTGTCTCATTAGGTGATTCAATGATTCACCTAATGCATCATGTCGTCAAGACTCCAGGTCAGCATGCCGTCGAGCGTCGACGTCGGACCGTCGTGGACTTGGCCGCCCTCGGTTTGAGGTGGGGGATTTATGGCGTGAATCTGTTGTGCGGCAAGATTAATCGACGTCAGTTTGGGGCGTGGGTGAGGGTCGGTCCGGTGATGCATCGGATGCAATATGCAGTCTTTTGGTTGACATAAGGCCTGGTTATCGGATTCGCGCCCGGCTCAGTGTGCGGGCGTGCAAGAACCTTAGCCGTGACGCTACCCAGCCGCCGGTACTCGCTTTTAGCTTCGGCGCGAGGGGACCACGGTGGCCAGCTTCGAGGGTATCGCCGCTGATGTCCTGCGGAAGCGGCCGAGACCAAGCTTGTCCGGTCGGTTCGCCTGCGTGTGGTTCGTTGCGCTAGAACCTCGTGGTTCCGAGATCGAGCGCGGCGGGCGTGCGTTGCACACTCGAGGCGCGCCCACCCCCCCGGTCGCGTGCCGCGAGACATATCACTGCAACCCGACTGGGTCAGCTCCGGTGCTGCAGTCGATCCGGCGATCCCCGCGCCGACGACCACGACGTCACCGTGCGCCGCTGCCTGCGTCACGTGTGCTCTTGGTGTCGAGGACGATACGGAACTGCCGGCGGCCTGACCGTAGACGTTTCAGGGCCTCGGCGATGCCCTCAAGGGGCATCACCTCGACCATCGGCCGCACCCCGGTGAGCAGCGCAAAGCGCATGGTCTCCTCGATGTCCACTGCACTGCCGGTGAGATGACCGGACAAGGACTGTGCGTTCATCGTCAGCTGCGCGGCGGGCACCTGCACACAATCACCGTCGACCCCGATGAGGATCAGCCGGCCTTGCGTTCGCAAACCCGCGAGCAGCGCGCCGAGCGGTGCCGTGGCCGGTGCGGTGCTCAGGATCAGATCCGCACCACCGATGCGCTCGAGCTCCTTGCCCGCATCGACGGCGTGACTGTCGATGTAGTGGTGCGCCCCCAGCTCGTACGCCACTTTTTCCAGGTTGGGGACTCGTGCGATGACGACAACCTCGTATCCCATCTTCGCTGCGAATTGGACGGCCAGATGACCGAGACCGCCGAACCCGAACACCGCGATCCGGCCTCCGGCCGCTACCCCTGCATGCCGTATCGCATTGAACGTCGTGACCCCGGCGCAGCCCATCGGTGCCGCGTCGACGAAGTCCAGACCGTCGGGAATGCGGGCCAGCGCATCGGCAGGGACGGTGAGGGATTCGGCCCAACCACCCGGATAGGACCGGCCCGGGGTCCTGCGTTGCGCGCAATGCACCACATTCCCGCGTCGACACAGGCTGCAGTGCCCGCAGCTGCCTCCGAACCAGCCGACGGCGACACGGTCGCCGATCTGCCACCCTCGGACATGCTCACCGAGCTCGGCGATCGTGCCGGCGATCTCGTGGCCGGGCACGATCGGAACGCTGACGTTCGAGCGGGGATTGTCCACCGTCTCGAGATCGGCCCCACAGATGTCCGAGGCCCGGACCTCGATGCGCACCTGGCCCGCGCCCGGGGGCACCGGTTCGATCGGTTGCACCCGCAGCTGCCGGCCCGGCGCGGTCAACTGTGCAGCAACAAAAGCGCGAGGTGGCATGAAGGTACTCCTCTTGGTAGTGGCTCGATCCGTGCGAGCGCGCAGACGAGAGATGCCGATCCGGTGTGGGCGAATTCCACTGTCAGTGCAGCGCCCCGAGCTCGACAGCCTCTCCTCGCTGTCGAAGGCACCACGATCCGGGTATCCATCGAGGAGGTGCCTCGGATCTGTCGTCGTTCTCGTGGAGGGTCAGGTGACCATCGGCGGGCCCGGTGGATGCTTGGTGGGGCCTACACCGTCGGGGGAATTTCGATCGCGATCATCTCGCCACGCGCACACACGTCGTCGCCTGCGGCGAGCTCGAGGCCCACGATCACCTTCCGTCCCTCGTGACTTTTCAGACGTCCGCGGACGGTCAGTTCGACACCCATCGGGGTCGGCCGGCGATATTCGACGGTCAAGGTGCCGGTCACGAACCGTAGGGGTTCCCGGTCGTCCCCGATCCCGCGCCCTCGAGCGTGCTGGGCGAAGGCCGAGGCGGAGGCGGCGCCGTGGCAGTCGAGCAGTGAGGCGATGAGTCCGCCGTAGACATGGCCCGGCACGCCACCGCTGTAGGCCGGGCCCGGGGTGTAGCGTGCCACGGTTTCGTCACCGTCGAGGAAGCTCTCGAGCCGCATTCCGTCGGGGTTGGCCGGTCCGCATCCGAAGCAATGGGCAAAGCGCTGCGGATAGTAGTGCTGAATTGCGCGCAACTGTGTGTTCCTTACTTCCAGATCGAGGGGGTGAACTCGGTCAGTTCCCGGCCGACTGCGGACGCAGGGGCGTTTTCCGCGATGTGACCACGCAGTGTCCTCGCGAACTCGGCCACGTTGCCCGCTCGTAGATGTTCGATGAGGGTGACGTGTTCGGCGATGATCTCGGCGCAGCGGGTGAGCAGACGATCGCCCGAAGCGAAGAGCACGAACCGGTGCCGGTCGGAAAGCTGGTCGTAGAGTTCGAGCAGCACGGTGTTGCCGCCTGCCTCCACGAAGCCGCGGTGGAACCGGAGGGTGAGGTCGATGAATCGACGAACGTCCCTGTCGGCGAATGCGGCCCGTTGCTCGTCGACGGAGTGTGCGAGACGTTCCGCCAGACGCTGACGCAGCTCGTCGGAGGCTCTGTCCACCGCCGTCGTCTCGAGCACGAACCGGGCGTCGGCGAGTTCGGCGACGGTCTGCTCGCTCATTCCCTGCACCAGGGCGCCGCGCTTGGGGTAGATGACGATCCATCCCTCGTCCTGCAGGCGCGCAAGAGCGACACGCACAGGTGTGCGACTGACCCCGAGGTCCGCCGCCAGCGTGTTCTCGCCGAGCATGGCGCCGGGGGTATAGGTGCCGTCGAGGATGCGATCGCGGATCACCTGGTAGGCACGCTCGGAGGCGCTGGGGCTCTCGCTCAGGCCGGCGGTCATGGTGGTCTCCTCGTCCTCGACTCGAATCCGATATGGATCCATCCGGGACTGCCGAGCGTAGCGACCGGGCGCGCCTGAGCCGGCCCGGCATGTGCTGTGGGCCGGATTCGACTGCCGCGGCGTCCGGGAGGTCGTCCGTGCCTTCGCGCAGAGCAGAGGGTTCGTCGTCCCCGTCCGCGCACGGCTCGACAACCGAAAGGGAGTGTTCACGGCTGCACTCGTTCGAGGCGGTGTTCGTCGACAACGGCGGGGATCGAGCTGCCGGGCCACTTCATCAACGGCACCGCTCTGACGGAGAACACCAGCGTGATGAGCAGAACCCCGGTGGCCATCAGGTTGATCCACAGGAAACCACCCATCGCCAACACCGTGCCGGCCATGGCTGCCATCAACGCTCCGCCCAGGTTCATCGCCGAATCCGAGGCGCCCTGCAGCGTGAGCTTGGCATGCTGGGGCACCGAGGCCGTCAGCAACGCCGAGCCGCCGATGAGGAACATCGACCACCCCACCCCCAGGAGCAGCAGCGCGGCGGTCAACAACGGCATCGACGACACCGGGGCCAGGGCATCGACGACGCCGAGAGTAATCGTCGCGATGAAGACGACAACACCGGACGCGATCACGGTGCCGGGTCCCCACCGGTCGGACATCCACCCGAAAATCGGGGAAAGCGCGTACATCCCGGCGATGTGGATGCTCACCACGATGCCGATGGCCCCGAGGTCGAACTGCTGATGATGCATGTGCACCGGCGTCATCACCATTACGTTCGTCATCATCATCTGCCCGGTGACGATGGTGACGATCGCGAACAGAGGAACCGGACGCGCCGCAACGAAACGCAGCGCCGCACCCAGGCCCCACGGTGCCGGCGCGTCGGTGGCCTTGCCCGCGACAACAGCACCGCCGCCGGTGACATCGGCGTCCGTGCCGGCCGCACCCGACCGGGCGGCGCTCGGACCGATCCCACTCGCGAGAGTCGACGCGGCCAGGGCCGCGAGGGCGAAGGCAGTCATCGAAATCAGATATGGACCGGCCAGGGGGTGCAGGCCGAGCGCCTCGCCCAGGTGCGCGCCAGGTCCGGTGACGTTCGGACCCAGTACGGACCCGATCGTCGTCGCCCATACCACCAGGGACATCGCCCGGCCGGTCGCCGCGGGACCGGCGACGTCGACAGCGGCGTACCGGGCTTGCAGACCGGCGGCCGTGGCCGATCCGCACAGCATCATCCCCAGCATGAACAACGGAAAGAACTCCACGGCCACAGCCGACAGCACCACCAAGGCACCGAGCGTACCGATCCCGAACCCCAGGGTGAGGGCCCGGCGCCGTCCGGTGCGTGCCGCGAGCGCCGCCAGCGGGTAGGCGATCAGGCCGGCACCGAGAATCACGCTCATCTGCGCGAATCCGGCCATCGCGGTCCGTCCCGTGATCTGTTCGGCGAGCAACCCGCCGACCGCGTAGCCGGAGGCGATACCGGCTCCGGAGAGCAACTGCGCGGTGATCAGCTTGGCCTGCGTCAACGCGGGCGACGGCATCGGCACTGCACTGTCCTTTCGAGTTCGACCGGCCGCTCAGGCGGCACAGTTCGTCGGGTGAGCCCGCAGGGAGGCACGGACGTCCCGGCGACTTTGCAGAGGGGTTCGCTGTGCAACCGCGAACGCGGATGTAGGGGGACAACAGAGCGGCCAGACCCGTTCCGGGCCAGACGGGGCTCAGACTTGCAGAAAGGGGAGACACGAATCCCTTTTTTGCTCAGGGGCTCTCACGATTCATGCGCGCCTCCCATCGTCGTCGGTGCAGTGGCTCCGACGCCGAACCTTCGACTGTCGATCGGCTGCGGTGCCACCACCAATGTCCTGGGATCCATCTTGGATCCCAGATTTCCAGCATCGTTGAAGCATCCATCAGAAGTCAAGTACCGCCGAGCGCGGCTGCTCAACGTGGTGCTCGGTGTCGTCGGGGTGTTCCTGAGGATCGTGCTCGCAGCACAGCTGCCGCCCGGGCAGAACCCGACCGACCACCGCGGCGGCACCACCCCATCCGGGATGTCCCCACACTCCGGTGACGGGACAGGCGAACTCGGCTTCGTGTGCCGTGACGGCGGCGATGCGGTGGCAATCGGTGCGCTCGACGCCCGGGTGGTGCTCGCACAGTGGACGGACCTGTGTTGCCCGTTCTAGGCATGTGTCCAAGGAGATGGTCGTTACCAACATCTTCGATTTCAAAGGTGCGGATTTCCTTGGTCAGAGGACGCGATCGGCAGTTCGGACTTCTCCTGAAAGCAATCGACGAGGACGAAGAAGGGCCGAATCGGGAACTCGGAACGTGCGTGCAAGTAGTCGGATCCGATGCCATACCGGGCGGCCTGGTTGACATAATCATTCTTATCGGCGTTCCGTGAACGATTGCGCCACAGGGGTTTTCGGGTCAAATCGGCGCAGTCTCTCGTGGGAACGCGGTGCGGCGCGAACGCACATGCACGGGCCCATCAGCGCCGGCGCGGCGGCGGCGTTGTCGGTTGGGCGCATCCCGCGGACCGATCGGGTCCGCGGGCCGGCGTTGCGAGCTGGCCACGTTGAGGCGGGCGCTACGCGTGCGCCGTCGCCCGTGAGGCGGTACCTCCACGTTCCGTCACCGTGACAGAACGTCATGCTTGATACCTGGTGCTGCGCAGCGGATCCGGGCGCCACCAGTTGATAATGGATAACCGGAATTATCCATCATGGATGAAGCCGGCAGAGGAACTATGAATCGTCCCGCTACTGGAGTTCACCGTGGAAATCGCCTCGCGCAGTATCGCGGTCACTGCTGCCACGAGGTTGGCGGCGGTTTCCCTCGGAGGTAACTGCGCAGAACGATCCGACGCGTGCCGAGGCCGGGCACGTCGATGACATCGACTCCCTCGCGCAGCATCCCCCGCAGAGCCAGCGCCGGGGCCACCTGTCCGGCGTCGGGGCCCTCTCTGCTCGACAGCACCTACACCACCGATCCTCGACTCGACGACCAGCCCACTTGATGGTCATCGAGTCTCCGCCTCCATGGACCATTGCGTACATATGCAGATTATGGAATCTCGCGTCGCACACCTCCCGCCGAGGACCAGCTACCCGCATCCACTCCGCCGTGCCTACTACGAGACAGCGCCAATGCGCTGCCGACCGCTTCGCGGGCGAGTGCCCAGGAGTCGCAAACGGTCTTGATCACTTCTTCTTGCGCACCGTTGCCTGTGGAGGAGAAGCGAATTGCCGCCGGTAGGCCGTAGGTGTAGTGGAAAAGGCGGCGGTGAAGTTCTGCCGGAAGGTGACGGGGCTGGCGAAGCCGCACGAAGACGCAACGGCGTCGATGCTCCAGTCTGTCGTTTCAAGCAACACGCGCGCCTCCTGCAGGCGCCGCTCGAGGATCCAGCGGGCCGGTGTGGTGCCGGTGGCCTGCTGGAAGTGCCGCACGAAGCTGCGCCGGCTCATGTTGGCCTGCTCGGCGAGTCGGTCGACCGGGAGCGGTTCGTCGAGCCGGGTCAGGCCCCACTCGAGCACCTCGGCGATCACGGTGTCGGTGGCGACTCGCGCGAGGGGGCGTTCGATGTACTGCGCCTGTCCCCCCTCGCGGTGCGGTGCCACCACCAGGTGCCGGGCCACCCGGGTGGCGGCCGCGGAGCCGAGATGCTTGCGTACCAGATGCAGGCAGGCGTCGATCGCCGAAGCAGTTCCCGCAGAGGTGAGAACATCGTCGTGATCGATGTAGAGCACCGAGGAGTCCACTTCGGAGCCGGGGCAGCGTTCGGCCAGCAACGGCATCGCCTCCCAGTGGGTGACTGCGGCGCGCCCGTCCAGCAGTCCGGCGTCGGCGACCGCGAATGCCCCCAGACACAGTCCGGCGATGATCGCGCCCCGCGCGTGCGCCTGGTGCAGCCGCTCCTTCAGCGCCGCGCCGATCGGTGTCGAGGGCCGCGGCCAGGACGGGACGATCACGATGTCGGCCCACTCGACCGTCTCCGGCCCTGCCACCTCTCCGATCGGGTACCCCTCGACGGTGCGGACCGAACCGGGGCGGTCCGACCATAAGCGGGTCTGCCAGCCGGGTGCGAGATCGAGGCGAGTCACCTCACCGAAGACCATCAGCGGTGCCGCGAGGTGGAACATGGTGATGTCGTCGAAGGTGTAGACAGCGATCCGCATCCTGATCTCCCGACTTGGCGCAATTTCATCGAAAGTGTGCATTCGAGCCACTCACAGCAAGGGTAGCCCCACGGCACAATCGACAGGGAGGCGCCCACATCCTGAGCGCGATAACCCCTTTCGAACCCCTGGGAGAAACTATGACCGCACCCCGCCGTGCTCTCGTCGTCGTCGACGTCCAGCAGGAGTACTTCGACGGACCGCTCGAGATCCAGTACCCGCCGCGCGAAGAGTCGTTCGCCAACATCGACGCCGCGATCGAGGCAGCCGCTGCCCACGACGTCCCGGTGATCGTCGTCCAGCACCACATGCCTGACGGTGCACCTGTCTTCGTCGAAGGCACGACCGGATGGTCGCTGCACCCCGAGCTCGAACAGCGGATCGACCCGGCCTGCAAGCGGGTGCACAAGCAGTACGGAAGCGTGTTCGCCGGCACCGATGTGACCGAGTGGCTGCGCGTCCGCGACGTCGATACCGTCACCATCGTCGGATACATGGCCAACAACTGCGACCTTGCCACCGCCGTGGAGGCCGAGGGTCTCGGATTCGCAGCCGAGGTCCTCTCCGACGCCACCGGGGCGATCCATCTCGCCAACGAGGCCGGGCAGGTCTCCGCCCAGTCCCTGCACACCACTCTGATGGTGCTGTTGCAGTCCAACTTCGCCGCGGTCGCCACCACCACGCAGTGGATCGAGGCCGTGCGGACCGGCTCGGCACTGCCCAAGTCCAACCTGGTCGAGTCCGCCCTGCAGGGCCGTTCGGCCGCAGCGCTCGTCTGACCAACCCTCGACACCACCGAACACCTTCCGGTTCCGGCCCGGCGCTAGTCCCTCACTGCGGTGGCATCGATCCACCGCAGTGAGGGGTCTTCGGTGACCCCGACGCGGGTGTGCAGGGCAGGCGACTGGCCGGCCTCTTCCAGGCCGATATAGCTCCACGTCGGTGACATCACAGCCGTGGGCCCAGCTCAGAGAGCGAAGGGGGTGCTCGTTTTGCGCCATCAGCGCCTCGACATCACCCTATGCCGACCGGGACGCCGGTCGATACGATGCCACAGCCGAAAGGCTAGGTGCCCGAAGATCGACGCCCCCTTCGGCAGCGGGAACGGAGGTCCGACACCGCCTCCATAGGGGCACATTCTGTTCACCGGAACGGGTCTGGCCGTCGTGACGACCTACCCCTCAGGGTTCTGCTCCCGGCCGAGCAGACGAGCTCGCTGGGTTCGGTTGCTTCGGCACGAGCCGGTCGTGTTTGCGGGCGTAGGCTCGGGCGGCTCGGACGCGGTCACCGCATCGGGTGCAACACCAATGCCGCCGGGCGTGACTGCGGAGCATGAAGCGATCGCAGGGCGACGCGTCGCACCGGGCGATCTGACCCGCCTGCTCGCCGGTGAGCAGGGTGGCAGCATTCTCGGCGATCTGCGCCATGGCGTGCTCGACGAGTTGTGTCACCGGATGTGCCGGAACTCGATGAAGTCCCCGGACGGGGTCGTGCTGTAGCAGTGCTGCACTGGGCACTGTTGTCAGAGCGCGATTGACCCCGTCCACGGCCTCGGGGCGAGGGGGGCTGCCCTGCACGTGCGCTGCGAAAACCGCCCGCAGGTCGTGTCGCAAGCCGGTGAGCTGCTGCTGACAGTACGTCAGCAGCGCGGTGTGTTCGGGGACGAGGCCGTGGCTGATAAGCCAGTCGGTGGCTTCTTCCGGACTGCTCAACTCGTCTGCCCGACGGTCGCCGGGCAGGCTCACCGTGCTGTTGACCAGCGCGAGGCTGATGTAGTCCGCGGTTCCCGGCGCCGGCGGGAGGGGGATTCTCGACATCTTTCTCACGGTATCAGTTGCCGATATCCGTGATGCGCCTGTTACAGTCGACCTCACGCCTATGCTTCGCTTTCTCCGTGAGAATCGAGATGAGATGCACCCCGCACGCCCCTCCGGTACCGCCCCGTTCGTCCTGTCCGTCCTCGACAACGCGCACACCGGCGTGGGGCAGACCGCCCGAGAGGCCTTCGCCGACATCATCGCGCTCGCCCAATTGGCGGAGCAGCGGGGATATCACCGGTTCTGGATGTCCGAGCACCATGCCATGCCCGCCGCCGCGGCCTCCTCGCCGCAACTGATGCTGTCCCGGCTGACCGGCGAGACCGAGCACATCCGACTCGGCGCGGGCGGGATCATGCTGCCCAACCATGCGCCGCTGGTGATCGCTGAGCAGTTCGGCATGCTCGACACCCTGGCCCCGGGACGGATCGACCTCGGGGTGGGACGCGCGCCCGGCACGGATGCACCGACCGCCGCGGCGCTGCGCCGACACCATGAAGGCAACGACGACTTTCCGCACCAAGTTCTGGAGCTGCTCGGATTCTTAGGCGACGACTTCCCACAGGGACACTCCTGCCGCAACGTTCACGCCGTGCCGGGGCCGTGGCAAGCCGAGCAGAATCGAGTACCACGCCCCGAGACCAGCCCCGAGCTGTGGATTCTGGGCTCGTCCCCGTACTCGGCCCGACTGGCCGGTCGGCTCGGCCGGCCCTATGCCTTCGCACTGCAGTTCGGCGACGCCGACATCGTCACGGCCATGCGCCAGTACCGGGAGAGCTTCCGCCCCTCCGAGGTGCTGGACAAGCCCTACAGCCTTGTCAGCGTCGGTGTGGTCGCTCACGACGATCGCGCCGAGGCTCGGCGGCAGGCGGCCTCGGCCGCCATGGCCATGCTCCGCATGCTCCAGCGCAAGACCTATCTGTTGCTCCCCCCGCAGGAGGTCGACGCCTACCCCGCCACCGTCCAGGAACAGCACATTCTCGACGCCTACACGCAGCGATTCCTCCACGGCACCGGCCCGCAGGTCGCCGACACCCTCGAGCGCCTCCAGGAGCAGACCGGTGTCGACGAGGTCATGCTCGTGGTGATGGGACATTCCCGCCGAACCCAAGCCCGCACCCTGGAACTGATCGCCGATCATTATCACCTGCCCGAACTCCGACCGACCGGGCAGCCCGCACACGTGGGCCAGGGGTGAGACACGCCGAAGTGTCCGCGCGACCGCCTCGCGCCGGCAAGCTCGAGACGACTGCCACGTGAACAACGAAAGCACCCCACCGGTGTCCCCCACCGAGACCGCTCACACCGTCGCCCCGAAGCGTCCGGATACAGCGGCATGCCTGGACCCGCTGACCGCCCCGGGACGGCAGCTGGCCGATCTCGTCACCCGGTCGCGCACCCCCCGATGGAGTCGGCCCGGACTACCGATCGCCACCGACGAACACCACCGAACCCTGCGCCCGAGTGCCGTACTCGTAGCGGCCACCCCAGTTCCGGGCGGCGACGTCGGCTTCCTGCTCGTCCAACGTTCCCGCTCTTCGCGCCTCCACCCCGGCGAGTACGCCTTCCCCGGCGGAGGGATCGATCCCGGCGAAACACCGGTGACCGCCGCTCTCCGAGAATGCCGCGAAGAGACCGGAATCGCTGTCACCGAGCGACAGATACTGGGCACCCTCCCCGCCCTGAACCTGATGGCCAGCGCGAACGTCGTCACCCCCGTGCTGGCCTGGCTCGCACGCACCGATCACTATCCGCTGCCCCGGCATTGGCACCACCACGAGACCCGGGCAACCCAGTGGACCACCCGCAGCCACCTCGTGGACCCGGCACACCGCATCACCGTGGTCCAGGGCGAGCACTGGTCCGGCCCGGGTTTCCGCCTCGCCGGCGAGTACATCTGGGGGTTCACCGCTCACGTCCTGGACTGGCTCCTCCACCAACTGCACTGGGACCAGCCCTGGGATTCCAACCGCTGCATCTCCATCGATATTGAGGAATCGCTCTTCCCGTGCGAACCGAAGTAACAGAATGTCTTTCGGTGATCTGTCTCCAGCACGTCAGCGCGACGTCGAATCGGAGCAAGCCTGCGAGCGTCTGCCGGGCGTCCACAGTCGATCGTCAGAGGTCGGTACCCGACGGATCACGCCAGAGTGCGTTCACTCGTCCGACGAGACTGCGGTTGCTCGCGCTAGAAGGTCCCGGATTTCAGAGGCCATGAGCAGTGGAGGCTGAAACCACCAACCCTCGTGGGAACTCGGCTGTCCGCTTTCTCACAGTCATGGAGGTAGGGACACTCCAAACTCAACGGTGGTGACGACGATCGGGTTGGTGTCGGTGTCGATCCCCGATCGGCCACCTTCGAGGCCCCTCCGTGCTCCGCGATCATTCGGGGCAGTTCGACGTATTCTGATGCGGCACCGATTCGTGCTCGTATGACGACGTGCCGGTGTTGCCAGCGAGTAGTGCCGTGACGCGCCGTGGCCGAGTCCGCCCCCAGGCGATGTCAATTCAGGGAGTGGGAGAGAGACGACTGCGCTTACGTCTACCTCGGAGGGCGCGCCGGATGGCTCAGGCCCGGGTAGCGACGGAACAGGGCATCTATCATCGCTTGAATTTCTTCCCGCTGCGCTCGCAGTCCCGCCACCTGGCATGGCGCTGTCGTGGCAGTGAAAGCGGTGCGACCGTGGGCATCGGCACGACATTCGAGACCGACCAGAGCATCGGTGACTGACAAAAGTTGATTGCGCAACAAACCGAGAAACAGCTGCCCTTGCAACTGGTCGGGATGGATGTCGATAGCGGATTCGTTCACCACCAGTACCTAGCGTCGTGAGTCATTGTCTGCGTTGTTGGAGACAGAGATGCGAGATCGGCGAGAAATCCGTCCGCCTCCCGGTGACATACGAAGCATCTCGGCCTGGCGTAGCTGTCGTGCTGGGACCCGCCAGAAGGCGGCAAGCTCGATGGACACACTGCAGTAGATACTCCTGGGCTGTGTCCCTCATCGATGGCGTCCTGGATGCCTACAGACGTTGAGTGGACCGCACCGACAGTCCGCGACCCCCTGCCGGCCAATAGCCTGAAAGCGTGCTCGTCGCAATCACCTGCGTCAACGCCTGCACTCAGGCCCAAGCGCGCTAGGACCTAGCGGCCACCGCATGGGTGCCGGCCGGCCCTGAACGCGGACCGACGCGGGCTTCCGCATGTCCACCGAATGATCCCTCTTCTGACGGTGCGCCTGCACCCGGCTCGCTACGTTTCGGACGTTGTCCGACTCCGTGAACACTCGTCGCCTCCTGCCCGTACGGTATGGCGTGAACGACAGACGAGAACCGGTCAGGGCATGCTGACAGACCAGAGAATCATCTCTATAGACAAGCGGAGGGCCCTTCAGGTGGTGGCTACGCCCATGGCGTAGCCACCACCTCCTCGTCGACTGAGCGGCCCGCGGCGTCCCTCGGGTCAGGCCTGTCTCCCAGCTCCCGTTACCACACGGCGGGTGGGCGCGGCACGAGCGCGCCCACCGAGCCAGTGTCAGTGGGGCAGAATGTCCTTGTCGAAGATGTCGACTGGAATCTTCAACGTAACTGCCGAGTTCGGAATGTCCACAATTCCACCCACATGCATCTCGCAGGGAGCCACACTGATGATCGTGTACGCCTGCTCAGCGTTGTACCCGAACTTGCCGAGGTAGTCGATCGCCTGTTCCACCGCATCGACAGCCGCCATCGTTGTATCGAGGTACTTCTGTTCCCGACCGCGTGCCGACAGTCCGGTGAACGACAAGTATCGGGTCCCAAAGTTCGGGTCGACGGGCGAGGGGCGCAACATCGGATTGCGGACCCCGTACTTTGCCATACCGCCCTTGATCAGGCCAAAACGAAGCCAGGTGGATCCATCCATTTCGATGGCGTTCCAAGTTATTTCACCGTCTCCTTCGGCGAAGTGCAGATCACCGCAGGAAAACAGCGCGCCCTCGACGAAGACCGGGAAGTACACCCGCGAGCCCCGCGATAGGTTCTTGATGTCGAGATTTCCACCATTTTCCCGGGGTGGCACGGTACGCGCAGCAGTGGCAGCGACGCGTGCCCACTCGTCACCTTCGAGGGTACGCAAGACGGATGTGGCGATCGCATCCTCCCGGGGGCCGGCCTGGCCGTCGCCGATCAGCGGGTCCTCGCGTTCGTTCCAGATCTGCAGGAGCTCGTGCGAGGGAGCAACCCCGATGACGCCGGGATGACTGATCGCCGGGATCTCGACACCCGGAACCTGGCGACTGGTGGCGAACAGACCATGCAGGTCCCACACAGTCTTGAATCCTTGCGGGAACCAGCTGGCCAGCGGGCCTCCCATGCCAGGCAGAATATTCGAGTAGCCGATACCGGACAGGGGTTGGACGTCGAGTACATCCACCACCAGCAGGTCCCCGGGCTGAGCGCCGTTCACATAGACGGGACCTGCGATTGGATGGGTGCGGGTGAGATCGATGGTGCGAATGTCATCGTCATCGTCGACATCATGGAGCTGATAGTCGTCGTATCCAGGGCTTTCGAGGATTACCTCGTCCCCAGGATCGAGTTCGTGCAACGGAGGAATATCGGGATGCCACCGGTTGTGGCCGAGTTCCTTCTGTTCAGCGAGAGGAACACCAACCTCGCAACCGAACCGAGGCACGCCCAAATCTCGGTTCGGAAAACGAGAGACGCCCGATCGGGTGAAATCGGCATCACCGGAAGCCGAACGGCCGAGGACTACATCGCTTGACATGGGAAAACCTCCAGAAGTCCACTGAAGTGACACATCACACACTATAGTTTCATTCGCAATGGTGTCAATAGAAATTAAATCTGCAGTGTCGGCTTCTGTGGCTCGGATAGGAGTCGGAGCTGCGTCGAGCAACTGCCGAGGTGGAAGCTGCAGCGCAACGGACAGTTAGTTACCCCCGGATCGTCGTGTCCAGGCAATCGGAACGAGGCGATAGACGGTGTGGCGGGGGGCGGAGCCAGCGTCGGCGGACGGCCAGAGGCATTCGGGCCGGCCGCGGCAGTGTGACGCGATCGGGGGCTTTCGTCGAGTCACCGTCGAAAGGCAAGCCCTTGACCGCGTCGGCAGGTGCCGCACAGATGATCCGCACTACGGGAGGCCAGACGCAAGGGACGGAAAGCCCTGCTCCGTCGACGATCCGAAGATGTCGACGAAACAGGGCTTCGGCAACCCGGATGCAGGGGGTTTCGGGATCTGCCCGTGCCCACGCATATGGTGGACACGCCGCCTCGCCCACGCGGCACGCCCACCGCTCGCCGACATGTTGCCTGCAGTGGATGCGTCCGGGACGAGCTGTCGACAGGTGTGGCCGTCCTCCCCGGCGACCATGTGCACCGTCGACATCTAGATATTACTCAATTCTGCTTTATAACACCAGCATTCATATTGAAGCGCACCACGATCATCACGAGATATGCTGCGGCTCAGCGACTCGCACAGTGTCGGTCTCGGCAGGTTCGTCGCCTTCGGCGGATCTCCTGACTCCGCTTCACCAGTTTCAGATGCCTTCCTCCACTCGAGGAACGGGCAGGCGGTCGTCGACGGGTTCCGGGTGGGCTTGCGACGTTGTTCTGTGATGACAGGCACAAAAGCCGTTCTGGAACAGAAGGTTGGCATTCTTGAGTCAGAGAAACGCGTGGATCATGGCTGTGCGCTCCCGGCCGTGACACTCGCACGGCTGGCTGAAGGGCGCGCAATCGTCGCTCGAGGAGTCCCTGGCCTGCGCAACCGGACAGTTGGAACCCCATCTTCGAGGACGACGTCGGTCTGTACTCCGTAGACATCCTCGATCAGCTCCACGGTGAGCGTGCCGGCCGGGGTCCCGTGGGCGGCGACGCGGCCGTGGTCGAGTACGAGGACTTGGTCGCAGAACATCGCGGCGAGGTTGAGATCGTGTAGTGCGACGATGCTGGTGATCGGCAAGCGGGTGATCAGCTCGAGGATGTCGAGCTGATGGGCGACATCGAGATGGTTGGTGGGTTCGTCGAGCAGCAGTTCGGTGGGTTGCTGGGCCAGAGCACGGGCGATCTGGACGCGTTGGCGTTCTCCGCCGGAGAGCGTGTGCCATTTGCGGTGGGCATGACATGCCAGACCGGTGGCGGCCAATGCCTGGTCGATCGCGTCGTGTTCGTCATCGTCGCGGCCGAACAGGTCGCGGTGCGGGATGCGGCCGAGTCGAACCACATCGTAGACGGTGATATCGATATCGGTGTGTGCGTGCTGACTGACCATGGCGACGCGTCGCGCGAGGGATCGTTGACCCATACTGTGCAGGTCGGTTCGGTCGAGGGTGACGGTGCCGAGGTCGGGACGGGCGGCGCCGGCGAGCAGGCGCAACAAGGAGGACTTGCCGGAGCCGTTGGGTCCGAGCAGTCCGATTGTCTGTCCGGTCGTCGGCGCGACGCTGATGTCGTCGACGACGAGGGCGCCGCCGCGGGACCAGGATACGTGGTGAGCGCTGAGGGTCATGGGGTGCTCCGGGTGCGGAAGAGCAGGACGGCGAAAGCCGGCACACCGATCAAGGCGGTAACCACCCCGACCGGTATCTCCTGGGGGGCGAACACGGTACGCGCGACGGCATCGACCCATACCAGAAAGACCGCTCCGATCACGGCGGCGACGGGCAGCAGACGGCTGTGGCGGGGTCCGACGAGAAACCGGGCGGCGTGCGGCAGCACCAGACCGACAAAACCGATCGCTCCGGCAGTACTGACCACCACCGCGGTGATCATTGCCGTGACAACCAGAAGCACCAGTCGGACACGGCCCACGGCGACGCCGAGGGTGGCGGCGGCGGACGAGCCGAAAGTGAATGCGTCGAGCGTCGAAGCCTGCCATAGACACACGGCGATGCCGATCGCGCACACCGCTGCGGCGGCGCTCACATCCGCCCAGGTTGCGCCGGCGAGGGAACCGAGCAACCAGAACAGCACGCCGCGTGTGCGTTCGGCATCGGCCGAGGACAACACGATGAACGAGGTCAACGCCGAGAACAACTGGGTGGCCGCCACTCCCGCCAACACGATCCGGGCGGTGCCCCCGCCGGCCCCGGCGGCCAGGGCCAGCACCAGTGCGAACGAGGCCAGCGCCCCGACGAACGCGCCGCTCGACAGGGACACCAGTCCGCCACCGACCCCGAGGACGGCCACGACGACCGCACCGGTGGAGGCACCGGAGGAAATGCCGAGCACGAAGGGATCCGCCAGCGGGTTGCGCAACAGGGATTGCAAGATCGTCCCGCACACCGCCAGCCCGGCGCCACAAATCGCGGCCAGCAGGGTCCGGGGCAGTCGTAGCTGCCAGACGATGCCCTCCCGAATCGGGGAGACGTCCGCGGCGGCGATACCGAGCTTGTCAAACAGCACGGCGTAGACCTCACCGATCGACAACTCTGCGGGACCGATGGTGACGGTGACCGCGATGGACACCACCAGCATGCACAGTACAAACGCCCCCACGCCTACCCACGTGGCGGTGCGCCTGGCGCGAATAGCCGGCCGTGGTGGGCGGATCGGTGGTGGTGACAGGCTCACCTGCGGTAGCCCCACTGTTCGAGTGCGTCGGCCACCTTCTCGATGCCGTCGACGGTGCGAATCGACGGGTTCAGGTCGGCGCCGTTGACGACGATGTAGCGCCGGTGACGCACCGCGGTCAGCTGCGCGGTGACCGGATTGGTTTCGAGGAAGTCGATCTTGCTGTCAAGGGCGTCCCCGGCGAGGCTGCGTCTGCTCAGGTCGGCGAGCACAAGCGCAGTGGGATCTCGATCGAGCACTGTTTCCCAGCTTACCTGCGGCCATTCATTGGTGGTGTCGTCGAAGACGTTCTTCGCGCCGACGGCGGCGGTGATGATCCCGGACGACCCGCAGCAGCCCGCCACGTATGGAGTGGAGATGTCGGCGAACCAAAATGCCAGGGTTGCCTGCGATGCGGCGATACGGTTGGCTGCCGCATCGTAGCGTGACTGCAGGGCGGCGACGAGTTGTTCCCCGCGTTCGCGCACGTCGAAAATGGCGGCCAGCTCGCGGATCTCCTGGTATACCGTGTCCATGGCCAGCGGCGTGGTGCGGTTGCCGTCGGCATTGACGCTGCTGTCGTCTATCCCGTCGCAGTCGGTCGGTGACAAGTAGGTCGGCACTCCCAGCTGCGCGAACTGAGCACGGTCGGCGACGCCACCGGGGCCGAGGGTGCCTCCGAAGGAGGCGGATACGAAATCGGGTTCGGTGTCGAGCACCGTCTCGATGGACGGGTTGTTCTCCGCCAATCGCGGCACCCGGGCATTGTCGTCGGCCAAGTTCTCGCGCACCGGGTCGGTCCACGTGGCGGTGCCGACCATCCGGTCTGCCAGCCCCAGGGAGAGCAGAATCTCCGCCGAACCCTGATTCAGTGCCACTGCACGCTGCGGCGGTGCCGGCACGGTGACCTCGACTCCACAGTTGGTGAGCGTCATGGGGTAGCTGGTACCGTCCGTCGCCGACGCCACGGAGTCTTTGGGGGCGGGGGTATCCGTGGTCGAGCATCCGGTGAGCATGAGAGCGAACAGCGCGGCGGACGCCGCGAGACGAGAACACATGACAGCGTCGACTCCTTGTGTCGAGGACTCGTACCGAGGCCGCGATCGCCACGGCACAGTGGTGCAATCGGGCCTTCCGCCTGAGGTATTGCGATTGCACGCCAGTGGACGCGTACCGGTTCCCTCACCGCTGCGTGGCGGCGCTGTGACCGGCGGCGGGAGTGCACTGCGGCGCGCGCATCACGGGTGGATCGGGTGAGGAGGTTTGTCGCGGGCCGGGTCCTGCTGGGCTGAGCTTTGCCGCAGGGACGATGGTCCTCCAGGGCGGAGTTTGCGGCCGTTTTCGAGGGCAATTGTCAGGTCCGGACGCGACGGCGCTGCATCGCAACTCCGTGGCGATAGTGGTGGACGAGCCGATCGCTGCGGACGAATCATTTCTCTGACCAGTCGCTTTCGCGCCATTTTGGGGATGGCCCCCGATGCAGGGGGGTGATCGGGGGCCATCCGTTTCCCCAGGAGGAGGTGCTCACTCCTGGAGAAGCTCTGGGTGTGCGGCTGTGACTACCGCCCGACGGACGGTGGCCATCTTCCCATGATAGGTGGAGCCAGGTTCAGTGATGGTGGTCGCCGGACTGCACGATGACAGGGCTGTGGTCGGGGACAGCGAACGGCATCGGAGCCCAGGCCGGATGCACCAGGATGACGGCTGCATACAGGATCATCCCTATTCCCATGACACGACTGAACCGCGGACCGTGCACCCAGGTCTTTTCTATCATGGCGATGACGCCCAGCACGACCATCGCCGGCAGGGACATGGTGCCGACCGCGATGAGGACGACCACCATCGCCGCACAGCAGCCCAGACAGGTCAGCCCATGAGCCAGTCCCGCACGCAGATCACGGTCCCAGCCGGTTCGCATCATGTACTGGGATACGAATGCCAGGGGCGATTGGCAATGATGCAAGCACCGTTCCTTGAGTGCCGAAAACTGGAACAGGCCCGACGCCGCAAGCAGTACCGCAGTGAAGCCCACGACCGGCAGCGACCCTGTTGAAGCAAGACGCTGGACGAAGACCCCCAGCACATACACCGGTATCCCGATCACCGACCAGACCAGTAGATAGCCGACAAGTAGGGCGGCGAGTCGTCCGATCCACATCGACGCTGATTGACGGCGGATTGCGGTCACATACAGCACTGTCGTGCGATGCACGGTCGGCAACATCATGGCAGTCATCATCAATGACCACATGAGAACGTACTGTCCCAACGCGGCCGCCGACAGCTCGGTACCGTGTGTGTGCCCTTGCTCCGACACGAACCACCAGCAAGCGAGCCCCGCAGCGACAGCCGAGGTGACGAGTAGACCTACCACCGCGACGTAGCTGACGGAGGTTCTCGCAGTGCGCCCGGAGCCCGCCGATGGGGCGGTGGCGGGTGAAGCACTCATTCGTTGGACCAGTCGAACGGAATGTGTTTGCTGGACTTGGCCGTCCACTCTCCGAGAAACCCGAAGTCCACCAGTTCCATCTTCGTAGGAACTCCCCAGGTCGCCGGCGACCCGCCGGTTTCCGATCCGGGCGGATTGAACGTCTGTACGCGTTGTCCTGGAGGCGTGGTGGGGCCGGACAGGGCGTCGACCGCGCCGCTGACCCGACCCGGCACGTCGATGCTCCACCGCGCCAGGTCCCCTTCGATCCGACACTCGATCGGGGCGTACTCCAGCTGGCGCACCGTCCCCAACAGGCCGACGAGGTTGGCGATCCACCCACCCTCCTGGCCTGTCCACAGACGCTCGAGCGCATCGCGCTGATCGGTATCGGCTCGCTCGTCGATGATGAGATCGTAGATCCCTTCGACGGGCTTGCTGGAATCCCACAAGTTCTCGCTCTTGATCTCGCCGATCGTGACCACCGTCAGACCGGACAGATCCAGCTCGCCGAAGTACCCCTCGTCGATCTGATACACCAGGGTGCCATAGCACACCCCATCGGTGGGAGGCTGTGCCATGGTGCAGCCGCAGGGCAGGATGCAACTGCAAATGTCGAACCACTGGCCTTTGAGATGCCAACGTGTCTGCTTCGAAGTGCCGGCAGTGGTCATAGGGTGATCTCCTGAAAGACGAATGGGGAGGGGAAGGGTCCTGCTGGTTCGATGACCCCGTGATGCGTCGCATCGGGGGTGGGACTGCTCGGATCTGGCAGTGTGACTTCGATAGCGGTATCCCTGGTGGGCAGAGTTGCGGGGGCTACGTCGCGGTCGCTTTCTGGGTACGGCATCGACCGTGCACTGCTCTGTCCCGGAGATTCCTCGAAGCACCGATATTGCAGTCGACTCGGCTTTGCGGTGGGGAAGGCAAGGAGGTTCGATCCGCGATTGCCCGAGTGGTCCTTTGCGGCCGGTACCGTCTCAATCCGATTCCACGCCGAGGTTTTTGGTCGCCACGGGTCGAACAGTCTGATCTGCGATGGGTTCAGGCATCCATGGTTTTCTCGGACGGAAGGTCGTACACGGGACAGTCGGCGACGCCGATGGTCTCTCGGGTGATGGCCTCGACAGCCTTCTGCGTGGCTTCGGCGTCATTGACCCAGTTCCGGTAGAAATCGAACGGGCAGTCTGCCACGCCCTTGTCCCCGTCGCCACCAGCGAAGACCCCGGTGTATCCGCGATGGAGCAGTTTGAACAGGTGATTCTGGGACTGGTCGTTTGCTCGGGCGTCTCGGATTGTGGACAGCGACAGCTGTGCGTACTGGACGCCGTAGTCTTCCTCGCCGCATTCGCCCAACGTGCGGCCGTCGAATCCGATGATGGCGCTATGTCCGAAGTACGAGTAGACACCATCGAACCCGGTGGCGTTGGCGACCGCGACGTAACAGTTGTTTGCCCAGGCCATGGCCTTCGCCATCAGTACCTGTTGTTCCTTCGAGGGGTACATGTAGCCTTGCGGACGAACGATCAACTCAGCACCTTTCATTGCGCAATCGCGCCAGATTTCCGGGTAGTTGCCGTCGTCGCAGATGATCAGCGAGATCTTGAGTCCTTTAGGTCCGTCGGTCACATAGGTCTGGCCACCGGGATACCAACCTTCGATCGGGGTCCACGGGAGAATCTTTCGGTACTTCTGCACGATCTCACCCTGATCGTTGATCAGCACGAGCGTGTTGTAGGGGGGCTTGTTCGGGTGATCCTCATGGCGCTCGCCGGTGATCGAGAAGACACCCCACGTCTTCGCGTCGCGGCATGCCTGCGCAAAAATGTCGGTCTCGTCCCCGGGAATCGTTGCCGCGGTGGCATACATCTCGTCGTTGTCATACATGATTCCCATAGTCGAATACTCCGGGAACACAACGAGATCCATACCGGGAAGGCCCGCCTTCATGCCGACCACCATCTTCGCAATGGCTCGCGCGTTCTCGAGGACGTCCGCCTTGGTGTGCAGTCGCGGCATCTTGTAGTTGACCACCGCCACACCCACGGTATCCGGGCTCGATGAAATGTCCCCGTGTCGCATCTAGGACTCCTTAGTGACTCGCCGGGCGCTCACGACCCGACATTTGCTTCCGATTTGAAGTGTTCCACATTGCATGAACTGCAACGTTGTGGACACGTTACGACACGACAGGGACGGCCACAAGCCCCATTCTCCGTAATCTCACCTGTTCACAGCGATAGGCAGGGTCCGTTCCTTCGCACGTCCACCTCCGTGGATCTTTACTTCCGTTAGGCAGCATGTATTCTCTGAGCATCGCCCGCTGCGGATGTACCAGCACTTCAAAGACGTTGAGAAAAGGTGCCTATCATGACGACCGTCCAACCTTCTCCAGCCACGACGTATCCGCCGTCCGCAGAGTTCGTCGCCACCGCCAACGCCGGTCCCGAGTTGCAGGCCGCCGCGGACGCCGACCGGCTCGGGTTCTGGGCGACGCAGGCCCGCCGGCTGGACTGGGCTACGCCGTGGACCGAGGTGCTGGACTGGTCCGAGGCGCCGGTGGCGAAGTGGTTCGTCGGCGGGCAACTCAACGTCGCCTACAACTGCGTCGACCGGCACGTGCTCGCCGGCAACGGCGACCGCGTCGCGATCCACTTCGAGGGCGAGCCCGGCGATTCGCGGGCGCTGACCTACAACGACCTGCTCGCCGAGGTGTCCAAGGCGGCGAACACCTTCACCGACCTGGGCCTGGTCGCCGGTGACCGGGTGGCGATCTACATGCCGATGATCCCCGAGGCGATCGTGACGATGCTCGCCTGCGCGCGCCTGGGCCTGACCCACTCGGTGGTCTTCGGCGGGTTCTCCTCGCACGCGCTGCGCTCGCGCATCGACGACGCCCGCGCCAAGCTGGTGGTCACCGTCGACGGACAGTGGCGCCGTGGCCAGGCCGCTCCGCTCAAGCCGGCCGCCGACGAGGCCCTCGCCGAGGCCGCGTCGGTGCAGCACGTGCTGGTGGTCAAGCGCACCGGCATCGACGTCGACTGGACCGACGGACGCGACCTGTGGTGGCACGAGACGGTGGACAAGGCCTCCGCCGAGCACGAGGCCCAGCCGTTCGACGCCGAACATCCCCTGTTCATCCTCTACACCTCGGGCACCACCGGTAAGCCCAAGGGCATCGTCCACACCTCCGGCGGTTACCTGACGCAGGCCTCGTACACCCACCACTACGTGTTCGACCACAAGCCGGGTCAGGACGTGTACTGGTGCACCGCCGACATCGGCTGGGTCACCGGGCACAGCTACATCGTGTACGGCCCGCTGTCCAACGGCGCGACCCAGGTCGTCTACGAGGGCACCCCGAACTCGCCGAACGAGCACCGGCACTTCGAGATCATCGAAAAGTACGGGGTGAGCATCTACTACACCGCCCCCACCCTGATCCGCACCTTCATGAAGTGGGGCCGGCAGATCCCCGACGCGCACGACCTGTCCTCGATCCGGTTGCTGGGTTCGGTGGGTGAGCCGATCAACCCGGAGGCGTGGCGCTGGTTCCGGGAGGTCATCGGCTCGGGCAAGGCCCCCATCGTGGACACCTGGTGGCAGACCGAGACCGGCGCGATCATGATCTCCCCGCTGCCGGGCATCACCGCCACCAAGCCGGGCTCGGCGATGGCGCCGCTGCCGGGCATCTCCGCCAAGATCGTCGACGACAACGCGGCCCCGCTCGGGGCCGGCGGCAACGGCTACCTGGTGCTCGATCAGCCGTGGCCGTCGATGTTGCGCGGCATCTGGGGCGACATGGACCGGTACAAGGACACCTACTGGTCCCGGTACGCCGAGGAGGGCTGGTACTTCGCCGGTGACGGCGCCCGCTACGACGAGGACGGCGCCCTGTGGGTCCTCGGCCGCGTCGACGACGTCATGAACGTCTCCGGGCACCGCATCTCGACCTCGGAGGTCGAGTCCGCGCTCGTCGGGCACCCGGCCGTCGCCGAGGCCGCCGTCGTCGGTGCCGCCGACGAGACCACCGGCCAGGGCATCGTCGCGTTCGTCATCCTGCGCGAGGGCGTGGAGAACACCGGCGATGCGCTGATCGCGGAACTGCGCAACCAGGTCTCGACCGAGATCTCCCCGATCGCCAAGCCCCGGCAGATCTCCGTCGTGCCGGAGCTGCCCAAGACCCGCTCCGGCAAGATCATGCGCCGCCTGCTGCGCGACGTCGCCGAGGGCCGCGAACTCGGCGACACCTCCACCCTGGTCGACCCGAAGGTCTTCGGCGGTCTGCGTTCCGGCAATGCCTGAGGGACAGTTCCTCGGTGGTGTCGGGACCACTCATCCGCTCGCCGACCACAGCGATGAGCGGTTCGTACGTGGAGCAGTCGCTGCTCGCTCCCTTACGAACCGCCAGTACCGTACCTCCGACACGATCCGGTCATGGAATGGATCCGCTGTCATTCCGACCGAAGCAACGAACCCGCAGCAAACGCGTTCTAATCGACTTGCTGCAACGTCGGCCGGCTCTGGCCGATGCCGCCAGCAACGCCGGTAGAATCTGCGGATTCTGCCTGGTAGTTGTGTCTACAACAAGACTTGTTCTTCAGTGGCGCATCACGACATGCCAACTAGCTCAGCAATTCCATTCCTGCTCCGGAGGGAGAAAGATCTTGTCCGGCTATTTGTCCGAAAAAGTCAACGACATGAATTCGGGGCATGTCAGTAAACCGGCTCCGTACGGTTTCCGCATGGGTCGGAGTACGTCACCGTCACAATTGTCGGACAATCTCAAGAATGCGATCATCGGGCAGGACGAGGCGATCGACGCCGTTGTCCGAGCGCTCACCATCGCCGCTGCCGGAATTCGAGATCCCCATCGCCCCATTGCATCATTACTCTTTGTCGGTCCGACCGGAGTCGGAAAAACTGAACTCGCACGGCGTCTGGCCGCGGAAGTCACCGGAGATCCCGACAGGCTATGTCGTATCGATATGAATTCACTGGCACAAGAGCACTATTCGGCGTCAATTTCCGGAGCTCCACCCGGATACGCTGGATCGAAGGAGCAGTTCACTCTTTTCAATCGCGAGCTCGTCGAGGGTAACATTTCGCGTCCCGGTATCGTTCTGTTCGACGAAGTGGAAAAGGCTCACGCTACAGTACTCCGGTCGCTACTCCAGGTCCTCGACACCGGAATGCTTAATTTGACGTCCGGCACGTCTACCATCTCGTTCCGGAACTCGATCGTGCTCTTGACGTCGAATTTGGGTTCGGCCGAGATCGCCACGCGTCTACGCGCAACAAGACACACGTTCCTTTCCAAGCTACGCGGGAAATTGTCGAGGACCTCCGACACCATCGATTCCGTCGATGATGCGGTGTCGACCGCGGTTGAGGAATTTTTCGATCCCGAGTTGTTCAACCGTTTCGACGAAATCGTGCAGTTCAAGCAGCTCACCAGGGAAACTTCCCGGGCGATTGTCGACCTCGAATTGGCTCGGCTACAGGCTCTACTATCGGCACGAAATATTTCTTGGTCGCCGAGCGAAGCAGTGCTCGATCACCTTGTGCATACTGGATTTGACGCGATATACGGAGCTCGGAATCTCCGGCGAGCCGTACGGCTGCAGTTGCATGCGCCGATCGCGCGAGTAATCGTCTCCACAGAATCGGCCGTCAGGCCACTGCACATACTCACCGAAGTTCGTGATGGGGTGATCATCGCGACCGCGGCGAAGTGCACTGAGTCCTCAGAACGATGAGGTTCCATTCGGCCTGACCGCACTCAGCAGTAGATTTCTTTGTCGGAGAAATCGGAAGGATCGGACAGCGCCACATGTCCTCACTCACCGCTCATCACGAAATCGTTGTACTCGGGGGAGGCAGCGCCGGAATCAGTGTGGCTTCGCGCCTGCGACGCCGCGGGCATGACGTCTGTGTCGTCGATCCGGCAGTCACACACTATTACCAGCCCCTATGGACCTTGGTCGGCGGTGGGTGTGCGAGCATGACCGAAAGCGGCCGCCCTCAGGCGTCGGTCATGCCCAAAGGAGTGTCGTGGGTTCGCAGTGCCGCGGAAGTAGTCAGTCCGGAGCGCAAGGTGATTGTCACCGACGACGGACGTGAACTCGGATATGACCGACTCGTGGTTTGTCCCGGCTTGCAGTCCGATTGGGACGCGATTCCCGGAGCACACGCAGCTCTGGCCACTCCCTTTGCCTCAAGCAACTACGTCCGCGATTTGGTGCCCAAGACGTGGGAACTGATCCGGAACATGCGGGCGGGCACCGCTGTGTTCACGATGCCGTCCGGACCGATCAAGTGTGCGGGTGCGCCTCAGAAGATCGCCTACCTGGCTTGTGACCACTGGGACCGACAGGGCGTCTTAGGTGATATCCGGGTGGTGCTCGTGCTGCCCCTAGCGGCGATGTTCGGCATCGCATCCTTCGCTGACGAACTGACCCGTACTGCAGCGCGGTACGGAATCGAAGTCAGGCTCAACAGCGAGCTGAGCAGAATAGACCCGGACGGTCGCCGAGTGACAATCGTTGATCGCCACGCCGACAGTTCCGACACGCTGACCTACGACCTGCTGCATGTCGTGGCCCCGCAATCGGCCCCGGACTGGATCAAGGACTCCCCGCTGTCTGATCCTCTGAATCCGGGCGGGTGGGTCGATGTCGACCAGCACACCCTGCAGCACAATCGATTTCCCGACATCTTCGCTCTCGGTGACGTGGGATGGACGCCGAACGCCAAGACAGGTGCGGCGGTACGTAAGCAAGCCCCTGTCGTCACCGAGAACCTCACCGCCTCGCTGTCCGGCCGGCCGCTTCCGGCGAGATACAACGGATACGGATCGTGTCCGTTGACCACCTCGCGAAAGACTGTGCTACTCGCCGAATTCGACTACACGGCCACGCACACGCCGTCCTTGCCATTGATCGACACCGCCAGGTCACGGCGGGACATGTGGTATCTCAAACGATACGGATTGCCCTTCATGTACTGGAACATGATGCTCAAAGGCCGCGCTTGACGACGCTGCCGCGTGTCGTCGGCCCGAGCTGACGTAGCCGATCCCGGAACGCACCATCCGAGGGCGCTCTCTACCGTTGCCGCCCCAGTGCACTCCCTCGTGAGCACGGACGTGGGAGGAATACGCCGGCTTTCGGCGTATTCCTCCCCTGTAACGATCGGCTGTAATCGTTGGCAAGACCCATTTACCCGTCCTGGCCGGACAAAATCTAGGCAGGCGTCGCCGCCTTCGGGGCGCAAGGCCGGTGGTGCTGCCGCCAGCAGTGCCGGTGACCTTGCCGCGATCCCAAGAGGACAGCGGAGTATTCCACACGAAGCGGCAGCTCAGCCCTGATCCACCGATGTTGGTCGCTGTGTTGAGCGTGGTATAGAACAAGGATGCCCTTCCCAGCAGGGAAGATCTGGATTGCGACGTCCGATCCGAACTGCACAGGAAGGGCACCTCGTAGGTGAAACCCTCTCACACGATTCGCCAGGTGTTCGACGATCCCAACCTCGTGTCGACCGCGGGTCTGGTCCCGGCGCTGCGGCTGGCCGAATCAGCCGGCCTGTACGAGTTGCTCGAGGCGCTGACGGTGCCGTCCCCGAACGCTGCCGTGAAGACGACGAGCGTGCTCGCGGGAATAGTTGCGGGTACGGATTCGATCGACGACCTGGATCTGCTCCGCCACGGCGTCACCGGCAGGTTGTTCGCCGGGGTGATCTCCCACTTTGAAACACGGCCTCGATCGAGTATCCCCACGCGGTGTGGGACGAGGAAGAGCAACGCTGGATCAGCGACGCCGAGATCGCCGAGGTCCCATTCGTGGCGTTCACCGGCCGACGCAAGGCCGAGCACGTCGCGTGCCGGCTCGTCGTGCGGCGGGTCAGGCGCCTGCAACCGTCGGCGGGTGACGGCAGCGAGCAGGGCGAACTGTTCGCCACCTACCGACACCATGCGTTCATCACCAACAGCACCCTGCCAGCGGTCGCCGCCGATCGGCACCACCGTGACCACGCGATCGTCGAGCAGGTCATCGCCGAACTCAAGGCCGGACCCCTGGCTCACCTGCCCAGCGGCAAGTACGCGGCGAACGCTGCGTGGGTGGCACACGCGGTGATCGCGTTCAATCTTGCCCGCGCTTGCGCGGTTGCCGGCGACCTGCCCAAAGCACGCTGGGCCAGCGTGCGCACCTGGATCATCAACCTGCCCGCCCGTATCGCCACCTCCGGGAGACGGCTCGTTCTCCACCTGCCCGACCGCTGGCCATGGATGGCGGCGTGGCAGTCGCTCTGGGTGGCAGCGATCGGACCACCTGCACCGGCAGCACCCTGACCACCGAGCCGCACCCTGGCGCAACTGAGGAACCTGAAGACGTGGAAGGGCCGGCACCCGGCCGGCGACTTCGCCATGCCCACCCCCACATCGCCACACCGCGGCCGCGAAATCAGCCAACCCGGATCTGCATCGGTGGATCAGGGCTCAGTCGATGCTGTGCACCTTTTCCAGGCCGTCAATACCCTCAACCGAGTCGGCTCGGGAAACGGCCAGGGATTCGATCGTTTTCGCGAGCCGAATGCTCAGCCGAAAATCGGCGTGTTTTCCGTCATCGAGGCCACCGGGCGTGAACTATCTCGTCACAGCGGGAGCACTAGATGACAGATCAGCCGGAATGCTGGCATGTCGATCCACCTTGGAGTCCCATTCCAGCGCAGAGGGGCTCTGTATGGAGGTGACACGGGGCAATAATGTTTCGGAAATCTGTTTCGCGCATTCTCCCGTATTTCGCGGCACGGAACGCGGTAGTTCGACACCGAGTGTGCGTAGGTGATCCCATAGGTCGATCAGCCAAGGCGGCCGCAATCGTGCCGCAGCCATGAGGTCACCGTCGCGCAGTAACCGGTCCGGGTCTCCTTGCCAGACCTTGCCTCCCTGTACCACCGCCACGGAGTCGGCCCATTCGAAGGCAAGAGCGGTGTCGTGAGTCGACAAGACGACCGTCGTCTGCTTTTCCTCAAGTCGGCCGAGCGCACGGAACATCTCCTCGATGCCTGCCGGATCAAGCCCAGCCGAGGGTTCATCCAACAATAGAACGCAAGGTCGCATCGCCATCGCACCTGCAATGGTCACGCGCTTGCGTTCTCCGTAGGACAGCTCATGTGTGGGCCGGCTGGACAGGGATTCGATGGACAGTAGGTCGAGCGCCTCAGCGACTCGTTCGGAAATTTCTGCTCGTTCTAGGCCGAGATTCGCCGGTCCAAACGCCACATCATGTGCGACATCTGCCGAGAACAACTGGTCATCGGGATCCTGCAGAACTAGCTGAACGGATTGCCTGTGGCGCCGAAGCCCGCAGCGGTCATGCCGAAGCGGAACGCCGTCGACTTCGACGATTCCGCGCGTGGGCCTAAGGGAGCCAGCGAGGATCTTCAAGAGCGTGGTCTTACCGGATCCGTTGGCCCCCAGGATAGCAACACGTGATGCCGGCGGAATGTCGATAGTTGCGTCGGTGAGGGGTTCGACTCCTGAGGGATAAGCGTAGGATACGCCTCCGGCGCGTAAAGATAAGTGGCTCAAGGCAATATTCCTTCCAGCAGGGATGCCCCAACAATCGCGCTGAACGTCAACGCGCAGGCGCCGATGAAACGCCAGTTCACAATCGGTTCATCGAGCGTCGGCATCGATATTCCGAAGTCCCGCCCTGCGAGTCCCATCTCCAACCGGCTAGCCTGCGACCATGCTCGAGTAAGCACCGCTGCGGTGAGCAGCCCCGCCGAGTTGAGTGTGCGTCTGGCAGTCGAGTATCCGAGGCGCGAGATCTGTGCTTGCCGGATTACCGAGATCGACTCGAGCAGAACAAATACCAGTCTGTACATTACGGTAACCACGTCGATGCACGGTCCCGGGACACCGAGCCGTCGGAGCGATCCCATCACCGTGGTGATGGGTGTCGTGGATGCAAACATCAGCATCGCGATGGATGCGGTTATCGCTCGAGCGGCCAGCGTCGCTCCGTGTACGACTCCTTCTTGGGGTACTGACAGTTGCCAGTTGTTCAAGTCCACCGAGAGCATGGTCGATGCGGCCGCGATGAGGATGAATGTCGCAGGCCCGCGAGCGCAGCGGAGCATATGCCCTAATCGGATACCAGCCGGTTTGGAAGTTATTAGGCATACCGACAGCAGCAGCGGGATCGTCGGCCAGGGCGGCAACGTCAACGCCAGAACCGTGACACCGCCGTAGAGCACTGCCTTCTCCGCTACCGATTTTTGCCGCCAGGGACTTCGCCATGCGACAGTGTCGATTCCTGCTGCACTCGAGGCCATTGCGCTCCCTTCGGCGGGGACACCCCCGTCCCATGTCAATCTTCAGGCTCTGCGGCGGCCGCCGGGACCGGCGTCGTCGAACGCGATCCTGACTCGGCTCGTCGCCGCTGCCAAAGTGCGCCCAGAGCGAATCCAAACACTCCTGCACCGAGCGCGGCCTGCAATGCAAAGAGACCCGATTCGATCTCTCCTGATGTCGGTGTGAAGACCGGTGCGAACCAGGGACGGTATTCGGGGTTGTTTTCTTCGATGTACTCCGTAGCGGCTGTGTCGCTGCCGACGAAGCTTGAGTCCGCTGCTTGATCCCGGTTCATCCATATCGATGCGTAGAATATTACAGCGATCGCGATTACCAATGATGCGCTCGTGAGCGCAGACTTATGACGCGACATAGGTATCCTCCGTCCGGGCCTCTGCTCCGCGCCGGGCACGACGTGTCAGCACTCTCAGGCTTGCAAGCTCCGGACCGGCGATGTGGCGCAGCGTGCGGAATACCAGAACTCCGAGCAGTCCCTCGATGACAGCGAGCGGAATCTGCGTGATCGCGAATACCGAGAGGAACTTCACCAGCGAGCCCAGGATCCCGCTTGTCGCATCGGGGAATGCTACTGCCAACTGGACCGAGGTCGTGCAATAGGTGGCGAGATCGGCGCAGAACATCGCGGCGAATATGCCCACAGCTACTGGCGCGTTGAGTAATCGTAGCCCTCGCCAGGCGGCGTACCCCACCCATGGACCGACGATCGCCATGGAGAAGGCATTAGCTCCGAGGGTTGTAAGGCCACCATGCGCTAGAAGAAGTGCCTGAAAGAGAAGGACTACGGTCCCCAGAAAAGCCATCACCGGAGGGCGGAACAGCACTGCTCCGAGACCGGTCCCGGTTGGATGACTCGAGGTACCTGTCACCGACGGCAGTTTGATCGCCGATAGTACGAATGTGAATGCTCCTGCAGCGCCCAATAGCAGTCGCGTCTCAGGTCGTTCACGTACCTGGCGTACCACCGCGGTCGCGCCATGAACAACGAAGGGCGCGGCCGCCACCGTCCAGGCCGCCGCTTGAAGTGGCGGTAAAAATCCTTCTGCGATATGCATACTGGCAAGCTCCTTTCCAGCGGAATCTGAGAACTCGCGCTCCCAAGAGGCCGGCCGACCAGGGGGCGAACGGCGCTAAACGTGGACTGTCCGATTGAACGTCTACAACCTTGCGAATCTATGACCGCCGCTGCTCGGTGTGGGGCTGTTCCTGCGTCGGCATCGATCGTGCATCAGTGGCAAACCCCTTCCCATGCCTCGGTTCGTGCCACCGCCACGTAGGCGGCTCGTAGTTCATACCTGCACATCCCTTGAGACAGACCGCTGTACGGAGCCGACTCGCCCGTCCGTCGCCGGTGGTACACGCACGGCTGTGGGGTTGTGTGCTCTCAGGGTAGACCAGATACTGTCATTGTGAAGTAGATTTTCGTAAGATTCTTGTAACGCGCCGAACAGGCAGGGTCGGGCGAGTCCTCACGCCGACGGTAGCCCGACATGGGTCCCAGGCCCAAAGGCGTGCACAGCGAACATTAGTTACAGAACGCAATTTTCAGAGAGAGATGAACCCGTACGACCAGCTGACCGAATGTGGGTTTGGCACGGACACGGAGAATCGTGCTGCGGTTGCCCAGCTGGTGCACCTCCGGCGGAATTTCCCAAGCCCTAGGTGTCTCCAGGCTTCACGTGCCGGCTACGTTACCGAGCGCAGAGTCACTGGCCGACGGGAATGCCCGTGAACGTCGATTCCCCGTGAGACCGGTAACGACGTGACCCGCCGGCCCTGGGGCGAGGCCCCTCTTTGGCCCCTATCCGGCGCGCACCTGCACGATCTCCGGCTTCGACACACTCGCCCCGACCGCTCGCTCAAGAGATCCCAGGCTCCACAGCAGGTTGGGACCGTGCGGCCGATCGGTCCGCCGTTTCGAACGACACGAATGTGCGGTTCTCCACCTCCATGATTTGGTTAAGAGCGTGTCTTGTATGGATCAGATCCTGTGTACGGCATGATGCATGTCGTGGTCGATGCGTTGTCTACTCGGTTGGTGCCGGATGCGTTGTGGGAGATCGTCGAACCGCTGCTGCCTCGGTTCTCGCCGAGGCCGCAGGGCGGCGGGCGGGGGGCGCTGGACGATCGGGCGGTGTTCACCGCGATCGTCTACGTGCTGACCAGTGGCTGCGCCTGGCGGCACCTGCCGCCGTCGTTCGGGGTCAGCGTCCCGACCGCGCACCGCCGCTTCGCCGCGTGGGTCAAGGCCGGGGTGTTCGACGAGCTGCACCGCCAGGTCCTCGACCGGCTCGGCGCCGGTGGGGACCTGGACTGGTCCGCCGCGATCCTGGATGCAGCGCACGTCCGGGCGAAAAAGGGGGATCTTTGACCGGTCCCAGCCCGGTCGATCGCGGGAAGAACGGCTCGAAGATCCACATCCTCTCCGATGCCGAGGGCATTCCGCTCGTGACCGCGGTGACCTCGGCAAACACCCACGACAGCGTGATGCTGCAGCCCATGGTGACCGCGATCCCCGCCGTGCGGTCGCGCCGTGGGCCGCGTCGTCGGCGACCCGGCCGGTTGCGGGCGGACAAGGGCTACGACTACCCCGTGCACCGCCGGTGGCTGCGCGCACGGGGCATCGTCCCACGGATCGCGCGCCGGGGCGTCGACAGTAGCGAGCGCCTCGGCCGGTACCGGTGGAAGATCGAACGCACCCTCGCCTGGCTGACCGGATACCGGCGCCTGACGATCCGCTACGAACGCTACGGCGAGCACTTCGCCGGTTTCCTGCAACTCGCCGCCGCGCTGACCTGCTGGAAGAAGCTCGCCAAATGAGACATCCACTAAGGCCGTCGATCGAGCACACGTTAACTGTATGAGGCCATGACGTTGGTGACACCGGTCCGGAGTTTGCTCGCGGGCGGCCGGTTACCGACGGCAGTATGCGGGCGATGATAGTTGTAGTGCACATTCCACACGTGTAGCGCCTGGGCGCGTTGCCGTTCACTGGCCCAGACGCGGGCGTAGAGGAACTCCTCCGAAAGGATCCGGTTGTAGCGCTCGACCTTCCCGTTGTGACGGGGCGTGTACGGGGTGATCCGCTGGTGCCGGCCACCGTGCAGGACTTTCGCGAAGTCCTTCGCCCGGTAGCAGGACCCGTTGTCGGTGACGACCCGGTGGATGTGCACGATTCCGTGGGCGGCGAAGAACACCCGTGCGCGGTGCATGAACCCGATTGCCGTGGCGGCTTTCTCGTCGTTCAGCGCCTCGGTATAGGCAAGGCGGGAGAATCCGTCGACCGCCGAATGCAGATAGACGTAGCCGGCGCGGGCACCGGCGGTTTTGGCGCGCTCGACCTTCTTCGCCTGGTTGCTGCCACGACCGTGGACCCGCCAACCCCCGCCGTCGGGGATACGGCCGACTTTCTTGATGTCGACGTGCACCATATGGCCGGGCCAGCGGGCGATGATTCGGCGTGGTTCCCGGTTGTTCTCGCCGTTCGGGTCGAGGAACTTGCGCCGGTTCAGGCCGAGGTGAGCGAGGTGTCGGCTGACGGTGCGCACCGAGATGGTGATGCCGTCGGCGCCCAGTTCGTGGGCGATGCGGGCTGCGGACCATTTGCGGGTCCGGCGCAGTGTCTCGATCCGCGTTACGGTCTCGGCCGGTGTTGCGGTGGGCTGGTGGTGCGGCACGCTGGGGCGGTCGAGCAGACCGAGTTCGCCGTGTTCGCGGTAGCGGGCCATCCATTTGCTGGCGCAGGCTCGGGAGATCCCCATCTCGGCGGCAACGTGGGAGAGCGGGCGGGTCTGGCAGCGCTCGACGAGACGGCGGCGACCTTCGACGGACAGCGGGGCGTTACGGTGGAGCACGGACGGGTTCTTTCGTTCGGCGGATGAGTTGGTGGTACTTCCCATCCTGCCGTCGGAGGACCCGTCCGCCTTCTTCAACCCCTCGAGCTGGTGTCTACAACGTCATGACCCGCAACAGTTAACCGTCGCGAAACACCCGGTCATGGACAGAGCAATGTGAACGGGTTCATACTCCAGGGAGCATGTTGCCTAGATCCCCGCAAGGAGACCGCTGTGCCCCTTGGCCGACTGAACCTGGGCTTGGTGCTACCTCAGAGTGGACCGTCCGGCATTTTCGGTCCGTCATGCCAGGCGAGCGCCGAGTACGCCATCGATGAGCTCAACGCGGGCGGCGGAATCCTGGGCCGAGAGGTTACGCCGGTCTTCGTTGACGGGGGCGCGGACCCGTCCGCCGTAGCAGCATGCATCGCCGACCAGACGAAACGTCGGGAATTGGACGCCGTAGTCGGGTGGCACACGTCTGCTGTTCGTCGACGCATCGTGAGCGCCATCGGCGGACGTATTCCGTATGTCTACACCGCAGTCTACGAGGGCGGCGAGAACTCCGACGGCGTGTTCATGACGGGAGAGGTACCGACGAATCAGATTCTTCCTGCCCTGGAATGGATGACTGAGATCGGCGTGCGTAAGTGGTATGTCATTGGCAGTGACTACGTTTGGCCCCGAAAGACTGTCTCGGTCATTCGCGAATTCCTGGCGTCGAACCAGCGACCGAGTCGAGGCCGCAGCGACGTTCGACTGGCGTCGTGCGAGTTCTTGTCACTAGGCACATCCGATTTCACTTCAACGCTCGAGGCAATTGAGATGTCGGGGGCCGATGGCGTTCTCGTCCTCCTCCTCGGCCAGGACGCAGTACAGTTCAACCGGTCTTTTTCACGGAAAGGGCTGCACCGCGACATCGTCAGACTCAGTCCGCTGATGGATGAGAACATGCTGTTGGCAAGCGGCGCACACGCCGCGCACGGACTCTACTCGGTATCGGGGTTCTTCGAGTGCCTGGTCACCGGGCACAGCATGGATTTCGAATCCAGGTACATCAAGCACTTCGGCCCGACCGCCCCGCCGATCACTTCGCCTGGAGAGTCGTGCTACGAGGGCATTCGACTGTTGGCCACTCTTGCAGACCGGGCCGGCGATCTCGACCCGATGTCTCTGAGCTATCACGCAGACCGTACCCTCGACTACGACAGCCCTCGAGGCCATGTCCGCTTCGACGGTCGCCATCTCGCTCAGGACATGTACATCGCGCGGGCTGACGGAGTAGAGTTCGACATCTTAGCGCAGGTTTCCCATGTGTGAGTTGCTTTGATGCGTTTCGAGCGATGTCGAGGCACACAGATGAAAGTGCGTTACTCGAACCAAGTTTCCAATACCGTGCGCAGGACCTGCCGATCGGGAATCGCGAGTTCATCCATGAACTCGTCCTCGACCTGCTGCACGAGTGGGAGCAACCGACTGTGAGCAGAACCGCCGCGCTTCGAAGCATGGACCAGTACTTTCCTGCGATCGGCGTGATCAGGAAGGCGGAACGCCAGCGCCGTGGTGACCAGGCGATCCACATGCTTCGTCGTTGTCGGCGCAGGTGAGCCCAGGGATCGAGCGATCTCGGTCATCGCGATTCCATCGTTGCGGACGATGATGTCCAATACGTACCACTGGTCCGCGGTCAACTTCTCTTGATCGACCACGTTATGGATTCTACGACTCAGGGACCGGCTCACGGCTTCCAGGGCGCCTCCGACCAAAGGTGATCGAACGACATTTCCGGATTCAGCCACCGCTTCCGACTCGATCATTCCTGTCCCTCCCCGTCCACGCGCAGTTGATCTTACCTCCTCATCAAGAGGATATCCACTGAACGAATTATTTCAAGTGGAAGTACTTGGAGTCGATCCTACACGTGAGTGGACAATGCCTGGGTGCTAGTCGGATGTACGACCCCCACCCTCTCCTCCCGCCCACGTCGAGGGCAGGAACCAGCGTCGTCCCAGCCTGCCGTCTCTTGCAGCTGTTGTGAACGCCCGAGCGGCCTCACGGCTCTTCAGTTGGCGCGGATCGCCATGGCGGACGTCGCCCACGACGGGACCTACGCATCCTCGGCCGGAAGGCAGCCGCGGTCACGAACGCCGTAGCGGCAGTTGCGCACCTGAGACGAAGACTGCCGGCGTCCTGCCCCGGAAATCCGCAGCCCAGCTGTGACAGCCATGTGACAGCCAACAGTCGTGGCGGTTCCCTTCCGTACTAGGGGCTTTGACTCGGCGCCAACGCCTGCGAGGGCGCTCGTCGCGGACCACTTGTCCAGGTCTGTGCCGCAGGTCACCGAGCGCACCCTTCTTCGTTCTATGCGCATCGGCCTGGACTGCGACCGCGGCAACACTGCGACGTCTGACAATGCTGATCACCCTGCCGCCGTTGGACGACCACGGTTGCTACGAGTGTGCGGAGCCAACCATAGGCATCATGCGATCGCCGGAGTCTTCATCCTGTTTTGGGATGCGCAGGATTAACACATCTACACATTGACATCCGTTCCGATGTGAAGTAAAAATTGTCACGTAGGGCGGCAGGCGAAGTCTGCAGCTCGAACATCGAAGGGTGGGAGCCGAGAGATCGGAGACGCAGACACCCGGAGGGAACCTAGCCTCCCGGACCGATGCGTGTCCTGGCAACGCCTCAAGATTCAGCGCAAGCGATTCAATCTTGTTACTTCCAGAACCGAATCACGTCCCCGTAGTGTGCGGGGAGAGCGCCCGAACGCAGGGATGGTATCCATGCGCCCCTTCTCTTTTCGAACGAGAACCGGCCGCTACAGCCGACCCGGAGACACTGTGACGCCGTTCAACGATTGTTGTGCTGTGAAGGATTCACTCAAGCCAACTGATATCGCCATTCCGTTGCCGGAACATTTGACACCTTCTCCCTACGAGTAGAAGCCAGCTGGACCCCTCTTTGAGCCCAGCTCCGATGAAAGGAATGAGGAAATGGATGGTATCCACGACACAGGCGGCATGACCGGATACGGACCGGTCCCCTATCAGAAGGACGAGCCCTTCTTCCACTACGAGTGGGAGGGTCGGACCCTGTCGATTCTGACCTGGATGCATCTCAAGGGCATGTCGTGGTGGGACAAGTCGCGGTTCTTCCGGGAGTCGATGGGGAACGAAAACTACGTCAACGAGATTCGCAACTCGTACTACACCCACTGGCTGAGTGCGGCAGAACGTATCCTCGTCGCCGACAAGATCATCACCGAAGAAGAGCGAAAGCACCGTGTGCAGGAGATCCTCGAGGGTCGGTACACGGACAGGAACCCGTCGCGGAAGTTCGATCCGGCCGAGATCGAGAAGGCGATCGAACGGCTTCACGAGCCCCACTCCCTAGCACTTCCAGGAGCGGAGCCGAGTTTCTCCCTCGGTGACAAGGTCAAAGTGAAGAATATGAACCCGCTGGGACACACACGGTGCCCGAAATATGTGCGGAACAAGATCGGGGAAATCGTCACCTCCCACGGCTGCCAGATCTATCCCGAGAGCAGCTCCGCCGGCCTCGGCGACGATCCCCGCCCGCTCTACACGGTCGCGTTTTCCGCCCAGGAACTGTGGGGCGACGACGGAAACGGGAAAGACGTAGTGTGCGTCGATCTCTGGGAACCGTACCTGATCTCTGCGTGAAAGGAATACGATAGTGAGCGAGCACGTCAATAAGTACACGGAGTACGAGGCACGTACCAAGGCAATCGAAACTTTGCTGTACGAGCGAGGGCTCATCACGCCCGCCGCGGTCGACCGAGTCGTTTCGTACTACGAGAACGAGATCGGCCCGATGGGCGGTGCCAAGGTCGTGGCGAAGTCCTGGGTGGACCCTGAGTACCGCAAGTGGCTCGAAGAGGACGCGACGGCCGCGATGGCGTCATTGGGCTATGCCGGTGAGCAGGCACACCAAATTTCGGCGGTCTTCAACGACTCCCAAACGCATCACGTGGTGGTGTGCACTCTGTGTTCGTGCTATCCGTGGCCGGTGCTTGGTCTCCCGCCCGCCTGGTACAAGAGCATGGAGTACCGGTCCCGAGTGGTAGCAGACCCTCGTGGAGTGCTCAAGCGCGATTTCGGTTTCGACATCCCCGATGAGGTGGAGGTCAGGGTTTGGGACAGCAGCTCCGAAATCCGCTACATCGTCATCCCGGAACGGCCGGCCGGCACCGACGGTTGGTCCGAGGACGAGCTGGCGAAGCTGGTGAGTCGGGACTCGATGATCGGTGTCAGTAATGCGCTCACACCCCAGGAAGTGATCGTATGAGTGAAGACACACTCACTGATCGGCTCCCGGCGACTGGGACCGCCGCACCGCCCCGCGACAATGGCGAGCTTGTATTCACCGAGCCTTGGGAAGCAACGGCATTCGGGGTCGCCATCGCGCTTTCGGATCAGAAGTCGTACGAATGGGAGTTCTTCCGACAGCGTCTCATTCACTCCATCGCTGAGGCCAACGGTTGCGAGGCATACTACGAGAGCTGGACAAAGGCGCTCGAGGCCAGCGTGGTCGACTCGGGGCTGATCAGCGAAGATGAGATCCGCGAGCGCATGGAATCGATGGCCATCATCGACTGACATCCCCTGCGTTTCCATCCAGCAGCAGTGCGGGCGTACCCCGACGGGGCTGAGCCGACGGGGTACGCCCGCACTTCATCAATGACGTTCTGAGGCACACAGCGCAGAGTCGAGCTGAGTGCCTCAGAACGTCATGACGGTGGTTCCTAATTCGGCTCGGTGGGTACTGAGCTCGCGGAAGGTAACGCGGTGACGCTGTAGGCGTTCATGGCAAGTGGGACTCCGGTGCGCCGAGCCTGAGGTGTTCGATATGGTATACCGCTTCGTCCAACAACGACGCGACATGCGAGTCGTAGAGGCTGTACACCACGCTACGACCACTGCGTTCGCCGATCACCAACCGCAGCGCTCGCAACAGGCGGAGCTGGTGAGAAACCGCAGGTTGTTCCATACCGACAGCCTCGGCGAGCTCGGTGACTCCGCACGGTCCTTGCCGCAACCTGGCCAAAATCAACAGTCGATTCGGTGACGCCAATGCCTGCAAAGTCTCCGCGACTGTTGCCGCCGCAGCCGGATCCAAAGCGACCACCGGGGTCGCTGAACGAACCCGCATACCGTGTCCCATGCACCAATTCAATCACACCTATACACATGTAAATCTCAACACTCTTGCATGCATTGGCTTCAACCCCCTTCCTGCCGCAATACCGGTAGATAGGCCCTTGGCGGATCGACACGGATAGGCGCAGCGCTCCCGCCCGCCAACCTGAACATGAATAACGGCAGTACGCACCCAGCACGCAGGAACAGGCACCCGCCACAAGTTTTCGCGCGGTGACCACGCCGCCCTGCTCGGAAACGAAGGAAAATACGTGTCTAACCGCTCGCCCCGCCGAGAACGAGAGAACCGGATCAACCCGTTCCACCCGGTAGAAGATCAAGACTGTCTAACCGATACCGACCTCGCAACTGTCATCAGAGCCCTCACCGGCGAAGCTGCATTCCGTCCTTACGACCGAAAAGACAAGTGATATCTGCGTCTTCATCCATCCGGGCCTCGCGGTGCCGGTCCGCGGCATCGGCACCCGGAAACGCCTCCGACGGGTAGTGTGGGCGGCAGCGGCCGTTGAAGGATTAATCCCGCGGGTCTCACGTGGACAGGACCGGTCCGATCCGCACGGCGCCATTTCCGTAGTCGGGCCCCACCCAACCGGCGTCGGAGCCCGCTCGACCCGAGGTTTCGTCCTTCGAGATCGTATCCACTCCGGTTCGGTGACAAAGCCGACATGCTGGGCGTAGTCCAGCCCGCCCTGGCCCGTAGCCGACGCCCTGTGCGGCGCGGACTACGGCCAACGCTCGGACGAACGTGTCAACATTCGCAACCGGCTACCGGCACCGGGACTTCGACACCCGCGTCGGCACCCTCGACGTGGCCATCCCCAAGCTGCGGCAAGGTTCGTACTCGCTCGGACCTCTGTGCGTGCTTGTCCAGCATGTTCGACCGGAGCTCACGGGTCCCTCGGCTCGACGCTGCGCCGCAGGCAGGGCCCTCAGTCCTGGTCGTCCAGAGATGCGAAACGAACGTCCCGCCAGAATTCGCACAGCAGGGCCAACGACCTGTGCTGATCCCATTCCCGCAGTGCCGTCACATACCGGGCATGTTGGGTGGTGTCGCGTTCGACGCTGAGTTCGAGGACGGGAAAGTCCAGCCGCCGCATCGCTTCGGCGACCATCGCCCGGACCGCTCTACCGTTGAAATCTTCGAACGGATGCACGTGCAGTGCCTGAGCCTCCAGGTAGGCGAGGGCTTCGAGTTGAAGCTCGACGTCGCCGGCGCAGTAGTCGAGTCGGCCGGTGAAGCTGTGGAACAGCTCCCGCATCTGTCGGTCCACATGGATGTGTTCCGGCGGATAGTGGCCTCCCACCCGGACCGGCGTGGTGCGCCACCTGCCGGCGATGTCGGGCATCACGTCGATCAGGATCCGGCGATGGAACTCGCGGAGCAGATCCACGTCCATCGCCTCGTCGGCGAAGCGACCGGAGGCCACCTCGTCGAGCAGCCGGCGCAGCGGCTCGGCGATCAAATCGGCGACCTCGTGGTAGGTCTTCGTACCGAACAGCGTCTCGAACTGGCGGGTGCTGCCGGTATCGACCGGCTCCGTCGGCTCACCCACCGGCAACCGCTGCTGCGCGGGTCCGTGCGTGCACGATCAGTGCGAGCCCAGCATGGCGCGCTGGCGGTGCCGTGCCTGCTCGATCCACCGGTCGGAGACCGGCTCGCCTTCCATCGCCATGCTGTGGATCACGTGATCGACCACGGCGGCGCGCCGCCGATAGACCTTCTCCTCGGTAGGCAGCGCACGCCACCGTGCGACCAGTGCCCGAACGTCGTGTGTGGTCACGGCGCGCTCCCTTCCGTCTCGATCCGGTCCGTTGTCCTCCATGATGGCAGCCGGTGGCGACAGCGAGCAATCGAGACGGGCTCTGCCGGCCTGCGGACGTATGCGGACCGCGGCGCTGTCGGCCCCCTGGTGTAGGCACAGCTGGACGACGAGACGGCGGATGTGCCTCTCGCGCCCACGGAGGCAGGGGGATCGAATGGTTGTGCTGCTCATCTTCAATGTGCTCGGAATCGTGGCCGCGCTCTTTTGTGCGCACCGGTCGTATCGCCGGTACGGTCGCCCGGTTCGGGCGGTGGCGGCTGGCCTCGGAGGGCTTCTGATTCTTCCGCTGATCGTCGTGGTGGCGGTCGCTGCGGCCGCCCCGCGGGCATCGCGGACCGGGTAGTGGAACGACAGGTAATCGCAGTTCAGGACGTATTTCGAGTGCAGCGATCGGGTAAAATTGATCTTGAACATTCACGGATTCGGGGGAACTCCGCCCAGGGTCGGGCGCAGTCGAGGAGGTCGCGTGGCGGACGAGAACGCCAACCAGGACACGTTCGGTACAGAGGATCAGGAAGGACGAAATGGCTCCGCAGAGCGAGGATTTCAGGGTGCAAGTCGAGGGAATCGACCTGACGATCGCGGCCGAGACCAGGCGGATTCTGGTCGAGTGGCTGGGGATCGACCCGGCGACCGAGCAGGAGCAGATCGACCGGGAAGCGCTGCGCCTGCAGCAGATGACCGAGGACGCGGCCGAGCAGTTCGAGCAGGCGACCCCGGACGCGACGTACCGGGACGCGGTACGCGCCAAGGCAACAGCGTGGCGGGCAGCGCGGGAGATGGTGCTGGAGGGCGAGCTGTACCCGCAGGTGACGCCGGAAATCCGCACAGCCCGCGAGAAGTTCGAGACGTGGGCCGAGCAGGAAGCCGAGAAGGGCTGGGAAGCGGCCCGGACAGCGCAGGATCCCGATCGGTGGCGGACGCAGAACGTGAAGCTGAACCCGACCGCGGTGCGAGTGGTCGAGCGCGTCTGGCTGGGCAAGCCAGCGTGGTTCCGGGCGCTGGCACAGGCGCTGATCGCGCAGCGGATCGAGGACAACCAGCCGGTGCCGATGACCTCCCGCGATCCGCTCGCGGACGAGCTGGCGGCGATGATCGAGGCCGAGATGCGGCGCAACCCGCCGGAGGACCCGGATCTGCCGTTCTGACCCAGGCACAGTGGGCGCAGGTCCGCGAGGAATTCGTAGATCTGGAACTGCTGGGCCGAAAGCTCACCAAGAGCCTGGCCGCAGCGAAGAAAGCCCTGGCGACCGCGCACGAACGCGGCCTCGACAGCGGTATCCGCGCCAACGCCGAGAACGTGGTCTCGTTGACGGAGCGCCTCGAACGGCTCCGTGGGAAATGGCGTGAGCTGCGTGGCCGGGAGAACCAGCTGCGCAGTGAGCTACACGTTCTGGGGGGTGACCCGGAGAGCGTCCCCAGGCAGGTGGTGCGCGAGGTCGCGGCCGCGCAACCGGCCTGGCGGGAGCACCCCGCCACCATCCGTCAGGTGCGGACCCTCGAACGCCTCGCCGCCGAGACGGACGTGCCGTTCGTCGTCGAAGAGACCATCACCAAGGGCCAGGCCCACGACCTGATCGCCTCACTGCTGGCCGGAAACATCCCGCAGGCACAGTTCACCGACCGGCCCGCAGGGCCGATGTTTCTCCCGGCCGCGGCACCGACCGAACCGGCCGTACCAGGCACTCCCCCGGCACCCGAACCGCCCCAGGTCAATACGCCGCAGCTGCAGCCGGTAATCGATCCGGTGGCCGAGGTCGAGCGACGCTTGTTCGAGTGTCTCGCCGAATCGGATCCCGAGGCCGATGCCGCGGCGAACCCCGAGATCAACACCGCGGCGCAGTTCCTCTCCTGGGCCGACGGGCATTTCAAGGTCAAAGCCCAGGTCGCGCTGGCCGACCTGATGACCGACCGTGCCTCGCTGACCGACGAGATGTTCGCGGTGTGCCGGGCGATCCTGGCCGACCCGAAACGCTGGGGCGAACTCGGCCACCGCTCCGCCGAGGCGTACTGGCAGGCCCGCATCGGCGAGCCGGTGCAGCATCCGGTCACCACCAAGGTCACCGACACGATCGTCGACGCCCGCGCCCGCGAAGACCGCGCAGCCGCCGAGGACTTCCTCGACACCACCCAGGCTGTTCTCGACGCGCAAGAACCGGCCGAGCTCGACACCGCCGAGCAGCGCAGCGAGCACGTCGATGCCGTGCAGGACGGCATCGACCGGGCCGCCACGGTCGAGGTCGAGCAGTGGTGGGCGCGGGGACGTGCCGCCTACGACCCCGGCGATCCGCTGACCCTGCCGCAGCCGGACACCGATCCGCAGGTCGCCGCCGCGCTCGAGGCGGTGCGCGGCCGCAAGGCCCGCGACGAGATCCGCGCCCAGTGGTTCGCCGGTGTCGAGCAGGGACGCCGTGAGGCCACCGCCGCGCAGCGCCACGCTCTGATCGCCGAGGTCGCCGTCGATCCCCGGCTCATCGCCACGGTTGAGGGCCGGCGCCCGGACTACCTGCCGGCCGTCGCCCGTGACGAGGCCAAGTCCCTGATTGCCGAAGCCGCCCGCGCCGGCTCACCGCTGCGGCAGGCCGCAGCGAAGGTGCTGCTCGAACATCACCCGCTGCCGGCCGAGCTGTACGAGCGGGCCTACGCCGAATGGGACCGCCTCCACGGACCCGAACTGACCTGGGACCGGGACACCGCCGGGGAGTGGACGGCGTGGATGACCCTGCAGCTGCGCCGGGACCCGCTGGTCGGGTCGTGGGCGGGACTGCCGATGTGGACCCGCACCGATCTGATCGAGTTCGGTATCGAGACCGCGTTCGCGGTCATGGCCGAGGAACGCCCCGATCTGATCGTCGCCACCGCGGGCATTCCCATCGAGCGTCTGGCTGCCGAGCTGCGCGGAAACATCATCCCGAACCTGCCGCAGCCTGAGGCATCGGATGTGTCCGCCGGGTTCGTCGCGACCGGCGAATTCCGGCAGCTGCGCTTGCGGGACTTTGTGGAATCGCGGGTGCAGCACTACTCGATTCACGGGTGGGCATACACCCTCGACGGTGGCGGCACGTCCACCACCGCCGGCCACAATCCGCGGGTGGTGATCGGTGCGTTGCTCGACGCCCGCACCAGGCCGATCCCGGAGTGGATCGAACGCATCTACCGGCCCTACGCCCAGGCCCGCGCCACCGTGCTGAGCAGGGCGATCGCCTACGCCCGGAACAACGAGTTCTACCACGCTGCGGCCCGGTCGGATCTGCTGTGGAAGTACGACGAGTCCGGCAGCTTCGTTGCCGCCCACTCGCTCCTCGAGGACGTGCGCCGCGGCATCATCGAGCAGCTGCGCAGCGATGTCCCGGCCGAGGTCGGCCTGCTCGAATCCCTCGGGGTCGATCTGGAGTGGACCCTCGGTCACGACGCGGACCCGAAGGTTCTGCGCGACATTCGGGCAGCAGGCGAGGACCTCTACAGCCTCACGCCCCCCGACCTGACCTTCGCCGGGGCGGGAGATGTGGTCCTCGGGGATCCGGACGGTCGGCACGTCACGATCCGCTCCGGGTGGGCACCGAACAGCAGTGAGCACATTACCTACGTCGATGGTCAGCCCCGTCCCGAGCTGACGATGCGGGATGCGATCGCCGATGCCCGCGCCGTCCTCGCAGCCGACCCCCAGGCCGAACAGCTCGACCCCGAGCGCACCACCGAGGCCGAACTCGCCACCGACTCCGAGGCTGAAGCCGAGGTGGACACCCACGACGAACCGACCACGGAGACCGAGCAACCGCAGGTCAGTGAGGAGGCCCCGCCGCCGTCCCCCCGAGTCTTAGCGCCTGCGGTCGATGACACAGGCGCGGTGATCTTCGACGAGGTCGAATCGGCTCCCGCCGAGCCGTCGGCCCCTCCCCCGGCCGGCATCGACGGTGCCGCGCCCTCGTGGGTGCTCACCGATCGTCTGATGGTCGGCCACATCGGGCCGACCGCCACACCGACGCCCGCGCCCGAACCGGAACCTGAGACGGCACCGGAGCCGGAGGCTGCCGCCGAGCCGGCCTCGGTGCCGGCGCAGACCGAACCGGTTGCGGCCGCAGACGAGCTGGTCGTTCCCGACACCGAGTACGGCGAGCCGCTGACCAGCCCCCTGTGGCGGGGCGGTGGTCTGGTCAAGGCACGGAAGGAATCCGGCGGATACGTCTACCTCTCCCCGGAGACCGCTGCCCAGTACGCCGCCGCTGATGCTTCCGCCGAGTCGCAGACCACGGTTGAGCAGCCGCAACGTGAGACCGCCGCCGCGGCCGCAGTGGAGCGGCCGGAAGCTGTCGCCGAGACCGGCGAACCCGCCCCGCAGACCGGTGGTGACCAGGAACAACACGCCACCGACACCGCGGCGGTGCGTCCTGCACCGCCGACCGTCGAGGCGCGAGACTTCGCTTTCGGTACCGAGGTGTTAGTCCCCACCGGGGCGAAGGCCCGGGTGCGGGCGAACATCGCCGCCCTGCGTCTGGTGCGCCAACTCGACGGGCAGCAGCGACCGGCGACCGCCGACGAGCAGGCGGTGCTGGCGCAGTGGTCCGGCTGGGGCGCGGTCCCGGAGGTCTTCGACAACCGCGCGAAGATCCTGGCGCAGTGGGGCGACGAGCACGCCGCCCTGCTCGATCTGCTCGGGGACAAGGGCTTCGCCCAGGCCCGCCAGACCACCCTCAACGCCCACTACACCGACCCCGCGATCGTCGCCGAACTGTGGCGGGCCGTGCAGCGCGCCGGCCTGACAGACGGCGCCCTGGTGCTCGAACCGGGCTGCGGGGCCGGTCATTTCGTCGGCACAGCCCCGGAGACGGTGCGCATGGTCGGCGTCGAGATCGAGCCGATCAGCGCGAAGATCGCGCACTACCTGTATCCCTCGCAGCAGATCCGCAACCACGGCTTCGAACGCAACTTCGCCCCCGAGGCCACCTTTACCGGGGCGATCGGCAACGTCCCGTTCGGCCGGTTCGCACCCGTCGATCCGATCCACAACCCGGGCGGGTTGGCGATCCACAACCACTTCATCGCCAAATCCCTCGCGCTGACCGCGCCCGGTGGCTACGTCGCCGTGGTGACCAGCATGTTCACCTCCGATGCCCGCCGCGCCGAACAGCGCGCCGCGATCACCGCGAAGGGTGATCTGATCGGTGCGGTGCGTCTGCCCACCGGCGCGTTCGACCGGCAGGCCGGCACCGCCGTGGTCACCGACGTGCTCATCTTCCGCCGCCGCGAGGACGGAGCGACCCCCACCGAGGACACCCTCGACTGGGCCGGTCCTGCCGTGCAGGTCGCCGCGATCGACGCCAAGACCGGCGAGACCACGCACACGTGGATCAACCCGTACTTCGCGAAGTACCCGGAGCGGGTGCTGGGCACCCTCACCGTCGGCGGCGGCATGTATGCCGGGGGCTCGCTGCGGGTCACCCCGCACACCGGCACCGCCCTGGCCGAGCAGCTGCGCACCCAGCTCGATCCGCTCATCGACCGGGCCGTCGCCCGCGGTCTCGGGTTCACCGCCCCGGCCCCCGATCCGGTGCAGGTAGAGGCGTTCACCACGCCGGGGCTGCGCACCGGAACCGACCTCGACTCCAACGAGGTGCTGCCCGGCGCGATGCGATTCCACGAGACCGAGAATCGCTTCGAGCAGTTCACCCTCGGCCGCGGCTGGGCCGAGGTGACCTGCCGCGGCAAGGACCTGGCCGAGCAGTGGAAGGTGCTCATCGCTCTCGGTGAGACGGTGATGGAGCTGTCCGAGGCCAGCCGCTCCCGCACGCATACCGTCGCCGACCGTGACCTGATCCGGGGCCGGCTGAACTCGCTCTACGACGGCTATGTGCGCAGGTGGGGGCCGCTGAACCGGTTCAAGCTCACCGACCCGACCCCGCTGTCGGAGGCGAAGATCGACGCTCGCCTGGACAAGGCGATCACCGAGTGGCGCATCAAGACCGGCCGCGACGAGGCTATTGCCGACGGTCTCGACCCGACGCAGGCCGGCCCCTACACCGGGTCGATTCCCGACGAGGTGTACGAGGAGCTGCGCGAGAAGACGGCCGAGCAGCCGCAGCCGCGGCGGCATTCCGCGCATCTGCAGGGCGCGATCGCCCGCGATCCACGCCTGGGCATGGTGCTGGCGATCGAGAACTTCCAGTCGCGCTTCGACGGCAGCGAGGCGGTGGCGACCAAGACGGCGATCTTCACCGAGGACACCACCCCCTTCAAGGACAAGTCCACCGGCGCCGCCGACCTCGACGAGGCGTTGGCGCTCTGCTTCGACGAACTCGGACACATCGCCCCGCACCGGGTCGCCGAGCTGCTGAACCTGTCCGTCGAGGACACCCTCGACCAGACCCAGGGCCGCATCTATCCGTCCCTGCACGCCGACGACCAGTGGGAACTCGCCACCGTCGCGTTGTCCGGGCAGGTCCGCGACAAACTCACCCTCGCCCGGGTCAAAGCTGCCACCGATCCCCGCTACGCCCCGCTGGTGCAGGCCCTCGAATCGGTGGTGCCGGCGGATGTGGACCCCGCCGACATCGGGGTGCGCATCGGCGCGACCTGGGTGCCGATCGAGGACTACCGGGCGTTCCTGGTCCAGGAGTTCGGGCTGCGCCCGGACCGGCTCACCGTCGAGCACGACAAGGTGACCGGCAGCTGGGAGATCTCCACCGAGCAGAAAAGCCGCCACGAGTTCTCCAGCGGCTATCCCGACAAGTACGGCACCGGCCGGCTGCCCGGGGTGAAGATGTTCGAGCTGCTCGCCAACAACAAACCCATCCAGGTCACCAAGACCGCCGACGAGCTCGAACGCTCCCCCAAGCCGCGGTTCCACGTCAAGCTCACCGAACAAGCCCAAGCCTCGGCGAATGCGCTGGCCGAGCGGTTCGAGAAGTGGCTGTGGGAGGACGGCGACCGCTATCTGCGCCTGGCCACCACCTTCAACGAGCGCTACAACTCCTACGTCAAACCGGTCCACGACGGACGCAGCAAGACCTTCCCCGGCCTGAACCCGAAGTACACGCCCTACGACTACCAGGCCGCAGCGGTCACGCGGTTCCTGCACGACGAGACGATCCTGCTCGACCACGTGGTCGGAGCCGGCAAGACCCTGACGATCACCGCCTCCTGCATGGAAGCCAGACGTCTCGGACAGATCCGCCAACCGTGGATCGTGGTGCCCAACCACCTGCTCGCCCAGTGGTCGGTCGAGGCCCGCGACGCCTACCCGAACGCCAACATCCTCGTCGCCTCCGAACTCGACGGGCGCGACGACCGGCAACGCTTCGTCGGGCAGACCGCGGTCGGGGACTGGGATCTGGTGATCGTGCCGCAGTCGGTGTTCGGCAAGATCGCCATGCGCCGCGAAGCGCAGATCGAGTACCTCGACAGCGAAATCGCCGAACTCCGGCAGGCTCTCGACGCCGCCAACAGCCAAGGAGCGGAGTTCACGGTCAAGCAGATCGAGAACGCGATCAAGGCCGCCGAAGGCCGCATCGAGAAGATCATCGACGCCAAGGCCACCGACGACGGGCTGACCTTCGAGCAATCGGGCTGCGATTTCCTGTTCATCGACGAGGCCCACGACTACAAGAACCTCACCCGCCCCTCCAACAGCGCCGACCTGTCGGTGCCGACCGGCTCCCAGCGCGCCACCGACCTGGAGATGAAAGCCAAGTATCTGCGGGAGCAGGCCCGCGTGCGCAACGCCGAGCAAGGGATGGCGCACGCGCCGGCCAAGGCGCTCGCGTTCGCCACCGGCACCCCGATCACCAACTCGCTGTCGGAAATCTGGGTGATGACCAAGTACCTGCGCCCGGACCTGCTGCACGAGGCCGGCCTGGGGCGCATCGACAACTGGGCGGGCACCTTCGCCAAGCCGGTATCGGTGCCGGAGATGAACGCCACCGCCACCCGCATCCAGATGCGCACCCGCATGGCCGAATACGCCAACGTGCCGCAGCTGGTGGCGATGTTCGACCAGTTCCGCGACGTGGTGACCGCCGAGCAGATCCCGGTGCGCCTGCCCGTCCTCGACGGCGGCACCCCGCAGATCGTCGAGTTCGACATGGGCCAAGACGCCCTCGACGCGATGGCCGACCTGGACGTGCGCATGGGCACGATCCGGGGCGATCGGATGGACCTGGACAACAGCCTCAAGATCGCCACCGACGGGCGCAACCTCACCATGCACCCCTCACTGGCGAACCTCGCCCCACCCGAGCCGGAGCACAGCCGCATCGAACACGCCGCCGAGCTGATCTGGCAGGTCCACCGCGACCACGCCGACCTGCACATCCCGGCCGACAAGTACGGCCCCGAGATGACCGGGGTGTTCCAGCTGGTGTTCTGCGACCGCGGCACCCCCAAGGCCGGCGCCGGCCCCAAGGCCCGCAACCTCTACACCGAGCTGCGCGACGCCCTGGTGACCCGGGGAATGCAGCCCGACGAAATCGCGTTCATGCACGACTACGACGGCCCCAAAGCCAAAGCGAGGCTGGTCGAAGCGTGCGCGGACGGGCGAATCCGGGTGCTGCTCACCTCCACCAAGAAGGGCGGCACCGGCCTGAACGTCCAACGGGCACTCAAGCAGATGATCAACCTCGACCCGGCGTGGACCGCCGCGGACATGGAACAACGCCTCGGCCGCATCATCCGCCAGGGCAACGTCCACGAGACCGTCAGCGTGGTCAACCTCGTGGCCCGCCGCTCCTACGACGCGATGATGTACCAGTACGTGGCCCGCAAATCGAACTTCGTCGCCATGATCCGCACGGCGGACGTGCCCCCGACGATGGAGGACCTCGGCGGGGACCTGACCGTTTCGTGGGCGCAGAGCAAGGCCGCCGCCACCGGCGATCCGGTCTTCGTCGCGCAGGTCGAGGCCGACCAGCAGGTCGCCGAACTCGAAGCCCGCCGCGACGCCGTCCAGGGCGCCAACGCCGCCCGCAGCGCCGCGATCCGGGCCTTGAGCAAGACCATCACCACCGACGAGAACCGCCTGCCCGAAGTCCGGGCGATGGTCGACAAGCTCGCCGCCTGGAACAGCATCGACGACCGCGCCACGAAGATCTGGCACTTCCCCCACACAGCGATCCCCGACTCGGAAACCGCCGATCTGGCCGACGCGCTGCGAAGCTCGTTGATCCGGCTCAAAGAGGAAGTGACCCGCAGCAACGACGAGGTGGTCTTCGGGGCCATTAACGGCGTGCCCCTCGAACTCGGCTACACCCAGGTCCTCGGCCAGTTCTACGTCTGCGTCGGCGAGGAGATCGCCTGGTACGAACGCGACCGGTTCCTCAACGCGCTCGAGAAAGCCAGTGGGGCGCAGGGGATGCTGACCACCCTCCGCAATCTCGCCGAGAAGGCCACCCGGCAGGTGCCGGTCATCGAAGCGAGAATCGAACACAACCGGGGCCGGCTCGCCGACGCCGAGGCCGAACCGGAACTCGAGTTCACCGCGACGGCCGAACTCGACGCCGCGAAACTGCGGGCCGAAGAGCTGCGCCTGGAGGTCAACGCCCGCGAGAACTCCCCCGACGCACTACGCCGAGCCCGCGAGGACCAGGAGCGGCGGGCCGCGGACGGGCAGTACCCGCAGTGGACCCTCGACCTGAACCCCACCGCTGCCTGGGCCGCAGAACGCCAGATGAGCAAAGACGACCTCATCGCCTCGGTCCCGGCGCGCATGGCCGCAGCCAGGCAGGAATGGCTCGACGGTGCCGAGCAGCGCGCAGCGAATCGCAAGGCCCAGCCGTGGGTGGCGCTCGACGAGACCGAAGCGCTCTGGCAGTACGGCTTCGACGCCGGCACCGGCCGGCCCGGCGCCCGGGTGTACTGGGACGAGAGGCAATGGCACCTCGAAGCCTGGGACGGCAACGGCCGCGTCGAACGCGACGCCGTGAACACCCGAGGCGAGGCATTCAGCCTCGGCACCCGCGTGGTCGAGACGTTCGCCGCCGACCACACGATCCCCCGCGAGGTGATTCACCAGGCCGGCCTCGCGCGCCTCGAACGCCTCGACAACGCCGCGGCCCCCACGACGGTGGAACCGACCGCCGCGGTGGTCGAACCCACCGACGCGATCGTGGAGCCGACCGAGACGGTCAGCGCCGCCACCGGCACCTTCGAGCTCGATGACACGCTCGCACACGGATTGCGGGCCGCAGGCGACGTTCGCCCACTGCACAAGTTCAATCCCCACGGCACGCGGCCGCAACAGCAGCAGCACCTCGACCCGACGCGGCAGTACGAAGCCGAATACGGAGGTGGATACGAGGAGGACGGTCGCGCCGTCTGATCGCGTCTCTAGCCTCGACACCACCGGTGGGGCAGGACCCGACGGTCCTGCCCCACCACACCGCCGACCAGGGGGAACCTGTGACACCACGCAAGACCGAAGCCGAAGCCCGCGCCGCCGTCGCCGCGATGGAACCGATCATGGCCATCGAAGGCCGCGACATGAGCGAGGGCGACAAGGAACTGCTGGTCGAACTGATCCAAGGCACCACGACGATCGATGACGTCACCAAGATCATCGCTCGTGAGGCCGGCTACGAGATCGACTGACATGGCCCCGCGCTACTCCCGCGAATGGCTCGACTACTTCATCCCCGACACGGTCGACTGGCGCCCGGACGGAATGCCCGACACCAGCCGCGCCGTGATGAAAAGCCTGGTCCTGCGATCGAGAAATGGCCGCACGGCATCCCCGACGCCGACCTGCTGCACCGCGCCGAAGGCGTCATCAGCTACCTGCGCATGCAGGAACTGGCCGACGATCCGATCCCCGGCCGGTTCGACCTGCCACACTTCCAACGCATCCATCACCACCTGTTCCAGGACGTCTACCCCTGGGCCGGCCAGTTGCGCACCGCACCGCGGGACTGGCCGATGGTCAAGATGGGACCGGACGTCGCCGCCGTGCGCAACGGTCAGCGCCGGGTCACCGAGATCCCGCATTCGTACTTCAAGGCCCGCGACGTCCCCGAGGCCAGCGCCCTTGTCCTCGACCGCATCGCCGCCAAGGACAACCTCCGCGGACTCGGACGAGAACAGTTCCTCGACGAGCTGACGAAAGTGTGGCTGCGGATCAATCACGTTCACAGCTTTCGCGAGGGCAACACCCGAAGCCAATTCGCGTTCTTCCGGCAGCTGTGCACCGAGGCCGGCTACACCCTCGACACCGACCGCTTCATCGCCGTCAAGAAAGCCGACCTCGCCAGCAACCCTCTGCTCGGAGACCTCCGCGAGCAATTCGTCTGGGGGCGCTTCGAGTACATGCAGACCGGCGACACCCGCCTGATGCGCGAAGTACTCGACATGGCGATCACCGACCCCACCGACCCACTGCCCGTCGGCCCGATCATCGACCACGGCGTCGACCTACGCGCCATCGCCGCCGCGACCCTCGGCCACCCCCGGCCCGTCCGGGCAAGAACCCCCGGCACCGCCGCGCCAGACACCCCCGCCGCGACCGTGGGCCTGCCCCACAGGCACCACACGAGCCACGACCTCGACCCGTAATTCGAATACCGCTCGCTGCCCGATCCGGTCACGAGACACCGACTTTCCGAATACCGGAACGGACGGAATCAAGAAAAATCCGAATTCAACCTCGTATGCCTCGGTCTGCTCCGCCACCGCCCAGAGGCCCCGACGGGCACCCGCCCCGATCGCCGACCTGTCTCGACGCCCCGATGCAGCCTTCGCACACGACCAAACAGGAGAACCCTTCATGTACGGCGTCGCCGCGACCGCCGCCGACGCCGACCGGATCCGCCTCGAGGTGGTATCCGGTGGAGTGGCTGCATTGCCCACCTGCAGGAACGTCTTCGATCCGACGTGCTGCGAGGTGGCTCTGGCCCCGGCTCCGGGGAGCGCTGCACCGGAGCGTCCTGCCGAGCCTGACCCCGGTCCGATGGAAAAGCGCCTGTATCGCATAACATTTCGGTTTCACGGTATGTCATTCGCGCTGTAGTCCCCCTCCGTCTGAATAGCATTCCAGTCGACCGGTTTTCATGGACGTCCGCCCTCGACATGTCGATTTCGGAAGGGAGGGAACCATGAACAAGAAGGAGTACACAGCTCCCACGCTGCTCAGCCGCGGGGCCTTTTCCCAGATCACCTCTGGGGGAGGAATCTGGTGGGTCGAGTGGGTAGGTAAGTTCAACTGACTCACGCGAGGTGCTCATGGACAGCGACGTCGACTCGTTCGTGCTCATCCGAGGCGACCATCAGCCGGCCGTGGTCCGTGAGCACCTCGCTCAGGCACGAATGTTCGACTTATCGGCCGGCAACGACCCCGTTCGCCTTTACGTGCAGGCGAGCCACCTGCGGCTCAGTGCAGGGATGATGCGCGGCAACACCCTCGTCGTGATAGGCCCAGCGCCGGTCCCGCAGCGTGTCTTGACCGATGTCTTGGCCACGGCCCCGTCGTTGTTACACCTCGATGCACACCTCGGCCAACTCGCCGGGCAGTACTGGCTCGTTGCCTCCATCAACGGTCGAGTCCGGGTGCAGGGATCTGTGTCCGGGCTGCACCGGGTCTTCTATGCAGATGTGGCGGGCGCGACGATGGTTTCCAGCCGAGCCCGCCTGCTTGCGAGCATCGGCGAGTTTCCGGTCGATCGGATCTCGTTGGCGATGCGCCTGCTCGAGCCGCTGCAGCATCCTCTCGCGGAACTGTGTTGCTGGGAGAACATCACAGCCGTCCCTCCTCACAGTTTCCTCCAGCTCGGCGGACCGGATCCGACACGCCTGTACCGATGGTGGACCCCGCCATTCCCCGACCAAGACCTCGCGGCCGGCGCCGAACTTGTCACCTCGGCGACTCTCGAGACTGTCGGTGACCACCTCTCCGGAAGATCACGGGCAACCTGCGAGATCTCCGGCGGACTCGATTCCTCGACCCTCACCGCCACACTCCAGATCCACAAGCATCGCGAGGAGCTGCCCTTCGAGCTGCACGGGATCACCGCGGTCAGCAGAGACGAATTCAATTCCGATGCGCAGTGGGCCCGGGAGCTGACCACCAGGTTGCCGCTCGACAGCCACACTTTCCTCCAGCCGGACCAGCTGCCTTGGGAATACGACGAACTCGACGACGCGTCCCGCTATCCGCTCGACGAGCCGAGCATCGCGATCGGCAGCCACAGTCGGCTCAATGCCGTCACCGACCTGGCACGCGCTGTCGGGACGGAGGTGCACTTCACCGGATACGGCGGGGACCAGCTCTTCCTGGCCCACCCTGCCCTCAGTCGTGAGCTGCTCGTCACACACCCACTCACAGCCCTCAGACGCCTTCGCGCATACCGGTCGATGTATCGCTGGCGCGGGTCCGACCTGGCGCGCCAGCTGATCGCGCCCGGCTCCTACCGGAGCTGGCTGAACCGGACCTATCTGTCGTCGGCCCCGAGGGATCCCCATGCGGCGATGCTGTCCTGGGGTGGGCAAGCTGTCGTTCCACACTGGCTGAGCGCCGAGGTCACCGACGCGATCGCAGCGCGCATCCGCGCGATGAGCGAGCTGCACCCTCTCGCCCCTTCCCCCGGCCGACATCAGGAACTCGGCGCGATCTACGAGATTTCTCGGGTGGTGCGCGGTGTCGCTGACATCGCTCACTTCCGTGGCGGCATCGGCGTCGTCGCGCCCTTCCTCGACGAGCGCGTCATCAACGCTGCACTCTCGGTGCGAATCGACCACCGTCTGGATCCGTACCGATACAAACCACTTCTGCTCGAGGCCTTCAAGGAATTCTTGCCGGACAGCCTCCAGCGCCGCACCACGAAAGGTGCACACAACGCCGACAAGGCCCAAGCGCTTCTGCGCAACGCCTCGGCGATCCGCACGTATTTCGCGGATTCGAAGCTGGTCGAGGCCGGCCTCATCGACCCTCACCGCCTGTATCCCCTGCTCCGGCAACCCGACACGCCACTGTTCGACAACAACGATCTCGCCATGACCGTCGCGTGCGAGGCCTGGCTCCGATCCGTCGACAACCGCAGCTCGTCCCCGACCCGCCCAGGACACAGCTCATCGGAACGGAGGCACAAGACCGGATGAAACTTCGGAACTCGGTATCGATGACCCGCACCGACTACGGAGCCGTCCTGCTCGACCAGAAGAACGGCTCCTACTTCCAAGTCAACGAGATCGGCGCCGACATGATCACTGCGCTGCTCGACACGAACGATCCCGACCGTGCCGTCCGCGCACTGCACGATCGCTACGACGTGCCGCTGGACGACCTTCGCACGGACCTGCTTTCCTATCTGCAGCAGCTGGCCCAGAGCGGACTGATCGACGATGACCTTCGATAAGGACCGCCCCGTCCTGTCCGACGTGGCCCTGCACCCCACCGAGACCGGGCTCGAACTCCCGTGGCGGTCCAAAGTCAAGGTCGGCGCCAGTGTGCTCGTCGCCAAGCAGCTGGCGCGACTGACCCCCTGGACACTGCACCGGGTCCTGACCTTCCTGGCGCGACGAGCGCGACCGGCGCGCTACGACGAAGCCGAACGCGCCGTCCTGGCAGTGGTACAGCACGACCCCACCTGTGCGGGCCGGTTCGGTTGTCTTCCCCGCTCGATCGCTGCGTGCCTGTTGCTGCGGACGGACGGCTCGTGGCCGATCTGGTGCACAGGCATCCCCGCCGCTCCACCCTTCCGTGCCCATGCCTGGCTCGAAACCGAGGGACGTCTGGTCGCCGAGCTGGGCCAGCCCAGCTCGTATCGCACCCTCATGACCGTGCCACCCCCGGCCACCCCACCCAGCGATCTCGGCCAGGAGTCCTCGTGACGCTCACCCGCTACACCCAACTACTGTCCTACCTCGGCCGATGGCGCGGACGCATGGTCGTGGCCACGGCGGTCACGCTGTTGGCGACGGTGCTCGGGCTGGCACAACCCCTGCTGGCGGGACACATCGTCGACAGCATCTCCACGTCCTCCCCGATCCTCGCTCCCTCCCTGCTGCTCGTCACGGTCTTCCTCCTGCAAAGCGCCACCGAGTCCACGGGACGTTACCTGCTCGAACGCGTCGGGGAACAGCTCGTGCTCGCGCTTCGGGAGCGCTTTGCCCGCCAGGTGCTGGCGTTGCGGATCGAACACGTCCACGCCACCCGCGTCGGCGACCTGCTCTCTCAGGTCACCACCGACCTGGCGTTGCTGAGCCAGGTGCCGAAGAACCTGATCGAGGTCGCCACCGGCGGGTTGGCAGTCGGTGTCGCGGCAGCAGTGATGTGCTATCTCGACCCTCTGCTGTTCACGGTCGCACTCGTGATCACCACGATCGCCTTCGGTGGGGCCAGCCTGGCGTTGTCCCGAATCCAGCAGGCCGCCGCCGACAAACAGTCCGCCGTGGGGTCGCTGGCCGCCAACCTCGAACGCTGCATCTCGGCAATCCGCACGATCCGCATCTTCGGCGCCGAACGCCGGGAAGAAGCGGCCATCGTCGTCGCCGCCCACACCGCGTACGACGCCGGTATCCGGTCGGCGGCGCTGACCGCGCTGGCCACCCCCGTCATCCGCCTGTCCACATCGGGATCGTTCCTGCTGATCCTGCTGATCGGCAGCATCCGCGTGGCCAACGGATCCCTCGAACTGGGCACCTTGGTGACCCTGTTCCTGTTCACCATGTACGCGCTGTTTCCCCTGTCGAACGTGTTCCAGGGAGTGATCTCGCTGCGGATCGCCCTAGGCTCGTTCGATCGCGTCCATACGACGCTCTCGCTCGCCACCGAAGACCAACCCGTGCCGCCCGCCGCATCCGCTGCTGCACCACCGCCACCGCGGCCGCTGACCCCTGTTCTCGAATTCGACCACGTCTCCTTCGCCTACAGCGATCGCCGAATCCTTGACGAGGTGTCCTTCACCCTCGACCACCGCACCACCTTGGCCATCGTCGGTGCTTCCGGCGCAGGGAAGACCACCATCCTCTCCCTGATCGGCAAGTTCTACCCGCCGGCAACCGGATCGATCCGCCTCAACGGATGCGAGTACTCCGCACTGAGCCCCGCGGACGTCCGATCGGCGCTGACGATCGTCGAACAGGACGCGCCCGTCCTGCACGGCACCATCAAAGACAATCTGCTTCTCGCCCGCCCGGACGCCACCGACGACGAACTGTGGTCAGCACTCGAAGCAACGAACCTGTCTCTGCTCGTCTCCCGACTTCCCGGTGGGCTCGACGCTCCGGTCGGCGACCGCGGCAGCACCTTGTCCGGCGGAGAACGCCAACGACTGGCCCTGGCCCGGGCCATCCTGTCCGGCCGTCCCCTCGCACTCCTCGACGAACCGACATCCAACCTCGACATCCGAAACGAAAAGCTGCTCCTCGAGGCGCTGGACGAGCTCCGGGAGCACACCAGCGTGATCATCGTCGCCCACCGGCTTGCCACCGTACGCAGCGCCGACATGATCATCGTCCTCGCGGACGGAAAAATCGCCGCCTGCGGACAACACACCGATCTGATGAGCACCTCCCCGCATTACCAATCCCTGGTCGAAAGCGGCCTCGGTGTCTCGCAACCTCACCTACCAGACCCCCGACCACTGGCTGAGATCGACGGCACCACCGAAATGCACCGGTAAGCGGGGCAACCAGGGCAGAAAAAGTCCGCGGCCCCATCTCCGAGATCGGACACCCCCTTCCTGCAGCGGGGTTGCCGCACTGTCGCCGATCCCTCGTGCTCGCTTCGGCCGGGTCGATCGCTGCCCCGGCCGTCACCTGGCATGTCCTGACCCGCTTGTGCGCTTGCGCATGATGCAGTAGGGCGACCCCGACGACACCGCCCGGCCGAAGCCGTCCCGCCAGGGGCGAGGCACACCGACAGGAGAGCATGCGATGAGCGTCGACCAGCAACTGCGCCGCGCCGCATTCGACCTGGCCCGCGCCGACCACAGTCGGCGCGAGGACGGGGCCGAACTCGGCTGCGACGAAACCGTCGGCCGGGCCATGGCCCGGGCGACGAAGCCGACACCGAGGCCCGCGCCCGCGCAGACCAGTTCTGCTTGTTCGAGCTGTAGCCGCGGTGCGGTAACGGGGGCGGGCCGAGAAGCGCGGTCGGCCGCGCCGGAACGACCCGTAGCGCACCGCATCCGTCACGGACCGACCATATTCGTCCGTTACCCGAAAGGACCCACGGTGACTACTGCCTACGACCGCGGCCACGCCGCCGGCTACCGGGCGGCACTCGAACGCGAACACGCCGGTGACGTCACCACCGACGACGCCGACCAGGGCGCGGTGTGGTTCGCGATACCGCCGGGCGAACGACTCGACGACGACGCGGCCACCGAGTACGAGCGCGGCTGGCTCCTCGGCTGGTCCGAATACCTCAGCCACCGCTGACGGCCTTCCACACGTCCTGCTCCCGGACATCGGCGTCGGTCGGAACTTCGGATTTCGGTGGGGGGATCGTGCGTTCCGAGGCGGCAACGGAGAGCCGGGTCGTTACGCTGTGTTGAGGCAACCCGTCGACATGGGCAAGGTGGAGGTACATGGGCGCCCCGGCACACGATCCACGTTCTGTGGCGCAGGCCGCACACGAGCACGCGATGTCCGAGGTCTCGGACGTCCTCGTCAACATCGAACACACCATTGCCCGGGCGAAGAAGGCGAAGAAGCGACTGGGCGACAGCGCCGAAGAGCACAATGCGCAACTCGCCCTCGCCGACGCCCTGAAAAACCTCGAACGGATCCGTACCCGTCTGCAGAAGGACGCCTACTTCGGTGGGGACGAGCTGCGCCTGGTGTAAGCCCCCTCGCCGAGGGGCCGATCCCACCTCATAGGGTCACCGTGTGCGCAGTGGCGAAGAGATCCAGAGGGCTTTGGTCAAGTTCCAACGAAAGTGGAGCAAGTACCAGGGCAGTGAGAAGAGCGAAGCTCAGACCTTCCTGAACATGCTCTTCGATGCCTACGGCTCGGATCGGCTCGAGGTCGGAGCGAAGTTCGAGGCGTTCAAGTCCTCGGCCGGCTTCATGGATCTGCACTGGCCCGGGATCTGCATCGTCGAGATGAAGGCCCCGCATATCGGGGTCGGAGCCGCCCGGGAGCAGGTCAAACGGTACTGGGAGGAATCCGCCGACGACGTCGCGGACATCCCCGCGGCCCGCTGGGTGGTGTTGTGCAACTTCCACGAGTTCGAGATCTGGGAGCCGGGCCGGTTCCCGAAGTCGCCCCGTGCCGCGTTCACCCTCGACGAGTTGCCGTCCCGGTACGAGGCCCTGATGTTCCTCGCCGGTACCGATCAGCGTCCCAACTTCGCGCAGCTGCACAAGGAGCTGACCACCCGGGCCGCCGACCAGGTCGGTCAGGTGTATCGGTCGCTGATCGACCGCAGTGCCGCCCCACCGGACGAGATCCAGCGGTTCGTCATGCAGTCGATCTGGACGATGTTCGCCGAAGAACTCGGCTTGCTCGCCGGCGCACCGTTCCAGAACACCGTCGCCAAGCTCCGCGGCCGCGCCGAGGACTCGGCGCAAACCCTCGGCTTCCTGTTCAAGGTGCTCAACCAGAAGGGGAACCAGCACCGCAAGGGCATCCTGGCCGGCACCCGGTACGTCAACGGCCAACTCTTCGCCGATCCGGCCTACGTCGACCTCACCGAGGAGGAACTCGACGCGCTCTACGAGGCCACCACCTACGACTGGAGCAAGGTCGAACCGACGATCTTCGGGTCGCTGATGGAACGGATCATCGGGGGCAAGCTCGGCGCCCACTACACCCACGAAGTCGACATCATGAAGATCGTCGGCCCCACCATCGTCCGGCCCTGGCAGGCCCGCATCGACGCGGCCACCACCCCTGCCGAAGCCCTGCGCGTGCTCGAGGACCTGTGCACCTTCCGTGTCCTCGACCCCGCCTGCGGGTGCGGCAACTTCCTCTACGTCGCCTACCGCGAGCTGCGCCGCCTCGAGTACACGGCCAAACAACGCATCCGCGACCTGGCCGCCGACACCGGCCTGCCGCTGCCGGCCGGGCCGTGGCCGTACGTGCCGCTGACCAACTTCTACGGCATCGAGATCCAGCCGGCGGCCGTGCTCATCGCCCGGGTCACCCTGTGGATGGGACACCGGCAGATGATGGATCAGTACGGTGACGCCGAGCCGCCCCTGCCGCTGGTCAACCTCGCCGGCATCACCATCGGCGACGCGGTGTTCGCCCCGTGGCCGGAGGTCGACTGCATCGTCGGCAACCCCCCGTTCGTCGGCGACCGCAAGATCCGCGGCGAACTGGGCGAACCCTACCTCGACAAGCTCAAGAGAGGTTTCCCGTCGGTCGGGGTGGTCGACTACTGCGCCTACTGGTTCCGCCGTGCCCACGACCACCTCGACGACGGCCAGCGCGCCGGCCTGGTCTCGACCAACACCTTGCGCGAGAACAAGCACCGCCTCGCCTCGCTGCGGTACATCGTCGACCACGGCGGGGTGATCACCGATGCCGTGTCCACCCAGCGGTGGCCCGGCGAAGCCAAGGTCTTCGTCTCCCTCACCAACTGGGTCAAGAACCCCCCGGCCCCGGTCACCGAGTTCCACCTCGACGGCGCCGAGGTCGACGCGATCAACTCCAAGCTCAAACCCGGCCCGACCCTGCCCGAGCCGTTCAAGCTGCCGGCGAACAAGGGCAAATCCTTCATCGGGTGCCAGCCCACCGGGGACGGGTTCCTCGTCGACGAGACGACCACCGCCGACCTGCTCGCCGCCGGGGAACGCGACGTCGTGCGCCGCTACCTCACCAGCGACGACATCACCGAGGTCGTCGAGGCCCGGCCGAGCCGCTGGATCATCGACTTCGGCACCATGGCCCTCGAAGACGCGATGAAGTACCCGACCGCGCTCAAGATCGTCCGGACCAAGGTGCGCCCCTACCGCGAGAATAAGGAACGCCACTTCGCGCGTCTGTGGTGGCAGTTCGCTTGGCCCCGTCCTGAGATGCGGAAGGCGATTGCCCCGAAATCGCGTTATCTCGTGTCCACCCTGGCCGGCAAGCGGCTGCTGTTCACCTGGGCCGAGAAGGACTGGTGCCCCAGCAACCTGGTCGGGGTGTACGCCTTCGACGACGACTACGCGATCGGCGTCCTGACCTCGACGGCGTTCGACGCCTGGGCCTGGAACGAATCGTCCACCCTGAAAGACGATCTTCGGTTCACCCCGTCCACCGCGTTCGAGACCTACCCGTGGCCCTCACCCACGGTGGAGGACAAGCACGCCGTCGCCGAGGCGGCGCGAGCTCTGATCGACCGACGCCAGCAGCTCTCCCGCACCGAGGGCATCGGCCTGACCGAGCTGTACAACCGAGTCGACGACGGCGCGTACTCCGACCTGGTCACCTTGCACAAGAACCTCGATACCGCGGTCGCGGCCTGCTACCACTGGCCCCGCAAACTCGCCCAGGACCGATTCGAGATCCTGCGGCGGCTCGGGACGCTGAACCAGCAGATCGGACAGGGGATCGGCCAGTACGACCCGTTCTGACCACCCGCTCCCTCTCACGTCCGCGAGAGAGGTTCGGCCCGCACCGGGAAGAAGCCGGCACACCCGGGGGGGGGGTGGGGTCGAGGTCAGGGGTGTCGCCTGCGGACACGCCCGAGACCGGCGCCGGCCGCGGCGGTCGAGAAGCAGGGCAGCATGAAGTGGCCGAACAGAACAACTGGACGGTCCACAAGGGCCGCGCCTCGACGGATCCGGGGTATCAGGTCCGCGGGGCCACCGAGGAGCTGCCCGCCTCGCGCATCGACGTCGACCCCGCGTCGATCCCGTTCGGAGGAGAGCGGTGTCGCGGCGGGCCAGAGTGCCCGCCGCGACGTCAGGGTCTAGGCGCTCCGCCGATCGCCGTCGGGCGGCGTCCACTTCATGTCGACGAACCGCTTGAACTCGGCGATCAGATCGTCGTTGTTCTCGTACGCTCGACGGGTGACATCGAGGTTGGTGACCCGGCCGCGTCCCAGCCCGGGCTCGGTCTTCAACCGATCCTTCGGAGTCGTGAGCAGCTTGCCCGTACTCAGCCGGACCGCCCGCTCGAGCTGGACGTAACCGAGCACCTTCGTCTCGTAGTAGCGGGAGGCGGACATCAGAAGAGTCTGACGTGCCCAACCCCGGGGAACGAGAAGAAGAGGTTTGCCCTCTGCCACCGGAAGCGCGAACGGTTTGACCATCCACTCACGTCTGGTCGAATCCCACGCCTGGCAGTTGAACGTGTCGACGCGATGTGGTCCGGACGTGAACTCCGGGTACTGGTTCACCATGTGGTCGGTGAATTCGGCCAACGCTTCGAAAACGATGCGAGTGGTGATGTCCGAGGTGATGTCCTTGTCGACGCCCTCTATGAAAAGAGGCAACTCCTCGAGCTCCTTGAGAAGTCCGACAACAACGAAGGCCTCAAGGTTCTCGGTGAGCGCTCGCCAGAACCACGAGCCGACTTCTTTCGCACCCCCGTGACCGCTGAACCCACTCTTGGCCAGACCCAACCGGGTGTGCCAGGGCTCGGGAAACTGCTGGAGAAGCCACAGGCCACGCCGTGCATCCCCACGAATCACACAGTCGATGATCTCCGCGAAGAACGTCTCGGTGCACTCGTTCGCCTTGGTGGCGAAGGGATCGGTCCTGCGGTGCAGCCGGATGGCGCGTGGATCGAGGAACCACTTGTTGTCGGCCGCGATGTCGACGTCCAGGAACGGTACGGGACCGGTGATCCCGTACTCATGGGTGATAGGAGCCATGACAGGCCCTCCTCATCAGGTAGTTGACCCGAGGATGAGGAGTAGAGGCCACGCCTCTGGAGGACTCCGCTACGCTGAAGAGGACTGGCAAGTCATCAGCCGCGCCCTCGGGCCGGTTACTGGCCTGATTCCGTTGGCGCGGGATCAGGCCAGAAGTCTGTTTACGAGTCGTCGCCCTCCGAATCGTGTTCCGAAGTGCGCTTCGAGCGGTTCCCCACCACTTTCACGCTGGGTCCCTTGAGATCGATGCAGAGCATTCCGTCCTGCTCGTATGGCTTGTATCGGCGGCTGACGGATGTGTCGATGTCGTAGAACTGCGTGAATGCAGTCGCCGACATGATCACCTGTCCCGTATCTCGTCGCGAAGACTGCGGCCGGATCGCATACGCATGCGGTTGGTCGGACTCCCGCAACGCGATGATCTGGTTGTCCCTGTCGAACAGCAGCTCCACCGTCGCGGGCTCGCCGATGAGCTTGTGCGCAGCCTTGTTGATGGAGAAGATTCCACGCTTCTGGATGGTAACGCTGGGTGCCTTCGCCAGCGGTGCCATCCTCTTGTCGAACACTTCGAAGCCCATGATCCCTCCTCTCTGCAGGAAAGTGTAGCAGTCGGCACCGACACCTACTCCCTTGCGAAGTTGCCGACCGAATTTGTCATCGCTTCCCCGAACTTCCGCCGATATCCGGAGTGAAGGTCGAGCGTCGACAAGATCACGACGGCAACCGACTCCTGCATGGTGGTCGAGCGCCGTAGTCGCATACGGCATCGTCACCTTCGCCATCCTCGAGCTGACCAACTGGGCGACTTCCGGGCGCAGTTTCATCGATCTTCAGGTCCACCGCGCGCCGAACTCCGGCCCCCGCCGGCACCTCACCGAGTGTTGACATGACCGAGGGGCAGACATGCAGGGCAGCGCCGGACACGGGCCTTCGGCCGCTCCCGCGCCGGAAACCCCTCGCGGTCCGAAGTGGGATACAGGACTGCGCCGGAAGGTCGGTGCCCCGCCGGGGGTGGTCATCGCCGATGATGACGGGGTGAGGAAGCTGGCGACCGTCGTCGTGCTGATGGTGTTGGGGGCGTCGGGGTTGCTCAGCGGCACCGCGTTGGTCTCGGATCCGAGTGGGGCGACGCTGGGGTTGGACACCGGCATGCTGCCGAGCTGGCATACCTGGGACTACCGGCTGTCCGGCACGATCGTGCTGGTGGCACTCGGGATCGCGCCGCTGGTGTGCGTGGCCGCGCTGGTGCTCGACGCCCCGGGTGCGATGGCCGCGGCCGGGGTGATCGGGGTGTGCACGCTCGGGTGGGTGGCCGTGCAGATCGTGGTACTCGACATCACTGCTCCGCGAGCCCAGCTCGCCCTGACGTCGGCCGGGGCGGTGCTCCTGGTCGCCGCGGCCAGTCCGGCGGGTGCCCGCCGCCGATGAGGCCGGAGCGCAGAGGGGGCGGGCCGGTGCAGAAGGAACGACCCGGTGCGGATTCCGAGGGGGTGGGATTCAGGCGACGGGCAGTGGGCGTGCCCAGCGAGAGCCGCGCACCGCGTCACGCCGGTCGGGGTCGGCGACGAGGGTGGGCAGCAACAAGCCCCACAGCTCGTCGATCCGCCGGGGCAGGTCGGAGCGGTCGGTGAGCAGCCCGGACAGCTGCCCGGTGCCGGTGAACGCCCCGATCACGAACCGGGCCACCGCATCCAGATCCAGACCCGGGCGCAGATCGCCGTCGTGGGCGGCGCGGTCGAGCAGGGTACGGCAGGCACCGATCCAGTCCCGATACGGGTGGACGGGGGTGCGATCGGCGAGTTCGGTGGACAGGCGCAGCCCGGCCCGCACCAGCGCGCTCTCCCGTAGTTGCTCGCCGAGGGCGTGGCTGAGCATGACGATCTGCTCGAGCGGCGCGGCGTCGGTGGCGGTGACCCGCTGCACGAGGGCGATCGAGCGGCGGTGCTGTTCGTCGATGATCGCCGCGACCAGGTCGTCCTTGGAGCGGAAGTGGTAGTACAGCGCGCCCTTGTTCGAGCCGGCCGCGGCTACGATCTCGCCTGTGCTGACCCCGTGATACCCGGCGGCGGCGAACAACTCGGCGGCGACGGTGACGAAGTGGAACCGGGTGACCCGGCCCCGGCGCTGTGTGGCCACCCCATCCCTCCTTGCCCGTACTCACCCGCGTGGCCGTTCCCTACCGGCTCCGGCATCGATATCCCCCGGGTTCGACCGCCGGACAGCCTACGGGCACCGGGACAGCGCCCCCTTTCCTGCCCCGAGAGCCGGCACCGGGATCCTGGATCGGGCGGGTCCGTCCGCCCCTCCGCGTGGACGGAGGGGTGGGTGTCGGTGCCGTCGGGCATTTTCTGGGGTCGTGGACTCGCGTCGGTACCGGTTCCTCGGCCGCCACAATCCCGTCGCCGAACTGGGCGTGCTGGGTTGGCGGCTGGCGCAGCTGGGGGCCGGTCACACGCCGTCCGGGCGCGGCGAACTTTGTGCGAACCGCCGTGTTCGTGCGACGGGCACGAACGGGCACGGGCCATCGATATCGACCGCCGCGCGGCGGATGCGTGATCACGCCACCCACACCGTCGGCGAGGTGAGCCCGGTCGCGGACACCGCCCGCACCGCGGTGCTGCCGGCCGCCGGCGCCCCCAGCGCCAACCCGGCGCACCTGGCTCGTCTCGACGACGTCACCCGGTTCGAACTGTCAACCCTGCCCGCCGGCCGGCCAGCGGGCAGGGGCTGTTCGCCCGGGGGTTAGTCGAGGTAGGCGCCGGTGGCCGGGGTCCACACGATCGCCCCGCCGGTGAAGGTCTGCCGCAGCCCGTCGACCCCGTACGGCTGCTGCGCCGACGTCGGCAACCCCAACGGCCCGGCCGGCCCACCCAGTGAGGTGTACAGATCCTTGATGTCGTCGCACACCGGGTACGGCGACGGCCAGTACGACTGACAACACGCCGCCACCGCCGCCGAGGTCGCGGGCTGTGCCCCGGCCACCCCGGTACCGCCGACCAGGCACAACAGCGCCACCCCGGCCCCGACCATCCCGGCGCCGAGCCGCCGCACCACCGCACCGGACACCCTCGCCACACCCACACCCATCACGCACTCCTTCCGGAAGCAGGGCACACCCCTGCACGCCGACGAACCGCCGCCGCGGGAGCGGGCAGCCCCTCGTGTGTAGCACCGAAATGCCGGGATTGCCCTGGTTTTCACAAAAGTACCGGACGAACGGTTTCTGTGATGTAAGCGTTATCCGATACGGGTGTGGTTGGTGGGAAACCGGTTAGGTTTCCAGGCAGCGATGGCGCCACCGCTGACCTTGTTCCTGCGAAAGACGGTAGGTCTCAATGGAATCGCTCCATCGCCGTGCCCCGCGCACGCCCCGACGCCGGTGGGCCGCCCGCTGTGTGCTCGCCGGCACGACCGCCCTGCTGGTTGCCACCGGCAGCACCACCGCCCTGGCCCAGCCCACCACTACTCCCGCCGTTCCGACTACCGCGGCGCCCTCGACCCCGGCGACGTCCAGCACCCCGGACGTACCCGCTACCACGGAACGCGTGAAGCCCGCAGCGCCGCCGTCCGCCGACCGGCAGGTGCCGGACACCCCGTCGGTGCCCACCGAGGCGGTCCCGTCCTCGTCACCGGCGACCGCTCCGCCCGGCGCCGAACCCTCCCTGCCCGCCGACCGCGCCCCGGCGGATCCGCCGTCGGCCGCCCCGACCCGGAAGGCACCGGCAGGGGAGTGGACGCCGACGGAAAACCCGAACCCCACCGTGGTGCCGGGGAAGATGCGCTCGGACCGCGAAGAGATCCCCGAGGGCTTCACCAAGGAACAGGCCGACCTGGCCGAGACCATGGAAGCGCAGCAGCAGTCCTCGCGCATGTCGTTGATGTCCCTGCCGTGCACCACGTACTGGCCCGCGCCGTTTCTGGTGTGCGGGGAGATCCGGGTCAAGTACGAATCCCTCGGCGGCCCCAACAGCTTCCTCAAGTGGCCGATCAACAACGAACTGACCAACCCCGACGGCGTCGGCAAGCGCAGCGAATTCATGGTCGGCCCCATCTACTGGCACCCGACCACCGGCGCCCACCCCGTGGTCAACAGCTTCATGACCAAATGGGGCTCGCACGGCTGGGAAGGCGGATTCATCGGGTATCCCACCACCGACGAGATTGTCAACCCGGACGGCATCGGACGACGCCAGGAGTTCCAGAACGCGGCGATCTACTGGCACCCCCTCACCACCATCAACGGGGCAGTGATCGGGGGCGCCATCCGAGACAAATGGAATACTCTCGGCGCCGAAACCAACGGAAGCCGTCTCGGCTACCCCACCAGCGATGAACTGGTTAACACAGATACTGTGGGTCGACGTCAGTCGTTCGCTGGAGGGCTCATGTACTGGTCCCCTAGCACCGGCGCCCATCCGGTAACCGGTGTCGTTCAAGCGGTATGGTCCTTCAAGAACTACGAAATCGGCGAATACGGTTACCCGGTCGACGACGGGGTGTTCGGCCCGGATGGCAATCGACAGGAATTCCAACACGGCGGTATCACTTTCGGTCTACCGGTCGATGCTTCTGGCAAGACGGGTGTGTACCTCAACGGATGCCATCTTATGACTGGAAATCCTCATGTTTCCGGCCATAAGCCGTGGACAATTGATACAGAGACCGAGGGAAACTGTAGTCAACCCAAACGGTACATCCAAGCTACGACCTTCATATGGAAGGTGAATACCGGCGCCGACTGCGGACGCGGGATGTGCGAAATAGACGCAGGCACTGCAATGGGATCCGCGGGGGATGGCGAGACGATCCAGGAGAATCTTCGATTCAGATTCACGTCCGCTCGCCAGTGCGAGGAGGCGGACTTTTTCGCGGCCACAGAATGGGAAATGACAAATGCGGACGGTTCGCACTGGGAAGATATTATCGTCACCGACACGTTCCATCTCGGCGGTCCGGAGAGGCCGTGTGCTGAAGCTCCGGAGGACTATGTGCCCGAACCTCTCATCCCAGGAGGTGGAGGAGGGTCGTGGTGACCGAAAGTCCCCTCATCGAGGCTCAGCTCAAGCCGAGTCGGTCGTCAGTCGGGTCTTGATCCGATGGTGATGTCCGCCAGTATCTGACACACGAAGCGACCCCGGTGGGCTCTTCACTGCTGGGGTCGCTTCGTGTGTCACTCGCTCGCAGGTTCTGCTGACGAAGGGTTGACCTTGTCGCCTCCCCATATCACGCTCGATGACACGTCTACTTCGTACGCCTCCAAGTGTGGATCCGATGTGATAGCAGAGATGCACTCTTTCGTTCCGCCGACGAGCGTAGAAGGTAGGTCCGGATGTGAGACGACGAACCATGCCCGATCCTCGGGCCACCAAAAATTCGGAGCGCGATTGTTCAGATTTTTCACTGCGGCACGGACCGAGTCGGAGATCAGTATGTGATCGAAACTGTCCACCGACAACCGCCCTCCGATGCCACGGAATTCGTACAGGGCTGTATTTCCATCCCAGATGGCAAACCAGCAAGATTCCGGCGTTCCGGTGTACCCCTCAAGAATTTCTGCTAATTCTCGAACATAATTGACGTCAAGGCTTCCGGTCCACGGAGCATCGTCCCAAGTGTGTTCACCTCCGGAAGTATTCCGGTTGACACCCACGATTTTCTCCCACTCCATGAGGGGATGAGCGACTCGGCCGTTGGCTCGGGCAATGTACTCCCAGCGGACCGGCTCGTATTCTCTCCGCACGATCTCCCGTCCCATGTATATGGACGGAACGGTGAAGATCCGGTATGCAGGGTGGGGAATCCGTGCGTACGCTTGAAAAACCGGCGGAACCAGTGCGCCGACCGTCCCCCTGGGGCGCAGACTGCGCGGATCGTGGCGCAGCTCTGTGATCCACAGTCCAGCCGAAACATCGGTTGCTAGATCACCCTCATCCCACACACCCCTCAGGCTACCCGTCTATCCAAGCGCCATACCCGCGCTGGAAAACTCTTGCCGAGGCGACCGGCGCGTCATCGGCACGGAGAGACTGTCGACCGCCATCGTGGATGGATGGCCCGCATTCTCCGGTATGCCTTGCTTGTTGTCGGTGGCTTTACCGCCGGACTGGTGCTCGCGGCCCCGACCGTAGAGACATACTCGAACTTCGCCACCGGGTTCGGCTCCGGCACTGTGCTCGATTCCGAACTCGTCGCCGCCGCCGCGGCCGCGATCGTCGCGGTCCTCGTCGCAACCTGGATCCGCCGTCGATCCACCACGGCGGCAGTGATAGCGGCCGGCGCGGTGTTGGTCGGCGGCATCGCCAGCCCCGGAGCATGGCCATTCGACCTGTACCTTGCCGTCACCGGTGCCGGCCTGATCCTAGGCGGACTGGCTGCCTCGACCACGCGGTCGTCACTGCCGCATCTGCGTGCCCAAACCGCGTTGACCGCTGGCACGGTCGCTGGACTGCAACTGGCCGAACCGCTGCGCAACTACCGCCAACTCTCCTTGAGCCCACGGCAATACGTCTCCTTCATGGTGGCTTCGTCCGGGGCCACCAACCTGGTGTGGCTGGCCCTGGCAGGAATCACCGGGCTGCTGGCAACGGCGGTGTACTGCATCCGCTCCGAATCCGTGCCTAAGCTTCAGCGAGATCCCCACGGCCGCGATCTGGTTGTCGGCATCGGGCTACCGGTGGTGGCAGTGGGATTGTTCTGGTCGCTGCACCAGGCACTCGGTACTCGAGCGGAGGCCCCCGAGAACGGGTTGTGGCTGCTGGGTGTGCTGGTGGTGCCGATTGCCGTTACCGCGGCGCTGTGGCTGCCCGGCCGCCGCGGGATGATTGTGCTGGCGGCCATCGCCGTGATCGCTGTCTCTCATCCCGAGGATTCACCATGGCGGCCCACCGATCCGCCCTGGCTGCTGGTGCCGGTACTGCTGACCGCTGCCGGCGTGTGGGCCGGACGACGGTGGCCGCACACACTGCTCGGCCCCTCAATGCTCGCGCTTGTCGCCATCTCCGCGGCATTCACCGCCCCACCGTGGGACAACCTACACGGAGCCACACTGACCTTGCTGTTCCCGCTGGCCACTGGCTACATCTTCACCTCGACGCTGCCGTCGTCCGCGCCAGTCACTACCACTGCGCTGGCCCTACCTGCAACGATGTCGGTCCCGCTGACCATGCAACTCGGATGGGCCAGTTACATCCCCGTCACCGATCTTGACCCCGGGTGGGCGGACCGAAACTACTCGGGGATCGCCGCGGCGGTGTCGACCGCTGCTGTGCTCGTTTGCGGTGCAAGCATGGCGTGGCTCCGCCATCGTCGGCCCCACACTCCGTAGCCGATGCCCGGCCGGATCCACCGCTTATCCCAGTGTCACGAGGGTGGAGTCGGCCGCTTCGCTCCACCGTTATCCCAGGGACACTCTCTCCCCGGGATCTCGCCGCTCGCCTTCTGAAGGCGTCCACTCGCGAGGTAATTGATCTTGCGCAAGCGATGTTCTGTTGGACGATCGGTCAACGAGACAGTTCACTCGTTCCGTGCCGTCGACGTTCGCCCACGCCGGCAGCCGCCGCGGCGAACTGTGGAGTTTCGGGTTGACGGCGAGCGGGTTCCATGGCCGATCGATCGCTTCGGCGAGCTCCTACACGGCGGTCTCTGGACTGAATATGACCGGTAGGTGGCGAAGCGTTCACGGCCCGACAGGATGTATCTCAGTTGCCGATCGGCGCTCCAGCTAGGCACTACATGTTGTGGTACAACGCTATAATTCTTGGTACATGTAGTGATACAGTTGGGATCTGTAGGCGGAGTTCCGGGAGGGGAACATGGCAGAGGGTGATATCCACACGAGCAAGCAGGGTGACAAGTGGGTGAACAAGGCGGAGGGCAATTCTCGAGCATCCAACAGCGCCCCCACGAAGGCCGAGGCTCAGGCGAAGGGTCGCGAGATGGCGATCAAGCGAGGCGTTGAGCACTTTGTCCACAAGCAGGACGGGAAGATCGGGGAACGCAACACGTACCCGCGCAGTCGTGATCCCCGTTCGTCAAAGGGATAGGGGAGGCCGGAAGGTGCCTGAATCGAAAGGTCGGCCCCCGAGGTCGGTCACCGGTGGCGCTAAGCCCCGGACGGATCCCCGACGCGGAACCCACGGCGCCCAGCCTGAATCCCCACCGACGCCACCACCTCCGCCCCCTCGCGGCGGCAGCGGACAAGCCACCGCCCACTGAGGTTTCATCCACCCTTGCCTAGACCTATACCGCGGGGCCGGTCGGGCTATACCGCGGGGCCGGTCGGATCGGGTCCGGGCGCTACCCACTCGACCCGCTCCGTCCCTACCAGGGGCACGTAAATTCCCCGGGTTCCTTCAACTTGCGATAGGAACTCGCCGCTCGGAGACACCGACCATTGTTGTGGGATGAAGATGTCCCGAGGCTCCGGGTACGTGGCGACGAATCCTGCCTTCTCTGGCATGCAGCCGCCCACCCATTTCCCGTCGCTCGTGTAGACGCGGACGTGTCGTAGCAGCCGGCTCGTGTCGTTGCCGCGTAGTCCCAGGCAGTCGGCGTGGAATGCCGACGTTCGGCAAACATGAACGGCCACCATTTCTTCCGGAACCTGATGCGACAGATACCCGCCGTAAGAGCGGGAATTCCCACGGCCAGGACGAGGACCGCTGCCCGACGCTTGCGCACGTCCTACAACGCACAGCACAGCCACGCGCACACCGTCAGAACTCGTCCCGCTCCGCATCGTCGGGGAACCCGAAATCGACCGCCGGGGACTGCGACCGGGGAACACTCTCGCCGCCCACGATCGCTTCGAGTTCGCTCTCACTCGGGCGGATACCGTGCTTGATCGCGTCGTACAACTGCTTCTCCACGTGTGACCGTTCCACCATGTCGATCTCTCGTCCGGCACGCAGCCCTAGGGCCATCAGCCGCCTGCAGATGGCGGCCGGGGAGGCTGGGGTGTCCTACAGGGCCTCGTCGATGCGTTCGTGCAGCCGGTCCGCCGCCTCGGCCCACCGCAGCAAGTCCGCCCGGTTCGGATACTCGGGATCGTCCTGGACCTGGTGGCGAAGATCGTCGGCCCATTCCCGCAGCGCCGCGGTCAGCACGAAATGCAGATCCGGCTCGTCCGGATCGTCGAGGTCGACGATTACGCGACGGGACGACTGTCCACCGAGGGTGGCCACGACCGTGTCCAAGCGGTCACGGATATCGGCGAGCTCGCCGACCGCATCCACCCCTCCAGCATCCGGGTCTATCGACCGATCCTGCGAGCGGGGCTCCTCCTGGTCGGCGCGCAGTTCGGCGCGCACCGACCGCGCCGATGTCCAGATGGCATGGTCGATCTCCCAGGCGGTGACCCGTCGGCCGAGCACACGGCTGACCTCGGTGGCGAGCTCGGAGAGCAGAGTGCGGGCCGTGGCGGCATCGACGTCGGCGCCGTGGCGAGCCAGCCACCCCAGCACCATGCGGTCGGGTTTGACGGTGTCCTCGTCGCCGACGAGCATCCACAGATAGCCGCGGCGCACCCCGAACCCGCCGTCGCCGGGAACGGTGCGCAGCGCGGTTTCCACCGTGTCGAGCTGCGGGTCGTCGAGCAGGACGCGAGCATCGTCGAGTGTCCGGATCCCGTGCTCATGGAGGATCGTCGCGTACTGCAGCACGGCCTCGGCCTTGAGGATGCCCCCGCGCGGTGAGGTGCGTTGCCGGTTGTTCGTCACCGCCAGCAGCGCGTCGACGGTGTCGTAGCGATCCAAGAACCGCTCCAGCGATAAGGGGTCGGCCAGGCCGGTGACCGGCGGCGGCACGGATGGCGTCTCGATGCCGGCATCGGCGGCGACCCGGCGCACCACCGGCAGCACGTGACGGTCGTAGTGGGCGCCGATGCTGTAGACCGCATCGACGATGCACAAACTCAGACTCACCCACTGCCGCTGGCGCGGACGCAGGTCGAGACCACCCACGGCCTCGACCACCGGCGACAGATCAGCAGCTGCGGACATGGATGCACCGTAATCGATCCGGGCGACCCACAAGGCGGTCATCGCCCCTTCGCGGCGGCACCGGACCGAACGACACCAGCGCCGAGATCACCGGCGGCGAACCGACCGGAACTCACTCAGCAATCCGCCCACGCGACCTGCCTGCGTCGACGTCGATCCGGCCCCGGTGCCGCCGACGCGCTCGAGCCGATGACGGCCGGCGAGGTCGGGATCGACGACGACCAGGCGTCCCAGTTCGTCGACCTCGTAGGTGCGTACCGCTGGCCCGAACTCGCCTCGATGTAGCTTCGGGCCTGCCAGGAGCGTGGTCGATTAGCCTTGTGCTTCGTGTTGAGAACCGGTCAAGGAGTAACTCGGCGTTGGGCACCGACGGTGTCTGTGGTCGGCGCGATCATGCTGGGATTGTCCGGGTGCTCGTCCGGCAGTGACTCCGACACGGCGACGCAGGAGCCATCATCGACTACCCCGACGTCAGCGGCCTTCCCTACGAGCAGTGCGGTGTCGCCGTCGGCTACTCCGACCTCCGCGACATCGACGACGTCTGCGGCCCCGACGCCGGCCTCTCTCGCCGCGGACCAGCTGGTTCTCTCTGCGGACCAGCTGCCCGGAGCGGGATGGAAACCGGATGACGATGGTGACCCCGAGTCGACGCAGCGGCAGCCCGCGTCGCAACCGGAGTGCAGCAACCAATCCTGGACGCTGCGCACCGAGGAGATGACCGATCAGGCCGGTGCCGGCTGGTATTTCGACCAGGCTGCAGAAGTCGAAGCGATCACCAGCCAGGCGTTCGTGTACCGGAACGAGCAGGCCGCTGCGACAGCGCTGGCGGCGTATCGAGCCGTCGTCGAGCGGTGTGTGTCCTGGCAGATGGGCGCTGGGACTGCCGGCTACACCTTTCAGGAGGACCAGGAACTCTTCGACGCTGCGGTCGGTGACGAGTCCGTTGCTCGCATGCAGACCACGGCCATGGTCCGGTATCCGGATGTGCCTGCGAACTCGAGCTATTGGGTCAGCGCCCGGGTGGGAGCATCGATCGTGCAGATCACCTACCGTCCGGGGTCCCTGCTCGGTAGCGGGCAAGGAAAAACCCAAGCGGTCGAACTGGCAGCGACCGCCGCACACCGGGCGCAGACCCACACCGGATAGGGAGGATCTACAACCTCTGGACCTGACGCCCCACACGAGCACCCGGGACTGCGCGAGCGCCTGGCGGGACTATTCGGAGGTCATAACTGCGCACGGGTTATGTCAGGGTGGAGCGTACATCGATCGTCGCGCGGAATCAGCGGGCCAGGTACTTGTCGGCCATCAACTCCGGACAGGCCGTCCCAGATTCTGTGGTTCCCGGGTGCGGTGAGGCTCCAGCCAAGCTCGTCGAGGGTCCAGTGCTTCGGCGGAGTTGCGCAGCGTCGAGGTGCTCACCCGGTTCGGTTCCGCGTCGACGCCGCCGCGGGCGACCGGAACCAGATGGTCGACACGGGTCCTCGCTGACTCGGTGCCGGCCTGATCAAAAGAGGGTGCCCTGCGAGTCACCTGGATTGATCTTCGCGTGCAGCAGTGCTTCTGCGTCGTACCCGTCCCGCAACGCCTCACGGATCGCCAGGGATCGTTCGTAGCGTGAGCGCCCCTGCCCGTCGAGCAGCGTGTGTCCCGACAGCCGGCCGCGCGCGATCGCGTAGCGCACGTTCTCGCTGTGCGTGGACTCCACCAGATGTTCCGACCCGACGCGCACGCACAACGGTTCGTTGCACTTGTGCTCGCACACCACGTCCGGGTCGAGGGGCCCGTGCACCAGCTCCACCGAAAAGCGATGCGCGAGCATCGTGCGTTGCCGGTTGGCGCGTTGGAAGTTGAATCGCCCGTACCCGTCGGGTGCACTGATCGCACCGACCCAGTACCAGCACGTCGGTGACTTGACGACCTTCGCCCAGAACGCCGCGACGTTCGCCCGTGACGGAGCGAGCGAGTTGTCGACCACCCGCCCCCGCCGCGGTTGCTCCGACGCCCCCGAGGCGACGTACTCGGCGTCGCACTCGGGGAACCCGAAGTCGAGCGACGGCTCGCTGTCGGGGCTCATGACCGGCGCAGCGTCACGATGCTGCGGCCACCGGCTGTGTGTCGCCGGCACCAGGTGCCGAGGCCGGCGCCGACGCCGCAGGCGAGGCGGGGATGTCGGGCGTGTCCAGGTCGCTCTTCGCCTGTTCGATGATCTTCTTCGCCTCCCGCGCGCTCACACCCAGCAGCGGGGCAAGTTCACCGGCCGAGGCGTTCTTGCCGAACTCCACGATCGCGAGGGCGTACTCGCGCAGCAACGACGACTCCTGCGCCTGTTCCTCCGGCGTCAGGTGTACGCCGGCCGACTCTGCTTCCGCATTCACGGCCTCGATCTTGGCGGCGTACTCCTGCTGGATCTTCGCGATGCGCCGATCCCGTGCCCTCTCCAGCTGCTCGATCTTGCGCCGCGGCGTGGCCGCCCGGGACTCGAGCACCACATCGAGCTTCGCCAGCTTCGCGGCAGCGTCGGTGATCGGCGCTGCCAGCTTCTGCAGTTCGGCCTGCCGTGCCAGGACGCGCTCGCGTTCGCGTCGCAGGTTCTCCCGCACGTTCGGGGCAGTGTGGGGACGCAGTGATCGGCGCGCTGCCGACGTCGACGAGGTGGCCATGGGCCCGGAGTCTATCGGCTCGCCGCGCCCGCGGGGAGTTCCGCACACCGGTCTGTCGCGACTGCGACGTAGCACCACCTCGGTCACCTCACCGACGAGAACGCACCACCATCTGGCCACTACCCGCAGCTCCGCTGCTCTGTCGCAACCGTCGAGGTTCCGACAGAGCTCAGGTCGAACTCCGTTCGACCTGACAATCCCTACACACCTTATGCACTAAAGGTGCGACGTGGCATAATCGGCGCCGTGATGACCGTCCACAAGCTCAATGCTGGGGACGGCTATGTCTATCTCACCAAGCATGTCGCCAAGGGCGACGCCACCGAGTCCCGCAAGCCCGATGCGGTCGATTACTACGTCGCGAAGGGCACTCCGCCCGGCATCTGGTGCGGCAAATTGGCCGAGAAGATCGGTGTCGAGGTCGGCACCGAGGTCACCGAATCTGCGATGCGGTCGGTGTTCGGTGCGGCCCGCACCCCGAACGCCTTGGACACCAGGCCCGGCCCCGGAGCGTCGGCCGAAGTGCACCTGAACTGGTCCAGGGAGACCGCCCTCGGTCGGGCGTTTTCGTGGTTTCAGAACAGCCAGGAGTACGTCCACGACGTCGAGGAACTGTGCACCGCGTACAAGGCGCAGCACGGCGAGTACCCGACCACCGAGGCGAAGAAGGACATCCAGTTCGCCACCGCCCGCAAGCACCTAGGCCGCGAAAACGGTGAGAAGGCGGACCTGCTCAGCGACGAACAGGTGTGGCAGTTCATCACCGAGCAGTACAACAAGGCGCGTCAGCCGGTGGCCGGCTACGACCTGGTGTTCACCCCGATGAAGTCCATCTCGTTGCTGTGGGGCCTCGGCGACGCGCAGGTCAAGGCCGCGGTCGAAGAAGCGCACAAGCAGGCCGTGGACGAAGCGTTGGAGTGGATCGAAGATCAGGTGATCTACACCCGCCGCGGGAAGGGCGGTGAGCGCAAGGTCAAGGCCGAAGGGCTGTTGATCGCCCGGTTCGATCACTTCGACAATCGCGCTGCGGACCCGAACCTGCACACCCACAGCGCGGTGCTCAATCGTGTCTATGCCGAAGGCCGATGGACCACCATCGACGGGTCGATTCTCTACAAGGCGAACGTCGCGGCGTCGGAGAAGTACAACACCCGCGTGGCCGATCTGGTGGCCCGCAAGCTCGGTGTCACCTTCGCCCCGAGAGCGGATACACCGGTCGGCAAGCAACCGGTCTACGAGGTCGACGGCATCCCACCGTCCCTGATCGAGGAGTTCTCCCGCCGCGCCGCGATCGAGGCACGCCAGGAAGAACTGGCCCGCGACTACAAGACCCGCTACGGCAAGAATCCACCGAAGAAGGTGCAGTACGCCCACGCGCAACAGGCCACCCTCGACACCCGCAACGCGAAGAATCCCCCACGTTCCCTGGCCGAGTTGCGGGCCGAATGGCGTGAGCGGGCCGAGGCGATTCTCGCCGGGAACAATCCCGCAGAGCTAGTCGAATCTGTCCGCGGTGAACGTGACCGCCGACCGGTGTTGACTCCGCAACAGGTGCCGGCCCTCGTCGACGAGGTCGTCGAGACGCTCTCGCACACGGTCGGGTCGTGGACGGTGTTCTCGGTGACCGCCGAGATCGAGAGACGACTGCGAGAGTTCAGTTTCGCCGACGACGAGCAGCTGCACGTCATTCACGATGACGCGCTCGAACTCGCCCTGCGCGACTACTGCCTGCCCATCGACGTCGAGGAATACCACCTGCCCGAGCGGATCAGCGACCGCATCGAGCGGGGGCGGCGGCGCAGTCTGCTGGTCGATCGCGCGCAGATGCGCTACACCGCTCAATCGGTTCTCGACGCCGAGGACTTCATGCGCCAGCAGGCCGACACCGGCGACGAACACACCGTGGCCGAGCGGATCATCCGCCGCACGTTGCGCCGGATCGAGCAGGCGAACGGGCACGAGCTCGGTGCCGATCAGCTCGCGATGATCACCCACTTCCTCACCGCCCGCACGCGTGTGGCCGTGGCGGTCGGTGCGGCCGGCGCCGGCAAGACCACCGCGGCCACCGTGATCGCCCGCGCCTGGGAAGCGGTCAACGGAAACGTCCTCGCCCTGGGGCCGTCGGCCCGGGCCGCCGAAGTGCTCGGTGAGGAAATTTCGGTGGAGGGACGCACCATCGCCGACGTGCTCACCCGCCACCGCGTCGGCATCCCGACCGGCATCGGCAGGGGTGATCTTCTGCTGGTGGACGAGGCGGGCATGGCCTCGGCCCGCGACCTGGCGGACCTGACGCGCATCGCCACCGAGGCCGGGGCGGTGGTGCGTTTGCTGGGCGATCCGCAGCAGCTCGCCTCCGTCGAAGCCGGTGGTGTGTTGCGGGATCTGGCCGATCGCACCAACGCCCCGTTCCTACGCAAGGTCCACCGTTTCGCCACCGTTGGTGAGGCCGAGGCGAGCCTGCAATTGCGCACGGGCGATGTGACGGTGCTCGAGTGGTACGAGCAGAACAATCGCATCCGGCAGGGCATGGCGCACGAGCTGGCCGATCTGGTCTTCGACGCCTACGTCGCCGACGTCGAGGCCGGCCAGGTCGCGTTGATGGTCGCCCCGACCAACGATCTGGTGCGCCAGCTCAACGAGAAGGCCGCCGCCTACTACCGCGCAGGCGGCACCGTCACCGGCCCCGGCATCGTCCTGGCCGACGGTCTCGAGGCCGCGGTCGGGGACGTGGTGGTCACACGGAAGAACAATTCCAAGTACGTCGTGAAGGACTCCGACGGCAAGAAGGCCGGTCGGGTGAAGAACGGCGATTTGTGGACCGTGGCCGCAATCGGCGCCGACGGCTCGCTGCGGCTGCGCAACAACATCAGCGGCGGGCAGGTCACCGTCGCCGCCGACTACATCACCGACAACGTGCAACTCGGCTACGCGACCACGGTGCACCGCTCGCAGGGCATGACGGTGGGAAGCTGCCACGTGCTCGCCGGGGCGAACATGGACCGGCAGTCGCTGTACGTGGCGCTCAGCCGCGGCAAGCACACCAACATCGTCTACGCCGCCCACGACGAGCTGCCCGACTGGGACTTCGAACATCACCCCGACGAGCATCCCGGCGCGATGGGGTTGCTGGCGAAGATCATCGCCCGCGACGGCTCGCAGCGCACCGTGCATCAGATGATCGAAGACGAACAGCGCAAGGCCGCGTCCTGGTCGACGATCACCAACAGCTACATGTTGGCCCTCGGGGAGCTGTACGAGGACTACACCGAGCAGCTGCTCAGCCGGATCCTCACCGACGAGCAGTTCGGCTGGGTGCACAGCCTCGGCGGATGGGATCAGATCGTCACCTCCGTCGCCCAGTCGGAAACCTTCGGCTGGGACACCGAGGCCCTGCTGCGCCAGGCCGCGGCGGTGATGAGCGCCGAAGGCAAGGCCGGCCGGATCGACACCGACCGCAACTCCCCCGGCCGGGTCATCGCCCGCGCCCTGAAAGAGCGCATCGATGCCGAGGACGCAGCGCAGCTGCCACGCCGCCGCACCGACGCGGTGGCCGCCTACCGCGTGCCCGCGTTGACCGAGGCCGCGGCCGAAGCGGATCCGATCCTCGCCGCCTACGCCCGCTCGTGCGAGCAGCAGATGCACGCGTTCATCGACTCCTACACCACCACCGCACTCGAACGCAGCGCACCGTGGATCGTCGCCGTCGGCCAGCGGGGAACGGACCCCCGTCGGGTGCGACTGTGGGAGTCCACGGTGCGGGAGATCGCGATCTCGCGGGTGCTCGCCCACGCACCCGACGACGAGAACGACCCGATGGCGCACATCCGCGAAGCCCGGAAGACAGCCCTCACCGCGAATATCGCACGGTTGCACCGACCCGAACACACCATCGACGAGGTGGTCGGCCCGTACGCCCGCTACACCGACGCCGAACTGCATTCGGCACGGGCGCTCAGCCAAGGCCGGCTCACCGAAGACGCGATGCTGCTGTCGCTGGCCAAGGACGAGCTCGACCGGGCACGAGGCGAGAAGTCCGCGCTCGGAGCCGTCGAACGGTCCCTGGCGCAGGTCGAGATCGACGAACGCAACATCGCGGCGGTGCGCGATGCCCGCGCCCGCCTCGACGCCCTGACCCGTTCCCCGCAGGCCACCGAACAGCAGATCGATGCCGCTCGCGCCGCCGTGGCCGCAGCCGAACAGGTGGCACCACTCGAGCGTCGCTGGGCCGTGATCGAACGCGGCGCCCAGCACTACCGGGCTGCCGAAGCTGCCAAGGCCCGCGCCCGCGCCACCGACGAGCGGGCCCTCGGCCGGATCACCGACCGCATCACCCGACTCGAAGAATCGATCACCGCCGAACGCACCATCATCGGCCAGATCGACGCCGAACTCGCCCGCCGCAACGCCGGCGGAACCGACTTCACCGGCGGCCACGAGCCGCGACGGACACAGGCGGCCTCGGCAGCGAACGCCCCTATCGACCGCGACCCGCTCGAACACGACAACGGTCCAGAACGGGAACTGTAAGCCCGCCGGCTACGACCCCCGACCCCGAATGGCACAAGGAGAAGGACGATGGCGGACAACGACCAGAAGCGACGGTTTCTGCGCAACCGCGGACGGTCGGCCCACCCCACCGACGCCTCGATTCCGCCGTTCTCGGAGACCGTGGCTCCGGCCGGTGTGCCGGCGGTGCCGCAGCGCAGGCCGGCCAGGGCGCAGGCCACCCAGGACGTTGTCGACCTCGTGGGTTTTCTCCGTGCAGCGGAGAATCGACGCGCTCAGGGCCGGCCGGCACCCACACCGAAGTCGATGCGCGACGTTCTCGGTGCGTTCCGTGGACAGCCCGCGCAGCAGACCTCCATCCAGGTTCTGGCAGCGGCAGCGACCACTCGACACCTGGGCGCGCAGGCGCAGAACACCCGCAGGTGGGAGCGGTTGGCGCAGGAGAATGCTGCGCGACTCGAAGCGCTGCGAGCACAGCAGTACCGGCAAGAACAGCAGCGGTACGTGCAGGTGCAGATGCCCCCGGACGAGATCGACCGGCTCATTGCCGAGCGACAGGCTGCCGACCGGGACGCCGACAAGCGTGTCTTCGACGCCGCTGCGGCGGTCGCGTTGAGCTACGTCGCGGCCAAGAGTGTGCCGTCGTTCGACAAGCTCGCCGACCTGTCCGCCCAGCACCTCGCGGTGGTCGAACCCACCGCGGACGTTCCCGCGTCAGTTGTCGAATCCTTCGCCCGCGCCGCCGACGCCGACACCGTAGAGATGAACTTCGACAAGGCCGCGGACGGTTCGCTCGCGCCCGGCGGCCCCGATACACGCACCGAACCGGTGGTCGAAGGCCACGAAGCGGATGTGTCCGACCAGCTCGAACGGGTCGACGAGCCCGCACCCACGGACCGTGGGGATCTGGGCAGGATCGGGGCGGTGCTCGAGTCCGCCGGCCGGGGTCTGGCCACCGCGGTCGGCCCGATCAACGGTGACGACGAAGTCGCCCCTCCCCTGTCGCCGGTCAACCTGAACCAGCTCAGTCAGGAACTGCTCGATGCGATCGGTGCTGCGATGAGCAGCCACCCCCGGTCGGTGGCCGAGATGCTCAACATCGAACGCCGACCCGACCACACCAACGAGGCCGCGTTTGTTCCCGCGATGGGTATCGAACACAGCCAGGAAGCAACACTCAGTTGCTGATCGTGATGGCTATGCCGTGCCGGGCAGATCCGGAACCGAGGGCAGGACTGCGCGAGCCTGATTGGATCGCTCAGCGAGTGCCATCAATCTGTAGAGGAAGTGGCCGCTACGAGTCTGAGCATCTCGCTCTCCAGAATGGCCACGGCTTCGCCTTCGCGCGCGTTGGAGTCCATGTGCGCTCCTATTCGGAGAAAGGACGCTCCGGTGTCCTGTGGCGGCGGGGAGCTCAGACCTGCTTCGGCACACCGAGGTGGACATGAAACGGCTGTACAGTCCCCCTATCATGGGAAGGGCCAGGGCCGAGTGTGGGAAGTCAGAGTAGGGGTGGGACAGATGAGCGTCGTCACGCCGAAGACCCTGCGTCAACAGCTCGTGCAGTCCGCGGTCCTGGACAAGATCGTGACCAGCGGCATCTCGATCGACACCGAACCCGTGCGCCGCAGCCTCCAGACGATCCGCCGACAGGTCAACCGCAGTCCGCTGATGGACCGCTACATCGATCGCTGGGACAGGATCGTCCGCGACAACGATATCGACGGTATCCGCAAGATCGTCGAGTCGGACGATGACACCAGCCGGGAGATGCGGAATCTGTCCCCGCTGTCGGTGCTGCTCAGCGAGGACGAACGCCGACGCGTGCTCACCGAGTTCGGAACCCGGTTCAAAGCCGGCACGACACGGTGAATCGGGAAGAACTCGGTCGCGCGATCAAAGCTGCGTGCGCCAATCTCGACGAGCCGCGTGTGATCGTCCTCGGCTCTCAATCAATCCTCGGTAGCTTCGACACCGATGAGCTGCCCCCTGCGACCTTCCTGTCCCGTGAAGTCGATATCCTGCCGTTGAGTGGGATCACGGACCCGCCCTCGGTCGAGGACAAACTTCTGTTGCTCGATGCCCGGCTCGGCGAGGACTCCCCTTTCCACACTGCCTTCGGTTTCTACGTCGAAGGTATCCACAAGGACGTCGTGGTCCTGCCGACGAACTGGGACAATCGGCTCGTCCACTTCGTTGTCGACGACGACGCATCCAGCCTGTACGGGCGGACCGGGTTGTGCTTGGACCCGGTGGATCTGTGCGTGGCCAAGACGATCGCCGGCAGAGAAAAGGACTACGAGTTCGTGGCGGCACTCGTAGCGCAACAGTTGGTGACGGCTGCCGACATCCAGGCCCGGATCGCTGGCGGCATCGACTGGCCGACGACCTACACCGAAGACAAGGAACGGTCCCTCGCCAGGGCTCAGAGCTGGCTGGAGTATCTGTCGAGGTCGCCTGTGGTGCAGTCCGACGGAAGCGCCGCCACACCCACGTCACCGCCGACTGCTGGACCCGACATCGCGGCTGCATTCCTCGGGCATCCGCGCCCGATCAAGCAGATGTTGAGTCGGAGGACCCGAGAGCCGAACAGTGCGGGACCTGAGCCTGCCGATGACGGCCCCGCACGGGAGGTAGGGCCCGACCTGTCGCGTTGACGGCTTCGCCGACGGCGAGGCCGCTGTGTTCGGCATCAACCGGATACGTGAGAGGCAGCACGAAGGAACTACCTACGCTCGATCCTGCTCTCATCTTTCGTTCTGCCTCGAGATTGCGTCGAGGACCGCTGCCGGTACGGCATCGGAGGGCATGGCAGGCCAGCCCATGAAGCTGCGGTCGGATTTGGCGTTGGCCATCGGTCCGGTGTCGCCGTCGAGGATGACTCGCAGGTGCGGTTCGAGGTGCTGGATCCACCACGAGGACATGGCGGACATCGAGTCCGAGGTTCGTGCTTCTTCCCATGCCTGGTGCAGCGCGGTCAGGCGGGCGACGACCTCGGGGTAGGCCCACCACCGTGGGTCCCAGGACAGGCCGCCGTCGTTGTCGCTGATCCGGCGTCGGATCACCGGCAGGAAGAAGCCGTTGACGAACTCGACGACGTTCGCGTACTTTGGCTCCTTCTTCTCCTGCTCGGGTTCGGGCGAGGGCTCGGAGGCGGCCGGTGTCCGAGGCTGCGGCGTGAAGGCCGGTGCCGCCGGGGGCGGGGTCGTCTCGTCGTGGGTTCCGTCCCCGGCGTCGTTGCCGGTGTCCCAGCGATCGTCGGTCGTTCGGGGCAGATTCACCATGCTCATTCCTTCGACATGAATTCGGACGTAAACAGGGCAGCGGTGCGGGAGGACTCCACGGCGGGTTCGCCGGCAACCGGTGCGTGATCCGGCCAGGTGTCGTCGCCTGTTGTCGGTGAGGGACGGTCGGCCACCGGCCGGTCGGAGGAGCCGACGGGCAGCGACTTCTGCTCGCTGAGCCCGCGATTCTTGCTGTCCTTCGTGGACTGGCGGATCGCCTCCGCGAACGGGGAGTCACCCCAGAAGGCTTTGCGGACCAGGATCGGAGTCGAGCCACCGATCGTGACCAGGGCACGGGTTTTCGGCAGTGCCCGCAGGTCCCGCTTCTCGAAGATGGTTTCCTTCTGCCAGCTGCTCGACACGCTGGCCTGACTGCTGGAGAAGAAGCCGGCGGGGCGGCTGCGGGATTCGGTGTCGACGTAGTGGGTGCCGACGGCATCGACCAGGCCGGACAGGAACCCGTCGTCGTCGACGTTGCCGCCGTACCAGATGACGCTGCACGCATCGACCATGGCTTTGAACGCTTCGCGGCCCCAGACCTTCTCGCCCTGGGAGGGGGACTGGAAGAAGGTGATGAGGATGATCCCGCGGCCACCGAAGTGCGAGTACCAGCGCGGCAGGTCCTCGAGCTTGCAGATGTTCGCGGCCTCGTCGAGCACCGCCGTCAGCGGGATCGGCATCCGTTCGGATTCCTGCTGCTCGGAGTACTCCTCGGCGCCGGTGAGGATCTGCCCGACCAGGGCACTCGAGATCGCGGAGGACGAGCCGGGGCCGTCCTTGGACATCGCGTACATCGTGTCGGTGCGGCGGACGAACTCCGCGGAGATGAACTCCGGCAGCTCGTGCACGCGGCGACCCGGGGTGACGGTGACCGTGCCATGGGCGTCGGTGCCGATGACCACCCGCCGGTTCGGCAGGACCGCTTCGGCGTAGCGGGGCTCGTCCAACGGGGACAGGAACCGGCGGGCCATGTCGTAGAAGCCGTCGCGTTGCTTGGCGTTGACGGCCTGCTTGCCGCGCATCGTGCGCGCCAGCTCCGGGTAGCCGTACTGCTCGAGCACCGCCGGGGGGATCTGCGATTGGGTGTGGGTCAGCCACTCGACGACATGTCGGATGTCCCCGCCGGCCAGGGCGGCGGCGAGCAGGTAGGAGGCGAACAGGTCGCGGGCGTTGCCGTCGAAGTAGGCATCGACGCGGGCGCCGGCGTCGGTGGCGGCGGAGATGAAGTAGCCGCACACCGCCGCAGCAGAGGGCAGGTCGGTGACGGTGCGCAGCGGGTTGAACCAGAAGCTTGCTCGCTGCTGCCGGTTACCGGTGCTCACCCCTTGCAGGTCGAACACCCATACCCGCCCGCTCTGGCGGCGGAGACCGACGGTGTGCGAGTACACATCCCCGCGGTTCGACGCCACCAGCGCCGCCCCCGGGGCGTGGCAGATCGCCGGGATCGCGAAGCCGGCGGATTTGCCCATCCGGGCACCGGCGAACGCGATCGCCACAAATTCCCAGGTCATCCGCACGGTGCGACCCCCGACCACGGTGTCACCGAGGGGGATACCGAGGTAGCCGGGATGGGTCGTCGGGATCGCCGGGGCGAGCCGGTCGGTGGAGGCGGCGAGGTACGTCGGGTCGGCCTCGTCGACCTCCCGCGGATCGACCATCGTGCGAGCCAGACGATCGATGCGCTTCTCGAAGCGTGTGCCCTCGAGGGTCTCGAGCACCCCGAACCGGCGCAGCGCCCACCACCCGGCCCCGGCGACCACCGCCAGCAGGACCAGCTCGACGCCGAGGACGATGGTCGCGCCTGCCGGCCAGCTCGTCGCCCCCAGTGCCAGGGCGAACAGCAGGCCGATCGGATTCCAGGTGGGATCTTGGCCCCCGCCGGTGTTGTAGGCGATCGTCGGCAGATACGCCACGACCACCATGACGGGAAACGCGGTGAGGAACACCTCGTCGGCGCCCGAGGAGGTGCGAGGCCGATCCCGTCGCGCTTGTGCCATCGTCGTGCGCCCCTTCTACTGCTGGAATCGGTAGTCGATCAGTCGCCACCCGGCGTCGGTGCGAGTGACGGTGGTGCGCCAGAGCTGCGGCGTCAGGCGGGTGCTGCGCCCGCCGGCGTGCAGCACCGTCTGAGTACAGGTGAGGTCGATGACGAGGGTGCGCATCCCGTCCGGGGCGGCCGGGGTGGAGTCGGCCCGCACACACGTCGCGGCCACCGCGTCCTTCGAGGCGGCCCACTGCTGCCAGTCCGGGTCCGGGCGTACCTCGGCTCGGGTGCCGGATTCGGCGACGGCGAGCAGGTCCCCGCCGAGATACGCCGTGGCCCGGATCAGGGCGTCGGCCTTGCTCTCGTCGATGGCGGGCTGCCAGGACAGGATCATCTGCAGGGCGGTGATCGCGGTCTGGTCGGCGCCCGTCTGCTGGGGTGAGAGCGGCTCGATCACCTGGTGGTCGTCGCTGCCGACGTGTGTGTGCTGCTGGCCGTCGGTGGTCTCGCTGCCGCAGCCCGCCAACGTAACGGCGGCCGCGGTGCACACCGCCGCGACGGTGATGCGTGTGATCCTCACGGGCTTCCCTCTTTTCACTGGTTGCTCATCGCTCGGTACTGCGGTTCGGCGGCGATGATCTTGTCGGCGTAGGGGCGGGTCTGGACCACGTAGTCGGTGTGCCCGGTCGGAAAGCCCCCGGAGGCCAGGACCGCGCCTTCGCCGGCGTTGTAGCCGGCCAGGTACAGCTCGGTGCGCCCGTTGGGGGCGGAGACCACCCCGTCTGCGATTGCGCCGTCGATGGTGGCGGCGATGGTGCACATGTAGTGGCCCTGGGCCATGACCGCATCGCCGATGCTGTTGGGATCCACCGTTCCGTCGCCGTCGAAGTCCTGGCCGTAGCTGGCCCACGTGCCGGGCATGAACTGCGCCGGTCCCCTCGCCCCGGTCACCGACACCGGAGCCGAATCCCCGTGGCGGAAGCCGTTCTCGGCGGCGAGCTGCGCGGCGAGCAACGAGGGTGTGATCTGCGGGCAGATCGACCCGGCCCGCTCGAGCCACACCGCGAACTCGTCCGGCACCGTGCCGTCGGCGAGCCGGTCGCCGACGCCGTCGCCGGAGATGAGGCAGTCCGCCGCCGCGGCGGTGGCGTTGCCGCTGCCACCGGGCAGCGCTCCCCACGACACCAACCTCTCGTCGGTGCCCTGACCCCGGACGCTGATGTGCACGTGGTCGACGTGGTTCTGGGTTTGCGAGCCGCGGTCCTCCATCAGGCTCGGGGCCCCGCCGACGGGATAGTAGGTCTGCCGCCAGAGCACGTACTCGACGCCGAAGAACTCCGCATTGGCCAGCACGTAATCGGTGATCTCGTCCCCGAGCGCCACCCCCTCGCCGGAGCGGTAGTGCGGGATCATCACATCCACAGCCCGACCCTCGGTGTGATCGGTCGCGTAACCACCGTCGGCACGCCACCCGCCGAGGCCCGCGATCCGGTCGCCGAACTTCAGGTGCATCGCCCGAGCGAGTTTCTTCGCATCTACCTGCAGGCCCTGCTCGGAGCCGGCCGACGGCGGCAACGGCTGCGCCAAGTTCCCCTGGGACGGGGCCGGCGGCACCGAGGTGGTCGGCCCGGCCGAGGACTGTCCCGGGGCGGGGGCGGCTTCGTAGTACGGCAGCGGATCCACCGCTTCGGTGCCCCAGCCGCCGGGCCAGAGTTCCCAGTGCAGGTGCGGGCCGGTCGACTGGCCCCGGTTGCCGAGGGTGGCGATCTGCTGCCCGGCGCGGACCTGCTCACCGACGGCGACGGTGTAGGTGTCGATGTGCCCGTACACGGTGGACACCAGCTGCCCACCCTGCACGTGGTCGAGGACCACCCACTGCCCGAACCCGCTGGCGGGGCCGGCATGGCGCACCACCGCGTCGGCCGAGGCGTAGAGGGGGGTGCCGACGGCGCCGGCCAGGTCGATGCCCTGATGCTGGGTCCCCCACCGCTCACCGAACCTGGAGGTGAGGGTGACGGCGGAGGGATCGACCGGTTTGAGGAACGAGCCGGTCGGTGCGAGCCGGTCCCCCGACCCCACACCCGAACCGGGGCCGAGGCAGGTCGTGCCGTTCTCGCGGTCTTGTTCGTCCTGGATCCCCATCACCAGCACGAGGAGCAGGAAGAACGGAATGAGCGTAAGCGCCAGGATCAGCGCGATCAGCCCGGTGCCCCCCTTGTCGGTCACCGCAGACTCAGACCCTCGATCACGACCCCGTGCTTGCGCGCCAACGCCCGGTTCAGCTCCTGCGCCAACGCCAGCTCCGCCTCCAGCGCGGCGACATCGCGTTCGGTGCGGCGGGGGCGACGGCCGGAGCGGTTGACCCAGCCCCGCACCGTCGTCTCGGCCACATCCAGCTGCGCCGCGGCGGCACGCGTGGCGGCGGTGAAGCTGTCCCCGGCCTGCATGCGCCCCAGGACCGTCTCGATCGCGGCCTCGCGGGTGAGCTCGTCGACCAGGGTGTACCGGCGAGTGCCGGGACGGCCACGCCGGCTCATGCTGCGAACTCCGTGCCCCGGTCTTCGTCGGCGGCCCGCAGACGGGCATCGGTGTCGTGAATCCCGGAGTCCTTCTCCGCCTGGGGCACCCACACCTTGAACGGGGTGCCGGGTGTCGCGCCTTCGCCGAGCTTGAGCAGGAAATGCCCGACACCGGCCGCGGTGCGCGTGCTGTCCGCCACGCCGGGATCACCGTCAGCCGAGGCCAGCGCCTTGCGGCGGGCTTGGCGCAGTGTCTTCTTCTCCTCCACCGAGTTGGTGGTGTCGTTGGCCCAGCCGGTGACCATCGCGCGTTCGGCCTGCGAGAACGTCATGAACTTACCGAGGCGGTCGAGTTCGGCTTCGGGGACCGGGCCGATGATCCGGGCGCGGGAGCGTTCGATCATGCCCAGCGCGCCGACCTTCTCGAAGTCCGCCAACGAGTGGGTGACCAGCGTCAGCGCCACACCCATCGACCGCTGCAACCGCTGCACCGCATCCAACCGGGCCACCGCCGAGCTGCCGGTCTGGATCACCTGCCACACCTCGTCCAAGATGATGTGCGCCGCGATCGACTTCGCGCCGGGCACCTGGTTGTCGGCGAGAATGTGCGCCGCCTCCACCGCCGCGAACGCCTCGTTCCAGCCCGCGAGCAGCACCGCGGCCCGCATCAACTCGTCCCCCGGCGGCACCGAGGACATGTCCAGGTCGACCATCGGCTTGGTGATATCGATCCGCACGGTGCTGTGCCGGTTGAAGGTCTCTCCGAACCGGCCTTTGACCAGCGCCCGCAGCGAGCGCAGCAGCGGCTTGATCTGACCGCGGTACTCCTCGGCGGTGTCGGCCACCGCGTCGTCCCTCAGCTCGTCCGGGCCGGAGGCGATCAGCGTCAGCAGGTCCTCGATCCGGGCCGCATGATTGTTGTCGAACGTCGAGCCCGGGGCGTAGAGCAGCCGGATCGCCGAGGCCAGCAGGGTTTCCTCGAAGTCCTGCAGCGGGCCGCGGCGGACGATCTCGAGCAGGGCACAGATCATGTTGAGCTGGCGGGCGTGCAGCGCGAACTCGGCCTTTTCTCGTGCGAGGGAGCCGGCGGGCAGCTGCTCGATCGCGTCGCCGATCGGGCCGCGGCCCAGCGGGTTGATCGCGCCGGTGCCGTAGCCGACCTCGCTGACCTGCCCGCCGACCTGCTCGGCGAGGACCCGCAGGTCCGGCTTGACGTCACCGGGCACGAGCACCAATGTGCCTCGCGCAATGTCGCCGAGGGCGATGCGGCGCAGCAGGGTCGATTTGCCGAAGCCGTTGAGGGCGCAGATGAAACACGACGGGGCGGTGATCGCCTTCATCGTCCAGGCGTAGAGCGGATCGAAACCCACGGCGGCTCCGGTGGTCAGATGCCGGCCGAGCGGGGTGCCCAGCAGCGGGGCCTTCGCCCCGACGATCCACGGGTAGATCCCGGCGACCTGCACACTCGTGCCGCGGTATTCGACCGGGGGCATCACCGTGGACATCCGGCCCCCGCCGGCCCCGTCGAACCCGCGGGCGTCGAGATCGGCGACCTGGCGGTCGAAGCCGTCGGTGTTGATTCGGGTCAACCGCTCCACCGTCGCCCGGCGACTGTACTGGCGGGTGACCAGGCTTTTCTTCCATGCCTTCGTGAGTCCGGTTGCGGTGGCGGCCTGCTCTTCGAGGCGGGAGAGCTCGTCGTCCGACAGCAGAGTCTTGGCGATCTTCTCCGCTGTGAGCAGCCGCGACGATCTCGTGGCGTTGCGTGCACTCATGCCTATAGCCCTTTGCGTGTCAGTTGCTGAGGAAGCTGGGAATGGTGGTGTGGTCGGGGGCGATGACCCCGACACCGAGGCAGGCCGCGAACGCGGCGGCCTGCCAGCACCAGGAGCGGCGGATCGTCAGCCGGCTCTGGCGCGAGAGGTCTTCGACCAGGGCGTCGATCTTCGGCACATCGGCGCTGCCGGCCGGTTCGGTGACGGTGATGAGCACCCCGAAGCGCACCATGCCCGCACCGCGGGCCTGCTCCATCCGGGCTTGCGCGGTCGCGGCGACCTCGATCTGCGACTTCGCCGAGGCGATCGAGCCGTTCTTGAGGGAGCCGCCGTGGGCTTCGGCCATCGCGTTGCGGTAGTCGCGGTCGGCGATGTCGGTGGCATCGCCGGCCGAATGCGGCCGGTAGAGCACCGACACCCGCTTGAGCGGCACCGCGTCGTTCGGCGCCAGCAACCTTTGCAGCACCCGTTCGGTGACCGCGCCCTTGGGGGCTTCGCGCATCTCCCAGGTCACCGACACCGCGCCGTCGTGGACGTATTTGCCGCCGTCCGGGCTTTCGAGTGCGGTGCGCGGGCCGCAGTCCTCCCAGCTCAAGCCGGTGCCGTCGCCGGAGTGCAGGCCGGCTTCGACATCGACGAGCGAGGCCGGATCGTAGGAGCGGCGCACGAACGCCATGACCTCGTCGGCATCCATCGGTGAGCACGGCACACCGGCCCGTGCCGCCGACGCCGTCAGGGCGGGCAGCCGGCGGCCGAGCTCGACGGCCTGCTCGGAGGGGTCCTGTTTGCGTTCGGTGGTCTTGGCCTCGAAGGTGATCGCAATGCGGGCTGCCAGGCGGATGCCGCCCGTGGTCAGCCCGGTGGCGAGCTGGTAGGCCGCGTCGCGGGCCAGCTGCGGGGCGTCGGCGCGGGTGTTCTGGTGGACCGTCTCGTAGAGCTCGATGCCGGTCTCGGGCAGGGTTTCGACGGTGGTGACCACCGCGAGGATGTCCGAGGTCTCCCCCGCCGCGGACAGGAACTGTGCCCAGTTGCCGACGTAGTGATCGATCACGTCCTGATCGACGGCCTCGGCGCCTTGGGGGTAGGCGTCGAAGACGACCGTGTAGGCACCCTGGCTGGGCATGTGGATCATCCCGAAGGTGCGCCCGTCGGAGTCGATGCCCTCGTACAGCTCGGTGTCGGCGAGCACCCCGGGCAGCCGGTACGCCCGCCCCGGGACGCGGGAGAACGTGCCCGAGGCGTAGGTGTGCTCACCGCGACGGCGGCCGCGCCAGAACTGGAATCGCATCAGTGCCCTTTCGTAACCGGAACGCCCGTCACGGGAGATGACCAGGGGGATGAAGCAGGCGATCATCGGGACCGCCAGCAGCACGGTGACCTTCAGGCCGAAGAACAGGCCCGTGATGATGACCAGGGCCGCAGCGGCGATCGCGGCGATCGAGGTGCCGAAAGTGGCCCCGAGAATGCCGGTCTCCCGAGGCCGGCGCCAGTTGCCGTAGGTGTTGTAGGTCTTCTCCTCGCTCACTGCTCGAAGCCCCCTCGGTGGAACTGCCGACCGGCACCGGACGCCACCGCGGCCGCGGCCGCCGCATCACCGGAGGACCCGCCGCCGGGAGTGCCGGAGGTGTTGCCGCCGGGCTGACCATTCCCTCCGCCGCTGGGGGTGCCCTGCTGGTTGCCCTGCGGAGCCGCGCCGGCACCGCCACCGGAGGGGGTGCCCTGCTGGTTGCCGGCCGGTCCCCCGCCTGCCGTACCGAAACCGGACGGTGCGCCGCCGGTCTGGGCGCCGCTGGGCGGGTTGCCCATGCTCGTCGACGTCGACGACGTGGTCGCCGCTCCGGACGCTGCGCCACTGGCACCGCCGGTGGCGATCATGCCGCCGACCTTCGCGCCGACCGCCGCCGCACCGGCCGCGGCCGCCATGCCGCTGCCGCCGCCACCGAGGGCGCCGACGTTCGGCACGATCAGCCGCATCAGCGCCGGGAGCACCAGGGCCGCGGCGCACAAGGTGATGACCCCGGACAGGGCCATGAACCCGTCCCCGTTCTCGGGGTCGGTGATGGTCGGGGTGGCCTCGAGGAACAGGATCGCCGAGACCCCGATCACGAACGCCCCGACCGGCTTGACCAGCAGGAACGCGATCGTCCAGGCCAGCATCTTCTCGAATGCCTGGCTGCCGACCTTCGTGCCCCCGGCCGCACCCGCGATGGGCAGTGCCGCCGCCATGAGCACCAGGATGCCGGTGCGCAGCAGCATCAAAAACGCCATCATCAAACCGCCGAGCATCCCGATGAGGCCGATCAAGAACAGCAAACCGACACCGGCCGGACCCGCATAGAGCTGGATCGTCACCATCGCTTCGGCCAGGCGGGACGGATCGGAGCCGACCGCACTGCCGATGAACCACGCCGACACCTGATCGGCCAGACGGGTGCCGAGCACGATCATCGTCGTTGCTCCCCCGGCGAGCACCACAGCGCGGGCCAGTTGTTTCAGGCCCTCTTCCGAGGTGTCGCGGATCGCCCCCGAGCGGGCCAGCGCCAGACGCCCGCCGAGCAGGATCAGCGACAACGACAAGGCGGCGACCTGGATGTAGAAGGTGTAGTCGTTGACCGTGGCCACGGTCCTCTGGAAGGTGTCCCCGTCCATCTCGGTGCCGGTGATCCACCACCCGAGAGCGAACTTCAACACCGCCACACCGGCATTGCCGATCCACAGCGCAGTCTTTTCGACCGCGCCGGCAGCGGCGTCATTGATGCCGTCCTCGATCGCGCCCGTTCCGGCATCGACGACGTTGCCAGCTGCGTCCAAGCAGTCGGGAACGTCTGAATCGGTGAACATATCCACGGCTCCGCTGATGGCAGCCCCAAGAGGGTTGGCACAGGTCGCACCCCCGAGACCGGTTTCGAGCCAGTCGAATCCCGAGTCCTCGTCGGTCTGTTCCTCGACCTCGGTGCTGTCGATGCTGCCGCCGGACGAGTCCCCGGACGGAGCGGTGTCCTGCGCGTATGCCGCACCCGCTGCGCCGATACCGACGACCGCAACGGCGCAGATCACAGCGAGCAGCCGAAGAATGCCGGTGAGCAGGCTGCGGTTCACCACCACTGCTGCCACCCTTCGGACGACATGGGCTCGAACTCGCCACCCAAGGCGGGCGAATCCAGTTGGACAACCCATCCGGTGCCCTCGCGCCACACCACCGGGATCTTCGACACCCTGATCTCGGTGGCCCCGCTCGGCCGCTCGACGGTGGCGCCGAACTTCACCAGAGTCAGATCCGGATGGAAAGTCACGTTGACCATCGGCATCGCCCCAGTCGGCGTGTTGTCGGGAAGCTTCACTGTCGACAACTGACCGGTCGGGTCCGACACCCGGCCTGCTTCGGTGAGCATCTTGACCCGGTTGTCGCCGGCAGCGAGGTACCCGAAGTAGTGGGCCGCGGCGAGCGCCGCTCCCTGCGGGGTGCGCGCGAACCCGGTGGCCACACCGCTGTCGGTGAATCCGGTGGGGCCGTCGGAGGTCGAGAACGGAAGATCCATGTTGCCGTGGATGCGCTGGAGCATCACCCCACTCGGTGCCTGCTCTGCGGGCCGGTTCCCGGTGGCGAGGGCGTCGGACAGGATCACCCCGTGGGGGTCGAGCGGCACGTAGATGACGCGGTGGAGCTTGTCGAAGACGGGTTCCGGCATGAACTGGAGGTCTTCGAGTCGGGCGGTAGCCCCGTTGTCAGTGGTCGGGTCGAGCGAGACCAGCGGTTCGGCATCGTCACCGCGGAAGAGCATCACGATGCTCAGCACGAGACCGACGACGACAATGACGGCCACCGCCGCCAACCCGATGGTGAGTTTCGTTGCTGCCGAGGCGCGCTCGTTCTCGGCGCCCTCGAGTGAGGAAGTGTTCGTGTCCCCGGTCTGGCCGGTGGTGTTCTGCTCGGTCACTTGCGGGTCTCCTCGAGGTCGACCAGCTCCGACGGCAGCGCGTCGAGGGCGGTGATGGTGGCGGTGTCGTTGCTGGGCAGGTTCAGTCGCCAGTCGTCGTCGATCCACACCACCTGGGTGGTCGCGGAGGCGAGCGAGTTGTCGGAGAACCGCTGGATGACGTCGACGGTGGCGGCGGTGTCGCTGTAGTCGGCGAGGGTGTAGCCGACGATGGTCGGCACCGTCTCGGGGTCGGTGCCCGACATCTCCACCAGGGCGCGGTGGGCGGCGTACAGGTCGCGGCCTTCGCCGGGGGCGGCCACCCCGGCCAGGATCGTCGGCCAGGTGCGGTCGGAGGCGGTGGCCAGCTGCACCGACTGGGTGATCGCCGCCAGGGCCGCGCCCTGCGGGGTGTGGCTGAACCCGGCGAAGGGCTCCCACTCGCCGCCTCGCGGTCCGTCGGTGGTGCCGATCGGAACCTCGATGCCACCGACGGTGACCCACCGAGCGATCTGCGGCGGGTCGGTCAGCGACACCGCGGTCTCGGTCGTCTCCGATCCCCCGCAGCTCACAGCCACCAGCGCCACCGCGACCACCACGGCCCGCGCCCACCGACGCCTCCTCATTCGTTCTCCTCGTTGTCGGGTTGCTGCTGTTGCTGGAGCTGTTCGAGCTGGTCGATGACGGTCGGGGAATGGCCGCCTCCGAGCTGTTGGGCTTGGGGCCCCTGTGCGGTGGCCAGCAGGATCGTGGCGAGGGTGGCGGCCACGCCGCCGGCGAGGAGCGCGCCGATGTTCGCCGCGACGAACTCGGCCGCGGTGGGGGATTCGAGGCCGGCGCCGTGCTTGTGGTCCCACGCCAGGCGTGCGCCGACGAAGATCACCTTGGCCACACACAGGAGGAAGACGATCCCGGCCGCGTAGCCCAGAAGCGTCTGGAACCCTTCGAGGACGTCGGGGGGTGGGCTGACCACGCCCTGTGCGGACACCTGCATCGCTCGCCCTGCCTTATGCCGCGCTGGTGACGGCGCTGAGGATCTGGTTGGCGGAGATGGCGACGATCGCCCCGACCAGCGATCCGACGAGCATCTTCGGTGAGTCCCCGAGCCGTGCTGCCACTTCTCCCACGCGAACTTCCCGCCCGAGAAGATCAGGGCCGCCACGCACGCGAGCGTCACGCCCCACAGCAGCCAGTTCAGCAGCTTGAGCAGGCCGTTCGCGCCCGGCGGCACCTCCGGGTTGATGTCGAAATTCACGGCGCCTTGCGCGAGAATCGCGGTGTCCACGACTGTCTGGAACATGCACATGTCCTTTGCTCGAAGGTGCTGGCTACTGCCCCGACCACACGGTCGGCAGGGCGGATTGGATTGCCGTGACGATGCCGACGCCGGCAGCGATCACGTCCTCGGGAACTGCGATCACGGCTCCCTTGGTGTGAATGGGCACGCCGTCGAAGGCGCGCCAGGTGGGCAGGCTCGACCGGGCCGCCGAGGCCAGGAAGCGATGCCAACCGATCACCCAGTGCGCCGGCACCGCACCAGTGACGATCGAGCGCAGCTGACGCACCTCCTTCGGGGGCTGACCGGGCGCGTTCGCGACGGTGACCAGGCCGAGCAGCTCACACGCCAGATTCCGGTTGCGGTGCTCGAGGATCAGATCGTGGGCGCTGGACAGGCCCTGGATGGTTTCGCGGCAGACCACCACCACATACGGCGATTCGGTCTCCCGGGCGTCCCCGCACGGCCACTGGTGATTCGCGTCGCCTGCGAAGTCCCAGTACTGGGCGAGGGTGGAGACCCCGGCCCCGCCGTGCGCGCCGAGCAGCCACACCGCCGGTCCGGGCGCAGCCACCGGATACGGATCGACCCTCACCTCGACGCTGATGCGTTCGCGGGTGCTCATGCCAGCTCCCCCGCCCCGGCCTGGTGATCGGTGTCGTGGCGGCCGGCCTCGATGCGGCCCAACGTGTCGAGCACGTCGGTCCAGGCGTCGATCGAGGCGACCGACAGGCGGCGGTGATCGACGGTGCCCGGCCGCGCCAAGGTCACATCGAAGGTCACTTCGACGAAGCCGGCGACCCGTGGGGCCAGGTGCTCCCGGATCGGTGCCAGATCCACCAGGCGGTGCGGCATCTGGTGCGAGACCGACACCACCGTGCGCGCCAGCACGCCGCGCCCGTAGGTGCCGATGAGCCATTCGAGACCGACACGCATCCGGGCCAGCGGTTCCGAGCGGGCCGGGGCGACGATCACGATCGCGGCCCCGGCCTCGAGCAACGGGGCCAGACGCCGTGAGCGCAACGCTGTTCCGACGTCGTGGATGCGGGCGAGATGCCGGTCGGCGAGCAGGCTGTCCACCAGCACTGTGTCCGTGGCGTCGCCGTGACCGACGACGACGGCCCCGGCGCTGCTGACGGCCATGCGCGAGCCGAGCTGGCGGATCGCCCGGGCCGGGTCGATCGGTTCGACGCCGACCCGGTCGAGCAGGTTGCCGCCGCCGAAGGTGCCGTCGATCGCGGCGACGTCGGCGCCCAGGCCCAGGCGCAGGGCGGTGGCCAGGCCGAAACAGGTCGTGGTCGCGCCCGCTCCCCCGGAGCCGGCCACCACGATGGCCGAGAGATGTTCGGGCTGCTCGATTGTCGGGCTACGACGAAAAGCAACAACGTTGTTCATCGGTTCTCCACGTTCGCGATCGTCAACCCGCCGTCGGCGGGCAGGGTGGTGATCCACTGCTTGTGGATGCCTTCGTCTCCCACGGGCGGGAACTTCAGCAGCACATCGACCGACCAGCGGTTCGGGTCCTCGGTCGGCAGCACGCTCACGCAGTGCTCGGTCCCGACCGGAACGGCGTCGATGAACGACTGAATATCGGTGCCCGGCAGGACCATCAGGTCCGCGACGGCCTTGCCGTCCCGCTCGACGTAGTAGGCGTACTCGAACGCCTGGATCACCGCAGGGCCGGAATCGCGGCCACCGGGACCGTTGCCGACGACCCGACCCGGCTCGGTGACCGGGGCGCACCACGCCGGGGCCGCCACCGCCTCGGTCGTGGTGGGGGCGGCCGACGACGAGGCCACTGCGGTGACCGGCGGCAGCGGCGGTGTCTCCGGCTCGTCGGTTCCCCCGCTCATCACGGTCACCACCACCGCGGAAACCGCTGCCAGGGCAGCCACACCGCCACCGACGAACATCCAGGTCCGGGACCGGTCCGAGCCCGTCGTGGCGGCCGCGGGGGTGCTGTCGGTGACCGGCAGGGCGGCGGCCTGCTCGACGACCTCGGGCGCGGCCGGGGCGCGGCGAGGAGCACGGCTGCGACCGATCGCGGACTTGAGTCCCCCACGGGTACGGTCTGAAATCACCAGTGGACCCCGCGGAATGTGGGCGCGGAACCACTCCGGGGCCGCAGCATACGGATCCTCTGCTGAGGCCGGATCGTCGTGGTGAGCAGCGGGATCGGCGTAGCCGGTTGCCGCGGGAGCATCGTGGTCGGCGGAAATGTAAGGGTCCTGGGCCGCAGCAGGTGCGGCCAGGATCGCGGTATCGGCCTCGACGATCGGTTCGAGGTCGGTCTGGATGACCGCATCATCGTCGGCACCGGACGAATCGGGGACGGAGGCAGCATCGACCAGCTCGAGCTCCGCCGCCTCGACCGTGGCGCTGTCGATGGTCTCCTCGGGGATCGGGAAGTACACCGATCCGGTGTCGGTGTCGTCGGTCGGAGTCGGCTCCGGCCCGTACCGCTCGGTCACGTCCGGGAAGAGTTGTCCTCGATTGCCGGTCGACAATGTGTCCTCCGTCGTCGGGTGGTGGGGGCGGAGCTACCCGCCCCCACCGGCGAGATGGTCGGGCAGGTCAGGCCGGGTTGATGCCGTCCGCGGCCGCGGACGAGATCATCTCGGCGGCAGTGCCGAGCGAACCGTCGAAGAACATGGTCAGCACGGTGTCCGCTCCCGCGACGACACCGTCGCCACCGGGCTGGACCTTCACCCACTCACGGACCTGCGAATCGACCTGCGGAGCTGCGGTCACGACGCTGCGCACGGCGTCGGCCGCGGCCTGCCCGACCGGACCGGAGGACTGCCACTGCTCGACCGTGGCGTCGGCCCGCTCGGTGAGCGCCTCCTGGTGCACATCCGGCAACTCGACCTCGATGGGCTGGCCCTCGTCGTCACCGGCACCGAACGCGGTCCCGGCCGCCAGACCGGCCGCGCCACCGACCACCGCGCCGGGGACCGCGCCGACCGCAGCGCCGATCGCTGCGCCCGCCGCGGTCCCGGCCACCCCGGTGGTCACCGCGGGCAGCACCGGAATCGGCAGCGGCACCACACCCCCGGCCGCAGCCCCGGCGATACCGCCGAGGGTGCCGCCGATCAGCGCGCCGGGAACCGCCCCGGCCGCAGCACCCGCTGCGGCACCGGCCACCGTCGCACCGATCTGCGCAGCAGCGACCCGATCGGCGCGGCCGGCATCGACACCGACCGACTTGTAGAACGTGGCCACCTCGGAGCGGATCAGACCGGCGGTGTTGTTGGTGCGTTCGCGGTCGTCGTCGGTGACCCAGTTCGGCTGGTTGACGTGGATATCGCCGATCATGATCTTCTCGGGCGGAGCGAGGTAGATCGGCTCCGGGGTGACCGGCTGCGGCGCCCGCAGCGTCATCGGGTCGATCGGCGGCGGGGCGGACTGCCGCTCGTAACGGTTGGTGTCGTAGTTGTAGTCCGGCAGCGGCGCGTACTGACGCTGCTGCGCGGGAGGCGGGGTCCAGTAGATCTGCTTGGCCGGAGGAGCCGGGGCCGGCTTCGGGGCGCTGGTGGTGCCGCCCTGGGTGGACGGGGCCGGGGTGGTCACCCCGCCCTGCGCGGGCAGCTCGACCGGAGCGGCCGAGGCCAGCCCCGACCCTGCTGCCACGATCGCTGCGGCCGTGGCGGGCACGACGCTCGCCTTGGCAAGCCGCGAAGCCCTGCGATGTGTGCTCATGATCGCTTCTCTCTCGTGTGTGTCGGGGCGGGAATCAGTTGAGTGCGGCGGCCGAGACGCCGCCCTGCTCGAGCACCGTCGGTCCCGCATCGACCACCTGCGTCGTGGTCGCGGTCGGTGCCGAGGTGGTGGAGGCGACCGTCTGCGACGGCGTGGTCGAGACGTTCTCGGAGGTGGTCGTCGGCCGCGCCGTAGTGGTGGCCGAGGTGGTGGGAGCCGCCGACGTGGAGGCCGAGGAGGTGGGAGCCGCCGACGTGGAGGCCGAGGAGGTGGGAGCCGCCGACGTGGAGGCCGAGGAGGTGGCGGCGTCGAGGTCGGCTGCGACCGCGGCGAGCCAGGACGCGACGAATCGTGTCGGGGCCTGCCCGCTGGCGGTGGCCGGGACCGACCCGTAGGAGCCGTGCTCGGCGGCGACGTTGCGCAGCGTCGTCATCGCCACCAGATCGAAGGCGTCCCGGTTGGCCTCGATCTCGTTCGCCACGACCTGGAACGCCTGGCGCACGAGCCGCTGCGAGGTCGCCGGCGGAACCAGCTCGGGCAGCACACCGACCGTCTTGGCGGCGAGCACCCCGAACGCTGCGGCGGGGTTGGCCAGCCCGACCGCCGCGACCGCCGCGATCGTCTCCGGGGTGAGCACCTTCTTGGCGACCGTGACTGCGGCGTTGAGGCCGATCAGACCGACCTTCAGCAACGCCGCGGTCACGTCCTGCCCGGTCGGGGGTGTGGCCCGCGGATCGGAGGCTTCGGCCAGCCGCTGCGAGATGGTCTTCTTCGGCTGGATCGACACCGCCTCGAGGGCGTTCTTCGGAGCCGCAATGTCCTCGTTGACCACGTCGACGGCGGTGGTGAACGCCGTCGAGGCCAGTGCCCGGCCGACCGTGGCGACGGCGACGAACGGATCACCGCCGACCTCGACCTGCCCGGCGACGTTGACCACCGCCCGCACGATCGGCGCGTTCGCCGGGGCGTCGCACGCCAGATCACCGGTCTGGCACCAGGACGACACCCGACCCGACAAGCTGCCGTAGTCCTTGGTCAGATCGGCGACGGGGCCGATGCCGCCGCCTTCCGGGGCGGTGAACGCCACCGACGACAGCGCCTTCACCGTCTCGCCCGTGGTGTCGGGAACCGGCGACGGGGAGCTCTGCGAGGTGCCGGGGAACAACCCCGATCCGGCGCTGCGGGTCGGCGCGCCGAACAGCGCACCGGCCGCGACCACGCCGGCCGGAACGACCCCGGTGCCCTTGCCGACCGACCGCAGGAAGTTCGAGGCGGCATGAGCGCCCTGGGAGTAGCCGACCACGGCGAGCTTGGCCGACGGACACTGCTCGAGCACCTTCTCCGCAGCCAGGGACAGGTTCTCCTCCCCCGCGGTGACGGACTTGATGTACGACCGGCTACCCCCGGGGGTCAGGCCCCCGAACGATCCCGGATACGGCACGTAGGCGCGATCGACGCTCGCGCCCAGCTCACGGGCCTGATCGAGCATCGGTCCCATGATGTTCGACAGCATCCCGGTGTCGACCTTCACCGGCGCATCCGGTGAGGACTCCGTGGTGCCCTGCATCCCCAGGACGTACAGATCCGGGCACCCATCGATCAGCCCGTCGAGCCAATTCGTCTGCGCGTGCACCGGGACCAGACCACCCACACCAGCCAGAACCGCAGCCGTGGTGACGACGGTGGCCACAGTCCGCGTACCCCAACCCTTCATCTCTCTCCCTCCCGAACAGCCGTTTCCCAACGCCAGCAGTCATTCCTGTTTGTTCCGAGAAGGGAATGGGGACAGCCAGATACGGCGCAAAGCGACCTTCGGAGAGAGCGGTTGCTTCGACTCCGGAGTATGGGTCCGTTGTCGTTGGGGTGCCAGGCAAGGTTCCGGGTTGACGGATCCCGGATCGGTCGCCTTCGCTTGGATCTCTTCAGCCGTTGCGGCGGGCACTCGACGCACCGGCTGTGCGGACTCGTGTGCGTGGAGGGGCTCACGTGAGAGACCCATTCGCCGACAAGATTGACGCTGCACAGGAACCTATGCAGCCTTTGCTGGTACTGAGCACGACGTCGCTGTTCACGATCCGGGAGTGCGATCAAGACTTGGCTGCCCTCGGGATTCGGGTTGAGCGGGGCCGCTGACCCCAGGTCGACGGAGCAGCGACGACCTGAGGTCAGCGGGTGCAGTGGACGCGGCGCGAGGGGTCGCCGGCCACAGTTCGGAAGCGGGTACGACCGATCGCACCCTTCATTGAGTGTTGGGCGCAGGTGTTCGGCACTCGGTGGTACGCGCAAGTTGATTCCCCGGGGTTCCGTAGCTGGCTCTGGGTAGAGCTCCGCCAATCGCGTCAGTGCTACGTCCGAAGCCGACCACGACAGACCTCGGGAAACCCCCGGAAGGGGCGCGAGCGGATCGTAAGCAAGAGCGGCGCGTTCGCGCAACACGGCGGGCCCTCCCCCTCCTCGGCGCAGCACCTTCAGTGCGGGTCCTGGAATTGACCCGTAGATTAGCACCTCAGAATTTTAAACACTAGCGCTACGAGGGAACGAGAAGGGGCGAGACAATGGGCGGCGACAGGAGGATCCAGGGCAGGGAGTGGAGTTGGCTCGAAGCGGCATGCACGGCTTCAGTGGCGCTCGCCTGCGCAGATACCGCCAAGCGCTCGACATGACGATGGCTGACCTCGCTGATGCCGCGGAGGTCTCGGAAGCGACCGTCTCGGCTTGGGAGACCGGCCGGGCCGCCCCTACCCCGCCCTTGTTGAAGCGCGTGGCCGACGTCTTGCGCGTCACCGTCCCGGACCTTGCTCCGATCCAGGAAGGCCGGATGACGCTCAGCGATTTGCGCGCTCTGGCTGGCCTCACGCAGGCAGAAGCAGCCCGAGAGCTCGGCATTTCGGCCACCGTGCTCGGGCGTATCGAGAAGGGCCGCAAGGACTACGACAAGGATCGGGTGGCGAGCATGGCCAAGCTTTATGGGGTGAAGTTCTCGGTCGTTAAGGCAGTCTGGGAGCGCGACCGTGCGACACGCCAGGAGTACATCCGACGTCTGTAGATTTCATCACTAAAATAACTCCACACGCATGCCTCGATCAGTAAAGGGTCGATGTTGCACTGGATGACTTCTGTTGCGAACTGGGGGCGTGTCGCTCCCCTTCTTCCGAACCAACCTGGGACAAGATCAAGGGCGTTCGGAAGCAGTGACGAGGAAGGGCCGACACCATGCCTACGCCAAGCAAGGGGCCGCGCAAGGAAGTGAAAACCCGCGTTCCGGAAGATGTCCGCGAAGTGCTGGAAGTGATGGCAGCCAATTCCGGTGCCAGCTCACTCAGCCAGTACGTAGCGGACCTTCTCTCCAGCCTCGCCGGCCGTCCGGACCTTGTACGAGAAATCCACCAGGAAGTGATGCCGATGCCGCTCTCCGCATAGAAAAGTGCGGCGGGGTCCTCCGCCGCACCAGCACATAGCCGAAGCGGTTACTACAACTGAAATGCGAAAACCCCCGGCGGGCAGGCCGAGGGCTTTCGTCTGAAGTTGGCGAGAACGAGTTGGCGCTCGTTCTCGGTACCGCATATCCCCGAAGGGACTGTCTTGCCGGACAGGTCTCAGGGTACATCGCGCCCTGAATCAGAGCCAACGATCGCTGCGCGTGTCGCCACTTTCACCGGTGACACCGCACCGAATCGTCACCTTTTCGACGTGTGCACGCGCCGTTGGTCGCCGCGTGCCCGAGTGCGGATCGACCCGGATCGCACCCACACGTACGCCACCACGATGGCCATGCCTAGCCAGGCGCCCGGATTTCCGTGGGCGATCTACCTGGCCGGCGCGGACCATCGCTACCGCCTGCTGGCGTTCGACCTCGACAGCGGGCGCCACGGCCCCGAGATCGCCCGCGCCGATGCCGACCGGCTGGCCGCGCAGCTGGCGGAACTCGGTGTTCCGCACCTGCGCACCCGGTCCGGGCCCACCGGCGGGCAGCACCTCTGGCTGCGCCTCGCCGCCCCCGGCGCCGGCGCCGACGACGTGCGTCGCCTCGCCCACGCCCTGCGCCAGCACTACCCCAGCCTCGACACCGCCCCGTTGACGAACCCCGCCACCGGCGCCGTCCGCCCCCCCGGGGCCCCGCACCGCCGCGGCGGGCAGTCCCGACCGCACCTGCACGGCGCCGCCCTCGACGCGGCCCTCGCCCGCCTCGACACCGAAACCGCCCCGGAGGTGGTGGACTGGTTGCTCGCCCGGCACCCGCACTCCGCCCCAACTCCGCGCCGTCCCGCCGGGGCGGGGCGCATCGTCGATCCGACCTCCAATCCCCGCCTGGACCGGCCGCGCCGCCCGCTCACCGACACCACCCGGGCCCTGCTCGATGCTGCGCCGGCACCCGGAGCGGACCGCTCGGCGCTCGTGCACAGCATCTTTCTGGGCATGGCCCGCGCCGGCCACACCCTCGCCGACGCCCGGGCGGCCGCCGCGACGGCGCCGGGACTGGTCCGGCTGCGCGAGGACCGCGCCCGCGGCCGCGACGACACCGACCGGCAATGGCGCCGCGCCCTGGACACCGCAGCCGACTTCGCCCCCGCTCCCCCGACCACGCGGGCCCCGGTCGACGACGAACTCGACCGCATCGAGGCCGCCATCGGATCCGACCCCGCCCACTGGGCCCGCCCCGGCGGCGCCAGCGACGAACGCATCCTCTACGCCCTCCTCGCGCTCGCCCGCACCGCCCGCACCCGCGTCCTCGACATCGACTGCCGCCGACTCGCCCAGGCCGCCGCCGTCGACGCCTCCACCGTCTCCCGGCGCCTGCGGGTGCTGGCCCACGAATCCTGGGTGCGATGCGTGCGCACCGGCAGCGGAACCCGCGCCGCCACCTGGCAACTCGAACTCCCCGACCCGGTGGCATCGCTACCGGTTGCAACACAAGGAGAACCCGCCCCCGCTCCGGGGCATTCCTCTGCCCTACTGGACCACCACACGCACGATCTCTGGGCGAACCGGTTGGGGCTGGGTGGGGTGGCTGCTCGTATTCACTGGGCTGCGATTTCGGGAAAACTCGTTATTTCCGGAGCGGGCAGAAATCCGATTGAGGTGGCTGCCCTGACCGGGTACAGCCTCGCCACCGTGACGCGCACCCTGTCCACCCTCGCCCGCCTGGGCGTGCCTATCGAGGCGCGAGCCGATATTCCCGCTCTCCGGGAGCAGCTCGATCGCGCCGCCGACCGCGTCGGTGTCGTGGGTGTCGGGGCGCAGCGGGTCCGCCGCCACCTGCTCGATCGGGAGCTGCACCGGTGGTGGCTCGAAGAGCAGGACTGGCGCTGCCGCCGCGGCAAGAAGACCGGCGTACCCCGCACGGTCTCGCTGACCATCGCCCTGCCCATCGACGCTCCCGCTCGGCTGCGGTACGGCCGATTCCCGGTGACCGACACCGGCCGCGCCGACTATCGTGCGGCGCGAGCCGTGGTGACCCGGGTGTGCTCCCCTGGTTGGAATTCCACGACCAATCCAGATCGGCAGGGCGGGAAGGCGGCCTGACACACCCTGGTTCTCCAACCGGACCGAATCAGTATGAGTCGTCCACTCGGGCGATTTGAGCGAGGAGGAGCGCGGCGTGGGGCGGCCGATCCGGCAACTGGAACGGCCGCAACGTCACCGCGGCCTTGACCCAGTCACCATCTCCTGCATGCAGTCGCACCAGATCGCCGGCCTGGGGAACCTCACCGCTCTCGACTCTCCGAGCATTCGCTTGCAGACTCGGCAGATCCTCGGGATGGACGACGGGACCGGTGACATGCGCATACTGCCACTCCACCCACTCCGGAGCCCGGCCGATCCACATCGCGATAATGCCTCGCTGGGCCTCGAACAGCGCGACATGGACATCGGCACCTAACAATCCTTCACGCAGTCCGAGAGCAGCCAACGATGGCATTGACGGCGGATACACGTCGGACACGTCGTGATACAGCACCCGGACACCGGATCCGTCTTCCATGGGGCGTAAGACGACCTGCCACTGCATCGCATGGCCGTGGTCGTGCCGGACCGAGAACCACGTGCTCAGCACTCCCCCGGACCGCGGATTGAGCACCAGATCCAGGAATTCGGCCTCGTGCTCGAAGCAGATCGCGCGGTTGATGTAGTCGGCAGGGGTCGCGGTGGGAAGCCAATCTTCGAGCAACGTACCGGACATCGCCCCCGAATCCCACGTCTGATAGATCAACATTTCCTCGACCATCCAGGCCACACCTGAGGTCAGACGCCGCGTTCCCAGCTCCTCCCCCGGCTCTCCCACCCACAGATGGATGCCGTGCACATCGCCGAACGGGCCGATGATCGGCCAGGCATAGAACCGCCACGACTGCCGCATCTTCTTCGACGACAGCACCCGATCGAACGGTTTACGGACTTCCCGGACGTACTCCACGATCGGCTCCACCGGGATGTCCGGTGCGGGCGAGACCTTCCGGCGGAGCGAAGTCATCTCCTTCACTTCACCATCCGAGGCCACCAGCGTCGCAACACCCTCCACGAGCGTTTCGATCAAATGCCATGAACCCATCGAAGACCCCCCTCTGTCTCGACCTGATCTCGATGCGGGGAGGCAGTGTAGCGAAAACCGACTGTTCGACCGTTAAGCGGGATCGATGGTCACGCTCGGACGTGTAGCGCCAGGTGCAAGCGCTCGGGTCGGATCGTCAGCAACTCGGCCACCGACAGTTCATAGCCCGGCACGGGCTCGACCTCGAACCGGGTGAGGATCTCCGCCAGCGCCAGGACCGCCTCATGCAACGCGAACTGCCGGCCGATGCAGGCCCGAGCCCCTACCCCGAACGGTTTGTATGCGTGGGCCGGACGGGCCCGCACGGCTGCAGGCAGGAACCGGTCCGGGTCGAAGGTCTCGGTGTCCTCGCCCCACAGCGTCGGATCACGGTGCAACGCCAGCAACACCACCAGAACCGTCTGGCCCTTGCGCACCGGGTAGCCGGCCAGCGTCGTGTCCGTGCGGGCCTTGCGGAAGAACGCCGGGCCGGACGGCCACAGCCGCAGTGTCTCGTCGACGAGGCGGCGGACATAGCGCAGCTTCCCCACCTGCTCGAACCGGAGCGGGCCGTTGCCGTCGCGCACCTGGGCTATTTCCGCCCGTGCGCGCTCGGCCATCTCGGGATGCAGCGACAGGTAGTGCAGTGCGAACGACAGCAGGCCTGCCGTCGTTTCGTGCCCGGCCACCAGGAAGGTCAGCACCTGATTGCGGATGCTCTGATCCGACAGCAGCTCCCCGGTCTGCGGGTCCGGGTGCTCCAGCATCCGCTGCAGGAGGTCGTCCTGACGCGGTGACTGTCCGTGGCGGCGTGCCGCGACCACCTCGTCCACGGTACGCTGCATCAGCGCAATGTCCTTCGGATGCTGGCGCAGCGCCTTCCATCCGAAGATCTCGCGGACGATCGGCAGATCGTTCGCCGACTGCGACACGAACGACAGCGCCCGCGTCATCGACTCGACGAACGGATGCCGACCGGCGGAGAACGAGTCGAAGCTGTACCCGAAGCCGGTGCGACCGATGACCTCCAACGTCAGGCGATTCATGTCCGAGGAGACATCCACCGGACCCTGAATAGCCTGAGCGGCCCAGTAGCTGCAGAGCCCGTCGACGCACTCGAGCATCACCTCGTGATAGCTGCGCATCGAGGATTGGCTGAATGCCGGCATCAGCACGTTGTGCGCCTGCGCCCACGCCGGCTCACTGTTGAACGCGGTGAACAATCCGTCTCCGGCCAGCTCCCGCAGATTGCTCACCGGTGGGACGACCGCCTTGGCGAACCGGGACTCGTCGAACACCTCCGCGGCCGCGTCCCCGCCCCCGACGACAACCACCTTCTTGCCGGCGATGTCGATCTCGAACACATCCCCGAGCTCGCGTACGAACTGCGCCTCACGCTGTACCGGCCGCCGAGGATCGAGACGCAACACATCTCCCAGCAGGGGCAGCCGCCACGACGGATGCGGCATCGCTTCTCCATGCCCGGTCTCAGCTTCGACGCGGACATCATTTGAGGCTTGCTCCCCCGCAGAAGTCATGACCGGAGTCTGCCGCACCGCTGTGCCGATTGCAGAATCGGTCGGCTGGTATGACGGAGGAAGCGACGGCTACGGCCAAGTCGGGTGAGGGGGGTTCGTGGCGGTTCCACCCCGCTGAAGCATTGCTGCTGAACGAACGACGGCTCGCTCAGCGGAGGCGTCACGCTTTTACTGTTATAGCGCTACAACGTCGTTGCGCAATGCGCTGATTGGGCAGAGCCGCTATAGCGCTTGAACGTCGGAGCGTAACGCCGGGCAATGCGCCCGATGGGCGGACATCCCAGTTGTAGCGCCATAACGTCTAAACGTTAGAACGTTGTCACGTCATGCCGTTACCATGGCTGAGCGTTAGAGCGCTACGATCTTGAAGCGTTGCAGAGCTACAACGCTCTGGCGACGGAACGTTGCAGCGTTGGAACGTTGCTCCGCTACAACGGTGCAGGGAGCGGGCAGTGGACTACTACGGAGTTCTCGGCCGAGCCTTGGGGAAACTGCTGGTCACCCAATGTGTTCAGCAAGCATGAGTTATAGCGCTACAACGTCGTTGCGCAACGCGCTGATTGGGCAGAGCCGCTATAGCGCTTGAACGTCGGAGCGTAACGCCGGGCAATGCGCCCGATGGGCGGACATCCCAGTTGTAGCGCCATAACGTCTAAACGTTAGAACGTTGTCACGTCATGCCGTTACCATGGCTGAGCGTTAGAGCGCTACGATCTTGAAGCGTTGCAGAGCTACAACGCTCTGGCGACGGAACGTTGCAGCGTTGGAACGTTGCTCCGCTACAACGGTGCAACGCTGCAACGGCGTGGCGCTACGACGTTGCAGCGTTCCGACGCTTAGCGTTCAGAGCGTAGTAGCGCTGCACGCTGCAGCGCCTCAATGCACCGACTCATTGCACCCAGTGCAACCGACGAAAGGCTCCATGCAATGGCCAAAATCATCGTTTGCCACTCCCGGAAGGGAGGGGTGGGAAAAACCACGATGGCGTACGAGTTGGCTTACGAGCTGGACGCAGTCCTGGTGGACTTGGAGTACGACGGGGGCGGCGCCACCGGTAAGTGGGGGGATCGGCCTCTCGACCGGGCCCGCATTCCGATCCTCGATGCAATCCGCACCGGAAAGACCCCCAAGCCGTTGAACGGCTTCAAGAAGCCGCGTCTGGTACCTGGGCATCCTGATCTGTACGACCAGGCGCCCAGCGAAGATGCAATGGCGGATGCGCTGGTGCAGTGGGCGGGGGAGTGGGACACGGAATGGGTCGTCGTGGACACGCATCCAGGTGCAACAACCCAGGCCCATGGTGCACTGTCCGTTGCAAATGTCGTTCTTGCCCCGACTCCGTTGCGGAAGCTGGATCTCGATGCAACTGAGCAGCTCGTCGACGAACTCGCCGACTACCCCCTGGTCATTTCGCCGACAATGGTGCCGGCAGCACCTCCGGGAACGATGATCGACCGTCTTGCGCGGATGGTTGACGGCACGCCGGTGCAAGTTGCGCCTCCGGTTCCCCATGCCGCCCGGGTTGGCACTCGAACGAAGCGCATTGCAATCACCGCCGAGGAACCACCGGCCAAGCCGTTGCGGGCTTTCGCGGCTGCAATCACCGACACCGCGAAGTTCCTCCAGGAGTACGTCAATGACTAACGGACTCGATGCCTTGCGGCAAAAGAATAAGCGTGCCAGTGGGCGCACCATGCCGCCACCGCGGCACAAGCCCCGGTCGGTTCCGGTGGAGATTCCCACCGATTCCGAGAACCCGACCAATCCCATTGCGCCCCCCGTGCAAGAGATTCGACCGTCTACATCGGACGCTGCGGCCCACTTGGAGCAAGCGGCCGCGCAGACCGTCAACGACCGGGAACCGGCACTCGCGTTGCCTGCCTCCGAGTTGCCGAAGGCGGCGCCTCCAGTGCCTTCCACAGAAGTGGACGAGCTAACAAAGTCGACGATCTATCTGGACGCCGAGACCGACCAGTTCCTCGAGGAGGCGATCTATCTCGGGCGGAAGCAAAAACCACGCATTGATTCCCGTAGTGCGATCGTTCGTTTTGCACTTCGTGAGTTGGCCTCTCGCATGTCCACCGAGCAGGTGATTGCCGCGATCCGGGCAGGTGCGCCTGAAACTGGCAACCAAGGAAGACCTCGCCTCTAGCTGCATAGCGTTTCAACGTTCTAGCGCCATAAAGAGGGGGAGCCCCGCTCGACCTGCAATCCAACGGGACTCCGTGACCGGCTACCTCAGCAAAGGAAATTCCGATCATGTATGACCTTAACGTTCGCGCTGCGCAACGTCAGCTACCGTCCGCAAGTGCACGCCGACGATTGCACTCGAAGACCATGGCCCTCGGTGCTGTTGCAGCGATGACGCTCGTGCTTGCAGCGCTGGCGTTCACCCTGTCGTTCGATGCGTTGCGTCAGCTCACCCTGGAAATCGGTGTGCGCCCGGAACTGGCCTGGATGGCGCCGGTGGCACTCGATGTTGCACAGGCCGCCGCGGCCCTCGCTCTCGTTGCACTGGGGACCGACGACGAGTTCCGCGGTGCCCGCCGGTACTGCAAGGCCCTGGCCACGGGCACGGTCCTGCTCAGCGTGGCCGGCAACGGCTACCACGCCTTCCGCCTGGCCGGGCAGCGGCACGCGCAGGCCGCGGCCGGTGTCGATGTCGGGTACCAGCCGCAACCGGCTGCCATTGCCGCCTGCATTGCGATGATCGTGCCGCTGCTGTTCCTGGCGCTGTTGCATCTGTTCACCACGATCGTGCGGGCGCTGGCCGTCGAACGTGGCCGCTACAACGAGGCGGTGCACGACGCGCACCCGATGACCCCCCGGGAGCAGCCCGCGAGCACACCCGAGGCATCGGAGGTGCACGACCCTGCGGAGGTGCACGACCCTGCGGAGGTGCACGACCCTGCGGAGGTGCACGACCCTGCGGAGGTGCACGACCCTGCGGAGGTGCACGACCCTGCGGAGGTGCACGACCCTGCGGAGGTGCACGACCCTGCGGAGGTGCACGACCCTGCGGAGGTGCACGACCCTGCGGAGGATGCACCCGTCGTGCACGACGTGCAGTACCCCGGTGCACGCGTGCACACCGATGCCTCCGCCGGTGCCGCCGAGCCTGCAACGGTGCAGCCGCAGCACATCGGGCGCCACGGTGAGGAGGCACCGGGGGAAGGGGTCGTGCAGGCCCCGGCCCCGCTCGAGGCATCGCCCGAGCAGACTCTCGCGCCGACGTCCGGTGGCTATCCGCAGACGGTCGACGGCCTGCGCGAGTTCCTGGCCGGGTGCACACTGCGCAGTGAGGAGAAGGAGGTCGCGGCGATCCTGCTGGACCGCCCGCAGCTGACCTATGCGCAGGTGGCCACCGAGCTGGAGGACACCCCGTCCCCGTCCACGGTGTGCCGGCGCTGGCAGCGCTTCAAGAACGCGGCCTACGCCGAAGGCTTCGAGATCCCGCCGGTGGTGCTGCTCCCGCTCGACGCGGTCACCCACCGCGAGGAGCGACTGGTGTCGGTGTGACCTGCCGCGGGCCACATGCTGTGCCGTGCGGGTAGGCACCTGCTGCCGAACGAACCGGTGGCCGCAGCACGGGGGTGCAGAAAACGGTGACGCCGGGACTGTGCTTCCCCCACAGTCCCGGCGTCGAGTCCCATCATAGCAGGCGTGTTCGAACATATGTTCCCCTGAGTGGGGGAGTGGTGCGACCATTATGGATGTGGCCCGGTACGAGCGAGCACCGACGATCTGCCCCGCCGTTATGTACCCCTATGTAGTCGATGTCAGCGCTTGTCCGCGCAGGGGAGACCGAGACATGTTCTGACAGTTATGCATCCGGCTATCAGCAGTTTGCCGTAGCGTCCGGACGCATGCCGGAGAAGCCGACGTACAGCGTGACGTCAGCGATCCATACCCAGACCGGTGAGCAGCGATTTGTGATCGTCGATCGCGACGGGCGCATGCACCCGGCTGGCACCGCGTGGCTGCAGTACCTCAGCGACAGTGGGCGATCACCCCTCACTGCCCGTGAGTATGGACGCCGGGTCGCGGGATATCTCTCCTGGTGTGCCCAGACGATGGACTGGCGCACGGCAACGCTCAGTCATATCGCGTTGTGGCGACAGATCGTCGCGGCCACTCCTATGGGGAAAACAAATGGTCCGGCGGTGACTCGGGCAGCGTCGACCGTCCAGTTGTGGGTCATTGCTGTGCGCTCGTTCTATGAGTGGGCCGATGCGCATGAGCTGCTGGAAACCGATCTGATCGCGCGGATGACGCAGCTCAAGTACTTTCCTCCCGGCACTCGAGCGGGCGGTGAATTCGGCGTCACCCGTCGAGTGTTGGTCGATTCTCTACGGTCCGTGACGGAGACCGAAGCCACGCCGCGATGGATCGCGGATGCGGATGCTCGCACGGCTCTCACCCATCTCGAACTCGGCACCCGAGACCGCTTCCTGGTCGATCTTCTGTCCACAACAGACATCCGTGTGGGCGAGGCGTTGTCGCTGTTCGTGGCCGATCTGCATTTCGGTGGAGGTTCGAGGCAGCTGGGTTGCCATCACGTCGACCCGCACTTTCACGTGCGTGTCGGCAACTCGGTGGAGAACCGGGCCCGCGCCAAAGGGCGGCCTCGAACGTTGTTCGTTCATCGTGATGTTGTCGAGGCCTACATCGACTATGCCCTGGAGCGTCGAGAGATCCTCTCGGCGGCCTCGGTCCGTGATTCGAGTCCGCATGTGTTCGTCAATGTGCGCTCCGAGCCTCGTTGGCTGGGACGAGCGATGAGCTACCAGTCGGTGAAACGACTGATGGACCGGTGTTCACGAGCTATCGGCCATGATCTGAGCGGTCCGCACATGCTGCGCCATACTTTCGCCACCCGGCTGTTGCGTGGGATCGACTGCGACCCGGTACCGATCGATGTTGTCCAATCGCTGCTCGGGCATGCCAGCATCACCTCGACCCGGATCTACACCCACGATGTCGAAACTGCGATGAAAGCGGCTACCTCGGCGCTGGCACCCCGCCCCACGCCGCCGATGACAGCGTCGCGTTGATCGGCGTCGGCGGCGGTGCTGCGCTCTCGCTGTGGACAGAAAGCGGTTCACCACCGGTCCTGACATGGCGCGAGCACCTGTTGAGCCACATCGATACGCAGTGGCGACCGGGCGAGTACGACCATCGCCGGCTGATTCTGATTCCGAGCCCGGACAATCCTCGGACGCTGTTGCGGCGCTGCTGGCGCGAGGGCTGCTTCCATGTTGTGGACGGGGTACGACTCTGCCCGTCGTGCACCGCCGAGCACGCCGTGACCTCGGGACAGTCGTTGGAGGAGTTCTGTGCTTCTCCGCCGATCGTGCGTCGGGACATACGCACGTGCCTAGTCGGATGCGAGCGCACGACCCGCCGAACCGGCCTGTGCTACGCACATGCCAGGCATTACCAGAATTCTGTCCACAAGCACGGTGCCGACCTCGGCCTCATGGAGTGGATCGAACTCACCCGGCCGACGATTCTGGAGAAGACGCCATCATGCGCGATACCCGGCTGCCGGTACGACCAGGTCACCGCGACGTTATGTTCGAACCATCGAACAGCGGCACAGTGCTGGCTCACTACCTGGAACGCTGCCGGCCGGACACCACCCGCGGATGTGAACCTCTGGATCCAGCGCTCCGCGGAACCGATCGACGAGCAGACCGGCCGGACCATGGCCACGTTGCGTGCGGTGCCCTTCGGTTTGTTGGAAGAGCCTCTCCGTTTCGAGCTCGTCTACGCCCTGCAACTGCGCGACACCGACGCCAAAGCCAGCCTCGACCCCGTCCACCTCCGACATATGCACCACGCATTGCGTCGCGGCGGGGTGAGCACTCTCATCGGCTCGGATCCGCTCCAGGTCGCTGAACTCACCACGTCCACACGAGCTGTGCGGGTGTTGGCCGCTGACTGCGTCCGCCGGATCGAAGCAGAACACCGCGTGTGGTCCGGACGTGACGATCGGGATCCGAGGTTGATCCACTTCGTCGACCTCGATCTCACAGATCACCATCGGCCGGGCCCGAAGGCTGTGGCGGATCTGAACGGCTTCACCCAGAACTGGATTGTGGAGAGTGTGGCTCACTGGATGTGGAACACCCGCACCCACACCACCACCATTTCGCGGATGCTCGGGGCATGGCGTCTCGCCGATCGGGTGCTGAGTGTGCACGACAAACCGCCGTCACGGCTGAGCGCGACTGACATCGACGCCATCGTCCGAGCGATCACCGCGAAATGGCCCTCCGCGACCGAGCAACGACGCCGGATGACGATGCTCTGGACGCTCATCGAGTACGGGCATCGGGTGGACGACCTCGAGCACATTTGGAAGAACATCCCCTCACGGTTCGGTCGAAACCGCACGACGCACAGGCCGAAACCGCGCAGCGGTACCGGACGCGACGACGACGAGCCTTTCCGGTTCGTACCCCAGCCAGTCGTGGATTGGCTTATGGACCATCTCCACCTCGTCGAGCGCGACACCGATTACCGGACCATGGAGGCGCGGGCCTTGCTGTTTCTGCTCGAACGCTGCGGCCGCCGGCCCGTCGAGCTCTTGCATCTGCGCGATGACTGTCTGTCCTTCGACTCGTCCGGACACCCTTTTCTTGAGTGGGAGCGCATCAAGGCACCCCGGAGCGCGGGAAAAAGGTTGCCCATCCACCGTGAGACCCATGACTTGATCCGGCAGTGGCAAAAGGTCAAAAGTGAGTGCGGGATCGAATCGCAGTGGCTGTTCCCGTCGAGCAGGTATCGACATCGGGACGACCCCTACGGGACCGGGTATTTGCTGTCCCGACTGCGGGAGCTTGTGACCGCGGTGCTCGAGCATGCGCCGTACCCCGGCCGGGTCGAAGGTGCCGGCGGAAACCTGATCGACTACGACCTGCGGACCATCGATGCTTATGCCCTGCGGCACGCCTACGCGCAGCGCTACGCCGACGCGGTGGATGCGGACGGCCGAAGCACGACACCCCCCGACGTGCTGCAGGCGCTCATGGGTCACAAGTCGTTCACCACGACGATGATGTACTACGAGGTCGGCGCCAAACGCCGCAAGAAGGCACTCGCAGCCATCCCGCCCCGGAGAATCGATTCCTTCGGCCGCGTCGTCGACGTCAATCCCGAGCGCGATGGCTTCACTCGAGTTGCCGTCGCCCTCGGACACTGCGAAGAACCACAGAATGTCGCGTTGGGCGGCGATGGGTGCATGCTCGCCCACGCGTGCGAAGCCTGCCCGTTCTTCCGGGTCGATCCCCTCGAACGCGATGGCATGATCGCCAAACGGGTCGACCTGAAGGTACACCTCGAGCGGGCGTCGGTTATCGGAACTCCCCAGCACATGCTCGATCACTATAGAGCCCGAATTGACCACTGCACCAACATTATCAACGCGATCGACGACTACCTTTCCACCCTCCCTCCCGAGGAGGGCGCGGCGATCCGGGTGGCGCTCGACAGCATGGCCGATATCCGACGCCGCGCCACCTCCGCACGACGAATCGACCTTCGCTACCACCTGAAAGCAGTCGACCAGCCATGACCACCACCGCGGCGATCGCCGGTTTGATCCACTACAACTCCGCCAGAAGCAAGCAGAAGACGCAGGCGGTCCTCGACGCCGTCGCCGAGCTTCGCGAGAGCCCGCGGGGTCGAATCACCAAATCGATCGTCGCCAGGCACGCGGGCGTCTCCCGCGAATTCATCTACGCCCATCCCGACCTACGCCAGCTCATCGACGCTGCCGCACGGGAACTTCTACACAACACGACGTCGATCCCCTCGGAAAACGCGAGCATCGACGGACTCCGCGCCCAGAACCAGACGTTCGCCGCCAAGATCTCCGACCAGAAATCCGCCATGGCGCACTTGCGGTCCACGATCCAGGAATTACAAAGACAGCGGCAGCATTATCTCGGTGACGCACTCGCTCACTCGACCATCGATATCGGCGATCACCAACGCCTACAAGCGGATCATGACCGGCTTGCCGCTGAAAACATCGCACTACGGCACCAAGTGCTTCAACAAGACAACCTCCTCGCGGAACTTCGCGAGGACCTCGCTGCATCCCGACGAGCACACGCCGAGGACCTCGCGCACCAGAATTGTGCGGACGGGACGGTCCCGCTCCACGGCCGGAGGGTGTGACGACTCACCCGTTGTCGGCCCATCAGAGACCGCGGTAGCGACGCTGACGAGACGGTTTCCATTCATCGTTGGTTAGCGGTTATTATCGCCGTATGGCGATTAATAGTGTGGATGGGTGCCTCGCCGCAGCGGGCACCGAATCGAATCTCGATGCGGCGGTGGCGTTGTTCCACAGCCTCTCCGACGGCACCCGACTGGCGATCGTGCGCAGCCTCGCCGGCGGGGAAGCCCGAGTAGCGGACCTGGTCGGCGAGCTGGGATTGGCACAGTCGACAGTGTCGGCGCACGTGGCGTGCCTGCGGGACTGCGGCCTGGTGCAGGGCCGGCCGCAGGGCCGGCAGGTGTTCTACTCGCTGACCCGACCGGAACTGCTCGATCTGCTGGCCTCGGCCGAAACCCTCTTGGCCGCCACCGGCAACGCCGTCGCGTTGTGCCCGAACTACGGCACCGGCACCGACACCGGGGTGACGGCATGAGCGACGCCTGCGGGTGCGGCCACGACGAACCCCGCGTCGAAGGCGAGGACGAGCACGAGCCGGACAAGTGGTGGCAGGTCACCGAGATCCGGGCCGCCGCAGTGGCCGGTGTGCTGCTGATTGCGGCTCTGATCGTCCACCTGATCGGTGGGCCCGACGCTCTCGGGACGGGCTTCGAGGCGGTGGCGCTGATCGTCGCCGGCTACACCTTCGTCCCCTCCACCCTGAAGCGGCTGGCCAAGGGCAAGATCGGCGTCGGCACCCTGATGACCATCGCCGCCGTCGGCGCCGTGCTGCTCGGCGAGGTCGGCGAGGCCGCGATGCTCGCGTTCCTGTTCGCCATCAGTGAGGGCCTCGAAGAGTACGCGGTCACCCGCACCCGCCGCGGCTTGCGCGCCCTGCTGAATCTGGTGCCCGACACCGCCACCGTCCTCCGCGGCGGCCGTGAACAGACCGTCGCCCCCGCGGAGTTGAGGCTCGGGGAGATCATGATCGTCAAGCCCGGGGAGCGGCTCGCCACCGACGGCACCATCCGCACCGGCCGCACCGCCCTGGACACCTCCGCGATCACCGGGGAATCGGTGCCGGTCGAGGCCGGACCGGGTGATGAGGTGTTCGCCGGATCGATCAACGGCACCGGCGTGCTCGAGGTCGAGGTCACCGCCGGCGCGCAGGATAACTCGCTGGCCAAGATCGTCAAGATCGTCGAGGCCGAGCAATCCCGTAAGGGCGAGGCCCAGCGTCTGGCCGACACGATCGCCAAGCCCCTGGTCCCGGGGGTGATGGTCGCCGCGGCGCTGATCGCCGCGATCGGCAGCGTGTTCGGCGATCCGCTGGTGTGGATCGAACGCGCCCTGGTCGTGCTGGTCGCCGCCTCCCCGTGTGCGCTGGCGATTGCGATCCCGGTGACCGTGGTCGCCGCGATCGGCGCCGCCTCCAAGCTCGGTGTCCTGGTCAAGGGCGGTGCCGCCCTCGAAGCGTTGGGCCGGATCCGCACCGTTGCGCTGGACAAGACGGGCACCCTGACCCGCAACCGACCCGAGGTCATCGACGTCGCCACCACCGGCGGCGCCACCCGCGCCGACGTCCTGAACCTTGCAGCGGCACTCGAGGCCCGCAGCGAACATCCCCTCGCCGCAGCGATCCTCGCCGCCGTCGACGACTACACCCCGGCCGGGGACGTCGACGCGGTCCCCGGCGCCGGACTGACCGGACACGTCGGCGGCATCCCCGCTCGCCTGGGCCGGCCGGGCTGGATCGACCCGGGCCCCCTGGCCGCCGATATCGAGCGGATGCAGCACGCCGGAGCCACCGCGGTGCTCATCGAACGGGACGGCACCCTGATCGGCGCGATCGCGGTGCGCGACGAACTGCGCCCCGAAGCCCGCGACGTCGTTGCGGGGCTGCGCCGCGACGGCTACACCGTGGCGATGCTCACCGGCGACAACGAGCGCACCGCACGAGCGTTGGCCGCCGACGTCGGCATCGACGAGGTCCATGCCGATCTGCGTCCGGAGGACAAGGCCCGCATCATCGACACCCTCCGCGGTACGCGGCCGACGGCGATGGTCGGCGACGGCGTCAACGACGCCCCGGCCCTGGCCACCGCCGATCTGGGGATCGCGATGGGCGCGATGGGTACCGACGTCGCCATCGAAACCGCCGATGTCGCCCTGATGGGTGAGGACCTGCGGCACCTGCCCCAAGCCCTGCAGCATGCCCGACGCTCCCGGACGATCATGTTGCAGAACGTCGGCCTGTCGCTGGCGATCATCACCGTCCTGATCCCCCTCGCGTTGTTCGGGGTGCTCGGGCTGGCCGCCGTCGTCCTGGTTCACGAGGTCGCCGAGATCATCGTGATCGCCAACGGGGTCCGCGCCGGCCGCGCCCGCGCCCTCGCCGGCCCGACGCCGGGCATGCCCAAACCAATGTCGGCGTCTACGGCCAGCGCATGACCGGTACACCGATCGCGAGAGTGCGGCCGCCGTGGCGACTGCTGCTCGTGTCCGGTGTCGTCGATGCTCGCACTGAATCCAAGGAGTCCGCACTATGACCGCGATGTCCACGATCGTCCACGCCGCCTACACCGCCGAGATGGCGGCCGCCCGCGCCACGTCCGTGGACAGCGAGCGGTGGGCGCACCTCGAGCGTGCGCACATCCTGTCCCAGCCCTACCCGTGGCCGCACACCCGCAACCACCTCGCCATGCTCGGTCTTGCTCTGCGCCAGCGTGACCGTCGTGAAGCTCTCGGTCAGGTAGTGCGGGTCATCGTCGCGTCTCCCGGGTCCACGCTGGGCCGTTACCCCGAGGGCAACACCGGTCGTACCCGTGCCGGGCTGATGACCCGGATGACGGTGCCGGCCGACCTCGCTGAAACCCTCGCCGCACAGCATTGATTTCCTCGAGTGTCCTCAGGCAGCACAGCGAATGGGCACAGTATCCACAGCAACTGACACCCCACAGCCCGCTGGCCAGCAAAAACCGACGTAGGGGTGAGATAACCGCCGGACATCGCCTCGCCCCGAACCAGGTCCTCGTCGGCTGGATCCCGTGCGACTGCACCCCCGGCGCCGGCGGCCACCGCACCTGGACGTGCCGCACCTGCGAGGTCACCATCGGCTCACCGCCCCATGTCGGCCCGCCGCGGCCGGGAGTGCGGTGGTCCTGAAAGAAGGCGAACGCCCCGGTGCGTTGGGTGCCGGGGCGCTCACCGGGCAGCGTACGACGCCGGTCCGACACCTTGCCGCGGGACGTGAGACGGCGGTGGTGGTTCTGTGTAGTGTCGTCCTTGGTCGCGCACGGTCCCCTCGGACGTGCGGGCCGTGTGCCCCGGCGGTTCACCCCCCGACGCCGGGGCACTGGCCTACCCGGGGGATGCGGCGACATCCCCAGGGTCCGCGTAGGGCGGCTGCCGATGTCACTGTGACGGTCCGGTCCGGTTCTTGTTGGTCCGTACCGAAGGTGTGGTGCTCGACGGTGGGGGAGTGGCCCGCTATCGTTGAGGGTGTCCTGGCGAAGAGTCAGGAAAGTAAGGCCGGGAGCCCGCACGCTTTGCGTGGTCGCCCGGCCTTTGCGCTTGTCTACCGCACCCGCGCCGCGGTGACCAGCGAGTCGATCGCGCGCCGCAGCTGCCCGCCGGCGGTATAGGCGTAGGCGATCAGGTCCGCAGCCCACCGCAACTCGTGCGCGTGCCGACGGTCCACCCTCGCCCGGACCGTCGTGGCCGCCCCGACCCGGGCGAGAGCCCCGGTGAGCGCCGCGAGATCCTGCTTGTCCTGGGCACACGATTCGACCAGGATGCGGCGCGCTCCCAGCTCGGCGCTGTGCACCGCCAACGCCGCCAGCAACTGGTCACGGACCTGCCGGTGCGGGCGACCGACGATCGGCGCGGTGAACAGGTGAGCCTGCCGAATCGGCGGTGTGCGGGCGAAGGCGGCCACGATCCGCCGCCGATTCTCCGGGCGCTCGTCGTGCATGTGCAGCCGATCCCGGTTGTTCGGCTTGAGTGCGCGCATCGTCTTGCGGGCCACAGCCAGATCCTCGGAAGGCACCACCACCGCGCAGATCAAGTAGTCCTTCGTCTTCGCCTCGTCGACGAAGATCTCCACGGTTGGCATCACACCTTCTTCCTCCGGTATCCGGCCCACGGCATTGTCGCCGATCACCGTCGCCGATCACCGCGGCCCCTCCTGCCCCCGCATCCGCCGGGGGTCCGCGACCTGCCCGGTCCGGACCGGCTTTCCGCCGAGGCCCGCTGCGCCGTGGCGGTTCTGTCGGCACGGCCCGCGCACGGCTCCTATCTGGCCGGAGCCTCCTCGGCGCGCCTGCCGGAGAATCCGCGTCTGCTCGGCTACCGTCGCGGCAGCTCACGAGTCAAGGGGCGAGAGCGCCCCGGGTCATCGAGGGGGCGCCCGGCATGGAGATGGACAAACAGCTGCACCAGTGGGCGTGGCAGCTGCGCCACGACGGCCACGACTGGAGTGAGGTCGCCAACGAACTCGGCTGCACCGAAGACCTCGCCCGCGCCATGGCCGACCGGCACCGCCGCGACACCGAAACCCAGGCTCAGGCCGCTCAGTTCTCTCTGTTCGACCTGTAACCCCCGACCGGAGCAACACCCCCGGCACAGCCTCCAGTGCCGCCGACGACGTCAGTACGCGCACTGCCGGGGCGCGCACCCGAAGGTCGGATTCACGTCGATCAGGAGAACGCACGCGTACCGCCATCTGCCGCGCCCACGGCGAACCTCACCCGCTGCGGGGGCGGTGGCGGTGTCCTCCCAGGAACTACCTTTGCAATGGTGGCGCCCGGCGGAAACGGGGACGTCTCTCGGCACCAATTCAGGCGTTGTAGCGCTATAACTCGCGGAGCGGGTGCCTCCCAGGCTCCGTGCGCCGCGGCCCGGCCGGAAACACCCTCTCGCTGGGGCCTTTCCGGACGGCAACGGCCTTGCAGACCGGCCTCGGTCGGCTACAGCCTTCCCGCCCCGTGAGAGGATCTGCCGTCGGGCCGTCACCCGGTCAACATGCCCCAGCGACACCGGCACGGCGCAGGGGAGAGGGACGAGCACGCTGCACCGCCGGCACGACGTCCGCCGCCTCGCTCAGAGGAAGTGGGGCCCGGCCTGGTGGGTGTGCAGGAGCCTTTGAGGCCGTGACCTCCTGGCGCGCACCGGCGATCGCCGCGGACAGGAGCGTTGTCGACCTCGGGCGTGGTCCGTGGTGCGCCTGCGGCGCACACCGAATCGAGCTCCGCTGCGCTCCGCCCTGCACAAGAGCCTGATTTGCCCTTCTGGCCTCCGATTTTGACCGGCGGTCCGCTGCGCGCAACCCCTGGGCGCTGCGCGGCCTGACGGCCCGGAAAATTCTCTCCTCCGCTGCGCTCCGGCGAGATTTTTCCGTCCCAGAGGTTGCACTCCACGGCCCTCATGCCGGTCCAAATGCTCCCTGCCAGAAGGGCAAAAGAACAGGCGGACCCGCGCCGGTTCTCACCTCCAGCAGGAAGGTCGCCATGACCGCGTCGCAGACCCCGAGCTTTCCGACCTTGACCACCCGCACCACCGTCCTGATCGCCGGAGCGTCGCAGGAGGTGCGGCTGGATGTGACCAGCGCGCTGACCGCGAGCGCGGCGGTGTTCGCCACCATCGGCGCGGTGCGGATGGTCTTCACCGACCCCGCCGTGGTCCGTGGCCTGGTCGCGGTGCTGCGTCGCCCGGTCGCCGACGGGGTGACGACGGTGCTGCCCGAGCAGTTCCTGCTGCGCCCGGAGCGCTTCGCCGCCGGAGAGCATGTGGTGACGGTGAACTGGTCGACGGTGCCGCCGTCCAAGATCACCCCCGGTGGGGCGTTCGATCCGCAGCGTCGCCGTCACATCCACTGGGTCGACGTCGAGGCCGGACCGCTGGTCTTCCGGTTCTTCGACCGGGCCGGTCACCGCGCCTTCACCGCCGAGCTCGCCCGCGCCGTGCAGGTGGCCCGGTCGGTGCTGCTCCCGGCCGACGACAAGGCACTCGCCCTCGAAGGTGGCCGCTGACTCCCCGGTGAGTTGTCCACAGCGGGCCCGGTTCTCCACAGGACCGGGCCCGCTGCCCGTCTCCGCCCCGGTCGTGGCCGGGGCGGCCGGACACACTGGCGTCCACCGAAGACAGAACCGACCCGAAGGAGGACCCGCTCGTGCACACCTGGACCGTCACCTGCGATCCGGCCGTCGCGCAGGAATCCGGCACCGCCGCCACCGAAGTCGACGCCGTCATCGCCGGCGCCGCCGCGTTGCGCCGCCTCGCATCAGCCACCCACCGGACCGGCCACCCGTCCCCGTACGTGTGTCTGCGCATCGACACCCGCTTCCGGATCGGCCTCAGCGCCGGCCCCGACAGCCCGGACGGAGTCCTCGAGTGGATCGACGACTACGAACACCAGGCCACCATCGCGGCCGCCGTCGACGACTGCCTCCCCGACCTGGACGGCCTCGACCCGGCGTGCTGACCCGTCCCCGCGAGGCCGCCGAGGGTGGCGACCACCGACGAGGCACGGCGAGAAGGAACGGGCGGTGTCGCCCACCGGCCGCGAATCGGACTGTTCGGCCCGATCGTTTCGTACGTATCATGTTACGTACGAAACGGTACGTTTGGGGTAGCATCATGCGGACGGCTCAGGACAGAGCGGAGGGCGAGGCGATGACCCAGGGCAGGGGAGGACGGCGCCGCGAGTACGCCTCGGACGCGGACCGGGTCCGGGCCTGGCGGCAACGGCAGAAGGAGGCGGCCCGCGCCGAGCGGCTCGAGGCGGCCACCCCCACCGATCCGGCGGCGGCCGTGACCACCCTCGCGCAGGCGGTCCCGCTGCTGCGGCAGGAAACCCAGGCCGCCCTCGCACGCCTGACCGAGGTGGCCGCGTCGATCACCGCGGCCACCGCGCTGCTGGCCGATCCGGCCGCGCTCGAGGCGCACCTGCGCCGGGTGCAGGCCGACGCCGACAAGGTCCGTGCCGATGCCGGCGCCGAGATCGCCGGTCTGCGTGAGCAACTCGATGCCGCGTTGGACGAGCGCGCCGACGCGGACGCGGCCGCGGCCGCCGCGCTCGCGCAGGCCGACGATGCCACCACCGCGCTCGCCGCGGCCCGCCGCGACCACCAGAGTGAACTCGACCGCCTCCGCGCCGACCACACCGCGGCCCTGGACGCGTGGACGACCCGGGTCGAGGACTCGGAGGCGGCGCACCGTCGGCGAACCGCCGACCTCGAGGCCCTCGTCGAACAGCAGCGCGACCAGCTCGCCCGGCTCCGCGCCGCCGCCGATCAGGCCACCGCCACCGTGGGCCGGCTCGAAGCCGACCTCGCGGCCGCCCGCGCCGAGGGCGCCGCCGAGCGGGATCGCACCGAGGCCGTGCGCGCCGACCTCGCGGCCGCCCGCGCCGAGACCGCCGCGGCCCGCGCCCAGGTCGACGCCGCCCGCGAACGCGCCGACGAATTACGCACCGAGCTGCGGGAACTGCGTGCTTTCGCTACGGCATCGGACCCGATCGAGCCGCGATAGCCCCCCATCCGGGATGATCCCTGTGTCTGCCGTCCGGCAGTCGAGAGAGCGGAGGCCACGTCGCACCGGCCGCCGTACCGTCTGCGCTGGTACCGAACCCCACCTCGACCGCCGGGCGACCGGCGTGGAAGGAACGGGCGTACGGCACGGCACGCCACCGCCACCTGGACAAATACCGCCGCCCAGGGAGCATTCGGAAATTCCGAATAATCACACGTACTCGCGGACTTGTGCACGTCCAGGAACCGGACCACCTCATGCTGCTTGGAGTGATCCCTCGCGCCGACCGATCCGGTGTCCGCCGCAGCCCTGGTCGGCCGCGACGATGTGGCGCCGCTCGTCCGGTCTATCCGGTTGCGGTATCGGGTTCGGGAAATGCCGGTATGTCGAGCACTCGATCGAGCCAGGCGACCGCCTCGATCAGTGCCCGGATCCGCTCCTCCCGGTCGGCGGCATGGATGATGGGGGCCAGGTGGTGGTGCGCTTGGCGGATGTCTCCGGTCAGGGCGTCGACGATCGCTGTCCACAGGTGGCATTCGGGTGCGGGTAGCTCGCCGATCTCGAGGATCTGCCCGTCGGAGGTTCTGATCTTGATGGCGTAGGCGGCGATACCACCCCGGACGAGGGGACCCAGCTTGAGGGCTATCACCTCGGCGGTGGTGGTGACGATCCATTCGAGCACGTCACCGTAGTGGGGGTGGTCGGTGTCGGGAGCGCACACCAGGGAAACCACCGCGTCGGACAGCATCGACAACTCGCCCTCGCCGGCGAAGGTGAGCAGTCGGCCGCCGAGGCCGGCTTCGTGGCAGACATCTCCTGGGTCGTGCTCCATATCCGAGAGTGCCCGGCTGTCGCCGGTCTCACACCTGCGGTGGACCGCTCCCCGATCGGGGAGGGCGGCGGGGCGTCTGCGGTGTGGCCGCGTGCGGCGACGAGGAAAGCCCTCGACCGTTTCGGGCTGCGAGGGGATCGGGACGTTCCGGTCGCCTCACGGTGAACGGCGCACCGCAGCTCCAGCCGAGCGGGATTCTGCGAGGCGTGAGGGTGAGCCCGGGGGACACGGTGACGCCCCGATCCACCCGCGTCGACACCTCGGTGACACCGTCTATTCCGGCAGCGGTGTCGGTCCGTCCGTGCGATGGAGGATCTGGTCGCGGTGCGCGGTGGCGCCGAGGGCGGCGCCCACCCGGGCGGGTCCGTACCGGCGCGAAGACGCCCGGACCGGGACGCGGACGGGCGAAAGTCATGACCTCGGGGCATAGAGTGAAGGTGCTGCAGATGCCGGCAAGTCGGGCGCGACGGTCCGCGGCGGCGGGAAAGACTATGTTCTCGTCGCGCTGGGCACATTCTCGCGCGGTCATGACCCGGCCGGGAAGGACGGGCCGGGTCATGACCGCGCGACAGCGTCGGACACACGCGAATCGGTGGATCACCGTCGCACTGGAAAACCTGGTCCAGGCACTCGCGGGGCGCTGGGCTCCGGCCGTGCCGGGCACCGAACGCGAGGCGGCGTCGACCGGGTCGGCGCGCCGGCGTGAGGCGGGCACGGTGGACTGGTCGGTGCGGGTGTGCTCGCTCCGGGATCCGGTCACGACGTTGGGCTGGGTGACGGTGACCACCGCGGCCCGGGTGTCCGAGACCCAGGTGCGGGCGGCGGCCACGGCACAGGCCGCCCGCCTCTACGGCCGCGACGCGGAGATCACCCAAATTTTGTTCGCCGGTTGACCGGTGTGGCGCCCACGGTGGGCAGGTTCTGCTGCTTCGTGCACGGCCCGGGGAGAGATGTCTTCTCTCGGCGGTGGCCGGGGAGATCGGGCGATTCCGGCGGTCGGCTCCGGCCGAGATCCGAGCAGTTCTTTCGGCCTGCGTGCAGGGATCATCGCATCCCGGGCATGTCACGGGCTACGCCGGGAATGACGGTGCAGGGTGGCGGTGCGCCCCGGAGGTGGGACACCGCTGCCGATGCTTCTCTATTTGTCGCGGCCAGAGTGCGACCTGGTTCACTACCCCTGCCGGGGAGCACCTCGACGCCGCCGCCGCCGAATACGAACGCGGTTTTCTCACCGGCTGGGTCGAGTACTTGCGCAACCGCCGTTGACTCACGGCAGGGAAGTGGATGTACCTCACTGAATACGAACCAGACGGAAATGTAGAAAAAGCCGAATGTTGACGGGCGCTGCGGATCGCCGAACGGCGAGCCGAGGCTGTTCGACGGGGTGCGCGAGTGGATCGCGGCGCACATCGCGGCGGCTGTCGCCGGTGCCGGATCAGGTAAGCCCTCGATCATCGACGCGGCGAGCATGGTCGAGCTGATCGATTCCGGTGAAGCCGAGCCGGTCGATCCGGACGACGAATTCGGACCCGTGTCCTACGACGGTCACGTGTGGGAATGGGCGGACGATACCGAGGCGTACGTGCGGACATAGAGACTCCGAGGGCCGAGCCGGCGAGCGCCACCGATCCCTGTCACCGAGTCCACCACCGTGACCGTGCACGGCGAGGCCGCCGCCGCGTCCCCGGCCACCGCGGTGGTGTTCGTCGGCGCCGCGGCCGGCCACGGCCCTCCGCGCCCAGCTGCTGCACGCACCGGAACTTCTTCGCCGACCGCGCCACCGCCCGAGGGTGGGCCGACGGTCATCCGCAGGTCGGTGGCATCGTCGTCGACCTGGCCGACGCCACCCGTCTCGGGGTGACGATCTTCGGCGGGCGCTCACCCGTTGATCTCGGGTGATGGTGCGCGTCATTCGAGGGTGAGTTGCTCGCGGTGGAAGTCGAAGTGCTTGCCCGGGTACCGGTACACCTGTTCGAGGGTCATCACGTTGGTGAAGAACGGGTCCCAGCGCCCCGGGAAGGCCATGCTGCGCCGCAGATTCGCGTCCGTTTCCTTCGCGAGGGAGCGCTGCAGTGCGGCGATGACACGGTCGCAGTGCCGGCCCATCCGGTGACGGTCGAACACGGTGGCCGCCAGGCACGACCCGCGGTAGTTGATCTCGTGAAACACCGGGGCCGCCGCGTCCGGGGCCCGCGCGAGCAGCTGCCCGACACGGTCGGGTGGCCGGGAGAACACCCGAACCAGCACCCGCAGTCGACGCACCGCCATGTAGCCGAACACCATGTGGAACAGCAGCTGTTCGTTGGTCCAGCGGGTGCCGTGCGAGCGCCGATCGAGAGCTGTGGCGGAAGCGGTGTCGAGGAGTTCGTGCAGCGTCCGCCGGGCGCGTTCGAGGTCGGCGGCGATCGCCGTGCGGTCGACCGGCCGCTGGTCCGTCATGGCTGCCCCCGCGGGTCTGTGTCATCGCGAACCGGGTACGGCTCATTGTCCGCCCGGCCCGGACCGTCGGCGAGCCCCGCCCGTGGGTTCGGTTCCGGCGGATTCGATGTCAAGACCCGGACACGGACGGGTGCCGGACCGGATCCCGGGCGGCAGCGCGGGGGTGATCAATCCCCGGACCCCGAGCGCCAGGCAGCAGGCCGGGGAGCCCGACCCAGTCGTCGGGCACGATGACCAGGCCGAGGCGGCGACCACGCTGATCACCACGAGGGCGAGGAAGCAGAGGTACCAGCCGGCGACGATGTGTCAAGGCCGCGGCCGGCCCCGCTCGCCGAGGCGACGAACGACACCGGTCAGCGCGATGTCGTCGATGTCGGTGCCGGCGAACACGCCGGCCGCGGCGGCGAGGGTGCCGATCACCGGCACCACCTGCGCCCGCTACGCGCGTGCGCCCGATCCCATGCGGTTCAGGGTGTTCCGGCGAGGATGCGGGCCAGATCGTCCGGCATCGGCCTCGGGGTCATCAGCCCGGCACCGGAGCGGCCGGTGTTGCCCTCGGGGTAGCGGCCCGACGCGGAGCCGGGGGCGGCGACGATGATCCGCACCACCTGCCCGAGGGTCTCGCGGCGGTCGCGTCGGCGCAGCGCGAGGACGAGCATGGCGAGATGGTTGCGGGTGTGCGGCCACGGGTAGGGCTGGGACAGGATGTGGGCGCGTTCGAGGTGTGTCCACCGGGTCGTGTCGTCCGCGGCGGTGCGGGCTGCGGTCATCTCGTCGGTGTATGCGGCCTGGATGGGCACGGGCATCGAACTCATGAGGTGGCCTCCTCCCGGGTGCCGGCGGATCTGCTGTCGACGAACAGTGAGACGAGGAGCAGAGCGACACCGCAGGTGATGAAGGTGTCGGCGAGGTTGAACGTCGGCCACCAGCCGGTGTGGAGGTAGTCGGTGACCTTGCCGTCGACGAGGCGGTCGATCACGTTGGCGGCGGCCCCGGCGAAGATCGCCGCGAACCCGATCACCGCCGCCGCGGAACTGGTCGGTGCGGTACGCCAGGCGTAGACCGCGATGCCGGCGGTGACGGTCACGGTCACCGCGACCAGCACCGGGGTGGGCAGCTGGTTTCCCAGGCTGAACGCGACCCCGGTGTTGTAGGTCAGGCGCAGCTGCAGCATCCCGAGGTCGATCACCCGGCCCCCGGCCAACACGGCCCGGATGAGCGGCTCGACGATCAGGGCGGCCGCCGCCAGCACGGCGGTGGCGGCCACGAACACCGTCCGAGCCCGCCGCCGCCCGGGGACCGGTGGGGTGACCGGATCGCCACTCACGCGTGGGCCCTGTCCGCCGGTGCCGGGGTGGCCGGTGCCGCGGTGGTGAGGGCGCGGACGCGGCCGGCACGGACACCGTTGGCGATGACCACGATCTCGGCGACCTCGTGCACGAGCACCACGGCGGCCAGGCCGAGGATCCCGGACAGGGCCAGCGGTATCAGGACGGTGATGAGGGCCAGGGACAGGCCGACGTTCTGCCGCATGATCGTCCGGGACCGGCGGGCGTGCGCCAGGGCCTGCGGCAGGTGCCGCAGGTCCTCGCCCATCAGGGCGACGTCGGCGGTTTCGATGGCCACGTCGGTGCCCATCGCGCCCATCGCGATGCCGAGATCGGCGGTGGCCAGGGCCGGGGCGTCGTTGACGCCGTCGCCGACCATCGCGGTCGGCCGCCGGGTGCGCAGGTCGGAGACGATGCGGGCCTTGTCCTCCGGGCGCAGGTCCGCGTGCACCTCGTCGATCCCGGCGTCGACGGCCAGGGCGCGGGCGGTGCGTTCGTTGTCGCCGGTGAGCATCGCGACCCGGTAGCCGCCCCGGCGCAGACCGGCGACCACCTCGGCCGCCTCCGGGCGCAGTTCGTCGCGGACCGCGATCGCCCCGAGCAGGTGGTCGTCGCGTTCGATCAGCACCGCGGTCGTGCCGGCGTGCTGCATGCGTTCGATGTCGGCGGCCAGCTCGCGCGCCTCGATCCACCCGGGCCGCCCCAGCCGCACGCCGGCTCCGCCGATCCGCCCGCTCAGCCCGGCGCCGGTGACGGCGTCGACCTGCTCGGCGGGAGTCACGGAATCGGCGGCGGCGAGGATCGCCGCGGCGAGGGGGTGTTCGCTGCGGGCCTCGAGCGCCGCGGCCACCGCGAGCACCTCGCCGCGGGTGGCGCCGTTCGTGGTGGCGACGTCGACGACGGTGGGCCGGTTGCGGGTCAGGGTGCCGGTCTTGTCGAGGGCGATCCCGCGGATGCGGCCGAGGGTCTCGAGGGCGGCGCCGCCCTTGACCAGGACACCGAGTTTGCTGGCGGCCCCGACCGCGGCGAACACGGTCACCGGGACCGCGATCGCCAGCGCGCACGGCGAGGCCGCGACCAGCACGACCAGGGCGCGTTCGATCCACACCCGGGGATCCCCGAGCAGGCTGCCGACGGCGGCGATGACCGCGGCGACCACCAGGATCGCCGGGACCAGGGGCCGGGCAACGGTGTCCGCCAACCGTTGGGCGGCGCCCTTGCGGGACTGTTCGGCCTCGACGATCTTCACGATCTTGGCCAGCGAGTTGTCCTCGGCGTCGGCGGTGACGGTGACCTCGAGGACGCCGGTGCCGTTGATGGCGCCGGCGAACACCGCGTCGCCGGGGCCGGCCTCGACCGGGACCGATTCACCGGTGATCGCGGAGACGTCCAGTGCGGTGCGGCCGGCGATGATGGTGCCGTCGGTGGCGATCCGCTCCCCGGGTTTGACGACCATGATCTCGCCCAGTCGCAGCTCCACCGGCGGCACCGTCTGTTCGCGGCCGTCGCGGACCACGGTGGCGGTGTCCGGGACCAGGGACAGCAGCGCGCGCAGGCCGCGGCGGGTGCGGGCCACCGAGTACTCCTCGAGGCCCTCGCTGATCGCGAACAGGAACGCCAGCATCGCGGCTTCCTCGACCTCGCCGAGCAGCACCGCACCGACCGCGGCGATCGTCATCAGGGTGCCCACCCCGATCTTCCCGTGCGCCAACCGTTTCACGGTGGCGGGGACGAAGGTGTAGCCGGCGATCAGCAACGCCAGCGCATACAGTGCCAGCTCCGCCACGTCGGGTCCGCCACTCCAGCCGACCACCAGCCCGGCCACCAGCAGCACCCCGGCGGCGGCCGCGGCCCGGATCTCGGTGACCTGCCACAGCTTCTCCGGCTCGTGCTCCTGCTCGCCCTCGGGGCGGGGTTCGTCGTGGCCGCAGCCGCACGCCTCGCTCACTCCGTCACCCCCGGTGCGCTGTCGGTGCCGTAGTTCGGGCACAACGCGACCGCGTTCCCGGTGGCCGCCAGCAGGGTTTCCGCCGAGGACAGCAGATCCAGCAACTCCGGCCGGGTCAGCGAGTAGAACACCTGCCGGCCCTGCGGGCGGCCCTGCACCAGCCCGCAGTCCCGCAGGCAGGCCACGTGCGCCGACACCGTCGACTGCGCCAACCCGAGCTCACCGACCAGATCCGCCACCCGCGCCTCTCCACCGGCGAGACGACGCACGATCGCCAACCGGGTTCCGTCCGAGAGACTGTGGAACAACGCCACCGCGGCATCGAGGCCCGCTCCGGCGCTGGTGGACAACCTGCACCCAAGCCCACTATTGATCGTCATGCAACGATGATAGCCGGTCTGTATCGATGATTTCTGGGGGCGTCGTGGCAGAGGGGACGAGTCGGTGACGCGCTCACCTCTCGGACCCGGGATTGTTGTGCGTGAGGCTGCACGAGGTGCAGATGGCTGCCGCCCGTCCGGGTCGACGAACACGAGGTTCGAGGGCGGCGCCTCGAGCGGGCCCCCGTCCTGTCCCGACCGTAGCCCTGGCCCCACACCGGCAACCACGTCGCGATGTTCGTTCCGGCGCTGCGCCGCCGCGACGCCCGCGAGGCCCTCGGGCAGGTGGTGCGGATCATCGTCGCCGCCCCGGCTCCGCGGCGGGCCGCTATCCCGAGGGCAACACCCGGCCGCGCCGGCGCCGGGCCGACCGCCCCGATGCCGATTCCCGAGGACCTCGCCGCCGCGGCGCGCCCGCGGCCCCGGCTCGGCCCCGGTCAGGTCTTGGCCACGGTGAGCAACATCGCGCAGTCCTCCAGCGCGTCGAGCCGGTGCCGGGTCCGGGGAAGGACGAGAAGGTCACCGGTCATCGCGTCCCACGAGGCGTCGCCGCTGCTCACGCGGAGCCGACCCCGCAGGACGTAGACGGTCGCCTCGCCCGGGCTGCCGTGCTCGCCCATCGACTGCCCACCCATCAGCGCAATGACCGTCTGCCGCAACGTCTGCTCGTGGCCGCCGTAGACGGTCTCAGCGCTCCGACCGCTGGCGGCGGTGGCGGCATGGGCCATGAGATGGCGTGCCACCGCGATCAGCGACTGCTTCCTCATCGCACTCCTCTCCGTGCCGCCGACCGGGCGCCGCCGCACCCCGCCCCTCACGGTAGAACCCTCGGGTGGCCGGCACACCGCACTCGGCGCCACATCCGGCAGCACCGGACCGCGCATTCTCACTGCCCGTATGCCCCCGGGCGTATCGTGAGGGCAGGCCGGGCACACGGTGGCCGGTCGATATGGCCCTCCCGGAAAGGAATCTGCGGTGATGCCCTACGGAAACTGCGGCTGGGGAATGAACGGCGGCTGGGGGATGTGGCTGTTCGCCGCGCTGCTGCTGCTCGGCCTGGCGGTCCTGGTGGTGCTGGCGATCCGGTTGCTCTCCCGACCGTCCGGTTCCGGCGGCCACTTCGCCGCCCCCAGCAGCACCTACCCCCCTCCGCCGGGTGAGGGCCGGGCCCGGCAGATCCTCGAAGAGCGGTACGCCAGAGGCGAGATCGACTCCGAGGAATACCGTGAGCGACGGCGCGTGCTCGACGGCCACGACTAGCTCGAAGGCGCGCTCATGGAACCGATCAGCAGACGGCGGGCCCTGCAGTTGGGCGCGTTGGGTGTCACCGCCACCGCCGCCGGCGGGCTCGGACTGGCGTGGCAGTCCACCCGAACGCCCCGACCGGAGACCGTCTCCGCCGCCGCATGGGTTGAGGCACCGGTGCTGGCCGGCAACGGCGGCGCGCTGTCCCTCGACCTGGAGGCGGCACCGGGACGTTTCCCACTCGCCGGAACCCAGGTTGCCGGATTCGGGTTCAACCACGGCGTGCCCGGCCCGACCCTGCGGGTGAGTCCCGGGGATCGGCTGCAGGTCCGGCTGCGCAACCGGCTGCCGCAACCGACCAATCTGCACCTGCACGGTGTGCTCGTCTCCCCCTCCGGCAACTCCGACAACCCGTTCCTGCGGGTCGAGCCGGGCACCGACTTCGACTACGACTACCGGTTGCCGGACCACCATCCCCCCGGGGTGTACTGGTATCACCCGCACCACCATCACCTGGTCGCCGATCAGATCTTCGCGGGCCTGTACGGGGCACTGATCGTGGAGGACCCCGACCCGATCCCGACCACCGTCGAGCGGGTCCTGGTGCTCTCCGATCTGAGCATCGACGGCGCCGGGACCATCCCGGCGCCGACCATGATGGACCGCATGCTGGGGCGAGAAGGGGCCCTGATCCTGGCCAACGGACAAGTGCGGCCCACCGTGACCACCCGCCCCGGCGCCCGGGAACGGTGGCGCATCGTCAACGCCTGTGTCAGCCGGCATCTGCGACTCCGACTCGACGGGCAATCCCTGCGGCTGATCGGCCTGGACTCGGGTCGTTTCCGCGAACCCCGGCCCGTGCAGCAGATCGACCTCGCCGCCGGCAACCGTGCCGACGTGCTGATCGACACCACACCCGGATCGGCGCAGCTACGTGCCCTGCCCGTCGACCGCGGCACCCTGGGCATGATGGGCATGATGCGACGTGGCGGTGCGGACATGCCCGGTCCAGAGTCCCAACCCCAGCCGGATCCGAACGGCACCGTTCTGGCCCACCTCGAGGTCACCGGGCCGCCGACGATGTCACCGGCGGCGATCCCGCCACAGACCCCGCCGCGGGATCTGCGCGGCGAACCGATTGCCGCCACCCGTACATTCGTCTTCGGCACCGGCATGGGAATGGGCATGGGAACCCACAGCGGCGGGATGAGCTTCACGATCGACGGCCGCACGTACGACCCCGACCGCACCGACCACACCGTGCGACTCGGCACGATCGAGGAGTGGACCCTGGTCAACGACTCGCCCATGGATCACTCCATGCACCTGCACGTGTGGCCGATGCAGCTCACCTCCGGCGCCACGATCGCAGAGCCCCACCAGCAGGACGTGATCGACATCCCGGCTCGCAGTCGCCTCACCGTGCGCGTCGCATTCGACGACTTTCCCGGCCGCACCGTCTACCACTGCCACATCCTCGACCACGAGGACAACGGCATGATGGGCGTCATCGAAGCCCGCTGACCCCGCGAGTCCCCCTCGGTCACCGCCTAGCATTCGACCTCGAGGATTCCAATCCACGCGACGGCGATCTTCCCGAGGTGCGACCAGCACCTCGGCGCTGCCGTCGCCGCCAGGCCGGATCGCGCTGCTGGCCGCCGTGGCGATCCGCACCCGGCAGGAACGCACCAGCGGGCCCGGTGACCCGCGGCGCGGGAACGCCTCAGACATCCCGCTCACCCCTGTCCCACCCCTGGGTTTTGCATTATTGAAGTATTGATTTCGGTGTGCCAAACTTTTTGATGTGCTTCGTCTTACTCGCATGGTTTCGTGTGCCCGGACAATGTCGCCGACGGCAATCGCGTGAACGCCCCGACCCGCCGTCAGGTGCTCTTCGGGGGAGCATTGGCGGGGTCCGCGGGCCTGGTGCTCGGTGCCGGGGGGATCGCCCGATCCGCGGACCGGGTAGCCCAGGAAGGCGGCCCCGCGGCCGGACACGGCGGGCACAGCTCGAACCCGGCCGCACACGGCGGCGGAGTCAACGGGCCCACCTTCCGGCTCGGTCGGCAGGTGGACCACTCCGCCAACGGGTTCCACCCCAACGCCATCCTGCGCGACTTCGATTACGGCACCGTCTCGGTCCTGCCGGACGGTCGCACCCTGCGGGAATGGGAGATCTTCTCGAGCGACGAGGACATCGAGATCGCGCCGGGAATCACGTTCCCGGCGTGGACGTTCAACTCGCGCATCCCCGGGCCGTCGCTGCGCTGCCGCGAAGGGGACCTGCTGCGGGTACGGTTCACCAACGGATCCGAGCATCCGCACACCATGCATTTCCACGGGATCCACCCCGCCGACATGGACGGGGTGCCCGGGGTGGGGCGCGGTGTGATCGAACCGGGCGAGTCGTTCACCTACGAATTCGACGCGATCCCGTTCGGGGTGCACCTGTATCACTGCCATGTGAGCCCGCTCGCCGAGCACATCGCCCGCGGCATGTACGGCACCTTCATCGTCGACCCACCCCAGGACCGGCCGCCGGCGGACGAGATGGTGATGGTGATGCACGGGTACAACACCACCTTCGACGGCGAAGGCAACCAGCTCTACGCCGTCAACGGCATCCCGTTCCACTACATGCACGAACCGGTCCAGGTCCGGCGCAACGAGCTGGTCCGGATCTATCTGGTCAACGTCCTCGAATACGACCCGGTCAACAGCTTTCATCTGCACGGCAACTTCTTCGACTACTACCCCACCGGCACCCGGCTCGAACCGTCCGAATTCACCGACACCGTGGTCCAGGCGCAGGGCCAGCGCGGCATCTGCGAACTCCGATTCCCGTACCCGGGCAGATACATGTTCCACGCACACAAGACCGAGTTCGCCGACCTCGGCTGGATGGGATTCTTCGAGGTGTCCGAATGACCCCGAACCCCCACCCCACACCGGCCGCCACCGGCGACCGCATCGAGAGCCCCGACTCGGGGGACACCGGCACCGCCCCGGAACCGGCCGCACCCGCCGGCGGGCGGGGCCGCTGGATTCCCGGCGCCGGTGTCGTCGCGATCATCCTGGCCGCCCTGACCCTGCTCGCGCTCGTCGCCGGGCAGACCCTGCCCGAACGCAGCGGCCCACCCCTCGAGAACATCGCCGTCGAACGCACCGTCCTCGAGCCGGGACGCATCATCCTGACACTGCGCAACGTCGGACCCGACCCGGTGACCGTCGCGCAGGTGGTCGTCAACGACGTCTTCGTCGCCGCCACCGGGGCCGACGACGCCCTCGGCCGCTTCGACTCCGAGCGGATCGTCCTCGACTACCCGTGGATCGCCGGGCAGCCCTACCTGGTGTCGTTGCTGACCTCCACCGGCCTGGCGATCGAGCACGAAATCCCCGCCGCAGCACCGACGCCGACACCCGGGCCACGGTTCTTCGGCCTCATGGCGCTGCTGGGCACCTATGTCGGCATCATCCCGGTGCTGCTCGGCATGCTGCTGCTGCCCGTGCTGCGCCGCGCCCGCCCCGCGCTCGTCCAGTTCGCCCTCGCCGTGACCGTCGGCCTGCTCGCGTTCCTCGCCTTCGACGCCACCGCCGAGGGCATCGAACTGTCCACCGCCACCGGCGGCGCGTTCGGCGGTCCCGCACTGGTCGGGGTGGGGGCGACGCTGTCGTTCCTGACCCTCACCGGGGTGGACCGCTACCTGCGCGCCCGACGCAAGCGCGCCGGCACCGCCGATGCCTCCGCGCTCCGCCTGGCCGCGATGATCGCGCTCGGCATCGGCCTGCACAACCTGGGGGAGGGCCTGGCGATCGGATCCGCCTACGCGGTCGGCGAGCTCGCCCTGGGCGCCTTCCTGGTCATCGGCTTCACCCTGCACAACACCACCGAGGGACTGGCGATCGTCGCACCATTGACCCGCGAGCGCACCTCGGTGCCGGCCCTGCTCGGGCTCGGGCTTCTCGCCGGTGCCCCCGCGGTCCTCGGGGCGGTGCTCGGCGCCACCGTCGTCAACACCGACGTCTCCGCGCTGCTCCTCGGGGTCGGGGCCGGGGCGATCATCCAGGTCATCGTGCAGATCGCACCGACACTGCGGGCCGGGCGCGCCGCCGCAGCGCCGGTCGTGCTCGCCGGCATCGGAGCAGGTCTGACCCTGATGTACCTGACCGGTCTGGCCGTCCCCGCCTGACCGCGCCCCGAGGACCCGCTCCGCCCGCACACCTGGAGGAACGTTGGTGTCCACGCCCCTGTCCCGGCGCACCGTTCTCGCCGCGGCCTGCACCGCCGGCTGTCTCACCGCCGCCGGATGCTCGTCGACGCAACCGCGCCAGGACGAGAGTGCACCCGCCGAGATCACAGCATCCGAGGTGCCCGTCGGCGGCGGAATCGTCCTTGCCGATACCCAACTCGTCATCACCCAACCCGAAGCCGGGGTGTTCCGGGCCTTCTCCGCGGTGTGCACCCACCAGGGCTGCACGGTCTCGGAGGTAACCGACGGGTTCATCGGCTGCCGGTGTCACGGCAGCCGCTTCTCGATCGTGGACGGTTCGGTCATCCGCAGCCCCGCCCCCGAGCCGCTACCCGCTCGCACCGTCACCCGCACCGGAGGTGTTCTCACCGTCAACCGATCCGAACAAATCACTGACCGCGATCGGCGGGATTTCGTCCGCTCGGGAGAATGAAGCCGCGTGAACCACCTCGGTCGCGGACGCGCCGGTAGTGTGCCCACCACTCAGACTCGACGCAGTCGTCCTTGGTGGCGCACATGTCACCGGTCGACTGCGCCGCTGTCGACGGTGCCGTGCCCGTCCCAGCCTTGCCGGTTCCATTGCCGGTCGTGCCAGCGCGGTCGGCGATCAGATCGACCAGACCTCACGGATCGCCGCGACCAGGGCTGCGGTGTCGTTGTCGGCCACCGGGCCGCCGGCGAAGCCCCACCGTGTGTGGGTGCGGTCCCCGAGGGTGTTCCACGCGGCGAGCCGGCCCTGCGGCCCGGCGCAGGGTGCGGGAGTTGTTCTTCGGCGGCGGCGATGCTGCGCTCGAGGGCGCGGACGCCTGCGGCGCGGGCGACGTGGCCGGCCTTGGCCTGCGCCCCACGACAGCGAACCTTCGCCGGGTTGTGCGATGCACCGTTGCCGGTATGCCCGAGGCCGGCCCACCGATCCTTGCGGTCGGTCACCATTGCAGTTCGCGGCAGCGACCTTCACTCTCAGGGGGCTCGACCTGCACGGTGGCGTGTTCGAGGTGGAACCGTTCGGCCAGCAGGGTTTGCGCTGCTGCGAGCACGGTAGTGGGATCAGCGTCGGGTTCGGTGGTCAGGTGGGCGGACGCGACCTCCATGCCGGAGGTCAGCGTCCAGATGTGCAGGTCATGGGTTTCTCGCACCCCGGGCACAGCGTCGAGTGCGGCGTTGACCTCGGTGACGTCGATGCGGGCCGGTGCCTGCTGGAGCAGGATGCCGAGTGCGTGGCGGCCGAGATTGTAGGCCCGCGGCAGGACGAACACGCCGATGGCGACACCGATGAGCGGGTCCGCGTAGCGCCACCCGAAGACCAGGGTCACCAGGCCGCTGACCAGCACGCCGACCGAGCCGAGCATGTCGGCGAGGACTTCGAGGTAAGCGCCGCGGACGTTGATGCTCTCTTGCGCACCCTTGCGCAGCAGCAGGAAGGCGATGACGTTCATGACCAGGCCGACCACGGCGACGAGGGTGACGGGTAGGCCGGGAACCTCCGGGGGGTCGGACAGACGCTGGACGGCTTCGTAGAGCACCCAGCCGGCGACGCCGAACAGCAGTGCGGCGTTCACCAGTGCGGCAAAGACTTCGGTGCGGTACAGGCCGAAGGTGCGGTCCGGCCGGGTGCGGGCACGTTGGGCGACGGTGATGGCGGTGACCGCCATCAAGATGCCGAACACGTCGGTGAACACGTGTGCGGAGTCGGAGATCAGGGCCAGCGAGGAGGTGGACAGGCCGACGGCGAGCTGGGTCACGAAGGTGGTCAGGCCGAGGGCGACGGCGATCCAGAGCCGGCGGACGTACCGGCCGGAGGCGCTGGCGGCCTGGGCGGGGGAGACGCCGTGTCCGTGTCCGTGGCTCATCGGTCTTCCTTTCGTCGACGCACAAGCGATCATATTGTCATATATGCATATGTGCAATCGTGGGGTGGCGGAGGCGGACCACGCCGGACAACTATTCTTCTTAGTATTTCGGCGGCGAGGTGCAGGTCTGCGGGTTCGGCCGGCGGGAACGGGCGAACGACAAACGAGGGTGAGGTTGTGCCGTGGCGAGCGCCGGGGACGGTAGAGCGGTGGTCGGGGCGATGCTCGGCTGGACGGCGGGCGCGGCTGTCGTGGCCACGATGCTGGCGGCGGTGTCGAGCACCGAGGTGTTGCGGTTGCTGGGGCTGCCGGATCCGGGGGCGCTGACGAGATACGGCCTACCGGCGGCCACCGCGGTGGGAGAGGTGTCCGCAGCGGTCATGGTGGGGTCGTTGCTGCTCGCGGCGGTGCTGGTGCCGCCGCAGCGCTCGGGGGTGCTCGATGTCGACGGGTACCGGGCGGTGCGCACGGCCGGGGCGGCGGCGGCGGTGTGGGCCGGGTGTGCCCTGGCGCTGGTGCCGCTGTCGTTGTCGGACACCTCCGGCCAGCCCGTGGGGGTGGTCTTCGCCGATCCGCTGCCGTTTCTGCGGGCGGTCGGGGAGATCGAGGTGGCCACCGCGTGGTTGTGGACGGCGGGGCTGGCAGCGGTGGTGGGTCTGGGATGCCGGCTCGTTCTGCGACACCGGTGGACGCCGCTGCTGCTGGTGTTGGCGGTGGCAAGCCTGATGCCGCGGGCGGTGACGGGGCATTCGTCGGCAGGGGGCTCGCATGATCTGGCCACCAATAGTCTGGTGCTGCACCTGGTGGCGGTCGGCCTGTGGGCCGGCGGGTTGGCGGCACTGGTGCTGCACACCGTCCGCGGCGGGGGGCATCTGGATCTGGCCACGCGCCGGTTCTCCGCGCTCGCGGCGGCGGCGTTCGTGGTGATGGCCGCGTCCGGGGTGGTCAATGCCGCGGTGCGGGTGCCGCTGGGACAGGTCTTCGACGGCGCCTACGGGTTCGTGGTGCTGGCCAAGGGGATGGCGCTGGTGGTGGTGGGCTGGCTGGGGTGGCGCCAACGCACCGTCGCGGTGACCGCGCTGGCCGCCGACCCGGCGGACCGGCGGGCGTTCACCCGGTTGGCGGTGGTGGAGTCGGCGGTGCTCGCGGTGACCGTCGGGCTCGGGGTGGCGTTGGGACGCACCCCGCCGCCGGTGGGGGAGCAGCGGGACCCGAGCCTGGTCGAGGAGGTGCTGGGCTACGGCTTGGACGGGGCACCGACACCGGTGCGCATGCTGACCGAGTGGCGCTTCGATCTGTTGCTGGGCACCGCTGCGGTGGTGCTCGCGGCGCTCTACCTGCTCGGGGTGCGCCGGGTACGGGCGGCCGGGGGGCGGTGGCCGCTCCGGCGCACCGTCGGGTGGCTGCTCGGATGTCTGGTGCTGCTGCTCGCCACGTCCTCGGGGGTGGGGCGCTACGCCCCGGCGGTGTTCAGCGTGCATCTTGCGGCCACCGCCGCGATCGCTGTCGTGGCCCCGTTGTGTCTGGTGCTCGGCGCCCCGCTCACCCTGGCGGCCCGCACGGTCCGCCCTCGGCCGGACGGGGCCGCCCCCGGGGCGCGCGACTGGCTGCGCGCGATGTATGCGAGCACGCCCGTCCGGGCGCTGACCCACCCCGCGGTGGCCGTGGCGGCGTTCGTGGGCACCTTCTATCTGCTCTACCTCGCCGGACTGTACGACGCGCTCGCCGGATCGCACGTCGCCCACGTACTGACCAACGTGTGGCTGCTGGCGGTGGGATCGCTGTTCTTCTGGGTGACCGTGGGCCTGGACCCGCTGCCGCGCCCCCCGGCGCCCACGGCCCGGGTGGGCGCGGCGGCGGTGGCGCTGGCGGCGTACGCCTTCTTCCTGGTGTCGGTGATCAACGCCCAGACCGTCGTCGCCGCCGAGTACTACACCTCGTTGCGGCGGGGGTTCTTCGACGACCTGGCCGCCGACCAGCGCCTCGGCGGCAACCTGGCATGGGCGGTGGGGGAGCTGCCGCTGCTGCTGGCGGCGGTGCTGGCGACGGTGCGCTGGGCCTCGGCCGACGAACGCCGCGCCCGGCGCCGCGACGAGCAGATCGACCGCGACGGTGACGAGGACCTGGCCGCCTACAACGCGATGCTGCGCGGACTGGACGGAGTTCGGGGCGAGGCGGACGGACCCGACCGGCGCCGCTGACCGCACGGCGCCCCGACCACGCCGCCGCGGGGCTCCACTGCCTCGTTGTTGAAACTATGCGGAATAGTAGTAATGTGTCGGTGTCCGTCACCGTTTCGTTATCAGCGAGCGGGTTCCTTCACAAGGATGCGATCTTGGCCCGACACCGCAGACCCGAGCCCGACCTCGCCTTCCCGGCCGTACCGCGTGCCGTGGATCAGGCCTCCTCGGGGCCGCTTCCCGTCGACGCGCCGGGCCGGGGCCCGGATGCGGACCACGAGGCCGCGGCGGTGCCGGCGCCGCTGACCGACCGTCCCGCACACACGGCGCAGGTCGGCCAGACGCCACCGCGGGGGCCGCTCGCAGCGACCCGGCGACCGGTGCGGGGGGCCCACCGCCGGCCCGGGGGCGGGGCCGGCGGACGAGTGCTGGCGGTGTCGGTGGCGGCCGGAGCGTTGTTGACCGCGGCGACCTCGAGCGCTCACGCCGCCACCGACGAGCACACCCTCGACCGGCGACAGGCCGATCCCGACGAGTCGACGGCGGCCGCGCCGTCGCAGGCCCCGCAGGTGTTGCAGGTTTCGCAGGTGCCGACGCTGGCGGATTTCGCCGACCAGCTCGAACGGGCCCGGGTGCGGGAGGAGCGCCGGGCGGCGCGCGAGGCCGAGGCACGGCGCCCGAAGACGCTGATGCCCGTCAGCGGCACGTTGACGTCGAACTTCGGGCCGCGGTGGGGCACGACCCACTACGGTCTCGACATCGCCAACACGATCGGCACCCCCATCGTCTCGGTCACCGACGGCACGGTACTCGAGGCCGGTCCGGCCTCGGGGTTCGGCTTGTGGGTGCGTATCCTGCAGGACGACGGCACCATCGGGGTGTTCGGCCATATCGACCAGGCGCTGGTGTCGGCGGGTCAGCGGGTGCGCGCCGGGGAGCAGATCGCCACCGTCGGCAATCGGGGCCAGTCGACCGGGCCGCATCTGCACTACGAGGTGTGGGCGTCGGACGGTCGCAAGGCCGATCCCATGGCATGGTTGAACGCACGCGGAGTTCCGGTCGTCCCGGATGCGCGTGCGTAGGTTCATCGATGATCGGCGAGTGTCCGCGAGGGGAGTCATGTACGGATTGGGGGGTCTCGAGGCCGAGGTGATGACCGAGCTGTGGTCGACCGACGAGCCGCAGTCGGTGCACGATCTGGTCGAGCGGTTGCGTGCTCGCAAGGAATTCGCCTACACCACCATCTTGACCGTGGTCACCCACTTGTACGAGAAGGGCTGGGTGCAGCGGGAGAAGCGCAGCCGCGCCTACTTCTATTCGCCCTCGCGCAGCCGGGAGGAAGCCACCTCCCAGGCCCTGCGGGCGCTGCTGGACAGCAGTGCCGATCCCAGTGCCGTGCTGCTGCACTTCGCCAAGACGGTGACCGACCGCGAGTACGACGCCCTGCGCCGGGGCTGGACCAGCCGGGCCCCCGAGCAATGACCTTGGCTCTGGTCCTGCTCCTCGGCGCCGCCCTGATCGCGGTGGCCGCGCCGCCGATGCTGCGCCGCGTGGCTGCGACCTCGCTGCCGCCGGGGATGGTGCTGGCGGCGTGGCTGGGCAGCCTGGCCGGGGCGCTGTTCTTCGGGGTCTCGGCGGTGATCATCTTGATCTGGCCCGATCATGCCCCGGCCGAGTCCGCGGTCGAGGCCCTGGTGCGGTGCCTGTCCGCGGTCTCGCACGCCATCCAACCGTGGATCACCGAAGTCCTCGCCGGGGCCGGGGCGTTGGCGTTGAGCGCCCTGGTGGCCCGGGCGGTGATCCTGGGCCGGCGACACGCCCGGGCGCAGGCCCGCCTGCTCGACTACCACCGCGAGGTGATCTCCATCGTCGCCCACTCCCGGGGGGACGATGTGATGTGGCTCGCGCACCCGATGCCGATGGCCTACAGTGTCGCCGGCCGGCCCGGCTTCGTGGTCGCCACCGACGGGCTGTCGCAGTGCCTGAGCAGCGGTGAGCGCGATGCCGTGCTCGCCCACGAGCGGGCCCACCTGCGCGGCAGCCATCACCGCCTCGTCAGCGCCTGCGACATTCTCGCGGCGGTGTTCCCGGCCGTGCCGCTGTTCGCCGCGGCCCCCTCGGCGGTCAAGACCCTGGTCGAGCTCACCGCCGACCAGCATGCCGCCCGCGCCACCAGCGCCGCCACGGTGTGCGCGGCGCTCACGGCCGTCTCGGCCTCCCCGCTGCCGCAACCGGCCGGGACGTTGGGGCTGAGCAACGAGACGTCGCTGCGGCTGGTCAAGCTGCGCACCAGCTGGCGGATGCGGTGTCCGCGACTGTCGTACGCGGCGGCGGCGGCGTTGTCGATGGCCGTGCCCGCGGCGGCCGCGCTGGCCGGCCTCGCCACCGCCTCGGCCGGGTTGTGCCTGGTCCTGGCCGTGCTCTGAGGGGCGGCGGGCCCCGCACCGCCCCCAAATACTATTCTTCATAGTATTTGGGTAGGCTGTCGAGTGCCTCATCGTTGTGCGCTCGCGCAGAAACCCGGATCGGACAGCACATGACCGCTCTCGCTCCCCCACCCGTCCCCGTCGCCACCCGCCCGATGCCACCGCGGCGGGGCCGCAAGGGTGCCTTCGTCTACAAGATGGTCACCACCACCGACCCGAAGGTCCTGGGGCTGCTGTACCTGGTGACCTCGTTCGCGTTCTTCGCGATCGGTGGGGTGATGGCGCTGATCATGCGCAGCGAGCTCGCGGTGCCGGGAATGCAGTTCCTGTCCAACGAGCAGTACAACCAGCTGTTCACCATGCACGGCACGATCATGCTGCTGATGTACGCCACCCCGGTGGTCTTCGGCTTCGCCAACTACATCCTGCCGCTGCAGATCGGCGCCCCGGACGTGGCCTTCCCCCGGCTCAACGCCTTCAGCTACTGGCTGTACCTGTTCGGCTCGCTCATCGCCGTCAGCGGCTTCCTCACCCCCGGCGGCGCCGCGGACTTCGGCTGGACCGCCTACGCGCCGCTGAACTCGGAGCTGCACTCGCCCGGCATGGGCGCGAACCTGTGGATCGTGGGCCTGGCCGTCTCCGGCCTGGGCACCATCTTGGGCGCGGTCAACTTCGTGACCACCATCGTGTGCCTGCGCGCCCCCGGCATGACCATGTTCCGGATGTCGATCTTCACCTGGAACATCCTGATCACCTCGATCCTGGTCCTGCTGGCCTTCCCGCTGCTGACCGCGGCGCTACTGGGGCTGCTCTACGACCGGTTGCTCGGCGGCTACATCTTCGATCCCGGCAGCGGCGGGGCCATGCTCTGGCAGCACATGTTCTGGTTCTTCGGCCATCCCGAGGTGTACATCATCGCGCTGCCGTTCTTCGGCATCATCTCCGAGATCCTGCCGGTGTTCGCCCGCAAGCCGATCTTCGGCTACACCGGACTGGTCTACGCCACGCTCGGGATCGCGGCGCTGTCGATCGCGGTGTGGGCGCACCACATGTACGCCACCGGCGCGGTGCTGCTGCCGTTCTTCTCGTTCATGACGTTCCTGATCGCGGTGCCCACCGGCGTGAAGATCTTCAACTGGATCGGCACCCTGTGGAAGGGGCAGCTGACGTTCGAATCGCCGATGCTGTTCTCCATCGGCTTTCTGGTCACCTTCCTGTTCGGCGGGCTGTCCGGTGTCATCCTGGCGTCCCCGCCGCTGGACTTCCAGCTCACCGACTCGTACTTCGTGGTCGCGCACTTCCACTATGTGGTCTTCGGCACCGTGGTGTTCGCCACCTACGCGGGCATCTACTTCTGGTTCCCGAAGATGACCGGGCGCATGCTCGACGAACGTCTCGGCAAGTGGCACTTCTGGCTGACGTTCGTCGGCTTCCACGCCACGTTCCTGGTGCAGCACTGGCTCGGTAACGAGGGCATGCCGCGGCGCTACGCCGACTACCTGCCCGACGACGGATTCACCACGCTCAACATCGTCTCCACGCTCGGGTCGTTCGTGCTCGGCGCCTCGGTGTTGCCGTTCGTGTGGAATATCTTCAAGAGCTACCGGTACGGGCAGGTCGTCACCGTGGACGATCCGTGGGGCTACGGCAACTCCCTCGAGTGGGCGACGACCTGCCCGCCGCCGCGGCACAACTTCACCGAGCTACCGAAGATCCGGTCCGAGCGCCCGGCGTTCGAGCTGCACTACCCGCACATGGTGGCGCGGCTGCGCGCCGAGGCCCATGTCGGGCCGGGCCAGCACCGGGTCGAGGAACTGCCTGCGTCGCCGCAGCACGCGTCCGGGCCCGATCCCCGCACCGATCCGTCCACTCGGTGATCGTCACCACGGTCGAAGGAAGACGAGGATGCACCCCCACACCCCGGCGGTCGCCGTGCCGGCCACACCCCGCGCCACCGCGCTGCTGACCGACTGGCTGATCCGGGATCTGACCCCGCTCGTGCTCACCCATGCCGGGCTGCCGGATCCGCAGCGGCTGTCTCGGCTGGCGCCGGTCACCGGCGCGCACATCGCCCGTCCGGGCAAACTCCGCCGCCACGTACGCGCGCTCGAGCAGGTCCTCGTGCAGATCGAGGTGCATCTGCGGGCGGGTCTGCACCGCCGGCCACCGACGCCCCTGACGACCAGCTCGGCGCCGGCCGTACCGGGTGAGGTGCTCGAGGTGACCGGGCTGCTCGCCGGGGCTGTTGCCGAGCTCGGCAGCCCGGCCGCGGCTCTGGCCAACCGCACGGTGCTCACCGCGGCCGGGGTGATCGCGGCCGGAGCGGGCACGGCCGAGGCATTCGACAGCTGGTCGACCACGGCGTGGTCGTACTGCACCGTCGTCTCGCAGGTGTGGCAGGACGAACCGCAGGCCCGGCTGCTCGTCGACCCCCGATGACGCCCCCTGCCCGGGGCTGTCGGGCCCCGAACCGGATGAAGGAGGCGCGATGACCGAGTCACCGCACGAGCCCACCGCCGAGCCCGACCCGGCCGAGCGGCGGCAGGAGCTGGCGGCCGCCGAACGGCAGGCGGCCGCCGAGATCGATCCGGGGATGCGGGCGGTGGTGGTCGCCGCAGCCGTGGTGGTGCTGACCGTCTCGTTCGCCCTGCCGCACAGCGGCGGCGCCAACGGCTGGCAGATGCTGGCCGGCTCCGAGCAGGCGGTGGCCGAGACGATCACCCTGCCCTCGCGGATCTTCCTGACCCTGGCCGCGGTGTTCGGAATCGGGGTGTCGATGCTGGCGCTGGTGACCCGACGGTGGGTGCTGGCGTTGGCGGCGTCCGCGGGATGCACCCTGGCGGTGGTGTTCGCGGTGCTGGCGGTGTGGTCACGGCAGACCCTCGATCCGGCCGCCGGGGGCGCCGGGCCGGGCGCCGGACTGTTCCTGGGCTGGGCGGCGGTCCTGATGCTCGCCTTCCACTGGCTCAAGGTGGTCTGGGCCCGCACGTCGACGATGCTCGAGGCCGAGGCCGCCCGCCGCGACGCCGAGACACATTTGCCCGAGCAGTTCCACTACCGGCTCGACCCGCCTCGCCGCGACGCGCAGGAACCAGATCCGCCCGCAGACCGCTAGGCGGCACTCGGCCGGCTCGTGCGCGCGGACGAGGGGCGCGGACACGAGCCGGCCCCAGCGGCCCCCAGGGTCAGGGCAGGGTCCGCCAGTAGGGCCAGAACGCCTCGGTGATCAAGGCAAGCACGGTGAGCACCCACACGGTGGGAACCACCGCGTGGTGACGGCGCAGCAGCGGCCGCCATCGTCCCGGTCGGGTCGGATCCGCCGTTTCCCGCTGCAGCAGGCAGTACCACCAGGCGAGCACGGTCACCAGCCACACCAGCATGCAGTAGGGGCACAGCGCCCCGATCCGGTACAGGCTCTGGAAGATCAGCCAGTGCACGAACGTCACCGCGGCGGTCAGTCCGGTGAACAGTGCGCTCCAGTACCATCCCGTCGGCACGGCCCCGGCCAGCAGCACCACGCCGGTGGTCACTACCACCGAGAACCCGGCGATCCCGAGCAGCGGATTGGGGAAGCCGAACAGCTCCGCCTGCCAGGACGCCATGATCGACCCGCAGCTGATGACCGGGTTGATGCTGCACGAGGGCCGGTAGGACGGGTCGGCGAGCAGGGCCACCTTTTCCACCGTCAGCACCAGCGACGCCGCCAACCCGAGCCCACCGCAGACGGTCAGAAGCCAGGCGAGGCGATTGCGCCCTGCCGCCGGGCCGTCCGGCGCCGGGTCGACCCCGTGCCACGACGGGCTCGGTGCGGGCGTCGGGCTCACTGCGCGAGTGCTGCGTCGATACGGGCGCGCAGCTCCTCGTAGCTGGGCATCGCCGGCAGCTCGACGCCGTTGAGGAACAGCGTCGGGGTGCCCTGCACACCCAGGGCCAGACCGGCGTCGAAATCCCGGTCGACGCGGGCGGCCACGGCCGGATCGTTGACATCGCGATCGAACCGAGCCATGTCCAGCTCCAGCTCCTGGGCGAACTGCCGGAACACCGCTTCCTGGGACCGGCTCGATTCGCCCCACTGGGCCTGGGTGTCGTACATGCGCCGGTACATCGGTTCGAGCCGGCCTTGGCGGGCCGCGGCCTCGACCACGCGGGCGGCGAGATGGCTGTTGGTGTGGCTGGGAATGGGGAAGTAGCGCAGGCCGAGGTCGATCCGCCCGGCGTACTCGGCGCGGACGCGTTCGATCACCGGGTACAGCGCCCGGCAGGACTCGCATTCGAAGTCCAGGAATTCGACCAGTTGGACCTTGTCGTCGGCGGCGGTGGTCAAGGTACGGATCTCCTCGGTCCACACCGGCGTCGCGGAGGCCCCGGCGCCGCCCTGTTCGGCGGCGGGGCTGCGGTTGGTGTAGAGCAGCACCGTCAGCAGCACCACGAACAGCGCTACCAAGGCGACGCCGACCTTCACATTGGTTGTCAGTTTCATGCCTTCGTCCGTCCCGAGTCATCCTGGGCGGGCCGGCACCAGCACCGACCAACCGTAAAACTACGTCACATAGTAGATGGGGTAGGGTGGGCGCCGGGCAGCGCCCACCGGCGCGCCCGCCGACAACCCACACCCCCACCCCGCAGCCGGCCAGGCAGGGCGCCGAGGAGGAATGTGCTTGTGAAGAATCTCGTCGCGGTCGTGGCCGCCGTCGTGTCGGTGCTGTTGTTCGGGGCCGGCCCCGCCCAGGCCCACAGCGCCCTGATCGGTTCGACCCCGGCGGCCGAGGCGGCCCTCGCGGCCCCCCCGGACCGGATCGAGTTGCAGTTCAATCAGCCGATCAACGCCTCGTTCGCCACGGTGACCGTCACCGACGGGGACGGCACGCAGCGCGGCGGCTCCCAGGTCGACGTCGCCGGGGACCGGGTGCAGCTGGCGGTCCCGGAACCACTGCCCCCCGGTGAGTACACCGTGGGCTACCGGGTCGTCTCCGCCGACGGCCATCCCATCACCGGCTCGTACACGTTCACCGTCACCGCCGCGGCGGGGGCGGCGGCCGCCTCGGCCCCGTCGGTGGCGACGTCGCCGACACCGTCCGAGGCCGCAGCCGGCGAGACGCCGGCGGCCGCGGTCGGCGACGCGCAGCCAGGCTCGTCGATCCTGTGGCCCCTGCTCGGCGGCGTGCTGGGTGTGCTGGCCGTCGCGGGCCTGACCTGGGTGGCGCTGCGTGCCTTCCGCAAGGGCTGAGCGGGCGCGCGCCGCGTACCGGGCGGTCGGTGATGGGTGACTGGATGCCGCTGCCGACGGCGCCGCCGTCGCTGGGGGCGCTGTTGGCGTGGGATCCGCCACCGCTGCCGGTGCTGCCGCTCACCGCGGCGGTGCTGGCCGCCTGGTACTGCTGGGCGCGGTGGCGGCTGCACCGGTGCGGGCGCAGCTGGCCGGCGGTGCGCACGGTCGCGTTCCTGACCGGGTGTGCCCTTCTGGGCGCCACCACCGGCCTGGGGCTGGAACGGTACGGGTTCGTACTGTTCAGCGTGTGGATGTTCCAGCATCTGACCCTGTCGATGGCGGTGCCGCCGTTGTTGGTGCTCGGCGCCCCGGGCCTGCTGCTGCTGCGCACCACCTCCCACCACGGACCCGCCCGGATGATCTCGGCCGCGGCGTTGGCGGCACTGCGCAGCCGCGGCGCCCGGTGGTTGCTCAGTCCGGCGGTGACGATCCCGCTGTTCCTGGCGAGCTACTACGGGATCTATCTGTCCCCGGTGTTCGACGCCGTCGCCGGCACCTGGCTCGGCCACACCGGCCTCGAGGTGTTCTTTCTACTCACCGGGCTGCTGTTCATCGTGCCGATCCTCTCGGTCGGTCCGCTGCCGGGCCGGCCCGGCTACCTCGGGCGGTTCTTCGACCTGTTCGTCGAGATGCCGCTGCACGTGTTCTTCGGAGTGATCTTGATGATGGCCTCGGTGCCGATGGTGGCCACCTTCGCCGCCCCGCCGCCGGGCTGGGGGATCGATCCGCTCGCCGATCAGCAGTGGGCCGGGGCGCTGGCTTGGTCCTACGGCGAGCCGATCGCGCTGGCGGTGGTGGTGCTCTTCGCGAGCCGCTGGTACCGGCACGAGCGGCGCACCGCGGCGGTGCGCGAGCGCCACGGCGCGGTGCAGGCGGAGCAGGACCTGGCCGACTACAACACCTATCTGCGTTCCCTGCCGCGCTGAGCCCGCTCCGGTCGACCCGGCCGGAGGCACGCCACTTGAGTTTTCGGCTCACCTGAATTTTAATTCAGGACATCCGATCGAGGAGGCCGAGGGTGCTGATCCAGTACGCGGGGGAGCGCACGGCCCGGTGGCGCCGCTGGACGCTGTTGGGACCGGCGTTCGTCGCCTCGATCGCCTACGTCGATCCGGGCAACGTGGCCTCCAACGTCAGTGCCGGCGCCCAGTTCGGGTATCTGCTGGTGTGGGTGGTCGTCGCGGCCAACGCCATGGCTGCCCTGGTGCAGTACCTGTCGGCCAAGCTCGGGCTGGTCACCGGCATGTCGCTGCCCGAGGCCCTGCGCGAGCGGATGCCCCGCGCGGGGCGGTTGGCGTACTGGGGACAGGCGGAGCTGGTGGCGATGGCCACCGACCTGGCCGAGGTGATCGGCGGCGCAATCGCGCTCAACCTGTTGTTCGGTCTGCCGCTGCTGACCGGGGCGGTGCTCACCGGTGCGGTGTCGCTGGTCCTGCTGCTGGTGCAGGACACCCGCGGCCAGCGCAGTTTCGAGCGAGTGATCACCGGCCTGCTGCTGGTGATCGCGTTCGGTTTCGTCACCAGCGTCGTCGTCGCCCCCCCACCGGGCCAGGCGGTGGCCGACGGGCTGGTGCCGCGTTTCGACGGGGCCGAGTCGATCCTGCTGGCCGCGGCGATGCTCGGCGCGATGGTGATGCCGCATGCGGTGTATCTGCACTCGGGATTGGCCCGGGATCGGCACGGCCATCCTCAACCCGGCCCCCGGCGCACGCTGTTGCTCAAGGTCACCCGCTGGGATGTCGGGCTGGCCATGGTGGTGGCGGGTACGGTGAATCTGGCCATGTTGCTCATGGCGGCGACCACCCTGCAGGGTCGGGACGGAGTCGATTCGATCGACGGGGCGCATACGGCAGTGGGCCAGGAACTGGGCCCGACGGTGGCGTTGCTGTTCGCGCTGGGGGTTGTTGGCCTCCGGGTTCGCCTCCACCTCGGTCGGCGCCTACGCCGGGGCGCTGATCATGGACGGTCTGTTGCGGCGCCGGATCCCGCTGCTGGCGCGGCGGCTGATCACCCTGGTGCCGGCGCTGGCGGTGGTCGCGCTCGGCACCGATCCGAGCCGGGCGCTGGTGCTCTCGCAGGTGGTGCTCTCGTTCGGGATTCCGTTCGCGTTGATCCCGCTGGTGCGGCTGACCAGCGATCGGGCGCTGATGGGCGCCGACGCCAACCATCGCGTCACCACCGCGCTGGCCTGGGCGATCGCCGCAACCATCACCGCCCTGAACTTGGTGCTGATCTATCTGACGGTGCGGGCCTGACGCACGGACGCCCACCCGCGTCACCGTCGGTGGGGCCGATGCCCGCGCCGGGTGTCGACCGCGACGATCTCGTCGTGGACCCGGCGACGCAGCCCGCGCAGCGCCACCATCGCCACCGCCATTCCGGCGAGCAGACCCACGATCCACGCCCCGGTCTGTGAGACCGTGAGGCCGAACAGGCGCACACCCAGAACGGCGGCGCCGGCACACGCGGCGACGACGGCCAGGCGGGCGAGGGTATAGACCACGACCAGTCGGGTCAGTTGCATCATCGACGGCTCCGTCCAGCTCACGGGCCCGCCTCGTCCGGTACCGTCGGTGCGTCACCGCTCGCACCGCAGGGGCAGGGTCAGTTCATCGGCAGGGGCGCAGCGCCCCGGGCGGTCAGCAGTTGCGTCATGGTTGCCGCCTCGGCTTCCTGGGTCTCGGTGATCTGCTGCGCCAGCGCGGCCACCGCCGCCTCGGCGGCGGCGGCCCCGGCGTAACGGGCCATCGGCAGACCGCCCTGGTGATGGCGCAGCAGCAACTGCAGGTACAGCGTGTCGAAGGTCGGACCGGTGGTGCGGCGCAGGGTGCCGAGTTCGGCGGTGGTGGCCATGCCGGGCATCCGGGACCCGGTCGGCGTCGGTGCCACGGACATCGTGGCGTGCCCGTCCATCCCCGGCATCGACTCGGGTGCGCCGGTGGCGCCGCGCATCCAGCGCATCGGCTCCCCGGTGGGCAGCTGCGACCGGTTCCACAGTGTCAGCCAACCCTGCATGGTGCCGAGCTGACTCTGCTGGGTGGTGATCACGTCGTAGGCCAGGGTGCGCACCGCCGGATCGGTGGAGTTGGTCAACGCCATCGCCGACATCTCCACGGCCTGGCTGTGATGGATCGACATGTCCTGGGCGAAGCCCACGTCGATCGAGCCCTCGCCGGGCGGGGCCGGTGGGCCCGCGACCAGCAGGGTGCCGCCGATGCCCAGCACCAGCCCCCCGAGCAGTGCCAGCACCGCCACCACCGTCGGGACCCGCCGGGGGCGGCGTCCGTCGGAAGCCGGCTCGACGGCCGGCTCGGCACCGAGATCGCGCTCAACCATCACCGGGGTGCGGTGGGCATCGGCGCGGCGGGCGCGGACTGCGGATCGGCGGTCATCGGCACCGCATCCGGCCCCGGCGGCGAGGGGTCGAACGGCGGCGGGGCGCTCGGATCGAACCCGCCCGGCACGGTCGAACACGTCGCCCCCGCTTCCGGATGGGTGTTGGGATTGCGGCGCAGCGCGGCGACGAACTGACCGAGCCGGTCGTCCTCGACGTCGTCGAGGGCAAGCCGGTGGCCCCACGACTGCACCGAGAGCGGCGAGGACAGACCCGGATACGGCGAGAGCAGCATGTAGGGCTGGCCGTCGACCCGCGCGGTCAGCGTGGCCACCTCGTCTCCGGCCACCCTGTCGGGATCGTAGGTGATCCACACCGCGCCGTGTTCGAGCGAGTGCACCGCGTTTTCGGTGCGGATCGGCGCGGGATAGACCGTGCCGGTGCAGGTGGCCCAGTACTGGTCGTGCGGGCCTCCCATCGGCGGAGTCCGGTCGTAGGCCACCCGCTGCGGGGCCTGCACGTGCGTGCCGGCCGGGTAGTCGGCCTTCTCCATCCCAGCGATCGCGGTGGACGGGTCGGGGTTGTCCGCGTTCGGGACGTACTTCTGTGTCTCGGCCCGTTCGGCGATTCTCGGTGCCAGGTTGTAGGCGATCAACCCGATCAAGGCCACGACCACCACGCCGGCGCCGATCATCGGCCACGGCATGTGCCGCGCACCGGACAGGGTGACCGGTCGGGGCTTTCCCCGCGACTGCTTGCTTCGGGGTGCCCTACCTGTACCGCCCACCACGGACCCGCCTTCCTCACCGACACCGGTTCTGTGACGCTGTCGCCGCGATGCGCCGCGGTCACTTCCCGCCCCAGTAAATACTACGAATCTTAGTTTTTGATGAGAACGTGCTCCCACCTCGCCCGTGAAGGACGCGGATGGGGGATGGCGGCGGGGGTGCGTCCGGTTCCGATCAGGCCTTCGCGAGGGCGGTCTGCGGGACGCCGCGCTGGGCGAGCCACTCGCTCGGGTCCACCTTAGCTCCGGAGGGGTTCGTGGTTTCGAAGTGCAGGTGGGGGCCGGTGGATTGGCCCCGGTTGCCGACGGTGGCGATCTGCTCACCGGCCTGGACCCGCTGCCCGACGGTGACCAGCGTTTCGTTGATGTGCCCGTAGGTGCTGGTGGACCCGTCGTCGTGCCGGATCTGCACCCACAGGCCGAACCCGGAGGCCGGGCCGGAATCGATCACCGTGCCGGTCGAGGCGGCATAGACCGGGGTGCCGATGCTGTTGGCGATGTCCAGGCCGGCGTGGGTGGCGCCCCAACGGGGACCGAAGGACGAGGTCAAGGTGCCCGAGACCGGGGCGACCGCCAGCGGGGACGACGTCGCGACCGAGGCGGGAACGGCCGGCGTCGCCGGTACGGCCGAGATAGCAGTTTCGGTCGGTACGCCGACGGTCGGCGGAGCCGCCGGCGGGGCGGCAAGAGCGGAGGGCAGCCCCTCGGGCAGACCCGGTACCGCAGCGAGCTGGTCGAGCGCCGCGCCGACCTCGGGCAGGTCCGCCAGCGCGGCGATCTCCGGTGGCAGGGCTACGGGCACGGGAGCGACGGCAGGCTGGGCCGCCGCCACCCCGGGGGCCGCGATCTGCGCTCCGGCGGTCATCAGGGCGCCGGTGGCTACCGCCGACGCCCACATCGCGGGACGGCCGGTCCCTGTCGGCTCCGCCCGATGCCGAGCGCCGCCGCGGCCCGTCGGTGCCACCCGAAAGATCACGCCGGCATCACGGTCCTGCCGATCCCTTCGGGAAGATGCGCTGCGGTGTCGTGCCACGTCCTTGCTCCTGACATGCTGTTTCGCGGTTGACCCGGGCCACCCGGATCAGTGGAGATAACGAAACGATATACGAACGGGCGAATAAAAACTACCCTGCTTAGTATTTAGAGGTCGCCGTGACCATGCCGTGGTGGCCGAAACGGTGCCACCGTGGCCGCGGCGGCGAGCGCCTCGGGACCGGCGCCGAGCCGGGTCGTCCAAGTCGGTTCCGTATTCAGCGGCAGGTCCGCGACGAGGGTGGGGACAGGGAACATCGCACTGCGGTCGGTGACGGTGCCGTCGGCGGCGCTCACAGCACTGACGCCGCTGCCGGCCGCAACCACCGCGGCGCGGCCCGTGTTCGAGGGCACGAACCCGGGGCCACGGCAACTGCCGGTCATCTCGATGCGCCCGAAGGCGGCGTTGTGGGTGGGCACGTTGCCCGGCACCGCGGCCACGGTCACCGCCGGTGTCGTCGACTCTGGCTCGTGTGGACCGTCCACCGGCCCGAGTCGAGTCGGCCTACGGGAAGGCGCCGAACGGCATCCGGGCCCGCCAGCGGCGGCTGAGCATCGCGGCGAGCGTCCCGAAGACACCGACGGCAACCGCCTCGACGTAGACAGTGACCGACGGGCAGCAACGGCAGGAAAAACCCAGGCCGACGCGATAGCCGTAGCCGAAGCCGACCCACCGTCACCGCAGCGGTGAGCAGCGCGATCGCGCCCGGCGCCAGCCACCACCGGTGTCTGGTGGAAAGCCGGCACACAACGCCCACCCCACTGGACGCGGCGCGCCCCCAGCGCCGCCAGGCCCGGGCCCGCGGCGCCACCGCGCAGGGACGGACGGCGCATCCACGTCCATCCGGCGCTCCTCGACAGCTGTTCTCCGACAGGCCCGCAGGGTCGGCACAGCGTGCCCGGCCCGCGGGGTCCTGCGGATCAGTTCAGGCCGGCGTAGGAGTGCAGTCCCGAGACCACCATGTTGATGATGAACAGGTTGAACAGCATCGCCACGAAACCGGCGATGTTGATCCACGCGGCGCGGGTCTCGCGCCAGCCGGCGGTGGCGCGGGCGTGCAGGTACGCGGCGTAGATCACCCAGGCGATGAACGAGACGGTCTCTTTCGGGTCCCAGCCCCAGAACCGGCCCCAGGCGGCTTCGGCCCAGATCGCCCCCAGAACGACGCCAGCGCCGAACAACGGGAAGGCGAAGATCGTCGTGCGGTACGCGAGGCGATCGAGGGCGCGGGCGTCGGGCAGGCGCCGCATCACCCGGGTGAGCCGGGGTGTCGGGTGCTGCTCGGCCCGCACCGCCACCAGGAACAAGGCGCTGGCCACCCCGGCGACGAGAAACACCCCGCTCGAGACGGAGACCACCGACACATGGATCGGGAGCCAGAACGACTGCAACGCCGGCACCACCGGGGCGGCGTCGGCGTAGAGCACGGTGCCGGCGACGAACAGCAGCACCAGCACCGGGAGCAGCGCGAACATCCACACCACCCGCAGCGCCGGGCGGCGCAGCACGATCAGACCGGCCAGCACCCCGATCGCGCAGGTGACGGTGACGAACTCGTACATGTTGCCCCAGGGGAAGCGGGCGGTGGCCAGCCCGCGCAGCACCATCGACCCCACGTGCAGGACCCAGGCGACCACGAGCACGCTGATGCCCATCCGGCCGAGCCGGTCCGCTAGCTCACGCCCGGTCGGCGCGCTCACCCGGCCGGGCCCGGTGGCTGCCGGGGGGACAGCTGCGATGGGGGCGAGGGCGGGGTCGGCACGGCGGGTGCGGACCGCGGCGAATTCGGCGACGAACAGCACCAGGGCCAACAGGTAGACGGCGAAGGCGGCCTCGAAGCTCAGGTCGGAGTAGCGAGCGAAGGTGTCGTCGATCGGCATGGCTCTAGCGGTCCTCTTTCGCAGCAGGCGATGCCCCGGGGTCCAGGCGTCGGCAGATGTCGGTGAACTCCGGCCCCCAGCCGGCGTGGTCGGTGCGGGCCAGACCGCCGAGTTCGACGGCGGTACCGCCCCCGGCAGGGCGCAGCCGCACCCAGATCCGGCGGCGTTTGATCACCAGTGAGGCCACCAACCCGCCCATCATGGTGATCGCGAACACCAGCACCCAGTTTTGGGCAGGGTCGTGGGAGACCTGCAGATAGGCGAATTCCTCGGCGCCGTCGAACCGGACGGCGGTGCCGTCGGCGAGGGTGGTGTGTTCTCCGGGTCGCAGGTTGACCCGGGCCTGTTTGACCAGTCGGCCTTGGTTGATCATCTCGGCATTGAGCGAAAAGATCGACTGGGGAATGCCGGTGTCGAGCCCGGTATCGCCTTTGTAGATGTCGACGGCCACCGCCGGATCGCGCAGGTCAGGGAACACCGAAGTGAGCAAGGTGCCGTTGAAGGCTGCCGTGGGAGCGAACAATCCTTCGATTGCGATCTGGTTGCGGCGACGCTCGTCCGGATCCGGATAGGTGCCGCCGGGCGGATCGAACCGCATGGCCCCGCTGCTGAGGAACGTGGTGGCATCCTCGGGGGCGAACTGCAGTGTCTCGGTGCGTTGTTGCCCGTCGGGGAAGGTCACGGTGAACCGGGGGGCGTAACCGTGACCGGTGAGATACACCCGTTCGTCGCCCAGACGCAGCGGCTCGTTGACCCGCACTTGGTACCGCTGCCAGCGGTCGGTGCCGATGTCCGTGCCGGTCTGGTAGGACAGCGTGGAGGTAAACATTTCGGCTTGCCCGTTGTCGAGGTAGTCGGCAGAAAAATCCTCGACCTTGAGGCAGAACGGCTCGAGTCCGGTGCCGTCGGTGGCGGCTCCGGCGCGGAACGAGTCGTACACCGCCGGGGAGGTGTTGCACAATCCCGGCCCGCCGTCGGCGATGACGATCACCGACCCCTCGTAGCCGAACAGCCGACCGGTGGCCACCGCCACCAGCAGCCCGACCAGTGAGAAGTGGAAGACCAGGTTGCCGGCTTCGCGCAGATACCCCTTTTCCGCGGACACCGCCTGTACCGGGCCGGGCTCGGTCCGGGTGGTCAGACGCCAGCCTCGCAGCAGGTCGAGGACTCGGTCGAGGGCCTGGTCGGTGGGCTCGGGAAGCAACCCCTGATGATGGTGCGGCAGGCGCGAGAGATTGCGCGGGACCGGCACCGGGGCGCTGCGCACAGCGCGCAGATGCTCACGCAGCCGGGGAATCAGACAGCCCACGAGCGAGACCATCAACAGCACATAGACGGCGGTGAACCAGAAGCTGGCGAACACGTCGAACAACTCGAGCCGATCGAAGATCGGGCCGAGAATCGGCCGGGCGGCGATGTACTCGTCGACCTTGCCGGCGTTGAGGCTGCGTTGCGGCAGCAGCGCCCCGGGGACCGCAGCCAGGGCGAGCAGGAACAGTAGCACCAGGGCGGTGCGCATCGAAGTGAGCTGACGCCACAGGTTGCGTGCAGTGGCGACAGCTCGGCGCAGCGGTGATGGTTCCGGCGGCGGTGATGGCTTCGAGGCCGGAGCGCGGTCGGTGACGGTCATATCGGCAGCACCGTCCCGGTGACGAACTCGTCGCGGATCCACGCGATGAAGACCTCCCAGACTCCGGTCACCAGCGCGGTTCCCACTGCCAGGAGCAGCACGCCGCCGACGATCTGGATGTGACGGGAGTGTCGGCGCAGCCACCCGACTCCGCGCAGGGCCGAGGTGGATCCGAAGGCCAGGGCCACGAACGGCAGGCCCAACCCGAGGCAATAGGCGACGATCAGCACCACCCCGCGGGCGGCGGTGGTGCCTTCGGTACCCGCGGCCACGGACAGCACCCCGGCCAGCGTCGGTCCCAGGCACGGGGTCCATCCCAGCGCGAACACCCCGCCCAACAGCGGGGCGCCGGCGAGGGAGGAGATGCGCCGGGGCGCGAAGCGGGTGTCCTTCTGCAAGACCGGGATCAGCCCGAGAAACGCCAGGGCCATGACGATGGTGACCACTCCGCCGAGGCGTTGGAGCAGCTCCTGATTGAGCCGCAACGCCCCGATCACCCCGAACACCGAGACCGTGGCCAGCACGAACACCACGGTGAATCCTGCGACGAACAATGCCGCGGCTCCGGTGACCCGCCACCGTCCTGGAGCGTGTACCCCGGCGGTGCGTACCTCGGCGGTGAGCGGTGGAGCGTCGGCACCGGAGACGCCGGCCAGATATGACAGGTAGCCCGGCACCAAGGGCACCACACACGGGGAGGCGAAGGAGATCAGTCCGGCCAGTAAACAGGCGCCCACCGCCAAGAGCAGCGGCCCGGTCGCGGCTGCCGTCTGGAAACTCGAGCCGACTCCTTGCGCGAGCACGGTCACCGTCACTGTTCGGCCGCCACTCGTTCGACGACCGGTTGCAAATCCTCGGTCAGCAGAGCCCGCAGAAACACCGCCGCGACGCGGTGCCGCCGGTCGAGGACGAGTGTGGACGGGATGACGCTGGTGGGAAAGGCGCCACCGAGGGCGGTCAGGGTGCGCATCGGGGGGTCGTAGATCGACGGGTAGGAGACATTGTTGTCGATGACGAAGTCTTGGGCCTTGTCGCGCTGGGGGTCGCGGACGTTGATGCCGAGAAACTGCACCCCCAGCGCCCGAGTGGCCTCGTAGGCGCGTTCGAGGTCGTCGGCCTCGCTGCGGCACGGGGCGCACCACTGACCCCACAGGTTGAGCACGACCACCTGTCCGGCGTAGTCGGCCAGGTCGACCGTGGCCCCGTCGGTCATCAGATCCGGGCCGGCCAGCGCCCCCAGTTGTCCGCGCTCGGCCGGCGGATCGTAGAAGATGTCGGTCTGGCCGCCGGGAGCGACGAAGTCGAAGGTGCCGCCCTGGGCGACGGCGTCGGTGCCGGTGCCGCAGGCGCCGACCCCCAGTACCGCCACAAGAGCCAGCACCAGCACCTGCCACGATCGTCGACGAGGCGCTCGCTGTACCGGCGGCCTCACCCGAACCCGGCCGCCGCGCAACGCATCGGCTGGCCGGTCCGCGGACGTGGCTGCGCACACGAGGCCGGCAGCCGACTCCGTGTGCTGCCCCGTTCTCACCGACGGTCCCGTCCGCCGGTCGATCCCGAGGGGGCACTGCGCTGTCGTGTCGGCGGCTCGAGGTGCGTCGTGATCACGGCGTCGTCTTCCTGTCACGGCCCACATCGCCCTGCACACGCAGGGTCGCGGAACGCAATCGACCCTGCGATCCGGGGACGTGTGGACCTTCGGTGTTGTCGTCCGGCCCAAATACTACTTCACATAGTATTTATGTCGAGCAATGGGTCGGCGGCACATCCATCACGGCGTACGTCCCGGGCCTCCAGCGTCGATGTCCGCGCAGCGGGCGAAGGGTGCTGGCTCCTGCCACCGATGGAAACCCCAGCTCACCGCACTGACATCCCGGCGGGACTCTCTCCGCGGCCACTGACATTCTCGTGACGAGAGCCCCTGACATGCACTGACGAATCCCCAGGTCGCAACCACTGAAATTCTCGTGCAGAGTCTCACTTGCCTCGGATGCTGGACAAAGCCTCAGGTCCGATGGCACAGGACAAGTGTCCTTTGCCATTCGATCCGAGGTACGAATGGGTCGCTGACCAGCGGTGCCTCAACAATGTGGCACAGCGGCGCCGCGGCGTTTCTGCCCACATTGTTGAGGCAAAGGGACGTCGAGCATGCGGGGTTGTCGACGA